>NZ_OY725677.1:5005000-5066866 GCF_963311185.1 Paenibacillus nuruki | reverse complement strand
GTTATTTTGCTTTTGTGCACCGACGCGTTATCGCATCAGCAACTCTTATAATATATCATGCTCATTTCATTTCGTCAACACTTTTTTCAATCTTTTTTTCAAGTGATCTGCAATGTTGAAATTTGTTAATCTCTTTCATTGCGTTCAACACTTTTAAACATTAAAAACAGTGCGAGAATTAATTTATCATATATTTATAGATTACGTCAATAGTTTTTTACAATTTAATTATTAGTCTCTTTGTAGCGTCCGTTTCGTACATATTTAGATAGTTCCTTTTGTGGTGCAAAACGTGCATACATTTGAAAAATCGTTTTGTATCTTTTATCAATTGATTTGCGTATATCCTGATTTAGACGTTGATCACTTAGATCGAATAACATTTCATCTAATTCTTTACGTAATACATAAGCCATCTCTTTACATTCTTTATCGTTTAATAACATTCCAAGCATATGAATATCCTCCCTAGATTGTAACTCCTCACAGTATATCTATTAGGCTGCTATCTGTAGATGTATCAATCTCAATCCAATTACCTACAATAACAGCCTTCTGGATAGTGATGAATTAACCTAATTAGGCATACTTGTAACTGTTTGTATGTGATTTTTTGTAAATAACTAAGCCTGCATTAACCAGAATGTTACCGTACTCTCTATAATCGCTGCTACAAAAAGAATAATGACTAGCCAAAATGAAGCTGTGATTGTAGATCTCATAAACTGTTTCCAAGCTACTCTGAGTTGTACTCTTCCTGCTGGACTCCATGTGGTTAGACTATCCAATACCAATTTACCAAATTTCAGACCATAAGCGGCGGCGATAAGAATAGCAGGAATCTCAAAGATTCCATGTGGTAATAATCCTTTAACTATTAAAGTCACTACATCCTGTCCCTGCATATCATAGGTACGTAGTAAAAATCCAATAATCATTCCGTTCATAACTAAAAAGATTACTGGAATGATGCCTATAAATATTCCTAAATAAATAATAAGAACACTTTTGATCGCATTGTTTAGAAAGATAAACACAAAATAGTTAAGTTCTACATGCTGTCCTTGGTTAAGCTGCTCTTTGACTACTTGTAGTTGCTGAAGTTGTTCTCTTAAATAGTTACCCAATGGTTCTACTAATAAGATTCCTGCTACAATTCCTACTGCAAACAGAATGGTAGAAACCAATAACATTGATTTGTTAGATTTAAGATCACGCCAAAAAGTACGCAATGAAAACAATGAAGCCATATATTCTACTCCTTCAAAACACAATTTGGTAAATAGATAAAAATAGAGAGCAAGGTATGATACGCCTTCCTCTCTATCTATCGGTTATTGAGATCAATCCTATATTTATTAGTATTGAGGTTTAGCCATGTTTCTCAATTACTTTTAGAGCTAACTCATTATATAGTTGACCAATTTCACTATCTTCTTTGTATACAGAAGGTGAAAAGTCAGGATCTGTTGGTAAATTGTCTGGTGCGCCTAACGGAATTTGAGCTAGTAGTTCAGTATGCAGTGTTTCTGCAAGCTGTCCACCGCCCCCTCTACCGAAGACATACTCTTTCTGTCCATCTCTTGCTTGGTAGTAAGACATATTTTCGACAACACCCAGAATCTCATGATCGGTCTGTAATGCCATCGTTCCCGCACGTGCTGCTACAAATGCTGCTGTTGCATGTGGAGTAGTTACCAGTATTTCTTTACTTTGTGGAAGAATCTGATGTACATCCAATGCTACATCCCCTGTTCCTGGAGGTAGATCTAGTAACATATAATCCAATGGAGCCCAGTCCACATCAGCAAAAAACTGACGAAGCATTTTACCCAGCATCGGTCCACGCCAGATTACAGGATTATTTTCTCGAATAAAGAATCCCATCGACATTACTTGAACGCCGAATCGTTCTACCGGTTGAATACGTCCTTCTTCTACAGTAGGGCCTTCTTCTATTCCCATCATGTCTGGAATACTGAATCCGTAAATATCAGCATCAATAATGCCTACTCTTTTTCCCTGGCGGACTAATGCAGTTGCTAAATTTACTGTAACAGTAGATTTACCGACGCCACCTTTACCACTAGCTACAGCGATAAAACGTACACCGGAATTCTGATGAATGATAGGAAGCTCCTCTAGACCTGCTGCATGACCTTTGTGCGTCTCAGATTCAGGCGGTAGTGCTTCTTCTGTGTCTGGAGATAGTAATTGACGTACTGTAGCCATTTCAAGCTCAGAAGGGGCTCTGAAACGAATATGTAGGTCAATCGGTTCAACAATTTTAAGAGCAGCTCGAATCGATTGCTCTATAGCATCTTTATATTCTTGACCTAATTCAATACCCACTACAGTTAATGAAATTCTGGTATCTTTGATCATAACATCGCGAATAAATTGCATTTCCAATAGAGGAAATTCGTACTGCGGATCTGTAACCGTACTTAATAATTCCAAAACATAGTCTCTTGATAACATATGAGGTGCACTCCTTATGTGGTTAGATTGAATATATCGTTATAAAGACAACCATGCGCTAATGCAACAATACGTTATATTATACCATTTTATATTATTGATTCGCGAATCGTACACCATAAAAGTATAAATAAAATGTTTCTACATCGATCAGCTTCGTTTCTCATACAAAAAAACCGTTTTACTTCAAATCATGATCGCATGACTAAAGTAAAACGGCTTGGAATACATAGTGACTAATTTAGAGTTTGTTATGTTCTGCCATACCTTCAATTAATACTTCTGCTACTTCTGGACGGGTAAATTCCGGTGGAGGGCATTGACCATCTCTTAGTAATGCTCTCACTTTTGTGCCGGAAAGAGTTAAATGGTTTTCTTTAGGATGCGGGCAAGTTTTGCTCGATGCCATGTTACCGCATTTGGTACAGAAAAAGCTATGTTCAAAGAATAGTGGAGTAATTCCTAATTCCTCTGCCGTAAAGTTAGTGAAAATCTCTTGAGCTTCATACGTTCCATAGTAGTCACCTACACCCGCGTGGTCGCGACCAACAATAAAGTGTGTACATCCATAATTTTTGCGAACCATTGCATGGAATATGGCTTCTCTTGGTCCTGCATAACGCATTGCTGCTGGAAATACTCCTAAAAAGGCACGATCTTTTGGATAGTAATTTTCTAAAAGAACTAAATAACTACGCATCCGTACATTCGCAGGTACATCATCTGACTTTGTTTCACCTACCAATGGATTCAAAAATAATGCATCTACAATCTCCATTGCACTCTTTTGAATATATTCATGAGCACGATGCACAGGGTTACGAGTTTGGAAACCGACGACTGTTTTCCATCCTTTATCTGCAAAAATCTTTCTGGTTTGTTCAGGATCAAAATAAAACTCACCGAACTTTTCAGGTTGAGGACGTTTTAATACTTGAATAGGTCCTCCTACATAGATCGAAGAACGACTGAATAATTTTTGTATCCCTGGATGTTCAGGATCATCTGTTTTAAAGATTTTCACCGCTTCTTGTTGTTGATCTACTGTATAGATGCTACGTACCTCTAATGTACCGTAGATCACTCCATCCTGCTCTCCTACTAATGCTACTTGCTCACCTATTTGAAGAGTGGAAGTAATAGATTCATCTAAAGCAAGTGTAATTGGAATACTCCATACTGTTCCATTTGATAATCTCATATTTTCGAGAACAGAATGATAATCTGCTTCTTCCATAAATCCTTCAAGTGGCGAAAAGGCTCCTACACCTATAAGATCAAGATCGGAGATAGTCCATGTATTGATAGGAATTTGTTTCCACTGTTGAGCTTGAGCCAATAACTGATCGCGCTCTTCCTCTTTTACAATACGCTGAACCAATTGACCCCCATGTGGCAAAATTGTTGTCATTCTGTAATCGCTCCTGTCTCATCATAAATGTGTATGCTATAAAATCTATCTGTCTAAGTATACATGAAGCCGACCAAATGCTAAAAATCACTTGATCGGCTGAGATTATCTATGTTAGTCATAATGTTGAATTATTTGTGTAATCCACATTCTGTTTTATCCGAATTGGCCCAACGTCCAGCACGAGGATCTTCGCCTGGCATAACCTGACGTGTGCATTGTTCACAACCAATACTAGGGTAATGTTGATCATGCAGAGGATTATAAATAATATCGTTATCTCGAATATACTGCCATACCTCTTCAGAAGTCCAATCTGCAATAGGGTTAAACTTCATCAAACCAAATTTGGAATCATATTCGATCTTTTTAGCATTTGCACGAGTGGGTGCTTGGTCACGCCGAATACCCGTAATCCATGAATCATATTGAGATAATATCCGAGTTAAAGGTTCTACTTTGCGAATATTGCAGCAAGCATTAGGATCGACAGTCCATAGCGATTCTCCATGAGCAGCAGCTTGTTCTTCAGGAGTCAGCTTTGGAGCTACTTTAACAAATTCCATACCATAACGCTCAATCATACGATCACGAGTCTCATAGGTTTCTTTAAAATGGAAATCAGTATCTAAATAGAAAATATCAGTGGACGGGCTGATATTCTGTAACATATCCACAATGACTACATCTTCTGCTCCAAAACTACAAGCAAAAGTAAGACTTTCAAAATTATCCACAGCCCAACGGATGACTTGTTCAGCTGTAGCATGTTCTAACTCTTCCGCTTTTACTCGAGCTAACTCTTCTTTTTCCAACAGATTCATATTTAGTTCCCCCATCTTTGGAATTCATTTTACCATTTTGGTTTTAAGTACCTTCAGTAAATGACTACACTTTTAAAAGGATTCAAATTAAAGCCGACTAAACAACTAAGAATTATGTATATTATAGTACTTAATGGTTGAGGATTCAATAGTATTTTTGGAGTTAATCACAAGTTATTCACAATCTTGTACAGCTGATTCTATATTTAATTTTAATTGCTATTAATATTTATGATTGTACACAGGGTTATACACATATAAAATGGTGGTCAAAATGTGGTCACGTTTCTTTTAAACACAAAAAAACCTCCAACCATTTCTGGTAAGAGGTCTTTGTAAACCTTGATATACAAGGAATATTAACGTTTGGAGAACTGAGGTGCGCGACGTGCTGCTTTAAGACCGTATTTTTTACGCTCTTTCATACGAGGGTCACGAGTCAGGAATCCAGCTTTTTTCAAAGATCCACGAAGTTCAGGATCAGCTTTAAGCAATGCACGGGAGATACCGTGACGGATTGCTCCTGCTTGACCAGAAATACCACCACCGTGAGCCAATACGATTACATCGTAGCTTCCGATTGTTTCTGTCAAGTTAAGTGGTTGTTTAACGATCAGTTTAAGTGTATCTAAACCGAAATATTCATTGATGTCGCGTTTATTGATGACAATGCGTCCTTCACCCGGTACAAGGCGAACACGTGCTACCGAATGTTTACGACGACCTGTCCCATAGTATTGTACTTGTGCCATGAAACTGTCCTCCTTTTAATTAGCCGCGAAGTTCGTAAACTTCCGGTTTTTGTGCTGCATGTGGGTGTTCTACGCCAGCATATGCTTTCAATCTTAACTTCATTTGGTTACCCATACGAGTTTTTGGAAGCATACCATGAACTGCAAATTCGATTACACGTTCTGGTTTGTTTTTAAGCATTTCATCAGCAGTGGTAACTTTAAGACCACCTGGATGCATTGAGTGACGGTAGTATTTTTTGTCTTGCAATTTTTTACCAGTCAAGTGGATTTTGTCAGCATTGATTACGATAACGAAATCTCCACCGTCTACATGAGGGGTAAATTGTGGTTTGTGTTTGCCGCGAATAAGTGCTGCTGCTTCACTAGCCAAACGACCAAGCGTTTTGCCTTCAGCATCGATAATGTGCCAATTGCGTTCTACTTCACTTGGCTTGGCAATGTACGTCGTACGCATGAAAAGTTCCTCCTTAGTGTGCTTTTGAAAATATATCATTACGGTATATTCTCATATATCTTCGTTCTTGAGTTAGTGTTGTTAGTACACAGTGTTACATAGTTATTAAGTGATGGATTAAAAATTTTAGGTGGTGTTATTCTTAATGGGGCTGTGGGATAGCCTTAAGAAAACACAAACTTTATTTTACAGCATAAAAACACGTTAAGCAAGAACTATTTGAAGTTTTTCTAGAAAAAATTTCGTAGGCATTTGCTTTGAAATTTTACTATGTATTAAACTCCTCATAGTGAACCCCCCACATCGTCAACGCTTTGCTGACTGCAGTTGGTCCTGCCTCACTACGATCCTCCGCAGCAATCATATTAGAAATAGCATCTGGTGCGTGTTTACCTTCTCCCACTTGTACCAGTGTCCCCATAATAATACGTACCATATGCTGTAAAAATCCACTGCCCGTTATATAAAAGTGTAGAATACCTTGGTCTCTTGTATCAGGACGGGTCATAGAATAATCTACTTCCAATCGTGCTTCGTAGATTGTACGGATATGACTTTGCTTTTCAGAATGTTTTGAAGCAAAGGTTGTGAAGTCATGAGTACCTATAAAGTGGGAAAGAGCTTCACGCATTGCTTCAATATTCAGTTTGCCTGGATGATGTAATTGCATATGCCTTAGAAAAACATCTGGATATTGATTAGCGTTAATCGTGTATCGATATGTTTTTCGTTTGGCTGAGCGCCGTGAGTGGAAGTCCAAATGAACCTCGCGCGCATTTGTAACAATAATATCTTTGGGCAAGCGACCATTTAAAGCAAGTGGCCAACGTTCTGCTGGGACAGTTGATTCAGTCAAGAAATGAAAGACTTGTCCAATCGCATGTACACCTGCATCTGTACGACCTGAGCCATGAATCTTTGGTTTTTCTCTAATGATCGAGGCAATTGCTTTTTCTAAATGATCCTGAATCGTATTTCCGTCCGGTTGGGTCTGAAATCCGTTATATCTAGTTCCATCATAATTGACAGTCATACAAAGATTCCTCATATATCCTCACCTTTTATACAAAGCAAGGGAGCCCCTAATGGAGCTCCCTCCCTCATTATCCTCAAACACTGCATGTTCCAAACAGAGAAAAAAAGGGTTTTGTCAGAATCTGTTGACCCTGTCCACCCTTTCCTCATCTGCATGTTACGCGCGGTCTACCAATTCAAGATAAACCATAGGTGCAGCATCGCCGCGACGAGGTCCTAATTTAAGAATACGAGTGTATCCACCTGGACGCTCTGCATAGCGAGTTGCTAAATCAGAAAACAATTTTTGGATAGCATCTTGTCCACCATCGAGAGACTCGCGACGAACATAAGCAGCTACTTGACGACGAGCATGAAGATCTCCACGTTTAGAAAGGGTGATCAGTTTTTCAGCGATAGAACGAACTTCTTTCGCTTTAGCTTCAGTCGTTTGAATACGCTCATACAAGAACAGGTCAGTTACCAGGTCACGAAACAAAGCTTTACGAGCGCTGGAGTTACGACCCAATTTTTGGTATGCCATGTTGTTTTTCCCTCCTTCATTACACTATTAAATGATTAGTCTTCTTGACGAAGTCCTAATCCTAATTCTTCAAGCTTCTCTTGAACTTCCTCAAGCGATTTGCGGCCCAAGTTGCGGACTTTCATCATATCGTCTTCGGATTTCGTAGTTAGCTCTTGTACGGTATTAATACCAGCACGTTTCAAGCAGTTGTAAGAACGTACAGAGAGATCAAGCTCTTCGATAGTCATCTCGAGCACTTTCTCTTTTTTATCTTCCTCTTTTTCGACCATGATTTCAGCATCCTTTGCTTCGTCAGTTAGACCAACAAATAACATCAAATGCTCAGTCAAAATTTTAGCGCCCAGACTAACTGCTTCTTCAGGGCGAATGCTACCATCCGTCCAGATTTCAATAGTTAGCTTGTCATAGTTCGTTACTTGACCTACACGAGTATTTTCCACGCCATAGTTAACGCGGGAAATCGGAGTATAGATAGAATCTACAGGAATGACACCAATTGGTTGATCATCACGTTTATTCTTATCTGCAGCAACATAGCCACGACCACGATTTGCAAAAATACGCATGTGAAGTCTAGAACCTGGAGCTAAAGTGGCGATATGAAGATCCGGATTCAGGATTTCAACATCACTGTCTGCACGGATATCTCCTGCAGTGATCGCCCCTTCTCCTTCCGCATCAATCTCCAACACTTTTTCTTCATCAGAGTGGATCTTAAGCGAAAGGGCCTTGAGGTTCAGAATGATTTCTGTAACGTCTTCCATCACACCTTGAACCGTTGAGAACTCATGCAATACACCATCGATTTGAACAGATGTTACTGCTGCTCCCGGAAGAGAAGATAACAAAATTCTACGAAGTGAGTTGCCAAGTGTTGTGCCATAACCACGTTCGAGCGGTTCAATGATGAATTTACCATAGTTACCTTCATCATTTACATCTACGGTCTCAATTTTCGGCTTTTCGATTTCTATCACTGCAATATCCCTCCTTCAAAACGTCGCTCCTGTGAAACTGTCGCTGAATACTTACAAATAGACATGCAGTAGTATACCCAGTAAACGGATCTTTACCTTTGCCGGGAATTATACTACAAAATGAAGAGACATGCTTCAATTATACGCGGCGACGTTTTGGTGGACGGCATCCGTTATGCGGGATTGGCGTTACATCTTTGATTAGGTTAACTTCAAGACCAGCTGCTTGCAAAGAACGAATTGCTGCTTCGCGTCCAGCTCCTGGACCTTTAACCATAACCTCAACGGCTTTCATACCGTGTTCCATTGCTGCTTTAGCTGCTGTTTCAGCTGCTAATTGCGCTGCGAATGGAGTAGACTTACGAGATCCTCTGAAACCTAGACCGCCTGAGCTCGCCCAGGAAATCGCGTTACCATGAGGGTCCGTAATTGTAACGATCGTATTATTAAACGTGGAACGGATGTGCGCCACGCCAGATTCAATATTTTTACGGTCACGACGTTTTGTACGTACGACTTTTTTAGCTTTAGCCATTGTGTGTTATACCCCCCTTACTTCTTCTTGTTCGCTACAGTACGACGAGGACCTTTACGTGTACGAGCATTAGTTTTAGTACGTTGTCCACGAACCGGCAATCCACGACGGTGACGAACACCACGGTAACATCCGATTTCGATTAGACGCTTAATGTTTAGAGAGATCTCACGACGAAGATCACCTTCAACTTTAGTACTACCAATTACTTCACGCAATTTTCCAACTTCATCTTCTGTAAGATCGCGGACACGAGTGTTCAGGTCAATACCAGTATCACTCAGAATTTTCTGGGAAGTCGTTTTACCGATTCCGAAAATATATGTCAAGGCGATCTCAACGCGTTTATCACGTGGTAAATCCACGCCAGCTATACGTGCCATTTTACGCTACACCCCCTAGATAATTATCCCTGTTTTTGTTTGTGTTTAGGATTCTCACAAATTACCATTACATTCCCTTTGCGGCGAATGACTTTGCATTTTTCGCAGATGGGTTTTACAGAAGGTCTTACCTTCATGTTAATTACCTCCTCAAGTTTTACGTCCGTAAAACTTACTTGTAATCATTGTATCTGCTGACAAGCAATGATTTCATAAACATCTATTATAACATAGATTAGTGTTAAAGTGTCTATTTGCGGTAAGTTATACGACCTTTTGTCAAATCATAAGGTGACAATTGTACAACTACTTTATCTCCAGTCAAAATACGGATAAAGTGCATCCGTAGCTTTCCAGAAACGTGAGCGAGAATCTGATGACCATTCTCTAATTCAACTTTGAACGTTGCATTTGGCAAGGGTTCAAGAACCACGCCTTCTACCTCAATAACATCTTCCTTGGCCACAGTCAGTCTCCTTTCTGTTCAACATTGTTTTCGGCAGATTCCAAGAACTTGGTAACTGCATAGCGCAATTTCCCGTTCGTGACCCGACCGCTTTCTTGCAAACTGTTTACTACTTCGCTGCTAATCACCGGCATTAGCTCCAGATGAAGCAGATTCTTCTTCTTCGGCTGGTCAAACTTTCGTTTGTTCCCGTCGGCGATATAAACAAACTTTTCATCCGGTACTGCAATGATAACAGCAGGTTGAGAAGCTCCCTGACCTTTTAACACTTTCACAATTTGACCGACCTGCGGGTTCATTGTTGTTTTCACAAGAATCACCTACGCATTTAGTTTAGTTTTGTGAAAATTTCCATACCGTCTGGTGTAACCGCAACTGTATGTTCAAAATGGGCACATAATGAGCCATCAACAGTAACTACTGTCCATTTGTCTTCAAGCGTTTTGACATGTTGCTTGCCGGCATTTACCATCGGCTCGATTGCCAGAACCATTCCCGGCTTCAGCCTCGGTCCGCGATCCGCAACTCCATAGTTTGGAATTTGAGGGGCTTCGTGCAGCTTCGCTCCGATACCATGTCCTACGTATTCACGTACGACAGACATACCGGCATCTTCAATAAAACGCTGTATCGCATGCGATATTGTAAACAAGCGTACATCTGGCTTGACCAGTTCAAGTCCTGCATACAAAGAACCTTCAGTTACTTCCAAAAGTTTTTTTGCATCATCAGAAATCTGTCCTACCGGATAAGTCCATGCAGAATCTCCATGATAACCTCGGTATTCAGCACCAATATCAAGTGTAACGATGTCGCCTTCTTGCAATTTGCGTTTATTCGGGAATCCATGAACTAATTGCTCATTAACCGAAGCACAAATGCTGGCAGGAAAACCATTGTATCCTTTGAATGACGGTAAGGCATTTTGACTGCGAATATAACGGTCTGCAATCTGATCAAGATGTTCGGTCGTAATACCTGGCTCGATCGCTTGCTTGATTAGACGATGCGTCTCAGCTACAATTCGCCCTGCTTCCCGCATAAATCCTAGTTCTGTTTCGGATTTGCAAATGATCATTCTGCTTAACCTCTAAGCAATGAAACAATATCCTTAGATACCGCATCAATACTTTGATCGCCATCAATCTCTCTCAATAGCTTTTGATCACCGTAGTAAGCAATAAGTGGCGCTTCTGTTTTCGTATGATACTCATTCAGACGCGTTCCTACGCTTTCTTCGTTATCATCAGCACGTTGATAAAGTTCACCACCATCAATATCGCATACGCCTTCTTGCTTCGGCGGATTGAATTCAATATGGTAAGTAGCTCCACAAGTTTTGCAAATACGTCGTCCGGTAATCCGAACAAGCAATTTGTTAAGGTCTACTTTTAAATTGATCACGTGGTCCAGCTTACGCTCCATTGCTGCCAGCATTTTATCCAACGCTTCAGCTTGAGCTAAAGTTCTTGGAAAACCGTCAAGCAAGAAACCTTTTTTACAATCGGGCTGAGCAAGACGCTCTTCCACGATTCCGTTCGTTACGTCATCCGGTACAAGTAAACCTTGATCGATGAACTCTTTGGCTTTTACTCCAATTGGAGTTTCCTGTTTGATCGCTAGACGAAATGCATCGCCTGTAGAAATATGAGGAATACCTAGCTCTTTCACAATCACTGCTGCTTGTGTTCCTTTTCCTGCTCCCGGAGGCCCCATGAATATGATGTTCACGTAATGTCACTCCCCCTAAGACTAATGCTGCAAGAACAGCACGGAAAGGCGCCGGTGTGAACAAGCATGACTTGTCCCAGCCGGAACCTGCCGTCTATTTATTGATAAAACCTTTGTAATGGCGTTTAATGAGCTGGCTTTCGATCGTTTTCATCGTATCAAGTGCAACCCCGATTACGATAAGAAGCGATGTACCGCCGATTTGCACAGATTGTGGCAAACCTGAAATAGCTCCTAAGAATACTGGTAATACCGAGATGACCGCAAGGAATAATGATCCTGTCATGGTCAAACGAGTCATAACACGAGTCAAATAAGTAGCCGTTGGCTTACCTGGACGAACACCCGGGATATATCCACCATTCTTTTTCATATTATCTGCCATTTGCGTAGGATTCATTTGCACAAATGTATAGAAGAAAGTAAAACCTATGATCATTATAACATACAGTACCATACCAAGCGGTTTGTCATACCACAAGTTTGCAGTAATCCATTTTGCCCAGATATGAGTAGACCAGAAGCTTGCTATAATAATCGGAAATTGTAGCAATGAAACGGCAAAGATAACAGGGATAACACCCGCTGAGTTAACTTTCAACGGAATATGTGTGTTCTGTCCACCATACATTTTGTTACCTACAACGCGTTTTGCATATTGTACTGGAATTTTACGGATACCCTGTTGGATAAATATAACTCCGACAACGATGAAAATCACGACGATAACAACGATGGCTAACTTCGCAACATTAAAGAATGTCTGACCTTGTTGAAGGAAATCCGATTGAACCATATCACGGATATGCTGCGGCATAGCTGCAACAATACCAGCGAAGATGATGATCGAAATACCGTTACCGATTCCTTTTTCAGTGATTTGTTCCCCAAGCCACATCAAGAATGATGTACCTGCCGTTAACACAATAGCAATAATGATGTAATCTACCGCCGTAGCGTTAGGAATCATTTCTGCATTGTATAAACGGTTGAAACCGATCGATGTACCAAAGGCTTGGATAAGACCCAGAATAACAGTACCATACCGGGTAATCTGTGCCAGTTTCTTTTTACCGTGTTCCCCTTGTTTGGCCCATTCCGCAAATTTCGGAATGACATCCATAGATAATAGTTGAACTATAATGGATGCAGTGATATACGGCATGATCCCAAGGGCAAAAATGGAGAAATGCCCCAAAGCTCCCCCTGAGAAAGTATTTAGAAGACCGAACAATTCTTTACCTTGAGCGTTAGCAGACTGGAATACACTTTTGTCTACACCCGGAACCGGTACAAACGCACCGATACGGTAGACAATGAGCACCAGCAAGGTAAAGATAATCCGATTTCTAAGATCCTCAACCCGCCATATATTCTTTAGGGTCTTGAACATTAGATCACCTCGGTTTTACCGCCGGCAGCCTCGATTTTCTCTACCGCAGATTGAGAGAACTTATTCGCTTTTACAGTCAATTTCACAGTGATGTCGCCATTACCAAGAATTTTAATTCCGCTTCTTGCATTTTTAACGATTCCCTGTTCCATCAAGAACGTAGGAGTTACTTCTGTATCAGCAGCAAAGCTGTTTAAATCTTCGATGTTTACGAGTGCATATTCTTTACGAGTAGGGTTAACAAATCCGCGTTTAGGCAAACGACGATACAATGGGTTTTGTCCGCCTTCAAATCCTGGACGAACGCCCCCGCCTGAACGAGAGTTTTGTCCTTTGTGACCACGACCCGATGTTTTACCAGTACCACTACTTGGACCGCGACCTACACGTTTGCGTTCCTTGCGTGAACCTGGGCTTGGTGAAAGCTCATGCAATTTCATCGTTCGTTGCACCTCCTTATTAATAATAGGTTAATTTTTAATCAATTAACCTTCGATTTCTTTTACAGATACTAAATGTTGTACTTGTTTGATCATACCGCGCATAGCAGCATTATCGTTTTGAACTACTGAGTGATTCATTTTACGTAGTCCTAGTGTTTTAACAGTAGTACGTTGTTTCTCTGAACGACCGATCACGCTACGGACGAGGGTAATTTCCAATTTAGCCATGAGGTTCCCTCCTTAACCGAGCAACTCTTCGATAGATTTTCCACGCAGTTTAGCCACGTCTTCAGCACGTTTCAAACGAGACAAGCCTTCCAACGTTGCGTTAACCATGTTCATGGAATTCGAAGAACCCAGAGATTTAGTCAAGATATTGCCTACACCAGCAAGTTCTAATACAGCACGAACCGGTCCACCAGCAATAACTCCAGTACCTTCGGATGCTGGTTTCAACAATACACGTCCTGCTCCGAATTTACCTGTAACAAGGTGAGGAATTGTTGTTCCAACGATAGGAACATGAATCAAGTTTTTCTTAGCATCTTCGATGCCTTTACGGATAGCGTCAGGTACTTCACCGGCTTTACCGATACCAGCGCCTACCCAGCCATTACCATCGCCCACTACTACAAGTGCGCTAAAGCTGAAACGACGTCCACCCTTAACTACTTTAGCTACACGATTAATGTTTACAACTCTTTCAGTCAGCTCTAAAGTGTTTGGATCAATACGCAAGTCGTTAACCTCCTTTTTACAATGTTTTAGAATTGAAGACCAGCTTCACGAGCTGCATCTGCCAAGGCTTGAATCCGTCCGTGATACAAGTAGCCTCCGCGATCAAATACAACAGCTGTGTGCCCTTTTTCAGATGCACGTTTTGCAACCAATTCGCCAACTTTAGTAGCAGCTTCTACGCTACCGCCGTTTTTAATATCTGCAAGTTCTTTATCAAGAGTCGAAGCGGAAACTAAAGTTACACCCGCTACGTCATCGATCAATTGAGCGTAGATATGTTTAGCAGAACGGAATATGTTCAAACGTGGACGTTGAGAAGTACCAGTGATGTTCTTACGAACACGTAGGTGTCTTTTCAGACGCGCTTTATTTTTATCTGCTTTTGTAATCATGACTGTACATTTCACTCCTTTCACGTTGCCTTCACAGGCTCACTTCAACATGCATAAGGTAAAGGAACGTATTCCTTTATCTTATTTTTTCTTACCAGCTTTACCTTCTTTACGAAGAATACGCTCGCCTTCATACTTGATACCTTTACCTTTATATGGTTCTGGTTCACGTACGGAACGGATTTTAGCAGCGTAAGCTCCTACGCGCTCTTTATCGATTCCATTAACGATGATTTTCGTATTTGTAGGAACATCGAACTCGATGCCTGGTTCAGGAGAAATTTCCACTGGATGAGAGTAACCCACGTTTAGAACAATTTTGTCGCCAGATTTGCTTGCGCGGTATCCAACTCCAACTAGCTCTAGGGATTTGGAGAAACCTGTAGTTACTCCACTCACCATATTACTTACTACACTACGAGTAGTGCCGTGCAGGGAACGATGAGTCTTATTATCAGAAGGACGTTCGATTGTGATCACGTTCTCTTCGATGTTTACTTTCATATCTTTATGAATCTCACGGGAAAGCGTACCTTTCGGTCCTTTTACCGTAATTTGAGTATTATCCAAGTTAATTTCAACACCACTTGGTACTTCGATTGGTTTGCGGCCAATACGAGACATAGAGTTGCACCTCCTTATTATATGACGTTAATTACCAAACGTAGCAAACGACTTCGCCGCCGCTTTTCGATTGACGAGCTTCTTTATCAGTTACTACCCCTTTAGAAGTAGAGATGATAGCGATTCCCAGTCCACCTAGTACGCGAGGGATTTCATTGCTTTTCGTGTAAACACGAAGTCCTGGTTTACTGATACGTTTCAAACCAGTAATTACACGTTCGTTATTTTGACCGTATTTCAAGAAAATACGGATAATTCCTTGTTTGTTATCCTCAACAACTTCAGCATCACGAATGAAACCTTCGCGTTTTAGGATATCAGCGATTTGCTTCTTCATTGTAGAAGCAGGAACTTCAACTGTTTCGTGACGCACAACGTTCGCGTTACGAATACGAGTAAGCATATCAGCAATTGGATCTGACATAGTCATGTGTGTAAACCTCCTTCCCCTTAATCAAATGTTTACCAGCTTGCTTTTTTCACACCAGGGATCTGGCCTTTATGAGCCAATTCACGGAAGCAAATTCTGCAAATTTTGAACTTTTGCAATACCGAGTGTGGACGACCACAACGTTCGCAACGTGTGTATGCACGTACTTTGAACTTCGGTGTGCGTTGTTGTTTAACTTTCATTGAAGTTTTAGCCACTTAGCCTGACACCTCCTAATATTTTCGGAGAACTAGGGTTTATATTCGAACCCTGTACGTTTCAATAATTATTTTACGAAAGGCATTCCCAATTGGGTAAGCAATTCACGAGACTCTTCGTCAGTTTTAGCTGTCGTTACAATAACGATATCCATACCGCGAACTTTGTCTACTTTATCATACTCGATTTCAGGGAAGATCAATTGTTCTTTCAAACCTAGTGTATAGTTACCGCGTCCGTCGAACGCTTTAGAAGATACACCACGGAAGTCACGTACACGTGGAAGTGTAATGTTGAACAATTTATCCAAGAAATAATACATACGATCGCCACGAAGTGTTACTTTAACACCGATAGGCATGTTTTCACGAAGCTTAAATCCAGCGATAGATTTTTTAGCACGTGTGATAACTGGTTTTTGACCAGAGATCAATTGAAGATCACTAACAGCAGAATCCAATACTTTGGAGTTCGATACTGCTTCACCTACACCCATGTTGATAACAACTTTTTCAACTTTCGGTACTTGCATAACCGTTGTATAGTTGAATTTTTGTACCAAAGCTGGGGAAATTTCATTCAAGTAAAGCTCTTTCATTCTTGTTGCCATGTTGGAAGATCCTCCTTTCCGTAACAATTAGTATTAGTCGATTGTTTCACCGGAGCGTTTAGCTACGCGAACTTTTTTGCCGTTATCCAATGTTTTGTAACCGATACGGGTTACTTTTTTTCCGTCCTTAGGATCAACGTGCATTACGTTCGAAACGTGGATCGGCGCTTCTTGCTCAACACGTCCTCCTTGCGGATTCAGTTGAGTTGGTTTTTGGTGTTTGGTGATCATATTCACGCCTTCAACCAACACGCGGTTTTCACGAGGATACGCTGCGATAACGCGACCTTTTTTACCTTTGTCTTTACCGCTGATTACAAGAACCGTATCATCTTTTTTCACGTGAAGTTTGTGGTTGTGAGATTCCAACACTTTTTTCACTTTCGCCATTTGTGTACACCTCCTATAACTCACTTCAGGCCATAGCCTTTATATCTTACAAATCGTTTAGATAACTTCCGGAGCCAAAGAAACGATTTTCATGAAGTCTTTATCACGCAATTCACGAGCAACTGGTCCAAAGATACGAGTACCACGAGGGCCTCTGTCATCTTTAACGACTACTGCTGCATTCTCATCAAATGCGATGTAAGATCCGTCTTTACGACGAACGGAACTCTTTGTACGAACGATTACCGCTCTTACAACATCACCCTTTTTGACAACGCCGCCTGGTGTTGCTTGTTTTACAGAACAAACGATCAAATCGCCGATTGCAGCTGTACGACGTCCAGTACCACCTAGTACGCGGATACACATAAGTTCTTTTGCGCCAGAGTTATCGGCTACAGCCAAACGTGTAAATGGTTGAATCATTGTTAGTTCCTCCTTCCAGACAGGTTTGCATCATTCATCAAATGATGATTGCTTCTTCTACTACTTCCACTAATCTCCAGTTTTTATCTTTAGATAATGGACGTGTCTCCATGATTTTAACAACATCACCAATTTTAGCAGTGTTATTTTCATCATGAGCCTTGAATTTTTTCGTATATTTAATACGTTTGTGATACAAGTCATGCTTTTTATAAGTTTCTACAGCAACAACGATGGTTTTATCCATTTTATCACTGACCACTTTGCCTACTTGTACTTTACGGGCATTGCGTTCGCTCATAGTTAATCTCCTTCCTAGCTGATAGCATTTAAGCTCTCAAATATTGGATTACGATGTGATTCCAAGTTCTCTTTCACGAACTACTGTTTTAGCACGTGCAATTTGTTTACGCACAGCGCTGATACGAGTAGGGTTATCCAATTGACCGGTAGCAAGTTGAAAGCGCAGGTTAAAGAGTTCCTCTTTAAAACCAGCAATCTTTTGCTCGATTTCAGCAGTGGTAAGGTTGCGCAATTCATTAGCTTTCATTTGCTTCACCACCCAATTCTTCACGTTTCACAAACTTAGTTTTTACAGGCAACTTGTGAGAAGCAAGACGCATAGCTTCACGTGCGATCTCTTCAGAAACACCTGCAAGTTCAAACATAATTTTACCTGGTTTAACAACGGCAACCCATTTTTCTACGTTACCTTTACCACTACCCATACGAACCTCAAGAGGCTTTTGAGTAATTGGCTTATCCGGGAAAATTTTAATCCATACTTTACCACCACGTTTGATATAACGAGTCATAGCAATACGAGCAGCTTCGATTTGACGGTTAGTGATCCAAGAAGGCTCAGTAGCTTGCAAACCGAATTCTCCGAAGTTCAATTCAGTACCGCCTTTAGCGCGACCTGACATGCTTCCGCGTTGTTGTTTACGGTGTTTTACACGTTTTGGTACCAACATGATTAGTTGCCTCCTTCCTGAGCAGCTTGTTTCTTAGCCGTAGGAAGAACCTCTCCACGATAAATCCATACTTTTACGCCAATACGACCATAAGTAGTATGCGCTTCTGCTGTACCATAGTCAATATCGGCACGAAGCGTATGAAGTGGAACAGTTCCTTCGCTGTAGCCTTCAGAACGGGCAATTTCAGCACCGCCAAGACGTCCGCTAACTGCTGTTTTAATTCCTTTAGCGCCTGAACGCATAGTTCTTTGAATTGCTTGTTTCAATGCACGACGGAAAGAAACACGACGTTCCAATTGTTGTGCAATACTTTCTGCAACTAGAATTGCATCAAGCTCTTGATTTTTGATTTCAGAAATGTTGATATGAACTTTTTTGCCACCAGCAATTTTAGTTACTTGTGTACGAAGAACTTCAACTTCTGAACCACCGCGTCCGATAACCATACCAGGTTTAGCTGTATGGATCGTTACGTTAACACGATTAGCCGCTCTCTCGATTTCGATATGAGAGACAGCAGACTCTTTAAGTTTGGTTTTAAGGTATTCACGGATTTTAACGTCTTCGATAAGAAGATCGCCAAAGTCTTTACCAGCATACCATTTAGATTCCCAATCACGGATAATACCTACACGTAATCCGACGGGATTTACTTTTTGGCCCACACGTTTTCCCTCCTTCTATCTTATTTTTCAGCTACCACCAAAGAAATATGGCTGGTGCGTTTGTTGATTTTACTTGCACGTCCCATTGCACGAGGGCGGAAACGTTTTAGTGTTGGTCCTTGGTTAACATAAACCTGAGAAATTACCAAGTTGTTAACATCAAAAGTCAACTCTTTTTCTGAGCTAATGAACTCAGCGTTGGCAATTGCGGAGTTAAGAAGCTTCTCAACAATTGGGGATGCGGATTTCGGCGTATGACGCAGAATCGCGATCGCTTCTCCAACTTGCTTACCGCGGATCAAGTCAACTACTAATTGAACTTTACGCGGAGCGATGCGTACAAACTTTGCGTGTGCTTTCGCTTGCATTGCGTGACCTCCTCTCTTACTTTAAATCCTTATATATTAACGTCTTGTTTTTCTGTCGTCATTAGCATGACCTTTGTACGTACGAGTTGGTGCGAACTCACCAAGCTTGTGTCCGACCATATCTTCCGTTACATATACCGGTACATGTTTGCGACCATCATAAACAGCGAATGTATGTCCGATAAATTGTGGGAAAATCGTCGAGCGACGGGACCAAGTTTTGATTACGACTTTTTTATCGTCTTCGTTCAATACTTCTACTTTTTTAAGCAAGTACCCGTCCACGAAAGGACCTTTTTTAAGACTACGGCTCATAGGTTGAATCCTCCCTTCATCTTTTCGTCACTTCACACTTTACAAGCATTCAAGCACAAATCTTACTTCGTGCGGCGGCGAATGATGTATTGATCGGAAGCCTTACCTTTTTTACGAGTTTTGTAACCAAGAGTAGGTTTACCCCATGGAGACATTGGAGATTTACGTCCGATTGGAGCTTTACCTTCACCACCACCGTGTGGGTGATCATTAGGGTTCATTACTACGCCTCGAACTTGTGGACGTTTGCCCAACCAGCGATTACGACCGGCTTTACCGATTTTAATCAATTCATGATCTTCATTACCAACTGATCCGATTGTAGCACGACATACTTTAAGTACGCGACGTACTTCACCAGAAGAAAGGCGAATGGAGACATATTTTTCTTCTTTACCAAGTAATTGAGCTTCCGTACCAGCTGCGCGAACGAGCTGACCACCTTTACCTGGTTTCAATTCGATATTGTGAATAACTGTACCAACTGGAATGTTTTCCAATGGAAGGCAGTTACCGATTTTGATGTCAGATCCTACGCCAGAGAAAATTTGATCTCCAACTTTTAATCCTTTAGGAGCGATGATATAACGTTTCTCTCCATCAGCATAGTGGATCAGAGCAATGTTAGAAGTACGGTTAGGATCGTACTCGATTGTAGCAACGTTACCTGGTATTCCATCTTTAGTACGTTTGAAGTCAATAATACGGTATTTACGTTTGTGTCCGCCGCCGTGGTGACGAACTGTAATTTTACCTTGGTTGTTGCGGCCTGCTCTTTTGAAAAGCGGAGCCAACAACGATTTCTCCGGTTGGTTCGTTGTAATCTCTTCGAATGTAGAAACACTCATGTTACGACGAGCCGGGGATGTCGGTTTGTACTTTTTAATTGGCACTGTTTATTCCTCCTTACTCTACAGATTCAAAAAACTCAAGCGGTTTACTTTCTGGAGCCAAAGTTACGATAGCTTTCTTCCATTCGGAAGTGTAGCCGGAATGACGTCCATAACGTTTCGGTTTAGCAGGCATGCGAAGAGTGTTTACTTTAGACACTTTCACTTTGAAAATTTCTTCAATTGCCTTTTTAACTTCCGTTTTATTAGAACGAATGTCTACTTCGAAAGCATATTTCAGTTCACTCATGTACTCGGCAGTGCGCTCAGTAATTACCGGACGCTTAATAATATCACGAGGATCTTTCATTACGCGAACACCTCCTCTACCTTGTGAACTGCATCCTTAGTAAGGATCAGCTTATCGTACGTAAGTACGTCTAG
This sequence comes from Paenibacillus nuruki, assembly GCF_963311185.1. Taxonomy (NCBI): domain Bacteria; kingdom Bacillati; phylum Bacillota; class Bacilli; order Caryophanales; family Paenibacillaceae; genus Paenibacillus; species Paenibacillus nuruki. Next base: position 5,046,024 of record NZ_OY725677.1, on the reverse strand, counting down.
AACATTAACGCCGTCAGCTGCAACGAATTTAACACCTGGGATGTTACGAGCAGATAGTGCAACATTATCATCATAACTAGGAGTTACGATTAATACTTTGCGATCTACTTTAAGGTTGTTTAAAATTGCTGCGAACTCTTTTGTTTTCGGTGCGCTAAAGCTTAGTGCATCCAAAACGATGATTTCGTTAGCTACTACTTTAGAAGACAAAGCAGATTTGATCGCTAAACGACGAACTTTCTTAGGCAGTTTGTAAGCATAGCTGCGTGGAGTCGGTCCAAATGCTACGCCGCCGCCTTTCCATTGTGGAGAACGAATAGAACCTTGACGCGCACGTCCTGTTCCTTTTTGTTTCCATGGTTTACGTCCACCACCACGAACTTCAGAGCGTCCTTTTACTTTGTGATTACCTTGACGAAGGGAAGCACGTTGCATAATGACTGCATCATGAAGCACATGAGTGTTAGGTTCGATACCGAATACGGAATCACTCAATTCAACTTCGCCAACTTGGCTACCGTCGATACTGTAAAGTGCTACTTTTGGCATTTCCTGTTCCTCCTTTCTTGATTGGTTATTTTTTAACCGTTTCTCTTACTTTTACATAACTATTTTTAGCACCAGGGATAGAGCCTTTAACGAGAATTACGTTACGTTCAGCATCTACTCTGATAACTTCGAGGCGTTGGATCGTTACTGTATCATGACCCATGTGACCTGGCAGACGTTTACCTTTCGGTACACGGTTCGCTTGGATAGAACCCATTGAACCTGGTCTGCGATGATAACGGGAACCGTGAGACATTGGTCCGCGGCTTTGGCCCCAACGTTTGATAACGCCGGCAAAACCTTTACCTTTTGAAATACCCGTTACGTCAACGAACTCACCTTGAGCAAACAAGTCTGCTTTGAGTTCCTGGCCAACCTCGACATTTGCGAGGTCAACACCGCGAATTTCGCGAACGTAGCGCTTAGGCACAGTATTCGCTTTAGTAGCGTGTCCTGCTTCCGGTTTGTTAGATCTGCTTGCTTTTTTATCAGCAAAACCGATTTGTACCGCTTCGTATCCGTCATTTTCCAGGTCTTTCTTCTGCAGAACCACACATGGTCCAGCTTCGATAACCGTTACAGGAATTACGTTACCTTCCGCAGTAAAGACTTGAGTCATACCCAATTTTCTTCCTAAGATACCTTTCATGTTGACACCTCTTTTCATTTTACGTGTTACCACATCTATGTGGATTATAATTTAATTTCGATATCTACGCCAGACGGTAAGTCCAAACGCATCAATGCATCCACAGTTTGTGGAGTTGGGTTAACAATATCGATCAAACGTTTATGTGTACGTTGCTCGAATTGCTCACGAGAATCCTTGTATTTATGAACCGCACGAAGAACAGTGATAATCTGTTTTTCAGTAGGAAGCGGAATTGGTCCAGATACTCCTGCGCCAGAACGTTTAGCTGTTTCAACGATTTTCTCTGCGGATTGATCAAGAATTCTATGATCGTATGCTTTCAAACGAATACGAATTTTTTGCTTTGCCATTTTTAGTCCCTCCTTCTATCGCCCAATTTGGTATCGGACATACTCAGTGAAAATTTTCCGGCATACCGTCCATGGCAAAGGAGCCGGGTGTGTCGGTAACCTCTCACGTCATCGCAACGTCTCAGAACAACATTTATTATTGTATATGATAACAAACAGTTATGCAAGTCTTTTTTGAAACATTTACATAAAAAAATAAGACCTGTCTCCCTTATAAGGAAACAGGCCTCATTTGGTCTTTCGTTTACAGTACAATGTTGCTTCGTTACAATACAATGTTGCTTATATTAAAATCTTCAAATCGTTTCCGATTCACAATGAAGATTTAATTATTTTTGGATAGATGCTACAGCGCCAGCGCCTACTGTACGTCCACCTTCGCGAATAGCGAAACGTGTACCTTCTTCAATCGCGATTGGATTGATTAGGGATACAGTAACAGTGATGTTATCACCAGGCATAACCATTTCAGTACCTTCTGGTAAAGAAATAACGCCAGTTACGTCAGTTGTACGGAAGTAGAACTGTGGACGGTAACCAGTGAAGAAAGGTTTGTGACGTCCGCCTTCTTCTTTAGTCAAAACGTATACTTGAGCAGTGAACTCAGTATGAGGTTTAACAGTACCTGGTTTAGAAAGTACTTGACCACGTTCGATTTGAGTACGTTCTACACCACGCAACAATGCGCCGATGTTGTCGCCCGCTTGTGCGGAATCCAACAATTTACGGAACATTTCTACGCCTGTAACAACGGATTTCTTAGTTTCTTCATGGATACCAACGATTTCGATCTCTTCGCCGACTTTAACAGTACCACGCTCAACACGACCAGTTGCAACTGTACCACGACCAGTGATCGAGAATACATCCTCAACAGGCATCAAGAAAGGTTTGTCAGTGTCGCGCTCTGGATCTGGAATGTAAGTATCGATTTCAGTAAACATGTCAACGATTTTTTGAGCCCATTCGCCATCAGGGTTAGCCAATGCTTCACGAGCAGATCCACGAGTGATTGGAGTATCGTCACCAGGGAACTCATATTCGTTAAGAAGGTCACGAACTTCCATTTCAACCAATTCCAAAAGCTCTTCGTCTTCAACCATGTCGCATTTGTTTAAGAATACAACGATGTAAGGTACGCCTACTTGACGAGACAACAAGATGTGCTCGCGAGTTTGTGGCATAGGACCGTCAGCTGCAGATACAACCAAGATCGCTCCGTCCATTTGTGCAGCACCAGTGATCATGTTTTTAACATAATCGGCGTGACCTGGGCAGTCAACGTGTGCATAGTGACGGTTAGGTGTTTCGTACTCAACGTGTGCAGTTGAGATTGTGATACCGCGTTCGCGTTCTTCTGGAGCTTTATCGATTTGATCAAATGCTACAGCAGCACCGCCGTAAGTTTTAGACAATACAGTTGTGATTGCAGCAGTCAAAGTTGTTTTACCATGATCGACGTGACCAATAGTTCCGATGTTAACGTGCGTTTTATTACGTTCAAATTTAGCCTTTGCCATGTTAAACGTTGCCTCCTTGAAGGTAGAGTTTTGTTTGTATTTTAGTTTGAAACGTACAGAGAGCAGTCATGCTACTTTCTGTACATCCCATAAGTGAAAACGGATTGAAAACTTAGCCGTTTGCTTTGGTACTGATTTCGTCAGCGATGCTCTTAGGTACTTCTTCATAATGAGAAAGTTCCATAGAGAATACACCGCGACCTTGTGTACCAGAACGAAGTGTTGTGGAATATCCAAACATTTCAGATAAAGGTACTTTTGCACGAATGATTTGAGTACCACCGCGTGAGTCCATACCTTCGATACGACCACGACGGGAGTTCAGCATACCCATAACATCACCCATGTATTCTTCAGGTACTGTTACTTCAACTTTCATAAGTGGCTCAAGCAATACAGGACGACATTTGTCTTTTGCAGCTTTAAGCGCCATAGATCCGGCAATTTTAAATGCCATTTCATTGGAATCGACATCATGATAAGATCCGTCTACTACTGTAGCTTTTACGTCTACAAGTGGGAAACCGGCGATAACACCGTTCTTCATTGCTTCTTCAATACCTTGCAATGCAGGACCAACATATTCTCTTGGTACGGAACCACCGACAACTTTACTTTCGAACTGGCTACCTGTACCTGCTTCCAATGGTTCGAACTCAACCCATACATGACCGTATTGACCACGACCACCGGATTGACGAACGAATTTACCTTCAACGCGAGCTGGTTGACGGAATGTTTCACGATAAGCAACCTGAGGTTTACCTACGTTAGTCTCCACTTTGAATTCGCGACGCATACGGTCAACGATAATTTCAAGGTGAAGCTCACCCATACCCGCCAAGATTGTTTGGCCAGTTTCTTCATCCGTATGAGCACGAAGAGTTGGATCTTCTTCAGTCAATTTGGACAAAGCAATACCCATTTTATCTTGGTCAGCTTTTGTTTTTGGTTCCACTGCAACTTCAATAACTGGGTCAGGGAAATTCATGGATTCTAAGATAACAGTATCTTTTTCATCACATAGTGTATCACCTGTACCTGTATCTTTCAAACCAACAGCTGCTGCAATATCACCAGCGAAAACTTCGCTGATTTCTTGACGAGCGTTAGCATGCATTTGCAGGATACGACCAATACGTTCACGTTTGCCTTTAGTAGCATTTAGAACGTAAGAACCGGATTGCAATACGCCAGAATATACGCGGAAGAACGTAAGTTTACCCACGTAAGGGTCTGTCATAATTTTGAACGCTAGTGCAGAGAATGGCTCTTCATCAGAAGAATGACGAATTGCCTCTGTGCCGTCTTCGTGCAAACCTTTAATTGCCGGAACATCCGTAGGAGCCGGAAGGTAGTCGATAACAGCATCCAACATAGGTTGAACACCTTTGTTACGGTAAGAAGAACCACAGATTACTGGGAAGATTTTAACGTCACAAACACCTTTACGTAGAGCAGCCTTAATCTCAGCGATTGTTGGCTCTTCTCCTTCAAGATATTTCATCATTAGATCTTCATCTAGTTCTGCAACTCTTTCGATCAAGTCAGCACGCAGTTCTTCAACTGTTGCTTTAAGATCTTCTGGAATTTCGATAGATACTGGATCGCGTCCAAGATCATCTTGATATTCGATAGCTGTTTGCTCGATGATATCGATAATACCAACGAAGTCATTTTCTGCGCCGATCGGCAATTGAATCGCTACTGCGTTCGCTTGCAGACGTTCACGCATGTCTTTAACAACGTTAAGGTAGTCAGCACCAATAATATCCATTTTATTAACATATGCTATACGAGGTACACCATAACGATCTGCTTGTCTCCAAACAGTCTCGGATTGTGGTTCTACACCCTCTTTTGCACTAAATACGCCTACTGCTCCGTCCAATACACGCAGGGAACGTTCAACTTCAACTGTAAAGTCAACGTGACCTGGAGTATCAATGATATTAACGCGGTAGCCTCTCCACTGAGCCGTAGTAGCTGCGGATGTAATAGTGATTCCGCGCTCTTGCTCTTGCTCCATCCAGTCCATTGTAGCAGCGCCTTCGTGAACTTCACCGATTTTGTGCGTACGGCCTGTATAGAACAAGATACGTTCTGTAGTGGTAGTTTTACCAGCATCGATATGAGCCATGATACCAATATTACGTGTATTTTCTAAGGAGAACTCTCTTTTTGCCATGAATGGGTGCTCCCTTCAAAAATATCAATTTTTGAAATAAAGGCTTTGATCCTACCAGCGGTAGTGAGCGAATGCTTTATTCGCTTCAGCCATTTTGTGTGTATCTTCGCGTTTTTTCACTGCTGCGCCTGTATTGTTAGAAGCATCAATGATTTCAGCTGCTAAACGTTCTTCCATTGTTTTCTCTCCGCGGCTACGTGAATAATTCACTAACCAACGAAGTCCCAATGTAGTACGTCTTTCAGGTTTAACTTCGATCGGAACTTGATAGTTAGCGCCACCTACACGGCGAGCTTTAACTTCGAGGACCGGCATAATGTTCTTGATTGCCGCCTCAAATACTTCCATAGGATCGTTACCTGTACGTTCTTGAATCAATTTAAAAGAATTGTAAAGGATGCTTTGAGCAACCCCACGTTTTCCGTCGACCATAATGCGGTTGATCAAACGTGTAACCAACTTGCTGTTATACATAGGATCTGGCAATACGTCTCTTTTCATTACTGGACCTTTTCTTGGCATGGTTATCCCCCTTCCTTAGATATAAAGCGCAGTGATCTGCGCTACTGGATTATTTTTTTCTTTCGGACGTTTTGTACCGTATTTAGAACGTGATTGCATACGATTGTTTACGCCTGCTGTATCCAAAGCACCACGAACGATATGATAACGAACCCCTGGTAAATCTTTAACCCGTCCACCGCGGATAAGTACCACGCTGTGTTCTTGAAGGTTATGACCGATACCTGGAATGTAAGCAGTAACCTCGATACGGTTCGTTAAACGAACACGAGCATACTTACGAAGTGCGGAGTTCGGTTTTTTTGGAGTCATAGTACCTACACGAGTACATACACCACGTTTTTGTGGAGCGCTAATGTTCGTCTCTTGACGTTTCAAAGCATTATACCCTTTTTGAAGTGCAGGTGATTTTGATTTCTCAATTTTAGCTTGACGTCCTTTACGGACTAATTGATTAATAGTTGGCATTGTGTTGCCACCCCCTTCCCATATTTGTAGTTCCAATATAAACCATATCTTAAGTCCACAGACCCAGGTGGTTCATAAAAGAACAAATGAAAAGTCCTTGCCTGCCACTCACGACCAGCAAAAACATTCCTGATTGCATTATTTAAGGACAACGGCCATAGCAGTTCCCACTTCGATTCCGCAAGCTTTGCCCAATTCTTTCATTGTATCCACATATGTGATCTTAACAGAATGAGTCGAGCATAATTGAACGATTTTCGAGATGAGATGATTTTCCGCATCCTGCGCAACATAGACTTCTTCAGCTTGACCCGTCTCGACCATCCGCATTGTCTGCTTTGTGCCTACTTTGATCCGGGCATCCTTTAATCCTTTGTCATTAGTCATCTTCCGATTTCCTCCAAAAGATCAGGGATCAGCATGCTATTCACGCACCTTTGCTATAGTACCATTAGCTAAAGGATACTGTCAATAGATAACTATAATTCTATTTCATAAATAATCATTATATTTCTTTGACTTCACCCATTAAACAGCAGCTAGAACTGAATAACATCAACTGTTGTTCAGTTCAGCCGCTTATTTATGAGCAATATAAGATTACATTATAACGAGATTAACAAATTACTCAACAGTTACCGTTTCAAGACCAGGTTTCTTGGCTTCAAACTTTTCTGCATCTTCAAATTTAACGCTACGATAACGGTTCATCCCTGTACCAGCTGGAATCAACTTACCGATAATAACGTTCTCTTTAAGACCAAGTAATTTATCGACTTTACCTTTGATCGCTGCATCTGTCAGGACACGAGTTGTTTCCTGGAAGGATGCCGCAGACAAGAAGGAATCAGTTTCCAGAGATGCTTTAGTAATACCAAGCAATACTGGTTTAGCAACTGCTGGCTCTTTGTCAGCCATGATTGCTACTCTGTTCGCATTCTCATATTCGTACATATCAACAAATGAACCTGGCAACAATGTTGTTTCACCAGCATCGATGATACGGATTTTACGTAACATCTGTCTGATCATAACTTCAACGTGCTTATCATTGATTTCTACACCCTGGTTACGATATACGCGTTGTACTTCTTGCAGGATATAGTTCTGTACGCCACGGATACCTTTGATACGTAGCATTTCTTTAGGGTCAATCGAACCATCTGTTAGTTCATCCCCAGCTTCGATTTCCATACCTTCTTTAACTCTTAGGCGGGAACCGTAAGTTACAGGGTAAACTTTAGTCTCTGCTTCACCTTCAACCTCGATTTCACGACGGTCTTTAGTTTCACGGATTTCTTTAACCACACCATCAATTTCACTGATGATTGCTTGACCTTTAGGATTACGCGCTTCGAAAAGCTCTTGAATACGCGGCAAACCTTGAGTAATATCGTCCCCTGCAACACCACCAGTATGGAACGTACGCATTGTAAGCTGCGTTCCTGGTTCACCGATAGATTGTGCTGCAATAATACCAACTGCTTCACCAATCTCAACGTGTTTACCAGTAGCAAGGTTACGACCGTAACATGTTTTACATACTCCGTGTTTTGCACGACAACTCAGTACTGAACGGATTTGAAGTTTTTCAACTCCAGCTTCAACGATCGCTTCAGCTTTATCCGAATCTAGCAATTCGTTACGACGAGCAAGAATCTCACCTGTTTTTGGATGACGAACAGTTTCGAAGCAATAACGACCTTCTAAACGATCATAAAGATCTTCGATAACTTCTTTGCCATCTTGAATACGGCTTACAGTGAAACCTTTATCTGTTCCACAATCTTCTTCACGTACGATTACATCTTGTGCTACGTCAACTAGACGACGAGTTAGGTAACCTGAGTCAGCAGTACGAAGTGCTGTATCCGCCAAACCTTTACGCGCTCCGTGAGTAGAAAGGAAGTATTCTAATACTGTCAGACCTTCACGGAAATTCGATTTAATTGGAAGTTCGATGATACGACCCGATGGATTCGCCATCAGACCGCGCATACCACCAAGCTGAGTGATCTGCGATTTGTTACCACGAGCTTTGGAGTCAACCATAAGCATAATAGAGTTATAGCGATCCATTGATTTCATAAGGACTTCAGTAATGTCATCCTTCGTACGAGACCAGATCTCAATAACACGATCATAACGCTCTTCATTCGTAATCAAACCACGACGGTATTGATTCGTAATAACAGCAACTTTTTTATCAGACTCATCCAAGATTCCTTGTTTTTCAACAGGAACAATAACGTCAGATACACCAACAGTAATACCTGCACGCGTAGAATAAGTGAATCCAAGTTGCTTGATTTTATCCAAAATAATAGATGTTAATGTTGTATGGTAGATTTCAAAACAACGAGCGATAATTGAACCTAAATACTCTTTACCGATAGCGCCTGTTTGAGGAACACTACTAATAAATTCACGGATATTCACACCTTTGTCATAGATAAAGTAATGATCCGGTGTACCTTGGAACAAGTTACGACGCGTTGGCTCATTAATGTAAGGGAATGATTCAGGGAAAATCTCGTTAAAGATAATTCGTCCGATAGTTGTTACCATCATTCCTGTTTGCTGCTTCTCTGTAAAGCTTGTTTTGTTCAAAGCTTTAACAGGGATCGCTACACGAGCATGCAATGAAGCAACGCCACGTTGGTAACCCGATACTGCTTCGTTCACTGTACGTAAAATCATACCTGAACCTTTAGCTTCATCATTATCCATAGTTAGATAGAATGAGCCCAAGACCATATCCTGTGAAGGAGTAACAACTGGTTTACCATCTTTAGGGTTCAAAATGTTACCAGATGCAAGCATCAAGATACGTGCTTCCGCTTGCGCTTCAGCAGACAATGGAACGTGAACCGCCATTTGGTCACCATCAAAGTCAGCATTATATGCTGTACATACAAGTGGGTGAAGACGAATTGCACGTCCTTCAACCAAAATAGGTTCAAATGCTTGAATACCAAGTCTATGCAGAGTAGGTGCACGGTTTAGAAGAACTGGATGTTCTTTAATAACTTCTTCAAGTACATCCCATACTTCTGGACTTACACGTTCTACTTTGCGTTTTGCGCTCTTGATATTATGAGCAAGACCTTTGTTAACCAATTCTTTCATAACGAAAGGTTTGAATAACTCTAGTGCCATCTCTTTTGGAAGACCACATTGGTACATTTTCAAGTAAGGACCTACAACGATAACCGAACGACCAGAATAATCGACACGTTTACCTAGTAAGTTCTGACGGAAACGTCCTTGTTTACCTTTTAGCATATGACTAAGAGATTTCAATGGACGGTTACCTGGTCCTGTAACTGGGCGACCACGACGACCATTATCAATAAGAGCATCGACAGCTTCTTGAAGCATACGTTTCTCATTTTGTACGATAATGTCAGGTGCACCTAGATCCAATAGACGTTTAAGACGGTTGTTACGGTTAATTACACGACGATACAGATCATTCAAGTCAGACGTCGCAAAACGTCCACCATCCAACTGTACCATCGGACGAAGTTCTGGAGGGATAACTGGCAATACATCCATGATCATCCAATCAGGGAAGTTACCAGAGTTACGGAATGCTTCGATAACTTCAAGGCGTTTGATCGCACGATTACGACGTTGACCTTGAGCTGTACGTAGCTCTTCACGTAAAAATTCTAGTTCTTTATCAATATCAAGGTCTTGAAGCAATCGTTTAATCGCTTCTGCACCCATACCTGCATGGAAACCATGACCGTATTTTTCACGGTAGCTACGGTATTCTTTTTCAGATAAAAGTTGTTTTTTCTCCAGCGGTGTCTCACCTGGATCTGTTACAACATAAGATGCGAAGTAGATTACTTCTTCCAAAGAACGTGGAGACATATCAAGTGCTAGACCCATACGGCTTGGAATACCTTTGAAATACCAAATGTGAGATACAGGAGCTGCAAGCTCAATGTGTCCCATACGTTCGCGACGTACTTTAGCGCGTGTTACTTCAACGCCGCAACGATCGCAGACTACGCCTTTGTAACGTACACGTTTGTATTTACCGCAGTGGCATTCCCAGTCTTTGGTTGGTCCAAAAATACGTTCACAGAACAACCCGTCTTTCTCTGGTTTAAGCGTACGATAGTTGATTGTCTCCGGTTTTTTAACTTCTCCGCGGGACCAAGAACGAATTTTGTCTGGGGAAGCTAGCCCAATTTTCATAAATTCGAAATTGTTAACGTCTATCAAAAGACACCCCTCCTAAGGCCAAATCCTGTTTATTGTCATTCTTATCAAAAACTGTATGAATTCCCATATACCCTCTCATCAATAAGGGATAGACCGGGATAAATCTCCGGTCTATCTTCATTGTTAGATCACATAGGGAATGTGTAGTGGCAATAGTTACTCGGCTCCGACTTCAGAACCTTCTAGATTAAGACTGAGCTTATCGTTCGTGCTCGCCTCTTCTTCATCATCCAATTCTCGCATTTCGATCTCATTCTCATTTTCATTGAGAATTTTGACGTCCATACCCAAACTTTGCAATTCTTTGATTAGAACTTTGAATGACTCAGGAACACCTGGTTCAGGAACATTCTCGCCTTTAACGATGGATTCGTATGTTTTCACACGACCAACGACATCATCAGATTTGACTGTAAGGATTTCTTGTAGGGTGTAAGCAGCACCATAAGCTTCAAGTGCCCATACTTCCATCTCCCCGAAACGCTGTCCACCAAATTGAGCTTTACCACCCAACGGCTGTTGCGTAACCAAAGAGTAAGGACCTGTAGAACGAGCATGGATTTTATCATCAACCATGTGTGCCAGCTTGATCATATGCATGACACCAACAGTTACTTCACGTTCAAATTCTTCACCGGTTCTACCATCATAAAGGATCGTTTTACCGTTACGTTGCATACCTGCTTCTTCCATCGTATCAAATACATCATACTCTTTTGCTCCATCAAATACTGGTGTAGCAACATGAATACCAAGTTTCATAGAAGCCATACCTAAATGGACTTCAAGAATCTGACCAATGTTCATACGGGAAGGTACACCTAGTGGATTCAATACAACTTGTACTGGAGTACCATCAGGCATAAACGGCATATCTTCTTCCGGCAAAATACGTGCTACAACACCTTTGTTACCATGTCGTCCCGCCATTTTATCGCCTTCAGAGATTTTACGTTTTTGCGCAATATATGCACGTACCAAGTGATTAACACCTGGTGGCAATTCATCGCCATTTTCTCTAGTGAATACTTTGACGTCCACAACAATACCATCAGTACCATGCGGTACACGAAGACTAGTGTCACGAACTTCACGAGCTTTTTCACCAAAGATAGCGTGCAGAAGGCGTTCTTCAGCAGTTAGTTCAGTTACACCTTTAGGTGTTACTTTACCAACAAGAATATCACCAGCAGCAATTTCAGCACCAATACGAATAATTCCGCGTTCGTCAAGATTTTTGAGTGCTTCTTCACCAACGTTAGGAATATCACGTGTGATTTCTTCAGGTCCAAGTTTAGTGTCACGAGCTTCAGATTCGTATTCCTCGATATGAATCGAAGTGTATACATCCTCTTTAACAAGTTTTTCACTCAATAGGATCGCATCTTCATAGTTGTAACCTTCCCAAGTCATGAAGGCAACAACTACGTTACGTCCTAAAGCAATCTCGCCCATCTCAGTCGAAGGACCGTCAGCAAGGATATCTCCTTTTTGAACGTAATCGCCTGTTTTAACGATAGGACGTTGATTAATACAAGTTCCCTGATTCGATCTCATAAATTTGTGTAATTTATGTTTAACAAGATCGCCTTTTACTTCTTTGCCATCTACGAGTTCAATACGACGTACTGTAATCTCGTTAGCAGTAGAACGTTCAACGATTCCGTCATGTTTACTTACGATACAAACGCCTGAATCTTTTGCTGCTTTATGCTCCATACCAGTACCAACAAGTGGTGCTTTAGGAATAAGCAAAGGAACAGCCTGACGCTGCATGTTAGAACCCATCAATGCACGGTTGGAGTCATCATTTTCCAAGAAAGGAATCAATGCTGTTGCTACAGACACAACCTGTTTAGGGGATACGTCCATATAATCAACACGTTCATTTGGCATTGGTAAAATGTTATCCGCTTGTTTGTTATAACGAACGATAACCATTTCGTCAGTGAAAGATCCGTCTTCATTCAACGCTGCATTCGCCTGAGCAACAACATAGTTATCTTCTTCATCAGCAGTCAAATAATCAATTTGATCTGTAACACGATTTGTCTTAGGATCTACACGACGGTATGGAGCTTCAATAAAGCCATACTCATTGATACGTGCAAATGTAGACAAGGAGTTAATCAAACCGATATTCGGTCCCTCTGGAGTCTCGATCGGACACATACGGCCATAGTGACTGTGATGGACGTCACGAACTTCAAAGCCTGCGCGTTCACGAGTCAAACCGCCGGGTCCCAAAGCAGATAAACGACGTTTGTGCGTCAATTCACCCAATGGGTTCGTTTGGTCCATAAACTGTGAAAGCTGGGAGCTACCGAAGAACTCTTTAATCGATGCAATAACAGGACGTATATTGATCAAAGCTTGTGGTGTAATGACGTTAGCATCTTGAATAGACATTCTTTCACGAACCACACGTTCCATACGGGACAAACCGATACGGAATTGGTTTTGTAAAAGTTCACCTACAGAGCGCAAACGACGGTTACCCAAGTGATCGATATCATCTGTATCGCCAATACCGTTCAACAAGTTCAAGAAATAACTGATTGAAGCGATAATGTCAGCTGGAGTAATATTTTTAACTGTTTTATCAATAATTCCGTTCGCAATCAAAGTCACAACTTTACCATCTTCGATTGGAGAGAATACATTGATGCTTTGCATTGGGATATCATTATCATCCAATACGCCGCCAGCTACGTGATATGTTTTATGATTCAAATCGCCTTCCAAATACGGCATGATTTCGTCTAAAAGACGACGGTCTACCATTTGTCCAGCTTCAGCAATAATTTCACCAGTATCCGTATCAATTAGCGTCTCAGCCAAACGTTGGTTGAAAAGACGGTTTTTGATATGGAGTTTTTTGTTGATTTTGTAACGACCTACGTTTGCAAGATCATAGCGTTTTGGATCAAAGAAACGCGCTACTAACAAGCTCTTCGCATTGTCGAGAGTTGGTGGTTCACCTGGACGAAGACGCTCATAAATTTCAATCAGCGCTTTGTCTGTAGAATCCGTGTTATCTTTATCTAAAGTATTGCGGATATATTCATCGTTACCAAGTAGGTCTAGGATTTCAGCATCTGTACCGAATCCAAGTGCACGCAATAGTACTGTAACTGGAATCTTACGAGTACGGTCAATACGAACATAAATGATATCCTTAGCATCCATTTCAAGTTCAAGCCATGCGCCACGGTTAGGAATAACTGTAGCAGTATATGATGTTTTACCATTCTTATCGACTTTAGTGCTGAAATAGACGCTGGGAGAGCGAACCAACTGGCTGACAATAACCCGTTCTGCACCATTAATAACAAAGGTACCGGTTTCCGTCATCAACGGGAAATCACCCATAAATACTTCCTGCTCTTTGACTTCACCCGTTTCTCTGTTGATAAGACGGACTTTTACCCGAAGTGGAGCAGAATAAGTAACGTCACGCTCTTTTGCGTCGTCTACTGTATATTTCGGCTCACCAAGGCTGTAATCGATGAACTCGAGAACCAAATTGCCTGTAAAATCTTGGATTGGCGAGATATCGTGAAACATTTCGCGCAAACCTTCTTCCAAAAACCACTGATATGATTTCTGTTGGATTTCGATCAGGTTAGGTACTTCAAGAACTTCGTTAATTCGTGCATAACTTCGCCGAGTGCGTCGACCATATTGAACAAGATGTCCTGCCAACTTAAACTCACCCCTTAATGTCTACTCGCTTAAAAATTTCATTGCGAACTACTGTTTGGATCACGTATAATAGGTGCATACATAGAAGTTCACATCCATAAAATAGAGAAAAGCCCTTATCGAATACTTTCGAAAAAAGAGCAGCATCAACTACCAACGAATGTGATTACACATTTGAATGCTGTATTACGGCTGAAATTGACCGAAATACCCCTTAATATACGATTATAGACAATATTAAACACCTTCATGGATGACTAATTTTCATGATTATTTCAGAAAACTAAAGCCAAGAAGGGCATCTTAATACTGACATTTTGTAATCATACCATGTTCAGAACTTCGAGTCAATGATCCTAAAGCAACTTTTATTTAGTAGCTTTGAAAATCCGATAGCCTTTATCTTTCGTTACTTCCTCTACAGTATCAAACAATTCTTCCAATTTTGCTTTGGCTGAAGGAGCACCCTGTTTCTTCTGAATCACAATCCACAGTGTACCACCTTTATGCAAATGCTCTGCTGCCTCTTCAAAAATAGTGTGAACTGTCGATTTACCTGCACGAATAGGTGGATTTGTCAGAATCACATCAAACATCTTTCCTTTGACTGCACTAAACAAATCACTTTCCAAAATAGTTACGTTACTGATCCCATTCAATTTAGCATTTTCTTTTGCCAACTGAACAGCTCTTTCGTTCACATCAACCATCGTTACATGACCTTTAGTCGCAAGATAAGCCGCAGATAACCCCATAGGTCCATAACCACAACCTACATCTAACACATGAGCATTCTCAGCAATATCTATTGCTTCAATTAAGACCCGGCTTCCATAGTCAATACCTGTTTTGGAAAAGACACCGGCATCGCTTGTAAAACGAAATACTTTACCTCGCAAGGTTGCTTCCAGGACTCGCCGATCGTGTGCCGCTCCTGGCTGATTGGAATAATAATGGTCTCCCATATTCTCCGCTCCCTCTTTTCAAGCTGATCTACAAAACAAACCCCTTGAACGAATTCAAGGGGTTTGCCGAAAATAAGAGGAAACCTCTTATTTTACTTCTACAGATGCGCCAGCTGCTTCTAATTTTTCTTTGATAGAATCAGCTTCTTCTTTAGCAACGTTTTCTTTGATTGCTTTAGGAGCGTTGTCTACTACTTCTTTAGCTTCTTTCAAGCCAAGACCAGTGATTTCGCGTACTGCTTTGATTACGTTGATTTTAGATCCGCCAGCAGAAGTCAAGATAACTTCGAATTCTGTTTGCTCAGCAGCAGCTTCGCCGCCACCAGTACCAGCAGCAGCTACAGGAGCAGCAGCAGTTACGCCAAATTCTTCTTCAATTGCTTTTACAAGATCGTTTAATTCAAGAACTGTCATGCCTTTGATGGCTTCAAGGATTTGTTCGTTACTCATTTGTAAACCCTCCATATAATGGTTTTATTTTTAAATCGATTTTAGCTGATCACACAGCCATCGTTATATCTGTTAAACAGATGTAACGGTTGAGCAAAAAGCTTACGCGCTTTGCTCTTCTTTTTCTGCAACAGCTTTGACAGCCAGTGCAAAACCGCGCATTGGTGCTTGAAGCACGCTGAGAAGCATAGACAACAAACCTTCGCGTGATGGCAATTCTGCCAACGCTTTGATTTCTTCAGCTCCAACAATACGTCCTTCAACCACTCCACCTTTTAATTGAAGAGCTTCGTTTTTCTTAGCGAAGTCATTCAAAATTTTAGCTGGAGCAATTGCATCATCTTTACTGAAAGCAATAGCAGTAGGACCGGTAAGAATTTCATTCAAACCAGCAAGATCAGCAGATTCAGTAGCACGACGAACCAATGTATTTTTCAATACTTGGAACTCAACTCCAGCTTCACGTAATTGCTTACGTAATTCTGTAATTTGAGCTACGTTTAGACCACGATAGTCAGCTACAACAGTAGTTGTGCTTTCGCGCAATTTTGCTGCAACAACTTCTACCGCTTCTTGTTTTGCATGGATTACTTTTGCGTTTGCCAAATTGGACACCTCCTGATCGTATTCTAGCTTTTCTCTGTTTCCGTAGAAGTCAGAAGAAAAGACTTTCCTACACGGACATTAAAAAAAGCCCCCGCAGAATAACGAAGGCTTGATTGAGCGGAACCGAGACGCAGACTAATCTGCGCTCTCAAGTATCCGGTATTCTATCATAACACCTCGGTAGGAAATTAAGCCTGTTACAGCACCTACTGTCTACGGTTAAACATATTCAAATGTAAATGCAAGTACAAAGTTCAAGCATATTCACAACTTTTACATAATATCAAGTATATTGACTATTGTCAACAACTAATTATTTGTAGATAGAAGCGTTTACGCGTGCGCTTGGTCCCATTGTCGAAGAAATCGCAATGTTTTTAAGGTAGATACCTTTAGCCGCAGCTGGTTTAGCGCGGTTAAGAGCTTCAACAAGAGCTTTAAGGTTCTCGTTTAATTGCTCAGCAGAGAAAGATACTTTACCGATAGGAGCGTGAATTTGTCCTGCTTTGTCTAGACGGTATTCGATTTTACCAGCTTTGATTTCTTGAACAGCTTTGGTAACGTCGAAAGTTACTGTGCCGGCTTTAGGGTTAGGCATAAGACCTTTACCACCAAGCAAACGACCCAATTTACCAACTTCGCTCATCATGTCAGGCGTAGCTACGCAGACATCAAATTCGAACCATCCTTGTTGGATTTTGTTAATCATATCTTGATCGCCTACGAAATCAGCTCCAGCAGCTTCTGCTTCTTTTGCTTTTTCTCCTTTAGCGAATACCAAGACACGTTGAGTTTTACCAGTACCGTGTGGCAATACAACTACACCACGAACAGCTTGGTCTTGTTTACGTGGGTCTACGCCCAAACGTACTGCTGCTTCAACAGTTTCATCGAATTTTGCAGTAGATGCCTTTTTCACTAGATCAACAGCTTCTGAAGGCTCGTAAGTTGCTTCGCTATCAATAAGCTTAACAGCTTCTAAATATTTTTTACCGTGTTTAGCCATTTTATATTCCTCCTTTGTGGTATTAGCGGATATTCCTCCCACAATTACTGAATTCATACGAACTCAGTACTGAGACTATTCACTACAAGAGTGAATTAGTCTTCGATCGTGATACCCATGCTACGTGCTGTACCTTCAACCATCAACATCGCCGCTTCTACGGACGCTGCATTCAAGTCAGGCATTTTTTGTTCTGCAATTTCACGAACTGCGGAACGTTTAACAACTGCAACTTTTTTCTTATTAGGTTCGCCAGATCCTTTTTCGATCTTAGCAGCAACTTTCAAAAGAACTGCAGCCGGTGGAGTTTTAGTGATGAAAGTGAAAGAACGATCTTCAAACACTGTGATTTCAACCGGAATGATCAAACCTGCTTGATCAGCTGTACGAGCGTTGAATTCTTTACAGAATGCCATGATGTTGACACCTGCTTGACCCAATGCCGGACCTACTGGAGGAGCCGGATTCGCTTTACCCGCTGGAATTTGCAGTTTCACCATTTTGATTACCTTTTTAGCCATGTAAAACACCTCCTTGCGAATAGTGGTAGACGGACATTGCTGCCCTCCCACGCAAAACGCCGCATTATACGAAAATCGAAATGATCATATAAGTGCGGTAAAACTGGAAGCACTGGTCAGGAGCCATTGTGATACGAGATCATCAATGATTCCCCGTGTCATCCTAGAAACCTACTATATCTTTTCCACTTGAGTATAATCTAGCTCAAGCGGGGTTTCCCGTCCGAACATGTTAACATGTACTTTCAGCTTGCTCTTTTCAACCAAAATTTCTTCCACGGAGCCAACAAAGTTCGCAAACGGTCCTACTTTAATGCGTACAGATTCATTGATGTCGAATTCAATAGTTTCCTTCGGCTCATCCATACCCATGTGTTTGAGAATTTGTTCTACTTCTTCTGGTAGTAATGCGGTTGGCTTAGAGCCAGCACCTGTTGAACCGACAAAGCCAGTTACACCAGGAGTATTACGCACAACATACCAAGAATCGTCAGTTTGAACCATTTCGACAAGAACATAACCGGGGTAAACTTTACGCATAACGGTTTTTTTCTTACCGTCTTTGTTTACCACTTCTTCTTCCATAGGAACAAGAACGCGGAAAATTTTGTCTTCCATGCCCATAGACTCAACGCGTTTTTCTAAATTGGCTTTGACTTTGTTCTCATACCCTGAATAGGTATGAACGACGTACCATCTTTTTTCCATATCAAGCCACCTGGAACCCTTCTTAAATTATCGCTTCGATCACAGCGGAAATGCCGATGTCTAGAACCCAAAAATAAATGGCGACAAACAAAATCGTACCAATAACGATAAGAGTATAGTTAGTCAGCTCTTTACGATTAGGCCAGCGAACCTTTTTAAGTTCAGCCCAGCTTTCGGAGAAAAAGGAAAACACAGACTTGAAGCTTCGTGCCACGACTACACCTCCAAAAGACTATCTGGTTACATGATGAGAATCACAAGTTCTGGAACTAGTGCATTCCGCATCCCATGCGGTCAGGGTGGTTACACTTGCTTTAAATGCAATCATTTTGCCGCAAAGCAAAGGTTGACACATTAAAAAGCAGGCGAAATTAGGCCTACCTAAAACACTTTATCATAGCGTTCCAACCCTGTCAACGAATAAAGCACAACGATTAACAAATATTTTCCATCCATAGGGTCACTATTTTGATACACCCTTGAGCAAATAAAAAAGACTCCAGAGTAAGAGTCTTTGCTTGATTGCTTCCGGATTCAATTATCACGTACTTCGAGATAGCGTTCCAGTTTACGTTTGACACGTTGTAGTGCATTATCAATAGACTTGACATGACGACAAAGATCAACCGCAATTTCCTGATACGAACGACCATCCAGATAGAGCATTAGAACTTTACGTTCCAAATCGCTCAAAATCTCAGACATCTTATCTTCCAATCCTACGAACTCTTCCTTGTTAATGACAAGCTCTTCGGGATCAGATACCTGAGAACCGCAAATGACATCAAGCAGGGTTCGATCAGAATCTTCATCATAGATCGGTTTGTCTAGTGACACATACGAATTGAGCGGAATATGCTTTTGCCGTGTTGCCGTCTTAATAGCTGTAATAATCTGACGAGTAATGCATAATTCAGCAAAGGCTTTGAACGAAGAAAGCTTATCGCCTTTAAAGTCACGAATCGACTTGTACAGACCAATCATACCTTCTTGCACAATATCCTCGCGATCTGCACCAATCAAAAAATAAGATCGGGCTTTCGCACGCACAAAATTTTTGTACTTAGTAATTAAGTACTCTAGTGCCTGAGAATCGCCTTGCCGGACGGCTTCTACAAGATCTTCATCACTTTGGTAATCGTACGGTGACACCATCATATCTTTGAGGTCGACACTCACAAACAATCCCTCCGGTTGCAACGCAAGGTCTCCGTTACCCTATGAAATATAGCCCAAGTATATATTATGTAACCTCACATCGTCAACAACTTATGTCGTATTTACCGCTTATTTGATGACATTTATTGATATTTAGTATTAAATAGAACGCAGGTTCGTAAGTAAGCTGTCATTTGATTGACAGCTCACTCTCCTCTGCGCCACTTTTCAAACAGATCACGTTGTTTTGAATTTAATTTACCATCTAACGTATTACGTGCTCCACTTTGTTTATGGTCTGTAATTTTTTGTTTTACTTCTTTTTCGCTAAGCTGAACTTCGATCAATAGCTCTCTTGCTGATACTCTGAGCGCACCTTGTCCAAAAATAACGTGTTGCTCTGTCATATCACTAGTCGCCACATAAATTTGTCTGCGTTTGCGTCCAAGTTCACGAACAAACCGCTCAATCGCTTCGTCAGCTGTTTCTTTTTCTTTTGTAAAATAGACTTCGACTTTACCTTGATTAAAAGATTTGCCTAGACCGATTACTCGGTACGCATCAAATACAGCAATCACTCGGCGATCTGAGAAAGCTTGATAGTTAGCCAATCTGGTTAATAAACGATCGCGAGCTTCCTCTAAACCGATTTCGGAAAGCTGAGCCAGTTCAGGCCAAGCTCCGATCATGTTGTAGCCATCTACTAGAAGAACATCCCGTAAATCGGTCATCACATTTAACCTTGACCTAAAGATTGTCTGCGACGCAGCACTTCATACATCACAACACCTGCTGCAACAGAAGCATTCAATGAATTAATTTGACCTTGCATTGGTAGTTTGATCAACACATCGCATTTTTCACGAATCAATCGTCCCATACCTTTACCTTCATTTCCAATAACAATCGCTACTGGACCTGTGAATACTTCAGCATCATACAAGCTACTGTCTGTATCTACGTCTGTTCCCACGACCCAGACACCTTGCTCTTTCAAACGATCTATCGTTTGTCCTAAATTCGTCACACGTGCAACCGGAACATATTCAACAGCACCTGCTGATGTTTTGGATACGGTAGCTGTGATTGAAGCAGAGCGACGCTTCGGTACGATCACTCCATGTACACCTGTACAATCTGCTGTACGTAGAATAGAACCTAGATTATGAGGATCTTCGATTTCATCAAGCAAAATCAAAAATGGAGCTTCGTTTTTGGCTTGCGCAGCTTGTAGAAGATCTTCAACTTCTGCATATTCATAAGGAGCAGCTTGAGCGATAACGCCTTGATGCTGTACATCAGGCACAAGTGTATCCAGCTTACGCTTGTCTACTAATTGCACCACGATTCCTTTTTTCTTGGCTTCTGTCATAATTGGTTGTGTTAGATTTTTCTGCGATCCTTCAGCAATCCAGATCTTATTGATACTACGTCCAGCACGTAAAGCTTCTGTTACTGAATGCTTACCTGCAATATATTCCTCTTCCATACCGTTTCCTCCTAATGTTGTATCATCCGTGTTAGGACTGTTTTTCCAAATGACGGATTCCTTCAGTGATTAACTGCTCCATACGTGCATGTTCACCTTTATAATATAGATAACCCAAAAGACACTCCCATGCTGTCGCATAACGATAATCAATCACACTTGCATTTTTAGGAATAGTTCCCGATTTGGCATTTCGCCCTTGGCGTACTACATTACTTTCAGCTTCTGTTAACGATGGTTCAAGATGAGCTAAGATTTTGGCTTGGGCACCCGCAGATACAAAGCTTGTAGAAGAGCGATGTAAATGATGAGGACGCAAATTTTTACCTGATAATAAATACTGTCTGATCGCTACTTCATGAATAGCATCCCCCATATAGGCAAGTGCCAGTGGGGGAAGTTGCTCTACAGGCTTGGAAGGGTCAAAATTGAACCATCCTTTATTACTTTTCTGAGGTTGAGCGGGATTCAACGATTCTTCACTCATTTGCGGCGCCATCTCATGCCTTGTGGAGTATCCTCCAACATGATCCCTTGCGCAGATAATAGATCACGAATCTCATCAGCACGTGCCCAGTTTTTATTTTGACGAGCTTCTACACGCTCTGTAATTAATTGATCGATATCTGCATCTACCAATTCTTCCTCTTTCCAGTAAATACGAAGTACTTCATTCATTTCATCAAACAAATCTAGCAATGCTTCAAGCGAAGCTTTGGCTACAACTTCTTTTTGTAACAACAAATTAGCTTCATTGACCCATTCAAAAATAGCTGTGATTGCATCTGGTGTGTTGAAATCATCTTGCATTTTCTCATGAAACAGATGACGAATCTCAGTCAAGCGTTGGTTCAAGCTTTCTTCTACAGGTGAAGCTTGGTCTGAAGCAGAAAGGCGATGCTTCACATTATTTACGGCATTCGCAATACGGTCTACACTATTTTCGGCTTGTTGAATAGTATCTGCATTGTAGTTCAATGGATTACGGTAATGCGTAGATAACATGAAGTAACGAATCGCTGCTGGTTTGTGTGCTTTACGCAAATCTTTAACCAAAATACCGTTACCTAAAGATTTGGACATTTTCTCATCGTCTATACGAATAAATCCATTATGCATCCAGTAATTAGAAAGTGGCTTGCCTGTAACAGCTTCTGATTGAGCGCATTCGCACTCATGATGCGGGAACTGCAAATCTTGTCCGCCTCCATGAATATCTAGCGTATCTCCCAAGTAATGACGTGCCATTGCAGAGCACTCGATGTGCCAACCCGGTCTACCTGCTCCCCAAGGACTTTCCCATGATACTTCACCTGGCTTAGCGGCTTTCCATAATACGAAGTCTTCTGGATTTTCTTTACGCTTATCGACTTCTACACGAATCCCAAATTGTAATTCGTCTAATTTCTGATGAGATAACTTACCATAGTCTGCAAATTTGCGAGTGCGGAAATACACATCGCCTTCTTTAGCATAAGCATAATCTTTATCTACCAGACTCTGGATAAACTCCAAAATGATATCCATGTTCTCTGTTACACGTGGATGCATTGTTGCATGGCGAATCCCTAATCCTTCAAGGTCCTCAAAGTAAGCCGCAATAAAACGTTCTGCTACATCAGCGACTGTTGTATTTAATTCTTCAGCTTTGCGAATTAATTTATCATCTACATCTGTAAAGTTAACTACATAATTTACGTTATACTGTTGATTTTCTAAATAACTACGAACGACATCGAAAAAGATCATCGGTCTTGCATTACCAATATGGATATAGTCGTACACGGTAGGTCCGCATACATACATTTTAATTTCTCCTGGCGTCATACTGACAAACTCTTCTTTCATACGGCTCATCGTGTTATATATTTGCAATGCCATACTGTCATCCCTTTCGTATATGTTGCTCTAGTACTTATCGAATATGTTTAAAAGTAACAGGTCATCATTACTCTTTTTTAATTTCTGCTTCACAGGTAGCTAATTGTTTGCGTAATTGATCGATCTCAGATTGTAATTCATTGAGTTTACTTGTTATTGGATCAGGCATTTGATGTCTTAAGCGATCAGCAGGCTGTCCATTTTGTCGAACAATTTTACCAGGAATGCCGACAACTGTACTATCCGGTGGAACTTCGCGAAGAACGACTGAATTGGAACCAATATTACTTTGATCGCCTACTTTGAAAGAACCCAGAATCTTAGCTCCCGATCCAATCACGACATTATTCCCAATCGTAGGATGACGTTTCCCTTTTTCTTTGCCTGTTCCTCCCAAAGTAACCCCTTGATAAATCAGAACATCATTACCAATCTCACAAGTTTCTCCAATTACTACACCCATACCATGATCAATAAATAATCGTTGTCCAATCGTAGCTCCTGGATGAATCTCGATCCCTGTCATAAACCGACTACATTGTGAAAGAGTTCGTGCAACTGTAAACCAACCTCGACGATAAAAAGCATGAGCTATCCGATGCCACCAAATTGCGTGTAATCCGGAATACGTAAAAATCACTTCAAACCAGCTACGTGCGGCTGGATCATTATCAAAAACAGCTTGTATATCAGATCGCATATTTTTCAGCATTACGTTTCCCCTTTTAACCTGCGCTTCATTAAAAAAAACGCCCCCACAGCCCCTTAGAGGCTGCAGAGGCGTGAATTGACGCGGTTCCACTCTGCTTGAGTTATTTATTGATTACATCTTATAAAAGATGTATACGTAAATAAAATAACTCTACTTATCATGTTCCTTAACGAGGAACGGTCGGTATATTTTACTTCATACTTGCTATCTTTTAATCAATACGGATAAAAGATGGCAGAAATGGTTCAAATATACAGCTCACAGGTGCATGTTCAAATGTTTGTAAATAGATGATTTCCAGCCAACATTAGATAATATTCTTATCTAATCCGATCATCGTCTCTGGGATTCACAATATCATTTTACTTTTCCTGATCATCGCTATTTATAGGTATACAACAATTATTCTCAGGTCATCATTATAACGAACTCTATGCGATTAGACAATACAGTCTGTTCACCAATTAGCCTTTTATTTGTGAAGCTAGACGTTCAATAACACGATCGCGTCCTAAAAGGTAGATCGTATGGTTAAGATCACGTCCATGCATTTCACCTGTCAACGCTACACGGATCGGCATAAACAGTTGCTTGCCTTTAAATCCTGTTTCTTTTTGGACTTCTTTAATCAATGCTGCTGCACGAGTAGGACTGAATTCGTCTGAAGCTTTGATTTTTTCAAGTAAAGCACTAAGCACTGTACTTACATGCTCTTCACCAATAATCAATTGCGATTCATGATCCATTTGCAAATGCGTACGGAAGAACACTTCAGATAATTCTACAATATCGGAAGCAGAAGTCATTTGCTCTTGATACAACGCTACAAGATCGTGTGCCCATTGTTGTTGTTCTTCACTGAGTTCCGCTGGTAAACGTCCTGCTTTTTGCAAATGAGGAACAGCCAACGCTTTAATACGATCTGTATCTGCATTTTTGATATACACATTATTCAAATGAGATAATTTGTGTGTATCAAATACAGCCGGACTTTTCGATAAACGTTTAGCATCAAAGATTTTGGTCAATTCTTCACGAGAGAAAATTTCTTCTTCGCCTTCTGGAGACCAGCCTAGCAAAGCAATAAAGTTAAACATTGCTTCTGGCAAATAACCTAAATTGTCATATTGTTCAATAAACTGAATAATCGACTCATCACGTTTGCTTAACTTTTTATGATTTTCATTCACAATTAGTGTCATATGTCCGAAAATCGGTGCTTCCCAGTTCAACGCTTCATAGATCATCAATTGACGAGGAGTATTGGAAATATGATCTTCTCCACGTAGCACATGAGAGATTTTCATCAAATGGTCATCAATCGCTACCGCAAAGTTATACGTAGGAATACCGTCT
Source organism: Paenibacillus nuruki (assembly GCF_963311185.1). Taxonomy (NCBI): domain Bacteria; kingdom Bacillati; phylum Bacillota; class Bacilli; order Caryophanales; family Paenibacillaceae; genus Paenibacillus; species Paenibacillus nuruki. The sequence goes on along the minus strand of NZ_OY725677.1, from coordinate 5,020,979 downwards.
TTTTTGACAATAACAAAATCGCCTGTATCTTCAGTTGTGAATGAGATTTCACCTTTAACGATATCATCGAATGTAAATGTTTTGTTTTCCGGTACACGGAAGCGAATACTTGCTACTCTACCTTCTGCTTCAAAAGCAGCACGTTGCTCATCTGTTAGATCACGGTGTTTACCTGAATAGCGAGGATTTTCGCCACGTGCAATCTGCTCTTCACGTTCTTGCTCTAGTTCTTCTTCTGTACAATAACATTTGTAAGCTAGACCGCGATCAAGCAGGTCTTGCCAGTACTCACGATAGATGTCTAGACGTTCTGTCTGACGATAAGGACCATAGTCGCCACCTACATCAATACTTTCATCCCAATTCATCCCTAACCATTTCAAATACGTCAGCTGGCTTTCTTCGCCACCTTCAATATTACGTTTGATATCTGTATCTTCAATTCTTATAATGAATTTGCCCCCTTGACTACGAGCAAATAAATAGTTAAATAAGGCTGTACGTGCATTCCCGATGTGTAAATGTCCTGTTGGACTTGGTGCGTATCGAACTCGAACTTCGTTAGTCATTTGTTATTTCCTCCTTCAGTGTATTACGGTTAGTCTCACTTATTACTCTTTAATTAAGCATACCACTGCTTGTGCAGCAATACCTTCTCCACGGCCTGCAAATCCTAATTGTTCTGTAGTCGTTGCTTTTACATTCACCTGATCCAATTCAGCTTCTAATGCTTTAGCAATCACTTCAACCATTTGCGGAATATAAGGAGCCATTTTAGGTTTTTGCGCAATAATTGTTGCATCAATATTTCCCAGACGATATCCACGTTCACGAATAAGTGCCCATACATGATTAAGCAATTTCAAGCTATCTGCATCTTTAAATTCAGGATCTGTGTCTGGAAAATGTTTACCGATATCTCCCATCGCTAGTGCGCCTAATACCGCATCTGTAATCGCATGTAGTAGCACGTCTGCATCAGAATGACCTAACAATCCTTTTTCATAAGGAAGGGTAACGCCTCCGATAATACAGTCTCTTCCTTCTACAAGCTGGTGTACATCGAATCCTTGTCCAATACGAATCATTATACTTTCTCTCCCCTACGTTGCAATAAATAAGATGCATAATCCAGATCATCCGGTGTCGTGATTTTGATATTTTCATAACTGCCTTCTACTACGGATACAGTCACACCCATACGTTCAATCAACATGGAGTCATCTGTCCCACGAAATTCTTCAGCCAGTGCTTGTTGATGCGCTTGTTGAAGGTCAGCAGTACGAAACGTTTGCGGTGTCTGAATCGCCCATAACTGACTGCGATCTGGTGTGCTTAAGATATGTTTTTGTAGATCGACTTGTTTGATCGTATCTTTAACCGGTACAGCCAATACAGATGCTCCGGCTGTAACTGCACTGTGATAACAATCCATAATCTGATCCTGTGTTATAAAAGGGCGTACGCCATCATGCACCATGATCCAATTAGAGTGTATATACTGTAAACCGTGAGCAACAGATTCTTGGCGATCATAGCCTCCAACTACCACTTGCTTCACTTTGGTCAGTTTATACTCTGTAATCCAATCCTCACAACGCTGTACATCGTCTTTACCTGTTACAATAACAATTTCATCAATAATAGATGAATGTTCAAAGACTTCCAGTGTATGTATCAGGATCGGCTTATTTTGCAGTCTTAGATATTGCTTACTCTCTGTTGTGCCCATCCGTGAACCTTTACCCGCGGCAACAACAATAACACCTGCTTTATTTTCCATAATCCCCATCCTTAACCTGCTGTCCTGCCCTTTAATAGATATCAAAGTGCCAAACTCCATTCCTTAATAATATACCCCTCTATAGGCACAGCACAACAATTAAAAGGAATTGGCTTTGAATCGTAGCTTATTCCGTACGATATAATTTAGCGAAAATCATTTTTCCATTCGCTGTTTGTAGCACACTGGTCACGATAACTTCACACTCTCGCCCAATATAAGATTGGCTATCCTCTACCACAATCATTGTTCCATCCTCTAGATAAGCGATACCTTGCCCTGCTTCTTTGCCTGATTTCATAATGGTTGTTTTGACGATTTGTCCTGCACGCAGTATAGGCTTCATAATCGAAGCAAGGGTATGGAGATTCAACACATGGATATGCTGTAGCTGAGCGAGTTGTTGTAGATTACTATCGTTGGTTATAAGCGTAGCTGACTTGTCCAAAGCGAGTCGAATTAACTTGTTGTCTGTATGTTCTGTTTCTTCATACTTTGTATTCTCTATAATGACTTCCAAAGATTCTAATTGTTGCAAATGAGTAATCACTTCAAGTCCTCGTTTTCCACGGTGACGACGTAATGTATCTGAAGAATCGGCAAGAAGTTGTAATTCATGAAGTATAAAATCTGGTACAAGTAATGGTCCTTCGATAAATCCATCCTGACACAATTCTATAATACGTCCATCGATCGCTATATTACTGTCGATCATTTTGTGATCGGTAGAGGGTAGAGATACAGCAACAGATTCACTTTTCCAAAATGAAAGAATATCCTGACTTTTGGCAAGTCCTATTCGCAGTCCAACATAACCAAAAATACTCATCAAAATAGCTCTAATAATTTCTCCTATACTCCCTAACCATATCATAATAAATGAACTCAGTAAGCCCACAAGCAAACCTATCGTCAGTCCAATCGTTCCTGTCATCACAAGTGAAATAGGTACAGTGAGTAAATGATTCTTGGTATACTCCACATAATAAACGAGCTTACGTACACTCAGTATAGTTACCGTCAATATTACAATCACAAATGCTAGACTAATCCATAGTTCATTCATACCTTCTTGTGCTTGGATCCATCCTTTGGGCGATCCTATTAATTGTTGCCACATGCTTTTAATCTCCTTACATTATCTATTTTTTCCATGAAAAAAAGCATTCATTTCCCGGGAAGTAGAGAAATAAATGCTTTTAAGCATAACATGTGCTGTAAAAGTTATCGAAGTGATTCTTTTTCTTTTTTAGAACGTCGACGAATGAGGCGGTCTATACTTTGCTTCACGCCCAATAACGCATATAACGCTAACGGCACAAAAATTAATTTGGATACCTGATTAGGAAACATCACTGCAATAAAGACCGCAGCAATAATGACCCAAGGAGCTAACCATAAAGCTTTACGTGGAATACCTGCTTTTTTGAAATTAGGATAGCGCACACGACTGACCATCAAATAAGACAATAAAATAGTACTTATAATCATATACGGTGTAGTCACATCATTATGAAATAAAGACAATGTAGCTAACACACCACCAGCTGCTGGAATAGGTAATCCTGTGAAATACCCTGGAACCCCAGCCCGTACATTAAATCTTGCTAGACGAAGTGCTCCACACATTGGAAAAATTAAAGATGCCGAAATAGCTAATACCGGATTTAACTCTTTAAATGCTATATCATACATAATAATAATAGGTGCTACGCCAAAAGAAACAAGATCAGACAGTGAATCCAACTCTTTTCCAAACTCACTCTGTGCATTAAGCGCACGTGCCATACGACCGTCCAGACCGTCCATCAACATCGCTATTATGATCATAATGGCTGCAAGACTGTAATTATCATTAAGCGCCATTAGAATAGCTACCATCCCAAGACATAAGTTAAATAACGTACAAATGTTTGGAATTGACTTTGTTATCATTTTTTCACCTCAAAGATGGATATATTAACCAGTTCATCTCACGATTGTAGCTAAATTAAATTTGTCTGTCAATGAATACTTGATCTTGGATGCGATGTAACCCTGCTCGAATCGTCCGTGCTCGTACTTCCCCAATACCTTCTACCTCATCCAAATCATCAATACTTGCTGCAATTACATGATGCAATGCACCAAAGCGTTCCACCAAATTATGAATAATCACATTCGGCAAACGTGGAATTTTGCTAAGTACGCGATATCCTCTAGAAGAAATAACTTCTTCAGATTGAGCTGCTGCTGTCGGATACCCTAATAACTTAATAATTTGTGTAATATCTAACAATTCGTTTTCTGTGGTACGTTTGAGACTGTTGGTAATTTCATTAAGACGTTCATCGCTACTATCCCGACCATAGTCTTTAAGCAACAATAGAAATTCTTCTTCTGTATTGCCAATCAATTCTTCCATTTGCATGGTGATAAGACGACCTTCAACACCCAACTCATTAACATAACGCCGAATCTCTGTCTGTATACGTAGTACCATTTCTACACGTTGTACTACACCTGCTACTTCTGTAATCGTCACTAATTGTTCGAACTCAGAAGCTGTCAGGTTGGTAAAGGATTGACTCAACACCGCCCGATAACGTTCCAATGTCTGAATCGCTTGATTGGCTTTGGTTAAAATAACACCAATTTCTTTCAGTGCATATCTAAGATTACCCTGATATAGCGTAATGATATTCCGACGCTGTGAAATTGAAATGACTAACTCTCCTGTTTGCTTGGCTACACGCTCTGCCGTACGGTGACGAATCCCTGTTTCGGATGAAGATATCGAAGAATCAGGAATCAACTGTGTATTCGCATATAAAATACGCTTGAGATCATCACTTAAAATGATCGCTCCATCCATTTTGCCCAGTTCATACAGATAGTTTGGTGAAAAATCACAGTCAATTGAGAATCCTCCATCGACAACTTCTCTAACTTGCGGGCTGTAACCAACCACAATCAATGCTCCTGTTTTGGCACGCAATACATTCTCTAATCCATCGCGAAAAGCTGTACCAGGCGCAACCATTTTCAACAAATTATTCATCTTCTCAAGCTGACTGAGTTCTTTCATCATTATGTCCCCCTAATCTAACGCAGCCTTTAATGCTTCTGCTACTGTATTAATACCGATTAATTGTATACCTTTAGGATGCTTCCATCCTTTCAGACTTTTTTCGGGTAAAATCACTCGTTTAAATCCTAACTTGGCAGCTTCTTTAACCCGTTGTTCTGCCCGAGATACACCACGCACTTCACCAGTCAATCCAATTTCTCCAAATATCACATCATCTGGTTTGGTTGGAACGTCTTTGAAGCTAGAAGCTAGACTGACTGCAATTGCTAAATCTACAGCAGGTTCATCTAATTTCACTCCGCCTGCTACATTCAGATAAGCATCCTGATTTTGTAGAAACATCCCCATCCGCTTTTCCAATACAGCAATAATCAGACTCAATCGGTTATGATCAACACCTGTTCCCATACGACGTGGAGAAGGAAAATGAGTTGCAGCAACAAGCGCTTGCAGTTCAACAAGCATAGGGCGTGTGCCTTCCATACTAGCAACCACTGTAGAGCCGGCTACACCTATCGAACGTTCTGATATAAATAATTCAGACGGATTGGAGACTTCGATCAATCCATCTTCATGCATTTCAAAAATACCCATTTCATTGGTAGAACCAAAACGATTTTTAACAGCTCTTAATATTCTGTACGTATGATGACGTTCCCCTTCAAAATAAAGTACACAGTCTACCATATGTTCAAGCATCCTTGGGCCTGCAATTGCACCTTCTTTGGTAACATGCCCTACAAGCACTGTAGCCACTCCACGAATTTTGGCTACTCTCATAAATCGTGATGTACACTCACGTACTTGAGATACACTACCTGGTGCACTAGTAACTTCAGGTTGATATACCGTCTGTATAGAATCGATCACTAGAAAATGAGGATCTAATTGATCAATCGCTTCTTCGATCAGATCCATATTACTTTCACAAAGTACAAATAATTGATCTGATAAGGCTCCAAGACGTTCTGCACGTAACTTGGTCTGTCTTACCGACTCTTCTCCTGATATATAAAGAACACGTAATCCAGCTTGTGTTAGCGCATAGGAAGTTTGTAATAACAATGTAGACTTACCGATACCCGGATCTCCACCGACTAAGACTAGCGAACCTGGAACAACACCACCACCTAATACACGGTTTAGTTCTCCAATCCCTGTCTGGATGCGAGGTTCTTTGCCGCTTTCAATTTCTGTAATGGCTTGCGGTTTTTGCTTCGTCTGTGTCTGAAATAAAGAAGAATTCATCCCTTGTGTTTTTACATTGCTTTCTTTTTCTTCAACCATACTATTCCAAGACTGACATCCCGGACATTTACCATACCATTTTGGAGATTCGTATCCACATTCTGTACAAAAAAACTTGGTTTTGACTTTAGCCATGGATAACTCCCTCTATATTGATGTCAACTTATTATAAGCTTAACATTCTATACGTTTTATCGTAAAACAATATTGTAAACTTTACATCTTTGCGATACATCTTCTCTATTATAACATCAAAAAGGTTGATCCCGGAGCAAATTCTGCTCTCAAGAACCAACCTTTAGTTAGACGTAAATGATGATAAATAAGTTACACTTAGTTCGAAGATTTAGCTTCATCCGATGTAGATTCATCAATCGAAATGTTTTCTACAGGTGCTTCTGTTTTAGCTACTTTCTCTACAGTCAAAGCACCGTCTTTTTCATCGATGATCAACGTATCTCCTTTGACGATACCACCTGTTAACAATTCTTCAGACAATTTGTCTTCGATATGTTTTTGGATTGCACGACGTAATGGACGCGCACCATAAGCAGGATCGAATCCTTCTTTTGCCAAGAATGCTTTAGCTGTATCTGTCAAAGTAAAGTCTACTGCATATTCACGTAGACGTTTACGCAGTTCTTCAGACATTAACGTTACGATTTCAGCAATATGTTTTTGTTCCAAGGAGTGGAATACAATTGTATCATCAATCCGGTTCAAGAACTCAGGACGGAAACTACGTTTCAGTTCATCCGTTACTTTACCCTTCATGTTTTTGTAATCTGCCCCAGAATCTACAGCAGCTGTAAATCCAAGCGTAGAATTACGACGAATTGCATCTGCACCGACGTTGGAAGTCAAAATAATCAACGTATTACGGAAATCGACAACACGTCCTTTAGAATCAGTAAGACGTCCATCTTCTAATACCTGTAACAAGATATTAAATACTTCTGGGTGAGCTTTTTCAATCTCATCCAATAGCACTACAGAATACGGTTTGCGACGTACTTTCTCTGTCAATTGGCCGCCTTCTTCATAGCCTACATATCCTGGAGGAGCCCCTACTAAACGTGAAGTAGAATGTTTCTCCATGTATTCGGACATATCGATACGAATAATCGCATTTTCATCACCAAACATAGATTCTGCTAAAGCACGAGCCAATTCTGTTTTACCAACCCCTGTAGGTCCTAAGAAAATAAAGGAACCCATTGGACGTTTAGGATCTTTTAATCCAGCACGAGCACGACGAATCGCACGGCTAACAGCTACAACAGCTTCATCTTGACCGATAACACGTTGGTGCAACAGTTCTTCCATGTTCAATAGACGATCTGTTTCTTCTTCTTTCAATTTCGTTACCGGAATACCTGTCCAGCTTGCTACGATATCAGCAATATCTTCTGGAGTTACTTCAGAATCCGTACGACCTTGTTTTTCTTTCCACTGATTTTTCGTCGTATCTAATTCTTCACGAATTTTTTGTTCTGTATCACGTAAAGCAGCTGCTTTTTCAAACTCTTGGCTTTGTACAGCAGCATCTTTCTCTTTACGGATATCTTCTAAGCGACTTTCCAATTGTTTAAGATTTGGCGGGATTGTATAAGAATTTAATCTTACTTTAGATCCTGCTTCATCGATCAAATCAATCGCTTTATCCGGTAAGAAACGATCTGTGATATAACGATCAGACAATTTAACAGCTTGTACAATCGCTTCATCTGTAATTTTTACACGGTGATGAGCTTCATAACGATCGCGCAATCCCATTAAGATCTGAACCGCTTCATCAGGTGAAGGTTGATCTACAGTAATAGGTTGGAAACGACGTTCTAAGGCTGCATCTTTTTCGATATATTTACGGTACTCATCAAGTGTTGTCGCACCGATACATTGTAGTTCACCACGAGCCAATGCTGGTTTTAAAATATTAGAAGCATCAATAGCACCTTCAGCTCCACCAGCACCAATCAACGTGTGCAACTCATCAATAAACAGTACGATGTTACCTGCTTGACGAATTTCATCCATGATTTTTTTCAAACGATCTTCAAATTCACCGCGATATTTAGTTCCAGCAACTACAGAACCCATATCTAGAGTCATTACACGTTTGTCGCGCAATGTTTCAGGAATTTCGTTGTTGATAATTTTTTGTGCTAATCCTTCAGCGATTGCTGTTTTACCAACCCCTGGTTCACCGATCAATACTGGATTGTTTTTGGTACGACGACTAAGCACTTGAATGACACGCTCAATCTCTTTGCTACGTCCAATTACAGGATCCAAGTTGCTATCTTTAGCGATAGCTGTCAAATCACGTGCCAAGCTATCTAGAGTAGGTGTACTCACGTTAGCTGGTGTACCATGATGACTAGATACCGCTTCATTGCTACCAAGCAATTGCAATACTTGTTGACGAGCTTTGTTTAAGCTAATACCTAGATTATTAAGAACACGAGCGGCTACGCCTTCACCTTCACGAATCAATCCCAATAAAATGTGCTCTGTACCTACATAGGTATGACCCAATTTACGAGCTTCATCCATAGAAAGTTCAATAACTTTTTTCGCACGTGGTGTATAAGCGATATTAGTAGGTTGTTCTTGACCTCTACCGATCAATGATTCTACTTCATCTTGAATTTTTTCAAGTCCAAGACCTAGACCGATAAGTGCTTTGGCTGCAATGCCTTCACCTTCACGAATCAAACCAAGCAAAATATGCTCTGTACCAATATTATTGTGACCCAAACGAACTGCCTCTTCTTGTGCCAACGCAAGAACCTTTTGCGCACGTTCCGTAAATCTACCAAACATCATATCTAAAGCACCTCCACGGTTTAGTCTTGTACGTTTACATTACTTAATGTATTACGGATCAGTTGCGCTCGGTACATATCGCTTTCTCCTGACCCCATTTTAACACCGAATGTTTTCTGAAGAAAACCCGGTTGTGTCATTATCGTTAATTCGTTCATTTGTGTAACAGAAGCTTTATCTATAAGACCAAGGTCTACACCCAAGCGTACATCGGAAATGCGTTGGAAAGCTTCTTTGGAATCCATCATCGTTGAATAAGAAAGTATTCCATACGAACGCATAATTCGATCAGTTACACGCAATTTGGATTCGCTTAGCAAACGACTGCGAGCATGTTGTTCATACTCTATCAGTTGTAAAACAACGCTGTGCAAGTTATCAATGATTTCTTCTTCAGCTAAGCCCAATGTAATCTGGTTGGAAATTTGAAAAATATTTCCGATCGCTTCGCTACCTTCTCCGTATAGACCTCGTACAGCAAGTCCTACTTGAGATACAGCAGATAACACACGCCCTACCTGATTCATAATAGCCAGTGCAGGTAGATGGAGCATTACAGACACTCTAAGCCCTGTACCTACATTAGTTGGACAACTTGTCAGATAACCTCTGCGATCATCGAAAGCAAAGTCCACTACTTCTTCAAAAGCATCATCAATTTGAGTCGCACGTTCCCATGCTTCTTGCAATTGAAATCCAGGATATAAACACTGGATACGCAAATGATCTTCTTCATTTACCATGATACTAACAGATTCATCATCGGTTAGCAGAACAGCTCCACTTTTGGAATCATTCAGTAAATTGGGACTGATCAAATGTTTCTCCATTAACACTTGGCGATCTACATCTTCTAATTCATCTAAAAGCAATGGCTCGAACGGTCCCAAATCTTGAAGTGCTTCATTACTCAACACTTCTGTTAACTGGTTCCGTACATCTTGCGCCTGCTCCATATTTGCCAGAATCGGGAAAGGGTGATGTATCAGATTACGGGCTATACGCACCCGACTACTGATCACAACATCCGAATATTCTCCGCCCTTTTGCATCCAATCGCTCAAAGGTTTTTCTGTAAAACGGAGATTCGGCATAAGTTATTCCTCCTTATGACTCCTGTGAAATTTGTTTTTCTAGCTCGCGTATTTCATCTCTCAAATGTGCGGCTTCTTCAAATTCCTCTTCAGCAATACGTTCTTTTAATTCTTGCTTTAAGTCACTCATTTGACGCTTGATTTTAACTTTGACTCCACTTCGTTTAGGAAGCTTGCCAGCATGAGAAGTGCTGCCATGTACTCTTTTAAAAGAGGATCTAATTGATTATCAAACGTTTTATAACATGAACTACACCCAAATCGTCCTAATTTACGAAATTGAGTATATGTCATACCACATTCTTCACAATGAACATCTTCACTACATTGCCCGGCAAGTTGCCCTTTACTACTAGAATCAAAATCCATTAGACCAGATAGTAGACTATGAATCGAAAAGCCTCCGGAAGTTCCCGGAATCAATTCGCCTTTTTCACGAGCACAAGTCTCACAAATATGAAACTCATTTTTTTCACCGTTAACAATTTTAGTAAAATGAAGAGTTGCCGGTCTTACCTGACATTCTTGACAAATCATCACGTATTGCCCCTTTCTCCCGAATGATTAGGGACGAAGCAATGCAATTAACATCGCCTTCATCATTCTTGCACGGATCTCATCCCTGTAGGGAAGCTTGATCGAAATAACATCTCTACATACTGCTGCACGCATCAGTTCTGCTTCACGATTGGAAATGACTCTAGCTTCAAGTAACTGATATACCAAACCTTCAGCAGCTGTCTGGCTCATATGCTGTCCAATACTCTCATGAATATGAGTATGAAGAATAGCTTGAGCAGGCAATTCAAGACGCCGGATACGAATATAACCACCGCCACCGCGCTTGCTTTCAACCAGATATCCTTTTTCCAATGTAAAACGTGTACTAATTACATAATTGATCTGCGAAGGTACACAAGAGAATTGATCAGCTAAATCATTACGCTGTATCTCGACTGCTCCCTCTCCACTATCTTGCAGCATTCGTTTTAGATATTGTTCGATAATGTCGGAGATATTACGCATTGTATATTCCTCCATCATGTTTAAAACATTTACTTATTCTAACTTTGATCCATTTATCATAAGTTCAAAATAGCAGATAGATATCACTTAACCATAAACCTAATCGTAAGAAACCAAAGAAGATATACAGTTTGATGATACAGCAATAGATTCATGAATAATCTGATCATTATAATCAAAAGTTCATAAATCCTATTTAACATCAAACCATCAGGTATATTCATATCTCGCAATAACTAGATCAGTTATTATTTTGAATAGTCGCTGACTTTGACTTTCTTTGACTTTAATTAATTATAACATATTTTCAGAATTTGCCAAGGGGTTTAGACAAAATATAATATAGAAAATCATATTTTTAAGAATTTAGTTGTATACAACCTATCAGAAATAAAAATTAGTTGCAAGTATCCCTTGACACTTTTTTTAAAAGTACGCTACAATACAACAAATTCAATACTATGAAACGGCCATCGAAAGGAATCCAACCTGGAGGCGTTCTCGGCAAGAAGCAGCAAAGAAATGATAGATTTCTACTTGTTGCTTCCTAAGTTAAACGGTTTTCGCCCGTTATCGCGAAACCTAAGAGGATCAGATACTATAAAGTATTTGATCAAGTTGGGTGGCACCGCGAGCAAAAAGCTCCTCGTCCCAAGTGATGAGGAGCTTTTTTGTGCATTTTACCTTTCAATTTGAAAAAGGAGCGGTGATTTATGTTAGACATCCAGTATATTAAAAATCATTTTACAGAACTACAAGAGGTGGCTGATCAGAAAAAAATAGACGTATCGATCACAACTCTTCTTGAAAAAAACCAGCTCAAAAATCAATATTTACAGCAGATCGAACAATTGCGTCAGCAACGAAATCAGTTAACACATACTATTAGTGGTCATATGCAACAACAGTCGTTATTACCTATAGAAACGATCCAAGCCCTTAAAGATCAAGTCAAACAAATCAATCAAGAACTTCAACAATTGGAACAAGAAAGTAAAGTTGTTCAACAGGAATATACTCAACTGATGGAACTTGTTCCTAATTATGTTTCTCCAGACACGCCTCAAGGACAATCGGATAAAGATAATGTAGTCATTCGTACATGGAGTACACCACCAGAGTTCCCATTCGCTTTTAAAGATCATATAGAACTAGGTGAGATCCATCAGATGATCGATACTTCTAGAGGAGTAAGAGTAGCGGGGAGTCGTAATTATTATTTAACAGGTATAGGTGCTTTGCTACATCGGGCAGTACAACAACTCGCTTTGGATCTATTACTGGCCAAAGGTTATCTTCCTATGGAGGTTCCTACGTTAGTAAGAAGTTCGGCTCTAAGCAATACAGCTTTCTTTCCTTTAGGAATAGATCAGACTTTTAAAATAGAAAACGAAGATAAATGGTTAACAGGAACTTCTGAAGTAGCTCTCGTCTCTTATTATCAAAATGAGATCATTGACCTTTCTCAAGGTGCTATTCGATTAGCCGCTGTTTCTCAAAATTTCCGTAGCGAAGTAGGATCAACAGGTAAAGACGTGCGGGGACTATATAGAGTTCATCAATTCGCCAAAGTAGAACAAGTCATTTTCTGCGAAGCAAATGCTGAAATATCTGAACACATTCACCAAGAGATTACAGCTAATGCTGAAGAGTTACTTCAATTATTAGAACTTCCTTATCAAGTGGTAGCCGTATGTACAGGAGACATGTCTCAAAAAACCTACAAACAATATGATATTGAAACATGGATGCCGAGCAGACAAAGTTACGGAGAAACCCATTCTTCTTCTAATATTCATGATTTTCAAGCTAGACGAGCCAATATACGTTACAAAGATAGTGAAGGTAATATTCAATATTGTCATACGCTGAATAACACAGCCGTTGCTTCACCACGTATACTAATCCCTTTATTGGAAAATCATCAGTATGAAGACGGAAGCATCTATATTCCATTAGCGCTCCGTCCTTATCTCAATAATAAAGCAAAATTAGCAAATCCTAATTTTCTTTAAATTGTATATGAAAAAAAGGACATCTTTGATTTAAAAGATGTCCTTTTTTATATGCTAGTATGAGTATTTTACAGTAATATACTCTATTGATCTAGCTCAATATATATTTAATAGCATCATGTAAGTTACTTTATACTTTCAAAAGTATTGTTTTTCATTTCTAGCATCTGTTAAGTCAGTTCGTAAATCGATTTGTTCTATAAAGATTATATAGATATTCCATATATTTCGTACAACATCTAAACGAAGCAAATCAATAAACAAAAACAAAACAAAAAAAGAGCGACTCCTGTAAATAGGAATCACTCTTTGGGTCTTGCTCGTTGCTTGGCAACGTCCTACTCTCCCAGGACCCTGCGGTCCAAGTACCATCGGCGCTGGAGGGCTTAACGGTCGTGTTCGGGATGGGTACGTGTGGAACCCCTCCGCCATCATTACCAAACAGTCAGGCTAATGTTGCTCCCTGAAAACTGAATCCGAAAACTGAAACATCGCATTTGTAGATTTGGATAAGCCCTCGACCGATTAGTATTGGTCAGCTCCATGCCTTGCGGCACTTCCACCCCCAACCTATCAACCTCGTCGTCTACAAGGGGTCTTACATACTGGGAAATCTCATCTTGAGGGGGGCTTCACGCTTAGATGCTTTCAGCGCTTATCCCTTCCGCACGTAGCTACCCAGCGATGCTCCTGGCGGAACAACTGGTACACCAGCGGTGCGTCCATCCCGGTCCTCTCGTACTAAGGACAGCTCCTCTCAAATTTCCTACGCCCACGACAGATAGGGACCGAACTGTCTCACGACGTTCTGAACCCAGCTCGCGTACCGCTTTAATGGGCGAACAGCCCAACCCTTGGGACCTACTTCAGCCCCAGGATGCGATGAGCCGACATCGAGGTGCCAAACCTCCCCGTCGATGTGGACTCTTGGGGGAGATAAGCCTGTTATCCCCAGGGTAGCTTTTATCCGTTGAGCGATGGCCCTTCCATGCGGTACCACCGGATCACTAAGCCCGACTTTCGTCCCTGCTCGACGTGTCTGTCTCGCAGTCAAGCTCCCTTATGCCTTTACACTCTTCGAATGATTTCCAACCATTCTGAGGGAACCTTAGGGCGCCTCCGTTACACTTTAGGAGGCGACCGCCCCAGTCAAACTGCCCACCTGACACGGTCCCTGTACCGGATCACGGTACGAGGTTAGAACTCAAATGCGATCAGGGTGGTATCCCAACGGCGCCTCAACCGAAGCTTGCGCTCCGGTTTCTACGGCTCCCACCTATCCTGTACAAATCGCACCCCAGTTCAATATCAAGTTGCAGTAAAGCTCCATGGGGTCTTTCCGTCTTGTCGCGGGTAACCTGCATCTTCACAGGTATTAAAATTTCACCGGATCTCTCGTTGAGACAGCGCCCAAATCGTTACGCCATTCGTGCGGGTCAGAATTTACCTGACAAGGAATTTCGCTACCTTAGGACCGTTATAGTTACGGCCGCCGTTTACTGGGGCTTCGGTTCATAGCTTCGCTTGCGCTAACCACTCCCCTTAACCTTCCAGCACCGGGCAGGCGTCAGCCCGTATACTTCGCCTTGCGGCTTCGCACAGACCTGTGTTTTTGCTAAACAGTCGCTTGGGCCTTTTCACTGCGGCCCCCTCGTGCTATTCACACTACCGGGGCACCCCTTCTCCCGAAGTTACGGGGTCATTTTGCCGAGTTCCTTAACGAGAGTTCTTCCGCGCGCCTTAGAATTCTCTTCTCACCCACCTGTGTCGGTTTACGGTACGGGCACCTGCTTCCTGGCTAGAGACTTTTCTTGGCAGTGTGAAATCATGACCTTCGCTACTACAATTTTCGCTCCTCATCACAGCCTGGCCTTGCGGTATGCGGATTTGCCTACATACCAGCCTCACTGCTTGAACGGACATCCATCAGTCCGCGTCACTATCCTCCTGCGTCATCCCATTGCTCATAACGGCTTTCGGTGGTACAGGAATTTCAACCTGTTGTCCGTCGACTACGCCTTTCGGCCTCGCCTTAGGTCCCGACTTACCCTGAGAGGACGAGCCTTCCTCAGGAATCCTTGGGTTTTCGGCGGATCAGATTCTCACTGATCTTTTCGTTACTCATACCGGCATTCTCACTTGAATGAGGTCCAGCGCTCCTTGCGGTACACCTTCAATCTTCATTCAACGCTCCCCTACCCCTGATACAAAGTATCAAGCCATAGCTTCGGTGGTGTGTTTAGCCCCGTTACATTTTCGGCGCAAAGTCACTCGACCAGTGAGCTATTACGCACTCTTTCAATGGTGGCTGCTTCTAAGCCAACATCCTGGTTGTCTGTGCAACTTCACATCCTTTCCCACTTAACACACACTTGGGGACCTTAGCTGATGGTCTGGGCTGTTTCCCTTTCGACAATGGATCTTAGCACTCACTGTCTGACTCCCGGAATAAAGTCTGTGGCATTCGGAGTTTGACTGAACTTGGTAACCCTTGCGGGCCCCGCATCCAATCAGTGCTCTACCTCCACGACTCAACTTCCGAGGCTAGCCCTAAAGCTATTTCGGGGAGAACCAGCTATCTCCAGGTTCGATTGGAATTTCTCCGCTACCCCCACCTCATCCCCGCACTTTTCAACGTGCGTGGGTTCGGGCCTCCAGTACGTGTTACCGTACCTTCACCCTGGACAGGGGTAGATCACCTGGTTTCGGGTCTACGTCCACGTACTTAATCGCCCTATTCAGACTCGCTTTCGCTGCGGCTCCGGCTTTTCACCTTAACCTTGCACGGGAACGTAACTCGCCGGTTCATTCTACAAAAGGCACGCCATCACCCATTAATAGGGCTCTGACTTTTTGTAAGCACACGGTTTCAGGTTCTATTTCACTCCCCTTCCGGGGTCCTTTTCACCTTTCC
>NZ_OY725677.1:4175000-5002500 GCF_963311185.1 Paenibacillus nuruki | reverse complement strand
CATTACTCACTCGTTGTTCAGTTTTCAAAGAACTTGCAGTATGTTGTTTCGCTGCGTTTGTGTTTTTTAGAACTCTTAGATCATATCATTTTCTAAGTTTGTTTGTCAACTCTTTTTTTCAACATCATTTTTTCAAATCATATTGTATTGCTTTGAGGCGACTTAAATAATGTATCATATTTATATGAAGGAAGCAAGCCTTTTAGTATTTTATTTTTCTTGTATAGATGATAAGTGACTCTTTCATTATTTGGTTTGAATAAGAATGTGTTTCTTTAAGGTATAGAAGGAAGAAAATAATATAACCTAATAGAATGACTACTCAATGATTCAATCCTATGAAAGGAAACAAACGAAGCGGGAAAATATAGGCACACCATTTGGAGTGTATGCTGTCATTTTCCCGCTTCTTATATATCTATGGGTAAGACCATAGTTTTTGCTAATCTATGATTGTCATTTATTCTTCGCTTGAACGGTGACATGTATAGGTGATGAACTTGTGCTAGACCCCGACTTATTTACTGCTTTCACTTTGTAATAGTATGTTTTGCCATTTATCAATCCTTTGTTTGTATAGTGAGTTGCTTTTAGGTTTGAGGCTACTTGCTTGTAAGACCCTTCTTGTGTATCTGCGCGTAGTAATGTATATCTGTTCGCATTGTTTACAGGATTCCAACTTATTGTTGCTTTGCGATTTCCTGATTCTGCATGTAATCCTGTTGGTGCTGAAGGAATTTCATTATTTTCTATAGGATAGGTTTTGATGTTTGGTAATTCATCCAGAGTCACTACGTAATCATGATTATAGACTTTTTTCAAATGATCTAATGAGTTAGTCTTCTCATCATGAGCTGACCATGTACTAAACCAGCTCCAGTCTGCATGATAGATAGGTAGCAAATCCGGATCTGGAATAGCACCATTCTCTGTCATCGCTATAAGCTTGCGGTCTTTAACAAGAGAAAGCAACTGATCATACTTGCCTACTTGAACGTTATAATCTCCTCCTGAAGGGTAAGAATCGTAGCTCACAATATCCACAACATCATCTCCCGGATACCATTCAGGAGATACCGAGTTCCACACCCATATCAGGTTATTTAACTGGTGTTCATTTGTTAATCGATCATAAAGAAGTCTGTACAGTTCTTTACATGGTGTTGCACCTTTGGCTCCCCACCAGAACCATTCTCCTTCTGCTTCATGCAAAGGACGGAAAAGTACTGGAATATTTGCATCCTGCAATTTTTTTAACTGCGTAGCGATAACATCTATATCTCTTAGCAGTAACCTGTACTCCTCAGAATCGGGATGTGATAAAGCATATTGAAGATCAAAGGTTGTGGAATCGGTATAAAATCCTCTCCACCATTCTTTTCCTGGTTGGTTAATGAGATCTTTCGGAGCATTCCAGTGCCAGACGAAAGCAACAATGCCTCCCTGTTGATCCCAGTCGATTGCTTTTTCCGTTTCGGTAGTAGTTGCGCCGTACTCTACACGTGATGGCGAGTAGTCCATCAGATCAAAGCCAACAACAGCCGGCTTCTTGCCTAGATGAGTCTGGAGCCAATCTATATTGGAATAGTCTTGTTGTCCCGAAAGGATTTTATGACCGTAGTTATCGACGAGATAGCTCATGAGCGACTTTGCTGCTGGTGATGCTTTAGGATTAACCAACGTTTTGGAAATCGAATGAACAGGCTCTTTGGTTACTTTTTGGATGGAGAAGTAATCGATATCATAATATCCCCAGCCTTTATCGATTCGAATGGTATTGGCTCCTTTTTTGAGTATTGCTTTTGTAGCAGCCATTTCTGTGAAACCATGGGTTGGCGTAAAATCAACAGTTCCGACCGAGATATCGTTAACGAACAGATTTGCTTGTTTAGGTCCATTGGGCGCGTTATACCGTATGTTAATTTGATAAAGACCTTCTTTTGCAGGATCAACAGTTATGGTTAGCGCATCGCCCTCTTCATCAAATCCTGTCACATATCCATCTCCTGAATAACCCGTTACGGTAGAAGCTTCATCGACTCCCTGCAATAATCCATTCTCTGCTTCATAGATTTCTGCTTTTCCCTTTGCTGATGATAATGGAATTAGAGAAACAAACATGATAATAACCATCAAGACAATGCCTGTTTTTTTCACTTAATCTTCCTCACTCTCATTTTTGATTTGGATATAGTAGAAAGAATCATTTTGTAATCGTTTACAATAAAGTGATGAAAATGGACGGCTTGTATAATCGAATATTGAACAAGCCGTCCATTTAACTTATATCTAGCTATACATCTTTTTGAGAAAAATCACTTACTCTATTATGCTAATCATTGTGTTGACCATAACTTAATACGATCCTGAATATGCTGTGTATATATTTTTTCCATTTCCTGAACGCCGTCTTTTTCTAATTCCGCCATGTAGGCATCCCAAATTCGGTCAAAATCTTCCGGTTTGGACATCACAGCTTCCGGGATATACTTCCATGTAATATCTTTCATCTTCGCTCCCAAAATCATAGATGGATCATCATTAGGAAGCGATATGGTGTAAGCTGCTCCATAAGCTCGTGGCTGGAAATCTTCTTCGGTCGGAAAAAGATCTTTCCAGTGTTTAGCTTTGTATGCTTTGAGTGTCTCTTTCTCAGCATTACTGTAATTGAGACTTAGTAATTCTGGATAATTGCGAGTAAAGTAGTTGCCTGTCGAATCTTTAATGCCATCTCCATAATGAACCATCATATTCCAGTACAGACCAAGACCCGCTTCTTTCTGAAATGCGGCACTATCATTATTCGCTCTCTCCTGCACTTCTGGTATAAATGAGCGTTTGCCGTTTTTGACAGTATAATGCTTGCCTTCAATTCCCCAGTTATTTAGAACCTGACCTTCTTCTGAAGCTAAAAAGTCAAGAAACTTGATTGCACGTACTGGATCTTTGCATGTACTGGAGATCGAAATACCATAACCACCATCAAATCCGGCTAGCCAGAAACTGGTATCTTTATACTCCTTGCTCATAGTAACAGGATAATGACCATATGTTTGGTCAAACTTACTTGCTGCTCTAAGCGCATTTTGGCCATCTCCATAATCCCATTCCGGATCAGCAAGACCCAGAATTCGTCCTGAAGCCACTTTAGCTTTGAATTGATCGGTTTTTTGAACAAAACTTTCTGGATCCAATAACCCGATCGCATTCATATGGTTCAACCAGCGAAAAAATTCCTTTTCTTCCGGACGACGAAAATGATAGGTCGCTTGATGTGTTTTCTGATCGATATAATATTCTCCGTCATCAGGGCCTCCAGTTGTCTGGAATCCAAGATTGGTTACCTGATACATATGCCAATCATCCGCATTCAGTGACATCCCGATATTCTTATTACCGTTCTCATCTAATGGATGTTTGGATAAATAAGACTGGATCACTTTTTCATAATCCTGTACTGTACGGATTTCAGGATACCCTGCTTCCTTAACAACACGATGCTGTAGTTCAAATCCTGCGTCTGCTCTGATTTTTTTCTCATCTACAGCTGACCAGGTAGGAACAGCATAGATTGCTTGATCATCCAGACTGTATTTGGTGCGAACGATTTTGTCTCCCAGCATTTTTTTGATATTCGGTGCATGTTCATTGATCAGATCAGTAAGATCAAGAATAGCTCCTGCATCGACCAGTTTGCCCACATCTGCTTTCGCTGCAATCAAATCTGGATAATTACCAGTTGCTGCGATTAATGAGAGCTTTTGAACTGGATCGCCTACAGCAAATTCTGCGCTTAAGGTAACACCGGTTTTCGCCTTGATTACTTTGCCGACTTCATCGTTCATATTATTCCAATTGGTACTGGAATCTTCAGAAAAATAAGTAAAGGTGATTGGTTGCTTTCCATCTCCGCTATCAGGTAGATGATCTCCAGACGAATCTGTAGCGAAAGGATTGCTACATCCTACCAGCGCTGTGATCATGACCAGCGATAATACAGAAGCTACTATTTTTTTGTTGCCTGACTTCATGAAGCTTCCTCCTTCATTATGATAAATCATAGATCTGAGACTATAGCAGTCAGATATAAATGGTTTAACTTTTAACAGCTCCAAGCGTCATTCCTTTTACAAAATATTTCTGCAAGAAAGGATAAACAATCAAAATAGGTATCGTTACGATGATAGTAATTGCCATTTTGACAGACTCGGGTGATACCTGTGCCATCCGTTCAGCCATATTGGAAGCATCTTGAGAATTGGTTGCACTGGTTGTCGTACTCTGTAAAATTTTCATTAATTCATACTGTAGAGTAGTCAACGTTTCATTAGACCCGTTAAACAAATACGTATCAAACCAGGAATTCCATTGTCCTACTGCCAAAAAGAGCGCTACAGTCGCCAGTGCTGGTTTGCAAAGTGGAAGAATAACACGCCAGTAGATGACAAAGTCATTGGCTCCATCCAGTTTGGCAGATTCCTGTAGAGCGTAAGGCAACCCATCTATAAAAGAACGAATAACAAAAATATTAAATGCACTAACTAGACCCGGTAAAACATATACCGCAAACGTATTAATCAAATGTAGATCCTTCATCAGAATAAATCCGGGGATCATTCCACCTGATACATACATAGTGATTGCTAAAAACATGGAGATCCATCTTCTTCCTCCAAAATCGTTACGTGCAAGTACAAACGCCAGCATTGATCCACTTAACAACCCTAATACGGTTCCGATAACTGTTCGCAACACAGAGTTTTGAAATCCAGTAATCAAACCTTTGTACGTAAAAATCAAATCGTAATTTTTCAATGTAAATTCTCTTGGCCAGATTGTGATTCCCCCTCTGACGGTATCAACCGAATCATTCAGAGAAATGGCCAGTACATTAAGAAATGGATATAGTGTTAGCACAGTTACCAGAATCATGGATACATAAACGATCACTTCCAAAATGCGATCCTGTATCGATTTGGTATGTAGTTTATTTTTAGAACGGCTAGCCGATGTCGTACTGTTGGCAGTTCCCATTTCTTCCTCCTTACATAATGCTTTCTTTGGTAACACGTTTAAAAATGCCATTCGCTGCAAACAACAAGAACAGACTAATCACCGAGTTAAAAATATTGATCGCTGTACCGAATGAATAACGACCCATGGACAGTCCATAATTAAGCGCATACAAATCAAGAACTTCAGAATAATCAATGACCATATGATTACCTAGCAGAAATTGCTTTTCAAAGCCATTACCTAGCAGGTGACCAATAGACATAATGAGAAGCACAATAATGGTCGGTCGGATGCCCGGTAGTGTAATATGCCACATTTGTTTTAGACGGCTGGCACCATCTACTCGTGCAGCTTCATATAGTTCGGGACCAATGCTTGAAATAGCAGCCAGATAAATGATGGCGTTCCAACCCGTTTCTTTCCAAATATCTGCACTGGTGACGATATACCAAAACCAATGTCCTTGAGACATAAACGGAATCGGCTGATCGACCAGATTGAGACCTAGCAATATACTGTTTACAACACCACCATCTGTGGACAGCATTTTGGTAACAATCCCTGCTGCAACTACCCATGATACAAAGTGAGGCAGATAAGATACGGTCTGTACAAATCGCTTCATTACCCCAATGCGGACTTCATTAAGTATTAAGGCAAAAATGACTGGTACTACAAATCCTGCCACCAGCCCCATGAAACTCATTGCCAGTGTGTTACGAAGAACCTGATAGAAGTGGTCATCTTGAAACAAAGTGCGAAAGTGTTCCAAACCTACCCACTTCTGTTCAAAAAAACCTAACCCTGGTCTATACTTTTGAAAAGCCATCGTCCAACCCCATAAAGGAAAATACTGAAACACAAACACCCAAAGTACAAATGGAATAGACATGTAGTACAAATATCTTTGATTATGCCATTCTTTCCATTTACCTTTTCTGATTGGGCTTACTTTTTTGTATACGCTTTCCTTTTCTAATATCCGTTTGCTCATATTCCCCCTCCTCTCTGACTTTTATCTTAAATCAGAGAACAGCAAGCCGACATACAACGAATTTCGGTGAAAATCATCTACAAATTATGGATTTTAAAATCCGAAGGTGAGCATCCTTCATACTTTTTGAATTTGCTATAAAAATAATTAACACTTGTATAGCCGACCTTTTCTGAGACTTCATAGACTCTCATTCCTTGATTTAATAATTCCTTGGCTTTTTGAATGCGGATTTTGTCTAGATAAGTATTAAAGTATTCCCCTGTTTTATTCTTGAAGATCTGACCCAAATGAGCTGTACTGTAATTCAGTGTTCCTGCCAGTGTCTCCAACTTCAAAGGGTCACTATAATGATTATGAATAATGCTAATCATCATTTTTAATTCTTTTTCTTTACCTTCTGGTGCTGTATCTTTGGCAAGCATCGTCAGAAAAGAGTGGATTTCTGCTAAAAGATCAGTCAGATACTCATATGCAAAAATTCCTTTTAAAAAATGTGAAATCTTCTCTGTATCTTTCCAGTGTGTATAGGAATGTATGTTCAATTTGTGTAGCACTGCATGGCATAGATAGAAAAAAGATTCTTTAATATGGGTTTCGTCATACTTTTGAGCAAGAAAAAAAGACAGAGCTTGCTCCAATAGCGGTCGGATCATCTTGTGATTGCCTGTGTCCAAACTGTAATATAAGCGCAGAGTAAACTCTCCCATCATTTCATCTGGAAGGCTATTCCTTGTATCCATAGCATTCGGTACCAGACAATTTGCAGACCTCACTCTTACTGATTCTTCTTTTTCGTGAAAAAATGCCTGTTTTAAAGCAGATTCAGCTTCTGCAAAAGACATATGTATCTTCTCGGGTGTTGATACAGCCCCACCTGTGGCAGCAATAAATTCACTGCTCTCGAGTGTCTGTTTAAGCCATTGATAATATTTCTGGCGAGACTTTGTACCACGTAGCGGTTGATTGAGGAATATAACGATATAGGATGAAAAGACAGTGACTACTCCGTTACCGTCATATTCTAGACATGGCTTTAACTTATTTAGGAATGTATGTAATTTATCCGAAAGATCCACATTGGCATTTTGTGGACGTACAATAACAATCTCATAACTCTCCCAAAACATTCCGGCATCTAGTGCTATATTTCGCAAAGCTATAAAATCTTCTGTATGCTGTGGAACAAGCAAACGATGAAGCAGCCAAGTCTGATCTGCCTTTGTTATTCGTTCCTGTTCTTTCTGACGTTGTTCCTGCTCTATCTGTTCACGAATGCGTTCCAGCGTATGGGTCATCTCCTGAATATCTACTGGCTTGAGAAGATAACCATCAACACCGTATTTGATCGCCTGTTTGGCATACTCAAAATCGGCATAGCCACTCAAGATGATAACGTGTAGACGATATCCCTCCGAAGATACAGCTTGAAGTAACTGTAGACCATCCATAAGTGGCATTCGAATATCAACAAGTGCAATATCCGGCTGCTTTTGAGCAATGATCCTAAGTGCTTCTTCTCCATTGGCCGCTACTGCAATCACTTCAAAGCCTAATTTCTTCCATGGAATTAATGTTTGAAGCCCCTGTCGCAACTTCGGTTCATCATCTACAATAAGAACTTTAATCAATATCATCGCCTCCCGGTACAATAAATGTGATAGTCGTTCCGCTTCCGTAGCTACTCTTAATATGCAAAACGCTTGCTTGACCATACAACAACACAAGCCGATCATTTACATTACGAAGACCAATCCGCTGTTCTTTTGAATCATTGGCCGGAGAAGCAAGCTCTTGTTGTACACTTTCCAGTCGCTCGGCTGAAAAGCCGGTACCATTATCGCTCACCTGAATTTGAGCTCCTCCTATGATCTGCGTGACCTCTACTCTAATCTGTCCACCTTCTGCACGATGATCCAAACCATGAATAATCGCATTTTCCACCAATGGCTGAATAATTAAGGGAGGCACACGGATCTTTTGGATTTCGGGTTCTATCGTTAGCTGATACTGCAAACGATCTTCATATCTGAACTTTTGAATATCCAAATAACCTTGAACATACTTCAGTTCTGTTTCCAACAAGATCATATCGCTATTGGTCTCAAGACTACTACGCAACAACGTACTGAGTAACCATACGACTTGGGCAATATCATCCTGCTGACGAATATGGGCTTCCATCCGAATCGACTCCAACGCATTGAATAGAAAGTGAGGATTAATCTGACTCGCTAGCATTTTAAATTTCATTTCATTTTGTCTTTGTTCTATCAGGCTTTTCTCTCGATTGGTTGTCTGGACTTCATGAAATAATCTATCAATGTCTTTCACCAGTGCATTGAACTGGCGAGACAACACTCCGATTTCATCATTGCCATCTATATGTAAAAAGGTTTTCCACGAACCAGAACGAACATTGTCTACATGATGGCTGAGTCGTTGTAGTCTTCTGGAAAGTAATAAAGCAGAAGCATACGTCAGAAAAGTGGCAACAATTAGACTCGAGGCAATCACTATAGCGCCAAGAAAGATCACATGATTGGCATCACGGGTAATCTCATCAATTGAAAAAACGGAGATCATCCGCAGACTATTCCAGCTATCATTCGGTTGTAAGGTAGCGACTACAACTTTGGAGTCTTTTCCATCGAGTGATATATTATAACTGCCCTCAGCAAGACTCAAAATATCGTTACTACTATATAGAGTCGATGCTTCTTGTTCCGACCCTTTTATAGAATTAGAAGCAACCAGTTGATTCTCACTGTCCACAATAAATGTAGGAAAAGACTCTTGTTCCAGAATGGCGCTTAATCGTTGTTTGTTTACGTTAATCACCATTACTCCTTTTTGCTCTGAAGCGGCTAAAGGAAATGAGCGAATCAAACTTAATTCCATAGCATTTGTTCGTTCATCTTGGATCATATTCCAACCGACCACTCCTTTTTGTGCTATTGCTTGTTGATACCAGATCTGATCCAGTAACTTTTGAGTCGGCTGCATAAATTCCCAGTTATTCAGTGCTCCCGGATTGATCGCATATATTCGAATGCCAGAAATCTCTTTATAGAGCTGTATATATTCTCGAATATTCGTGTAGTTGTGATATTGCTGAATGACTTCGGTATAACTGTTGTACGTCTGACTGGCTGTTTTTTTCATCTGATTATCATTCATAAGCCGATTCGAAATATCTAATGGAACTTTGATTAATTCTGCGGTACGCTTTTGAACACGATCCACATTATTAGATACCTGCACCAAAGTACTTTGCACTACAACTTCACGCAATCTTGCAGTCAAAAAAAGACCACATAATAGTAGAGGGATGCCTGCTGCTGTTATAAACGTAATAGCTAACTTCTTTCTTATTTTCATATCATTCATTATTCGAACGAAAAACATGATTTAACCTCCAGTAACCAGCCTGCTTTATATTTAAAAAAAGCCCCTTCTACAAAAAGGGGCTTTCTGTTTTGGATCAATTCTTGCTTATTCAAGCACCCTATCTATGGCTCGAAGTGTGAAACAGCGACTCTGATAGTCTTTGGACTCGTAATGAAGAGCCAAACCGAGCTGTATCAATTGGTCTCCTCCATATATACTACTTTCTTCATTGATATCAGATTTCACTTCATATTCCAGTTCTGGATTCAGTCCATCCAACCGCAGAATTTGTTGAGGTCCGTTAGGTATTGCCATAACCTGAAAAGCATAGACGAGAGCTTGCATTTTATCTTCCGAGACGAACATCCACGCAGATTGGTTCCCTGCAAATGGACTCTTTAATCGATATAAATCTCCCTGCTGCACCAGACTGCGAATCTCTTTGTAGTTGGCAACCTGTCGCTGAACGATATTCTTTTCTTCATCGGTAAATGCTGTGAGATCCAGTTCATACCCGAAATTGCCAGACATAGCGACACTACCTCGAAAATCAAGTGGTGTACTGCGTCCGACCTGATGATTGGGTACAGCTGATACATGTGCACCGATCGCACTCACTGGATAAACAAGACTAGTGCCATATTGAATCTTGAGTCGTTCTACCCCATCAGTATTATCGCTAGTCCACGTTTGCGGCATATAATAAAGCATTCCGGGATCAAAACGTCCACCTCCACTGGCGCAACTTTCAAACAAGATGTGCGGGAACTGTACCGTTATCCGCTCTAGTAGCTCATATAATCCAAGTACATAACGATGCGCAGTCTCAGCTTGTCGCTCTGGTGGCAATGTTGCCGATCCCATCTCTGTCAAGGCCCGATTCATGTCCCATTTCACATAAGAGATTGGAACCGTAGAGAAAATCGTAGAGAGTGAATTATAAATATAATCTCGTACTTCCGGGCGCGTATAATCCAGTACCAATTGCCATCTCGCTTCACTACGTCTTCTTCCCGGAACATGAAGGCACCAGTCAGGATGTTCACGATACAGCTCGCTTTCTGGCGAAATCATTTCTGGCTCGAACCAGAGTCCAAATTGTAGACCTGTTTCACGAATACGCTGCGCTACATCAGCTAGGCCTTCAGGTAGTTTGCGACGATCCTCGTACCAATCACCCAAAGACGAGTTATCAGCGTCACGTCTGCCAAACCAACCGTCATCTAGCACAAATAACTCAATCCCGAGTCTAGCTCCTTCCTCCGCAATGGAGACTAGCTTTTCGGCATCGAAATCAAAATAGGTCGCTTCCCAGTTGTTGACCAGAATCGGTCGTTCCCGATCACGGTATGTTCCCCGGCATAATCGACTGCGGTACAGACGATGGTAGGTCCGCGACATTTCTCCAATTCCTTGGTTGGAATATACCATCACTGTTTCAGGAGTCTGAAAATCTTCTCCGGCATTCAGCTGCCATCCAAAATCAAACGAATTTACTCCAATACCTAATCTTGTGGAGCCAAACGAATCGACTTCTGCAACGGCTTCAAATCCCCCGCTGTACACCAGACTGAAACCAAAAGCTTCACCATGATTCTCTGTCGTCTCCGGGGTGACAAGCGCAGCAAACGGATTAAACTGATGGCTGCTCATCCCACGCTTGCTGTCGATTCGAATTTCGCCTTGCCGAAGCGATCTTCGCTGTATATTGCCTTCCCTTGCCCATGCACCCGATAAGTAAATCATCTCCAGTTCATCCTGACCATACATATCTACACTTGCACTCAAAGCACGACGAAGTCGCAGTGTCTCCTCTCCTTCATTGATGAAGCGTGCAGCACGTATAATTACATTTCGCTGTTCAAAAATAGTGTACTGTAACACAACTGTAAGACCCGAATACTGATCTTTCAAAAGAAGTTCTAATGTCTGTGCTTCGGATTCATTCTCCGTATATACTGCTGGAAGTCCGCTCAGTGATGGTTTTCCTTGGATCAGTCGGTAACTGTCGTACTGAAGCTCAGTGATACGAGTTCCGTCTGCTAATTCGACCTGATACGCTGGATTACGAAAATCTCCACTTCCATACTGTGGATATTCCTGTGGAAGTCTATCCAACCCTGTTGTCGAAGACGTATGGATAAGCAGATTCTCCATCACTGACCGATGCTTCAATGGCGCTCCCCAGTATACATGCACTGGATATCCATTTACGATTTGGATCATATAACTCATACCGGACGATTGTAGATGAAACAATCCCAATTCTTCCTGAACGATTACACTCATGACCAACACCCTTTCTTGTTCATTCCATTATGTATATCCATGCTACCTGTAATACCATCGTTCATAAAATATGGATTAATGATTGTCTGGTATGCAACAATGAATATGATTATTCTATAAAAATGTTATATGAAACGGACTATATCGTATATGGCATGATGATTCGAAAATATGTTATTTTGATAGATATTATAAAAATAAGGAGAACCGCTAATGATCGAGTATTTACCAAGAAGCAAACAACATACCGAATTGTATCTCACCCAATTTGGGATCGAAGATTGTATATCTGGTCATGAGTTTGGACCGGCAGTCAGAACTCATTATCTGCTCCATTATGTATTTGAGGGAAAAGGAACTTTTGAGGTGAATGGAGTACAACATTCGATTGGTTCAGGACAAGGCTTTCTAATCTGTCCCCATGTAGTTACCTATTATGTAGCAGACGAAGCAGAACCATGGTCCTACGGCTGGATCGGATTCAATGGTACGCTCGCCGAATCCCTGCTGGAACAAGCAGGAATGACTCTTGTTTCTCCCATAGTCTATTACGAGCACAAAGATCGAATACATCAGTATTTACAGTGGATGATTCAATCGAATGAATATCCAGCAGCACGAGAAATGCGATTGACTGGATTGTTATATATGATTTTTTCGCTACTAATGGAAAATGCGCCGAAAACGCTAATGGCGCAAACAAGAAGTAACGCTGATATCTATGTGGAGCAGGTCAAAGATTTTATTGAAATGAATTTTTCTCAAAAGATTACAGTAGAAGATATTGCCCATTTTATCGGATTGAATCGAAGTTACTTATGTTCCTTATTTACAAAAACAACCAAGCTCAGTATTCAAGATTATCTTATTCGTTACAGAATGGATACAGCATCCAGTATGCTGATCCGTACAGATCTGTCGATTGGTAATATTGCCCGTTCAGTAGGCTATATCGATCCTTTACTGTTCTCCAAAATTTTCAAAAAAATTAAAGGGATGTCGCCTAGAAAGTATCGAAGTCAATCGCTACTGAATGCCAATGTAATAATTGACTGACTCTATACGCTCAAAAAAGAAAGTTAGCGAACCGATATCTATTTATGCTTTATGTCACTTCTCTTCTCGCCTTATTCCACTAGAAAGGTTTATAATTAATTTTATATATTAGCTTAACTTTGTATATCTAGTATTTAAAGTTGTTGAATATGTCGGTCATATCATTTTTCTTCTTTCCTTTCTCGTACAGGTTATCTATCACAAGCAAGACGTCGTCCAGTCGGAATTTTGAACTATTTTGCTTGTTATTACGAATATGCAGATAGGACGTAATGAGATCGCTGAAAATAAATACAGGGTGTTGATCTGCATAGTATTCATTCGCTGCAGATCCATTTCGAAGGAGGAAGATTCATGGGACGCTGGATTGCAGCAGTTCAAAAAGGATTTGGTAAAAAGCTTATTCGTTTGCATGCTTGGAATGCTTGGCTCGTTGCTCTTCTAGCTGTTACAGGTCTGGTACTTGTCGGAGGTTTTTGGCGAGAAATACTGGGTGAGGTTAGAGTCTGGGTACGTTGGCTTCATATTATAGGAGGATTAGCTTTATTGGTCCCTGTAGTCTATTACTTATTTCTGGCAGCCAAGCACTGGAAAAGGCTGTCTGATAAACCCGGGCAAAAATTCAATGTTATTGTAGTTATGGTCTTATTGGTAGGTTGGATTGTATCAGGGATCTTATTATGGTTATTACGCCAAGTAGGACCGGCTGTAGCTAACTCGGCTTTATTTGTTCATGATCTACTGACTTGGGTGGGACTTCCTTATATTATCTATCATTCTCTAACACGTACCGCTTGGTTAAAAGATCCGAAAAAACGTACGATCAAACAACCAGTCACTGTAGAAAAAACGATTACGGATAAAAGTGGCACTGTAGTAGCTGCATCATCACCAACGGCTCCTTCTCCTTTTTACACAAGACGTACCTTTTTGCGTTCTGCTATAGGTGTTGGACTCGCTGTATCGATCGGGCCTACGTTTGTAAGATGGTTGGGAAGTTCTTTGACCAGTGGAGGTACATGGGAACAGGTTGCTGCCAGTAATGGCAATAAGATGATTCCTGATCCTACACCACTGAAATCATCTGCTCCGCCTATCGGTGGTGGTGCTCAAGGTGAGTTTCGTGTGTATACGGTGACACCTATTCCTAATTTTGATAATAGTAACTGGGATTTCAAAATAGATGGATTGGTCGATAAACCTCAAACATGGAACTGGGAACAATTTTTGAAATTAAAACGTGATGTGCAAGTGAGCGACTTTCATTGTGTCACTGGATGGTCGGTGTATAAAAACACATGGGAAGGTATTCCTTTAAGTGACTTTTTAAAAGCAGCAGGTGTTCAATCTTCTGCGACCATGGTTAAATTTTATTCCGGGGATAATGTCTATACGGATTCTCTTACACTTGATCAAGCGCAGATGAAAGATATTATTGTAGCGGTATTGCATGATGGTAATATCATTCCTGCTGATCTAGGTGGGCCAGTACGATTGGTTATTCCGCAGATGTATGCTTACAAATCGGTAAAATGGCTCAACCGGATTGAACTGATTGCTGAAGATCATGTAGGATACTGGGAACAACGTGGTTATGATAAAGATGCCTGGTTGCCTAAAGCTTAGATCGAATTTGATGATAATAAATAAAAAAGCAGTGTGTTTACTCTTAGCTAAAGAGAAACACACTGCTTTTTTGTTGATAAGGCATAGATGGTAGAAGCTTAATAGTATACATTTTTCTATTTTCATGTAGATTCAATTATCTTTTATAATTCCAATAATCGTTTTAACTCTTCTTCGTCTTCAATGACTTCAATACCGAGCTCTTGAGCTTTGGTGAGTTTACTACCTGCTTTTTCACCTGCGATAACAATATCTGTCTTTTTGGATACACTACCAGTCACCTTGGCTCCTAGAGATTCTAAGCGAGCGGCGGCATCCTCACGAGTCATCGTCTGTAATGTACCAGTAAGAACTACCGTTTTACCCGCAAAATAAGAATCGGCGTTAATGACTACTGGCTCAGCAGGAGATTGCGGTTGTACGCCTCGGTCTAACATTTTCTGAATACTTGCCTGCATAAAAGGATCGGCGAAAAAAGCAACGATACTTTCCGCAACGATATTACCGATATCCGGTAATTCAATTAACTCTTCTACGGTGGCATTCATAACTTTGTGTAAATCACGATAATGTTCTGCCAACATCCGAGTTGTCGATTTGCCTGTATTCGGAATACCTAAAGCATATAAGAATGATGCCAAATCTCTTGTTTTACTGTCTTCGATCGCTTGCAATAAATTTTTCGCTTTGCGCTCTCCAAAACGTTCTAACTCTACTAATTTTTCAAATTCTAATGCATATAGGTCTGCGGGTTCTTTCACTTCTAATTCGCTATGCAACTGTTGAGCGGTCATGATACTAAATGTCTCGATATCCATAGCATCTCTAGAAGCGAAATGTGTAATCTTAGCTATAATCTGTGGTGTACATTCTAGAGTATTGTTACAGAATAGATGTGCTCCACGTTGTTCTAATGGAAATCCACAAGCAGGGCATTTCTCTGGAAAAATGATTTCTTCTCCATCGTTTTCTTCGGTAACTTTACCCAGAATCTCCGGGATAACTTCATTCGAACGGCGAATAAAGACACGTGTACCTATAGCATATTTTAAATTTTTACGTTCGATATCTCCAATATTGTTTAACGTACAATTCTGTACGGTTACACCTGCAAGTTCAACAGCTTCTACACGCGCTAGGGGTGTAATTTTACCTGTACGACCTACATTCCAAGAAACCGATTCTAGAATCGTACTGGTTTCTTCAGCTTCAAACTTATACGCAATCGCCCAACGTGGGAATTTGTCGGTATAACCGAGTACTTCGCGTGTACGCATATCGGTAATTTTAACGACAGCCCCATCAATTAAGTAATCTAATCCTGTACGCTGTGCTTGAATATCTTCAAGTTGCGCAATCACATCGTCAAAGTTCTCAAAGTAGAAGATATACGGATTGACTTTAAAATGATTGTCTTTAAGAAATTGCATCATCTCTTGATGACTTTCAAACTGAATGCCGTCCATATAACCTATATTGTAGAAAAAGGCACTTAACCGACGAGTTGCTGTTACTTTAGGATTTAAATTGCGAAGTGCTCCTGCGGCTGCATTACGTGCATTTTTTAATTTGTCTTTATCTGTAGCACTCTCATTGTATGCTGCTAATACAGATAAGTTCATAATGCCTTCGCCTTGCACTTCGATCTTACCTTCCTTAAAAGGAATCGATAAAGGAATCGAACGAATGGTTTTGACTTGTTCTAAAATACCTTCTCCTGTTACTCCATTACCTCGGGTTGCAGCTTGAACTAATTTACCGTTCTCATAAGTTAAATTCAGTGTAAGACCATCAAATTTGAGTTCGATCGCATAGGATGGTTCAGGCAAAGGGGTGTCTGGATTTTTGGTATTATAATCTGCAATTAATTTGCGAGCACGTGTATGCCAGCTTGCTAATTTTTCTAAATTTTGAGCTTTGTCCAGACTCCATAATGGTGAAAGATGACGATGAGGTAAAAATCCTTTTAACAATTCTCCCCCCACACGCTGAGTAGGTGAGTCAGGTAAAACCATTCCACTCACTTCTTCTAATTGAATCAAACGGTCATACAGTACATCGTATTCTTTGTCATTGACTAAAGGTTCATCCAACGTATAGTAGTGATAGCTGTATTTATTAAGCTCTGTAATGAGTTCTTCCATTTCATGCATCGGATCCATATGTGGTATACCCTCCCGGATTCAATAAGGTCATATTTATTTTAAATTAAAAAACAGAACCGAACAGTAAGAAATTCGGTTCTGTTTTGAAAATACGCATCGAGTGAATCTAATCACGATTCCAATCATTTGTTATGCTTATGCTTTATTCTACTTTAGTAATAGGAGCAAAGCCTGCTAACAATCGTTTGAGTCCTGTCGGCGCTGGGAAAGCAATTTGTAACTCCATATCGTTGCCTGTTCCTTTAACCGCTACGATTGTGCCAATGCCCCATTTGCCATGAGACACTTTATCGCCTGCTTGGAAACTATCTGAACCTCCACCAGAAGCAACAGGCTTAGGTGTAGCTCCTGTCGTCACAGTCACTCGTGCATTGGTAGAAGGTACCGCACGTGCAGATGATCCACTACCAAAAGCAGCCGTATTTTCGCGTTTACCACCAAAGCTGCTCGTACTACCTCCAAAGCTACGATTACCTGATCCATAACTACTTCCTCCGCGCGATGCTCCACCACGACGATAGTTAGGAGCTCCTGCTGTATCTTCTTTATACTCTTCTGGAATTTCTTCCAAAAAGCGTGAAGGTGGATTCGCAGTGGTTCGTCCAAATAAAGTACGCATCTGTGCGCAAGATAAGAATAGATTTTTCTCTGCTCGTGTAATGCCTACATACGCTAGACGACGTTCTTCTTCCAACTCTTCATTATCTTGAAAAGCTCGACTATGCGGGAATACGCCTTCTTCCATGCCTATAATAAATACAGTTGGGAATTCCAAACCTTTAGCACTATGCATCGTCATCAATACAACAGCATCGTCATCTTCTTCAGGTTCATCGCCTACCGTATCAATATCTGCGATTAATGCTAGATCAGTCAGAAATGAAATCAGTGAACGATCTTCGTTATTTTTTTCAAATTCCATCGTTACAGATAAAAACTCTTCTATATTTTCTAAGCGAGCCTTGGACTCTAGTGTATTCTCACGTTCTAACTCTACACGGTATTCAGATAACTCTAGAATCTTCTCCGTTAATTCGGTAACCGATAAATACTCTACCATTTGATGAAGTGAAGCAATCATATCGTAAAATTCAACCAACATATTACGTGTACGACCTGCAAAACCTAGATCATCTACTATTTCTAATACTTTAAAAATAGAAACGCCTTTTTCTGCCGCTGCTACTGCTAATTTGGCTACTGTCGTATCACCAATACCACGCTTAGGCACATTGATAATTCGAGTTAAACTAATATCATCATCTGGATTCGAAAGCAAACGTAAATAGCCGAGTAAGTCTTTGATCTCTTTACGATCATAGAACTTTATACCGCCCACGATTTGGTAAGGGATATCCGATTTGATCAAAATTTCCTCTATAACCCGTGACTGCGCATTGGTACGATACAAAATTGCATGGTTGCGATAAGGTTGCCCGGTTTTCACACTTTTGTGAATCTCAGAAGTGACAAAGTATCCTTCATCATGCTCAGAATCAGCAAGATATACTTTGATTTTGGCTCCGCCTTCTTTATCTGTCCATAGCTTTTTCGGTTTACGTCCTGTATTGTTGCCAATCACTTCATTTGCTGCACTTAGTATATTAGAAGTCGAACGATAATTCTGTTCTAACAAAATCGTTTTGGCTTCTGGATAATCTTCTTCAAAATTCAAAATGTTGCTGATATCTGCTCCACGCCAGCGATAGATCGACTGATCACTATCTCCAACAACACAAATATTGTGATGAGCTTCTGCTAACATTTTACAAAGCATATATTGGGCCTTATTCGTATCTTGATACTCATCGACATGAATATAGCGGAATTTCTTTTGATAAAATTCTAGTACTTCAGGAACTTCGTTAAACAATTGAATCGTCTTCATAATGAGATCATCAAAGTCTAAGGAGTTATTCGCACGTAGACGTTGTTGATACTTGGTATAGACTTTGGCTACAATGCCTTCAAAATAGTCACCAATCTTTTGCTCATATTGAGCGGGAGAGACTAATTCATTTTTGGCTGTGCCCATCATAGATTGCACTGCTTTAGGTTCAAACTTTTTGGTATCAATATTCAAGTCTTTCATACAAGAGCGAATAACAGATAATTGATCCGAAGAATCTAAGATAGAGAAGTTAGATGTGAATCCGATACGTTCGATATCTTTACGTAAAATACGCACACACATCGAGTGAAAAGTAGATACCCAAATCTCACGACCAGCAGGACCTACCAAACGAGAAACACGTTCTTGCATTTCACGTGCGGCTTTATTCGTAAACGTAATTGCTAGTACACCCCATGGTGCTGATTTGCGTGCATCAATAATATGGGCAATCCGGTGAGTCAGCACGCGTGTTTTACCACTACCTGCACCAGCCATAATCAATAGCGGTCCATCTGTTGCGAGTGCGGCTTCTTTTTGTCTAGGGTTCAATCGATTGATTGCTTCCTGTATATTCACAGTATTCATATGGAAGTCATGCTCCTTTCTTAATAAAACAATGATAGTTGAAAATCATCTATGATCAAGTTAGGATACTTCTCGTTATCTGGAGATAACTTGTACAGTATCTAATGCGGCTTGCAGATTTTCATAAATTATATTACCGACGACAATGGTATCACATACTTGCTTGGCTTGACGAGCAGAATGCATATCTCTAATGCCTCCACCATAAAATAATTGGCTTTGATGTATAGATCGATGAATCTCAGCGGTTAATGCCATATCTCCAAAACGTCCGCTATATTCAATATAAATAATAGGCAACTGAAATAAGCGATCGCCTGCTTGAGCATAAGCGGTTGCTCGATCGGTATCTATCTCTGTTAACGCTTCAGTACGCTGAGCAACTGTAGAATGAGCATTTAACACAATATATCCTTCAGGAACAAGCTTATCCCAGGGGATCAGTTGGCTATATTGTTCAATCGCTGCTACATGCTGACCAATCATCCACTGACTATCGTTAGTATTTAATATCAGTGGAATCATATACAGATCGAATCCAGGTACAACCATTTCTAAATCAGATACTTCAAGTACACAAGGTACCTCATATTGACCGATGCGCTTTACAAGATCAGCTGTATTATCATACGTGACTCCAGACGACCCGCCTACCATAATAGCATCTGTTCCGGAACAACAAACTTGTCTTAATTCATCGTCCGAAATAGGTCGATCTGGGTCCAATTTAAATACATGTTGCCATGATTTGATTTGTTCTCTCAACCTTCATTCCTCCGTCTTCGGACAACCTTCAAATTAAGTCTATGATAGCCGATGCACAGTGTCAATTTTTTGTTCGCATTTTAGGGGAACAAATTTATTTTACCATTGATAATCATACAAAATGCAAAAAAAGTATCCTGCTCCTTTATATCCGGAACAAGACACTTTTCTTGCTTACTTATCGTTGTTTATGTGATGTACTTATTAATAAGCATTTTTATTCACAAAACCGTTATGAATCGTTTTGAAGATAATTTTGATATCAAATAATAATGACCAATTTTCAATATAAAAAATATCATGATTGATTCGTTCTTCAATCGATGTATCTCCACGTAGACCATTGCTTTGTGCCCAACCTGTGATTCCAGGACGTACATGATGCTTGATCATATACTTTGGAATTTCATCACGAAATTGTTCTACAAAGTATGGACGTTCTGGACGAGGTCCAACTACACTCATATCTCCAAATAATACGTTAAAAAATTGAGGAAGTTCATCTAAGCTTGTTTTACGTATAAAAGCACCAAATTTGGTTTTACGTGGATCATCGGCTGTAGTCCAGCCTGTATCAATCTGCCCTTCAGGAATAATACGCATCGAGCGGAATTTGTACATCGTAAAGTTACGACGATTCAGTCCTACACGTTCCTGCTTAAAGATGACAGACCCCGGTGAAGTCATTCGTACGCCAATCGCTACAATAATCATGATTGGTGATGTAATAATAATCGCTATTAATGCAAAGATAATATCGAATAATCGTTTAAAAATACGATTCGCTGCAATATCGAGTGGAATATCACGTACATTAATCATAGGCATACCCGCAAAGTTATCAAAGTATGGACGGGCAGGTAGATAATCAAAGAAATCTGGAATAATTAAAGTCCGGACGCCTGCTTTTTCACATTCAGCAATAATGCTTGGATATTTATGATGTGCATCTAACGGTAAAGCTAAAATGACTTCATCGATCATCATCGTATGCAAAATCTCACCGAGTTTATCCATTTTACCTAAAATCGGTTTGTACTTATTCGGTTCAGCTTCATTATCTTCTAAATAATCATCTAAAAATCCAACAATTTCATAACCCATTTCTGGATACTGCTCTAGGTTATTGCAAAATCGTTTACCGAGTGAACCTGCTCCAAGAATCAAAACAAACTGTTTATTAAATCCGCGTTGTCTCGCACGTTTTAGACCTTTTTTAATCACGTAGCGATAAGCCATAATAAGCATCAACGTTAGAATCACATAAATAAACAAATAAGAACGAGAAATATTGACTTCTTTTACAAAAAATAAGGCACCTAATAGTACAAAAATACTCACAAGATGCGTTTGGAAAATTTTCAGTAATTCATCAGCAAAACGTTTTTTACGTTTCGGTGAATACAGTGTGCTCATTCCGCCAATCAAGATCGCTATACCACCATATACTATACTCCATAAAGCATATGTCTCGATCGGTAAAGCTCCAAATTCAATAGGAGTATCATAAGCAAACCAGCCACTTTCAAACTTTATAAACCAGGCAAGTAGAAAAGAAAACTGAATGATCAAAAAATCAGCTAAAATATACAGACGAGTTAAAAACCGTTGATTTTTACGAATCATATTTACGTTCTCCTTTCTGCTTCTGTCGATAAAGTAGGTTTAGCAGGTAATAATTTATTTTTTATCAGTGACAACATTAATTTGACTCCAATACCGATAAATACAATACTGTTCGTAATCAAAGAGTACTTTTGCCGATAGTGTTTACGATGAAAGAGCCACATTGCTCGATGAAACTCATAAATGATTTTGAAAGGTTTACGACGACTGCTTGCACCTTTATAATGAATAATTTGTGTATTTCCCCGATAATGAATTTCCCAACCCGCTTCTTTGATGCGGTAACACCAATCAATATCTTCTCCGTACATAAAAAAGGATTCGTCCAGTCCACCGATCTGTTCGATGACTTCACGTCGAACTAACATAAATGCACCGACCAATGAATCAATCGGGTAAGACTCATCTGGATTCAAATATCCGAGTTGGTAACCATTAAAGCGTGGATTATCTGGAAACCATTTCGAAAATCCAAATGCATAATAAAATGACGCTGCCGGTGTAGGGAATCCTCGTTTGCATGCTTTATCAAGTGATCCATCAGGTAATACAATTTTACAGCCTGAAGCTCCTGCCCGTGGATAAGCATCCATAAAAGACACCATCGTCTCTAAAGTATCAGACTGAACGATGGTGTCGGAATTAAGTAGTAGTATATATCGTCCTTGCGCAATCTTCATTCCCTGATTATTCCCTTTAGCAAATCCAACATTATCGGTATTAGCGATAAAACTGAGTTCTGGATAGGCAGCAGGAATCGCTGTTGCGGAACCATCGCTAGAAGCATTATCGATAACAATGATCTCATATGCATATTGAGTCTGCGATTGGTACACAGACTGAATACAATCAAGTGTAAGCTGGCAAGTATTATAATTTAAAATTAAAATGCTAACGTCCATGGTAACGCTCCTGACTAAAATATAAATCTACTGGCATTATAGCATATCTATATCTCAAAAAGATAAATCTGCATAGATTCTATCGTCCTTCTTAAATATAGCCTACCAAAATTAAAAAGCGGAATAATAGTTGCTCCATTAAAGATTGTCTATACAATTTCGATTTTCTTAAATATCCTATTCTACTGATTATATTTTTTCGAGGTTCAATAAACAAATCTAGTTGAATACGTATTTCTGGATTGACAATTTCACTACCATAAAGACGTTTAAATTCCTTCGCTTGTTGCACTAACAGATTTTTATTTCCTTTATGTTTTAAAAAGCTATTCCATTTCTTTTTCAACTTTTGCAAAATAGTCCATTCCCCACCAACCGCATTTCCTCCATGCTGACGATAATAAATAGATGGGGTATGTTCAAAATGAAATTTACCAAAACAAGATACAACTAAATATGCCCACCAATCATGCATTTGAATATCTGCTATATTAACGTTCTTTTTTTTATGCATTAATAATTCTAAAGTAGCACGATTAAAAGTTACGGTTGCTCCTACAGCAATATTTTGAATCAGAGCATTGTAAAAAGAAGGTTTTAAGTGTGGCATTCCTGGCCATATCGCTGTTGGATTTAACTCCCCATCTGTAAGCTGAGTATCTGTACAGATCATAGCTGGAATATTACTTTTAAAGGTTTCATCTTCTTTTTCCATCTCTGCTAGTAGTTGCACTGCACGTTGAGCTTTATGAGGCATCCATACATCATCTTGATCACAAAAACAAAAATAATCTGCTGAAAGATCTGCATGTTGCATAAGTGTCCAAAAACTAGGGACTACCCCTATATTTTTTCCTTCGATAAGACGGATACGCTCTGGATAATTCTGTTTATATTGATTGATGATTATAGGAGTATTATCACTAGATCCATCATCACGAATTAAAATTTGAATCGATTGATAAGGTTGAGATAATATACTGTTCAGCTGTTCTGAAATATATTTTTCTCCATTGTATGTAGACATTAATACTTGCAATAATCCTTGTGCACTCATTATTTTACCTCATTTATTTATAAAAATAATTAATCTTATCTCCAATATAGCAAATTTAACCGATTAATAATAATCTATTCTGTAATACATCACAAATTTATTTCCTAAGTTATTTGAAATACATATCGCTTTACGTCTATTAAACAATATATATAAAAAGCTGAATAATGACCCTATAAAAGATCAAATCCAGCTTTTTACGTAGCTATTTAATTTGAGTTACTTATCATTTTGAGATTCTTGCAAAAAAGCAGTTAAACCTTCTTGCCAAGAACGGATATCTGTAAATCCATTCGTCCGTATAGATAGATGCTCCATCACAGAATTAGCAGGCCTTGGAGCTGGTCTTGGAAATTCATTAGTGGCACATGGTTCTAGTATAGCTTGCATATCTACACCCAGAATATCAACAGCTTGCTTGAATATTTCTTGTGTAAATTCATACCATGTACATGATTCACTATTAGAAGCATGGTAGACACCATATTTCTCAGTTTCCATCAATTCTGTCAAAAATGATGCTAAGTCCACTGTGTAAGTTGGTGAACCTTTTTGGTCATGAACAACTTTAAGCTGTGGCTTTTCCTGACCTAATTTCAGCATCGTTTTGACAAAGTTATTACCATGTAGCCCGTATACCCATGAAGTACGCACAATAAAATAACGTGAGGATAAAGATTGAGTTAACACTTCACCCGCACGTTTAGATTTACCGTAAATACTTTGAGGATCTGTATTATCATATTCGTGATAAGGATGTATACCTTGTCCATCAAATACATAATCTGTACTGATATAGATCACTTTAGCTTGTACTGCTTCTGCTGCTATAACAATATTCCGTGTACCTACAGCATTCACTAGATAAGCTCCATCAATATCCGTTTCAGCTGCATCTACTGCCGTATATGCTGCACAATGAATAATAACTTCTGGCCCAAAAGAAGTGATAACTTGCTGACACTGTTCTAAATTTGTAATATCTAATGTCTGGCGATCACAACCTAATACTTCATGTCCTTTAGCTTGGATGACTTTTACAATATCCACTCCAAGTTGTCCCGAAGCACCCGTTACTAATACTTTCATTGACTAGCTCCTAGACGATCACCATACTGCTGTTGGTAATATTCTTGATACGCTCCAGAAGCAATACGTGTCCACCAGTCTTTGTTATCCAAATACCATTGAATCGTTTCTTTAATCCCTGTTTCGAAATTATGCTTAGGCTTCCATCCCAGTTCATTCATAATTTTAGTAGGATCAATACCATAACGACGATCATGACCCAAACGATCTTCTACATATTTGATCAACGATTCTGGTTTATCCAGTTGTTCCAAAATTGTTTTGACGATATGGATATTTGTACGTTCATTGTTACCACCAATATTGTAGACTTCTCCATTTTTGCCTTCATGAATAACTAGATCGATCGCGCTGCAATGGTCTTCTACATACAACCAATCGCGGATATTAAGTCCATCCCCATATACAGGCAATGCTTCATCTGCCAAAGAACGAGAAATAATCAATGGAATCAACTTCTCAGGGAATTGGAAAGGACCATAGTTATTAGAGCAACGTGTAATATTAACCGGCAAACCAAATGTTTCATGGTATGCGCGTACTAATAAGTCTCCACCTGCTTTACTTGCTGAATACGGGCTATTTGGTGTAATCGGTGTCTCTTCGGTAAAGAGCCCTGTTTCGCCTAAAGAACCGTATACTTCATCTGTAGATACTTGTACAAACTTGGTGATGTTATATTTTTTAGCCACATCCAGAAGGGCTTGAGTACCTACAACATTTGTTTTCACAAAAATTTCAGGTTCCAAAATACTACGATCTACATGCGATTCTGCTGCAAAGTTAACAATGATATCTACACCATCTGCAACTAAGCGATCCATGGTTGCTGTATCTGCAATATCGGCTTTCACAAATGTATGGTTAGGATTGCCTTCAATCGATTTTAAATTTTCAAGATTTCCTGCATAAGTAAGAGCATCTACGTTAACGATCTGGTATTCAGGGTGTTCGCGTAGCATATATAAAACGAAGTTACTACCAATAAAACCGGCTCCGCCAGTAACAAGTAATTTCATAGTTTGCCTCCTGTAAGAATCCAATTTAGATTCTAACTATTTGTTTATCATATTAAAAATTAAGTTCTGCATCTTTGAGTAAAGGATGACGCGTATCTTTATCAGATAATACTGGACTTGATATAGGCCAATCAATATTTAAAGATGGATCATCCCAAGCAATTCCTCGGTCATGCTCAGGTGAGTAATATTCATCTACTTTATAGATGACTTGGGTATTCGCTGCTAATGTGCAGAATCCATGTGCGAATCCTTGCGGAACTAGCAATTGACGTTTATTCGCATCACTTAGAATAAACCCTTGCCATTGCCCGAATGTAGGCGAATCTTTACGAATATCCAAAATCACATCATAAATCGAACCTGAAATTACACGAATCAATTTAGTTTGTGCTTTGGGATTAAGCTGATAATGCATCCCTCTAAGCACACCAGGCTCAGCAGAAAGAGAATGATTATCTTGAATAAAGTTATGCATAATACCATTCTCATGCATTAATTTTTCATTATAACTTTCCATAAAAAATCCACGATGATCGCCATGTACTACAGGTTCTATAAGTTTAGCGCCTTCTAATGTTAAAGATGTGACTTTCATGATGATCCTCCTTACAGTTTGAGCTTACCGAACTCTTCACCAAACACAATTTCTTGTGCTAATTCATTTGCTTTGGCTAAAGAGGCATGTGTCCCCGCATCTGTCCACCAACCTGTAAGGATATCAAATGTTAACTCACCACGTTCAATATACGCATTGTTTACATCTGTAATTTCTAATTCACCACGTTCAGATGGTTTTAATGTTTTAACAATATCGAATACATTGTTGTCAAACATATAAATACCGGTTACAGCAAAATCGCTTTTAGGTGCTTTCGGCTTTTCTTCAATTGAAATAATGCGCTCGCCATCCATTTCAGCTACACCATAACGCTGAGGATCATGTACCTGTTGTAGTAACAATTTAGCACCTTGTTTTTGCTCACGGAAATTTTGTACAAATGGAGCAATATCATCAGCGAATACATTATCGCCTAGAATAACAATCATTTGATCATCCGCTACAAAGTGTTCTGCTAGATCCAAAGCTTGTGCGATACCACCTGCTTCATCCTGCACTTTGTATGTAAATGTAACGCCCATATCACTACCGCTACCTAGTAAGTTCACTACATCGCCCATATGGTCTTTACCTGTAACGATTAAAATATCTGTAATATCAGCTTGTTTTAATTTGTATACGGAATGGAAAATCATTGGATATTTACCAACCGGTAAAAGATGTTTATTGGTTACTTTCGTTAATGGGTACAAGCGCGAGCCTGTACCTCCTGCTAAAATAATGCCTTTCATAATAGAAATCTCCATTCTAAAATTATTTTCTTTAGATTAATTAAGAGTTTAAACACATAGG
The DNA here is from genome assembly GCF_963311185.1 of Paenibacillus nuruki. Taxonomy (NCBI): domain Bacteria; kingdom Bacillati; phylum Bacillota; class Bacilli; order Caryophanales; family Paenibacillaceae; genus Paenibacillus; species Paenibacillus nuruki. The sequence goes on along the minus strand of NZ_OY725677.1, from coordinate 4,975,613 downwards.
GTTAATAAGATTACTCAAAAAAATTAAATAATAATCGAACAACTTCATTGATATGTGAATCTTCCATTCTAAAATACAACGGCAACCTTATTAGCCGTTCGCTTTCAAGTGTTGTGTATTTATCTTCGCCAGACATTCGTCCGTATTTTTTACCAGCTTTTGCACTATGAAGAGGCACATAATGGAACACAGCTCCTACTTCATTACTTTTCAAGTAATCTAGTAATGATGTCCTAACTTTCAAATCTTTAACTTTAATATAGAACATATGACCATTATGAGTACAATCATTAGGTACATTACCAAATTCAATATATCCTTCTTCTTTTAATTTCGCTAAATCATTATTATATTTATTCCAAATACGTAATCTATCGTTGTTTATAGTATCTGCTTCTTCTAACTGAGCATACAAAAAGGCTGCGTTCAACTCACTTGGAAGATAAGAAGATCCAAGATCTACCCAAGAATATTTATCAACCTGTCCTCTAAAGAATCTTGATCTATCTGTTCCCTTCTCACGTATGATCTCTGCTCTTTCAACTAGTTCAGGATCATTAATCAGTAGGGCTCCACCTTCCCCACAATTATAATTTTTTGTTTCATGAAAACTGTAACAACCTAGATGACCGATTGTTCCTAAATACTTCTGATTATACTTACTCATAACTCCTTGAGCTGCATCTTCTACTACTTTTAAATTATATTTTTTAGAAATATCCATAATTTTATTCATATCACAAGATACTCCAGCATAATGAACAACTACAATAGCTTTAGTCTTTTCTGTAATGGCTTGCTCAATTAAATTTTCATCCATATTCATTGTATCAGGTCTAATATCTATAAATACAATTTTGGCACCTCTTAAAACAAAAGCATTTGCTGAAGATACAAATGTATAAGAAGGCACGATCACTTCATCGCCTTCTTGAATATCTAACAATATTGCTGCCATCTCCAAGGCATGTGTGCAAGAAGTAGTTAATAATACTTTTTCAACACCAAAATTAGATTCAAACCACTTACTACACTTTTTGGTGAATTCTCCGTCGCCGGATAAATGGCCATTTTTAGCAGCTTGCTGAATATAGTCATATTCTTTACCTGTTACTGCAGGTATATTAAAAGGTATCATACATGTAGACTCCCTATTCCTAATTTTATTTCAAATTATATACAATGACTCCTATAACTATAATAGCAGTACCAATTAATTTTTTAAAAGTAAATTGTTCTTTCAAAAAAATTATGGCCATTATATAAGCTACCAGATAATTACAAGAGATCACAATAGTGAATTCTTTTATATCAATAAATTTAAGTAAAAAAACAGATAAAATAGTGATAACAATAAAAAAAGTATATCCTAAAATAATAAATCTATTTAAAAATTTATTATTTTTATGAGATAAATCAGCACCTTTTTTCAGCAAAATTTGCGAGTAACTATTTAGAAAAATAATAAATACCATACTTAAATATATCATTTATTTCTCCCTTATCGGAATATTAATAATAATTATTCCTATAAGAATGATTATTATCCCGACTATTTCATTCATATATATATGATTGCCAAAAATATAATAACTCCAAAATAGCAAAAATAAATTTACTAATGTCATAGAAGGATAAACACTTGATATTGCATTAACACGTAAAACTTTTTGCCAAAAAAAGCTTGTATTGCTAAAAAGAATATTGAAAGGATATAGAACTTATCAAAAACTAAAAATAACAAAGATTGATTTGAAATTGCTGCTAACTTTGAAAAGACAACAGATATAGATTGACTTAAAATACAAATTAATAAAAAAAAGTAATTTTTGAAACTTTCTGTTTTATTTATATTATACATTGTCTTTTTTCATCCAATAATACCAAGTTTGAATACTCTCCATATAGAAATCATTTTTTATATACAGATTTTGAGCGCTGATATTTTTGCCTTGCGTAGATACCTCAAGTATGGCTACGTTTTTTTGTTTCAAATGAGTTTTAGCCTGTTGAATCAAAGCAGTAGCAATCTTTTGTCCTCTAAAATCTGGATGTACTCCTATAAGACCTATTCGAGCTGAATTATTTTCCAATAATTGTTTAATAGTAATGAAGCCAATAATATGGTCTTCAAACTTATATATTAAACAGTAATCATCCATCAATCCGATAACTGATTTACTTATCCATGTTCGATAAAGTTCTTCAATTTTTTCTAAAGAAAAAAAATGTCTATATGCGTAATACCTACTATCCTTAAATATACCGTGTGCCATTTCTAAAATACTTAAAGTATCTTCTTCAGTAGCCAAAGTAATAAAATCATTGATTGGTAATACACTACTTATACTGCCCCTATAATTCACCTTAAGATCAGCTAATTGGAAACTATTTTTTTCTAAATGATTAATAAATTTCAAGTCATTAATATCACATTTTGCTTGTAAAAAATCAATATTATTATTTAAAACAAAATTTTCAAAAGATATATCATCAAATATTGTTTGTTCTTTTACGTTACCTATTCTTTTTTTAAAAAAGTTTGTATCCCAATCAAGTAATTCAAACATCCTCATTACTCCTCCTAAGTATTCTCGGTTCTTTCATGAGTACAGATCTCTCTTATAATATAAACAGGTCTTTTTTTGGTTTCATCGAATATTTTGCTTATATATACTCCTATTATTCCTGAGACAAACATTAAAATGCCTCCAACTAACCAGATAGATGTAATTAAACTAGGCCATCCTTCAATTCCTTTTATTCCCAAAAGTGCTCTTATAATAATATATAGTGCATAAATAAAAGAAAGCAAAGATATCGTAAATCCTACTTTTACAGTTAGTATCAGTGGTTTATCAGAATAAGAAATAATAGTGTCTAAAGAAAGATCAAGTAATTTCTTTAAAGAATAACTAGATTTACCATGTTGCCTAGAATCGTGTTGAATATCTACAGAAGTAGATTTGTATCCTACCCATTGAGACATTATAGGAAAAAATCTTAATCTTTCTTTCATACTTACTATAGATAAAATAACTTTCCGGTGATAAATACCAAAATTACCTACACTAGCATCCTGTTTAGTATCAGTTAAATAGCTAAATATTTTATAAAAAAGAGTAGAACTTAAACGTTTAAGATAGCTATCTTGTCTCTCTGTTCTTCTCGCTAAAACCATATCATAACCTTCAAGAGCTTTATCTAAAAGTGTAGTTATTTCTTCAGGTCTATCTTGAAGATCACAATCCATTACGACTACCCATTCGTATTGACTTTTGTCTAAACCTGCACTTATAGCATAATGCTGACCAAAATTTCTAGAAAGATCTATTCCTATAACTTTATCATCTTGTTTGACTAACTGCTGAATAATATCCCAAGAGTTGTCTGGGCTAGAATCATTCACAAAAATAATTTCAAATTCATTTACTAAATTGCTAAGATTTTTACATAATCGATCATATAATTCTTGCAGAAAAAATTCACCTTTGTAGACAGGAATGACGATGGACAAACTTGTAGTAGAATTATAATTTTTTATCATTATTCCTCCAACTTTTATTTTTCATTTTTTTCATAAAATATATAAACAATATGATCATTATACTTACTGCTGTTATAAATAATCCTAAATATAAATAAGGAGGCGTATATTTCATCTCTAATTCATACTTTCCTGCTGGCAATGGCAGCGCCATAAATCCAATATTTGCTTTAATTGCTTGAATCTGTTTGCCGTTTGCATAAAAACTCCATCCTTGCTCTGATGGAATAGAGAAATAGGCAATCCCATTTTGTTTGACATTAATTTTTGCAGTCAATTTGTCACCATCGATTTGCTGAATGTCTATATTATTGCGACTCAAAGTATTTAATTTTTGTTGATCCATTTGAAAGTTATTTTCAACGTGGAAATTAATATTATTAATTTCATAATTTCCAGCAGTCTCACCAATATCCATTCGCAAGTGATTAAAATTAATATAATCTAGCGGAAGTTTGTATTCGTGTTTTCCTATATCAATTTGAAATCTAGTCGATTTTTCTTCAGAGAATGTATCCTTAGTTTCTGACCAAAAAAGTTGTCCCATCGTTTTTTCACTACTTTTAAGAGTAAATGAAATTTCAACTTGAGCGCGAGTTTGAACAAATGGAATAACAATTTGGGGATCGGCTCCAGTTGCTTGGAATATCACTTTTTTCGGAAATTTATTTTCAATAATTCTCACATCTGAAAAATTAATGTTTTTACTCGATGGTTGTAAAAATTTAGAATTATTTTTATTTTGTGATAACCACTTTTTGATATTTATTTCTGGAATTCCAAGCTTCTCTATAGAATCTATTTCATCTTGATCAACTACTACCGTATCTAGCAATAATTGTTGCTTTTGTTCCGTGTTTAGCGATTCAAAAGACTTTTTATTAATAACCTGTTGATATACGTATCCCAATGTAAGATACTTTTGATTCTTATAAATATAAACATCGCCTATTTGTTTTAAAAATTTATAACCTGACGGAGTATCACCTTGTTCTTTGGATAAAATATATTTAACTCCAAAAAGATTTTGCAATGTAAGATTAGAATCAAAACCATTTATAAAATTAATGTAAGAGCTACTATCTGGAGGAAGCGCAAAAGGAATATTCATTGTTTTTAAAAATTCTATATATGAAGCTGAATTCAAAGAAGTATAGGCTTTGAGTCCGTTGTAATGCTGAAAAACAGAATCGTTTAGAAAAACAGAATTGTAATTTTTCTGTATTCTATATAGTGAAGGATCAATACTATTTAAATATTTTATAGCAGCAGATGTATGATCAAAATAATAAGTTCCTGCTTCAACAGTTGACTTTTGTAATCGAACACGATGATTTTCTGTAGCATAAGAAGAAAAGAATACATCTACTATAACTAAGATTAACATACAAATTTTTAATGTTTCCAAACTCATTTTGTTTCTGGCTAAAAGCAATAACGTATAACCAATTAAAATAATCCATGAGAATGTTAAAACTTTTGTGGTATTAACAATATTTCCTCTGTCCCATAAAGATTTAAAATCTAGAATAAATATACTGCTCCATAAACATATAGTAATGATACAAAAAGTCCCTATCAAAACTTTATTATTTATTTTCAGTTGATCCACATTTATAGATTGATGTGCTACAAACAAAATGAACAAAATAATGACAAAACTCCACCGATAAGAAGTACCACTAAAACCATTTAGTGCACTGACAAAAAATGGTGACAGAGAGCCAACTGCAAGAAAAACACCTATAAAGGTTACTATATATTTATTTTTTTTAGAAAATGAAGTCCAATATTGACTAAAAATAAGAACACTTAGTAAACCAGAATATAATACGATAAGTTCATAATAATTTTGCGAACCATAAAAGTAATTCCCTGTACCTAATGCATCATTGGAGAACAATCTCAAAACCATTGAAAGGACATCTTGCCAATTAAGAGTGCTGAATATTGGATTATTAAACTGCTCACCTGTTACACGGGGATTAGATAATACAAGATATAAGGAGGGTAAAAATAAAACTGCTCCAAGTCCAAGCCCAAGCACATAATAAGAAGCAAATTTGATGATATACTGACTAGCAGATTTGAAATTAAAAGAATGAAGCATAAAGAAACGTATAATAATATATAACCCTAAGTAAAAACTGAGCATATACAACATATAATAACTATTGATAATGGCACAACCAATAGCGATCGAAAACCATACCCATTGATTTTTTCTTAAACCTCTTTCCAATGTATACATGATCAAAGCAATAAACACTGAAAAAGTAGCAAATTGATAATGCTGTCCCCATAAAATAAAGAAGCCATTAAAAGAATAAAAAATAGCAAATAGCATATTCGTAAATCCTTGTTGAGGTTTAAGCAAATTGAGATACTTTTGGAAAATTATTCCTCCAGTAATAATTTTTATTATAGCAATATATACTAATCCTGATGGTAAACTTTGTTGATTAAAAAAAGAAGAAAAATATTGAAAGGATCGAACAATAACATGTTTACAGCAAAAATGCTATTACCAGTACCCATTTCAAAAGACCAAAAGGAAAAATTTTTATTATGTAGCATATCTGAAAAGAAATTTAAATAAGGAAAATATTGATTAAGTGAGTCTGCTCCAATATCTACAAATATATATAAATTCTCACCAAAAATAAAATCAAAAAAGAGAAAAAATGATATAATCATTAAAATTATTGCTAGTTGAACAGAGCGATTTCTAAAAATACTTTCAAAAGACATTTCCTACTATTCTCCTCCCAATATTTTATTACTTATGTTCAAAATAAATATTTGATATACATAAATTGCAAAATATTTCATATTAATAAAAACTCAACTATCATATTATACTTTTAATCAGTAATTATCACTTACTATTTGGATTAAAAATTAATACAATAGTTGATATTATTTAATGAGAATTCATTTTATATACTTATCTTCTTTTAACTTTTAAAAATAGATGAATACATTTTTTTCCTATATTAAGAAGCCAGTTATTTTCTGATCTTAATTTATTAAGGACTTTCCAACCGATTGAATTACGCATGTTATTCAATTCCTGCTCCATATAATACATTTGATTGTTATAATCCTCCACTGTTAAATTATTATTCACAGGCATATAATAACTAATAGCTTTAATTATTTGTCTGTTCTCAAATTCATTAGCTATACCTGCTAATTTATGTTCTAAAAAAATTGCCTTTTCATTATATATCTCAATATACTGCTGTGCCATTTCTTTTTTAGTTTTAAACCTGTGATTTTTAATATTATCTTTAATTGTATTCCATTCTGATATATCGCTATTCATCACTTCAGTCAGTTTATTAATAATATCTTGTAATTCAACAGAATCAGTTATCCAACCGCCATCTACATCGATTACACGTTCTTTTAAAGCTCCCATCGGAGTAACTAAAGCTGGAATATCATGTAACCATGCTTCAGAGAGAGTGTAAGAGAAAGTTTCGGGCCAAGGAGATAGAAGACACACAAGATCAAGATCAAGGTTTTCTAATATATTACTAAGTTCTTCTCTTTTGTATTCTCCATATTTGATAACATTATTTTGATTTAATATGTTAAGCCTATGATCGCCTAATCCTCCAACAAGATGCCATTTAACATTATTTTTTCGATATTTTGTAATTAACTCATAAATAATATTACTTCCTTTGTTTGGAGCTAATCCACCAAGAAACCCAATATTCCATTCTTTAATTTCTGTTTTTTCCGATTTTACATACGGGATTCTAGAACCAGTCAAATTACTTTCTATCGTCACACCATGTGGGATAGCAGAAATTTTACCTTCTATACTTGAATAACGACTTTCAAAAAATTGTTTTGTGAATGTACAAGGTGTAAGAAAGAAATCTACTTTTTCAATCATTTCTTCTACTTTTTCTCGCCATTTCTTTATAAATTCTGTGTTAAACCCGTATGTTTTTCTTAAACTTTCACTTATTTTTTGATCAGCCACTTCATCGCTATTCTCATCTTTATAAATATATTCGTTATTTTCATCCAGTAAATTTACTCCAGGAGTAAATAAATAATAATCATGAAGTGTGAATAAAACAGGGATATTATTTTGAGCAGCGACATGTGGAATATCAAAAGAATGCCTTATTAAATGATGGATATGAACTAACGAAATATCAAAAGTATTCAAAATTTTCTCTATCAAATCACTATATTCTTGATGATGGAAATGTTGAATTGAGATTGGATCACGCAAAGGAAAATGGTACTTAGCAACAAACTCTCCTTCAAGATACTGCTTTAATACAATTTCTGTTCCATTAGTAACAAGTATGAAAGCATAGTACTCTTTCAATTCAGTCACTATATCTTTAACATGATATTCTGTACCACCAATTGGTTGCGTATAGTTCTCATCAAAAAAATTATGCAATACATATAAAATATTACCTTTAGTTTTACACTGATTAAAAAAATGAGGTAATCGAAGTTGAACATTGTTATGAATAGATTTCAAGGGATTACGAACGATAAAATCATGAACATTTTTATCATAATAAGGATATCTTTCATTTAATATTTTAAGATTTTTATTAAGAAGATTTAATTTTTCTCCTTGAAATGACATAGATCCTTTATGATAAATAAAGGTATGATCATCTATTACGTTACGATATCCATGCTCTATAACTCTACAACAAAAATCATTTTCTTCTGCATAACCTTTACCAAATGTTTCATCATCAAAAAAGCCAATTTCTTCAATAACAGAACGTTTAATATACATACAAAATCCTACGGCAGTCGGAACTTCAGGATACAACTTCAAAGAAATTTTTTCTACAAAGTATGCAAAAGAATCTACAGTATACCCATCTGGAATAGGATTATCTTCTAAAAACAAAGGAATTGAACATATACTACCGTTATTTGTCAGTGGTGTTACAGTAGCTATACTTGTGTCTGAATATGCAACTTCTCTTAATTTTTCCATCCAACGTTTTGTAACTACAGTATCACTATTTAAAAGCACTACATCATTTAAAGAGTACCTCATTCCTTTGTTTACAGTACCTACGAAGCCAAGATTATTTTCATTTTGTAAAACAATGATATTCTTGTGCTTTTCCATAGACATCAAGTATTCATTAACACTAGGGTCAGGACTTTTATCATCAATAATAATGATTCGGTTGTTTTCTAAATCTGTGTGTCTTAACAAAGATGCTACACATTCTTCTAACTCTTCTCTGGCATTGTAGACTGGAATAACAATATCGCATATTTTTTTTGATTCATCAGAAATTGATACTCCTTATTTATGATTTTAAATTACTAAAAAGCTTACGGAAAATAGCCGTTAAGCGCCAAGATTTAGAATTCAATAGTTCATTTAATGTTTTTTCAGTTAAATTATATTTTTTTTCTATTAATTTATATTTTTCTTCCAAGTTCTCCAGATCTATTTTTTTTCTAGAGATTTCAACTTCGAAATCAATAATATTTTTCTCAAGTTCTTTAATAGTAAGTTGATTTATAGAAATAACATTTTCTTTTTCCACAATGATCTTTTTGTTAACATTTACCTCTTGTTTAGCATTATTAATTTTTTCTGTTAAAACGTTTAAAATATATTCCATATTGTTAGTCATTTTCATTTCAATTTCAAGTTTCAATTCATTCTTATAAGTATTTCCTATTTCCTTAAGTATAAGGTTAGGATCTTGATTTAGACTCAGTACTGTTAGCACAGCTGACTTATCAAACTTATATAAATGATTAAGTTCAGTAATTCCGGAAAAATCATTTTGAGGGTTGCTCTCAAAATAGACATTTCCATCATTCTTTAAAAGGCGTATACTTTTTATATCAATAATAGCCATATCATTACACGGATCGATTCTAATATTACCTTCATGTTCAGAAGGTATTAAAAATGTATATGTTTTATATTGATTATCCATTTTTATGGAATGAAGCAAAGAATGTTCTTCTTTATATTCTCCTTGCTGTTCTAAATAGACTTGGCAATGATCCATATCGAGATAGTTACCATTATTTTCCTCGTCATAGTTTACGACTTGCTCAACACTAACTGATTCAGTCTTTTGAGATATTGTTATATATTGATAAACATCCCCGTCTTTTCTTGATTTTAAATAATTTGATAATGCTATAGGGAAATGATCGTAAGATTGTTCAAACTCTGTACTATCTGGTTTACGCATAGTACTAAGCCACTCTACAACCTTTAGATCACATGATTCTAACATTTCAAATACACTTTTACGTGTAAAAAAATGTACATGTGTATCATCTAGTAAACCTGTTGGTTGATAATCAAATTTACCATGTAAAAGCTCCATAATAATTGCATTATGTGAAATGTTAGGGACGGATGTCATGACTATCCCGTCCGTTTCTAAAAAACTTACTGCTGTTTCTAGAACTTTTTTCGGATTTCTTAAATGTTCCAGTACATCTGCAAAAAGAATATAATCATACTTACCTTCTAATTTACCGACCCAATTTTCTAACATTTCAAGGTCGGCTACTATCATAAGATGAGCATAAACTTCTGCTTTTTGAGCAGCTTCTTTATCGATTTCGACACAGGTCACTTCACATTCCAACTCTTCTTTTAAATAACGTGTCATATAACCAGAAGCTGAACCGAACTCTAAGACGCGCGATCTTTTTTTTATACGTTGCAACATTAAAGCATGGGAAGTATTGATATTAATATCCAGTTCAAGATCGTATTTCATATCTGCTACCTCATTTCCCAAGTATGTTTTAAATAAGAAATTCCCTCAGCTATATATTGATCAGAATGAACAGAAAAAGAAGCCACTTTATTTTTATAAGCATACCGTGCCAAACCAGACTTTTCGAAAAACCCAGCATCTATATGATATGTGCCAGGTAAAAGACTTAAATTCTCATAATTACATATCAATTGATGAGATCCTAAAGTATCATTGATTGAAAATTCATCTAACTTAGTATTTAATCCACAAACGTAAGTATCGCGTTGATCAATAATAGCAATTCCCCCGATTAGATGATCAATTTTTTTATGGATTGTATAATTCACTTCAATTTTTAAATTTTCTCCAAAATAAATATCTTTAGTTTTAACATTTTCACTATTTTTAACATTAACGCTATCAATCGTTAACGTCATATCTTTTTCTTGTTGTTCCTCAACAGATGTGTCTTCAACAATTTTGGATTTCATAAAGTCTTCGTATTCATTAGTAATTGCTAGTACATCACCTTGCCGATATACTTCACCATCTTTTAGCCAAACTACTTCATCGCAAAAGTTTTTTACAGAATACGTATCATGACTAACAAATAAAATCGTTTTACCACTTTCTTTAAACTTCCTCATTTTATCCATACATTTCAATTGAAATTGCATATCTCCAACAGCCAATGCTTCATCTACGATAAGAATGTCAGGGTCTACATTAACTGCACATGCGAATGCTAACCTTACGTACATACCTGAAGAGTATAATTTTACAGGTTGATCAATAAATTCTCCTATTTCAGCAAAATCCTCTATTGTCTGCATCCGTTCATTCATTTCTTTTCTAGTCAGACCCATGATACTACCATTTAAATATACATTTTCTCTACCCGTAAACTCAGGGTTAAAGCCACTACCTAACTCTAAAAGTGCAGCTATTCGGCCTTTTATATTTAAAGTACCAGAAGATGGCTTAAGTGTACCCGTTATAATTTGTAAAAGTGTGCTTTTACCAGAACCATTTTTACCAATAATACCTACTGTTTTTCCATTTTTCACTTCAAAAGATACATTTTTCAAAGCTGAGAACTCTTTATGATATGCACGATTTTTAAATATGAATTGTTTTAGTCTATCTTGAGGACTGTTATACATTTTATACACTTTTGAAATATTTTGTACTGAAATCGAACTATTATTATAATACATCAGCGAATCCACCTCTTGTCTTTTTAAACCAATAATATCCTAAGATTGAAGTAATTATTCCAATAACAGTGCCTATTATTATCCAAGAAAAATCAGGAACACGTCCCCAAATAATAATGTTTCGCATATCCTCTACGGTATGACTTAAAGGATTAAGATCATAAAGACCCTTTAATTTTTCTGGTACAGAATCTACAGAATAAAAGATAGGACTTAAAAACATTAATGCACTTGTCATTACACCAATAATATGATTAATATCTCGTATATATACACCTAGTGATGATAAGAACCAGCTTGCGCCCAATGTAATAAGCACAATTGGTAATAGAACTAGCGGTAAAAAGATTATTGTATAATGTATACCTTGACCAAAGAAAATTAAACCCATAAGTAATATTGCAAAACTAATCGCTGCATGTACCATTGCCGTTAATATGGCAGAGACTGACAGTAACTCTAATGGAAAAACAATTTTCTTCACATAGTTACTATTTCCAATAATTAAAGAAGGAGAACGGTTGATGACTTCTGAAAAAAAGTTGAACACTGTAATACCTGAAAATATAATCATAGCAAACTCTAGATGATTATCTGATTGTGCACTCCAACGACCTTTAAATACGACACTAAATACAAATGTATAGACAACTAGCATTAATACAGGAATAATAAACGACCACATTATACCTAAAAAAGATCCTTTATATCTTGAAGCAATATCCCGTTTCACTAATTGTTTCAATAAATAATAATATTGAGATTTCATTTCAACTAACACTCCTGTCTTAATAATAAGTATATCCTAGATTTTCTTTGGTAGAAGCATCAAACTGAATATGATAAAATAATAAAAGCAAAAAAAAGGAGTTTAAAACATTGGCTAATCCAGTATACGGCAAACATTTTAAAGCGTCCACCGAGGACGAAAAACGTGGAAGTATGTTTTGGGTCCTTAATATCTGTATGATTTTGTTTTTATTATGGGCCCCGTTTCAAATTGCATTATTTAATGGTCTAGGCATAAGTTTTGAGAAGCCGCTCTTTTGGGCAATCATGTTGGTATGTATCCTTATGATTCTAGGACTTATTCAGTTCAACAAAAAGGTCCAATTGAATGATCAACGTGATATGGTCGCATTATTAATCATTTTGCTTCCTCTCTCGTATATGATCTCTATGTTTTCGGCTGCCTCTTGGCATTATGCCGTAAATATGGTGCTAATTCAATGGATGTACGCATTTATTTTTGTAATTGGCATCTATCTGTTACGTGATCGTGTCTCCAATAAGATTATTCAGATTACATTGATGGGTTCAGCTTATCTTATTGTCTTCTTTGGATATATCAGTTGGTTCGGTCAAGGTTATCTAGGTGGGCACTTAGTATCCTGGTTCTCTAATGGAGTAACTAACGGCGTCTACACTGATGCTATCATGCAAGATTCCAACGGTTGGCGTTTAACTTCTGTATTCCAATATGCGAATACATATGCAGCTTTCTTGATGGCTATTATGTTTGCGGGGCTGTTTAATGCCAGTCGCCTTAGAACATGGTATGACCAGTTGATTCACGGATTTATGTTAGTTCCTGTTATTTTAGCTTTAATTCTTACTCTTTCTCGTGGTGGTTTAGTTGTTTTACCATTTGTATTACTTATTTTACTTCTATTACTTCGCCCTGCTCAACAGATACTATGGTTTATTAATCTGGTAATTGCAGGTATTGCAACAGCAGTCATTTTGAATCCAGTAACAGCTATTGGACTACAAGTGATCGCTAAGTATGATGGGGCTGTTGCTGCTAAAGGTTGGGCTTATCTATTAATCGCTTCCTTAATCGCAGGCGTACTGATTATGCTTGTTGGACGCTACATTGCACCTAAGCTTGAAGTCGGTGTAGAAGGATGGACAGCACGTCGTGGAGCAAGTCTATGGATTCCTATTGGTTCTGCTCTACTCGGTATCCTTATGCTTGTTTTACTAATTGCGACGAATCTGCGTAATCTATTGCCAGCTAATATTCGTGTGCGTTTTGAGAATATTAACTTCCAGCAAAGTAGTGTACTAGAACGTTTTACTTTTTATCGTGATGCTATGAAATTATTACGTGATTATCCATTGTTCGGCGCAGGTGGCGGAGCTTGGGGTGCTTCTTATGAAGCGTACCAGAATAACCCGTATGTCAGCCGTCAAGCACATAACTTCTTCGTTCAGTATTTAGTTGAAGTTGGTGTGATTGGTTTTATTATCTTTATCTTGTTTGTTGGGTTTATTTTCTACAAATATATTCGTGGTTATTTCAAAACAGATCGTGCCGGTAAAGAATCTCACTTTATTTACTTTATTATCGTTGTATCGATCTTAATGCATAGTTTGCTTGATTTTAACTTAAGTTATGCTTATATGAGCATTTTAGTCTTTCTAGGTCTAGGTGGTATGGCTTCGGCAATGGATTTAACGCCACTCAAACGATTGAAAGCTCCTGCTGGTATGATTCGGGGGATCTATGTATCTTTGATCGGTGTCGTTGCGATTATCGTTGCTTTTACTTCACTTCGCTTCTCAGTCGCTTCTGGAGATGTTATGGATGCTCAGAAAGCTTCTCAAGTGGCAAGTCCAAGCTATGAGGGTATTCGTGCTCCACTCGATAAAGCACTTGCTATACGTAGTACATTCCCTGATGCAGTTGTATTTATGGGTTCCTTATTGACTCAGGTATTACAACAGACTAAAGATGAACAATATTACAACGAAGATATTGCTCTTCTTAATAAAGCACAGGAAAAAGAACCATTTAATAAAAATATTGTGAAACAATTAGTCACCGCTTACCAATTGGGTGGGAAATCAGATGTAGCTTTTGATCTACTTGTAAACAGTATTCCGAAATACAAATGGGATATTGAGTGGTATGAGGGTGTAATCACTCAAGCTTATGCACTGGGTAATCAAGCTTATGAGAAAAAAGATACGGCTGCTCAAGAGAAATATTTCAATGCCGGTCTAAACGCTTATAAAGAAGTACAAGCTGGTGTAGAGTACTTGAAAACATTACCTACAGGACAGTTACAAGGTCGTGCTTTTGCTGTTACACCTACAATTGCTTTGAATATTGGTAAAATTCAATTAATGCAAGGTAAAACAGCTGATGCAGCATCCACATTCAAATTAGGATTAGCTGACGATCTGAATGATCAAACCAATCGTGAAGTTGCTCGTTATTATCTAGCTGCTTTGAAAAAGGACAAACAAAATGATCAAGCCATCTATGATAAGTTAATCAAAATAGATGCAAAAGAAAAAGAACAAATTAATACGATTGCAAATACGGATTATAGCGGTAAATAATAGTAGTTTTGATTTGAATAAAAAAGACTTTCTCTTAATTAGAGAAAGTCTTTTTTTGTTCTTCTTGAAGGAATATGGCTTTTAAGTAACGCAGGGTTTCTTCTCGCAACTCAGGATGCTGTAAGGCATAATGAATCGTTGTTTGGACAAAACCGCTTTTCTCACCAACATCATGACGTAATCCTTCAAATTGATAAGCTAGAATTCTTTCTTTTAATGCCAATTGAGAAATGGCATCTGTCAGCTGAATTTCTCCACCTACGCCAACTTGTTGTTCGCCTAAAATATTAAAAATCTCTGGCGTTAAAATATATCTTCCCATGATCGCAAGATTAGAAGGAGCATCTTCTCTGGCTGGCTTTTCAACCAACCCTTTAGCTTGATACAAGCGATCTGACAAAGGTGAAGAATCGACAATGCCATAACGAGATACATGTTCCCATGGTACTTCTTTGACACCTACAACAGATGATTCGTACTCTTCATAGACATCCATCATCTGCTTCAAGCAAGGTGTATTAGACTCCACAATATCGTCTCCAAGTAAAACAGCAAAAGGTTCATTGCCGATAAATTTACGAGCACACCAGATCGCATGGCCTAAGCCTTTGGGTTCTTTTTGACGAATATAATGAATATCTGCCATTTCAGAAGGCTTACGTACAGCCTCAAGTAATGCCCACTTCTCTTTTTCTGCTAGATTATATTCTAATTCAAATGAAGAATCGAAATGATCTTCGATGGCACGCTTGCCTTTACCGGTAACGATAATAATATCTTCGATACCCGAAGCTACAGCTTCTTCGATAATATATTGAATGGTTGGTTTATCTACAATCGGTAACATTTCTTTGGGCATCGCTTTGGTTGCAGGTAAAAAACGTGTTCCTAGTCCTGCTGCTGGAATAATCGCTTTACGGATTTTCAATGTAATTCTCCTCTATATCTATGATTAGATATAATATACTTCATTCCCCTTATATAAACCAATATACAAAACAAAAGACTTTCTCTTTAGTAGAGAAAGTCTTTTGTTTATTATTTATTTTCTTCTTTTGCCATAATTTCATGCAAATATTCTAATGTAGATTCACGTAGTTCAGGATGCTGTAATGCATAATGGATCGTTGTTTGAACAAATCCACTTTTCTCACCAACATCATGGCGTAATCCTTCGAATTGATAAGCAAAGATATCTTGCTGTTCACCCAATTTGGAAATCGCATCCGTTAACTGGATTTCTCCACCTGCACCTGCATCTTGATTACCTAAAATATCAAAGATTTCTGGAGTCAAAATGTAACGACCCATAATTGCCAGGTTAGAAGGTGCTTCTTCACGTGGTGGTTTCTCTACCAGTCCGTTTGTTTTGTACAAACGATCTGATTCGGTTGTCGGTTCAGCATCAACAAGTCCATAACGAGATACATGTTCCCATGGTACTTCTTTCACACCGACTACAGAAGACTCATGCTTCTCGTAGACATCCATCATCTGCTTCAGGCAAGGAACATCGGATTCTACAATATCATCGCCTAGAAGCACTGCAAACGGCTCATCCCCGATAAATTTACGAGCACACCAGATGGCATGTCCCAAACCTTTCGGTTCTTTTTGACGAATATAGTGAATATCTGCCATCTCTGAAGACTCACGTACAGCATCAAGTAATTTCCACTTTTCTTTTTCTTCTAAATTCTGTTCCAATTCAAACGAATAATCGAAATGATCTTCGATCGCACGCTTGCCTTTACCGGTAACGATAATAATATCTTCGATACCCGAAGCTACAGCTTCTTCAATAATGTATTGGATCGTTGGTTTATCTACGATCGGTAACATTTCTTTAGGCATTGCTTTGGTTGCAGGTAAGAAACGTGTCCCTAGTCCTGCCGCTGGGATAATCGCTTTACGAATTTTCATGATTCAAACTCCTTTTTCTATGCTGTTTTGCATCTATAGATTATATATTATACTTCTTGTTTATTCTGTGTCACTAATCGTTTAAGCAATAAGCGCATATCTTTGACTGATTTCAAACGATAATTGGCATGTGTGTTACCTGTTCCAATTTTAACCGAATATGAATCTTTAGGAAGCGCTGAGAACAAATCTTCATCGGTTGTATCATCGCCTACACCTAAAATAAAGTCATATTCCTGATCACGTAGCAATAAATGTGCTCCATGACCTTTGTTAATACGGTTATCTTTCACTTCTAGCACTTTATTACCTTCGAGTACACCGATAGTCATCGAATTCGTAATCGACAATAATGCTTCTTTCAGCTCATCGCGTTTGAGTCCGATCATATCAGGTTCGCACTGTCTGTAATGCCATGCTAACGAGTATTCTTTTTCTTCAATCAACGAACCTGGCGTACGATCTGTATATTTCTCTAAAATATGACGAATCGTATCTTTCCAATCGTTGTCTACGTTAACGGTCATCATCCAATCTTCGTCTGCTCCTGGCTTACGGAACCATAATCCATGAGAAGCAATAATATGAAGATCCAAATCGCCTAACCATTTTTCCATTACAAAACGATCTCGTCCTGTAATAATAACTACGGTATTACGAGGATCTGCACACAGACCAGCAAGCAACTGCTTCAATTCTTCGTCTGGCTTCGCTTGTTCTGGAGTCGGCTTAAATCCTACCAGTGTACCATCGTAATCTAAGAATAGTAGACGTTTTTCAGAATCACTATATACTTTTTCCATATCTGAATATCCAGATTTAAGATTCAGAAGTGGACGAGTCGGTGTCTGTTCTTCTGTTGTATTTTTAAGGGCTTCTAGGAATTCATCTGCCCAGAATTTCACATTATAACGGGAAAGGCGAACATGTAACATTTTGTTGCGTTCGATTTTCTCATGATCTGGCATATCTAATGCTGTTTTGATACCGGCAGCGATCTCACCATAATCATTCGGATTTACAATAACACCTTCACCTAGTTCACTAGCCGCTCCTGCTGTTTCACTAAGAACGATCATACCTTTGTAGTCTGTGCGAGAAGCAATATACTCTTTCGCTACTAGATTCATTCCATCCCGTAGAGGAGTTACTAATAACACATCACTGTTACGGTAGAAAGCAATCAGATCATCTTGCGTAAATGTACGGAAAAAGAACCATACAGGCATCCAACTGAGTGTACCGTATTTACCATTAACCTCACTAACCAACTCTTCGATTTCACGTTTAAGTGAATCGTAAGCTTCTACACCGACGCGAGAAGGGGCTACGATAAGGTTTAAGCGTACTTTTTCATGATATTCCGGGTATTGCGCCAAAAATTGTTTGAACGCTTTAATACGATCTGGAATCCCTTTAGTGTAATCTAAGCGATCGACCGAGATAATATTTTGTACACTCTTCGTACTTTCGATAAATTCTTGCGCTTCCGAAGACAAGTTTTGGGATTGAGTCGGTGCTGCAAAATAATCATAGTCAATTCCCATTGGGAAGGCATCGACTTGAGTGGTATGTGTTTCTCCATTGATTTTGTACAAATTATGTTCTTTGCCTAAAAGTCTACGTACACTACTTAAAAAGTGACGTACATAATCATAAGTATGGAATCCGATCAGATTTGCACCAAGCAATCCTTGTAAAATCTCTTCACGCCAAATGAGCAAGCGATAAATTTCGAAAGAAGGGAATGGAATATGCAGAAAAAACCCAATTTGAGTATCGGGATATTTTTCTCTGATCATCTGTGGAAGTAACATCAATTGATAATCATGTATCCAGATTGTATCATTTGGTCCAATCTCAGGTTCTAACGCATCAAAAAACTTTTGATTGACATTTTTATAAGCATCCCATGTATCTGTTGTGTATTCCGCTTTGTCGTTGAAATAGTGGAATAACGGCCAGATCGTTTCGTTACAGAATCCATGATAATATTGCTCTATTTCTTGTTCAGACAAAAAGATAGGCAAACAGTTATAGGATTCTTGCAATTCATTACTGATCGTTTGTGTTTCTTCTTCGTTAAGATCGTCTTTAGCTACACCAGGCCATCCAGCCCATAGACTATCCGATTGTTCGTGGTAGCTTTTAAGACCTGTAGCTAGTCCACCTATACTCTTACTATATTCAATCTCTGTTTCACTTTTTTTTACAGTTACAGGTAAACGGTTGGATACAAAAATAATTTTACTCATTGAATCCCCTCTCCTAAACAATAATTGAATAGTTATGTGATTGGTTTACTCTTTACTATGTGTAAATCGCCTGAATAACAAGACAATTTCTTTCATTTGACTTCACCGGCAGTAAAGTCATTGCTTATGCAAATTACCCTTAATTGATATGTACGACTCAACATTCTTAGCGACCCAACACCATGAGAACCTTTTCATCCGCTCCCTATCTGGAAAAATAATCACTACAAAAAGGATGCTCTACGTCCTGAATTTGTCTCTAAATAGACACTTTATCGAATATAAAAAAAGAGAATGCACGAGGCATTCTCTTAAGATTGAATCTGTATTTTTTATAATTATTTGACCAATTGTCCGCGGGTTACGCCTAATTGGTTGGTTGCTTTTAGCGTACGCCATACTTGAGTCCCGTTGATTTCACCACGTAATGCTTTGGTGTACAATTCGATGACTTCTATCACTTGCTCTGGCGTTTCTTCCAAAAACTCAATGCGATAACTAGGTACGCCCAAGTTCAAGAAGTCACTTAGATATTCTGCACCTGATTGCTCGATCGCATTATAAACGGTATTCCGACATCCTTCATCTACACGTACAGGATGAGACATCCCAATGCGGTCTTGCAACGAAACACGTTTCTCTTCACAAGGACGACCACAGTTGGTATAGTCTGTCCCTTCACTCAAGAACGTACAGTATACACAATGCTCTGTATGGAACATCGGCATATGTTGATGAATAACCACTTCTAATTGAGAAGTCTTCGTGCGACTTAATAAATCAACCATTTGTTGAATATTCAAATCGTATGAAGGGGTAATCCGGTCTACACCTGCTTCTAAGAATAGATCCACTGTTTTGTGATTGGCTACATTCAATGAGAAATCGCCGATCAATTCAGGATGGTTCTCTTCTGGGTGTGTCTGACGACGGCTTAAATAGTAATATAATGCTCCTGTATTACGCACCAATACCGCATCGGGTTGTAAACGCAAAATATTCGCATGATATCCATTTTCACCAGGCATATGAATACGAGGTGTAGCTAAAGCAATTTTTTTGCCAGCTGCACGTACAGCTGCCACAGCTGCTGGAAATTGCTTGATAAATTCAAAGTCTGCATAGATCATTTCGATTCCAGCTTGTAGTGCTGCTTCGACTTGCTCTACACTACGACATAATGCTGTTAATGTAGCAGCCGTTCCTTGTACAGGTGCAGATGCCGCCACAGCATCGCTGTAGACTTCGATATCACGTTGAATATATACCGGAGGCTTCGGACGCTCTCCTGCAAGTTGTTCTACCGCCTGACGACGAATATTGTTAAGCTCACGCATCGGGATAATAATATCGCCATGCAATTGAACTTCTAATTGATCCAATTGGAACACAGTTCCTCCCAAACGACCGAATTGTTCTTCCAATAATTCAGAAGTCATCGGACGCTTAGCAGCAATCTCCAGTTCCATTTCAGAGTCGACACGTACTGTGACTCCTTTTTGTACATCAGTCCACCATGTTACTAAAGGCTGACCTACATGACCAACAGCTTTGACATGAACAGGGAATACACGGTAAGGCTTCTCAGTATCAAAACTTTGTCTCATCCGTTTATCCAGTGCAGGATCGTTGGTTTTCCAAACTTTATCGCCTACATGTACACGATGTAGATTGACATCGTTACGTCCTGGAACAATATCGACCATCCATGTCTCATCAGCTTCGCCTTCGATTTTTACGCCTTTACGACGTAGATCATAGACGCGTCCACCCTGCTCTTTTTGCGTAGGATCTCCAGCATCAAATACGATACCATCTCCACGTTTAAGCGGAGCTTCTAAGCGACAGACTACGCCATCACGCAAGACTTGCTCGACACGTCCCATATAAACACCACGGCTTTTCGGGAATGTACCGTCTACTAACTTCTTATTGTTCGTTCCATCTAAGAAACCATGAGTGAATCCACGGGAAAAGCTTTGTTCCAATTCACGAATATCTTCACGTGTAATCGAATCCCGATCACCTTCAAAATAGCGATCGATCGCTTTACGGTATTTACTCACAACGTTGGCTACATATTCAGGTGTTTTGAGACGGCCTTCAATTTTGAAAGAAGTTACTCCTGCTTCGATCAGTTCAGCCATAATATCGATAGCTGCCAGATCTTTAGGAGAAAGCAAATACGTTACATCTCCCATAATCTTCTGCGTGCCATCAACCATTAGATCGTATGGCAAACGACAAGCTTGTGCACATTCGCCACGGTTTGCTGAACGTCCACCCCACATTTCAGAAGTTAGACACTGACCGGAGTAAGATACACATAGTGCTCCATGAACAAATACTTCCATCGGCAGACGTGCTTGCTCACCAATTTTTTTGATTTGTTTAAGGTTATTTTCACGTCCTAGAACGACACGTTCGATATCAAATGGCTTCGTAAATTCAACCGCTTCTGGTGATGTAATTGTCATCTGCGTCGAACCATGAATCGGGAAATCCGGTGAAATTTCACGGATCATTTTAACCAATCCCAAATCCTGTACGATAACTGCATCCACACCTGCCACTACGCAAGCGTCAATCAATTCACGCGCATCGGCTAATTCATTTTCAAATACCAGTATATTAAAGGTTAAAAACCCTTTGACTCCATAACTATGCAAAAAAGACATAATCTCAGGCAACTCATCCATTCGGAAATTATTCGCCCGCGCCCGTGCATTGAACTTCTCCACGCCAAAAAAGACTGCGTCTGCCCCATTGGCTACCGCCGCCCGCATGCAGTCCCAGTCACCCGCAGGTGCTAAAAGCTCCACGTCTTCTCTTCGTAACCCTGTATCACTCATGTAGAATTTATATCCTCCTAGATTGCCTTAGTTCTGGCAATACTTTTTTAATAGTTATCATCATCGTTGTTATCAACAGATCATATGATTTAAATTTATTCTAATTTCAGTGTAACAGACCTAAGAGCGTCTATCTACCTTATTGCTTGAATTTTCAATGAAAATCATGATCTTTTTTCACATTTATTCATAAGAAAAAAGCTACCCGTTAAGGTAGCTCTATTCTTGCTTACATATTTTAAGAGGTTAATTGAAAAGAAGCTAAGACTTTAGCTAAATCTGCTTGATGCACAGGTGTATTGTTAGTATTGTTTACTTCATCACCTAAGATATACGTCATTTTCCCTTTGGTAAATATCGTATACGTGCCTGTATATGGATGAGTAGCATCTGGATAATTAGCTGTAAAGGTATAAGCAGGAACACCTGCAAACGTTGTTGACGTGCCTTCAGATAGTTCTACACC
Source organism: Paenibacillus nuruki (assembly GCF_963311185.1). Classification (NCBI taxonomy): domain Bacteria; kingdom Bacillati; phylum Bacillota; class Bacilli; order Caryophanales; family Paenibacillaceae; genus Paenibacillus; species Paenibacillus nuruki. The sequence goes on along the minus strand of NZ_OY725677.1, from coordinate 4,953,250 downwards.
ATATACATTATTATCACCTGAACCCTCAAATGTCGCTTTCCATTGAGTGACTGCTTTTTCCAAAGAACTGGTTGTCTTGGTCGAAATATTGAAAGATCCACCGGTATGAGAGAAATACACATAAGAAGATTCGTAATCATTGTCTGTGCTTGTCCAATGACGAGGAACTTGCACACTGTAATGATTCGCTTCCGATGTATGTGTCGCTACTTTGCTACGATCTTGTGAATAGTAGTCAACAGGTAATGAACCAAAGTTCTCTTCCAGTGTAGGGAAATCAATTTCCAACGAATCGATCATTACCTGGAAATCAGCATCTTTCGATGCTTTATCGGATGGCGTACTGTATTCCATATAATAACGATATCCGTCTTTTTGGAATAAGACTTCATATTCAGTCATCCATGTATCACCAAATGTATATTCTAACTTATTCACAGTCGCAGTCTGTCCTGCAATTTCTTTTTGCTCGCTACCCAAGTTACGGTAAGCATCGCTATTGAAATTATCTGCAAACCAGCCTTGAATCTTCTGTAACCATTCTGCTAGCGTACTCCCTGCTGGTGCGCTATAAACATTAACAGCAACGTAAGATCCATCTTTTGCAGAAGCATCTACACTGCTCTCACTAGCTTCAAAATCAGCCGGAAGTTCCATATAAACACCATATTCACTAGCTTCTAACGTTTTGCCTGTGCCTGTATCTTCTTCTTTACTAGCAAGATCTTCCATTGCTTTGTCAGCACTATTGAATGACGTTTTGAACGAATTTAATAATGAAGTTACTTTGGCTTTAGTAAAGTCTTTGTAACTGGTAGCTTCTGAATCAGCATACATCACATAATAAACATGTCCATTCCCTGTATACACACGAGTTTGAGACAAAATGCCATCTGAATCTTTAGAAGTAATATAAGCATAGTTGCCTTTACTGCTATTGACTACTTTTTGATCGACGATCATTTCTCCAGCATCTTGAGCAGAAGAAACCAATTCATCTAATAAATCTTGTAGATCACTCTCACTACCTTGACCTACCATGGCGATCTCAGGATCTACAAAAATTTGCAGATAGTATTTGGCTTCATTGTCCATAAATGCTGCATTTTTGCCGTCCTGTAAACCAAGGTTCGTCAGATCACTTGGATAGTTTATCGACCATTGATATTTACTACTGCCTATTTTCGTTTTACCGACATGTGTAGATTTATCTGTACCACTATCTGTTGTGGCTGGAGCTACCGTGATAATCATTTGACCGGATACTACTTTGAACTTAGCACCGATACTTTTGGCTACAGAGCGAACAGGAACCATTAAGATACCTGACTTCATCACAGGAGCTGCATCCAATGTAAATGTAGAACCATTGAGATAGGCTTTTTTGCTACCGATTGTCATCGAAAGCGTACGTTTGCCATACATCAACTTGATTGAATCATTTTCTTGCAACTTCACTTGTGCTTTGAATGCACGTGTGAATAGACCTAATTGCACCATCGTGATTCCATTACTTTCGTAAGGTTTGACGATCGTTTGCTTTTGACCATTGATCGTTGCAGATGTACTGCCTTTTTTGATCTTCAATTCCAATAGTGCTGCTGCCGATGCTGTTCCTGTTGTTGCATACATGGTGGTCAACACGAGCACAATAGCCAGTAGACTTGAAGCGGTAATCCGCAACCACTTACTCATTCAAGCTCCTCATTTCTGTATCCAAGCTTGCTGGAAATTCCAACAGCGATGTCTGATCTTTACTTTTTGAATGGTACTATTAGATCTAAAAGTATCTTATTCTTTACTTAATTTCACTTGACGATTCACGATATCACCATTCGATTGCATCACAAGTTTGACCTTTTGTCCGGGTACATAAGATTTGAGAATTTCGTTCAAATCGACAACAGTGTGTACTTTTTTACCATTTACACTGTAGAGAATATCGCCTTTTTTGATCCCTGCTTTGCTAGCAATCGTCGAGTTCACTTTTCCTACAGTCAATGCATCGTCTGTAGGCATACCGCTAAGAGCATCTTCACTTTCTTCAAAATCTAGCCCCAGCGAAGCCCGATGAACTTCTCCGTATTTGAATAACTGTCCAATAATATATTGAACGGTATCTGCTGGGATCGTAAATCCAAGATTGTCTACGCCCAATGCTTCATATTTCATAGTGTTGATCCCGATCACTTTACCATCCATATTCACTAAAGGACCGCCGCTATTTCCCGGATTGATTGCTGCATCCGTTTGAAGCAATTTGTACGAAGCATCAACTGCACGATTAACCCCGCTAATAATTCCGGATGTTGCTGAATTGCGTAGTGAAAGAGACAACGGTGTTCCAATCGCTACTACTTGCTCGCCGACAACAGGTTGTTCTTTACTAGACACAAAAGAAGCAACTTTTAGTGATGTAGCATTGATTTTGATAATGGCTAGATCACTTACCGTATCGCTATAAATTTCTTTAACCAAATACGTTTTGCTATTTCCTTTGGCTTCCGATGTAATAACTTTAGCTCCAGGTTCCATACTATCGATCACATGGGCATTGGTTACAATCCATCCATCTGATGAAATGATAACGCCTGAACCGAAAGCAATACCTGTTCCGCCGGGTTCTTCGTCTCCTGAACCGCCTTCAGCAGCAATCGCTTCCGCACTGGCTGTGCCTACAATACCGACAACAGAAGGAGAGATACGTGCAATAATTTTGGAAATATTACTTGTGGTAGAAGCTGCATACTTAGGAGATGAATATGTATAACTTGAAGCGTCGCTTGTATCCGATGCCCATACCGATGGTTGTGCCGGTAACATCAACACAGAAGTTAATAATACAAGTGCAGGTAATTTGGATCGGAATAATTTCAAATTCATCCAGCCTTTCTATAGTTGCGTATACGTTCCTGTAAAATCATCATGTTGTAGGAACAATAGTCTGATTCCAATGTAGCATATGCACAGGTATGACACAATTGCCATGAAGAACTATCTTTCGGTAATCATTGATAAATATAAGCATATTTGGACAAAAATAAGCCAGTACATCTGAATGCGTATCCTTATTCAACATGTACTAGCTATGATTACTTTATTTCATTGTTTAAACCTGACTGCTTTCAAGTTCACGACTACGCTGTGTATCTCGTTCCAAAATAGGTTTGAGATAGTGCCCTGTGTATGAATTCTTCACTTTGACTAATTGTTCAGGGCTACCCGATGCCAGAATCGTACCTCCACCGCTACCGCCTTCTGGACCAAGATCGATCAAATAATCGGCTGTTTTGATTACATCCAGATTATGCTCAATCACCAGTACAGAATCACCAGAATCGACTAGACGATGAAGTACTGTTAATAGACGATCAATATCATCTACATGTAGTCCTGTTGTCGGCTCATCCAAAATGTAGATCGTTTTACCTGTGCTACGACGATGTAATTCAGAAGCCAATTTCACACGTTGCGCTTCACCACCAGATAATGTAGTAGCAGGTTGTCCAAGCTTCACATAACCCAGACCTACATCGAATAATGTTTGCATTTTACGCTGAATACGAGGAATGTTTTGGAAGAAATCTACGCCATCCTCCACCGTCATTTCAAGCACATCCGAGATACTTTTGTTTTTGTATTTCACTTCAAGTGTCTCACGGTTATAACGTTTTCCTTTGCAGATTTCGCAAGGTACATATACGTCTGGCAAAAAGTGCATTTCGATCTTGATAATACCGTCTCCGCGACAAGCTTCACAGCGTCCACCTTTAACATTAAAGCTAAAGCGACCTTTTTTGTAACCACGTACTTTGGCTTCATTGGTCTGTGCGAATAAATCACGAATATCATCGAATACACCTGTATATGTTGCTGGATTAGAACGTGGTGTACGACCGATAGGTGATTGGTCAATATCAACTACTTTATCCACATGCTCTAGTCCACGGATTTCACGATATTCACCCGGACGAACTCTAGCTTTGTTCAGATCACGAGCTAGTGTTTTGTACAGGATTTCATTAACGAGTGTTGATTTACCAGAACCCGATACACCCGTTACAGCTGTAAACAATCCAATAGGGAATTTAACATTTACATTTTTAAGATTGTTTTCTTTGGCTCCACGAATCTCTAACCAACGATCGCTTGCTTCACGGCGCTTCGCAGGGACAGGAATAAATTTGCGTCCACTTAGATATTGACCTGTCAACGAATCAGGATGCGCCATAATCTCAGCAGGTGTTCCTTCTGCGATCACGTGCCCACCATGGATTCCTGCACCCGGTCCGATATCAATAATATGATCAGCCGCCATCATCGTGTCTTCATCATGCTCAACTACGATCAATGTATTTCCTAGATCACGCATATGCTCTAACGTATGAATCAGACGATCATTATCCCGTTGATGTAGCCCAATACTAGGCTCATCCAGAATATAAAGTACACCGGTCAGACTAGAACCGATCTGTGTCGCTAAGCGAATACGCTGTGCTTCACCACCGGATAATGTTCCTGCCGCACGTGCCATCGTCAAATATTCTAGACCTACATTAACAAGGAATCCTAGACGACTACCGATTTCTTTCAAAATTAAGCGAGCAATACTTTGTTCTTTTTCACTCAATACTAGATTTTCAAAAAAAGTAGTTGCATCGCCAATAGGCATCGCTGTCACTTCTGAAATATTCACTTGATTAACGGTAACTGAAAGAATTTCTTTTTTGAGACGATTACCTTTACATACCGGACAAGGCTTCGCACTCATAAAGCCTTCGATATATTCACGCATACTATCTGAAGACGTATCTTTATAACGACGTTCCAAATTATGAACAATGCCTTCGAACAGCACTTGAGCTTCTTTTTTCTGTCCAAAGTCACTTTCATAACGGAAACGAATCTTTTGTTCACCTGATCCTTTTAAAATCAGATTAATCTGCTCTTCTTTTAATTCAGATACAGGTACATCAATCGGAATCTTGTAATGCTCACATACTGATTTTAGAAATTGAGGATAATAGTTCGATAATCCACCACTCCATGCTTGAAAAGCACCTTGATCGATCGTTTTACTTTTATCAGGAATCAGTAAATCTGGATCAACAACCATACGTACACCCAGACCATCGCATTCAGTACAAGCTCCAAACGGGCTGTTAAACGAAAACATACGTGGGGATAACTCTTCCATACTGAATCCACAGATCGGACACGCAAAGTTGGAACTAAAGCGAAGTTCTTCTTTGTCGATAATATCTACCAGCAATTGACCGCCAGACATTTTCAAAGCCATCTCAATCGAATCTGCCAGACGAGTAGCTACATCTTCTTTGACTACAATACGGTCAACCACAACTTCGATGGTATGTTTTTTATTTTTTTCCAATTGAATATCTTCAGATACATCTCTAATCTCGCCATTCACACGAGCACGCACAAATCCTTGCTTAGAGATTTCAGAGAAAATACTTTTGTGTTCACCTTTACGTCCAGAAATGACTGGTGCCAAAATTTGCAGACGGGTACGTTCCGGATATTCCATAATACGATCAACCATCTGCTCTACCGTTTGCGACGTAATCTCAACTCCATGCACAGGACAATGAGGATGACCTACTCGTGCAAACAAAAGACGTAAATAGTCATAAATCTCCGTTACTGTACCTACTGTAGAACGAGGGTTACGACTTGTTGTTTTCTGATCGATCGAAATTGCAGGAGACAATCCTTCGATTGAATCTACATCCGGCTTCTCCATTTGTCCCAAAAACTGACGAGCATACGCAGATAATGATTCGACATAACGACGTTGACCTTCTGCATAAATCGTATCAAATGCCAGTGAAGATTTCCCTGATCCACTTAACCCTGTTAATACCACAAAGCTATCGCGCGGGATACTAATATCAATATTTTTGAGGTTATGTGCGCGTGCACCTTTGACCTCGATAAATTTGTTTGCCAAATAATCCAACCTCCAAGTCCGGTGCTTCCGGAGTAATTGCTACATTTCTGTATATCCACATCTCTAATTGAGTATGTTATCCATTTAGCAGTAAGCTATGATAAAGGTTGTCAAACATCACTGGATACAACACAGGATATTTAACAACCTTCATTATTTATCTATTCATAGATGAAGAGTAACAGGTACTCTGTTTTTGTAGAATCTAGATGTTATTCAGCTTTGAGTTCTAGCACAGCATCTCGCAATTCCGCTGCACGCTCAAACTGTAGATTTTTCGCTGCTTCTTTCATTTCCAGTTCAAGACGACTGATCAGTGCTTGACGATCACGTTTGGAAAGTTTCGTTTTACCGATCTCTTCCATATAACTTGCTTTACCTTCAGCCACTTTGGTCGCTTCGATAACATCACGTATTTTTTTACGGATCGTTTGCGGAGTTATACCGTGTTCTTCATTATAAGCGATCTGAATACTACGACGACGCTCGGTTTCTGAAAGAGCTTTCTGCATTGAATCTGTAATGCGATCACCATACATAATGACTCGACCATCCGAGTTACGTGCCGCACGACCAATAGTCTGGATCAATGAACGTTCAGAACGCAAGAATCCTTCTTTGTCCGCATCCAAAATTGCTACCAGAGATACTTCAGGTAAATCAAGTCCTTCTCGTAGCAAGTTAATCCCGACAAGAACATGGAACGTTCCCAGACGAAGATCACGCAAGATCGACATCCGTTCTAACGTCTTGATATCCGAATGCAGATACCTGACTTTGATTCCTATTTCTTTGAGGTAATCGGTAAGGTCTTCCGACATTTTCTTGGTCAATGTCGTTAACAGTACCCGTTCATCTCGCTCAATACGTAAATGAATTTCTCCAATAATATCGTCGATCTGTCCTTTGGTTGGACGAACTTCGATAATAGGATCAAGCAGTCCTGTTGGACGAATAATCTGTTGCGTCATTTCTTGACAATGTTCCAATTCATAAGGACCTGGTGTCGCTGAAACGAACACAATCTGACTAACTTTATCTTCGAACTCTTCGAATTTAAGCGGGCGATTATCCAATGCTGATGGAAGACGGAATCCGTGCTCAACCAGTACACTTTTACGCGCCTGGTCACCATTGTACATCGCTCTAATTTGCGGCAATGTCACATGTGATTCATCGACAACAATCAACATATCATCTGGAAAATAATCCATGAGTGTATACGGAGTATCTCCGCGTTCACGGAAAGTAAGAGGACCGGAATAGTTCTCAATCCCGGAGCAGAAGCCTACTTCTCTCATCATTTCAAGATCATAATTAGTACGTTGCTCTAGACGTTGTGCTTCCAGCAACTTCCCTTGTTCATTTAACACTTTAAGACGTTCTTCTAGTTCACGTTCAATATTTTTAAGCGCTACTTTAAGCGTTTCTTCTTTGGTAACAAAGTGAGATGCCGGGAAAATAGCAATATGTTCGCGTTCACCGACTAATTCGCCTGTCAGTACATCAATTTCAGTAATCCGTTCAATCTCGTCACCGAACAATTCAATACGTACTGCTTGTTCTCCGCGAGAAGCTGGGAAAATCTCAATCACATCACCACGTACACGGAACGTACCGCGTACAAAGTTAATATCATTCCGTTGATACTGAATATCAACGAGACGAGATAAGATCTCATTACGCGACTTCTCCATACCTACACGCAGTGATAATAACAAACCGCCGTAATCTTGAGGTGAACCCAGACCATAGATACAAGATACACTGGCTACAATAATCACATCACGACGTTCAAATAACGAACTGGTCGCTGAGTGACGTAATTTATCGATCTCTTCATTGATACTGGAATCTTTTTCAATATAGGTATCTGAAGACGGAATATAGGCTTCCGGTTGATAATAGTCATAATAACTTACAAAATAATCGACAGAATTGTTAGGGAAAAAGTCTCTAAATTCACCTGCTAATTGCGCCGCTAATGTTTTGTTATGTGCAATAACCAGTGTAGGTCGTTGCACCTTGGCAATCACTTGTGCCATTGTAAATGTTTTACCTGTCCCGGTCGCCCCGAGAAGAGTCTGATACTTTTCTCCTCGTTCTATACCTTTTACCAACTCATCTATCGCTTGAGGCTGATCGCCTTGAGGAGAGAATTCCGACTGTATTTCAAATTTCTTGGAGCTGACAACAATATCATTCATTGCCCTGCATCACCCTATCGTCTAAAATATAATTACACGTGCCCGATAATAACAAAAGAGACCGTTACTCAAAGTGCCGAATACATTATTCTTTACCCAACATGTACAATGGTGGCACACCATGAATTGACGAATCTCATTTTTGGTTAATTATTCTATAATAAGTTGTCTGTAGATCATACCCTCTATAGCACAGCAAAAATATACCGCTATAGGAATGTTTGTTCTTATATTATACTCTTCCTATTGTATTTATGCAATTGAAACAAGACTGAAATTTTAACTTTTTTTATGTAAATCGTTACATTTACGGTTATTCCCCATACCCAGAACAGGAGATGAACGAATGGATTTAACAACGATTATTGGGATTATTGCAGGACTTGCTGCATTGATTGGGGGCTTTTTATGGGAAGGCGGAGATGCTAGCGGGCTGGTTCAAGGTGCTGCTGCATTGATCGTATTTGGAGGAACAGCTGCGGCTGTCGTCATCAGTTTTCCATTAGCACGATTGAAAAAAATTCCACGTGCGATAGCTTTTACTTTTTCATCAGGTGGTACAGATAATGAACAATTGATTGAAGATATTGTGAATATGTCTACGCATGCACGCCGGGCAGGTGTACTTGCACTTGAACCTCAAGCTTCTTCTCATGATAATCCTTTTCTAAGAGAAGGGATTCAGCAAGTGGTTGATGGTACAGATCGTGAAGTCATTCAACAGATTCTAGAACTTGAAATGACCAAAACCGAATTAGAACATGAACAATATGCCAAAGTATTTGATTCTGCGGGTGGTTATGCACCTACGATGGGGATTATTGGTACGGTTATGGGGCTGATTCAAGTATTAGGCAGTCTAAGCGAGCCCACAGGATTAGGTGGATCAATTGCTGTTGCTTTTACAGCGACGTTGTATGGTGTAGCCAGTGCCAATCTCATCTTCCTACCGATTGCTTCCAAGATTCGTTCACGTAGCGAACTGGATATTCAGACGATGGAAATGTTATTAGAAGGTGTATTGTCTATCCAAAATGGTGAGAACCCTCAATTGGTTCGTAAAAAGCTAGAAACCTTTTTGCCGGAAAGTAATGGGAATCTTATTCGCGAAGCTAGAACAGGGGAGGAATAACGATGGCACGTTATTCTCGGCGCAGTAAAAAAGGAAATGGGCATAACCATCAAGATCGCTGGCTGATTACTTATGCGGATCTAATTACACTATTACTCATCTTTTTTGTGGTCATGTATTCGGTGAGTCATGTTGATACAGAAAAGTATCAGGTGCTTACGGACTCGTTACAGCTTACTTTTCAAAGCGACAATTCAATTCTAGATGGTGGTAAAGGCATTACCGGAACAGCAGGTAAAAATACGAGTAACGGTGGTTCTACTTCTACCAGTAATCAAGCAGGTAATGCTGGCGGTAAAGATACACAAAGTGGATCTACTACACTAACCAATCGCGAAGAAGCTTTCCGTAAGCAGGAAAGTGAACTAGCCAATCTTATGAGTGTAATCGAAACCTATGTCAAAACGAACAATCTAGGCAATCAAGTTGTGGTTGCTGATAAGCCTCAAGGGATCTCGATTACACTAAGCGATCAATTTTTATTCAATGAAGGACAAGCCAATCTCAAATCACCTTCTTTAGCCACACTGGCGCAATTGTCTAGCCTTTTCCAATCGATTGATACGACGGTCAGCATTGAAGGGCATACCGATAATCTGCCGATTGTAAATGCTTCACGTTATCAGGATAACTGGGAGTTGTCAGGTGCTCGTGCATTGTCTGTTCTGCGCTATTTTATTGATACTAAAGGGTTAGACAAATCGAAGTTTCAATATGCAGGTTATGGAGATACTCGCCCCACCGCAAATAACTCAACCGCTGCGGGTCGTCAAAAAAACCGCCGTGTTGAAATCATCGTGTTACGTCAATTGCAAGATTAATGGGCTGCATATAAAAGTTGAAATACAAAAAACACTCCAGCGTACTTCTCTATCTATAGATGAGAAGCTACACTGGAGTGTTTTTATGTTCTAAAATTTATTTTTTGCTAACATTTAATGATTGTTTATTAGGTATTGGGTACACCTATTATTTAGCAACATACTATTTTATGCGCTTTATGACTTACGCCGAGGACGCTTGGGTAATCCATGCTTTTCAATATACTCGGGAGTCAATTCAATTGGCTCTTCCGGTACTTCCGGTTCGGTCACTTGCTCACCTTCTGGTAATAACAAAGCAGAATGTTCATGATAGCTACTAGGCAACTTCTGTACACGCGGTTTGGTTAACAAATGCCATGCCGATAGTCGCTGAATATCTGGCGAAACCACCGCTTGATCGTCTGGCGCGAATATCATTCCTAACTGATGATGATCTCCTGCATAGATCGCCCGTTGCAGAAATTTACTTTCGCCTTCTACATTTAATACTTCCAATTTACAAAATGCAGGATTGATTCGCAATGCCGCATGAAGAGATTGAGGATCATGGATAAGCTGTCCGTTCACTTTATACATACTTTCACCTGCGGTAATGCCTAGTTCTGCCGCAGGGCTATACGGAATAATATCTAAAATTTTGATTCCACGTAATCCACGAATAAATAATGGGCTCTGCTCTGTTTCTTCTCGTCGACTGAAGTACATCACACATTCACGTAATATCACAGCAATAATGACTGCCGGTATTGCAATCGGTGCCCACCATAATGCTAGGGCTGCAAATACTACCATAATCAGACCACTTTGTACTAACCGCTTCGCTATTCGCTGTGCTTTCGCTTGTGGCAAATGGGTCTGTGTTAATACACTACAACCGATCATTACAGGCAATGCCGTTAGCGATACACCGTCTATCCATGATTGTGCTCCATGAAGAGGTGTCCACGGTAAAACGATACCACTTACAGAAGGAATAAATAACCACAGTGGAACAGGCCAGAAAGCTTCCATTGCATATGCACCTACAGGCTTACCACGCTTGCCTTCGATCACTACAGGTGAAGAAAAACGTAACGCTTGCATACGGAATAATAACGCTTCGATCAATTGCAACAATACCGATATCGCTAATAATCCAGGCAAGTCAATATGACGAATACTCGAAATAAATGACCCTATCCCACCGGTCGGTTGCCATGACGGAAATGAAAGTAACACCATATAGATAATCGTAAGTACAGCCAAAGCCATCGTCAAATGAGCGTAACGTAGACGGAATAAGGATAATAGGATCAAAATAATGCCTATACACCAGATTATTTCTGTCTCTATATGTATACCAATAAAAGCCATAACGATCGAGATCAGTAGCCCTGCAATGATCCCGGTAACGACGGTTCGTAACACTCGACCTGCATAGACATAAATACGGATATTAAATAATTTACGTTCAAGAATACCTTGTCTTCTATAGTGCAACAATACACCGATTAGAAATATATAGTAAAAAGGCTGCGTTAATAGCGCCCCTAATGCCCCGCCTATCATACGGAGTGCCTCACCCAATACGTTCAACGGTTGCCACTCTCCTTTGCCATCTATCTTTGCTTCACTATCAGCGTATCATTCATTCGCATATAGACTCAACTCTCTCTATTCTACATAAAAAAAGAAGGCTATAACAGCCTTCTTTTTGGAAATACTTATGAATAAGCGCATTACAGTTTCAAATTACGGGGTCTTCGTGGTAGAAATCTGCTTTTCAACGCCTGCAATCGCTTTGTTGATCTGAACATCATATTGTGGATCTTGGATATGCTCCACTAATGCTACTTCAAGTGCTGTTGCTGTTTTCTCATCAATCGCACCCGTTACTTTTAGCTTTTGCTTGGTCTGGAATGATTTCACTGCTGTTTCGGTATCACGGTCAAAATAACCATCTTTACGATCTACCGTGTAACCAAGACCATCTAACATAATTTGAGCACTCTTAATATCACTATTATTCATATCATATTTGAGTGTTTTCTCTTTGTTGATTGGAGTTACTGTAAAGTAATCCGGTGGAGCAATTTTAACATCTGGTTTGATTCCTTTTTTGTGAATCCAATCTCCATTTGGTGTTAACCATTTGGCAATCGTAATTTTAATTAGACTGCCATCGTTAAAGATATTATCCATACTCGTCTGAACGGTACCTTTACCATACGTCGTCTCACCGTATAAAGTCGCACCAGCAGATTGCTTCAAGGCACCTGCTAGAATCTCAGAAGCACTTGCGCTACCACCATTCGTCACTACAGCAATCGGATATTTAACACCTTTACCTTTGGACTTAGTCTCATCACGTTTACCTGCTTTGTCTTCGACCTGTACAATCAATTTGCCATTCGGAACAAATTGTTCAGCCATATCAATTACAACAGATAGAACACCGCCTGGATTGTTACGAACATCAATCACAAGACCTTTCATACCTTCGCCTTCAAGCTTTTTCACTTCAGCATCAAAACGTTCGGCTGTATTCATCGAGAACTGCGTTACAGTGATTACGCCGATTTTGTCATCCGTCATTCTCGAAGTAACCGTCTCTACATCAATATCATCACGTACAATTTTGAAATCTAACGTATTTGAACTACCAGAACGTTTGATTTCAAGAGTAGCTGTTGTGCCTTTTTTACCACGAATCTTGTTAACCGCGTCATTCAAGTCTACGCCCGCTAACGATTCGCCATTAATCGATACAATAATGTCTTTAGGACGTAATCCTGCTTTTTCCGCAGGCGACCCTTTGATTGGAGAAACAATCACTACATTACCATCTTCTTGCGACACTTCTGCACCAATTCCAGTAAATGATCCTGCGATTGATTCGGAAAATTGAGTCGCTGTCTCAGGAGCCATATAACTGGAATAAGGATCACCTAATGCTTCCATCATTCCATTGATCGCACCATCTACTAGCTTGTTGCTATCTACATCTTGATAATAATTACTTTCAATCAATTTGGCAGCTGTACTTAATTTACTTTGCTGTTGGTCGCTTAGACCACCACCGCTAAGTGCTGCGAGCAATCCTTGTCCGTTGACAGCGTTACGAGCGATTCCTGGCAGACTGGTAAAAGCCAGTGTAAGCACGCTACTCAGCACCATCATGGCAATCACAAGTAGTGCTACGGTGCGTTTTCTCATCATGTGTTACCGCCTCTCTGAGCTTAACGCTATTACAGATAACCCATCGGATCGACAGGTGTATTATTCACACGTACTTCAAAGTGACAGTGAGGGCCTGTAGAGTTTCCTGTAGAACCTACTTCTGCAATCTTCTGTCCCTGACTCACTGTAGCCCCTACAGAAACAGCAATACCGCCATCACGAATATGTCCATATAAGGTTCTGATTCCATTTCCATGATCAATAATCACAGTATTACCGTATCCATTTTGCCATTGAGCGACAATGACTGTACCGCCTTGAGCGGCATGAATATCAGTTCCTTGAGGAGCTGCAAAATCAACACCTGTGTGCATTTTGTATACCCCTTGAATCGGGTGATTACGGTATCCGAATGGAGAAGAAATACGTGCACCATTTACAGGTAGACCCATACTACCATTACCGCTACCTTGATACCCACCTGTACTTGGTGGTGTATAGCTTCCACCTCCACCGGATGATGGTGGATTGTTCGCTGCTGCTTCTGCTCTGGCTTGAGCTTCAGCTGCTGCACGAGCCGCCGCTGCTGCTCTTTCTTGTGCTTCTAGTGCTGTTTTCTCTTGATACAGAGAAGCACGTTTATCAGCTAGATCCCACAACGCTTGTTCTTGCTCGGATGTGATATCATCTGCATTTTCAATCTGTGTATTGTATTTAGAAATAAGTACTTGTTTTTCGCTTTCTTTGGCATCTAATTCGCCTTTACGCTCTGCTTTTTCAGCATATAGACTTTTCGCTTTTGCATACGAAGCAGTCAATTTTTTTTGCGTTACGATTACGAATTGTTTGTCTTTCTCATGTTGAGCCAAAATGTCCTGATCTTGATCTACAATCATACGTAATGAATCGGCACGTTCTACAAAATCAGAAAAATTGGTTGATGCCATTAACACATCCATATAAGAGATTAATCCATCGGTATACATCATACGTACACGAGTATCAATCATACCTTCACGAGCATGAATACGTTCTTTGGTTTCAGCCAGATCTTTTTTCGCTTGACGCAGACCTGATTCGGTTTGTGAAATATCACTAGAAACGCGAGCCAACTGACTGCTCACTTCATTGATCGCTTGCAATACTTTACCTAGATCTTTTTGTGTTCTAGCTTTCAGTACTTGCGATTTTTTCTTTTGAGCAGCAGCTTTTTTCTTCTGTTGGGCTGCTTCCTGTGCTTTTTTCTCCACAGCATTTAATTGACTTTGGATATCACTAACCGATTTGGCGGCGTGTACATGTTGTGGTTGTATCACAGAGACTGCCAATAAAATAACAGCCATAACTGATGCGACTTTTTTCAACTTTTTCTCCCCATCCTTTTACCGTTTGTAGGTTTTTGAAACAGTCGTTTTCCGGCGTTCAGCACTTGCATCAAGTATGATTATCGGCAATATTTTGCAGATATCTTAGCTTTTTTTGCATATTTACGAAAATAATTTATTTTATACTTTAAGGAAGCGACGAATCGAGAGTGTACTACCCCATATTCCGATCAATACTCCAAGTCCAAGCAATAGACTGCCTAATAATGGCCAGATCTGCTGTAACGGAATCAAAGTGATCACAGACGCTATTCCAAATGATCGAACAGAAGCGGCTACCAATTGCTGATATCCGATAAATAAAATTCCAATTGTTACCAGTGAACCAATACCGCCTAATAGTGCACCTTCAATAAAGAACGGCCAACGGATAAATTGATTGGTGGCTCCAACAAGCTTCATAATGCTAATTTCACGACGACGTGCAAGTATAGTGACTCGAATCGTATTGGCAATCAAGAACATCGCCATCAGTCCAAGCGCAGCGACTAAGATCAGACCAATATTACGAATCAATGCAGTAACTTTGAATAACGTCTGTACAGTGTCTCCACCATAACGAACTTTGAGAATAGGTTTCTCAGGATGTTCTGTATTCAGTGCTTCAATCTTCTGAGCGACAAAAGGAACAGTTGTTGGTTCTATCACTTGGATACGTAAAGCATCAGGTAATGGATTGTTATCTTGTGCATATCCTTGTAAAAAGGACTCTCCACCTTCACCCAGACGATCACGTAATTCTTTCAATCCTTGTGCTTTGGGAACAAAAGTGACCGTGCTTACTTCTGTCATTGCACTGATTTCTTGTTGTAGTTCTTGTCGTAACGACTGATCTACGTTGAGTTCTAGAAAGACATTAATTTCAACTTCACTGTCTGCCTGATCAGCTAGTTGATTCACATTTAATACTAACAAAATAAATACACCCAAAATAAACAGAGACACAATAATGGAAGTAATGGATGCGATCGACATCCATCCATTGCGGAATACGCTTCTAAAACCTTCCCGCAAGTGTCGCAAGAAGGTATTAAAATTCATAACCGTACTCCCCTCTAATCTGATCTCTGACGATCATGCCGTCTTCAATCGCTAATACACGACGACGCATCGAATTCACAATATCTCTATTATGAGTTGCCATAATAATTGTGGTACCACGGAAATTAATCTCATCTAGCAATTGCATAATGCCATATGACGTCTCAGGATCAAGGTTACCTGTCGGTTCATCCGCAATAATAACAGCTGGATTATTGACGATTGCGCGTGCAATAGCGATCCGCTGTTGCTCACCACCGGACATTTGTTCAGGGTAACGCCCTGCTTTACTTTGAAGTCCTACTAGATCCAATACTTCCATTACTCTTTTTTTCATTAATTTTCTCGGCGTTTCAATAACTTCCATTGCAAAAGCAACATTATCGTACGCTGTTAACTTCGGAAGCAAACGAAAATCTTGAAAAATAACTCCGATATTACGACGTAATAATGGAATCTTACGTTGTTTTAATTTGCCTAAATTGAATCCATTTACTGAAATTTGACCTTTAGTTGGTGTTTCTTCACGATACATTAGCTTCATAAAGGTAGACTTACCCGCACCCGAAGGACCGACCACATATACAAATTCGTTGCGATCAATCTTCACAGAGATCCCTTGTAGAGCATGTGCTCCATTGGGATAAGTTTTCCATACGTCCTGCATTTCTATCAAATCATCACTTCCTAATAACAAGATCATTCATCTGTACACTATTCGTGTGGCAAGATGAAGTCTGAATTCTTTTATTCGTTACTGCTATTCTTCACATTTCAACAACACTAAGTATAGGTAGGTTGGTTCTTATCAAGTAAACCAATATACGATGAGGTACTTTGTACAGAATGTATCAAAACACCATATGTTTGAAAGACTGATTCAATAATCTCTATTGTAACAAATTCGTTACCATTTGAGTACTATAATAACTCGAAAATCACTCAGTAATCAAAAAAGCCTGAAATCAGCATCATGCTGAAATCAGACTTTCTTCTGCTAACGACCTTAAAAAGCGTCTATATTTAAAAAACATACTGTAACATCACTTTTGATTAGGCTTGTTGGTTTGTAGAGCACGTTCTTTACCCATACACGAAACAGCGATTAATGCCCCGATGGCGGGTAGAACTGCCCACATAAATGTACCGGCGATCGAACTGGTCAAAGCCACTTGAATCATCTCAATAACTTGGGCAGGTAGATTAGCTTTGATATCATCCGATAATAATGCACGTGGATCTAACTGTGTCAGATCAAGTCCCGGAGGTAATGAACTTCCACTACCACTTTGATCGACACCTGCTTGCAATTGATTGCTAAGGATACTGCGCTGAATCAATCCAAATATGGTTACACCCAGTGCCATCCCTAGTGAACGAACAAATGTTAACGTAGAGGTTGCAGCTCCACGTTGGCGGAAATCAAAGTTCTGAATCCCACTGATATTAAGTACAGAGAATGAGAAGCCAATACCGAATCCTGCTGTAGCTAGATATAGATACAATAATAGTGCAGGGGTCTCCGGTGTAATCCTGCTTAACAGTGCCATGCCTAATACAAATAAAAATCCAGAAATCATCATAATACGACGGAAGGTTAATTTGTTAACCAGTATGCCGCCAAGCATCGCAGCAATTACTGATCCGATCGTCATCGGCATCAAAGTCAGCCCTGAATTGACTGCTGTTCCACCGCTAACCCCTTGAATATAGATCGGAATATATAGAGCGACTGTAATAAACGCAGCTCCATAGAAGAAAGCCGCTAATGTACTACTAGTAAACAGACGATCTTTGAACATTGGAAATGAAATAATAGGTTCTGCTGCTTTCTTTTCCGCAAAAATAAAAGCGATCAGTAAGATCACAAAGCTCACAAATAATCCTAAGATCACGCCTGAATTCCACGGATACGTATCTCCGCCTAATTCTAGAGCGAACATTAATGAAACGACAGCACCAATAAGCAGACCTGCGCCCCACCAATCGATTTTTTGTTTCGAACGTTCCATCGATTCATGATAAAAGATCATAATCAATAGAAATGAAATAATACCAAACGGAACATTGATATAAAACACCCAGCGCCAATTCATATACTGAGTAATATAAGCGCCTAATAATGGACCAAACAAACTGGACATTCCGAATACAGCACCCAGCAAGCCTGTCATTTTACCACGCTTTTCCGGTGGAAACGTATCGAACACAATTGTAAAAGCGATCGGTACAAGTGCACCGCCACCTATTCCTTGAATCGCTCGATAAATACTAAGTTGTACAATCGAATCGGCTGTTCCACATAAAATAGAACCGAGCATAAACACAACAACACCAAAAATAAAAAATCGCTTACGACCATACATATCCGAAAGCTTGCCGAAAATAGGGGTTCCTGCGAGAGAAGCAACCAAATAGGCTGAAGTTACCCAGACAAATTGATCAAATCCTCCAAGGTCGCCTACGATTGTAGCAATCGCTGTAGCCACAATCGTATTATCTATCGCTGCAATAAAAATACCGAGCAACAATCCTGCGACGATCCAGCCTGTTTTCGAAGCTCCTTTGCTTTTTTCAGCAACAGATGCCGACATATACTCACTCCTTTTTCGTAATCATAACATGATCCTTCTGAGAAGCATCTGTTTGTTACTGACCCATTGGTCACAATGGAATGAGTATAGCATATTATTGAATTGAAGACGACAAACGCCTATTTACAAAGTAACTCCACTTTTAAATATCGCCAATTCACGGAACTTATTTTTTTCATTATTGACCCAGCGTCCACTGGCGACTTCGATAATATACTCGATAAAATCACGCAATCCATCTTCCATCGTTACACCTTCTACTAAAGTGCCTGCATTATAATCAATCCAGTGTGGTTTATTAGCAAATAAAGGTGAATTGGTTGATACTTTCATAGTGGGTACAAACGAACCGAAAGGCGTACCCCGTCCTGTGGTGAAAATGACCAACTGACAACCTGCTGCTGCTAATGCAGATGAAGCCACTAGATCGTTACCCGGTGCACTCAGCAGATTTAATCCGCGTGTCTGTAATCGTTCTCCATATAATAGAACATCTTGTACAGGAGAAATTCCTGATTTTTGCGTACAACCCAGTGATTTATCTTCTAACGTAGTAATTCCGCCCGCTTTATTACCCGGAGACGGATTCTCATATACAGGCTGTTTGTAATCCATAAAATACTGCTTGAAGTCATTGATTAGATGAACAATTTTGCCAAATACCTGTTCATCTGCTGCACGCTCCATTAAGATCTGTTCAGCACCAAACATTTCCGGTACTTCTGTTAATACTGTGGTTCCACCCTGTGCCGCCATATAATCAGACAGTTGACCTAATAGGGGGTTAGCTGTAATCCCTGATAATCCGTCAGAACCACCACATTTAAGTCCGATTTTGAGATCAGCTAACGGTATTTCTTCCCGATGGTCACCTTGTACATGTTCAAAGATTTCTTTAAGCAATTGCACACCTGCTTCGACTTCGTCAGATACCATTTGCGAGACAAGGAATTTGACCCGTTGTTCATCATGTTCACCGATCGCAAGCTTAAATTGATCCATTTCATTATTTTCACAGCCAAGCCCAAGTACCAGTACAGCGCCTACATTTGGATGCTTCACCGCGTCTGCCAGAATCGTACGTGTATATTGATGATCATCTCCAAGCTGAGAACAACCGTAACTGTGCTTAAGCACCAATGTATTTTCAAAAGGAGCGATATCGCCTACTTCACGCTCGAACTCACTTAAGATCAATTCAGCGATTCCGTTGACACAGCCCACTGTCGGTACGATCCATAGTTCATTACGGATACCCACATCTCCATTGCTACGTCGATACCCTTGAAATGTACGATTTTCGAGCGTATATGGATTGAATAATGTTTTGGGATCATAATGATATTCTTCAATACCAGTTAAATTGGTTTTGGCATTATGAGTATGAATATGACTACCGACGGCAATCGGCTGAATCGCATGTCCAATCGGATAGCCGTATTTGATAATATGTTGATGGATTTCTATCGGTTGTAGTGCAATCTTATGTCCTCTTGCAATATCTTCAGTTAACGTAATTGATTGTGCCGTAGCTGTTGTGGTATCTAGTGTAATCACTTCACCTTGCTGATAATCACGTAGCGCCACAGCCACATTATCTTGCGGATGAATCTGTATATATTCCAACATGATTCGGTATGCCTCCTTATAAAAGGTCTCTTTATCGTAAATAATGCTTATAGTCGATTACACAGTAGGTGTTACCGATGGAGCCATCAACTCTTGCAAAGCAACAACCATTCCTTGGTGTTGAATATGGTACAAATTAGTCGTCACTTGCTCAGTTAAACCTGCATAAGAATTTAAGTTCATTCCCCAGAATGAAACTTCACCGAGTACAGCAGTCACCAACTGATACAGGCTTGATTGACTGTTATCACAGTTTTTCCATAGTTCAGCTAATTGTTGTAACACAGCTTCATCATCATTTAATAAGATACGTTCTCCGCTACGATCGCCTTTATAGAAAGCAATCAAAGCCGCAAGCGAAAATACTAATTTGGCTGGTAATTGATGTTGTTGTTCGATATAAGAAGTAAGCGTAGGTAGATCACGGGTTTTGAATTTGGAAATACTATTAAGTGAAATACTCATTAGAAAATGCTCTACATATGGATTGCGGAAACGTTCCATCACAGCAGCAGCGAATTGCTCTAGTTCATCAGCAGGCAGATCCAAAGTCGGTATAATCTCATCCTGAATAAGAGACTGGACAAAAGCACCTGTGATCGGATGTTCTACTGCTTCTGCTACTGTATTGAGACCATATAGATACGCAACAGGAGTCATTGCGGTATGAGCGCCATTCAAGATACGTACTTTACGAGTGCGATAAGGCGCCATATCTGACACCACTTTGATATGCAAATGAGCTTGAGCAAAAGGTAATTCTTGTTCGATCCATGCGGGGCCTTCAATCACAAGCAAGTGAAATGGTTCACCTACTACAACAAACTGATCTTCATATCCAAGCTCAGCTGTAATCTCAGGCATACGCTGTTTAGGATAACCCGGTACAATTCGATCCACCAGAGTGCTACAAAATGTATTCGCTTGATGTACCCACGCACCAAATTCAGGCTCCAAGTTCCACAACTCTGCATATTGCAAAACAATTCGTTTCAACTCATCTCCGTTATGATCAATCAACTCACAAGGAAGAATAATAAACCCTTTGCTCTCTTCTCCATGAAAATGACGGAAACGGCGATACAATAATGATGTTAATTTACCAGGATAACTTTGCTGTGGACGATCTGCTAATTGATCTGTGCTGTTAAAAGCAATGCCAGCTTCAGTCGTATTAGAAATAATCCAACGTAATTCAGGTTGATACGCCAAAGCTTCATATTGTTCGTAATGCTCATAAGGATTGATTCCGCGTGTGACGCACTCAATTACTTCATGAGTTCGAGAAGGTTGTCCTTCTTGAATCCCTTCGAGATACACCGTATATAATCCATCTTGTTCATTCAGTCGTTCAGCCATCCCTGTAGCTAGTGGTTGTACGATGACCACTCCTGCATCAAAATTCGATTTTTGGTTCATCTGATGAATCTGCCAATCGGTAAATGCTCGCAAAAAATTGCCTTCCCCAAATTGCAGTACTTTTTCAGTATAGGTTGAAGCTGGATAAGTGGTTCGGTTAAGTGCTGGCATGATCATATCCTCCTGATCTTTATTTTAAAATAGGAATAGCTAACTTATGTTCTGGATACTATTTGTGTTCTTATCAATAATTATAATTTTATGCACACGTTAACAAAGTGAATTAGATCACAATCTTATCATTTATTAAAAAGAGAATTCCTGCGCATAGTAGTAAGCTCTGGAATCCTCAATCTATAACGATCTTATTTAGCAACTTGAACAATTGGTGGCTTCAATAAATTACTCTGAATAAACAGCTGTTGATTTACGCTGAATCAATTCAGTTTCAACAAAGATCAATTCTTGTTGTGTTTCTTTTTCACGAATCTGTTCTAATATTTTTTCTGCCCCGCGCGCACTGATGTCTTCGATCGGACGCTTCACTGTCGTTAATGCAGGATTGGTATACATGGAGAAATTAATATCATCAAACCCGACAATCGACAGGTCTTGTGGCACTTTGAGCCCTTGTTCAAATGCGGCATTCATCGCACCTATCGCCATATCATCATTGGAGCAAAATACAGCGGTTGGTGGTGTTGATAAAGCTAGCAATTGTTGCATCGCTTGATAACCACTTTCTGTATCATACTCTCCGCCTACAACATATTGGGATGGGATCGATAATCCATTTTCCTCCATCGCTTGAACAAACCCTAATCGGCGTTGTTCTGTAGACTTAAAGCTTTTGATCCCTTCGATAATAGCAATCTGTGTATGCCCTTGCTCAATCAGAAATTGTCCAGCATGATAAGATCCTTCTTTATCGTTAGAGACAATATTGACTAGATTTGCACCGGGAAGAAGACGATTCAACACCACAATCGGAATTTCTTGCTCTAATGCATGATGAATAAAATCATTATCCGCTTCACTTTGACTCATCAAAATAATGCCATCAAACCGTTTACGATGAATCGAACTGTAATCTAGATAATCGTCAATGCCACGTACAAATAAATTGTATTCGATCCCGATTACACGATTGACCCCGCGAATCGTAGCGGCAAAAAAGCTACTACTGGTACCATTGGAAATACTGGTAAAAAACAAACCTATCGTATGCGAACGCTGTAATACCAGACTTTTAGCATTATAATTCGGAATATAATTCACTTCTTGCGCAATCTGCATAATTTTACGTTTGGTGACTTCTTTAATAAGCGGACTATTATTCAGTGCACGAGAAACGGTTGTATGAGAAACATTCGCTAGCTTGGCGATATCTTTGATAGTGGCTGCCATATGCATACCTTCCTTTATTCCAGCTTGTTCGATTCATCGACTCGGAGGAATCATATGACTCCTCTTCTCCTAAGAATAACATATTATGTTCCACTCACCATAATACGGACGGTTGCTGAGCGCTATGCGATTGTTCTCATTCTTTCTACTCTAAGGGTTGATGACGCAATTGTAGTTCTTCAACGATTTGTTCATGCTTTTTATCTGTTAATTTGTACATTAATCCGATAATTAACATCGCAATAGCCAGAGCAATCGCTGGATACAGACACAATAACGCTTTGATCCCGATCTGAGTGCCGACCGTCTGCACCACATTCGGTACATAACCAACAACAGCAAGACCTACACCTGATAAGAAACCAGATAACGATTGTGCTAATTTACGAGAAAAGTTAAACAACGAATAGGTCGTTCCTTCTTTACGTTCACCTGATGTCCATTCGCCATAATCGATAATATCAGATACAAAAGCCCATGTGACACCATTAGGGATACTAATACCGATAAATGCAATACTGGCTAAGATTGTGAAAAGATACACATTCGATGGTGCAATAAAGTTGATCGTATCTGCAACCACACTAATTCCAAGTCCGATCATCGCTGTTTTACGTTTACCGAATCTTTTCACCAATTTAGGTAAAAACAAGACGCCGATAAATGAAGACCCGATAATAATAAAGTTCATATACGCCATCAGTTCTACATTACCTAAATTATACTGTGCAAAATAAATCAACATCGCTGATTTGATATTGTACGCTGAAATCGTAAATACAGTCATTAAAACCAGTACTAATAGCGGTTTGTTACTGACAAATGTTTTGACAACACTGCCGACCGATAATTTTTCAGAAGGAGCGGCTTGACTAATAATCCGTTCTTTCGTTCCGCGAAAACACACAATAAAAGCAAGCACACCGATGATAGACATAATCCCCATCACCACAGGGAAACCTACAGATGGATTAGCGAAATGCACAATTAAAGGCATTACGATTACACTTGTTACAAATAAAGCTCCAAGTGAACCGGCTTGACGGAATGACGATAACGATGCCCGTTCAATCGTATTCTGAGTAATCGATGCACCCAGTGAACCGTAAGGAATATTTACAAATGAATATCCAATCCCCCAGATCATATAAGAAGCATACGCATAAATTAATTTACCTGTTACTGATAGATTAGGTGAGATAAACGTAAACACTGTCAGGATCGCAAGAATAAGACTTCCGTAGATCAAATACGGTCTAAATTTACCGTTCTTTCCGATATTTTTGCGATAATCAATCGAAGAACCAACAATCGGATCACAGATCGCTGCAAATAATTTACTGACTAGAAATATACCTGCTGCTGCAATCGCTGGAATCCCTGCTACATCTGTAAAAAACTTTAACAGATACAATTGCCCCAGATCAAACATAAATCCGTTCCCAAAGTCCCCCATACCGTACGAAATCTTTTCTTTCAAACTGATCTTGCCGTCAATCACATTTTCTTCCGCTTTGACCCCTTTTAATGTAGCAACTCCCATGTGACACACCCCTTGATTTGATAAAATCAACCGCTTACAATATCGACAATCATGCGATACTGTTTTGAGCATTTCTACGTTTCTTGCTGCTTGAATGGATTGGATAAGGCATTATTTATTTTGTGAAATTAATCACATAATACTCAGAAGTAAATATCGCTTTGACTGCATCTGTTAGAACATCACTGTCTCCATACTCTATGTTCTATATCAGCCAAAGCGATACTTCTACCTGATTACTGTACAGAAACGACTGCTGGGAAATTAAAATATTGCTCTGCATTGGTATAACAAATGCCTTCTACAATACCGCTTAACAATTCCATATCATCAGGTGCTTCCCCTTGTTCTACCCATGTACCCAACAGATCACACAACAGACGGCGGAAATATTCATGACGGGTATATGATAAAAAGCTACGTGAGTCGGTCAACATCCCTACAAAACGAGCTAACACACCCATATTGGCTAACAATTTCATCTGCTCATGCATACCATCACGATGATCGTTGTACCACCACGCTGTACCGAACTGAATTTTACCAGCGATACCACCGCTCTGGAAGCTACCTGCTGCACTTGCTAGAACAGGATAATCATTCGGATTGAGTGAGTACAAAATCGTTTTTGGTAAGGCACCTGCTGATTCCATAGCATCTAGTAGCGACACTAACGGTTTCGCAATCAATCCATCATTTACGGAATCATAACCGGTATCCGGTCCTAATTGACGGAACATTGATGTACTATTGTTGCGTAACGCATGAATATGGAACTGCATCGCCCAATCTAGCTCTGCATACAATTGACTCAAAAATACAAGTGTATACGATTTGTGCTTCGCTTCTTCTTCACTACTCACTTGTCCTTGCTCTAACGCTTTGGCAAAAATCTGATTAACTTCTGCTTGAGTCGCCTCTGCAAAAACAACCGTATCTAGCGCATGATCGGATACTCGTCCTCCTGCGGCATGGAAAAAGCGAACTCTTTGCTCAAGCGCTTTCAAAAAGTCGTCATAGGTACGAATCTCTGATCCATACACATCCACTAATTGTTCTAACCATGGACGGAATGTAGCACGATTAATCTCTAATGCTTTGTCTGGTCGAAAGCTTGGCAAGACAGCTGTCGAGAAACCGTTTAACTCACGAATCTGTGCATGATAACCAAGATCATCGACAGGATCATCTGTCGTACACACGACAGTTACTTTCGACTTGGTAATCAGATCGCGCGCTCCGAATCCTTCACCCTGTAGTTGTTCATTTACTTTTTGCCAGATCTGCGGAGCTGTCTTTTCACTTAATAATTCGTCTACTCCGAAAAAGCGTTGTAATTCGAGATGTGTCCAGTGATACAGTGGATTACCGATCAATTGTGGTACAGTTCTTGCCCACGCCAGAAATTTATCATAATCATCGGCATCGCCTGTAATATATTTTTCTTCGATTCCATTAGCACGCATCACACGCCATTTGTAATGATCTCCATATAACCATGCTTCTGTAATATTTTTAAACGTTTTGTTCTCCAAGATTTCTTGTGGACTCAAATGACAATGGTAATCAATAATCGGCATATCTTTTGCTACTTGGTGGTACAGTTGGATCGCTGTATCACTATGTAGCATAAAGTTTTGATCCAAAAATTTAACAGTCATTGTATTCCTTCCTTTCCTTGATTCAGCTATGTTTATTCATTTTGTTAACGTGAACATTTACAGTCTTATTGTATCTCTTTTTGCAGAATACGCAATAGGATTTCGCTATTTTTATTGTTACAGTTATATGAACTAAGAAGTGCTGTTATTGTAACAGATATCATAGCAAATTCATATTCTAGGCATAGAGTCATACAATCACAGCAGATCCTTGCGATATAATGATCATAATCCCAAAGATGGAGGTACTACTACATATGTCTATCCCAATCGAAGCTCCCAAAATTCCGCAACAGTTAGAGCAGTTAAAGGAACCTTTATACTCTTTGCAAGCCAAAGACGAGTTCAGTCGTGTCCAAATACAACAACTCACGATCGATCGTCAGGAAGCGCAGCGGGTATCTTTTGAGAAAACAATATTTGAAAAAGTAGATATCATCGAGTCGAATTTAGCTGAAATCGAACTGACCGATGTGATATTTGATCAATGCGATCTTTCGAATATTCCATTTCCTCATTCGTTTGTTCATCGTACAGAATTTCGGCAGTGCAAATTAATCGGTACTGATTTTGCTCAAAGTCGCTTGCAAAATGTTCGTTTTATCGACTGTGTCGCTGATTACTCTGTATTTCGCTTTTCTAATTTCAAAAATGTCTCTTTCGAACATTGCTCATTGATCGGGGCGGATTACTGCTCTTCTACCTTCAAATCTGTTATGTTCGATCATTGTCAGTTAGACACCGCTATGATGTCAGGCACTTCGTTACAGGAAGTGGATCTCAGTACCTGTGATTTTACAAGCTTACAGATTGAAATTGAAGATTTGCGAGGATGTATCATTTCGCCGTATCAAGCTTCTTCATTTGTTGGACTGATGGGACTTGTCATCAAATCTTAATACACAAAGAAGGACAACCGCGATAATAAGGTTGTCCTTTTTTGCATCACTCTAGCCTCTTTATTCTACTGCACATGACCTTCTAGCCATGTCACAGTATGTGTTAATTTATCTTCAGCACGCTCAATAGCCGCAGCGACCTGTACAGTTGCTGTACCGCCATACACATTACGTGCATTGACTACAGCTTCTGGTTGCAATACAGCATAGATACTGTCATCGAACAACGGGGAGAAGTTTTGGAATTCTTCCAGTGTTAGATCCAGTAAGTATTTACCTTCTTGGATACAGTACAGTACCGTTTTACCAATCACTTCATGAGCTTGACGGAAAGGAAGACCTTTACCAACCAAGAAGTCTGCAATATCAGTCGCATTGGAAAAGTCTTTGTTGACTGCTTCACGCATACGTCCTGTATTTACTTTCATCGTAGCGATCATTGGTGCGAACAATTGAAGTGCACCTTCCAACGTAGCCACCGTATCGAACATACCTTCTTTGTCTTCTTGCATATCTTTGTTATACGCAAGTGGCAACGATTTGAGTACAGTCAGTAATCCGATCAGATTACCGTATACACGACCTGTTTTACCACGTACCAATTCTGCTACATCCGGATTTTTTTTCTGTGGCATAATACTGCTGCCTGTACAGAATGCATCATCCAATTCAATAAAGCTAAATTCAGTACTGCTCCATAACACCAATTCTTCGCAAAGACGAGAAAGATGGGTCATGATCAGAGACGCACCTGCTAAAAATTCCACGATAAAGTCACGATCGCTAACCGCATCCAGGCTGTTCTCATATACACCATCGAATCCTAATTGTTCTGCTACATAATGACGATCAATCGGGAATGTGGTTCCAGCTAACGCACCTGCACCCAGTGGCAATACATTAATCCGTTTATAGCTGTCTTTCAGACGATCAATGTCACGTTCAAACATCGAGACGTACGCCATCAGATGATGAGGGAAAAGAATCGGTTGAGCACGTTGTAGATGCGTATAGCCCGGGATAATCGTATCCATATTGCTTTTCGCTTGTGTAATCAATGATTCTTGTAATCCATGAAGTAGACCTGTAAGTTCTACAACACGTTTACGTAAATATAAATGCATATCTGTCGCTACCTGATCATTACGACTACGTCCAGTGTGTAATTTACCACCTACAGCACCGATTTCTTCGATCAGATGCTTTTCAATATTCATATGAATATCTTCATCCGACACCGAAAATTGAATCTCGCCTGCACGGATTTTATCGAGTACTTTGTTTAGACCCTTTTTGATGATTTCTACATCTTCAGCAGGTACAATCCCGCATTTGCCTAACATACTGACATGTGCCAGACTGCCTTGAATATCTTCTTCTGCCAAAGCTTTATCAAAGTGGATTGAAGCTGTATATTCTTCAACCAGATGATTGGTTTGTTTGGTAAAACGTCCGCCCCATAATTTACTCATAGCTGTGGTTCACTCTCCTTTATCCGCTTGCGCTGCTTGACGCACACCTGCGCCTACACGTAGACGAAGAGCATTCAATTGGATAAAGCCTGCTGCATCCCCTTGATCATAAGCATTGGTTGGATCAGCTTCCATCGTTGCAATTTCAGGGTTATACAGACTGTAAGGACTGCTTAGACCTGCTGCAATAATATTACCTTTGTATAATTTCACACGTACTGTACCTGTAACATTTTTTTGGCTTTCAGTCACTAATGCTTGTAAAGCTAGACGTTCCGGTGCAAACCAGAAGCCATTGTACACTAGATTGCTATAACGAGTAATCAGTGAATCACGTAGACTCATCACTTCACGATCCATCGTTAAAGATTCTAATTTGCGATGCGCTGTAAATAGAATCGTTCCACCCGGTGTCTCATATACGCCACGGCTCTTCATACCCACAAAGCGGTTTTCCACCATATCAACACGACCGATACCGTGTTTACCACCAAGCTCATTTAATTTTTCCATCGCTGCGAGTGGAGTCAATTTCTCTCCATTTAGCGCTACACAATTTCCATTTTCAAATTCCAAATCTAACATTTCTGGTTGATCGGGTGCATCTTCTGGAGAAACGCTAAGCAAGAACATATCTTTATTACTTTCTGCGCTTGCATCAAAGTTAGGATCTTCCAATACACCACTTTCATAACTGATATGTAGCAAATTGCGGTCAGTTGAATACGGTTTTGCCGCTGAAGCTGTTACCGTGATGCCATGCTTTTCAGCATATTCAATCATCTCAGCACGTCCCGGGAACTGATCACGGAATGTTTCTAAGCGCCAAGGAGCGATGACTTTGATCTCAGGAGCAAGAGCTGCTGCATTCAATTCAAAGCGAACCTGATCGTTTCCTTTACCTGTAGCACCATGAGCGATAGCCATAGCACCTTCAGCACGCGCAATCTCAACCATACGCTTCGCAATAAGCGGACGAGCAATACTTGTACCTAGTAGATATTGTCCTTCATATAGTGCTCCTGCTTGGAACATTGGATAGATAAAATCTTCGGCAAATTCAGCACGCAGATCATCAATATAGACTTTAGAAGCTCCTGTTGCTAATGCTTTTTCTTCCAAACCATCCAGTTCATCGGCTTGTCCAATATCTGCGGTAAATGCGATAATCTCTGCATCATATGTTTCTTTTAACCATTTCAAAATAATAGATGTATCCAGTCCACCTGAGTATGCAAGTACAATTTTATTTTTAGCCATGTTGTTGTATTCCCTCCACTTTCTTCATATCCATATATCGAACTATTCTTATTCTATCTTACTTTATCCGATCAAAGCCGCCATAATTGCTTTTTGTGCATGTAGACGATTTTCTGCTTCATCAAAAATCACACTATTGGGTCCATCAATAACGCCTGCACTGACTTCTTCACCACGATGAGCCGGTAGACAGTGTAAGAAAATATAATCGGATTTCGCATGACTTACCAGTTCTTCATTGACCTGATAATCTTTAAATGCTTGTTCACGAATCTTCTGTTCTTCTTCAAAGCCCATACTTGCCCAGACATCGGTATAGATCACATCTGCATCCTGAACAGCCTCTTTCGGATCGCGAACAACTTTGATCGTTGCTCCACTTTCAGCGGCTAAGGCTTCACATTGTTTCACTACTTCTGGATCAGGCTCATATCCTTCTGGCGTGGCTACATAGACGTCCAATCCTACACGAGCGCCACCAATCATTAGCGAGTGTGCCATATTGTTACCGTCTCCGATATAAGCAAGTTTTAATCCTTTAAGCTTCCCTTTGCTCTCCACAATCGTCTGGAAATCAGCCAGTACCTGACAAGGATGCCCTAGATCACTCAGTCCATTAATAACCGGAATATCTGCATATTTCGCCAGTTCGGTTACATTTTCATGTCCAAAGGTACGAATCATAATCCCATCGAGGTAGCGTGACATCACGCGTGCTGTATCTGCAATAATCTCACCGCGTCCCATTTGGATATCATTTTTACTCAAGAACAGAGCATGTCCACCTAGCTGAAAAGTACCGACTTCAAAAGATACCCGTGTACGTGTCGAAGATTTCTCGAAAATTAATCCGACTGTTTTACCTTCGAGTGGACGATACGATTCTCCTGCTTTTTGCTTGCGTTTCAGTTCGATTGCTAGATCAATTAAAAAATGAATTTCTTCTGCGGTATAGTCGCTTAATTCTACAAAATCTTTGCCTTTAAAATGACTAAGTTCTAACGAACTGTTTTTCGATACTGCATCTGTCATGGATATGAACCTCCTTATTTCGATTTATTTTCCATTGATGATCGTTGAATTATTTACAATCGGCGCATACGCTTCGATAATATCTTTGATCATATCTACTGCTTGATCAACTTCTGCTTGAGTCACTAAAAGATTTGGTAACAACCGAATCACATTAGGTCCTGCTGTAATAAATAACAATCCTTTTTCTTGCCCAACTGTAACCAATTCGCCTACAGGACCATCACATTCAATACCGATCAATAATCCTTTACCACGAATATCTTTAACAAACGGATGGTTGCCTATTTTCGCTTGTAATTGTTCTTGTAGATAGGTTCCCATCGTAGCCGCTTGTTCTACTACGTTCTGTTCTTGCATCGTTTCAATCGTCGCGATAACAGCCGCTGTTGCTAGAGGTGTACCTCCAAATGTAGAACCATGACTTCCTGCGACAAATGCTTCTTTGAGGAATGCTTTACCGACCAATGCTCCGATTGGGAAGCCACTTCCTAACCCTTTGGCTAATGTGAAAATATCCGGTTCGATACCATAATGCTCATAAGCGAACATTTTGCCTGTGCGTCCCATACCTGTCTGTACTTCATCTACGATCAACAATAATCCGTGCTCGTTACACAGATCTACAATATGTTGCATAAATTCAGGTTCTACTGGATAGACGCCACCTTCAGCTTGAATCATTTCGATCATAATAGCTGCTGTATGCTCATTCACCGCTGACTTGAGGGCATTCAGATCATGCAAAGGTACCGTTACAAAGCCTGCTGGCAATGGATGGAATCCTTCTTTCACTTTATCTTGTCCGGTTGCTGTCAGTGTAGCTAGTGTACGTCCATGAAACGATTGTCCGAAAGTAATAATCTCGTAACGTTCTTCACCTTTAACTTTTTGCTGATATTTACGGGCTAACTTGATTGCCCCTTCATTCGCTTCTGCTCCGCTATTACAGAAAAATACCGCATCTCCACAGCTATTGGCGGTTATGAGTTGTGCCGCTTGTTCTTGATTGGGAATATGGAACAGATTCGATGTATGCCACAATTGATCCAATTGATTTTTGAGTTTATCAATAACAGTGTCCGGTGCATGACCTAGATTCGTCACAGCAATACCGCACATAAAGTCGAGGTATTTTTTACCGTCAGTATCCCACAGATAACTACCTTTTCCTTTGGCAAAAGCGATAGGATAACGCGCATACGTTGGAAATAAAGAACTTTCAGATTGCTCAGTGTGCGTTGGTTGTGCAGATTGACTGCTGATCGGATTAGCCATGCTGGTCACGCTCCTCATAATTAATATGTGATTTGAAAAACGAATGAAAATGGGGTGATATGCTAACACCGTTCCAAAAATGGATTTGTTCTTGTCGTCGCTGTTGAGGTGGTATCCTTTTGATTCCGCTTTGCGGTAAGGATACCACCTCAAAGGCGAGCGCTTCGCTCTTTCAGAATCAAATCCATTTTTTCCACTCTGTGCATATAACTTCATTTTAAGATCGTTTTTAATTTTACAGGTGGGGTGGCAAGGTAGTTCAAGTTCTTGGATTTAGTGTTTAGATTTAGTTCTTGGATTTTGGGTTAGTTGAAATAGATTTAATATTTTAAAAGTTGGTTAGTTAAAGTACATTGAAATTGGATTAGTGCTTCTGGAAGATATGATCAGTCTTTGAAAGATTTATTTTAAGTTGCGTATAACAATATTGGATATAGCCATAAATAATAATATTTTTACATATACTTTGAATGAGATCGCATACTTTTAAGGTACTAATTAAAATTAATAGGCATTTTTAACAATAGATACTGCTTATCGCCTATCTGAACTATGATTTAATTGTTGGCTTAGCTTGATTGTATTTTTAATTTTTACGTATGATGCGTGTGCCTATGGTTTCGCCTTTGAGTACACGGCTGAGTACTTGTGGTTCGGTTCCGTCTACGATGATGACTTCTTGTACTTCGCCGTGAATGCAAGCGATGGCTGCTTTGACTTTGGGGATCATGCCGCCGTAAATTTCTCCGGTAGCGATCATGTCCTCAATATCTTGAATAGACACTTGGGGTAATACTTGTTTAATGCCGTCGACAGATCGCATGATTCCAGGTACGTCTGTGACAACGATCATTTGTGGTACACCTAGAAAAGAAGCAACTGCACCTGCAGCAGTGTCTGCGTTGATGTTATATCGTTGTCCGGTCGCATCACTGCCAACAGGAGCGATAATAGGCATATAACCTAGATCGACAATACCTTGAATAATCGAAGCT
This sequence comes from Paenibacillus nuruki, assembly GCF_963311185.1. Taxonomy (NCBI): domain Bacteria; kingdom Bacillati; phylum Bacillota; class Bacilli; order Caryophanales; family Paenibacillaceae; genus Paenibacillus; species Paenibacillus nuruki. The sequence continues at coordinate 4,920,402 of NZ_OY725677.1, read as the reverse complement.
TCAACATACGTCACATCGCCGACTAGCCCGACTTCACTTGAGTTGGCTACAGGCTTCGCTTGGATCAATGAACCGTCTACACCCGATATACCGATCGCTTTGCCACCTGTACTTTGGATACGTCGTACAATCTGTTTGTTGATACTGCCTGAGAGTACCATTTCAACTACGTCTAACACTTCTTCTGTTGTTTTACGTAATCCACCGACAAATTCAGTTTCGATGCCTAACTTGCTCAAGTTCTCAGAGATCGCAGGTCCACCACCATGCACGATAACAGGTTGAACGCCTGATAACTGAATCTCATTTAAATCGGTAAAAAAAGAATCCGGTAATGCTGCAAGTGTACTCCCTCCGCACTTCATGACAAAAGTACGTGTATTGGCTCCGCTCATTGTTGGTATCACCTAACCTTTATTTGAACTTAGAATAGGATGTGTAGTTGATAATTATTATGTCCGGTAAGCTGCATTGATACGTACATAGTCATACGTCAGGTCACAGCCCCATGCTATAGCTTGTCCATTTCCATAGTGTAGATCCACGACGATTTCAACTTTATCGCCTTGTAAGTACGCCAGTGCTGCTTCTTCGTCAAAAGGAACCGGTCTAGAGCCTGTCAGTACCACGATATCGCCTAAGCGGATATCTACGGTCTCTACATTCAAAGGTTCGCCTGCGCGCCCTACAGCGGCTATTACACGTCCCCAGTTAGCATCTGCTCCAAACATTGCAGATTTAACCAAACTTGATCCGATAACTGTTTTGGCAATTGCTCTTGCAGATAGCTCACTAATCGCTCCTGTCACGACCACTTCGACTAGCTTGGTCGCTCCTTCGCCATCACGAGCGATCGCTTGAGCTAGATATTCACAGACTTTACGGAATCCCGCAGCAAAATGAGCCCAATCTGGATGCTCTGGTGTTAATTCATTATGTGTAACAAAGCCACTTGCCATCGCAACTAGCATATCATTGGTACTTGTATCTCCATCCACCGTAATCATATTGAATGTCTGATCTGTGGTCTGACTTAATAATTGGTGTAACGCACTTGAAGAAATCACGGCATCTGTCGTCATAAATGCAAGCATGGTTGCCATATTTGGATGAATCATTCCTGATCCTTTAGCCGCTCCTGCAATATGCACTTCTTGTCCATCGACCATCACAGACACACAGATTTCTTTTTTAACTAAATCTGTTGTTAAGATCGATTGGCAAAAAGCTTCGGCATGTTCTTCTGTTTTGCCGATATGAGCAGGAAGTCGAGTGATTCCAGCAGATAAACGATCCATTTTCAGCAATTCACCAATAACGCCTGTAGAGGCTACTGCTACTTCATGTTCGTGAAGACCTAAATACTGTGCTGTCTGAGCACGCATCGTATATGCATCTTGTTCCCCTTGTTTGCCTGTACAAGCATTAGCATTTCCGCTATTCGCTACTACCGCACGTAATGTTCCATGTGCTAGACTTTCGCGGGTCACTTGAAGCGGTGCCGCTTGAAAAAGATTCGTTGTATACACAGCTGCTGCATTTGCCAGTTCATCACATACAATAACACCCAAGTCGTTACGCTCTGTTTTTTTCAGACCACAATGCAATCCACCTACCTGAAATCCTCGGGGAGTGACGATAGAACCTCCCTCAACTACTTTGAATCCCTGATCTGCCATGATATCTCCTCTCACTTCCTGATCGACAATAACTACTTTAAATGCTATACACTGGCTAATTCTTATACTGCTAAGCACTATGGACTAGATATTTTGCTTTGCAAAAATCTTTTTCTTATTAGACTTGGGTCGTGCTTATACTACCAAGCACTATGGATAAACAGGGACCATTTTTAGACCTAGTGTTTCTTCCCAGCCCATCATACGATTTAAGTTTTGGATCGCTTGTCCTGCGGCGCCTTTGACTAGATTGTCGATCACAGACACAATTGTAATGCGTCCTGTGCGCTCATCTACGGCAAATCCGATATCACAATAATTAGAACCAGCTACTTCTTTTGTTGAAGGCCAGTTGCCTTGCTTGCGGATACGTACAAATGGACGATCACGATAATACTCACGATACAGATCGATCCAATCTTGTTCATTATGTTGGCCTTTGATCGTTGCATACATCGTTGTCATAATTCCACGTGTCATCGGTACCAATTGAGTACTAAACGTGACAACCACAGGTTCTCCAGTAACGCCAGACAATACTTGCTCTATTTCTGGAATATGTTGATGTTTATTTAATTTATACGCTTTAAAATTTTCATTCATTTCTGCATAATGGCTTGTTAAGCTCGTTCCACGTCCTGCACCGGATACACCTGACTTCGCATCGATAATGATAGAGCTATGATCGATCCATCCTGCTTCCACACCAGGCATTAATCCAAGTAATGTAGCCGTAGGATAACAACCCGGATTCGAGATTAGACGCTGATCTTGTACATCATTATCCTTTTGCTCGCATAATCCGTACACCGCTTCTGCTAAATAGTGATCTGCGGGTGCATCGTGCTTGTACCATTGCTCGTAAGTACTGCTATCTTTGAGGCGGAAATCACCGGATAAATCAATGACTTTCAACCCTGCTTCTAAGTATTGTGGAACTAAAGTGCTACTCACTCCTGAAGGTGTTGCGGTAAATACAATATCTGCTTTGGCAGCCGTAGCTACTGCATCGACTCCGTCTAAGTCCATATCAATAACTCCGCCTAAATGAGGAAATTGATCCGACATGGGTGATCCACTGCTAGATGCAGAAATAACCGAAGTGATCTCGACATGCGGATGATGCTGTAAAAAACGAATCAGTTCCACCCCGCCATAGCCGGTGGAACCTACAATAGCTACTCTTTGTTTAGTTGGATTCAAGTTGAACTCCTCCTGTACTCAAATAAGATCATCGATCTACTGTATCCATGTATAAGCAATTTTCCATTTCCATAACAACGATTTCCATTTCAGTCCGAATAAATAAGATGTGTATTATTATACATCGATGTTAATATAAATACAACTTTATGAATAAATTTCTTACTTTTATGCATCTATACGATGTCTTATCTATTTTAGTTGTATTATATACGAATAAAAGACCTTTATCTGATTAAATTTCAGAAAAGGTCTTTTTTACTTTTAATCTATACTTTTGACTGATATTACTAATTATATCGTTAAAATGATCTTATTCATCTATGCTATTCATTTGTACATGTATCGTGCTATGATATCTATAAAACATTATTTACCATTTCATTTTAATACTTGATATACAATTTGATAAAGAGAAAGGATTCTGTAGATGAGGAATATAGCGATTAATTTAATTTCTGCTTTTCTCACAGGATTGCTTGTGGGTTACTTATTAAGTGGAACTGTCACGATCTCGATTGTACTTGCTTGTCTAGCAAGTGTAGCTATTTTAGCAGTTGTGTATGCCCTCATCTATGTTTTGAAAAAAAGAGCAAAATAGTACATAACATAAAATTCTTTTTAACGTATATCCTTTAAACTTAGATACGTATGGATTAAAAGTAGATTTATGATGTGTTTTTATAATACTATACACCAATAAAAATCCTCTTTGCTGTTCAGTACCCAACTCATTTACAACGAGTTCTTTACTGATATTGCTCAGAGGATTTTTCTATATTTTATTTCCTTATCCTGTCATTTTGAATCCTTTGCCTAATACTTCTTGGGCATTGCTAATAATCACAAAAGCATCAGGATCAACCGAGCGCACAATGGTTTTCAAGCGACTGGCTTCATTTTGTCCAATGACGACCATTAATACGGTTCGTTCGTCACCAGTATACCCGCCTTCACCATTAAGCTTTGTTAAACCACGATCCAGATCATTCAAAATCGCTGTTTGCATTTGTTCAATATCGTTGGTGATAATATACGCTACTTTGGAGTTACTGAATCCTAGCTCTACCGCATCGATCACTTTACTGGTGATATACAGACTAATTAATGCATATAATGCTTGTTCTGGTTTGAGTAATAATCCTGCAAACACAATAACACTACCGTCTGTCAAAATCACACAAAAGGACATGCTGAATCCCGTATACTTTTGAATAATTTGCGCTAATATAGATAATCCGCCTGTCGAACCACGTCCACGAAATACGATCCCAAGTCCTAATCCCACACCGATCCCTCCATACAATGCTGCTAATAAAGGGTTAGTGGTAGGCACAGGAAAACTACTCGTCAGATAGACAAATAAAGGTAGCACAATCGTTCCGATTAACGAACGCATTCCATATTGTCTACCTAGTAAAATAACACCTGCGATAAATAAAGGAATATTAAGTAGCCACTGAATATAAGCGGGTTCGATCCCAAGCAGTTGGTTAACAATAATCGATATCCCGGAGACCCCTCCTGAAGCGATATGATTGGGTAATAAAAACAGGTTAAACGTCAGTGCCATAATAAAAGCCCCTACGATAATCAACAAAATATCCCAACTGTTGCGAAGAGGTCCTGTTAATGGAATCATTGGTGGTTTACGTCTGCGTTGTCCTGTACGAGGTTGCATGATCATTTCTATATTCTCCTGTACTCATTATTTTGCATAAAGTTACATAGCTTTCTTATTCTAACGCAACCCTATTTATTTGAAAAGAACATACAGTACCGTAGTGTAGCAGAGATGTTTTGCTTCGCCACCATCTTTTTAATCAAATATAGAAATCTTTATATCGCTATAGACTAAAAGTAGATCTATTTTCGTAATTGAAGCACAAAAAAAGCCTGATATGAAAGATAACTCTCATACCAGACTTTAAACGATCGATTATTATTCAACTTCAATTTTGAGCTTACTGCGTAAAAATCCATCGATAAATGGATCTAAATCTCCATCCATTACTGCACCGATATTTCCTGTTTCGACAGAAGTACGGTGATCTTTGACCATGCTATACGGATGGAATACATAAGAACGAATTTGACTACCCCAGGCAATCTCAGATTGCTCGCCGCGAATCTCATCCAATTGCTTACGCTCTTCTTCAATTTTACGTTCTACTAATTTGGAACGTAACATCGTCATCGCATGTTCACGGTTTTTGATCTGCGAACGTTCACTCTGACAGGTAACAACAACCCCAGAAGGTAAATGCGTAATCCGTACAGCAGAATCGGTAGTATTGATATGCTGTCCACCGGCACCACTCGCACGATACGTATCAATTTTCAAATCTTCTGTACGAATTTCAATCGTAGAGTCATTCGTAATCTCTGGCACCACATCACAAGACACAAATGAAGTATGACGACGACCTGAAGAATCGAACGGAGATATCCGTACAAGACGGTGTACCCCTTTTTCAGCTTTGAGATAACCGTAAGCGTTATGTCCTTTGATTAGCAACGTTACACTTTTAATTCCAGCTTCATCGCCAGCAAGATAATCCATAACTTCCACTTTGAAGCCACTTTTCTCTGCCCAACGTCTGTACATACGGAGTAACATTTCGCCCCAGTCCTGCGACTCGGTTCCGCCTGCTCCTGGGTGAAGTTCTAAGATAGCATTCAAGCTATCATAAGGTTCATCTAATAGTAACTGCAATTCAAAAGCTTCGATTTTGCGAACAAGCTTTTTCACACTTTCGGTTACTTCTTTAGCCAGTGATTCATCATCTTCTTCATCCGCTAATTCTGCCATTAGGCTAGCATCATCATGCTCTTGTTGAAGCTCTAGATAATCATCTACAGCACCTTTAACAGCATTCATTTCAGAAATGACTTCTTGTGCCGATTCGTTATCATCCCAGAAGCCGGGTGCAGACATTTTCTCTTCAAAGTTAGCAATCAGCTCACGCTTCAGGTCTAAGTCAAAGAGACCCCCTAAGGTTAGATAATTTGGTAGCCATTTCACGTAAATCATGTTTTATACTCGGATCGATCATTGGTACATTCACCTCTTCATAATGAATAGATATTTTGCTGTGCAAAAATCTTCTTTTATTTAAACCATTAACGCTTTTACTTCCAAGCGTTATAGATAGCGATTCATTGATCCAACAAGAGACACCCACGATAATGGTGAGTGTCTCTTGGGATACAACAAATCTAGATATTTGTATTCAATTGATTATGAATTATTTACGTCTACGACGACGTTCTTCGCGAGAAGGACGTTTTTCAGCTGTTTCGCCACCGCTTGTGCTCATTTTGCTTTCATCTACAACGGCTTCGCGTTCCTGATTACTTGCAATTTGTGCTCTCATCACATAAGTAGCGACTTCTTCTTGAATTTCAGCGATCATTTGGTTAAACATTTCGAAGCCTTCGAACTGGTACTCACGCAAAGGATCTGTACCACCATAAGCACGAAGATGAATACCTTGACGCAATTGTTCCATCGCATCAATATGATCCATCCATTTACGGTCAACTGCACGAAGAACGACTACTTTTTCAAATTCGCGAACCATTTCTTCGCCAATTTCTTTTTCACGTTGCAAGTAACGAAGTTCTACACGCTCGAACAGATAGTTAACCATCTCTTCTTTTTCTTGCTCATGTAGTTCTTGTTCTGTAATAGTACCTTCTTGTAAGAAGTTATTGTTTACATAATCTGCAATCGCTTGAAGTTCCCAGTTCTCAGGGATATCGTCATTACAATGTACTTCGACGATACGTTCAATACAAGGCTTGATCATTTGCAATACAACTTCACGAATATTATCGGATTCTAATACTTCACGACGTTGTTTGTAAATGATTTCACGTTGCTTGTTCATCACATCATCATACTGCAAAACGATTTTACGCATATCAAAGTTACTACCTTCAACACGTTTTTGAGCGGATTCAACAGCACGTGTAATCATACGACTTTCGATAGGCTGATCTTCTTCAAAGCCTAGTTTCTCCATCATATTCATTACATTATCTGCACCGAAGCGTTTCATCAGCTCATCACCAAGAGAAAGATAGAACTGTGTGGAACCTGGATCACCTTGACGACCGGCACGACCACGAAGCTGATTATCAATACGACGCGACTCATGACGCTCTGTACCGATAATATGAAGTCCACCTGTGTCTTTTACACCTTCACCAAGTAAAATATCTGTACCACGTCCAGCCATATTGGTAGCGATCGTTACTGTACCCGGTTGACCAGAACGTGCAATAATTTCTGCTTCTTCTGCATGGTATTTCGCATTAAGAACCTGATGCTTGATGCCTTTGCGTTTCAACATTTCAGAAAGACGCTCAGAGTTCTCAATCGATACCGTACCAACAAGAATCGGTTGGTTTTTCTCATGACGTACAACGATTTCGTCGACAACAGCGCGGAATTTACTTTCTTCGCTCTTATAGACAACATCAGCAAAGTCTTCACGTTGATTCACACGGTTAGTAGGTACTTGAAGTACTTCTAGACCGTAGATCTTTTTGAATTCTTCTTCTTCTGTTTTCGCTGTACCTGTCATACCTGCAAGCTTTTTGTACATACGGAAGTAGTTCTGGAACGTGATTGTAGCCAGCGTCATACTTTCGTTTTGTACTTTTAACGATTCTTTCGATTCGATCGCTTGGTGTAGACCATCACTATAACGACGACCAGCCATTAAGCGACCTGTAAATTCATCAACGATTAATACTTCACCATCAGCGACTACATAATCCACATCACGACGCATAATCGTATTTGCTTTAAGCGCTTGTACTACATGATGATTGATCGTTACATTTTTATTATCGTACAGGTTTTCAAGTCCGAAGAAGTTCTCAGCCTTTTCTACCCCTTTTTCAGTCAAAGCTACCGATTTCACTTTAATATCTACATTAAAATCATCTTCGATTTTCAATGTTTTAACAAAGCGATCCGCAGCAAAATACAATTCAGTCGATTTCTGTGCTTGTCCTGAAATAATCAATGGTGTACGAGCTTCATCGATCAAGATCGAATCCACTTCATCAATAATACAGAAGTACAATGGACGTTGTACCATTTGCTCTTTGTACAACACCATGTTGTCACGCAAGTAGTCAAATCCAAATTCATTATTTGTACCATAAGTGATATCACAAGCATAAGCCGCTTGCTTCTCGTCATGTTGCATACCGTTCAGGTTAACCCCTACAGTCATGCCTAAGAAGTTATAAATGCGACCCATTTGTAGACTATCACGTTGAGCCAAATAATCATTAACAGTAACCACATGCACACCTTTACTAGCAAGTGCATTTAGATATACAGGGAGTGTCCCTACAAGTGTTTTACCTTCACCTGTTTTCATCTCTGCAATTCTTCCTTCATGCAGAGCGACACCACCGATCAATTGTACGTCAAAATGACGCATGCCTAGCACACGTTTGGAAGCTTCACGTACAGTACAGAATGCTTCTGGCAATAGTTGATCCAGTGTTTCTCCTTTTTCCAGACGTTCGCGGAATTCAGCCGTTTTGGCTTGCACTTCTTCATGAGACAGTGCCTCAAATTCCGGTTCCATTTTATTAATGATCTCGACGGTTTTCAATAGACGTTTAACATCACGTTCATTGGTATCGCCAAAAATTTTCTTTACAAGTCCTAGCATGGTTTACCCCTTTCGCGCAAAACAGAGATAGATTATTGAATAATGCAAATACCGTAACGCTTATGGGGGATTATTCAATAACCTCAGTTGCAATAAATTGTACCAGTTTCAGGGAAAAGCCGCAACAAAACAGCGCATTTCCTATACTTCTTTGACATATGATAAAATTTCAATAGGGCACAAGATCAATATATCCCGTGCCTGACTATATCCATATGATGTTCGTCATCGTTTTTTGAGAACTTCTTCTACTTATTACGCAAAAGAACACAAAATGTTTCTTAAATCATTCAAGTCTTATTATACCGTACTGTAGAGCGGGTTGTACAATTTTTCCACGCAAAAAGAGCCTATCCCGAAGGATAAGCTCTGATTTTATATCAATTAAAAGTTATTCTTGTTCAATAAGTCCGTATTTACCATCATCACGACGATAAACTACGTTTACCTCTTGCGTGTCTACGTTGGAGAATACAAAGAATGTATGTCCAATCATATTCATTTGCAAGATCGCTTCTTCAACGTCCATAGGCTTCAATAAGAAGCGTTTGTTACGGACAACTTCCAATTCATCTAATTCATGTTCAATATCCGCATCCTCAGCAACAGCAAGTGCAGCAGCCGTAGGATCTTCTACGAAGAAGGATTTCAAGCTTCCCTCTTGGCGGAATTTACGATTTAATTTAGTTTTATGTTTGCGAATCTGACGTTCCAGCTTATCCACTACAGAGTCGATTGAAGAATACATATCTTCACTGCGATCTTCTGCACGTAAAATAAGTCCTGGGAGAGGGATAGTAACCTCTACCGTGTGCTGTCCACGATTAACACTAAGTGTAACCGTTCCGTCAGAAACGGGAGGTGAATCAAAATATCTTTCAAGTCTGCCTAACTTTTTGTCCACATAATCTTTCATAGCTTCAGTAACATCGATTTGTTGACCACGTATAGCAAAGTTCATAAGGCACTCCTCCTTTAGGGAATTATAACATAGATGTTAACGGCATGTAAAAAGGATACTGGTGCAAATTAGCAGTGACATTACATTGTCAAATATAGCCGTCAGAGTACCCGCGTCTGACCTTATATGATAAAGCTGAATATATAAGGATACTTCTGTCAAACGCTTGCAAAATCCTCAAAACTACTTTCGTCTATAACACGTATAGCATCGAAAATAGCTCATCTATTATGCCGCCCTTGTTCTCCATTAACCAATCTATTGCCTGTTAAATCGCTTGTTATGTGACAGATCACTGAAAGTTATTGATCAGTAAGTACCTAAGTTATTCATAAGCTTGTCACATCATAGAAAAAGACTCCGGAGTCTCCGGAGCCTTAGCGTAATAGTCAAATGTGTAACCATCAATAATACCTATGTAGGTCGGCAAATGCCAAAAGGATGATTATAATTTGATAACGTTAGCTGCTTGTGGTCCACGTGCGCCTTCAACGATGTCGAATTCTACGGATTGACCTTCTTCTAACGTTTTGAAACCTTCAGTTTGAATCGCAGAAAAGTGTACAAATACGTCTCCGCCTTCATCAGTCTCAATAAAACCATAACCTTTTTCTGCGTTAAACCATTTTACTTTACCATTCATGCAATAACATTCCCTTCGTTATCAAATAAGTAGAGTAAGACATTGCCTACATTTATAAATATACCAAATTTGGTGGGTAAATGTCAATTGGTAAAGTAAATACTTTCATGGTATTTTATTACAATTATATTGTTCCGATTGTTAATTCATTATTTTCACTATTTGAATATACAATATTCAACATTATTCGTAAATAGTCTTGTTAAAGCGACCATTTCACTTTAACGAATCGTATCAAGATACCCTTTTAATTTCTCAAGAAAATACGTGATATCCTGATGATTAATATCCCCAATATTTGCAATACGGAAAGAAGATAATTGACCTATTTTACCCGGATAAATGGTAATTCCATATTCATATAAATAATCATGCATATGGTCAAAATCATATCCAGCTATTGCAGGTTCTTGAATAGTGGTAATAATTTTGGAATGGTGTTCTAAAGGTACTAGATACTCAAGCTCTAGTTGATCCAAGCCTTTGATCAACGTTTCCCATGAACGTGTATAACGCGCATAACGTTGTTCTACACCTTCACGTTGTGTTTCAATAATCGCTTGTTTTAATGCATAAAATGTCTGTACCGGTGGAGTAAATCGCATCTGCCCTGTTTTCTCAAAATAGGCATATTGCTTATATAGATTCAAATAATAATTTTTAGGGGTGTGATGTTGTAGAGCTTGAAGCTTGTCTCGATCAGCGATCACAAAGCCAATCCCTGCCATGCCCTGAATATTTTTGTTCGAACTAGATATGAGAAATGAGATTTGGCTCTGCTTCATATCAATAGGGATCGCTCCATATGAGCTCATCGCATCTACTATAAGCTCTACATTGTAACGTGCACATATATGACCTAGACGATCAATATCATTCAACAGTCCACTGGTTGTCTCATGATGTACGATAGCTACATGTGTGAATACATTTTGGTTACGTTGTAAGACTTGTTCAATCTCATCAAGCACTAGAGGTAGAATAGGTGAACTTGAGAACACTTCGTAATCGATCCCATAAGCTTCTACAATCTCAGCCATACGCTCGCCATAAGCTCCATTACTAATAATCAGTAATTTCCCTTCACCGATCACAGAACTAAGCACAGCTTCTACAGCAGCTGTTCCAGATCCACCAAATAACACTGTTGTATATTGATTGATAGGAGCAACCAAAGACGTTAATTGCTCTGCTGTCCATTTCATCAATTCACCAAATTCAGTCTCGCGCGGGCAGATATCAGGTACAACTTGAGCCCATTTCACTGTATCTGTTGTGGTAGCCGGTCCCGGATTCAATAAAATATGACGGCGAATAGGTACAGTATCATTTGGTTTCTGTTGCAATTTAGGATAAATCTCATTTTGCGCCCGTATAAGGTGTTCTTCGGTATCGATCTCACACCATACATAGTGCTCTAATTTGTATACCATTAATGGTTTGTGCTGACTTACAGCTACAAGCGCTTGTTCATAATCCCATTTCAAATGTACTGCAAACACATCTGCTGACCATTGGCACATCCGCTTATACGTATCGATAGAGATTTTGCAAATGCCTACAAGCTCAGCATCTGCACTTTTCAATTCAGCTAGCTGTTTGGACATATTCACTAAAAAATGATTATGATCATATTCGATATACACTTCATCATTAGAATGAGTTGTCCCACTGGCTAGAATCATATCTTCAACTGTATCGTCTAATAGACATTTCAATCCTGCTGGATCATACAACAGATCAGATTCTAACAACAAAAAGTCAGACGTTAATACATCTTTCATTTGATATAACGTGTACATACTTCCACTATCCCGATAATCTTTGTTATGAATACAAGTGATCGCTGGATACTTTTCAGACAACTGTTCATAAAATTCAGATAAATAACCTGTACCTATCATAATTTGCGTGATGCCTGAAGCCAGTAATTGTTGAATAGAACGTTCTACAATCGCCAGTCCATCGATTTCAACAAATCCTTTAGGTTGATGAGTTGTTCGTTCTTTTAACCGACTGCCTAACCCTGCTGCTAGAATAACGGCTGTATTTACCATTTCTCAATCACCACATTAAATCGGAATTTGTTATTACCGTAATTATCAATCTGCTGGTCGCTACAATGCACACTTGCCTGCTTGCCTTGCATCACTTGCTCTATAAACTGACGATCATAAAACAAATGATCCAGACCTTTATACTTTTCTTCATATTCGCCTTCGGATAAAGCCCCTTTACGAATAGCCAATGCTTCTTCTTCAAAAGCAATATCATTCAAGTCCAGCAAAATCACTCTTCGCTTAGCTTTGGCATACATACGTTCAATCACTTCTGTCGCATACGTCAACGAAGGAAAATACTGAAACACACTATTAGCGATCACTACATCAGAGGAGTGAGAAGTATCTAATTGTAACGCTTCTTGAACATCAAAGTTCATATTGGGCATCACCCTATTGGCAATCTCAATAAGACTCGAAGAATAATCAATCCCACCTACAGCATGACCTTTTTGATAAAAAGGATATAAAAAAGCGCCGCTACCGCAACCAATCTCATAAATAGAATCATTAGGTACAATCTGGGCTAACTGAGTGACATATTCGATATAAGCTAGCCAATCAGGCGCAGCAATTTTGCCTGCACCTGAGTTAAAGCCATCTGCTTCAATTAAAAATTGTAAATCTTGTTTTTCTGCTGGAAGTTGTCGGGTACGTGACCAAATCTCTTTCCAATCAGCCATTGATATACTTCACCAGCCTTTCTTTCACTTCATAAGGCTTAATACTCGGACGACTCAAATTATCTTTGGCGCCTTTGGTCGTTGGTATATAGATGAATGTCAGTTGTGGCTGTTGTTGCCATAATGTGATTGCAGTCTCTAATTGCTCGATTGTATAGACCACTTCAACATGGCTGTATCCACATCCAGCAGCAATCGTCGCAAAGTCGATCGTAGCAGACACCGTATCTTGTCCACCTGTAGAATCATGGCATTGATTATCCAGTACCACATGAAGCAAATTCTTAGGGCCGTATTGTCCATTCGTCGCTAAATTGCCCATTCTCATTAATAGAGCGCCATCTCCATCAATTGCAATCACTTTTTTGGAAGGTTGCGCTAAAGAAACACCTAACCCCAGTGAACTGATACAACCCATAGAGCCGACCATATATAAATTTTGAGCTGAATCTTCTACTTCATATAACTCTCTGCCTGTAAATCCAGTCGTCGCTAATTGAATCGAATTGGAATCTTTCAAGCGATTAATCGTATCTAATACTTGGAATCTCGTTAATAATGAGTCTTCTTGATCGGTAGGACGACTCACTGTAGCAGATTGGTAGGTTTTCAAATGAGTAGATTGTTGTAGAGCTTCTTTATTAAACGTTCCTTTTTTGACAACAAAGAAAAACGTTTGATTTTGAGCAATATATTCATTTGCTTGTTGTAATTGAGCTTTGGCTTCTTCCCATTCTTCTGCAAGATATGCCCATTTCACCTGCATCAGATCAAGCATTTGAGTCGTGATTTGCCCCATTAACTCATGTTGAGGCTCATCTGCAACGCCTACTTCTCCACGTAGACTTACAAAGCCTAGCACGGGTAATTTAAACGTATAATTTAGTGAAGTCAAAGGCGAGACTGCATTGGTCAGACCAGAGTTCTGCATCAGCACTACAGCTTTACGTCCTCCCAGATAAGCACCGCTTGCAATAGCAACAGCGTCACCTTCATTTGCAGCGCCTACATAATCACATTCATTAATTGCATAATTAATCAGGTCTTTGAGAAAAGAACAAGGTACACCTGTAAAAAAGTCAAACCCTAAATGCTTCAGTTCTTCGCCAAATGCTTTCGTTTCGATCACAGCAATTCACCTGCTTTTTGCAAATCAACAATGCTATCAATATTAAGCCAATCTCCTTTAATAAATTTGATAGCTACAGGGTGTTCTTTCACTAATTCATTAAACAAATCGACCACAGTTAATTGATTGAAATTCACTTGCTGTGCTAATAGTTCTAATGTTTCTTTAACAGCTTCAGCGCCTTTTTGCGAGACTTTCCAGAGTCCAATAAACTCTCCATTAAATGAAGTATAATCTTGTGATTCACTAATACGGATTAACTTCACTGCTGTTGAATACATATTGCGCGAATAAGGCTTCTCACTGACTACAAAATCTTGTGGCTTGCCAGACAATTCAGGATCAGCATCAACCACAATCGTAATATCATTTTCGTCATTCAACAAATCATTCAAAATGTAATTTTTGTAGATAATATCGCCATAACTGATCAGTGTAGCACTGCCTGCTATGTTGTCTTTCGCTAGATACAAAGAACTCAATTCTTGTGTAGAAGCATATTGATCATTGTCGATCGTCGCAATATTATTTAACGCAATTTGCTCTTTGGCAAATCCACGTACAACAGCAATATCTTTAATACCTACTTTGTTCAGATCATCGATTTGTCTGCTCAATATCGGCTTACCATTCACTTTCAACATCGTTTTAGGAGTATCTTGTGTGAGTTCACCCAGACTACCTTGACTTGCTGCCAAAATAACCGCATTGATTTTTTTACCGGATGTTGGCAAATAGCGTTTTTCTGCTTCTTTTAGTTCATCTGCTCCTTGCAAGCTGAATACTTCAGAAACAGTGGTAATTTTACCTTCTACATTGATCAATGATTGATCACGATAAATTTGTTGTACAGTCTGTTGCATCGATTGAATAGCAGAACGAAGCGTATGATTCGCCCAGATCACCATGTTGATGCCCATATCTCTAAATTGATCAGTAGGTGTAGAATAATATTTGGTCGGTACAATGACAATGGGATGGCGATTGCCCCATTCTTTCATAAAGGCTTCAATATCTGAACTATCCGCCTTTTTACTATGCACCAAAATCGCATCTGCTCCTGCTAAACGGTAAGCTTCTGCCCGGCGTAAAGCTTCATCTAGTCCCCAGCCAGCAATAAATGATTCTAAGCGTGCAACTACACAAAAATCGTCATCCAATTGTGTTTCTTTAGCCGCTTGAATTTTGCCACAGAACTCTTCAATATCTGCCAAAGGTTGTGTTTCTCCTGAGATAAATGAGTTTGTTTTAGGGAATAATTTATCTTCTATACATACACCGGCTACGCCACGTTGTTCAAGCTTCCGAACCAATCTACGCATATTGTTGAAGTTACCATAACCTGTATCTCCATCTAGCAAAATAGGAAGTGTTGTAGCATCATTCATATATTCCATTACATCAAGAACTTGTGTCCAAGAAGCTTCGTTGTTATCCCGTACACCTAGGGAAGCTGAAATGGTCAGTCCACTTCCCCAGATGCCTTTAAATCCAGCTTCTTCTACAATTTTGGCAGATATCCCATTATGAGCTTCCATAATAAAATCAAGTTCAGAACTTGTAATCATTTGTTTGAGCATTTGCGTTTTTCTCATTACTATTTCATCCTTCTCTTTAAGTTAGTCGCGAGTCTCAAACAATATCTGATTAAAATTTCGAGTTGCTCTGAATATGCTCCCATATCATCTGCTCATAATAATCTGCTCGATCAGGTAATAATTCAGTTTCGTCTGCACCTGTAACTTTATTGATCAGTCTTAGTGTGTACTCATTCAGATCAATTAATCCATCATTTTGGATCGGCGTTTCATTTTCAAAGTAAATATGATGCACATCATCAGTCAATGCCGCTTTATACGTCTGATTCGGATGAATGGCTTCAGTGTAAGTAAATGTTCTAGCCGTGTCGCCACCAAATACCACAGGCAATTGACCATCAATATCTGTAGCAGCCGGTAGATTCGCTAAATGAAGCAGTGTAGGCAAAATATCAATCGTAGATATCAATTCATCAGATTTTCCGACAGGTGTAGATCCACCTTTGATCATTAAGGGAACCTTGCTTCTACTTTTATTAAGAAGAAACGAATCTTCACTTAAAAAAGATTGTCCATGGTCTGAATATAATGTAACCAGAATCTCTTCATCATTAAAATTTTCCTTAATATAGGTGTATACAATATTTAAATAGAAATCGAGACGTGTAAGCTCAAGTCCGTATTTATAATATTTATTCTGATCATAAGATGTTAATACAGTGGTACTACCTTTTTTATTAATATTTAAACGTCGACTAATATCGATTTGGGTCTGAATAGCTAGATTATGATGGACCTCATCTGGAACATGATGTAAGTCACTTAGTGAAATACTCAAAAAATTATTCTGATCTTTAAATGCTTCAAGTTGTTCAATAGATTCTATTACAACTTGTCGACAATCCATTCCGCCCATAAAGTTTTGATACAACGTGCGATCAAATCCTTTATGGTAACCATGTGCTGGAGTTACTCGCCAATCTCCACTAATTTGAGTTGTCATATAACCTGCTTCTTCAAAATGTTCCTGAAGCATTTTACTATAATCTGCAAAATTATAATTAAATTCCGGATGATATAAATGATGTTTCGTTGTGTATTTGCCTGTATATATACTGGCTATACTAGGCAAAGTCCATTCACTCGTAGCATAACAATTGTTAGAATAAAAACCATTTTCAAAAAAATGGTGAGTATGTGGCATTAGTGTTTCTAGATTATTATCATGTAAAAAAACTTCTGATACGCCATCTATAAATATGTTAAAAACTAATTTTTTCTTGCTAGCTTTACCTTTAATTGGAATAGGTTTCCCTATAAATAAAGGTTTATTCATATCAATATTCAGTAGACCTGTCTCATCAAATCGTAAATATTGAAAAGAATTATATTTTAGATCATTACTAGAAAAAGAATACGTTTTGTTATTTAATTCAAAATCAATATAAGTATTCTTCTCCAAAGTAGATATCGGTAATATCGAAGCTTGAGTCAAAACAATTTGATGCTCTGAATCATAAATCTTCCCTTTTAAACTTTCTGTTGGATAAGCTTGTGTAGTTTGAGTTCCAATATCAGCTATGTTAATTGTTCTATACATATTCGTCATGTATTCATCTTTTGTTCCTACAGCTTTAGGAGAACGAATAGTACTTTCAAAATGAGAATTTAAAGGGAATTCACGATAATCTTTTTCATCTAATAGACGACTACTGTATTTCAAAATATCAATTAGTTCTTGCGGATATCCTTCATAAATTTCTTCTAATAACAGATTCATTCGATGGATATACGTTTCAATCAATTCACGATCTTGATCCGTAGAAGAAAATTTAAGTGCTCTTACATATTGATAATAACTTTCAGCCATTTGATATTTCAGTTCATACACTATACCTAAATTAAGATGAAGATCAAAATGAAACGGATGAGACTCAAGTCCATTTTTGATCAAAGCTTCTGCTGCATCATAATCCCCTTTTTGAAAAAAATAATTACTTTGGATAGATATTAGATTGGCATCTGAATTTATCTCTTTATAATCGTTGATATTACTATCTAAAGTAACAGGGTCATTGTTTTGAAAAGCCGCTTTAATCGATTGATGCAATTGTTTGAGTTGTTTAATATTACTTTGAATAGGATACTTTCTCATAGATGTCATCTCGTTTCTTTTCAGTTCATACCATATTTTGATTATAAAATCTTCATCTTATTTAGAAAGAACGCTATCTATACGCATTATAAAAAGTATTTAAATTTCAAGTAATAATAATCATTTTTTTTATTTTTCTCTACTAATGAGAATTTAGCGTTTACAAATGTACGAATAGACGGTGTGTTTTCTTCTTTTATATAGGCATAAATATTTTTAATATTTTTTATTTTTTGAATATAGTGAATACTTTCATTAATCATAGGAATGGCCCAACCCTTACCTCTTTTAGAATGATCTATAGCTATACTTATCACAGCATCAACATCTGAAATATTGAATCGTACAAAACCTATAGGTTTATGATCAACTTCTGCAATAAGAATCACGATATTAGGATTTTCCATAACAGCTACAAACCATTGTTGATGTTCTTCTTGAGAAATTGGTTCTGAATTAAATGACATTTTTCTACTTATAGGATCATTCGACCAATTGTAAAGAAGCCATATATCCTCATATATGACCTCTCTAAAGTTAATTTGAATTTCACTCATTTTATATTTCCTTTTTAATCCGATGAGAATATACACTTTTCACTGCATTAATCACATCATCGATATCTTGATCTGTCATTTTTGGAAACATAGGTAGCGTTATAGCTGTACTATAATATTGTTCTGCTATTGGACATAACCCTTTAGCATATCCTAATTCTTGATAGTATGGTTGAAGGTATACGGGAATATAATGGACATGGACTCCAATATTTAAATCTCGCAAATCTTCAAAAATATCTTTGCGTGTCGCATCAAAATACTCAGGAAGCCAGCGTGTCACATATAAGTGCCAACTGGAATGAGCATTCGGATGTTGATAAGGAAGAATTAAGCCCGGTAAATCTGCAAAAGCTTCATTATATTTCTCAACAATTTCTCTACGTCTATGCACAAATGAATCAAGCTTGTTCATTTGGGAAGCACCTAGAGCAGCTTGCATATCAGTCATTCTATAATTGTAACCGAGTGACTGCATCTCATAATACCAGGGTCCTTCATCTTTTAATAACTCGTCAGGATCTTTAGTCATTCCATGGCTGCGAAATTGAATAAGCTTACGATAATAGTGTTCATTATCTGTAACAATTACTCCGCCTTCTCCTGTAGTCACATGTTTAACAGGGTGAAAACTAAACATGGTCATATCTGCCCATGCCCCAATCTTACGATCAGCATAATCTGCGCCTAATGAGTGAGCAGCATCTTGAATCAGTACTAGATTGTGTTGTTTAGCTATCTGTGAAATACGATCAATCTCTACAGGCTGTCCTGTAAAATCAACAGCAATAATAGCTTTTGTGTCTGAATTAATATGTTCTTCTATTTTGGCAGGATCAATATTGTATGTGTTAGGATCAATATCTACAAAAATAGGAGTAGCATCTTGATAAAGCACACAATTACTACTTGCCAAAAAAGTAATAGGTGTTGTGATCACTTCATCGCCTTGACCAATACAAGCAGCAAAACACGCTGCGTGAAGAGCAGCTGTACCATTGGTAAAGGCAACACTATATTTGGCTCCTACGTATGTTGCTACCTTATTTTCAAAATCTAGTATAGCAGGGCCTTGTGTTATAAAATCACCTTTTAATACTTTAATAACAGCTGTAATATCATCATCATCCAACCATTGTTGCCCATAAGGTAACATTGTTGTTCTTGTAACATGCTGCATATCATTATTTGATGTCATCAAACTATGACTCCCCTCGGTATGGATTGGATGCTCTTTAGTTCAAACCGCCTTGCTTGATCCATTCTCTAGTTCGAGCAATTCCTTCTTCTAAAGATACTTCTGCTTTCCATTCCATTAGTTTGCCTGCTTTGGTTGAATTACAAAGCAATTTAGGAATTTCACTTTGCGGATGAATATGCTCAACATGCTTAATTCTTGATGAATCACCTGTAATCGTTAGTGCTAGATCATTAACTGTAATATCACGACCTAAGCCTGCATTTACAATTTCTCCATCGACTTGACTATTAAAACCTGCTGCTACAACAAAACGGGCACAATCTTCAACATAAAGAAGATCACGAGTCTGAGTTCCATCACCATAAATATTCAGATCTTTTCCATCCAAATCATTTTTAAGGAAAATAGCAACTACGCCACCCTCACCACCTGTTTTTTGAAAAGGTCCATACGTATTAAATGGGCGAATAACTACAGTAGGCAGTTTATAAGCATAATAATAAGAAAGCACCATATTTTCGGCAGCCACTTTAGCACCTGCATAAGGAGAAGCAGGTTTCGTAGGATGAAGCTCATCGATTCCTTGGATATCACTGCAACGATCGTATACCATACAAGTACTCATAAATACGACTTTTGTATTGTGTTTGCGACATTGTTCTAAAATATAAAAAGTTCCAATTGTATCGTTATTAAAAGTAGTACGAGGATCATCAATAGAATCTTGTACATTGATTGATGCTCCTAAATGATAACAAACAGCAAAACGGTTTTGTTCAAACAATTCATGAAGTAATGCTTCATCTAAAATAGTTCCTTTGATAAAGGCTTTTAAATTAGGATGATCTCTAAATTCACTCAAATTAGATTCTTGACCATTAGATAGATCATCTAAAATCCATAATTGGTATCCATCATCTAATAACTTTTTGGCTACCCAGCGTCCTATGAATCCTGCTCCACCAGTTAGCAAAATATTCTTATTCGACATTTAAAAAACCTCCCAAGTCAGTGGTGTTCCTTTAGCTACATCTTTTGCAACGGTACGTCCTAATAAATGATCCATATATTTTGTTGGAAGCCCCAAACCTGGACGAATAGCTTTTACATTATCTTTAGTTAATATATCGCCTGCGTGCAAATCTTGAGAAATATATAATGAACGACGTAATTTAAGAGAAGGCTGTTCACGTTCAGTTGCTCCATACGTAATTTGCCCAAGCGATTGCCATGCTCGTTCTGTCTCAACAACTAAAGATTGTAATTCTTCCGGTTCTAGTGAGAATGCAGAATCTACACCACCATCTGCACGACGTAATGTGAAATGTTTTTCAATTACAGTTGCTCCTAAAGCTACACTAGCAACTGATACCCCGACACCCATCGTATGATCAGACATTCCTACTAAGCAATTAAATAATTTTTCCATATGAGGTAAGGTCACAATATTGGTATTCGAAGGAGTAGCAGGATACGTGCTTGTACATTTTAGTAACACTAGATTTTGACAACCCGCTAATCTAGCTTCACGCACTGATTCATCAATTTCAGCAATAGATGCCATTCCTGTTGAAATGATCATAGGTTTACCTGTAGCAGCCACTTTACGAATCAATTGAATATCAGTATTCTCAAAAGAAGCAATTTTATAAGCCGGTACATTTAATGACTCCAAAAAATCAACTGCACTTTCATCAAATGGCGTACTAAAAGCTAACATACCTAATTCTGCGCAACGATCGAAAATAGGTTTATGCCATTCCCAAGGGGTATAGGCTTCTTGGTACAATTTATATAATGAGTTTCCTTTCCAAAGACTGTTCTCATCCTCAATAAAAAACTCAGCATCATGAATATCTAATGTCATAGTATCTGCTGTATATGTCTGTAATTTTAAAGCATCTGCGCCTGCCTTTGCAGCTGCTTCTACGATACTTAAAGCACGTTCTAACGATTGATTATGATTGCCCGACATCTCAGCAATAATAAAAGGTTTATGATTTTTACCGATCCAATGCGATCCTATCTGAAATTCCATATATAATTTATTCCTCCTATTCATTGATGAAGCTTATTTATACTTACTTTATTTTCGGGTTCGATTCATTTTTCAAGTATGATACTTGTTAAAATATTTTGTTCTGATGAATTTTGATTGTCTAATGTTTCTAATCCACGCTGACTCATATTTAGAAGATCGTTGGGTGAAGACATTGCTTTTAATAAGATATCGGTATAATGGGAAGAATTTATTTGCTTATAATCTCCTAAATTCCATATTAGACCGAGATGCTCTGCCATAGAAACAGATGGGTATTGATTGGTGGCCACGATTGTTATCGCAGAAGGTAATCCTAAATAGCAACGTTCCCACATTGCACTTCCTCCTGCCCCTATACAAAAATCAGATTTAGCAATAATTTCAGCCATTTTTTCTGTCTGAATATATAATTTCACATGTTCCAAAGCAGCACATTTTTGAATAATACTTTTTTGATAAGCATAAGAATTTCCGATGATAAGAGTGAAATTCAAACTAGAAAATACATCTTCTTGAATCGAATTTATTATTTTCTGTGTTTCATTCGTTGGATCACTTCCACCAAAAAATAACAACACTTCTTTTACTTTTCCTGATCGCTTCTTTACTATTTTTCTTTCTTTGTAGAAAGAAGATCTAAGCAATAAGTATTGCGGCCCTATACATAATTTACATTTTTCAGGAACAAGGTTGTAATAGCGAGACTCCCCATGTTCAGTCAAATTCTGATCCATTAATACATCTGCATCGTGTTTCCGATTTGCTAGATCATCAATCACTATAATTTTTTCGACGTACTTTCTCAAAGCTAATTCCCAATATTCATTAATTTCATAATGATCTACAACAAGCCAATAGGGATATAGATTTAATGTTTGAATGTGATCAATCATAAAATCAATCTCGATTTCTTGATTGGCTGTTGATAAAGGCTCTTGAGTCGGTATATTCAAAACCTGAAATCCACGTTTGGTAATATATTCGGATAAATTACCTTGTAAAGTTCTGCATACAAATATAACTTGTATCCCGTAATGATGTAATTCATCAGCTAAAACAAGACATCGCATAATATGACCAGAGCCAATGATTTCAGAAGCATCAGCACGTATAATTATTGTCTTTTGCATGTTTATATTACCGGTTTTTGTTCAATATGTGCATTAATCTTAGCAACTTCAGGATGCTCTACTAAATAATTCACATATTCTGAAGCAGGAATATCTTTACGATCTCCGAAATGCTCCGTTAATACTTTGCATAATGTATAATCTTCTTCTGTATCTACAGTTAATCTTAATTCTGGATGTAACATAAATAAGGGTAACTCTAAAATAGTTTGTTTAAATTCTTCGGCATATTCATAAGCATAGTAAGTAACATGCTCACGATGTCTAGGCTCTGTAGAAATATTGTAGATCTTTTCTAATGCTTTAAAGCTAATCATTTCTACAGCTAATCCACGAGTTGCCTCAGACTGCTGTCGATTGATCACAATATCTGAAGGTTCTTTCTGCATGGCATTAATAGTAAGTTCAGCCATTTCAATATCTACAAACGGACAATCTGACGTTACTCTAATAACATAATCAGGCTGATACTGAACAGCACATTGATAATATCGAGATAGTACATCTGTTTCTGATCCACGGTAACAATCTATCTTTTTGTTTTTACACCATTCTTCAATTTGATCATCCTGTTGTAATGCTGATGTGGCTACAATAACATGCTCTACATTATTAATTTGCTGACATCTAGATACTACATAATCCAGAACAGTACTTTTTCCTAAAGGTAACAATATTTTGCCTGGAAGACGTGAAGACCCCATTCTAGCTTGGATGATAATAATATTTTTCATATAATGGGTTCCTTTCTACTTTAAAATCAAAATAGGTAACAAAATGAAATAAGAAATATCAGGCTTAAAGCAGATTAACCTTAATGTATAATTCTCCTCCTTTGTATATAAAAAATTTATAAACTGCGTTATACCAATTCTTCTTTTAGTATCCACTCTTTAATTGTTTCTTTATCAATAGGTGTCATATCAAGACTTGTAATTTCATTTTTTATTGTAGCTGGTTTAGTATTAAATCCCGCTGGAATAATAAACATTTCTTCTGTTTCACTGGCAATTAAATGCTCATCCATCGTCATTAACTCTTCAAAGCGTTTTTCTCCTGGACGAAGTCCTATCGCTTGTATTTCAACACTTTTTTGTACATTATATTTTTGAGATACAGTTTCTACTAATACTTCTGCCAAATCCCCAATTCGAATCGTAGGCATTTTCAAAACAAATACTTCGCCACCTTGAGCTATTTCATTGGCTTTCATAATTAACTCAATAGCTTGGTTAGGCGTCATCATATAGCGAAGCATATCTGGATCTGTAATCGTAATTTTTTGTTTATCTAAGATTTGTTGCTTGAACAATGGAATAACCGATCCACGAGAACCCATTACATTGCCAAATCGAACTGATGAGAATACTGTAGATTTAGGGCCTTTTTGATATTCAGCTGCTGAAATTAAACGTTCAGCTGTCAGCTTAGTTGCTCCATACGTATTTGTAGGAGAGATCGCTTTATCTGTACTTGTAAATAGTACTTTTTGTACCCCATTTGCTACAGCTGCTTGAATAATATTTTGTGTACCGATTACATTAGTCTGAACCGCTTCAAAAGGATTGTATTCACAGAAAGGCACATGTTTCATAGCCGCTAAATGAAATACATAATCGATATCTTCCATCGCACGCATTAATCGTTGTTGATCTCGAACGTCGCCGATCAAAAAACGTAGCTTAGCAGCATGCTCTTGCAAAGCTATACTCATCTCGTATTGTTTATATTCATCTCGGCTAAAAATACGAATAACTTGCGGATCTTCTTCTAATAATTTTTTAATCAAGCTGATTCCAATTGTTCCTGTACCACCTGTTACTAAAATCTTTTTATTATGATACATCCGTTGTTCCATTTGCACCGACCCTTTGCATATTAATTTCATCAATTCGACGAATAGACTCTGTAAATAGTTCGATCAGACTTGGAATTTTTTCAATAATATCTTTCAATACTTTTCCTAAATGTTTATAAATAAGATCGGATTTTAAGACTAAGTTCTTTTCATTAACAATGATAGGTAACTGCTGATCAAATACTTTAATAGAAGTAGGTAATACTGTTTCCAAAATAGGATCAAACCATTCACGATGAACAAGTTTTCCCCAAGCAATCTCTATACTTTCCATCATTCTTTGACCTTTAACTGGTTTGGTACGACTAAGTTCTTGAACTTTACCTAATAGTTTTTGAATATCTTTGATTTCGCTTTTCATCACTTCAAAGTCAGCCATGGTCGCTTTAATTTTATTGGTTACACTTGTAACTTTTTGCATGTCAGTTACATAGTTAGTTTTATCACTCATTGTAACCATACATTCCTGATCCATTTGCTCATTTTTAATCAAATCATATATTTCTTCTATAGGCATCCAGACTGTTCCCTCAATAGATGCACCATTTCGTGTAGAATTTATAAATTCAATATCTGTAAAAGCCGTAACTAAATCCTCTAGAGAGTCTTTCATAAACATAAAACTCTGATTTGTCGTATTATAGGTACCATTTACATTAAGCACCTGAATCTTAGCTGTCTCAACATCAGAGTTAGCTCTTTCAGTGCTAACATGATTTACACCATCAGCATAATATTTATTTCCAGGAAAAGATAAATCTTGACCCATCATAATAATACGAGTAGCTCCTAAACGTATCGCTGCTTGCATCGCGGTTCCTGCTACCGTCGGTGTAGAAGAAATAATAACTTCCTCTTCAGGTAATCCCATAAAGTATTGAGAAGCTACATCATTTTTCATAATACTGTGAATTAAATGATTAGATTTACGCTCGGATATTTCATAATAAGCAGATGATGTATGCAATAGTGGAGATTCTAAAGTTCTCGGATCTTCAAAGACTTTATTATTAATGACTCCACCGTCCATAACTACAGTTAAGTGAGGTCTTATTCCATTTTTAACCAATGCTTGAATACTGGACCCAGCAGCGATGATAAGAGCATGTGGTTTTAGACGTGTAATCCACTCTATATCTTCTTGCAAAGAAGGACCAGATGAGATGACAACAGCTGTACCTCCTTTAAATTGCCCTTGTAATTCTTCAAGTGCTGGAGTGAACAGCATACTTGCCATTTGATATAAACCGTTACGAAGCCAATCTTCTTGGAAAAACTGTTGTGTTAGTTTATTGGAATTAAACGTGATATTGTATTCTTTAAAATCCTCTTTCACTTCCCGTAATACATCCATATCATTATCTAGATAATGTCTTAACGCAACAAATGCCATCTCTTGATTCATATAGCTACAGACTAGATAAAACAACATGTTTAACTGTGTTTCTCCAACAGAAACCCATTGCAAGTTAGGATGATTTAGCAATTCACGAAAATCATACTCTTTCATTGAATTCAAGAAAGCTTGCTCATCCGGTTCATATACAAATAACCAACGATTCGGATACATTTCTAACAGGTCTGCTATACCTAAGCCCTGGCCAAAACCATAGACAAAAATGATATTCAAATCTTCAACAGATCCTCTTACTGCTTCTAACCAATTCTCATCTTTATCCCATGGTTCTTGAACAAATTTTTTATCTTTTATATCATCCGATTCAATCACAAGCATCTTTTGAGCTACATGTTTAAAACGTTGATTTAGCACTTCCATATTCAGTTCTAAATTAGACACTATCATACCACCATTCGCTCGTGTATTTACTTTCTATATGTAGTATATCGGAATTACAGAGATTGAAGTGAACATTTACATACAAAAATCCACCTTTTCGGTGTAGACAAAGGTGGATTTTTATTCCATTTATTTGAGATGGTCTATAAAAAAACTATCTGTTACATAATTTTGATGATAGGCAGTATGCTGACTTCGAATACTTCCTTGCTTTTCCAACCAGTTGCCAGCTTGATCTTTAAAAGAATTCAATTTATTCATGATTAACAAATCGCAATCTAAAATCTTCTGAATATCTATTCGATCTTGATCAGTAACAGCATCGCGATAACTTTGCATTTGTTGAACAATAGCTTCACGTTGGTCTATAAAATCTAACATTTCCTCTTCACTAATAACATGAAGACGGCTGACGATTTCTTGTGTTAACTGATCAAGCTCTTTTAAAAGATCTTTTAGATTCTCTATAGTATTCATTATTACACACCATTTGCAGCTTCTGGAAGTCGGCTTGCTTCTAACCAAGTTTCACGCAAATCTGAAAGATGGATCAATACTTCTTCAGCAAGATCAACATTTTTCTTCACGTTTGCCTCAATCAGACAGTGAAGCATATATTCATAAATGACAATTAATTCATTAGCAATTGCAAAATCAAAGTTCAAAGATGATATTAATTCATGTACGATTGCCTGTGCTTTACACAAGTTATTATTTGCTTTTTCATAATTTCTTTCATTAATTCCTTCAACACCGGCTTTAACGAATCGAATAGCACCATCATATAACATAATAAGAAGTTTCGGTTTTGAAGCTGTCTGTGCCTGAGCTTGTTGATATTTTTGATAGGGTGATTTAATCACTCTATCACCTCCTTAGTTAAAGACTCGAAAGACTTGTCGACTGGTTATTATATCGGCTGATAGCAGTTTCCATTGCAGTAAATTTCTTATAATAATTAGTTTCAATTGTATTTAAACGACTATTCCAATCAGAAATACGTCTGTCCATACCTGTTAATTGTGTTCCCATTAAGCTATTCACTAAGAACGTAGAGTTAGCGTCACTGCTTACGCGAGATGTTCCGGCAGTACTGGCTAAGCTCTCAAGTGAAGACTTCGTAATTTTTTTCATTCTGCTTAACATACCATCTTGATCCGTATATTTATTTGTAGAGCTTGTAGCTGAATCTTGTGCTCCAAAAAAGTTGTTTACAATATTAGGATCTTTTGCTAAAGCAGTTTTAAGTTTTTCTGTATCCAATGAGAGCTTACCACGTGTCTCATATGTTCCTGTGGTAATTCCTAATTGAGCAAAGTTCACTTTAGATCCATCACTTAGTGTAACCCCTTGAATCATTGCTGTACGCATAGTAGAAATCGTTTGTTGCAACATATCATCGCCTTTGAGCATACCACTCTTAGCTTTGGTGTTCCAAAGCTTTTGCTCATCGTCACTTAAATCTTTTTTCTGTTCATCTGTAAGTGGTGCGTATTTTTTGTAACGTTCTTCTCCTACTTTTGAATTAAGCATAGAGAGGACATCATTATAAGCATCCACAAAAGTTTGTACACTTTTAACTAATGTATCCGTATCTGGAGTAACAGAAACTTGAGTCGTTTGTCCTGCCGGTGTGACTGTATTTAGCGTAATATCTACACCATTCATTGAAAATGAGTTGGATTTCTGTGTAATCGCTAATCCGTTCACTGTAAGTTCTGCATCTTTACCCAAATTGCTTGTGACATTACCATCTTTGATTCCAAAGGCTTCAAGCGCTGCACCACTAAAAGTTAATGGAGAATTACCAGTCGCTTTATTGGTCAAAGACATTTTACCACTATTTGGATCAAATACGGCTGTAACACCAGCATCTTTGTTAGAGTTAATTTTTTGTATAAAAGAATTGATCGTGTCTGTAGGTTCAATATTAATAGTTTGACCGTTTATGACTACCGGATCAGTACCACTATAAACATTAGAAAGTGCTTCTGTACCTGCATGAGCACCTGCTCCTGTATTTGATGTTACATTTGTTGCTGAAGCCAAACCTTGTACTGATATATTTAGTACCCCACCACTTGCTGATCCCGTTGCTGTCGCAGACACTGCTGTTGAGTTACCCGTTATTGTTGCTTTCTGAGCATTAATCGAACTACTCAGACTTAAATTGTTTAGTTTATCATTCAAAAAGGAAACTAATTTAGTACTAACATCGCGGTATCCTTCACGTTTCCATTCAACCAATTGTTTATCTTGTGTCAGCTTAGTTAATGGTGCTTTTTCTGCCTTCATCAATTTGGTAACCGTTGCATCAATATCCATACCACTGGCTAAACCTGTTATTCTTGTAACCATATTGTTTTCCTCCTATACTTTTTTATCTACAATAAGCCCTGTAACTTCCATTAATTTTGCTAAAGCATCCAATACTTTTTCGGAAGGTACTTCCCGGATCAGATCGCCTGTTTCTTTATTTTTCACTTTGATCATAATCGCATGCGTTTCTTGATGTACCGAAATCTCAAACGCTTTTTGTGGGCCCTGTATAGCATCAATTGTTCTTTGCAAATCTTTGATAGCCTGCTCTTGATTTTGTAATTTAGTCAACTGTGTAGGTTGAGAAGCAGCTATAATCGCTTGTTCAAGTGCTTGATTGGGTTGCGGAGATGGACTCACTTCTTTTTTGATTACAGTCGTTGGAGTGGGTATCGTACTTCCCATATTGCTTGAAGACATAATTGGATCCATGCAGAACCTCCTTATTCAATATTGTTATGTGTAAGTTATCATTTATTCTATTAGTGGTCTGTTTAGTCTGTTACTATCTATATCGGTCTTTACAGGTGATTCTTTAAGGTATATCGCATAAATAAGTAAAAAGACCCTGCCATAGGCAGAGTCTTGAGTACTTATTTTTCGTATTAACGCAGTAAGGACAATACGCCCTGTGGTGAAGAGTTTGCTTGTGACAACATCGATTGGGAAGCCTGTACCAAAATGTTGTTTTTAGACAATGCTACCATTTCCTTAGCCATATCTGTATCACGGATACGTGATTCAGACGCTGTTAAGTTTTCTACGGTTGTTCCCAAGTTGTTTGAAGTATATTCCAAACGGTTTTGCACAGCACCCAAGTTCGCACGTTGTGTTGCTACTTTTTCAATCGCAGAACTGATAGAAGAAAGTGTACTACTTGCAGTCAAGCCTTTAAATCCACTTGTTTTAATACCAGAAACAGTAATAGTAAATTTACTATCATCTGCTTGAATTTTAACGCCACTACCAACAATACTGATTCCGTTGAATGTAGTGTTGCTTAAAATACTATCTACTTGTTTACCCAATTGATTCAACTCAGCATTGATATTGGATTTATCTCCAGCACTGTATGTTCCGTTTTCTTTCTGAACATTCAATTCTTTCATACGTCCAAGCATTGAACTAACTTCGTTCATTGCACCCTCTGCTGTTTGTGCATAAGAGATACCGTCTTGCACGTTACGTTGTGCTTGCTCTAATCCGCGAATTTGTCCGCGCATTTTTTCAGAGATGGATAGTCCTGCTGCATCATCGGCTGCACGGTTGATGCGTAGTCCGGATGATAGTTTCTCCATGTTTTTGCTTGCCGCTGTGCTGTTCATACCCATGTTACGTTGCGTGTTTAAAGCTGGAATATTGTGATTAATAATCATTGTTATTTCCTCCTTGAATTCGTTTATCCCACATCCATGTGGTTTAGTTTGGCGCTCAAGCTTGAAGCTGTATACTCCTCAAGTACTTGTTTCGCTCTACTCTTTATATCGACATCTATTCTGCCTTTATGTATAGCATATCCTCTTTTATAATAATTTAATTAATAGTTTTAACTAATATATTCATTTAATTTTATTTCTTTGTATAAAAAAAGACTCTGCATAAAGCAGAGCCTTTGAAACCAACGTTTACGATTAACGAAGCAAGGACAATACGCCCTGTGGTGAAGAGTTTGCTTGTGACAACATTGATTGTGAAGCCTGTACCAAAATGTTGTTTTTGGACAATGCTACCATTTCCTTAGCCATATCTGTATCACGAATACGTGATTCAGATGCTGTTAAGTTTTCTACCGTTGTTCCCAAGTTGTTTGAAGTGTATTCCAAACGGTTTTGTACAGCACCCAAGTTCGCACGTTGTGTTGCTACTTTTTCGATTGCTTTACTGATGTCTGAAAGTGCAGTACCCGAACCTAGACTAGAGAAACCAGTTCTGCTAACACCAGAAACAGTAATTTTGAAAGTACTATCATCTGCTTGAACTGTAACATTACTTGTAATGTGAATACCATTAAAAGTAGTATTACTCATGATGCTATCAATTTGTTTACCCAATTGACCCAATTCAGCATTGATGTTTGCTTTGTCGCCAGAGCTGTATGTTCCGTTTTCTTTCTGAACATTCAATTCTTTCATACGTCCAAGCATTGAACTGACTTCGTTCATTGCACCCTCTGCTGTTTGTGCGAAAGAGATACCATCTTGTACGTTACGTTGTGCTTGCTCTAATCCGCGAATTTGTCCGCG
Organism: Paenibacillus nuruki; assembly: GCF_963311185.1. NCBI lineage: Bacteria > Bacillati > Bacillota > Bacilli > Caryophanales > Paenibacillaceae > Paenibacillus > Paenibacillus nuruki. The sequence continues at coordinate 4,889,502 of NZ_OY725677.1, read as the reverse complement.
CATTTTTTCAGAGATGGATAGTCCTGCTGCATCATCGGCTGCACGGTTGATGCGTAGTCCAGATGATAGTTTCTCCATGTTTTTGCTTGCCGCTGTGCTGTTCATACCCATGTTACGTTGCGTGTTTAAAGCTGGAATATTGTGATTGATAATCATTGTTATTTCCTCCTTGAATTCGTTTATCCCACATCCATGTGGTTTAGTTTGGCGATCAAGCTTAAGGTCGTACGCTCCTCAAGTACTTCTTTCGCTCTATTCTTTATATCGACATCTATCGTACCTTTGTGTATAGCATTGTAATGAATATATATATATTTGTAATAATTATTTTAATTGATCTAATAATGAGTTTTATTGGATAAAAAAAGCCCTGCATAAAGCAGAGCTTTTGAAACCAACATTTACGATTAACGAAGCAAGGACAATACGCCCTGTGGTGAAGAGTTTGCTTGTGACAACATCGATTGCGAAGCCTGTACTAAAATATTGTTTTTAGACAATGCTACCATTTCCTTAGCCATATCTGTGTCACGAATACGTGATTCAGATGCTGTTAAGTTTTCTACCGTTGTTCCCAAGTTGTTTGAAGTGTACTCCAAACGGTTTTGTACAGCACCCAAGTTCGCACGTTGTGTTGCTACTTTTTCAATCGCAGAACTGATAGAAGAAAGTGAAGTACCAGCTGACAAACCTTTAAATCCAGCTGTATTAACACCACTAATTGTAATTTGGAATTTGCTATCGTCTGCTTGAACTGTAACATTAGATGTAATTTTGATACCATTGAAAGTAGTATTACTCATAATGCTATCAATTTGTGTACCCAATTGTTTCAACTCAGCATTGATATTGGATTTATCTCCAGCACTGTATGTTCCGTTTTCTTTCTGAACATTCAATTCTTTCATACGTCCAAGCATTGAACTGACTTCGTTCATTGCACCCTCTGCTGTTTGTGCGAAAGAGATACCATCTTGTACGTTACGTTGTGCTTGCTCTAATCCGCGAATTTGTCCGCGCATTTTTTCAGAGATGGATAGTCCTGCTGCATCATCGGCTGCACGGTTAATGCGTAGTCCGGATGATAGTTTCTCCATGTTTTTGCTTGCTGCCGTGCTGTTCATACCCATGTTGCGTTGCGTGTTTAAAGCTGGAATATTGTGATTGATAATCATTGTTATTTCCTCCTTGAATTCGGTTATCCCACATCCATGTGGTTTTTTTGGCGATTAAGCTTGAGGCCGTACGCTCCTCAAGTACTTCTTTCGCTCTACTCTTTATATCGGTATCCTCTTAGTAAGTATGTATAGCAATATTCATATTCTATACATTATATTTTATCTCGATCAAAATCATTTTATAAAGATACATACAAAAAAAGACCTTGCCAGAGCAAGGTCTTTTTCCAAAAACTAATATTAACGAAGCAAGGACAATACGCCCTGTGGTGAAGAGTTTGCTTGTGACAACATCGATTGGGAAGCCTGTACCAAAATGTTATTTTTGGACAATGCTACCATTTCCTTAGCCATATCTGTATCACGAATACGTGATTCAGATGCTGTTAAGTTTTCTACCGTTGTTCCCAAGTTGTTTGAAGTGTATTCCAAACGGTTTTGTACAGCACCCAAGTTCGCACGTTGTGTTGCTACTTTTTCAATCGCAGAACTGATAGAAGAAAGTGTACTACTTGCAGTCAAGCCTTTAAATCCACTTGTTTTAACACCAGAAATAGTGATTTTGAAAGTACTATCATCTGCTTGAACTGTAACATCAGATGTAATTTTGATACCATTGAAAGTAGTATTACTCATGATGCTATCAATTTGTGTACCCAATTGTTTCAACTCAGCATTGATATTGGATTTATCTCCAGTACTGTATGTTCCGTTAGCTTTCTGAACATTCAATTCTTTCATACGTCCAAGCATTGAACTGACTTCGTTCATTGCACCCTCTGCTGTTTGTGCGAAAGAGATACCATCTTGTACGTTACGTTGTGCTTGCTCTAATCCGCGAATTTGTCCGCGCATTTTTTCAGAGATGGATAGTCCTGCTGCATCATCGGCTGCACGGTTAATACGTAGTCCGGATGATAGTTTCTCCATGTTTTTGCTTGCCGCTGTGCTGTTCATACCCATGTTGCGTTGCGTGTTTAAAGCTGGAATATTGTGATTGATAATCATTGTTATTTCCTCCTTGAATTCGGTTATCCCACATCCATGTGGTTTTTTTGGCGATTAAGCTTGAGGCCGTACGCTCCTCAAGTACTTCTGTCGCTCTATTTTTTATATCGGTATTTTTTTTTGTTTTTTTATAGATTTTAGAAATCTATTTTAATTTTTCTCAAAAAGTAATATTATTATTTCTTTTCTGTAGTTTCTTCACTTAACCAATCTTTCAAAAATTCAGAACCTACAGCGGCGCTTTGATTACTTAATTGAATAGCTTCATAAATTTCTTTACGATGAATATCAATATTTTTAGGAGCCGCAATTCCTAACTTGATCGTATCTCCATCAATAGCTAGAATAGTCACTTCGATTTGATCGTCGATCACAATCGATTCGCCCTTTTTACGTGATAATACCAGCATTAGGATTCGCCTCCTTTTGCTACATTAGGTTGTAATGGATGTCTTATCGTGTATTGCGTATTCTGTAAAATAATTTGCTTAGCTTGATGATTATCGATATTAAAAATAATGGGTGCTACTAAATTAACGGTACGATGTTCCGCTTTTTTATTCCATGACACAATATTACGAATAACCACATGTTCTTCTTTTGTAATACCTAATTCATCTACCACTTCTTGTGGTAATTCAAATTCATAATCAGGGTAGTATACAAATGGATCAATCATAATAAAACTCGTTTCGGGATGTGAAGCTGATTGTAATAAGCTAAACGGTGTAATTTGTTGAACAACCATATATTCTGTAATTTCGTGAAAACCAGGAATTCCTTTAGAAAAAGTATATACTCCTTCTTTTTCAGTCGTAGATTGGTTAGTAGCCGTTTGTGAATCGGACATGTAAGTCTATTCCTCCTTTTTTTGAGAAAAAGGCTACGGACAAGGTGGTCCATAGCCTTTTGAATTATATATAAGTTTATCCCATAAAATTAACTAAAGATAGTTGTAACGCTGAAGCCGACGTTTTAAGTGCTGCTTGATATACTGTTTGAGCCGCTGTTGCTTTGATAAGTGTCTCAGCTACATCTGCATCTTCAACTTTGGATTGCAATGTGGATACATTAAGATCACGATCTTCAAGTCGACTTTGGATCAGTTCTATACGGTTAGTTTTGGCACCTACTTCTGAACGAAGAGCGGACATTTTGGTTGCTCTAGATTCAATGTTTGGTAACTCTGCACTAATCGCTGCATGGTCGTTATTATTCATCGCCGTTGTTAAGCGATCGATCATAGCAAAAACATTATCTGTGTCTGCTTTAGAACCAAAAAAGTCATTACCTGAAGTACTTACTCCTAGCGATACATTTTCACTGATACCATAAGTGACTTGTCCTGTATCTGTTACTACATCAGTTAGACTTGTGACTGTATCTGATAATGTATACGGTTCTTCACCCAGTTGTTGTCCATTAAAAATATATTTACCTGTTAACTGACTATTACCAATATTGGCAAGCTGGCCTTTCAATTGCTCTAGCTCATCCTTAACTGCTGTCAGTCCACTACTATCTGTTGTTCCTGTTCCTGCTTGAACGGTCAATTCTTTGATACGAGTCATCACATCGCCTGCTTGACCCATAACTGTATCCGAATAATCTAACCAGCTCTTAGCTTCATCTGTATTACTTGTATATTGTTGATTAGCCGCTAACTCCGCGCGATAGCGAAGAGCATACGTTGTTCCTACAGGATCATCTGAAGCTTTATTAATTTTTCGTCCTGTAGAAGACTGATTACTAAGCTTATCCATATTTAAAAGATTGTTATTCAGATTCCTCACGGTTTGTGAAGACATCATGTTTGATGTTATACGCATTCCCATAGCTTCTCTACTCCTTAATTATTAAAGTCCGACTCTACCTGTACTGTTAATCAATTTGTCTAATAATTGATCAAAAGTAGTCATAAAACGGGAAGCAGCACTATAGGCATGTTGGAATTTAATTAAATCTGTCATCTCTTCATCCAGTGATACACCACTAACAGATTTCCGACTTGCATCTACTTGGTCTGTTAATGTTTTGGCATTCGCTGCTTGTCGAGTAGCTTCTTGAGAATCTACACCCATTTGACCTACAATACCATTGAAATAATCTTGTACTGTTGTAGGTGTAGCTCCACCGAAATCCATTTTAGTGTTTTGAAGTTCAGTCATTAACAGTGCAAGACCACCATTACCTGTAACCACTTTTTCATTCGCACCTGTTCCTGTTGTACGTAAGGAGAATGCAATCTGACTTGCGTCATCTTGTAGTGTCTTATTCATCGTAATGTTACCTGCGTTAACGGTACCACTTCCATCAGTTGTTCCAAAGAAGTCTCCGCCAGCTTTACCTGAACTGTTATATCCTAATTGATGAAGACCATTAATACCTTTAACGGTAACTGTGAGGTCAGATGTTAGAGTACGATTACCTGCTGCTGTAGAATAAGTTACTCCATTTAGAACAGTTCCTTCTGGAATGACAGATCCTGAAGGTAATTTCACAGTAAGATCGCCATTTGCCAGTGTATTAGCAAGTTGGTTCAGTTGACTCTTATAATCAGCTACGTACGTATCTCTAGAAAGAAGATATCCATGTACTTCACCACTTGAAAGAGTTCCACCTTCATAAGCTGTTTGCAAAGAAGCCGCTGTAACTGGAGTTACAGTAGTACCTGTTACAGCATTTTGTCCACCAAAGTTAACTTGGTATCCATCTGATAATTGAGTTACTTGTACATTGCCGTATTTGGATAATTGATCTATAGCATAGTCACGGCTGTCCCGTAAATCATTGGCATCATTGCCCTGAGATTCCACTGACATAATGCTTTTATTCAGACTCCCTACTGTAGATAGTAGAGAATTGATTGTAGTCGAGTCTAAACTTACACTTGAAGTTAAGTTGTTGCTGAGTGCATCTAACTGTTTACTCATTTGATTCATAGCATCTGTTAGTGCCAATGTGTTCTCTTTCAAAATCTTTTGGTTGGTTGTGCTTTGTGGATTGTTACTAAGGTCAGACCAAGAACTCCAGAAGTTATTAATGACAGTTTGTAAACCTGTATCCGATGGTTCATTTACAATTGTTTCTAATTTGTTCAAAGTATCTGAACGAATATCCCAACTACCTAATGAAGAATTTTCACCTTGAAATTGAGTATCTAAAAATAATGAACGTACACGTTGCACAGAAGTTGCTTCTACCCCTGTACCAATTTGTCCAGCAGAAGTAGCGTTTTTGAAAGCAACTGCTTCTAAAGGATTTGTAGCACTAGTATGCACGACTTGGCGTGAATAACCTGCACTATCAGCGTTAGCAATATTATGAGAAACTGTACTCAGCGAGGCGGTCGTTGTCACCAAACTCCGTTTGGACGTTTCTATTGAATGAAATGTAGATGTCATGTTTTCCTCCTAATCTTATCCACGCGTATCGAATAGTCCAGAACGCGTAGCTCCATAAGCTTTATCGGCCGGATGTTGATAAGTTAAATCTTGTTCCGGTACAAGTGCCAACATTTCCAATGAGAAGTCCACATAATCCAAAGCTTGTTGAATCAGTTGCTTGTTGAGTTCATTGAGTTGTTGAAGAGTTTGCAGGGTGGCGGACAATCGAGAACGAGCTTCAAGAAGGAGTTGTTTTTCTTCCGGATCAAATACTAGACGAGCTAGCTCCGTAAGGTTTAAACGTAGCTTAGACTTAATACCACGTTCTAGCAAAAATGCATGTACAATCTCTTCACGCTCTTGTTCTTCATGGTCAATAAATTTCGCTAATTTAGATTCCTGATTCATAATAGCAATCATAGATTCTACTTCATTTTTGATAACAGCTTGCTTTTTGCGCTCACCGAGCTCGATCATTTGCATATGACAATCATTCATTTGATCGAGCTTTGCCACCAGTTGCTGCAAAGTCTCACTACTCATTGATTAATTCCCCGTTCCTTTTAGGAAAGGCAACAGCTTATCTGCAAGCGCGCCTGCATCCACATTATACGTACCCGAAGATACTTGTTCTTTCAGACTTTGAATTTTTTGAGCACGTTCTGCATTAGCAGAAGCTTGTGTGCTGTTTGCTTGTAACATTTCCATTGCCTCCGGCGAGATTGACACTTTGAATTTTTTGAGCACGTTCTGCATTAGCAGAAGCTTGTGTGCTGTTTGCTTGTAACATTTCCATTGCCTCCGGCGAGATTGACACTTCATCTTTACGATTTGCTTTTTTATCATTAGTTACCGATTTTGCTTCTGCTGCTCTTTGGTATGGGTTAATTGCACTTACGCGGTTAGTTTCGTTAATTTTCATGGTTGACACGCTCCTTAGTAATTTTAGTTGAGAAGAACTTCCTATTTGGTATAGGACGTTCTTTTTTTGATATCAGGAATCTTGGGTGATAAGCAAAAGGTTGTTTTCCTGATATCATATAGACAACCGATTTAGTATTTACTAAGATTATCGGACATTTTCGAAGTAATTTTTATAGTTATAAAGTGGTTAATTATAAAGCGACATTTCTCATTGCTTAAGTCCTAATCCTGCACAGGTATGCAACTTGAATCACTCATATAGCACTAAATATTGTCGTTATTTGACTTGTATATGGAAATTTCTTTACATATTTCGGAATTTGTCGACTGCCCGATAGGTACCTTGGGTTTTTTGTGCTTCTTCTTTTTTAGCTACTGTATCATCTTCATAAGCATGTTGGATATCTTTGTTAAGACGTGAACGACAAGAATCACACATATTACTATCACGAATAGGACTACCACATACTTCGCACGCATAAGACATATTAGGCGCATGTGCGATAGAAATACGTCCTTCTCTAATAAACTGTGTGATTTGCTTCACAGGCACTTCCACTGCTTCAGATAATTCAGTGATGGTTGTTCCTTTATGTTCACGTAAGTACTTGATGCAATCTTCATATTGGAATTCAATTTCTTTTATACAATTACCACAGATTCCTCTGAGGTTCATAACATGCAATTTACCACAACGTGGGCAATTAGCTAAGTTCATCCCGTACCGCCTCCTAATCATTACACTGTATCTTTATCATTTAAGCTCTTATTTATATTATATCGTACAATAGAGCTCCATTTATTAATAATAAACCTCAAATTAACGATTTATTTAATAGATTCTTTTAAATTGTTCTCAAAATAGACTAGAGTGATTCTAGAATCATTTTTAAGAGCGAGCCCATGTTAAGCTAAACACTTGTATATCTATCTGATGACATTTTCCTGCTTCAATTAATGCTTTGGCACAATTATTAATGGTACTACCGGTGGTATAAATATCATCAACCAATAGTATGTTTAACGTTGAAGACTGGTAGGTCGCCAACCATTGTGGTGTATGAGGTGCATAACTGAATACTTCTTGCATATTTAAAAGACGTGCCTGACGACCTTGTGAACTTTGCTTTAACGTATCTCGCTGCCTTACTAGAAGAGGGATATAGGATAAATGCTCATAAGTAGCTAAATATTCTGCCAGCACAGCTGCCTGATCGAAACCTCTCTGTATTAATCGTGTAGAACTTACAGGAACCCCGGTGACTATATCGATATTCCACCTTTTTTGATAAAACTCTATCATTTCTCGTTTCATTAGCTGGTAAGCTTCAATCATCATCTTACCTAGTAGTGGGGCATAGCGCTCCTGACCACGGTATTTATAATCGGCTATCCACTGTCTCATCGTATCATTGTAATAGACAGCACTACGGTTAAACATAAAATAGCGCTGAAAAGCAGATTTACGCTGACAATCAGGGCAGTATTCTCCTCGTCCACACACTTTACATTGTTGTTGTGTAATCCACGGAATAGCTAAAGCACATTTTTCACATATTTGAGGATACCTTTTCATAAGAGGTGCTTTTTTATGACAAGTCATACACGCAGTATATTGTGGGTGCAGATAAGATAACCATGTCTGCCAACGATTTTGCTTTAACATTGCCAATAACTCCTTTGTTAACGAATATCTGTTGATTTCGATAGATGTAGATAGCCTTTACGCTTAGCTATACGATTCATAAGTTTGATTTGAGCTACAGCTTTTTTCTGCTCAATCGTCCATTGCTTGGATGCAAAAATAACAAGGCCTTTCGGATCTTCTTTGGATCTTCCCGCTCGTCCTGCCATTTGTACTAAAGAAGCTGCATCAAATAAACCACTGTCAGCATCTAAAATATAAACATCGCTATACGGAATAGTCACACCTCGTTCCAAAATAGTTGTCGTTACCAGTATTCGTATCTGTTGCTCACGAAAAAGTAAAACCTTATTCGCTCGTTCAACATCTTGAGAAGAAGTACCTGCTATAGAAAGCTGTGGAAAATAGGATTGTAAAAGTTCAACCAGAGATTCTATCAAAGCGATTCGTGATACAAATACAAAGATCTGTGCTTGACGTGTTACCGAGTAACGCAATTGTTTTAATAAAGTATGTGCTAACTGCTTCTTTTTTAAAGCATTATTTACTGTCGGCATCGAAATATACTTGGGCACAGGTAAAGGATGACCATGAAAGCGAGCAGGCACCTTAGCATGAGCAAGAGTGCCTCTTTTAATCTCTTTTTGCAAAGCTGTAGGTGGAGTGGCTGATAGATACACAAAAGCACCATCCGATTTGCAACAACGGTTAGCCGCATAAGCCAGCATAGGATCATTGTGAAAAGGGAAAGCATCCAGCTCATCCAAAATAACCAGATCAAAAGCTTGCGAAAAACGGAGTAATTGATGCGTTGTAGCGATCGTTAGATCTGCTTCTTGCCAGCGATCTTCACTTCCACCATAGAGTACAGCCATCGTTGTGGTAGGAAAAGCTTTCGCCATTCGCGGAGCTAATTCTAGAACTACATCTCGTCTTGGTGTAGCTACTAATACTTTTCCTGCATTTTTTAACACGCTATCAATTAAAGGAAACGTCATTTCTGTTTTGCCTGCACCGGTTACTGCCCAAAGTAGGAAACGTTTATGTGTAAAATAGGAAGTCCTAGGAAACTTCTTTTTGTTTTTAATAAAATATAGGAACGATGTAGCGAATAGATACTTACTTAACATAGCTTTTGGGTTTAATCTATTTGCTGAACCGATCAAAAAATGCAGTGCACTCGTCGTGGCTTCTGTCTGTGCATCACTTAGTCCCCACTTTGTTTGTATATGTTCTGTATGGATAGGAATATCTATAGTAGAAAAAGGGGTCGTACGTGATGAAGCTACATATACCGATTGAATTAATAATGTACATTCACGGCTTCTACCTAGATTTAGGCATGTTTCACAATAGGCACATGCAGAACTGCCACAGCTGGCGCAGGGTGTATGATTCATAGTGTGGCTACCACAACGTTGACACTGATAACCTAAAATAGGATCTATATGAACACCTGTTAGTAATCGCAGTGATTGAGTGAGATAAGCGAGCTGGGTGTATGTTTTCCACTCCTGTATGTTATCTACTTGCTGATCTGTCATCATCATGATGTATTCAGTAGCCAGTAAAGAACGGCCTGTCATCATTTTTGCTAGTGTTATCGCTCCCAGCATGACTTGTTTTTTCCAAGTCGAGGATAAAGGATATTGAGTCCCTTCATTTTGCTTTTCTTCTATAGTAGATAGTAAAAAAGGAATATCCTCTGTTTTACCCAGCTTGTCATCCCACAAAAGCTGAATTTGCTCTATCGGAATAACAGACTGGATCTCACTATATTGAATATGGGAATGATTATAATTTCGTATACGGTTATACAGCCATTTTTCTATGTATTGCTTCCATTCTGTAGGACTCCAACAATCTGCACGATGATCAAGTTCTAAATATTGTTGGCATTGTATGGCCCAACCTAAAGGTATCACAGAAGAAATACAGATTATTTTCTGAGCACGTTCATCTCTTCGTTTCTCTGAAGTCCACCAGATGAGATCGATACGAAGATCCAGTGATATTTCAAAAAGCCATCCTTTAGACTTTCTAATAGCGTATAAAACAATATGCATGCCTGTTCTCCCTTCTATATAGAAATAAAAACAAAAAAAGCACACCTTCCCTATTCCTAGGAAAAGTGTGCTTCACTTTTACGTGTGTTTATCTTACAAATTAAAGAGTAACCCAACCATGTTTGATAGCATTGATTACTGCTTGTGTGCGATCATCAACTTCCATCTTTTGCAAGATACTACTCACATGATTTTTTACTGTTTTTTCACTGATGAATAGATATTCACCAATCATCTTGTTACTCTTACCTTCTGCCATCAAACGCAATACTTCGGCTTCACGGCGTGTAAGAGGATTATCGTCACCGGCTACAAATTTAACACCTGTATCGCCAGAGCTATTATTATCTGTTAAAACACCAGATTCATTTGTATATGTCATGCGGCGTAGTTGTTGAATCAACTTGCCTGTTACTTTTGGATGGATATAAGCATGTCCTTCCATAACAGAACGAATAGCATTGACCAAAGACTCAGCTTCCATATCTTTTAACAGATATCCTGAAGCCCCTTTACGCAATGTTTCAAATACATAACTTTCATCATCATGAATAGACAGAATAATAACCTTAATATCAGGGAATAGTTCACGCAATTTCTCAGTAGCGACTACTCCATTTTCGATCGGCATATTAATATCCATTAATACAACTTCTGGAGGATTATGATTACAGAATTCTAAAACTTGAATTCCGTCTCCACATTCACCTATAACTTCAAGGTCATCCTCCATATTCAGAATACGCTTTAGACCTTCACGAAAAAGCTGATGATCGTCGGCTAGCAATATCTTAATCTTTTTAGTGCCGTAATCATGGTTTTCCATTCTGTTACTCCTTTCACTTTTCCACGTTCGTCGGAATATGGATTACGATTTTCGTACCCTGATTTTCGGCAGATTCGATTTCCATTCTTCCTTCAAGCAATTCTACTCGTTCCCGCATACCAATTAATCCAAAATGAGTATGATCTTTGGTCTTTTGCTCTATCATATCCAACTTAAAACCGCGTCCGTTATCTTCTACAATCAACTTCACCATTTGTGACTGGAAAGTAATGATAACCGTTACATAAGTAGGATAAGCATGTTTAGACGCGTTAGTGAGTGCTTCTTGAACTAGTCGGTAAATCGCAGCTTCCATAGCAGAAGTGAGTCGATATTCCTTGCCTCTTGTTTCGAAAATCGTGCGGATTCGAGTTTTATTCTCAAAATCTTGCACATATTTCCTTAAAGTTGGAATGAGACCCAAATCGTCGAGGGCCATCGGTCTTAAATTAAAAATTACTTTTCTCATTTCTTCTAAACTAGAGCGCACTTGTCCCTTCAAATCTACTATTTCGTCCTGGACCATCTTATATTCCTGCTTTGTAATCATTCTTTCTACAATTTCGGTCCGAAGAACTAGATTTGCGAGCAATTGAGCAGGACCATCGTGAATTTCCCGGGAAATTCGCTTACGTTCCTCTTCTTGTGCAAGAATGATTTTTAGTCCAATGAGTTGACGGTTTTTAGCAGATTCCAAAATACGAGTGACTTGATTAAGTTCGCCAGACAGGTATTCTAACACAACCCCCATCTGCGAGCCGATCGTTTCAGCTCGCTCAATCGAACTTTCTACATTTTTCACCCGTTTTTGTAAATCATCCCGTCTTGCTTTTAAATACATTTCTTTCTCACGATAAATCATCAAATCCAATTGCAGTTGTGTTGCACGTTCATACGCTTGCTTGATGTCTTCTTCATTATACCGCACAAAGTCTCTGCTGACTTCAGTCAGTCGAATCCGAGAACTACGATAACTGACTTCAAGCTGATCTACTTTTTCAATCGTTTCAGTGGTTTCACGAAGTACCAATTCAAGTTCTGTATTTAACGAGAGCAATTCACTCCGCGAAGTATCCAAAATCTCGAAGATTTGATATTTGCTATTTTCCATAACACTTGTTGCATTCTTAATGACGTGATCTATTGCATCAGCGTGGAACTCCACTCGATCTTCTCCATTTCTGTAAGTCAATTGTATGATGCATGTATTATCATATCATAACTTATCACGATTGGATGCTTACCGTCTTGGTTTTCTGATCCCATTTTACAGTCAATCCAAGCTGTTCTGACACCAATCTTAACGGGACTAAAGTCCTTCCTGATACGACTAAAGGAGCAACTGTAGAACTTTTCAGCTTACCATTAGCTACATAAGCTTTATTATTTACAGTTAAATCCAGTAATTGTCCTGCACGTAAAATCGTCACTCTTTGACTACTTTGATTCCATGTCGCTTGTCCACCAAATGCATCCATTATATATTTAACTGGCACATAAGTCGCATTATTTTTAAGCATTGGAGAAACATCAATCGATTGTGCTTTGCCATCTAGTGTTGAAGTCTTTTTACCCACTGTCATTGATAATGTACCTTTTGGCATCGTATATGTTGCTGCCTGAGCTGCACCAGTTAAACGAATATTGTCCATAGCGATCATTCCTGTAGCTGCACGTTCATCTTGTCCTTCAGCTACATTTACCACATATACACGTTTTAATTTAGCCGGATAAGCGATGCCTGAACCAGAAAGATCAATATTTAGTGTTTTCCAACCACTCCAATTGATACTTTTCGCAAAATCAATATAGACGGTTTTGCCACTTGCATCAGTTACTTCACCACGTAACCAGTTGTAACTCTTATCTCCGTATACATCGACAGTTACACCTGTTGTCCCTGCTGTAAGTGCTTTACCTGCTGTGCCACCAAATTGAGCATATGCATATTTTTTACTTGTTCCTGCTGTCATATCATAGGTTAATTGTAACACTTTAGAATTCGCATGATCGCCTGTTCCTTGTGTGACTTGAGCTGTTCCTTTAACTGTACTTGGATTTCCTAAGAAACTAACACTATAATTCGGATTTTCAAAGTCTTCCCATGTACTCGTTGCTCCGCCGCCAGCAGTCAATACCATCATTGTACTGAAACCATCATAGCGAGCAATAGCGTATCCCACTGTAGTACCACTATCTACTGAAGAAATACTTAATTGTCCGTCTTTCACACTACCTTTGAATCCAACAAATTCCCATTTTAATGTTTCTGGAGAAATCGTTAAGTTAGAACCATCTTTTAATGTAGCTGTTACAGGTACGGCAATGGTAGTGCCTGCTTGCAATGTAGCTGTAGAACTTGCTGTAGCTAAACTTTGAATAGCTTCAGCTCCTACGACATTGACATTCATACTTGTACTTACGCCACCGCTTGAAGCAATAATTTTAGCTGTTCCATTTTTGGTTGCTTTGAACTCGCTACCTGTCCATTTAATATTGCTACTTCCTGCTTTCCAGGATGGGTTAATTCCAGCAGTACTGATCGGATTATAATACGTATCATAACCATTAGCTTCATATTTAGCTGTTTGTCCTATCAATAATTGCTTAGGACCATTAATACTAAAGCCTTGTACTTTACCTTGTGGAGCTGTTGTATAGACTCCTAGACCGTTTACGACACTGCGTTGAGTGTTACCGCCATATTCTGTTGCGAACGTCAGATCCGCTTGTGTCTCGCCTAAAGGACGTGTAACTAAAGTCGTTGACCCACCGCCATCTAAGTTAATACCTTTCCATACACCGATAGAAGACATAAATGATTGCAATTCATATAAAGACATACCTGCACTATTATCATTATCTTGTACAGTTACAATATAAGCGTATCGCCCATCTTGTGAATAACCGACAGCTGTACGTGCACGATTTCCACCAATAGCTGTTGTACTACGAGAGAAGGAACTTGGTTTCCCTTGATCCACCAGAATCGTATGACCACCGATCATCATTTGCAAAGTAGTTGGATCAATCGTTTTACCTGTAGATTTAGCTTGTAGGCTATAGTCTGTTGTTACTTTTTGTCCAACTTTCATATGTTGTTGTACAAATTGAGCTGCTTTACCATGGGTACGCAAAATATAAGCACCTTTTGGAACCACTTTTTGAATCGTAGCATTAACAGAAATTTGTGTAATGACTCCGCCTTGAACAAGCACTTCTGTAGGTGTTGTTGAACTGTTAGCAGGACGCTCGATAGCTTTCCAAGCATCTGTATAGATATACATCGTATTCGAATGGCTAAATGTACCGTTCGGTTCTGTCATATAAGAAGCTTGGTTAATTCCTGCTAGGTCAAACGTAGAACCATCTTCTGCAGTAACTTTACCTTGAAACGCAAATTGATCAATCATAGGTGTTCCATCTTTAGTCACACCAAAAGCATACATTCCTTTTAATTCAGAAGGACTGGACATCAATACCCCTTCAGAAGCTTGTGCTCCCATCGGTACGCCTTCACTAGCTGTATTAAAGTAGTCACCATTAACACCAGCAACTGCCTTTGTTTCCTGTGCCATACCTTCAACCGATTGTTTCGTTGTAAATTGATTTCCTTTACCGGTCATTACATTTAAATTGACATATGGGTTTTTCAAATCGACTTTAACAACATCCGCCAAAACAGAAACCGTTTTTCCAGAACGAGCTGTTTTGTAACGATACTCCAAAAGCTTTGCTCCAGAAGTTATGTAGCTTTCATTCAATTGAGTCGTTTCAGCTGCACTAGCAATGTGTGTGGGTAACCAAGGTACCTGAGTAAAACCAATTTGTAATGCGGGTTGAATCCATAACGAGCCTGCAATAGTTAAAATCATCCATTTGCGTGCTGTTTTTGTTTTGCCTGTCATATGTTAAAACGCTCCTATTCGTTGAAAATTCAGTCGATCATTTGATTGGTGTTTAGAGTTCTTATAATGTTCGCCTTGTTTATCATAACGTTGTTTAAGTACAGATGCCACTTCGACACAGTACACCTCATAAGAATATAGACTACAATAGAAGCAAAAAGTTACGGTAAACCAATCATTTTTCTGTAATCTCATGAGAAATGCTAACTTCTTGCTAGCTGATCTACATTATATAAGGTACATAGAATGATAGTTCCAGTTCCGAATAATGGTATTGGTTTTGAGCATAAAAAAGAAGGCTTCTCGAAAAAAAATCGAGTCACCTTCTTTTATCTAACTATAGTGGTTGAACCAATGTATTATAGTCCAGCTTGAGATTTCAATAATTCTGCTTTATCGACTTGTTCCCAAGGAAGTTCAACATCTGTACGACCAAAGTGACCATAAGCAGCCGTTTGACGATATAAAGGACGACGAAGATCAAGCATGCGAATAATACCAGTAGGACGCAAGTCAAAATTGTTACGAACCAATTCTACCATTTTTTCTTCGCTTACTTTACCAGTTCCATACGTATCGACACTGATTGATACAGGATTAGCTACACCAATAGCATAAGCCAATTGGATTTCACATTTATCTGCCAAACCAGCAGCAACTAAGTTTTTAGCAACATAACGAGCTGCATACGCTGCAGAACGGTCTACTTTAGTTGGATCTTTTCCTGAGAATGCACCGCCACCATGACGTGCATAGCCGCCATATGTATCTACGATGATTTTACGGCCTGTTAATCCAGCATCCCCTTGAGGTCCACCAATAACAAAGCGTCCTGTTGGGTTAATAAAGTATTTAGTATCTGCATCAAGCAATTCAGCTGGAACTACTGGAAGAATAACGTGTTCACGAATATCTGCTTGGATTTGCTCTAATGTAGTTTCTTCAGCATGTTGAGTAGATACCACGATAGCATCAATACGAACAGGCTTACCATCTTCATACTCTACAGTTACTTGAGTTTTACCATCAGGACGCAAATAATTTAGCGTACCATCTTTACGTACTTCAGCCAAACGGCGCGCGATACGGTGAGACAATGCGATTGGTAAAGGCATTAATTCTGGTGTTTCGTTTGTAGCAAAACCGAACATCAAACCTTGGTCACCAGCACCAATATTTTCTGTTTCTTTCTCCATTAAAGCTGTATCACGTGTTTCTAATGCAGAGTTAACACCTTGAGCGATATCAGCAGATTGTTCGTTTAATGAAGTAAGTACAGCACATGTATTATAATCAAAGCCATACTTGGCACGTGTATAACCAATTTCCTTGATTGTATTTCTTACGATAGATGGAATATCAACATACTCCGAATTGGTACTTACTTCCCCGATAACTAACACCAAACCTGTAGCCACTGCTACTTCACAAGCTACACGAGCATTGGGATCATTAGCTAAAAAAGCATCCAGTACAGCATCAGAAATTTGGTCACAGATTTTATCTGGATGTCCTTCTGTTACAGACTCTGATGTAAATAAATGTCTCTTAAGAGTAGACAAGAGTTTTCAACCTCCCATATGGATATTAAGGTGTCAGCACGGTGTAGACAGCTTGATTAATCTAAAGTTGCTACACAAAAAATGAACCCTTTCCATAAGGAAAAGGTTGCTATACAAGCCTCAACAGTCATATTAACGTATTTAATACCAGGTGTCAAACGCTAATCATTATACCACAATCTATATTTTCTATACGTAAAAGATTTAATAGTCAATTGTAAATAAGCTGGATGACTCAGAACATAACATAGATTTAACTATTTTGTTTTATTCTATTTCAGATAGAGAATATCTATCTAGTTGAGCTTGAGATTTTTCTTATAGAAATATGATCTTACTGAATTTTGTAGTCACCGATCACTAAAACAGTCGCATTATATCCTTGAGTCATAGCCACTTCCACCCCGCGTCCATCTCTTGGAAATAAAAGCAGATGATTATTAGGAATAGCTTGGGACCCACCCATTTCACTTCCAGCCGTCAAATCTAAAATTCCATTTTTATCAGAACTGTATACTACAGCTTTACCGGTACGCACAATGACTTCTGTCCCAGCTGCTGCTATCAACTTTTTACCTGGACGTATTTCTACAACTTTTGTAGTCAATGTAGGCGTTGCTACAGGAGAAGGCGTTACACTCGCTGGAGTTGTAGCAGGAGGAGAAACAGGTGTAGTAGGTGTATTGTTTTTAGTACCACTATTGGTAGTAGTACTACCTACAGAACCACTAGTACCTCCACCCAATGCTTTTTGAATTTGTTGATCTACATAACTTTTGGTGACTACCGGATCATCCGCAGAACCGAGTTGACTACTAGCATTACTAGTCGTGATAAGAGAGCTACCTACCCAAATCCCGATACCAATCGTAGCTGTAGCCATTAGCCATGTTGCATACTTTTTCATACTATATCCTCCTTAAATAAACATATAAAACAAAAATACCCCGGAGCAGTTGCCCGCTCCGAGGTATCTAAGCGAAAGTAGTTATACTTTCTATATGACAGTGTTCATATCAGAAGATATTACTTGCTGTTTACAGTTACAGTTTTAGCAGCTGCATCGTACATTACTGTAGCGTCAAGAGCTTTACCAACCCAAGCGATAGGCAATACAGTACGGTTAGCTTTAGTTACTGCTTTAACATCCATGTTGATTGTAGAACCGTTGATAGTCAATTGGTTAGTTTTAAGTTTCAATTGAACTACGCGGTCTCCTTTGATCAAAGTAACCATAGAAGTTGCTTTGTCAAACAAGATGTTTGCAGGAGTTACACCCAATGCTTCAGCTACGTAACGAACTGGCAAGTAAGTGCGACCATTTTCTACATAAGGAGCAACTTCAGCAGTACGAGTTTCCCCGTTTACTTTGTAAGCAGTGCTTCCGATTGTGTAGATAGCTGTTACAGCGTTAGACTCAACACCTGTAGCTTGTGTTCCGATAGTTGCGATAGTTCCTTGTGCAGCATAACGGTAGCTATCTTTCCAAGTTTGAGTAACATCACCGAAACCGTGGTAAGCAGTGTTAGCAGCGCCATCACCTTGTACTTTAGCAACAATGTTACCTTGTGGTACAGTACGGTCAATACGCAAGTTTACGCCGTTGATAGCAATAGTACTAGCAGTAGTACTTTCGCTGTCTACGTAGAAACGCATTACGCCTTGAGTACCACTGTTGTTGTAAGTATCAACAGATACGTTACGGATAGTCAAGTCACCAGAAGTTACAGATACAGTAGGAGTAGACCCGAATGTTACGCCAGCTGGAAGAAGAACTTCTACCAAACCGTTGTCGTCATCAGTCAATGCGCCTGCTGCGCCTTCTTTAAGTGTCAAGTTACCGATGTTTGCACTATCAGAACCGATTGCAGCACTGTAAGTTGCATCAGAAGCAGACAATGTTAGAGATGGAGTAGCTGTTGCTACTTTAACTGTACCAGTCAAACCTTGGCTACCAGCTACAGCAACATTCAAGTCACCACTGAATCCAGGTTGTACTGCTACTTCAACATCTTTCAATGTAATAGAACCAGCATTGTTGTTAGAGTTGTTTACAGAACCAGTTGGGAAAGTCATACGCAATGTACGGCCATCAGTACCAGTATAAGAGATGTTTGGTTGTCCCAAACCATTAGCAGTATCGATAGAACCAGTAGTAGTTGTTGCATCAGTACCGTCTTCGTATACAGACTGCCAACGAGCACCCTCAGGAAGTTGCAACGTTACTGTACGTCCAGCGATGAAAGATCCTGCAACGGATTCTTTAACAACGATGTCACCCAATTGTTGCTCATCTTGACCAGCAATTACAGTTGATGGAGAAGCTACAGTTACGCCACCACCATATTGTCCGTAAGAACCTACTACCAATGAAGAAACATTAGCAGAAGAGTTACCACTTACAGATGCAGTGATATCGCCTTCTTTAGCTTTATCTTCGTCTTCAACAGAGAATCCAAGATCTAAGTTGAAAGAAGAAGCTGTACTAGACAATGCTGCTGTATTAGTAGCTGCAATAGTCAAAGTATCTCCATCAACAGAAGTTGTCAAATCTGCAGAAGTCAAATCACCATATAAAGGTGTGAAAGTTCCTACTGCATTCCATTCAAAACCAGATGGTAATTTGAATTTCAATGCGTTACCAGTTTTCAAAGATGCTGCAACAGACTCAGTTACTTTCAAAGTGAAGTTGAAATCGTCGCTGCTAGATTGTGTGTCATTAGCTTCAAGAGCTACTTGACCAGAAGATACTACTGTTGCTACTTTAACGTTACCAGTTGGCAAACCGCTTGCAGTAGAAGCAGAGAACGCCAAGTTAACATCGCCTGTGTTAGGACCAGTTGCTTTAATGTTATTTAAGTTCAAGAACAATTCAGTATCATCTGCAGCGTTAGCACCGTTAAATACGATTTTAGCAGATTTATTGCTTGTTCCGATTTTGTAAACAGAAGCAGTTACAGAAGTTCCGTTGTCAGAACCTAGTACTTGAAAACCGTTTACTCCAGGTGTATTAGCAGTAGTGTTTTCAAAGTCAGAAGCGAATTCAAAACCTTGTGGCAATGTTACTGTTAATTCTTTAGAAGTACCATCCAAAGTGTATTGATCAACGTTTACTTTAACGCGTCCCAATTGGATAGAATCTGCAGAACCAGTGCTTAGTGTTGGTACGTTGTAAACATCAAAACTACCAGATGCATGTGCTGCTGTTGGAGCAACGATACCTGCTACTGGAGCGATACCTGCTAGCATAGCAGCGCTTGCTGCTACGTTTAATACTTTTTTAGTAGACTTTTTCATAAACTTTTGTTCTCCTCCTTGAATATCATAAACATTTTTTTTGTTTTTTTGTTTGTTGTGGATTTTGTCACTCATCAGTCGTTACACCCCCTCTCCGAGTTTAAAGCAAATCCCTTTTTGTATGATGATATCTGTGACAAAATCACAGAAAATCGTAACCGGAATATTTGTCAATCGAAAAACCGCAGTGCACAGAAGTTATTATACATTGCGTCAATGATGCCGTAAAGACATTTTTTCACATTGAGATCGACTAAACATTCCAAAAGTTAATCTCAATTTAATAACCTGTCAGCAATTATGTTGCCTTGTTTTATCGGGTTCATATATGTAGACGCAGGTTTCTTCAAAAAGTTGCGGTTTTTCAAAAAAAGTTTTCTGGTTTTTTTGCGACATATATTATATCGCAAAACAGAGCCTTAATTATCATACTACACTTTAGGAAGATGTGCCACTTTTGTCTACAATACTTTTTTATAACTATATTAGTACTAAACACGTTTTGACCTCTTTAAACCACTCTTTGCATAATTATTTTTGCATAAAAAAAGAGAGAGCTCTTGAAGAACCCTCTCTAGTAACAAATTACATTTTAGGAAGTTTTTTATCGTTGATCATGACTTTCGCTAAAATAACTGCTGTATCTGAACGTAACATTTTTGCAGTTGGAGAATAGTTGAAGCCTTTTTTAGAATCTCCATCAATAGCAGAACCATTGATAAAGCCTTTTTTGGCTACAGCTAATACCGCTGCTCTAGCATAGCGATCGACAGATGTAGCATCTTTGAAGATTTTTTGTAGACCTGCATCAATTTTCGTTTGATCTGTATCCATTTTAAGATTGAGTGCTTTGGCAATAATTACTGCTGCATCCTGACGACTGATACTATCTCCAGGACTAAATACTTGCGGCTGAGTACCACGTACAAAGCCTGCACGCGCAGCTGTTTCTATATAACGATAATCGTATAGTGCATTTTCTGCAATATTACTATCGCTACTACTTACATCAATAAAGTGTTTGGTACCTTGATAATCAAATGGCATTTGTTTTGCTTTGACGATAGCACGAGTAAATTCACCACGTGTAATATATTGATCTGCTCCGAAAGAAGTATCTGGATCAATAGCTTTCATAATACCTTTGGCAAATAAAGCTTCCATATAATCTCTTGCATAATCATGTTGAACAATATCTGTATACGAATAACTTAGTTTGGCAACCACATAGTAACCAAAACGGTCAAACGGTACAGTTACAGTATGACTCTTCGCGTTTACAACACCACCAAGATTCTCCCATTGTCCAGTACTGTTACCTAATGAACGATCAAAGAAGAATACAGTGATAGCTTTACCAGCGTCTTCAGCGACATTATCAGAATAAGACAATGTCAATGTTCCACGTTTCGATGGAACCAATTCATTTTGCGGATTACGCTCATAGAAACTTGGAATTTTAGAGTTAGAAGCTTGGTAAGGATTCTGTCCTAATTTAGTAGGATCATAATCTTTTGTCGTAATATCATCAGCTAGACCTGGGTCAATCCAATACACTGGACTACTTTTCACGAAATGATTATTAAACTGACTTACGAAAATTTGTTGTCCTACTTTAAATTTAGCATCCATATTGGTTGGAATAGACTCAAAGTTATAACGATCGATAACTCCATCCTGGCTATTACCAATTCCAAATAGAAGGCTATGCCCGGAGAAGACTTCATTTTTCAATTTGTCATCAGCACTTGTACCAATATCACGACGGATAAGGTTTGTTCCAGATGCAAATTTCAAATTCAAATCACCTTCGAATACTTTAGCAGAAGTTTTCATATCTTGCATAAATTCTGCACCTGGAATATTCGTAGGTACATATTTAACAGTAATATCTGCTTTCACTTGCTCGCCGTTGATTGTAACAATAATCGGAATCTTAGTATCTTTGTTAGGTTTCAAATCTCGAACCGTAACAAGATAAGCATCTGGATACTCCGGATTAGTTGTGCTATTAGGATCTGTAAAGAAAGGAGCTTTAACAGCAGTCTCTTTATTAATTACAACAGAAGTAGCATTTTTAGAGTTAACCACTACATCAACAAAGTTACTGTTTGTCAATTTTTCTGCTTCTAGTGGTCTTACAATTTGATAAGAATCTGTTTGTTTGCTGATTTCCATACGTGCAGAGGAGCTAGGTCCGCCTGTTCCTGTATTGTATACAGTAAAGTTATAAACAATTGGGCTTCCATCTTCTGCAACTGTCTGGTTTCTAATGATAAAAGCAAAGGATTGCTTGCTGTAATCATAGAAAACACTTATTCCACTGTCTTTACCTGATGCGTTAAATGCATCATTGGTAGTTGAAGTAAATTTATCTTCCAATGTCCATGTTCCGACAGTAGTACCATCAGATTTCTGAACTTTTAAAATATAGTTTGATTTTGTAAGCGACTTATCACCAGCAAGTACGCTTTCTACGCTAGACTTATTAGTACCTAAATCTACAAAATCAAATGTTCCATACACATTAAATTGTTTTTGTTTAGTTGTGTACGCTGTTCCATTCATCGTGAAGTCAGCATCTTTAGCCGTTGGAATAGCATCACTACCGCCTGAATATTTGAATGGGAAAACACCTAGTGTAGTATCTACAGGAATAACAGGTACATCTGTAGGTACTAAATTAATTTTAATTGCATTCTCATAAGAGGTTTGATTTGTTTTGAATACAATTTTAACCGTATTCTCTCCTGAAAATAGTGCATTGTATGCTTTAGATACAGCACTGGCAGGAATTTTAAAGTTAGTGTCATTGGGATTGTTACTATCTACAGGAATAAGCGGAATAATTGTATTATTCACATAGAAGAATATAGTTTGTTTATTTGCGCCATCATCTGTATAACGAATATCTGATTGATTCGTTACATTCTGTAATTTACCAGAAAAATCATCTAACGTATTTGTAATGATTCGCACGTCAGAACCAGCAACGTTCTGACTATTTTGAATAACCATACCATCATATGCTTTATTGAAGTTAGCATACGGTCCAAACAGTACATTTACTTTCGCTGATACTTCTGGTGTATCTGCTCCACCTTTAGTTGCTTTAAAAGTTAATGTTTGTGTTCCACTGATTGGAAGTTTGGTAAGTTTGTAGAGCAATCTTTGCGTAGGTACAGTACTTCCACTTACAGGAGAAGAGTCAATTAGTGTATAAGACGCATCACTTGCAGTCGCTGCTTTACCGTTACTGTCTACAATTTTACTAATGCTAAGCGTTGTATTAGCATCTCCATTCACTACCAATACTTCTAAAGCTGTTGGTAAAGAGAAGATATTTGCTCCATCTAATGCTGTTCCGATCATCGCTTTAGCAGAAGCATCACTTGTATTAGCTGTATATCCAGATAAATAGTTTACTTTAGAAATATATGCTGCTGTACTATTGCGTAAAGTTAAACCAAGTCCTTTGCTGGAGTCGCCTTTAGCAAGAACAGATAAGTTAATTCCTTTATCATAGTCAAACGTACGACTATTATCTTGTGGAATCGTATAGGCTAGTGTTACATATGCAGAAGTACTTTCATCTTCAATAACAGTTGGTGTTACTGTACCTGTATATTGACCTGAAGTTACTGTACTTGGTATCGCTGTACCACTAAACGTGTATGAAATATAATCTGTAAAATTGGCAGGACGTGTGTTGTTAGTCAAAGGAACAACGATTTTACCTGTCACTGCAAATTTATTATCCGAAACTGTGAAATCCGGGAATGTCGAAAGATCTGCAGAAGTTAAACTTCCACTTTGAGCATACGTATCATAGAACGTAGTTAGTCCATTATAGAATGTAACTTCACGTGTTGTTTCGAGTACTTGTGTTCCATTGATCGCTTGAATTGTCAAAATATTTTTACCAAGTTTCAATGCTATAGGAGCCACTGTAAATTGATAATTGTTAGAACTTGATACAAGAGAAGTTCTACTGTTACCACCATTTACTAAAACAGTAACTTTGGCTGCATTCGGTGCAGAACCACTAAGAGACATATTTGCTGTTTGCTGTGCATCATTGATTCCGCCTTTGGCAGCTGTTAACACAACAGAAGAATTTTCTTTTAATGCTACTGTATCATTGTCCAATGTAGCATTCAAATTATAGATGGTTGGACCGTCACGGTATTCTACATAAATAGATTCGGCTACTTGTGAAGCAACACCTTGTGTCGCTTTAAAAGTAATACGGTTTAAGCCTGCATATAAAGGAATATCGGAGATTGTTAAGCTTGAACCACCAGAAGTACTAGCATTAATATTTCCAGTTAGTCCTTTATTGGATTTAATCACTGTAACAGCTGTACCATTTTTAGAAATTTGTTCTACATCATAACTAATCGAGTTCGCATTGATATTACTATAGCTACCCGTTACCGTAAGTTTGTCACTATTAGCAATTTTTGGTGTTCCAATATCATACTGCTCATTAGGGAAAATAAAAAAGCTTCCGGTTGCAGCATTAGCTGACTTTGCACCTAAACCTGGGGGTAGACTACTTACAATAAGAACTACCGCCATAAGCATCGATAGTATTTTCTTCAAAATGATGTTCCTCCTTTGATTTCGGTCGCTGCTCCAACTCACTAATGGCGGGCATAACCTGTCTACCCTTTTTATCGGCATCCTACAGGTATATTTTAATAAGTTCAGAGAAAACAATACAAAAAAACCTCTCTTTCTATAGAAAGAGAGGCTTCAATATCGCCGAGATCCTTTGCTAGCAAACGATCTACGACAAATGATTTATTTTATTAATTTTGAAGAAAATACATTATTTAAGGTTTGCTTCCACGAGTTGGATCAGGTTTGATTCGCAAGCGAGCAATCAATCCAAGAAGTGGACGTCTTGTTTTGCCAACTAAACCAATAAGCTCTGCTCCAATTTGAAGGACAAACATCATGACACAAATCACTAGGAATGTTACCCAATTGGCTTCATTAATAGCAGCCGATGATTGAATAATAGCTAGAACACCGAAAAATGCTGCAATTCCATAAATCAATAATACTGTCTGACGATGACTTAATCCGAGTTCGCGTAGACAATGATGCAAATGACCTTTGTCTGGTGCAAAAATCGGCTTCTTATGTACCCAACGACGGATAATCGCGAAGAAGGTATCAGACAATGGTACACCGATAATGATTAGCGGAGTAATAAAAGAAACAACTGCGATTTGTTTAAATCCAAGTAAGGATAACATCGCAAGACTGAATCCGAGGAACAATGATCCCGTATCACCCATAAAAATTTTGGCTGGATGAAAGTTAAAGTAAAGGAATCCAACAATAGCTCCCAAAAGAAGTAGACATAAAAGCGCTACAGGGTAGTTACCCATAATCAATGACATTGTGAAAATACTACCGATCGCAATAGCAGATACACCTGCTGCCAAACCATCCAACCCATCAATCAAGTTGATCGCGTTCGTTACACCTACGATCCAGAAGATCGTTAGTGGGATTGCAATCCAGTTTTCAAGTGAAGAATACGAATCTTGAAAAGGAATATTTACAAAATCCACTTTGATTCCGTATCCGAATACTACTGTACATGCAGCAATAATTTGACCCAACAATTTAACACGAGCTGATAATTCAAAACGGTCATCCAGTACACCGATCAATACAATAATTGAACCCGCTGTAAAAAATGCTTTCATAAAATTAGCGTCGCGTGCAGGTAGATCAAATGGCAAAAACGGAAGGACAGCAACAAAAGCAATCGTAAATGCTAAATAAATCCCCAGTCCGCCAAGCCTTGGCATGATTCTCGTATGCACTTTACGGGCATTAGGAACATCTACGGCTCCGATTCGAATTGCAAACTTTTTGACGAGCGGCGTTAGAACCAGTGCCAATGCCAGCGCCAGAACAAATCCGAGAATAAAAATGATTAACATTTTGCTTTTCGACCCCCAATTTATCTCACGGAGCCAATTATACTCCGTTCGAAATTAAACACCAAACTTCTTTTAAGCACGTTTTAGGCGATATTCATCTAAATTTCATCTATTTAATGAACTTTTACTACGTTTTCCTTGTCCTTTAGCACTTTTAATGCGAATTTCGGAAGCGCAAGCATTCTTTTGTATCGTGTAGGCTCTTTAAGTAAGCGATAAAACCACTCCAAACGCAGTTTTTGGAATAATTTTGGTGCACGTTTGGTTTTGCCAGAGATCACATCAAAGCTTCCACCTACACCCATAATGATCGGAACACCCAATTCTTGCTTGTATGTACCAATCCAAGGTTCTTGCGTATCTGCTCCTCTTGCAACAAAAAGAAGATCAGGTGCAAGGCTACGAATTTCAGCAATAATTTGTGCATCTTGATCTGGGCCAAAAAATCCATCCCGATAACCCACAACTAAAGTATGGGGATATAAACTTTTTAACCGGGTAGCTGTCGCCTGAATCACTTCAGGTGTTGAACCTAGTAAATATACTTTCCAATGAAGCGCCTGTCCTCTATCCATCAAACGATGTAATAGATCGTATCCAGCTACACGTTCAGCAACAGGTTGACCACAAGTAGAAGCTGCCCAGACTAACCCTGCTCCATCAGGAACAAGTAATTCTGCATTTTTCATCACTTGCATATAAGCAGGTTGTTCCAAAGCCGTCATAATCATGATTGGATTCGCTGTAATAATCTGCTGCGGTTTACCCTTTTTGATACTTTGTTCCAGATATTCAACGGTATCGTCCATATTCATTTTGGATACTTGTAACCCGTAAATCGGAACCGTCGGTATGGTATTCCATTCTTTCATTATATATCACCTTTGTGCTAAATAATAATGAGCAATAAAACGAGCAGGGCTAGCAGCATCTTGTTTGAGTAATTCAATAAAAGAAGCTTTGCTGGCACGCCATCCTTCTTGATCATCTAGCAATACTTTCGTTTCTTTTGCCAATTGAAGTGGATCCACCTTTGTACTAGTGCCTGTGGCTTGAATTTGTAAACGATTCAAGAATTGATCGATTTTGGGATCATACGATATGCCAATTAAAGGTACGGATTGAGATGCTGCATAGATAAGACTGTGAAGCCTCATACCTATAATAGCATGACAATGGCTAACTTCCACTAACATTTGTTGTGGATCTGTTACTTGTTCTGCGCTACTTATCATACTTCCATGCTCACGGATATCCCCAATACGATCAATAACATACTGAGAAGCTTGCTCATCTTCTGGCAAATGGAAAGGTAAAAAGCGAAGATGAATCGGTGATTCTTGACTTAATAAGCGCAAACCATCCGCTATTCCATCTAATTCACGACGCTGTTTATCCCAAAAGCGAACCGATATACCCACAACAGGAAGCGAATCCATATTCGCTTCTCCTACATGAGTTAAAGACTTAACTTGGATAGGATTGCGTGTCGTAGGTAACGGTAATCCCATAACAGGATCAGCAACTACTTCAATCTTTGAACGAGAAAGCCCCATTTTTTCTAATAATAAAGCAGATTCCTGATCCCGTACAGAAACATAAGCACTTCGTTTAAAACTATTTTTAATCCATGAGAAGAAGAATTTCTTCTGTACAGGTCCTACACCTTGAGCATAAATAAACACAGGCTTACGTAACCATTGAGCGATACGAACAATACCTAGATAGTAAGGAATAGTCATGATGCCTGTAGAATCTTGAAGTAAACTACCGCCACCACTGATCAGACCATCACTTTCTTTAAGCAATTGACGAATTTCGCGAATCTTCAACCGACCTACAGAGCGTACTCCATACATTTTGGAAGTCCATTCAGGATCACCTGACAATACAATCGGCTCGATTTGAATACCTTGTTGTTTACCCTGATCTTCCAGTGAATTCAAAATGGATTTTAATACGGCTTCGTCTCCACTATTGCGGAACCCATAGTAGCCAGAGATTACGATTTTCGCAGAAGCGGTAGCCATTTTTTCCAACACCTTTCAAGGATTTGCCATGCAATCACAGCAACCAGTCCAAGAATCAAACCAAGTCCCATTCCTAGCAGACCACGAATCAGAGAAATATGAACAGGTGAATGAATATGCGCAAATGTATCAACCATCGATAATTGACCAATACAAGCAATAATCATAATGTAAATCGCATGACGATACTTCGCTGCAATAAATACACCTAAAATAAATAATGGATGAGCCATTAAGAATTCTTTATTACGTGGACGAACACCTAATAAGCTTTCTAGTGCATTACGGAAATGCATTTCAAGCGGTGTTACTGTTCCTGCATTACCGGTACGCGAAAGATAATACATGCCTACAATTCCTACGATACCCAGTACAATAATCCAAGTTAGTGTAATTGGAGTCGTTAGTACTTTGCGAATACCACCTATACCAAAACTTTGTTTGCCACGATAAAAAGCGATATAAACCGCAATTAAAGCGATAGGCGCAAAGTGTAATAAACTTACACCACGGAATTGGTTGATGACCAGTTGATACGTAATATCGTTTAGAAGTCCGATAATAAATAATGCTCCTGTTAATGACCACAGCGATGTACGAATAAACAAGATAACGGCTTGAATCACACGCTGACTTACAGATAATTGATGTCTTGTTTCGTATAAACGATCTACTTTGCGTACAGCATAGATCATCGCGATCGTCGGTGCACTAATAGCCGCTAATAAAGCGATACCTTGTTCTAAAATAAGCGCTTGATGAATTAAGATCATTCCTGCACTTCCAACAAGTCCAAGTACAAATACGATCAAAGTGAAGCGACGTACAAAATAAGAAACCAGCAAAGCAATATACGCAATCGCACCAATCAGTACAATTAATTTGAAATATTTATTGAAAGCAGAATGACTTACATCCATAGCGGAAGCAGGTCCAATTTTGAAACCGTGACTTTCGATATTTTGAATCGCATGCCCTTCGGTTTGTAGACTCTTGATGACATTATCAATCGAGTTAGTCATTTGAGCTTTAGTCGTGTCACGAGATACCGCCAAGTTGATATACATCATCCGAATATTGCGATCTTTGGCTGCTAAAGCAAAACGATCAGCTACTGTATAAGGATCTAGCTTAGAATCGGATTCGCTCAATGAATACAATCGAACCACATTATAATCCATCAGGTACGCTAATTTGCTAAACCCGGTTTGTGGTTTTTTCAAGTTTTCAATAGCTGCTATACCAATTCCATGTTGATTCAACAATGTAGCAAAGTTAGCAATACTTTTCTTCTCGATATCGTCAGTGAAACCTGTAACTGATTCACCATCGAAAAGAATTGTTTTAACACCATATTCAGCAAATTGACTTAACAATCCATTCATACGATTTTGATCATATGGTAATGAATCATTTAAACGGGGTACGATTTGGAAGCCCATGTTGTGAAGCATCCGCATAGTGATTGGATCTGGATCAAGTGGCTTCAGTCCAGCTTCATCCGCAGAAGTCTGAATAACCACACCCGGTAATCCTTTGAAGCTCCAAGGTACAACAGGGATGCCCAATGAATTGTATACACGCTGAAGAACAGGCTCTAGTAATTGTGCATTTTCTTCACTTGTAAACTGGACATATGTAAAATTTTCATTTTGCGGAATAACCTGATTTTGAAGATTAGCCACATCCACAGAATTATACACATTTAGACGTTGCGATTTTTGCAATTCACTTAAATTACTTTGGTATACAGCGACAGAACCTATGCCTGCATCCTTCAGCAATTGAAGCTGTTGCTTGATATAATCCTGGGGATGAGGCTGATACGATGCAATATCGATCAGATTACGATAATTAAAAACAAACTCTACATTTTTGGACGTTGATTCGGTTTTGGTACGATCAAAAGCAATCGGCAATGATGCCACCAAACCAATAATCACTAATATCCATAACCATTTCACAGAAGAATTATTCCAATGCTGCCATTTCTGAACCACTCAAGTACCTCCTTAGTAAGTTCGTTATGTCGCTTTTGGGGAGTCGCCCAAAGAAGAACATAACGAATGGTTCCGCTGTTAAGACTAAGCCTCACAGCGGAACCCTTCATTCATCTGATCTATTATATACTGCCTGGTGTGTCTATCCTACTAAAAATTGATGACAAAACGCCATTTCAACAAAATATTTTTGTTTATCCGTCTACACGTTGCATGACAGCAGCTGTTAATTGTTGAATGCGAGCTGTTGCATCTGCGCCTGAATCACCACGAACCGCAAAGTATACTTTAATTTTGGGCTCTGTTCCAGAAGGACGTAAGCAGAACCATGATCCATCTTCCAATAAGAATTTCAATACGTTTTCTTTAGGAAGGCCATCTAACCCTTTGGAATAATCCAATGCTTCACTCACTTTAACACCAGCGATTTCAGCAGGGCTATCCGTGCGCCATGATTCCATAATGCTTTGAATCTGTGCAACGCCATCTTTTCCTTTAAGCGTACGAGATTCCAAACTTTCTTGGAAGTGGCCAAATTGCTCATACAACTCTTGCAATACATCATATAACGTTTTGCCTTGTTGTTTGTAATAAGCAGCAGCTTCACTGATTAATAGTGCTGCAACTACTGCATCTTTATCACGTGCATAGTTACCTGCTAAATAACCATAACTTTCTTCGTAACCGAACAAATAGGTATGCTCGCCACTTTGTTCAAATTGATTCATTTTTTCACCGATATATTTAAACCCTGTCAATGTGTTAAATACGGTTGCTCCATAATGTTCAGCGATAGCTGCTCCCATTTCACTCGTTACAATCGTTTTGATTACTGCGCCGTTAGAAGGAAGTTTGCCTTGCTCTTGAAGCTGACTCAAATAATAATGAATCATAATCGCACCCGACTGATTACCAGTTAGAACAAAATATTTACCAGCTGGATCTTTAACGACAGCACCCATACGGTCACTATCCGGATCTGTACCGATTAAAATATCTGCGTCTACTTCTTCACCTAGCTTAATAGCTAGTGTAAAAGCTTCACGTTCTTCAGGGTTAGGCGACTTCACTGTTGTAAAGTTACCATCAGGTGCTTCTTGCTCAGATACGATTGAGACGTTAGTAAACCCAAGACGCTCTAGTCCTGCACGTACAGGAAGATTACCTGCTCCATGTAAAGGCGTATAGACAATGTTCAATGCTTTGCCTGCTTCACCTTGTAACAACTCACGATTCACACTAATAGCTGTGACTGCTTGGATAAAGTCTTCATCTTCTTCTTTGCCTAACCATACCAACAATCCTTGTTGTTCCGCTTCTTCACGACTAATACGCTTGATTGCTGCAAAAGAAGAGACTTCACGGATATTGCTAATCACCTGCTCGGCTTCATGAGGAACCAATTGGCCACCGCTGTTGTTATATACTTTATATCCATTATATTCAGGCGGATTATGGCTTGCTGTAATCACAATACCACCCGTAGCTTTGAGGTTACGAACAGCAAAAGACAATTCCGGTGTAGAGCGAAGCGAAGGGAACAATTTCGCTACAATTCCATTTCCAGCAAGTACCAAAGCTGCTTCTAATGAAAATTCAGGTGAAAAGTGACGGGAATCATGAGCGATTACAACAGATGGCTTACCTTCTCCAGTATGAGCAGATACAATATACTCTGCTAAACCTTGAGTAGCTCTACCTACAGTGTAAGAGTTCATACGGTTACTACCTGCACCAATCACTCCACGCAGTCCACCTGTACCGAATTCTAGATCACGGTAAAAGCGATCTTCCAGTTCTTTATCTTGTCCTTGGAGTCCTTGCAATTCCTCTTTGGTTGCTGCATCAATCGATTCGTCATTTAACCATTGATCTAAATTACGTTGAGCTTGTTCACTAAGTGTTGTCATCATATCCATCCCTTCTCCATCTATAAGTTATCAATCATCAAATCATTTCATATTCAGTCGATTACTCTTTATTCGGCTCTGTCAGCGCGAACATAATTTCACCCTCAGCAACAACTTTACCATCCACGGTTGCTCTAGCATGTCCTTTACCGATCGATGCTTTCATACGTGTAATATCCACTTCCAATTGAAGCGTATCACCAGGTACTACTTGTCCACGGAAACGAACACCATCAATTCCTGCAAACATCGCTAGTTTGTTACGATTTGCTTCCATTTGCAAAATAGCTACTGCGCCTACCTGTGCCAATGCTTCAACAATCAATACGCCAGGCATCACAGGATAACCTGGAAAATGCCCTACAAAAAATGGTTCATTGATCGTTACATTTTTAATACCTACAGCACGTTTACCAACTTCCAATTCCAGTATGCGATCTACCAGTAAAAAGGGAGGACGATGCGGTATAATCTCCTGAATTTGTTGTACATCTAACACAACCAAAACCCCTCTCATTTTCAACAGTATAGGTTCACTTTTTCTTTCACCCATTATCGCATCTTCAGATTGCATGCATAACAATGTGAATCCGAATCGTTCACCTGCATTGTCCCATATAATATGTAAGCAATTTTTAGTTATTTTAAGCAGTCCCCATCATTATAACGGTTTCGACAACAAAAATAAAACTCCTGCATATGCAGGAGCCTTTAAAAGTCATGGTGCAAAAACAAGTTGAAAAATATGCGCCCATGTTTCTGGATATAATACATCCGATATATTTTGTTTACCCAAAATAGCATAACCTACCATTAAGCCTGCCATTAAAGCAACAACAAATCCAACAATCACTAATATGACACGTAATGTTTTGACACCAGCCGAAGCAGATGGAGTAGCTGGCTTCTTCTCCGGCTGTTTTCTCTCAGGTGCAGGCTTTCTCACAATTTTTTTATTAGGAGTTGCTTTACCTTGAGCTTTAGCCGCTTCTTGTACGGCTGCACGTCTACTAGCCACGAATACTATTGGTAATGCTCATCATGTTATCACTAGAAGACAATGTACGTGCTGCCAGCTGATATGCACGTTGTACTGTAATCAATTCAGACATTTCTGCACTCAAATCGACATTAGACCCTTCCAAAAAGCCTTGACGAATCTGAGTCGTTGCAGACATCGTGCCTACAACATCATTTAAGTTCGCTCCGGTAGGTAACATGAATAAGTTTCCATCCATTTGCGTAAGCCCTTCTGGATGAATTATACGATCAACTTGAACCGATTGTGGCAGTACTGTAATTTTGCCTGCACCATCCGTAGAACGAACAACACCTTTGTCATCGATCTGGATACTGGTTTTGGCTGGAACTTCCAAAGGAGCAGATACCCCTCTAGCATTTTTCCCCATTAACAAATAGCCTTGATCGGTTGCCATAAATGCTTTGGTCGGGTCTGTGGCTGAAGGTACAAAGTGGAAAGATCCTTCACGTGTCCAACCTTGCTTCCCATCTGCACTCACTGCAAACATACCATCACCTTGAATAGCCAAATCAGTAGGATTATTAGTCGTCTGCATTTCCCCTTGAGCAGTATTCATCGTTACATCACCCATACGAGCACCGAATCCTAGATTGTATCCTGCTCCTGTTACGCGACCTGGTAGAGCAGATGCTGCACCTGGTTGTTGTTTAACCGCAGTAAATACATCTTCAAATGTAGCTTGTTTTCCTTTGTACCCTACTGTATCGGCATTCGCAATGTTATCAGAAACCATACCCAGTTTTTGCTGGATACCGCTCATTGCTACCATTGCACTGATCATCGAATTATTCATTATTCTCCTCCTTTGCTAACCATCTATACTGCTATATTATACACGACCTACGTCATTGACTGTTTTGTCTAAGCTTTTATCGTAAAATTGTACGATCTTCTGATTCGCTTCATATGCACGAAGGGCTGCTGTCAAATCAACCATTGAAGCGGCTGCATCTACTGTAGAACCTTCCAAGTACCCTTGGCGAACTTCTACATTGTCGCCTGCTTGTAATTGTCTTACACCTGCTGTAGCTGGATCTGTTACACGGAACAATCCATCACCTGCACGAGTCATCTGACCCGGTAGATTCACAACAGAAATGCCTAAGCGTCCAACTGTCGCACCATTGATCTTGGTTGTAATATTTCCTCTTGAATCAAAATTATAATCATCAATCGAACCACGAAGTGTAATCGGATTACCGGTTGCCCCTAATACTTGGTTACCGGTTGATGTTAATAATTGTCCTGCTGCATTCAATTGAAAATTACCGTCACGAGTATAGCCTGTTTCTCCGGTCTTACTGGTTGCTGTAAAAAAAGCTTGTGGACGATACGTTACTGTACCATCTTCTGCTACATATTTACCTGAAGCATCGAAAGGAATGTTCTGCTGAGTAGCCGGGTCTGCCAGATTAATCTCTGACACCAAAGCAAAGTCATCCGCTGAATTCGTCTGACGCATATCACCTTGTACATTCATAGAGATACTTTCTTCTGCCAGTACACCGGTATTCAAACGACCGATATTTCGGTTGCTTGATCCTTGATCTCCATTATTTAACGAGATCAACATTTCTGGAAAAGAACGTTCAATACTCTCTACTTGCTTGTATCCAGGGGTATTTACGTTTGCTATATTTTGCGTCACGGTATCATGGCGACGTTGCTGAGTAATCATACCTGAAGCAGCCGTATATAGACCTCTTAGCATTACCGGACACTCCTTTCGTGTTCAATATAGGGGTAATTCTGATTGTTTATATCCAAGTTTCCGTCTCATCATTACATTCTACTACTTATATCGGTTAGACTAGAACTTTTTTTAGAGACTTTGTCCAAATTATTTAACATAATTCCTGTTCCTTTAACAACACAGTGCATTGGATCTTCTGCAACCAGTACGGGAACATGCAATTCTTGAGATAATAATTCTTCTAATCCGTCCAACATTGCTCCGCCGCCTGTCAAAATAACACCACGGTCAATAATATCTGCTGATAATTCTGGAGGAGTCTGTTCAAGAACCGTTTTAGCTGCTGCTACAATCGACAAAATCGTATCGGATAATGCTTCTTGTACTTCACCCGACGAGATCGTAATTGTTTTAGGTAATCCACTAACGATATCGCGACCGCGAATATCCATTTCTCTTTGTAAGCCACCCGGACGTACTGTTGCAATATTAATTTTGATATCTTCTGCTGTACGTTCACCGATCAGCAATTTATATTTATTTTTGATATGTCTCATGACAGATTCATCGAATTTGTCTCCAGCGACTTTCAGTGATGATGAAGTTACGATATCCCCCATTGACAATACAGCGATATCTGTTGTACCTCCACCGATATCAATAACCATATTACCACTTGGTTCGAAAATATTCATACCTGCTCCAATAGCGGCGGCTTTAGGCTCTGCTTCCAAAAATACTTCTTTGGCACCACTACGCTCTGCTGCTTCACGAATCGATTTTTGCTCTACTGAAGTAATATTGGTAGGTGCACAGATCAGAATACGAGGATGACTATACCAGCTACGAGCGCCTACTTTATTAATAAAATGTTTGAGCATCGTTTCTGTCACTTCAAAATCAGCGATCACTCCATCACGAAGTGGACGGATAACGACAATATTTTCAGGTGCACGGCCGATCATACGTCTTGCTTCTTCACCTACAGCAAGTACACGCTTAGTTGTTGTTTCTATAGCGACTACCGAAGGCTCGTCCAAAACGACACCTTTTCCTTTTACATGAATCAAAACATTTGCTGTACCTAAATCAATTCCAATATCCTTGCTGAACATATCAAGAGCCTCCAAAAGTTCGTATTTCCGGTAACAAAGCACCGTCCGTTATTTTATGCTTTTACATCATCTGAGAGCCTATTCACTGGTTATGTTTGAAATGTTAACGAATAAACGTTCTCCGGCAACGATCAGTTCAGCGAAAAATATGTATATGTGCCCACTATGAAATGAATGCAAAAGGCTGACTTATTAAAATTAGCATAATTACCAAGGGTATTCAACGCCATTGTTCGTCATTTTTGGAAAAGAAAATGTCATATATAACAAAAGAGCCAGACTATAATCAGTCTGACTCTTCAATATACGTGAATTACGATATCAAAAGCGATCTAATGTTCGCCTATAGATACATTAAATTCATATACTGTTTTATGCGAGTGTAGGTTGAACATTCAAAGCAGCTGTGTTTACTTTTTCTGTTTTGTCAGAAAAAGCAGCCATTTGTTCTTCTACCGCAGGTGTTGGTTCTTGAGAAGGTTCTGCTTCTTCCAAGCGCCAAATATCTGCTCCCAATCCAGACAACTTTTCAGCCAAATGTACATATCCACGATCGATATGATGTGTTCCGCTTACTTCAGTTGTTCCTTCAGAGATCAAACCTGCACAAATCAATGCAGCTCCTGCGCGCAAATCAGTTGAGCATACTTTCGCACCAACAAGACTTGCTCCACCTGTTACGATCGATGTTCTACCTTCAATACGAATCCCCGCGTTCATCAGGTTGAATTCATCGACATGCATAAAGCGATTTTCAAATACCGTTTCACTGATAATACTTGTTCCTTCAGAAGCAAGCATTAAAGCCATCATTTGCGCTTGCATATCTGTAGGGAAACCAGGATAAGGTAATGTTTTTAGATCGACAGCACGAAGTGGTTTATCAGCGATAACCTGTACTCCGTTCTCATCTGGAATGATTGTAATACCCATCTCTTCCATTTTAGAAATAACAGGACCCAAATGATCAGCAATAGCACCTTCCACGTACACGTTACCACCTGTGATAGCAGCGGCAACCATATATGTACCAGCTTCGATACGATCAGGTATAACTGTGTGTTCTGTACCGTTAAGAGATTCTACACCTTCAATGCGAATCACGCCTGTACCTGCTCCGCGAACTTTAGCACCCATACTGTTAAGGTAGTTAGCTAAATCTACAATTTCAGGTTCTTTAGCTGCATTCTCAATCGTTGTAGTACCTTCTGCAAGAGTAGCAGCCATCATAATGTTCTCTGTAGCGCCTACGCTAGCTACGTCAAGATAAATCTTCGCTCCGCGAAGTCTACCATCACATTTTGCTTCGATGTAGCCTTGCCCCAAATTAATCTCTGCACCCATAGCTTCAAAGCCTTTAAGATGCTGATCAATTGGTCGTGTGCCTATTGCACAACCACCAGGTAAAGAAATACGTGTTTTACCTAAGCGAGTCAACAATGGACCCATAACCAAGAAAGAGGCACGCATTTTGCTTACCCATTCGTACGGTGCTTCACAAGAAGTTAATTCTTCTGCGTTGACCTGAATCGTCTCGTCTTGGTATGTAACAACCGCTCCTAGCGATTCTAATACCTTACTAATCGTCATTACATCGTCAAGAGAAGGTGCGTCATGAATAGTACTTACACCATTTTCTCCAAGTAGTGAGGCAGCAATAATTGGAAGAACAGAATTCTTAGCTCCGCTAACTTTAACACTTCCTGTTAATCGCTTGCCACCGCGGACGATAAATTTGCTCATTAGGGTTCCCTCCGCGCGTCATTTTGCTTATCCGGCATTACACAATGACGAATCCAATCCAGCTGAACATAGTTGCATACAGACGCTAGTGATGTCTGTTATCTCATCTCATTCATCTTCTTAGATTCGTGTGATTGTACAATACCCTATTGCATAAATTTTAGTTTTTAATGTAGTAGGTGAGAATCATACAACCGTTGGTTTTCAAATAAATAGTCTAACACACTTATA
Organism: Paenibacillus nuruki; assembly: GCF_963311185.1. Classification (NCBI taxonomy): domain Bacteria; kingdom Bacillati; phylum Bacillota; class Bacilli; order Caryophanales; family Paenibacillaceae; genus Paenibacillus; species Paenibacillus nuruki. The sequence continues at coordinate 4,851,972 of NZ_OY725677.1, read as the reverse complement.
ACCACACTGTTCACATTCAAAACATAAATCGGATAGACTGTGTCCAGCGGATATAATCCAGCAGGAAATTAGATACGAAATGTCCTAGCACGATGGCAAATAACAAATGAAGCAATTTACCAGCTGCGCTTTTGGGATAACGAATCAATAGATCGAGTTTTAAATTTTGCAATGCCCACCAGGACAAACCAATACAAAGGAGCGATATGAATATGGATAGTAAACCGTTCACACCGACAGCGGACACTGTATCTACCGTACTCATTGTTGAAATAGCTCCCTCCTTTATTGCTTACTGATGAATCATCCTTTTATGCGGACTATTCTATAATACTTGCCAAGCGTTAAAGAATCTAGTCCCAAATTTACAAAAATCAGCATTTTCTTGTCATATTAGTGTTATTTCAGAAAATAAGTGCATACTTAAAGCATTTTTCTCAGCAAATAAATAAATAGTTACTGAAAAGGAAATGCGTGGGGTACGCCTAAAGACCTAACCTAATTCTCAAATTCAATGATCCTTAACACAAATGTCCAAACTTATATGATTAAAATGAACTCAACTATAATAGCACAAGCCATTTTTATAGACAAACTAAAAATAAAAACCGGACCCAAGAATAGCGGCCCGGTTATATCCATTTAACGGTTCTCACCTGATGAAGATACTTTAAGACGATTCATAGCTCGTTGTAAAGCAAGTTCAGCCCGGCGGAAGTCAATGTGATCTTGAGTCGATTTGTTGTTGAGACGGCGCTCAGCACGTTCTTTTGCTGCTCTCGCACGCTCAATATCAATATTGTTTGGCAATTCTGCACTGTCTGCCAATACAACAACTTTATCAGCACGGACTTCTAGAAACCCACTTTGAATAGCTACCACTGTTTCTTTGCCATTGACTTTGTACACCAATGGAGCGACTTGTAGTGGAGTAACCATCGGAATGTGACCTGCTAGAATCCCAAGTTGACCTTCTACACCGGTGGCTCTTAATTGATCCACCTGTTCGGAAAACACCAGACGTTCAGGTGTTACAATTTCCAATAGAAACGTGCTCACTTTCATCCCTCCTCACGTTTTGCAGGCATATAATTTACAGTGTTTTTGCTTTTTCCACTGCTTCTTCAATCGTGCCTACGAAGAGGAATGCTGCTTCTGGAAGATCGTCATGTTTGCCGTCTAGAATTTCTTTGAAGCTACGTACTGTTTCTTTAACAGGTACATAACGTCCTTTGATTCCAGTAAACTGTTCAGCAACATGGAACGGTTGAGACAAGAAACGTTGAATTTTACGCGCACGCGATACAGTCAACTTATCTTCTTCACTCAACTCATCCATACCCAGAATTGCAATAATATCTTGTAGCTCACGGTAACGTGCTAAGATTTGCTTAACACCTTGAGCGATATTGTAATGTTCTTCTCCTACAATTTCAGGATTCAAGATACGTGAACTGGAAGCAAGTGGATCTACTGCTGGGAAAATACCCATTTCAGAGATTTTACGTTCCAAGTTCGTTGTTGCATCCAAGTGAGCAAATGTCGTTGCAGGAGCCGGATCGGTATAATCATCCGCTGGTACATAGATCGCTTGAATCGAAGTAACTGAACCTTTTTTAGTAGAAGTGATACGCTCTTGCAATTGACCCATCTCTGTTGCCAATGTTGGCTGGTAACCTACCGCAGATGGCATACGTCCTAGCAATGCAGATACTTCAGAACCTGCTTGTGTAAAGCGGAAAATGTTATCTACGAACAACAATACATCTTTGCCTTCTTCATCACGGAAATATTCAGCCATTGTCAAACCTGTCAAAGCTACACGAAGACGTGCACCTGGAGGTTCATTCATTTGTCCGAATACCATTGCGGTTTTGTTAATAACGCCTGATTCTCTCATCTCGTGATAAAGGTCATTACCTTCACGAGTACGTTCACCAACACCAGCAAATACAGAAATACCGCCATGCTCTTGAGCAATATTGTTGATCAATTCCTGAATTGTTACTGTTTTACCTACACCAGCACCACCAAACAGACCGATTTTACCACCTTTAGCATAAGGAGCTAGCAAATCGATAACTTTGATTCCTGTTTCAAGGATTTCAGCTTGTGTAGACAATTCGTCAAATTTAGGAGCTTGACGGTGAATAGGGTTTTTAATTTCAGATACAACTTCGCCAGCTTCATCGATAGGTTGACCCAATACGTTAAATACACGACCTAACGTTACGTTACCTACAGGTACCGAAATAGGAGCACCTAGATCAAGAGCGTCTAGTCCACGTACTAAACCATCTGTGGAAGACATTGCGATACAACGGACAAGATTATCGCCCAAATGATTCGATACTTCAAGCGTCAAGTCGATTTTGTTACCATTATCTAGCGTAGTTTCGACCTTGAGCGCGTGTAGGATTTCCGGAAGTTGACCACGTTCGAATTCCACGTCTACAACCGGTCCCATTACACTTACAACGCGACCTTTGTTCATTATCGTTTTCCCTCCTACTGACTTGCTGTATGCAGCGATGTCATCAAGCACTGCTATGCAATTGCTTGTACATAATTGATATTGTTAAGCTCTATTAGCCTTGTGCATTCGCTCCAGCGACAATCTCTGTGATCTCTTGTGTAATCGATGCCTGACGGGCACGGTTATAGACAAGTCTTAGATCTTTGATCATTTGAGATGCATTCTTCGTTGCGCTACCCATGGCTGTCATTCTAGCACCCTGCTCACTTGCTTTACCTTCGAGCAAAGCGTTATAGATCAGTGTCTGTGCATATTTTGGCAAAAGAACTTCCAATACGCCTTCTGCAGAAGGTTCGTATTCGTAGCTTGCTTTAAGTTTATCTTCTTGCGCCACTTCTACCGATTCCATTGGTAACAAACGAGTGGAGTTCGGAACTTGTGTTAGTGCATTGATAAACTGGTTATAACATAAGTAAAGCTCATCGTATCTGCCTTCTTCGTATCCTTTAACAGCATCGTATGCTATGGATTTGATATCGGCATAGGTCGGAAAGTCTGTCAATTCTGTCACAGCATCTGTAATCGGAAGATTACGACGACGGAAGTAATCGCGTCCTTTACGTCCAATGATGAACAATTCGTACTGATCTGTCGATGTATGATTTTCCTTGATCTTATTACTAACATGTTTGAGCATGTTGGCATTATAACCACCCGCAAGTCCACGGTCGGAAGTCACTACGAGATAAGCGATCCGTTTGACTGGACGCTTCTCCAACATCGGATGATATACACCTCTTGTTCCAGAAGCAATACTCGCAACCACTTCACGCAATTTATCGGAATATGGACGTGCTGCTTGTGCCTTCTCTTGAGCTTTACGAAGTTTGGAAGCCGCAACCATTTCCATTGCTTTAGTGATTTGTCTTGTATTTTCTACGCTTTTAATCTGACGTTTGATCTCGCGCATACCTTTAGCCATATGATTTCACCACCTTAACCCTCTGAAAACAAGTTCAAAGTTGTTTCCTGAATCATGGTTGACCACAGTCCGACAGATTGGCTATCGGAGCTGTAGCAACTTCATTACAGAACATCTATTTTGGATCAAATGAACTTAGTTGGAGGTAGCAAAACCTTTTTTGAAGGTATTGATTGCATCAACCAACGCTTTTTCATTATCAGCTGTTAAATCTTTAGTATCACGAATCGATTGCAAAATCGCATCTTGGCTACTTGCCATGTAAGCAAGGAACTCGGATTCAAAGCGACGTACATCAGCAACCGGAATATCATCCAAATGACCTTTAACGGCAGTGTATAAGCTTACCACTTGTTGTTCTACTAACAACGGTTGGTTAACACCTTGTTTTAGAATTTCCATCATACGTGCACCACGGTTTAGACGGGACATGGTTGATTTATCAAGATCTGATCCGAACTGAGAGAACGCTTGAAGCTCACGATATTGAGCTAGATCTAGACGCAGTGTACCTGCAACCTTTTTCATCGCTTTAATCTGAGCGGAACCACCAACACGGGATACTGAGATACCAACGTTAATCGCTGGACGTTGACCAGAATAGAACAAGTCAGCTTCCAAGAAAATCTGTCCATCTGTAATCGAGATTACGTTTGTAGGAATATAAGCAGATACGTCAGATGCTTGTGTTTCAATAAATGGCAATGCTGTTAAAGAACCGCCACCTTTTGCATCACTAAGCTTAGCCGCACGCTCTAGCAAACGGGAGTGAAGATAGAACACGTCACCTGGGAATGCTTCACGACCTGGTGGACGACGAAGCAATAGGGATAATTCACGATAAGCTGCCGCTTGTTTGGACAAATCATCATAAATAATCAATGCATGTTCGCCTTTATACATAAAGTATTCACCCATTGCACAACCTGCATATGGAGCGATGTATAGTAGTGGTGAAGGATCAGAAGCCGCAGCAGTTACGATGATTGTGTATTCCAAAGCGCCATGACGACGAAGTGTTTCTACAACTTGAGCAACTGTGGATTGTTTTTGACCAATCGCTACATAAATACATTTTACGTTTTGACCTTTTTGGTTAATGATTGCATCGATAGCAATCGCTGTTTTACCTGTTTGACGGTCACCGATAATCAACTCACGTTGTCCACGACCGATTGGAACCATTGCATCGATAGCTTTGATCCCTGTTTGCATAGGTTCATGAACCGATTTACGATCAATAACACCAGGTGCTCCGCCTTCAACAGGACGGAATTCTGTTGCTGCAATAGGTCCTTTACCATCAACAGGTTGACCCAAAGGATCGACTACGCGACCTAGAAGAGCTTCCCCTACAGGAACTTGCATAATACGTCCTGTGCGTTTTACTTGGTCACCTTCACGAATTTGTGAATATTCCCCAAGAATAACAACACCGACATTATTGGATTCCAAGTTCAAAGCCATACCCATTACGCCGTTAGAGAACTCAAGAAGTTCGCCTGACATTGCATTTTGCAAACCGTATACACGGGCAATACCATCACTTACTTGGATAACCGTTCCGACTTCTACGACTTCAATATCGTTTTTGTATTGCTCGATTTGACTTTTAATCAATGTACTGATTTCTTCAGGTCTGATACTCAAGTCAGTCCCCCCTATCTACTGTGCTTGTCTTTGAAAAGACTTTTCCAGACGGTTAAGCTTGCCTGAAAGACTTCCATCGTACAGCATGTCTCCGATGACGACTTTAAGTCCGCCAAGAAGAGTTTTGTCTACAATATTTTGCACACGAATTCGTTTGCCTGATAGTTGTCCGAATCTAGCAATGACTTCTGCTTGCTCACGCTCATCTAAAGGATAAGGTGTATATACAAAAGCATCGACTACTTTAAGAGTTCTACTTACGATCTCAGTGTAGCTATTTAACAACTCGCCAAATATTCCATATCTTCCACGTTCGATCAACAATGTAATGGTATGAATTAACGGTTGTGATACTTTGCCTGCAAAAGCAGTTTCGATCACACGACGTTTATCTTCAAAAGATACATTTGGTGTTGCTATAAAATTGCGAAGATCTGCATCTTGTGCAAAAGCTTCAACAATTGCTTTTAGTTCTTGTTCCGTCTCTTCTACAGCGCCATTTTCAGATGCAGCTTCGAAAAGGGCTTTGGCATAACGCGTAGATACTACTGTATCCCGGCTCATTGTCTAATCCCTACTTCTTTCAGATAGTTGTCAACCAACTGATCTTGGGCTTTGGCATCCACTTCTCTTTCCAGTACTTTAGAAGCGATCTGTACAGAGACGGCGCCGATTTCACTGCGAAGTGCAGCAACAGCTTTATTTTTCTCGCTTTCGATTTCACGAGCCGCTTCTTCTTTAAGACGCGTCGTTTCCTCTTTAGCTTGAGTAATTAATTGTTCAGCTTGACGATTACTTGTCTGACGGGATTGCTCAATAATATCTTGAGCGTCCTTACGTGCTTGTTGAAGTGCAGCTTTTTGGTCTTCGACATATTGAGCTGCTTGACTGCGTGTTAATGCAGCTTCATCCATTTGCTGTTTAACCAGCTCACGTCTTTTCTCCATGACAGAGAACAATGGACCGAATGCATAACGACTTAATAACCAATATAAAATCAAGAAAGCAATAATTGTAACTACAAGACTGCTCCATACAAAATGCAAATCAGCTCACTCCTTCCTCAAAACATCTAAATAATTCTCAGGTACCCTGCACGCTAAAAAGAAGGCGCGGATGGCTGTGGCCTTCCCCGCCAATGTGTGTGCTTGATTTACGCTGCTGCGTAGAAAATGAACGCCAATACTACACCGATGATTGGCAATGCTTCTACCAAACCTACACCGATAAACATAACTGTTTGCAATGTTGCTTTTGCTTCTGGTTGACGAGCGATACCTTCAACCGTTTTACTTACGATTAGACCGTTACCAATACCTGCGCCCAATGCGCCCAAACCTACTGCGATAGCAGCTGCTAGAAATGCTAATGCTCCCATTTAAAAATCCTCCTTAAAGATATGTGAGATAGTAAATTTATATTGAGCCCGGTATGAAGGTTATCCTACTTCCGAACTTTGAACCCTTACACAGTGACTGATGATACCAACTATTCAAAAGTTGCCGAAACGTGCCGATAGTATTTTAGTGATCTTCTTCCGTCTCTAGTGACTGTGATATGTATACCATAGCCAGGATCGTGAAGACAAAGGCTTGGATAGAGCCAACAAATATACTGAATCCTTGCCATACAATAAGACCTACAACCGAAGCGATTGCTCCGTACCATACGCCTGACATTTTAAGTAATACAGCAATAAGAACTTCGCCGGCAAAAATATTACCGAATAGCCGCATACCGTGTGTCAACAGTTTGGAGAATTGTTCGATCAAGTTGATAGGGAAAAAGAAAAAGAACGGTTTGAAATAGTGTTTGAAGTATGACTTCGTATTTCTGACCATACCTAGGTAATGGACAAGAATGAATACGATTAGTGCCAGACCCATCGCTGCTCCAGCATCAGCTGTAGGTGATTTCCACCAAGCGACTTCCACACCATGACTTCCTTTTGCCAGTCCGTCCACTACAGATGTTAATGGTTGACCAAAAGCTGTAGCTTTTTCTACGCTTGTATAATCGAACACTAAACCAAATGGAAGCCCAAGCATATTGCTAACAAAGATGAACATAATCAAAGTCAAACCGAGAGAAAGAAAAGGCTTTCCTTTTTTGTAGTCCATTGTACTGGAAATCAGTCCTTGAACGAATTCTACGACCCATTCCATAAAGTTTTGCAGCTTGCCTGGATTTTCTACCGATAGATTACGCGTTGCTAGCTTCACTAGAATAAACACTACAGCACAACTAACAATCAACGCAATAATGATAGATAAATCAAAATCGATGCCCCCGACGTTTATCATCGGTGATTCATGCATTTTTCTCACCCCTTTCATTATCGGAGTTATCACGCTCATGGCGAGAAAGGAAATAACCGATAACAATTAGCGCGAATGGTGCGAACACCAAACTGCCAGCTAGGGCATGAATTTCAAACAAATGCGGGAACTCAATAGCAAGTACTACCGCTCCGATCGAAATTGCTGCACGTTGTGCAAACCCTAGACCCTTCGGTCCTCTTCTACCTGTTGCTGCTGCTTCAGTCATCATACTTACTTTTTTAGCTAAATATTTGGTGTTGATATAACTGACTGCGGAACCAATGATCATCCCAAAAGCGATCGGACGAGATTGAGGCAGGAATGCAACCGCTACAAAGCAAAGAGCTAGAAAAACAAAGGTAGTCCGGGTCAGCCAATAAATGTAACTTGGTATTTCATTCATTCGTTTCCCCCACTATTTTCTTAATGATAAGAACAATACCGAAAATACCTAGAATCATACCTGCAAGTACTCCGAGTCCGGTTCCTATTCCTGAACTATTCCATACTTTATCCAGCCAGGAACCGAACCAGAATCCGGCGAGTGTACATACAGCTAAATCTATTCCAATCACACTCACAAGTCCAACCGCTTTCCACGGGCTTGAACTTGAATTGCTTGATTTGGGTTCATCTGCCATTCTACACTCCACCCTCGGAATCCCAGTTCATTGTACTGAATCGGCTAAGCCTTTGTCAAACCATCTTCCTTTAGCGCATTAACGCAAGACTTTCACAGAACATCGTTGATATGAAGCGTTTCATCACACTAACCCTACAGTACCACTGTATACTGTGGAATCATTTTTCACAATACGACTGTGGGACCTTTTTTGAACGTTGTGTGAAACTCTTCAGGACGATCCTCTAAAATACCATAATGGTGCAAAATAGCATTGACAATCCGTGGCGATGCCTGACCATCACCATAAGGATTAGAAGCTTCACTCATCGAAGCATACAGTTCAGGATCGCTCAGCAGTGCATGTGCACGCTCATAGATCTTCTCTTCATCTGTACCTACCATTTCAAGTGTACCTGCTTCTATTCCCTCTGGACGCTCTGTGGTATCACGTAGCACCAGCACAGGAACACCAAATGAAGGTGCTTCTTCTTGAAGACCACCTGAATCGGTTAAGATCAGATGCGTATGCGGATAAAAATTATGCAAATCGACAACATCCAGAGGATCGATCAACTGAATGCGCGGATGGTTGCCTAATATTTCATGAGCAGGTTCTTTGACAGCTGGACTTGGATGCACTGGATACACAATAGCAATATCTTCAAATTCGTCAGCAATACGCTTGACCGCGCGGAAAATATTACGATGTGGTTCGCCTTGCGATTCACGGCGATGTGCAGTCATCAAGATCAGACGTTTACCTTCTGCCCATTCCAAAACAGGATGGTGATAATCAGGCTGTACAGTATATTGAAACACATCTGTAACCGTGTTGCCTGTGATATACACGCTTGACGGCAATTTATTTTCTTTTAGCAAATTGCCTGCCGACCAACTTGTTGGTGCAAAGTGTAAATCTGCAAGTACACCTGTCAATTGGCGATTCATTTCTTCAGGATACGGTGAAAGCTTGTTCCACGTACGTAGTCCTGCTTCCACATGACCCACATTAATCTGCTGCATAAATGAAGCATAGCTCGCAAGAAACGTAGTCAACGTATCTCCATGAACCAGAACAATATCAGGCTTCACTTCTTGCAGTACTGGCTCTAAGCCACTAAGTACACGCATCGAAATTTCGTTTAGCGTCTGACGATCTTTCATTACATCAAGATCATAGTCTGGAGTGATATTAAAAACTTCAAGAACCTGATCCAACATTTGACGATGTTGCGCAGTGACGCAAACGATTGACTCAATATGTTCAGGATGCTTTTGCAATTCCAGAATCAATGGAGCCATTTTGATTGCTTCAGGACGTACACCGAAAATAGTCATTACTTTAATTTTTTTCATAAGTCTGGGATTACCTCGCTTTACTTGGTTCCGTACAAGCGGTCTCCGGCATCGCCGAGTCCAGGTACGATATATCCATGCTCATCCAACTTCTCATCCAATGCAGCAACATAAATATCTACATCCGGGTGAGCGTCTTGAACAGCTTTAACCCCTTCAGGAGCAGCGATAAGATTCATCATTTTGATCTGAGTACATCCACGCTTTTTAAGAACATCGATCGCAGCAATAGCAGAACCGCCTGTTGCTAACATTGGATCAATAACGATCAATTCGCGTTCTTGTACATCTGTCGGAAGCTTCACATAATATTCAACCGGTTGGAATGTTTCTGGATCACGGAACAATCCCACATGTCCTACTTTAGCTGCTGGCAACAATTTAAGAACGCCATCTAACATACCCAATCCTGCGCGCAAAATAGGAATTAGACCTAACATACGTCCAGAAATGACTTTACCTTCTGTTTTGATTACAGGTGTTTCTACCGGAATTGATTCAAGTGGAATATCACGTGTGATTTCGTAAGCCATTAATGTTGCGACTTCGTCAACAAGCTCGCGGAAATCTTTCGTGTTAGTCTGTACATCACGAATAAATGTTAATTTGTGTTGAATTAAAGGATGATCGCATATTACTAATTTTGCCATGGTTTTTCCCTCCGGTACTTTTCAATAATAAACATTAGCTACATCCTATTTGCTATCACATCAGGTTTTGTGGCCATTCCACAAAGCAAAAGGATTAGGGGAATACGTTCTTACCCCATAAACCTCGTCTATTATATCATTCCCTGTGGGCAATTTCATCCGATATCCTGTCGAATTATTTCTTTTTAATACTTCATACTTTGATGAGCATAAATATAGCTCTTATCAAACATGATTTTTAGCATAGCAAAATCCATTTTCTATATTGAGTCTATCAATATAACGCTTACAATTACCAGATAAAAACAAATTCTACAGCATTTCCACCCAGTCTTTTCTATTATAATGGTAAATGGCTTAAATGGCAGTAAATCTTTCAAATTTTTTGAAAAAAATAATTAAAAACCGACAGAAATAAGAATTTCTGCCGGTTATCTAGAAGTTAACAGTGTTAAGGAACTCTTTATTTGGTTTTGAAATTAATAATTCATTTGTTGATATAAAGGGTACTGGCTTGTTAATTCAGCAACTTGCGCACTTGCTTGGGCAAGAACAGCTTCATCTTTAGGTGCTTTAAGCGTCATCGCAATAATTTGACCGATCTTCACCATTGCTGCTTCATCCATACCACGAGAAGTCGCTGCTGGTGTTCCTAGACGGATACCACTTGTAATAAACGGGCTTGTTGGATCAAAAGGAATCGCATTTTTGTTGGTTGTGATGCCTACAGAATCCAGAACATGCTCTGCTTCTTTACCTGTGATATTCACGCTACGTGTATCCACAAGCATCAAGTGATTGTCTGTACCCCCTGAAACGATGGTCAATCCTTCGTCTACTAATGTTTGAGCAAGCACTTTTGCATTTTTGACTACATTTTGAGCATAAGTTTTGAAAGAAGGTTGTAATGCTTCACCGAAAGAAACTGCTTTGGAAGCAATAACATGCATCAATGGACCACCTTGTGAACCTGGGAATACTGCTTTATCAATCGCTTGTGCCCATGCTTTAGTACACATAATCATACCGCCGCGAGGTCCACGAAGTGTTTTGTGTGTTGTTGTTGTAACAAAATGCGCATGAGGTACAGGACTTGGATGTTCTCCAGCTGCTACTAATCCTGCGATATGCGCCATATCCACCATAAATAAAGCACCTACATCATTTGCAATCGAAGCTAATTTTTCAAAATCAATCGTACGCGGATATGCACTAGCACCAGCTACGATCATACGAGGACGATGTTTGAACGCTGCTTTGCGAACTTCATCATAATCGATAAGGAATGTATCTTCTTGTACACCGTAAGCCACAAAGTTATACAACAATCCAGAAGCATTTACAGGACTACCATGTGTTAAATGTCCACCATGAGCAAGGTTCATCCCTAGAACAGTATCACCTGGTTTGAGCGCTGCAAGATAAACCGCCATATTCGCTTGTGCACCTGAGTGAGGCTGTACATTGACATGTTCTGCACCAAACAATTGCTTCGCACGATCACGAGCGATATCTTCAACCACATCTACATGTTCACAACCGCCATAGTAGCGTTTGCCTGGATAGCCTTCTGCATATTTGTTCGTTAATACCGAACCCAAAGCTTCGATAACGGCTTCACTTACAATATTTTCAGAAGCGATTAATTCGATGTTGTCACGTTGACGCTTAAGTTCAAGTCCCATTGCTTCTAATACTGCCGGATCGTTCTTTCGTAATTGCTCCATCATTGTTTAATTCCTCCTAGAGATCGGTTGAATACCTGTTTTGGATTGCTTATTTTAAATTTAGAGATCACCTATTTAAGCTTATCGATCTGCATGAACCATCGGTGTGTAGACGGCTCTTTCGCCACCAATCAAAGGTGGACGTGTACGCGCTGCGTTGACTCTAGCTTCGCCTACAAAACGAATTACAGGTCGATAAGGGACAGCTATTCTTTTCAAATGCATACCGATCAAGGTCTCTCCAAAATCGATACCTGCATGTGCTTCAATCTGTTCTGCCAAACAAGGATGAACAAATGTCTGATATGCATAGGTTGCCATCGATCCGCCTGCTTTGGGAATCGGTACTGCGGCGACTTCATTATAATTGTAGTGATCCAGTGTATCTCGTTCCATCACCAATGCTCGATTCAAATGCTCACAACATTGAAAAGCTAACCGGAATCCGTATTCAGCTTGTACTTCTCGAATCCCTTCCACCAATGCTTCAGCAACATCTAACGTTCCGGCTGTTCCGATATGTTTGCCTGCGATTTCACTGGTGCTTCCACCGATCACCAGTAGCTTATGGCGATCTAGCTTAGCTTCTTCTGCTAACTCGCGTACAATAGCTGCGGCATCTAAACGAATTTGTTGTATTTTTTCCTGATCACTCATCGTTCAATCCTCCTTGTGCTTTCTTAGCTCATTCACTATCTGCAAAAGGTACGTGTGCAATACACTCGTTTTTTATTATAGCGCAAGCATAGGGCTAACGGCGACAACAAGATGGGAGAAGGAGTTACAACATGTAAAGAACAAAAAAAGAGCACAACGTGCGCGAAAAATATCGCACGTCTGCTCTTTTGCCCAGGCGACCGGCCGTATGTTCCGATGCTCCATCGTGGTTCATCTCCACTCTCGTCGCCAGTTACATCGGATCTCTCTTATGAGTTACATCATAAGACATGTTTTTCGTAAAATCAATATCTATTCTAAAATTAACCTCTAGCTTATTGCGTACGATAGGCTTGAATCTTGTCGATTAACTTTTCTAATGCAAGACGAATATCAGCTGCGGCGACTTCATAATCATCCCGACTACCGCCAAAAGGATCTACAATATCGAAGCTTGGAATACGCTGTTGAATTTCGATCAACCGCTGACGATCAGTCGGATGTACTTCTTCGCCTAAAGAACGATTCATTTCGATCGTTGCGTATAAGCTATCCAACTCTTTGAGATCGCGTAGCACTTTGTGATCATTTTCTGCATATTCCTTCAACGTGTACACTTTGCCTGCCGACTCTGGAAAATTACGAATCACATGTTGCTTGTGACTCCCTGTTAATGTGAGTATGAGATCTGCCCAATGAATAGTTGCTCCAGTCAAAGAGGAAGATAATAATTGTTCATGTATATTATGATCTTTGAGAACCGCTTCGGCATGACGGGATACAGACATTCCATCTACAGCAGCTACACCGGCTGAACGAACCTCCACATCGACACCGCGCTCGCTCGCAAGCTTACGCATAAAACCTTCCGCCATAGGACTTCGACAGGTGTTACCGGTACATACGAACAATATGTGATGCATTCTCTGTACCTCCCGTATCATTATAATGTGAGACTTGGGTGACCGGAAATATAATCTTTCCGTATCAATCATTATACCAAATTTAGCACATGTAATCACTATTTTTACAAATGAATAATCTGACCACCCGCAGCTTTGGATAAACGGTTCATTACAGCTACACCTACACCTTGTTGCTCACAGCCTTGCGACATAATAAAAGTAATACCTTCACGATCAAATGTACGCAAAGCCGCATACAATCGGTTCGCTGCTTCTTCAAGATGATCACGACTGCCCAGCGATAAGCCCAGTGTATCTGCTAGATGCAATGGATTTTCATCAAAAACCAATACACCTGTTTTCTCACCACGTGCTTGAGCTTGTCTGATCTGTTGTTCTATATATTGATTAACGACGTTATCTTGCGATCCCATCACAATTGTCATTGATCCTTGGGGTGCATAATGCGTGTATTTCATACCCGGTGAACGTGGAATCAATGCTGTAGAAGCATCATTCAGAGCAGGATCACGAGTGACAGGAGCAAAAGAAGATAATTGCTCTTCCGTAATACCACCCGGGCGAAGAATCATAATCGTATTATTGTCTTGTACCTGAATGACTGTTGATTCAACACCAATCCCTGCACTTCCTCCATCGACCACTCCATCGATCACAGCAGATAAATCTTCAATCACATGTGCAGCTGTTGTTGGACTCGGTCGACCTGAACGGTTGGCGCTAGGAGCCGCTAGCGGACATCCAGAAGCACTAATCAAAGCTAACGCTACCGGATGATCGGGCATACGTATCGCTACTGTCTGTAGTCCAGCTGTTACCAGAGGAGATACGGTATCAGGACGTACAGGCATCACTAGTGTAAGCGGTCCTGGCCAGAAATGATTGATTAACGTCTGTTCTAAATCGCTAACCTCAGAAACCAAACTGCTCAACTGATCACAATCTGAAATATGCACGATTAATGGATTATCTGAAGGTCTTCCTTTGGCAGTAAAAACAGATGCTACCGCATGTGTATTGCGGGCATCTGCTCCAAGTCCATATACTGTTTCTGTGGGAAAAGCGACAATACCGCCATTTGCCAAAATCTGACCGGCTTCGCTTAATTGTTGTTCTATATGCTCTGAATGACGCACATCCCAACAAGTGAACAGAGAATCCGCTGAATCTGCTTGAGGCTGTTCGCTGTGATTCTCTGTCTGGTTGTTCATCATGTCATGCCTCCTTGCTGATGACCTTGGCTTTATTTATTCAATGCATAACGTTGAGTGACATTTACAGAAACTTCATCGTTATCTTCTTGGTTATGAATTCGTATACTCATTACAAGTCCCATACATGCCATATTCATTACCAGTGATGTACCGCCAAAACTGATAAATGGTAACGTAATCCCTGTTAATGGCATAATTCCGATAAACATACCAATATTTTCAAAAATCTGATATAACAACATCGCAACTATTCCTATAATAATGTAAGGTCCTGCTCGCTCCCGGCATTCTAACGATACTAGAATTAAGCGATGAATTAAGGTGAAATAGAGCAGTAATAAAATAGCTGCGCCTATAAATCCAAACTCTTCAGCCACTACAACAAAAATAGAATCTGAATAGGTTAATGGAACACGATCCGATTGAACCGATGTTCCTTTCATATACCCTTCACCACTCAGTCCACCGGAGGCTATAGCAAGCTTCGCATTACGTGTATGATAGATCGCTTTCTCTGTAGCTTGATCAGGCATTAACCATGGATCTAACCGTTCCATCCAGTGATCACGCTTGATATCTGCAAGATAAGTTTTGATATTATCGTGATAAGCAACATAACTGCGAATACCGACAATAACCATCACAATAGCTAAGGATGTAAATAAAATCGCTTGCGTATATTTAATATTACCGATCCATAGTAATGCCATCATAATAATCAGATAACTCAAAGCGTTACCCAAATCATTTTGAGCCATAACTAAAGCAAATGGAATAAACGTAATCGCAATCAGCGGAGTCACATCACGCCAGAATAACAGTTTTAATTGTTCTTTACGTGAAAGTAATGTTGCTAGAAATAAAATTAATACCATTTTGAATAACTCGGCAGGCTGTAGACTGAGTCCACCAATACTAAGCCAACCTTGTGCATTATTCAGCGTTTGTCCAATAACCATAACGAGTAATAACAACACTAACCCTGCGCCATAAATATAAAGAGAATACTTGAGCCAGATCCGGTAGTTGACCATCGACATCACGAAAAAGACAACAAATCCTGCAATATAGTAAATGATCATTCGTTCTGTCGAATTGGCAAACTTGGGCGTACTATGAGTAGCGCTGTAAATAACAGCTATACTGACTCCCATCATAACTAGCAGAATGGTAAATAAATTCCAATCTATTCTTTTAAGCTTGGCGATCATGTCTGCCCCCTTTTCCGGTTCAACCTTAACTTTCTTTTATACCTATGACGTGCCGCTGGATACCTGCAAGGTCAGCGATAATCTCAATACGTTCATAACCTACACTTCTAACCATATCCGCTACATCCTGTGCTTGTCCAATCCCAAGCTCAAAACCGATCACTTTGGGCAATGCAGGTAGTAAAGTTAATTGTGCCATCATAATGCGATAAGGACCTAACCCATCCGGTCCTCCTGCAAGTGCAGTCATCGGCTCATAATCTTTAACTTCAGGCTGTAATGCCAGAATATCTTCATCTGGAATATAAGGAGGATTGGATACTAAAATATCAATATTCTGCCCGGCAAAAGGTTCTAACAAATTACCTTCATGCCAGTGAATTGGTGTGTTCTGCTGGATACTATTTTGCTTGGCGACGGATAGCGCATCCGGTGAAATATCACTTGCCCACACTTGCCATGTTGGACACATGCGTGCAATCGTTAACGCTATCGCTCCGCTACCTGTTCCGATATCTGCACAGACAAAAGGCGATTGATCGGCTTGTTCAACCATCCGTTGTTGCCCGATCTTCACTACCGCTTCGACCAACAATTCTGTCTCGGGGCGAGGAATCAGCACCGCAGGGGTGACGATAAATCGCTCACCATAGAATTCTTGCTCACCTATAATGTATTGCGCAGGTTCCCCTGCTACTTTGCGCATAATAACTTCTTGCCATAATTGCTGTTTATCATAAGGAAACGGTTCAAACATCGCCATATAAAAAGAAGAACCTTCTACTCCAAGCACCCATTCGAGCAAAAGACGACTATTCGATTCAGGCTCCATCACTTGATGAGCACTTAAAAAAGAAGAAGCCTCAACATAGGCTTCCCGTATACTTTGTTCTGGCTTCATCGTAAATTGTTCTGTCTGTTGTACCAATAGATTATGCCTCTTTTTCCATCAAATCTGCTTGTTCTGCTAACGTCAATGCAGATACGATATCTTCGATCTCACCATTCATGATTTGATCCAAACGGTGCATGGTTAGACCAATACGGTGATCAGTTACACGGCTTTGTGGAAAGTTGTACGTACGGATACGTTCACTACGGTCACCTGTACCTACTTTACTTTTACGTTCGCCTGCATATTTGGCTTCTTCTTCTTGACGCATCATGTCGGAGATACGTGCACGAAGTACTTGTAATGCTTTATCTTTATTCGAGTTCTGAGACTTACCATCCTGACAAGTCGCCATAATGCCTGTAGGCATATGAGTTACACGTACGGCAGATTTGGTCGTATTAACAGACTGTCCGCCTGCTCCACTTGAACAGAATGTATCCACACGGATATCACGATCGTGAATCTCGATTTCTAACTCTTCTGCTTCGGGCATAACAGCTACTGTAGAGGTAGAAGTATGAATACGTCCGCCTGATTCAGTCGTAGGAATACGTTGCACACGGTGTGCTCCACTTTCGAATTTCAGCTTACTATATGCTCCACGTCCATTGATCAAGAATGTTACTTCTTTAAATCCACCTAGATCACTGGTACTTGCATCCATCATTTCAACACGCCAGCCTTGTGTATCTGCATAACGAGTGTACATACGGTAAAGGTCAGCTGCAAATAAAGCCGCTTCATCTCCACCTGCTGCTCCGCGAATCTCAACGATTACATTTTTATCATCGTTAGGATCTTTAGGTAACAATAAAATATGGATCTGAGCTTCTAATTCGTCTTTACGAGTGGAAAGTTCATCGATCTCCATTTTGACCATTTCACGCATTTCATCATCTAACTTCTCGCCTTGCATCACTTTAGCAGCATCTAATTCTTCAGTGACTTTGCGGTATTCGATATACGCTTCATACATAGGTTGTAGATCAGATTGCTCTTTGGATAAATCTCTTAAACGTTTGGAATCACTTGCTACGTCAGGGTCACACAATAACTCGCTCAATTTATCATAGCGGTCCGCTAATGCTTGTAAACGATCTAACACGGAAATCCACCTCTTCTTTTATTCAATCTGCTGCATGCGCAGTTTAACTTTACATAGTCTATCATCAAAACAAACATCATCATTCCATATCGATCTACACATAATATTGGGAAATGTTAGTGGTTACGACTCTTAATTATAGCACAAGAAGTAACCATTTCATATCCTTAATTACGGTGGTAGCGTACTTTTTTTTAGAGTAACGATGCTTATTTGAATACGTAAGATCAATAAGACTATAATAAAGAAAGTAATATGTCAGAACATACACAGTTTACCTTTGCTTAGCTGGTTATTCTGATCTGTATTGAAGCAAACACAGGGTACAAAGGGTTATGTATTAAAGAGCACACTTTTATCTGTATCTAGCGATAGGTGGAGCTACTCTATTGGATGATGAGGAGTTGTATTCATGGATCAACGGAAATTAGGTTCACAAGGGTTACAAGTCTCGACACTGGGTCTAGGTTGTATGGGTATGTCCGAATTTTACGGTGAGATCGATGAAAAAGAAGCACTACACACCTTACAAGTCGCATTGGATAATGGAGTTACCTTTTTTGATACAGCAGATATGTATGGCATAGGGGCGAATGAGAAATTAATCGGGCCTTTTATGCAGCAAAATCGTGATCAAGTGATTTTAGCCACCAAGTTCGGTAATGTCCGCAATGAAGATGGTTCTTATGTAGGGATTAGCGGTCGTCCTGAATATGTGAAAGAAGCTTGCGATAACAGTCTCAAACGTCTTGGTCTTGATACGATCGATCTCTATTATCAGCATCGTGTCGATCCAGATGTTCCGATCGAAGAAACAGTTGGGGCGATGAGTGATCTTGTACAGGCTGGTAAAGTTCGTTATCTTGGACTATCTGAAGCATCCTCTGAAACGATTCGTCGTGCACATCAAACTCATCCGATCTCTGCTTTGCAGACCGAATATTCACTCTGGAGTCGTGATGTAGAAGATGAGATTTTGCCCACTTGTCGTGAGCTTGGAATCGGATTCGTTCCTTATAGCCCTCTAGGACGTGGATTTTTGACAGGTCAGATTACGTCATTTGAAGATTTGGCAGAAGATGATTACCGTCGTTATTCTCCACGTTTTCAAGGAGAGAATTTCCAGAAGAATCTGGATTTGGTGCAACGTATTCAAGAAATTGCCAAAACGAAAGATTGTTCACCTTCTCAACTAGCATTAGCATGGTTACTGGCTCAAGGCGAAGATATCGCTCCGATTCCTGGAACCAAACGTGTCAAATATTTGCTTGAAAATATCGGTGCAACGCAAGTGAAGTTAACCGATGCTGAATTGAAAACGATTGATGAAGCCGCTCCTAAAGGTTCTGCTGTCGGTGAGCGTTATGCACCTGAAAGTATGAAAATGTTAAATCGTTAAGATTTTATAATAAAGTCTTTGTCTATCAGAGTAGTTCATATATGTATTGGAGAAGTGCTTATTCTTATAGAATAGGTGCTTCTTTTTTTATACTCTTTTACTTTTGCTGAGTGCTACCTTTAGATTGAATCTATACTGACCGATAATACAAAGTGGAATACATACTAAGCTTTGATAGGAGGATTATTGTGGATTTGTATAGGAAGTTATTTTGGAGTCGAATCAAAGAGTATGCCCTAGAATGGTTTATTATGATTATGATTGTATTTGCCTTGTTTGTGCTGGCAAGTCTAGATACAGAATCATATTCAGTATTAGAATCTATCCCTATTATATTGATGTTAATTGGGGGTGTAGTACAGATTAGAGATAGCTATTTACATACGGTTGTCGCTAACCCTTATCGAAAAGGAAAGAAATTTAGTTACTATCGCCGAACACCTAAGCAAATTAACTTTAAAATGACCTTATTTCAGATTTTGATTGGACTGATTTTCATCTCGTTTTTGCTAGTTGGATTTAATGATTTCTCATTTTGGATCGCAATTCCTATCATTATTTTGATTCTGCAATTATTTAAAGATAAAAAAAGTAGTCGTATTCGATTAAGAAAGAGTAAATTGATTGAAGCTTTGAGAGCACAACATCTATTTTTGCCAGAAGAATCAATTTTGGATATTGAAAGTGACTTCGATATATTTTCGGTAAATGAACATGTTACTGATACTTTACAACTGTTCACAGAAGAGAATCGAAATCAGGAAGGTTACTTTTATGCCATCACATCTTGTGAGTTGATTGTAGGCGTACAACGATTAAATACTCCTTTTTTCTATACAGCGATTCCGTTACAAGAAATCACTAAACTAGCGATAATTGATAGTGGTTATTATAAAAAAAATGTTATATTAGGTTCTATATTTGTTATTGGCTATGGAATGAATCGTCAATTAAACTATTATACTAAAAATCGTATAAGTAGTATCTTACAGCCTTTTTTCGGCTCTTTGGTCTATGCACTAGATGCTGAGACATGGAAAGAATCTACGTTTAATGGAATTCCGCATCGAGATCATCCTGCTTTTGTGGAATATGAATTTCATGGTGATCTTTCTTCTCATCCAGAACCATATCTTCCTTTTCTACGTCAACTTTAAATAAACAAAAAAGAGTCTCGCTTTCCTTAAGTGGAAAACGGGACTCTTTCTGTATTATCAACTTCAAATGCTGATATTCGCATAAAGTATTGTCTTAATTCAAAGATCAATCTTACACGTTAAAGCGGAAATGCATAACATCGCCATCTTTAACCAAATATTCTTTACCTTCCAAACGCAATTGTCCGCGTTCTTTAGCACCGTTCATCGAACCTGCATTCACAAGATCTTCATATCCTACGACTTCTGCGCGAATAAATCCGCGTTCAAAGTCTGTATGAATCACGCCAGCTGCTCCAGGAGCTTTGGTTCCTTTGCGAATTGTCCAAGCACGTACTTCTTGTACACCTGCTGTAAAGTAAGTGTACAGACCTAGCAACTGGTAAGCTGCTTTGATTAGACGGTTTAGACCAGACTCTGCTAGACCCAGTTCTTCTAAGAACATCGCTTTGTCTTCATCTTCAAGTTCAGAGATATCTGCTTCAACTTTAGCACTGATCGGCACAACAACCGCATTTTCAGCTTCAGCAAATTCTTTTACTTTTAATACAAAAGGATTAGTATCTGCTTCAGTTACGCCATCTTCGCTCACATTAGCTGCGTACAATACAGGCTTCATCGTTAGCAAATGAAGATCACGAACAAGTAGACGCTCATCTTCGCTTAGCTCAATACTACGAGCAGGCATATCGTTGTACAACGATTCTTTGATACGCTCTAATACTTCGACTTCTTGAGCAGTTTGTTTGTTACCGCCTTTAACATTTTTGCGTGAACGCTCGATGCGTTTCTCTACACTATCCAAATCAGCCAAAATTAATTCCAGATTAATCGTCTGGATATCACTGATTGGATCGATTTTGCCATCAACATGCGTAATATTCTCATCTTCAAAACAACGAACTACGTGTACAATCGCATCCACTTCACGGATATGCGCTAAGAATTTGTTACCCAAACCTTCGCCTTTACTTGCTCCACGTACCAAACCTGCGATATCTACAAATTCAAAAGCAGTAGGTACCGTTTTCTTAGGTACAACCAATTCTGTTAATTTGTCTAAACGCTCGTCTGGAACTTCTACGATCCCTACGTTAGGATCAATTGTACAAAACGGATAGTTCGCAGATTCTGCACCTGCTTGTGTAATTGCATTAAAAAGAGTAGATTTACCAACGTTCGGCAATCCGACAATACCTGCTTTCAAAGCCATTTATATGACAACTCCTATTGATCTGAATTTATAAATAAACGAACATGAATTTCCACACTCATTATATATGAGAACCCTCGGTGTGGCAAACAACTATACGATAAATTTATTCGTCAAAGTTTGAAGTTGACTCGACAGTGTCGTTAGATTTTGAGAGATGGTCGATAATTCAGTAACCGACTGTTCTTGTTCTTGCGCACTAGCCGATACTTCTTCGGTCATAGCAGAGGTTTCTTCAGTCGCTGAAGCGATATAACTGAGTTGCTCTTCTACTTCATGACGAATATTCTGCATATGTGCTGTACGATCTGCTAGGTTTACAGCTAATCCGTGTACTTCTTCAGACACTTGGCTCACTTGTTCAAATGTCTCCATACATTCAGTAATCTGAGATTCTTGTCGATCCGCAGACTGCATGGTTGTATCAAATTGACCACTCATGCTATTAATTTGCTCGACAAAGCTACCTAAAATCATATCAATTTCACGAATCGAATCTTCAGACTGTTGTGCTAGACTTCGCATTTCACTCGCAACAACAGCAAATCCTTTACCAGCTTCACCTGCTCGAGAAGCTTCGATAGATGCATTTAATGCTAAGATCTGAGTCTGTTTTACAATACTTTGAACTTGACCACTCACATTCGCTGCTTGTTGTGATTGTTCTGCTAACGTGCGTGACATCAACTGCATATGCTGCATTTGTTGAACATTTTGCTTACCTTGTGCTAACAATCGTTGATGTTCTTGTGTGACTTGTTCGCGCACTTCAGTCAGTTGGCGAGCGGTATCTCCGAAGCGATCTACATAACTGCCCACTTCATCAATAATCTGTCCCAGACGTTCTGAATGTTGTACTGCTTCATCGGTCTGTTGTGCTTGTTGGGTTGAACCCGTAGCAATCTCATGAATGGCACGTGATAACTCTTCTGTCTGACGTAATGTGCCTTCAGAGACTTTTGAAATATATTGAGACGATTCTTGTAGCGTATGCGAACTGTTCTGAATATTAGTAATCATATCGGTGATATGAGCAACCATTGCATTATTCAAGTCACTGATATCGCCTAATTGATCTCCTGTAATCCGTTTCGATTGTACGGTTAGATCACCTTTAGTGACATTTTCCATACTCGTCTTGATCTCGCCCACTTGACGTAACATCCGGCGAATAAATGCCATTGCACATAAAACAGCAATCAAGAGAACTACTGTAAATACAGGAATAACCATTTGATATGCCTGTTTTAATGTACTTGAATAGACTGTATTCACAGCACTTGCCGAAATATCGATTCCCAAGTATCCGACCGTTTTTCCACTTGGGTCTTTGATCGGTGAAAAGGTAGAAAATAATTCTCCCCATGTCGGATCTGTAGCTACATCAGTAGTCACCATTTGTTCTGATAATACCTCTGGAGCAATTCCTGAACTAAATTCAAATTCGTCTCCGTATTTGCTGTAGTCCTCATCATCCCATGCGGCTCCGTCCACTGTATAGAACCATTTTCCATCCACATAGTTAAACAAATAAATATATAATGATCCCGTTTCTTGACGTAACATAGTCAACTGGTCACGAAGATCGCGATATTCTTGAAGTTGTTCTGGATTTTTACTCGTGCCTAGCTTTTCAATAGCAGCTAAATTAAGATTAGCAATCGTATTTTTAGCTAAGTTTTGGTTGTTATACTGCATTGTAGATAAAGCAGCATCTTTAATTAATATTTGTGTAATAAACATGGTTAATACAGCCACTATAATCAATGGCACGATAATCATAAGATATAATTTCAAGCGTAACCCTAACTTAATTTTTTTGCCCCTTTTCACTGATGTTGCCTCCTTCATACCTCTATCTATTCTGTAGTCCTCAAGATGCCTAACTACATATATATCGTACAAAAGGTGTGAGTTTTGAAGAGGAGCTGCAAAAAAATATAGTTAATTTGTACTATTATTCAGAAATTTTCAGAATTCTTTCAGAAATAAAGATAGAAATCCAAAATAGATTGGATTTCGAGATACAACGGATCTTTAATTTAAGAAGAAGGAGGATATAATTCTAGAAAGCGCTTGGTGGTCAGACTGAACCGATCCCAGTTTTTGCGATGAGGTAAAAATCCTTGTGTGGAGACTTCTTGTGAAAGAACTTCAATCTGTTCAAAGCGGGCAAAGAACGGCAAAACATAATCATCGATATACCGACAAATTTCTTCAATAACCCGCTCTCGCTCGCTGATAGTTATGACATGATAACTATCTATATTTTTGTATTTACGCGTCAAATTTACAATCGGACTGATAAAAACACAATTGGCATCAGGAGGTGCTATTGCTGTCTCTACACTTACAAATACACGCAATTCACCGTACTTGGAGCCTGTAAATGAAATATCAAATGTAAAGTCACCACTTTTTTGACGGAGACATTTTTTGCTTTTTAAATATTTAAAAAGAGGTTGATATCGTTCTGCAATCTGTTGAATCGTATGCTGGCGTGCTTGTTCGGCTTCGGATACAGCCATATGTTAACTCCTTTCTGCCCAAAGGATAACTATTTTAGATATATATGACTATACTTATACGTTCGAACGCAAGCGTGTGGTCGATTGTAATGCAGTAATATCTCCTGCTCCAATACCCAACATGGCGGCGGATAATTCAAATTCAACTTGAGCTAACACTTGTTCTAACGCTTCTGTCGATTCTACAGCCGCTCCTAATAACGATCTTCCAAATCCAGCAAAGTCGGCTCCTAATGCAATCGCTTTGGCGGCATCGACTCCATTTTTGAGTCCACCGCTACCGATGATAGTCATTTCGGGTAGTTCTTGACGGACATCTACGATACACTCTGCTGTCGGTGTGCCCCAGCCTGCAAAAGCTTCAGCAGCGGCGCGGCGTACAGGATCAATACTGCGGAACTTTTCGACCTGACTCCAAGATGTTCCACCTGCACCAGCCACATCTATAAACGATGCTCCTGCATCCACTAACAAGCGAGCAGTCTCTCCATCGATTCCCCAACCCACTTCTTTGATACCGATCGGTACTTCTAACTGCTTGGCGATCTGTTCAATCTGTAACAATAAACCGGCAAAATTAACATTACCTTCAGGCTGAAAAACTTCCTGTAAACTGTTCAAATGAAGCACCAATGCACTGGCTTCAGCCAGATCAACAGCACGTCGACATTGATCAATCCCAAATCCATAATTCAACTGCACAGCACCTAGATTCGCTATAATCGGAATATTTGGCGCTTGTTGACGCACATTAAAGGTAGCTGCTAACTCATCATGTTCTATGGCAGCTCGTACAGAGCCTAGTCCCATGGCCCAGCCACGTTGCTCGGCTACAGTCGCTAAACGTTTGTTAATATCTCCGGTAGCTTGACTACCACCTGTCATCGAACTGATTAGTAAAGGTGTAGCAACCGGTTGATTTAGAAAAGAAGTTTGTAGTGAAATATTGGCGAAATCCAGTTCTGGTAAGGCTTGATGGCGAAAATGATACTTTTCAAAACCGGAAGTTACGCCTTCTCCTGCTACATCTTCTTCCAGACAAAGACGAACATGAGCACTTTTACGATCAGCAATCTGTCCTTCAGGTATTATTTCTTCAGATTTCATAATGTGCCCTCGTTTCGATTCTAATGTTGACTTGCAATATGTTTAGCAACAAGTTGGCCTGATAATGTCACAATCGGTGTGCCTCCACCTGGATGTGTTGTTCCACCGACATACCATAATCCTTGTACATCACGGCTTCGATTACCCGGACGGAAAAAAGTCTGCTTTACCGAATTGGATGAAATACCATAGATCGCTCCTTGATGAGCATACGTATCGCGCTGAATATCAGCAGGCGTATAATGCTCCCAGACCGGTCCTTGTGAAATATCTTCCAATCCGTATTGTTCTAACAATGCCGCAATCTTATGTCCATAGGCTTGACGCTGTAGTTCCCAATCCCACTCCTTTGACAAATAAGGAGCATTGGCTAAAATAAACAAATTACTACTCATCGGCGGAGCCATCTGGGCTTCAGAATAACCTGAATAGCAAATATATAATGTTGGTAAAGTTGGCGGACGCTTTTGCCCGAAGATCGATAGAAATTCAGGTTCATATTGCTCCGGAAAAAAGACCGTATGATGAAGCAGTTGATCATATTGACGGGGTACACCTGCAAGTGTCACAAAGCCAGATAATGAAGGCTCATACCGATCGATCTGCTTATCACTAAGCGAAGGGCGTTCATGTTCATCTAATAACATCTGACTCATACTGAGCACATCACCATTAATAATCACAACAGGGGCAAAATAATCACCTAGACTACTTTCTACACCAATGGCTTTACCTGATTGTACCAAAATTCGGGAGACTTCTGTGCCTGTTCGTATCGATACCCCTAGTTCAATCGCCAGCTTTTCCAATCCCCGTATTAACTGATATGTACCTCCACGTACTCCATACACTCCAAGCTCTGCTTCCACATGACTAAGCATGGCAAATATAGCGGGTGCTTGATAAGGCGAAGCGCCAACATAAGTGGCATACCGTCCGAATAACATCAATGTATTGGGATGGCGAAAATATTTGCGCAATAACGATTGTAATGTTGTTAATGGATGTACTCGCAGTAAGCCTTTGCCCATAGAAGGCTTTATTTTATCACGCCATGACAGTAATAAGGTATTTAGAAATTGATTATTCGCTTCCAAATACATCTGCTTCGCTTCTGCTAAAAATCGAGGATATTGCAGTGCATCTTCAGGGCTATAGATTGCAATCTGTTCCGCTGTCACTTCAGCATGACGACTTAAGTCTACCACTGATCCATCTGCAAAAATATTACGTGTACGTGGTTCTAGATCATACAAATCTACATAGTCTTCTATCTGTCGTCCAGCTTGCTCAAATACACTACGGAATACATGAGGCATTGTGATCGTGCTTGGTCCACGGTCGAACTGATAACCTGATTTTTCTATATGCTGTAATTTGCCACCGACCGTCAGTTGCTTCTCTAAAATAGTCACATCATATCCGCGTGAAGCTAGACCGATGGCGCAAGATAATCCACCGAAGCCAGCGCCAATAATCAGCGCTTTGCGATCACTCATCCATAATTCCTTCCTTTCCAATTGTAACCTGTACCATTGGCTCCTGCACGCCAAGAATCCATCATAATCCCGATCAGACAAGCCGCACTAATAGGCATGTATATTCCCATCCAGATCGGCTTACCATGATAGACATCAATGATGCTTTTGGTGATCATTCCAATCAAAATACTGAGCAATGACCAGCCAATCAGCATGGTATCTAAGGTACATAGACTATAGATCAAGGTAATCACAGGCAAAATAAATAACAGTCCATAATAAATAGAAATCCCGATCGCTAGCAGAGGACTACGTCCTGCACCTACAAAAATATTCTTTTTATAACCTTCCCATACTTGTCCCGCATTGCGGTACATACGAGCAGATGTATAATGCTGTACATTAGCCAGTGTCACCGGATCACCGATTCGCTTGACTGCACGAGCTAATTCCATGTCTTCTACAATCTGAGTGGAAATTCCTTCATGTCCTCCTGAACGAGCATAACTGTCCGGGTGAATCATTAACCATGCCCCTGTCACAGCCACAAAGAAAGGGCTACGACTACGACGAACCATCATAATCGGCAAATGATACGCAATCACAAATGACATCATAGGTACAAGAATCTTTTCTAACCATGTGCCTGTCTCCATGCGTGGAAATCCACTAATTAGACCTTTGCCTTGAGAACGTGCGGTAACCATTGCGGCTTCTAGCCCTTCTACTTCTAGCCTGACATCTGCATCAATAAATAACCACCAGTTCCCTTGAGCATGTTGCACCAGTTGATGACACGCATATGATTTGCCCATCCAGCCTTCTGGTAAAGGATCACTATGAAAAAGGCGTACCCGATCATCTTGCTGGATCACTTGCTGAATCTCAGCTACTGTACGATCTTCTGAATGATCGTTCATCACCAGCACTTCAATATCGATCGAATCGGTACGACAATTCAATACAGACTCCAAGCACTGACGAATATTAATCTCTTCGTTACGGGCTGGAATCATAATCGATAATATAGGCTTAGAATGCTGATCCTTCCCACTAGTATGGTCTGCTACAGCCTGATCATGCGAGTCTACCGAAGGTTGATAATAAGTGCTTTGGCTAGATAACGATTTGCCTAATTTGGGCATACGAGATAAATTCCAGATCGTAAATAAAAGCTGAATCGCTAGCCATACTGTAAGTACTTGCATGATCAATAGCATCATTTCACCTTTTTCTTATTTTGCGATATTGATCATATTTCTCATCTACGGTGCGCTTCCTACCAATAAGATGAACTTCATCAGGTAAATATCCTTCTTTGGATAATAGCAATTGCTGGCTATGTTGATCCAACTGTACAGTTAACCTATCTTCTAGCATCTCTGCACAATCGCTGGAACCGATCTGTTTCCAATTTTGGAAAATAGGCTCTCCAATATGTAAAGAAGCTTGCAATCGAGGTTGCTGATACAGTCCATAATGCAACGTAACAGGAATCACAGCTGTTTCCGGTGGGGCTTGTCGTAATAATAATCCGATGCCCGGACGGAACGTTAACGGACGTGTCTCCAGATGGCGAATTTCTCCTTGTGGAAACAGCCATATCCGTTTACTTTGCTCAAGTAATCCTGCGGCATAACGCATACTTTGCCGTACATCGCTAGGACTGCCTTTTTCAATCGAAAAGGCTCCTGCTTTGCGAAAAAAATCATACCGCTTCAATTGCCGTTCTTCCATCATCATATAATGATCGCCTACTGAAGTGCGATTGTATGCATGATACGCCAGCAACCCATCCCACCATGAACTATGGTTCATAATATAAATAACCGGTTGCTGAGCTGGTAAAGCATCTAGCGAACCGGTTATCGTTAAAGAATGAAAATTACGGCGAATAAGATACCATTCATTATACTTTCGAAATACCATTTGAAACGATGCTGATTTACCTGCGGGTATCATAACGATAATTCCCCTCTGCTAAAATAATACCGATCAAGGCAACCATCATCGATCCACCAATATCGGCTTGCCATGCTAACAATCCGAAGAATAATAACATCGCTTGATATAAAAAAGTCGCCTGACGCAAAATCCCTAACGTCAAAATCAAACGCGGCAACACCATAGACAATAATCCACCTACAATAAACCATGCTACGAAATTACTCCACGGCACTCCGTAAAATCCGCCCGTTTCTGCCCAATGCCAGAATCCGCGTGCATGAGCAACTGGGTCAAGCACAAGATCCAAAATGATCACCCATATGCCTACTTTGCATGCACGAATGAGCAGATACATACCTTGATTCGATGTGGATGGACGATCTACCGAAGAACGATGAGAAGAACTGCTTAACAACACGCCTCCTGCGACTACACCAATCCATGCAAATCCTAGTGTCCAGGGTACACCATAAATCAAAGCGCCTAGAACAGAGGTATACTCGTATTCTCCAAACGGCCAACCACTATGTACACCAACCCATTCTAAACCCATACCACCTAGCCAGATGATCACGCCAGATACGATAAGGCGTGACCATAGAGGCTTCAGAGAGCCACTGACTGACTGGTCGGACATTTCTTTGAAAAGATCTGCCCTATGGATTAGATAGAGCGCATATAATGCATAAAACACGAGAAAAAGTCCATTTGAAAAATCCAATACTTTCGGTACACCTATTGTTAATAACAAGATAGTTCCGATACTATACCAGATCCAAAATAACCAACCCATATTAAGAAACCACCGATCGCTTAAGCATATCTGTAGTAAATCCGTGTCTCATCGCAATTCCGATCAACATATCACGTTTTTGTTCATCTGTAACATACGCGCGCTTGGTGAATACATCGTATTCATTTTCTACAATAACATCCATAATTCCAGCATAGAAAGTCGCTGCTAATTCAACCGTAAATGCACTGGTCTGAGGATAAGCTGCTAAATCGCCAAGCCCTGTGGCAAACCATTGCTCTGCCAAAAAGCGCAATTCATCCATCAATGCGCGAAAACGATCATCGATCACGCCTGCTTCTAACTCTTCTTCTGTATAGTGATGACGTTGCAACAATTCAAGCGGAATATAACGTCTGCCTCGTCTACCATCTTCTCCGATATCACGCATAATATTTACAATTTGCATTCCTTTACCCAGTGCGATACCTGAATGACGAATCTCATCACTATGCTCACCTTTAAGCACAGGCAATAACATTTCGCCTACGGTTCCGGCTACTAGATAACAATAATGCTCTAATTCACGCATCGTTGAATAACGAGTAAACGCAAGGTCATATGTTTGACCGTCCATTTGACGACGGAATGGGGCTTTGGATAATCCCGGAAACTCACTGAATAACCAACGCAAAGAAGGCCAAATAAAGTGTCCTTCTGCGGTCTCTAGCTTATTAAATAAAGCTTGGAGTTCATGAATACTGTATAACGATTGTTCAGGTTCATCTACACTATCATCAATCATTCTACAAAAAGCGTAAATTACATGAACCGCTTCTTTTTGCGGACTTGGGAGCCAGCTAAAGGCATAATAAAACGATGACGAGCCATGACGAATCATTTCTTCACAATTTTGCAAATCAGCCTTTCGGATTGATTTCAAATTCCCAACTCCTTTAACATTTGATGTGCAGCCATCCTTGCTCCTTGCATAACAATAGGTACGCCGCCGCCCGGATGAACCGAAGCGCCTGCTGCATACAATCCTCGAATATGGGGAAAAGGCTTAGGCTGTGGACGATATACACCGGACTGCCCAATCACTGGAGCAATACCGAAGCTTCCACCTCCATATAATCCGCTACGCAAAGCATCTACAGGTGTACGTACTTTAGTCCATTTGATCGAAGAACGAAGATCTGTAAATCCACGACGTTCTGCCGCATTCAGTACATGTTCGACAAGACGCGGTGTATCTTTCTCCCAATCTATACCTACTTCATCGGTCACTGGAATCAAAAAGTATAATACACTATGCCCTTCAGCCGCTGCATCGGGATCAACTGCTACGGGATTAAATACATAAAAAGCAGGGTCTTCTGGCAACTGACGATTACTGAATGCTTGTCTAAGACTATCATTTAGACTAGGTGGTAAAAAGAATTGATGGGTTAACATATCATCCCATCGACGATTGGTTCCCGCATAGATCAGCACACAACCTGATGAAGGTTGATACGGTTTACGACGTGGCTTGGTGATTCCTTTGTCCATTAAAGCTGAAATGTTAGGGAAGTCTCCATTATACAATACGGCATCGAAATGGTGTTTTTCTCCATCCACCTGAACCCCTAGACAAACACCATGCTGAATTTCTAGCTTTTCAACAGTGCGATTAAGCTGAATCTTGATCCCGCGGTCTGCTAATTCTTGCGCTAAAATCTCGGGTAATCTTCCATATCCACCTTTGATCATCCATATGCCAAAAGCATGTTCAGCATAAGGGAGCATTGTATACAATCCCGGTGCTTTTTCTGGAATCCCGCCGATATACAGACTTTGTAACGAATAAGCTTCACGCAACTGATCATTTGTGAAATACAGTCCCGCAGCACTACTCAGATTACGATACGCTCGAAGATTAAGCATTAATGCTAGATTATCTGGAGTGAAAAAATGTTTCCACTTGGGAAAATCACGTTCTAGAAATGAAGCTTGTCCTCTAGCAAATAATGGACGCATTTCACGCATAAAGCGGCTAAAGTTAGCACCTTGCCCCGGGAAAACACGTTCTACTTCTTCTGCCTGCACTTCAGGCTTGCGGTGTTTGGTGAGTACTTTGCCATCTGGATAATGAACACGATACAGTGGATCACATTCAATCAATGGAATTTTGTCACGTGCCACACCAGCTTCTTCCATAATACCATGAAGCATTTCAGGTAGCAGTACAATTGTGGGTCCTTGATCGATCCGTTCTTCCCCTTCGTATTCAAACGCGATGCGTCCACCAACACGATTGCTTTTCTCAAATATAGTTACTTGTACACCTTGCTTGCTCAGTAGTAAAGCCGTTGTTAAGCCACCTATACCGCTACCTACGATTGCTACATGCCGTTTCATGAATGAGTAACCTCGGTCATCACTTGATCGGCATGAGTCTCATCGGTAATCACGATTCCATCCTGCTTAAAGATCATACTGGTACTGATACGTGCAGATTCAAAAATAGTCGGCAATCCACTACCCGGATGCGTTCCTCCACCTACTAGCCATACACCATCTAATTCTTCAAAACGATTATGCGGACGGAATGTCATCATCTGATCCAAGTGATGCGTTAGATTAAACGTTGCTCCTTGGTATACATCTAATTGTTGTTCCCAATCCAGCGGTGTGAAAAAGCTCATTTCTTCAATCCGTTCACGCAAGTCAGCTAATTGAGGAATCATCTCTGCCCGGGATAACATCTGTTCTTTCACTTGTTCACGCTTCACTTCCCAGTCCGTTTCACCTGTTAAGTTCGGTGTTGGCATCAAAATGTATAGTGCTGTTTTGCCAGCAGGAGCCAGTGTTGGGTCTAAAACGGATGGATTATGCACATAGATCGATGGATCTTCTGATAATGTTTTTTTCTTCATAATCTCATCTACATTGCGATGATAATCTTCAGAGAAATGCACCGAATGATGGGGTAGATCAATAGTTCCATCGACACCTAGATATAACATCGCCGCAGAACAAGAATATTTTTTGGCAGCTAGCTTGTCTGGTGAATATTTGCGCAATACACCGGGTGCAAATAATTGATTCATCGCTGTAGAGAAATCAGCATTAATTACAATATGATCTGCATATACAGTCTCCCCGTTGTCCAGTACAACACCCTTGGCTGTACGTCCTTCGGTAATAACTTGTTTCACGCCTACACCTGTATGTACGTGACCTCCGTGTTCAGAGATTACTTTAGCCATACTTTCGAATATAGCGTTGATTCCGCCTTTAGGATGAAAAAGTCCATAACGGTGTTCCAGATACGACAAAATCGTAAAGGTTCCCGGACAATCCCAAGCAGACATTCCTAAATATTTAGCTTGAAAAGCAAATGACATCTTCAATCGCTCATCTTTGAAATATTTAGACAATCGTCCATATACCGTATCGTTCAGATGAAGCTTAGGTAATGCGCGGAATACATCACTACGCATATAATCGGTCAAATTGGAAAAAGGTCTCCGCAACAAAGGCATGACTTTTTCCAGCTTCACATCTTCTTCTTCCAGATAACGATAATACCCCGCCTCATCACCGGGGAAAAGCGTTGCGATCTGCGCAGCCGTATCTTCTCGATCTCGTGAAGGTTGGAATACTTTATCACCGAAATGTAAGCTGTACATTGGTGTTAATTCTTGCATGTCTACATAATCATATAGTGAACGCTTGGATACACGGAATAATTCTTCGATCAAATGAGGCATCATTAAAAAAGTAGCTCCGCGATCGAAACGATACTCCCCAAGCTTCAATTGTGAAGAACGTCCACCGACAACAGACTGTTTCTCGTACATGTTCACTTCATATCCCTGACTAGCAAGTAACATTCCTGCTGCGAGTCCTCCTGGGCCTGCTCCAATGACGATTGCTTTTCGAGTTGAATGATTGGCTTTCATTACAGTCCCCTTTGTTAAAATGGATTTCATAAATACATTAAGTTGTATAAATTCTTTTACTATAATTAATATATAAACTTCCGAACCCCTGTTTGCAACTCAGTCTGCGTCAAAATTAATGTTTTGTTGTTAATGAATAGGTGGAAGTGTATGAATTACGCTTTCGGAAGGGGACAAAAAGAGATGAATTCTTTTTCAAATAATCAATCACCGATTCATGCTTCGCAGCGTAAATCACCCCGTAGATTTCAACGTTCCCATTGGGTTCGTTATGTCCTCGGCCTACTGATCGTCTGGCTTATCGCCGTTATGATCTATCAGACGAACAAACCTTTACCACCTGGCGTATCTTATGAAAGCCCACTTTACACAGTGGATCATGTTAATTTTTACTATGATCTCACGTATCCCGCACAAGGTACAGGGGACCGATTTACACAAAAACGACAAATTTATGACAGAATACTTAAAATGATCGATTCGGCTCAACAATATGTGATTATTGATATATTTTTATTTAACGATTATGTACATAAAGGGCAAAAATATCCTAAATTGAGTGAAGGATTAGCAGATAAGTTAATCGAACGCAAAAAACAGGTGCCTAACCTCAAAGTGGTATTTATCACAGATGAGGTGAATACGAATTACAATTCAGGTCCTAATGGATTACTGGAAAAGCTTAAAAAGAATGGCATTGATGTGGTACTGACAGATGTCGACTCACTTCGTGATTCTACACCGGTGTACTCTGCGATCTGGCGTACCTTTTTCCAATGGTTCGGGCAAGAAGGCAAAGGATGGGTACCGAATATGATGGCGACTGATGGACCTGATGTCACATTCCGTTCGTATCTGAAACTGATTAATGTGAAAGCCAATCATCGCAAAGTCGTAGCGACCGAAAATAGTGCACTGGTTTCTACAGGTAATGTGCATGATGCGAGTGCTTATCATTCCAATATCGCTTTTGAAGTGCAAGGACCTATTATCGGTGATATTCTAAAATCAGAACAAGCCGTGATCGATCTCTCGGGCAGTTCAGTGCAATTGCCTACCTATAAAGCACCTGCGGGAACAGCAACCAAACCGAAAGGCGAAGTTCAACTGCGTTATATTACCGAAGGTAAAGTATTTGATCGGTTGCTTGAAGCGATTGCAGACACCAAGCAAGGAGATACTTTATGGATGGGTATGTTCTACTTAGCTGATAAAGATGTTACGAGTGGGCTAATGGAAGCGTCCAAACGTGGAGTTAAAATTCAATTGATTCTCGATCCGAATCAGAATGCTTTTGGACAAGATAAGATCGGTATTCCGAATCGTCCTGTAGCTGCTGAACTCAAAAATGCTTCCAGTGGCAAAATTGATGTTCGCTGGTACAACACTACCGATGAGCAGTATCACACCAAAATGATGTATATCGACAAAGCATCTGGTAATGATCTGATTATTGGAGGTTCTTCTAACTTTACGCCACGTAACCTGAAAGATTACAATCTGGAAAATGATCTTTGGATCTCTGCTCCAGGGGATAACGATCTGATGACCGGTGTAAATAAATACTTTACGATGTTGTGGAACAATAAAGGCGAAGAATATACGTTACCTTTAAGTGCTTATCAAGAAGATACGACATGGCTAAAAGATATCGCGTATCGTCTACAGCTAATTCTTGGATTTACAACATTCTAATAAATACTTTATTCATTCTTACATTGCTAAATATATCGGTATAACCTCAAAGAACGATCTTTCCTTTTGCGAACAATACAGAAGGAATAGATCGTTCTTTTTTTGCGATACCTAAAGTTAATAATTCCAAAAAGGGTTTACAAGCGAGTGTATTCGTTATATAATAATTCATATTTTGGTAAATTTATGTATTATAGAACACAACAAAAGGGAGATTGATTATGAAGAAAGTAAGTGTATCTTTGCGTTTGATGCTATCTGTATTGCTATTATCTGTTTTTAGTTTGGGTGTTTTCACACCAAATCAAGCCACTGCGGCTACAACACGTACACCAGTTATTTTTGTTCATGGACTTGGAGGAACAGCAAGCAACTTTACCTACATAGAAAGCTACCTAAGTCGTCAAGGTTGGGCTTCCAACGAACGATACGCCATTGAACTTCCTAGCAAAAGCGGTAACCAATTGCTAAATGCCGCTACAATCAGCCGTAAAGTTGATGAAGTATTAGCACAAACAGGCAGTCAAAAAGTAAATATTGTTGCTCACAGTATGGGTGGAGCCAACAGTCTGTATTATATTTTGAACAACGGTGGTCTTTCTAAAGTCGATAAATTAGTAACGATTGGCGGCGCTAACCGCTTAACGACTAGCAGAGCACCAGAAGGCATCAAAGTGACTTCGATCTACACGATCAATGACCAAATTGTCTCTAACCAATTGTCGATGTTAGATGGAGCCAACAATATCCGTGTCTTCGGTATGGCGCATATCGGACTACTATACAGCCCTTCTGTAAGTGCTCTAATCACAACAGCACTTGAAGAATAATCCTATGTACCAAAAAGCTGACCTTGATAGCTAAGGTCAGCTTTTTTTGTGCTCTATCATTTTATGATCTATAGATAAATAGTGTATCTTTATTCATTTATAAATAGCATTGTGATAGTTGATCATCATGCTGATACAACAGAAAATCTCTCTATAGGCTACCTTTTTACAACATCGGTGAAATAAGACGGGCGGCTGATTCGACAAGACGTTGCATCACTTTACGGCGAGCAAATCGATCTTGAATAATCAAGCTGGCTGAATTCAGATCACGTTCAAAATCCCGTACCATCTGATGCACACTTTCTGTCTCTACCAACAAAGCATTCACTTCGAAATTCAAATGAAAACTACGCATATCCATATTCGCTGTACCGATTGTCGCAATCTCCCCATCTACAATCAACAACTTGGAATGTAAAAATCCTTTTTCATATTCATAGATACGTACTCCTGCTTCAAGCAATGTCACAAAATAAGAATGAGAAGCATAAAAAGGAAGTCGCTTATCCGGCTTACCTGGAAAAAGAATACGTACATCCAACCCCGATAATGCCGCCATCCGGAGTGCGGTCAGAATACTTTCATCCGGTATAAAATACGGAGTCGCTAACCAGACTGATCGCTTGGCTGACGTAATCATCGAAAAGAATACATGCTTAAGCACACGTAGATCATTATCCGGCCCACTTGCTATAATCTGCACGGCTCCACCTTGTGAAGCGATTAAT
This sequence comes from Paenibacillus nuruki, assembly GCF_963311185.1. Taxonomy (NCBI): domain Bacteria; kingdom Bacillati; phylum Bacillota; class Bacilli; order Caryophanales; family Paenibacillaceae; genus Paenibacillus; species Paenibacillus nuruki. The sequence continues at coordinate 4,815,406 of NZ_OY725677.1, read as the reverse complement.
CGTGGCGAAAAATAGACTTGATCCAGACAGGTCTCTCCTGTCACATGGAGCCAATCTTGCAGAAAGATAATCTGTAATGTACGTACCCCTTCGCCTTTGATCTGCATATGGGTGTCACGCCAGAAACCATAGGTTTGACTGCGACTCAAGTATTCATCACCTACATTCAGCCCACCTATAAATCCGATATTCCCATCGATCACCACAATCTTACGGTGATTCCGATAGTTCACCTGACTGGATAATAACAAGATGCGTGCTTCACCAAATACACCCACTTGCACACCCGCTTCTCTCATTTCTTGCAGAAACAAACGAGGTAATTGCATACTTCCTACTGCATCGACCATAAAACGAACTTCAATACCTTGTTGCGCTTTTTCAATTAAAATCTGCTGAATCCGTGTGCCAATATCATCTGCACGATAAATATAATATTCCATATGAATATGATGTTCGGCTGTTTCTAATGCTTCTAACAAAGCGGTAAATGTCTGTCCACCATTGGTTAAGATCGTTGTCTCTGTCGCTTGTGACACAGGAGTTACCGCTAAGTTCTGCGACAGACGAAGTAACAATTGATGATCTTCGCGAAAAGAAGATAAATCCAGTGCAGTCAGCATCCCTGCATTTTCGATCATCTGGTACACTTGCCGATCTCGCTTCGCTTTCTTTTCATACTTATGACGCTTGAATACATTTTGTCCGAACCAGAAGTAAAAAAATACACCGACAACTGGCAATAAAGCTAATAAGAGAATCCATGCCATTGTTACCGCAGGCTGCCGATTATCTATAAAAATAATAAATCCAATCGAAATCACACTCAGTGTTGAAAAAATACTGATAATCGTTCCAGTTGTGGGACCAAGTAGATCGAATCCTACATAATAGAGACCAAATAGTAAAACAATAATAAATACCCCTAGAACACCTTTACGCAATATCATCAACTCCTGTCTTCCTCTTCAGAGTATGTACGTAACTGAACGAGAAGATGTCGCATAACTTTGTTATACATATATCCTTCTTTACAAGGAATGACACTTTATTCACCTTTCTTGACAAACAAGATCAAAAAGACAATAATATTACCTAACGACCGTTAGGAAGGTGCTTATATGACTACAAAGCCTCAGCTATTAACGATAGCTCTTTCTCATTTTGCGCAAAATGGATATGAAGGCACTTCATTAGCAGATATCGCGAATGAAGCAGGTATCAAAAAACCTTCGATCTATGCTCATTTTAAAAGCAAAGAAGATTTGTTTCTGCATGTACTTCGTCAGACTTTAGCTGAATTCAAGCGACGAATTATTCGCTATATGATTCGTCATGTTCATATACCGTTAGAACAACGTCTTTATCAATTAATTGCTTTTTTACAACAGCAATATTCTGATGACCCTATCATCAAATTCGTGATGCGGATGTGTTTTTTTCCACATTCGACTTCAGAAAAAGAAATTGTACCTCTGGTGTATGGTTTGATTGATGATTTGGAAGCCAGACTTTTACGATTATTCGATGTGCATGTCGATCAGCATGATCTGCTATTAGTAGTCACTACTACAGAAGCGGCAAAAGGATATATGACTGTAGTCGATGGCGTGATGATCGATATGTTATACAGCGAACCTTCTCGCTCTGTACAACGGTTAAATGTGATCTTCCCGATTTACTGGCGAGGCATCACCCCTTCAGGAACTACAATTTGATAGAAACGTTTAACGAACGATAAAGGAGATTAGATGTGTTATGAATCGCAATTGGTTGTACGTATTAATCGGAGGATGTATTGAAGTGGTCTGGGTATCTGGACTCAAACACGCTGCAACTCCAATCGAATGGTTATTCACAGCTATAGGTATTGCTATTAGCTTTTATCTTATTATCAAAGCATCTACTCGCTTACCAGTGGGTACAGTATATGCAGTATTTACAGGAATCGGTACAGCTGGAACCGTCGCTGCGGAGATGATTATTTTCGGTGAACCGTTCCACTGGCTCAAAGTGATCTTGATATTAGTATTGATGATCGGTGTAGCCGGATTAAAATTAGTAACAGACAGTGGCGTCAAAGCAGAAGCTCAATCTGCGGCTAAAGTGAAAGCAGGTGAAGCATAATGTCTTGGTTAGCTCTTGTTGTTGCTGGTGGATTTGAAGTAGTCGGTGTGATTATGATGAATCGTATCGTCCGTCATAAATCGTTACTCAATTATCTTTTGATGATTATTACATTTGCAGGTAGTTTCTCTTGTCTTACTGTGGCGATGAACGGTATTCCGATGGGAACGGCTTATGCGATCTGGACAGGAATCGGTACCGTCGGTGGTACATTGGTCGGTATGTTTATGTATGGTGAAGCCAAAAGTGGACTACGTATTTTGTTTATTGCTATGATTATCGCCTCGGCAATCGGACTTAAATTAATCGCTTAAGAGGTGAACAACTATTGATTACAACGGTTACGTTAAATACAGCGCTCGATATTATTTATTCTGTTCCTACGCTTCATATTGATCAGGTACACCGCTTACCGGGAATCACTGTTCCGGGGGGCAAAGGGATTAATGCTGCACGTGTTGTTCATATGCTAGGTGAATCGGTAACAGCTACCGGCTTGATCGCAGGATATAATGGACAGAAAATGCAGTCCCTTTTACAACAAGAAGGTGTAGCTTGTGAATTTACCGAAGTGCAAGGAGAAACAAGACTAGCGATTACTGTACTGGATCAACAGCAACGCACCCAGACTGAATTTATCGAACAAGGATCTTCATATGTAACACCTGAATCGTTGATCCTTTTGGAAAAGCAGGTAGAACAGTTAGCAAGTGTATCTGCATGGGTATTATTTTCCGGTAGTATTCCTGAAGGATGCCCTGCTGATCTGTATGCGACCTTAATCCAGATTGCTAAAACTAAAGGTGCTCAGACCGCTTTAGATGCTAGCGGAGAAGCGTTACGTTATGGATTACAAGCTTCACCTGATCTAGTGAAACCTAATGAAGATGAAGCTTGTGCATGGGCAGGCATAGCTCCAAGTGATCACTATTCAGAGGAGACATTAGATGGTGTACTGACAGCAATGTTAGATCATGGTGTAAAAACAGCTACGATCTCTTTGGGTAAACGTGGAGCGATAGCGGCTCAAGGCTCTCTGCGGTACAGAGTACATGTGCCAGAGCTTGATATTATCAGTGCGCTTGGAAGCGGAGATGCCATGGCAGCAGGTATGGTGACCGCAGCTTATCGTGGTGGTGATCTTGCAGAGATGCTTCGTTATGGAGCGGCTTGCGGTAGTGCTTGTGCTCTGCAACCGATCGCTGGCAAAGTAGACCTTCAAGATGTACAACAACTATATCAGCACATAAAAGTAACCCCTGAGTAAAGAAGTACTCAGGGGTTTTTGGTATGCGAACCGAATCGAACATCCATATAGATTTGACCTGTATCTCCATCGCTCACTACAAAATTGATTTCTTGTGGCACTAATTCTTTTAAAGCATATTGGCGTGCCCAATCTAACGATGGAAATTCCGCTCTTCTGTCTACAGCCTTTACGACAATACATTGTTTGAGGCAATAATATTTATTCAAGGCGGTAAACCTCCCTTATCACTCATTAGACTGTATTTTCTAATTTGACACAGTGAATTGGAAATAAATTACTTATATTTTCAAAATCAAAGCAAAAATTCCCTATTTCAGATCATGTGATCTATAAAATAGGGAATTTGTATTAGGGTAAGCGATTCACGATCTGTTGTAATTCTTGTACATCATGTTGAAGATAAGTCGGTAACATCTGTGCCCATTCACGGTACAACGGACTGCAAGTGGTTTTGCCAAGTTCAGCGCAGAATGAAGGTACCCATGGAATCAAATAATGTTCTAAAAATTCGATCTGCATTTGAGCGATCATTTTGCGGCTAGAGGAATGCATATCAGTCTCTGCCGAACGTTCAGCCAATAACGCCATAAATTCCAATTCAATTCCGATATGATCATCTGTTTCATGATCCATTTTTTTGAAAGCAATTCCTGCCCGTGCATAGACAGCATTCACAACAGCTTCATACGCCGTACGTCCTTGCTCATTCGTTAAATAGTAGGAAGCTTGTGGTGGATAGCTAACATGTTGATCTTGCTCGAACAATTGACTGTATTCTGCACATTCTTGACGAGCATATTGCATAATATCATTCAACATCGTATTTTCTAACGTATGAAGCAGTGCATAGTCATTGGTAAATAGACGATTGATTTTGGACGCTTCTTTTTTCCATTCGATCAACTTGGACAATGTAGGTTTGCGTTCTAACATTTCGCTGAGTAAACGGTAAGTCATTACACGACTGTATAACCATTCTTGGCGAGCTTGGTGGGTTTCCGGTTCTGTATACATAGTCATCTTAAATCACTCCTTGTGATAATATTCACATATTTAAATGATTGAATTCCGACATTGAAGGTTTGAAGCAATATATAGGTTAAATCGTTAGTCAACAGCGGTAGTAAGTACTGAAGAAGAGACTTGTTTTTATACTTTTATTGTACTCTATTTTGTAGCGATTAGGGGCGAATTAAGCATACGTTCATAAAATAGTCATGTTTGTCACGCTCTCAAAAGGACTTATGCCACAGACTGGCTATATCAAAGAAGGATATTGCTCCAAAAGATGCACAACATGCTCATAGGACTGGGGATCATTCATATTATATAAGCTATACTCCGATATACTTTGAAAAGAAGATACTTCCTTCACATTTGGATCATACAATGACTCGATTTCTACATACTTTACCTGTTGCTGATCTAACCAATCTCTTACACGCAATTGGTTGTGTGCTAAGGCGGTCTGAAGCGATGGCAGTACACTATAATGATAGACCGCATACAGTGGATGAATACGTCCATGTTGCATAGGAATCACAGCTTGTATCCCTTCTATCCTAGTCTGCTCTATTAGATATTGCATCAGTATTGTACTGGCAAAAGGTAGATCACAGGCACTGACTACATACCATTCACTAGAAATCTGTGATAAAGCTGTATGCAGACCTGATAAAGGCCCTTGTCCGGGAAAAATATCTGGCACTTCGGAGAGCTTTAGAAATGAATAATCAGCATTGTGATTGCCTGCAATCCATAGCGAAGATACAGTTGGTTTTAATGCTTTGGCTACACGTTCGATAATGGTATGATCATCTATAGGCAATAATGCTTTATTTTGACCCATACGGCTTGATTGACCGCCTGCTAAAATAATACCTGTATATTTTAAAGAGGATGGCATAATAGATTATCCTTTCTACTCCAGAAATAAACAAAATTGGTTTGTATCCCTTTTCAACACATGCTACAGTGAATGAAATGTCTGATGAAAGGATTGGCTGGCTTTGCATCCGAATATAAACAACACTACTTTTAGACCACTACGATGGTTTACGTTTTTCATATATGGCACACTGGTTATTTTTACGAGCTTTTTTCAATTATACCTGCAAGATATCGGAATGAGCCAGAGTGAGATCGGTGCTTTGATGGCCATTGGTCCGTTGATTTCATTAATTGCTAATCCATTTTGGGGATTTTATAGTGATCGTCTACAAAATGTACGATTTGTTCTGCTGATTATGATGCTAGGCACGTTGCTCATGGTTCAGCTTGTTTTTCATGTGCAGAATTATACGATTATTTATATTGTTATGGCGGTCTTTTTCTTTTTCCAGACCCCTATGTTATCGCAAAGCAATACCTTGATTTTGAGTTATATTGATGGCACACCCAAAAAGTTCGGCGGGTTTCGTTTGTATGGTTCACTGGGTTGGGCATTAACAGCTGTTGTGGCAGGTCCTGTCATCGATCGATTAGGGGTTTCTCAAATCGGTACGGTGTTTACGGTGTTGCTTCTTATTGCAATCGGTATCATTTTGTTATTGCCTCCACAAACCAAGTTACCGGGTGGATCACCGACAATGAATCGGTATGCGATGAAGAAGTTGCTGGGCAATCTGTATTTTGTAGGTTTTATTGTATTTGGTATTTTGGTAGCGATTCCGAATGCGATGAACAGTACCTTTGTCTCGCTCTATATCGTTGAACTTGGGGGAACCAAGTCGATGGTCGGTTGGGCTGTATTTGCTTCTTCTATTTTTGAAGCGGCTTTATTTTTGCTATTTGATCGTTATCTCAAGCGTAATATTTCATTTATGATCGGTTGGTTAGCAATTGTCAGTCTGTTGTTTACATTACGCTGGTTTTTGATGGCAGAAGCGACTAGCCCATGGGAAATTATTGCGATTCAATTGCTACATGCAGTAACATTCGGTGGCTATTTCTATGTCGGTACACAGCTCACCATGATGTTTGTTCCCAAAGCATTCCGCAGTTCCGGTCAAGCAATTTATACGATGACATGGAGCGGTGTATCCGGTGTGATTGCTGGCTTTCTCGGTGGATGGTTATTCCAGAACTTCGGTTCGGAGCAGATGTATCTAGCCGGTGTTGCTCTTTCGTTTGTGGGAGCGATCGGTTTTGCATCGATGTGGCTGAATGTGAAGCGAACGCAGTACCGAATGGAAGAAGAGGACGAACAGTATTAATGTATCTCACCCTATCTACTCATCTGTAATTTCATCATAGATAACATCAAAAACCGCCCTTTTCACTTGTTGAGAAAGGGCGGTTTTTGTGATGTGATTTGTTCCTATTTTAACTGTGAAAGAATTCTATGATCTTATGCTTTTGGCAATTTGAACGAACTCTTCATCGAGACAACAAGGTTAAAGACCGGATCGCCTGGCATCGTGTATTTCGGATCAGCACTGAAATAACCATGACGGAAAAATTGGTAACGATCATATCCTTTGGAATCTTTCAAACCAGGTTCTACAAACCCGTGAACCACTTCAAGTGATTTTGGATTTAAGTAATCCAAAAACGTTTTTTCAGCAGTCTCTTCATTTTCATCAGTTAATTCTTCGTCTGCTTCTTCCGCTGTAATCAACGGCTCATATAGACGGAATTCAGCAGGAACGGCTTGGCTCGCTTCGACCCAATGAATAGTACCTTTGACTTTACGTCCGGTGAATCCACTACCGCTTTTCGTTTCCACATCATACGTACAATGAATCTCTGTCACATTGCCTTCTTCATCTTTGATCACATCGTTACATTTGATAAAGTAAGCATGCTTCAAGCGAACTTCATTGCCCGGGAATAAGCGGAAATATTTATTCGGCGGATTCTCCATAAAGTCATCTTGCTCGATATAAATTTCACGTGAAAATGGAATTTGGCGAATACCCATTTCTTCATTTTCAGTGTTATTTTCAGCATCTAGCATTTCAATCTGTCCTTCAGGGTAGTTGGTAATGACCACTTTAAGTGGACGCAAAATACCCATCGTACGAGGAACACGCAATTTCAAGTCTTCACGTACAAAGTGATCTAGTGTTTGTAGATCGACAACGCCCTGACTTTTGGAAATACCGGTCTCATAGACAAATGCACGAATACCTTCTGGCGTATATCCACGACGACGTAATCCTGAGATCGTCGGCATACGTGGATCATCCCAACCATCAACAATCTTCTCGTCCACCAGTTGCTTCAGCTTACGTTTACTGGTTAGCGTCTGCGCTAGATTCAAGCGACCAAATTCATATTGATGAGGTTCCGCTTCAACTTCACACTCACGAATCACCCAATCATAAAATGGACGTTGATCTTCAAATTCAATCGAACAAAGAGAATGAGTCACATGTTCAATCGCATCTTCTAATGGATGTGCAAAAGTATACATTGGATAAATGCACCATTTGTCACCTGTATTGTGATGCTCTAGATGAGCAATACGGTAGATGACCGGATCACGCAAATTGATATTTGGTGAAGACATATCAATCTTCGCACGTAGTACACGTTCACCATTACCGAATTCGCCTGCACGCATACGACGGAATAAATCTAGGTTTTCTTCAATCGTACGTTCACGATAAGGGCTGTTCTTACCCGGCTCGGTTAGTGTTCCGCGCATTTCACGAATTTGATCAGCCGATTGATCATCGACATAAGCAAGTCCTTTTTGTATTAACAATTCTGCTTTTTCATACATCGTATCAAAATAATCCGAAGCAAAATATTTACCTGTCCATTCATAGCCTAGCCATTTCACATCTTCTTCAATCGATTTTACGTATTCTACATCTTCTTTTGCAGGATTCGTATCATCAAAGCGTAAGTTCGTACTACCACCGAATTCTTTCGCAAGTTCAAAGTTAATCCAGATTGCTTTGGCATGACCAATATGGAGATAACCGTTCGGCTCCGGTGGAAAACGGGTAACGACCTTTTTGACTTTACCGGACTGTAGGTCTTCCGCAATTACAGTTTTTATAAAATTAGGCGGGGTATTTGTATGCTCCACGTCAATCAACCTTTCATCGTTCAGTTTGTTTTACAGGAATAATCCAATACTTCCATTATAACTGTTCTGGCAAGTTAGACAAGGATATGCACATGAAGACAGAGACCATTGTCCTGTTCTAGTGACTGCATTTTTGATGCTAAATGGCTTTGACGCTAGAGGATGAATACGGTAGCATGTAGTATAAACGTGTACAAAGGAGCAATGACGCATGAAAGCATTGAGTCTACCGAAAGAACAGCGTGAGCAGATGATCGCTCAAATCCAGCATTTTTTTGAAGTAGAACGTGGTGAAAGTATAGGCGATTTGGCTGCTGATTCTGTGCTCGATTTCTTCTTACAATCGGCAGGGCCTCTGATCTATAATCAAGCCTTAGCGGATTGTCGCACAACCTTAAATGAACGCATGGCTGGGCTTGAAGAAGATATCTATGCTTTGGAACAGCACCCACCTCTTCGTCCACGTCGTTAAATCATCCATCCTGCTAATCTGCATATTTCATCCGATCCATTTTATTTTATATTCGATTAAGAAAGAGGGTACCTATTGATGTTTACATATAAATTGGATGAAGAAATCGAATTAAGACCGCTTGAACCCAGTCATGCTCGCCCAATTTATCAACTGATCGATCAATCCCGATCTTCTTTACGCCAATGGCTAGCTTGGGTCGACGCAACCAATTCTGTGGCTGCTAGCGAAGAATATGTACGGTCTTCGATGACCCAAGCGATGGAAAATGGTGCATTCAATGCTGGCATCTGGTATAAAGGTCAATTGGCTGGCATTATCGGTTTTCATGAGATCAATTGGAATCACCGTTCTGTAGGTATCGGCTACTGGCTTGGTTCGAATTATGAAGGCAAAGGATTAGTTACTTCTGCACTTCGTGTATTAATCGACTATGCATTGATCGAGCTGAATCTGCACCGAATCGAGATTCGCTGTGCGACAGGTAATCATCGCAGTCGCGCGGTTCCTCAGCGTCTAGGATTTATTTTGGAAGGTATTATTCGTGAAGCTGAATTGTTGCCGATCGGTTATGTAGATCATGCAGTATATGGCATGTTACAACAAGAATGGAAACTGAAGCGATAAGCTTCTTGATTATAAAAAAAGCTACTCAACCATCATTGTCTGCTGGTGAAGTAGCTTTTTTATGTGTTTAGCTTGATGGTTTATTTTTTCGGTTGTATCAATGGATTTTCTGGTCGTATCTTTATCGTATCTGAGCTACCACCGATCACATTCACCCGTGTCATCTCACCCCACTGGGCTTTTTTACCACGAATTGCTTGTGCTAGTCCAATCACTCTCCAGACGGTTAACATCGGACGATACCAGAATGATTCTGATAACGCATGCAGAACCAGACGGAATACGTCAGACATTCGATTGTAATGATGGAATCGCCACTCTTCGAATAACACAGCTCCAGTTGATAATAATGAACCGTATAGAATCATCATGAGTGTAAGCGAAGCACTGATCTCCCAGCCTGCGCCTGCTTTGAGCACAAGACCCAGTACAATCATAATTAAGCCGATTAATTCCACAACCGGCCCTAATAACTCTACAAACATAAATAGAGGCATAGCGGCGAACCCTATCCGTCCATAACGGGGATTGAACAGCATATCTTTGTTACGCCAAAGACTTTCAAATAATCCACGTTGCCAGCGAATCCGTTGACGACGTAAGATTTTGCGACTTTCTGGTGCTTCTGTCCAACATACCGGTTCAGGAATATAGATGATTCGACCTTTGCTTTTTTTCTTCCGTAGCAGACGGTGTAGACGCACAATGAGCTCCATATCTTCACCGATCGTTTCTGTCTCATATCCGCCTACTTCAATCACCCAGCTTTTTTTGAATACGCCAAATGCACCAGATACAAGAATCAACATATTGAAGCTACTTAGACCAATGCGCCCCATTAAGAAACCACGTAAGTACTCAATCACTTGCATGATCACATATGGATTACGAGATAACATTACATTATCGCTACTAAGATAACCTGTATCGACAATACTACCGTTGGCAATACCTACACTACCACCTGTCGCTACAATTTCTTCATCAGGCTTGGCTTCCATAATTGGCTTCATTACTTTGATAAAAGCATCTGTATCCAGTACGGTATCGCCATCTAGGGATGCAAAATAAGGATAACGTGATACATTAATCCCTGCATTTAGCGCATCGGCTTTCCCACCGTTTTCTTTATCGACCAGTACTAGATTGGGATGCTGTAGCGAACGATAAATATGACGGATCGGTGCTGTAGACTTGCCTAATGCTGAAAAAGGAACCCGATTGGAGATCGGCGACATATCGAATTCATCGATCATCCGTTGCGCAGTATCGTCTTTGGAACCATCGTTAATGACGATGACTTCAAATTGCTTATAATTAATACTCAGCAGTGAACGAGCACTGGATACGATATTGCCACCTTCATTGTAAGCAGGAACAAGAATGGATAAAGGAGCTAATTCATTTTCGAGTGCTTTACTATATTGAAGTCCACTCACATCTTTATCTTTGCGCAAATCTTTAGCCGCAGCAAAATACATTAATAAATAAGCCCCAGTTGAAAAAGCGACGTAAAGTATCGTGATCACAGCCACAATATGGTACACAACCATTCCTAACTCAGCCCACATTCCGCTCATAATTTCTCCTTTCCAATATCTCTTGTGCCATTTCTCTGGCAAATCGATCAGGATGATCTGTTGCAATTTGTTCTAGGATGGCTGCGCCTTGACGATACCGTAGCAATGCTTGTGCCGATTGTAGACGCACTTCATAAGCATCATCGCTCACCATTTGTTCCAAATAAGGTAAAAAGCGTTCATCACGCGTACTGTTGATCACTTTGACTCTCATCAATCGTTCTTGCCATGATACCGATTGCTGTTCCGCTAATTCTTGCTCCATCCGATCGGCGGCTTCAGGGCTCATATATCCAAAATTCGCTAATGCTTTCATCGCGCGAATCCGCATTTCTTTATCATTGACATAGATCAGTTGCTCTAACAATTGCAGTACGTCTTGCGTGCGGATATTGTTGATCCGCAGACTATCTATAATGGTATAACGCAACTTAGGGCTGTATTTATCAAATTGTAAAAGCAATCGATCCAGCAATTCTCCTCGAATTAACAACACCAACTGCAATAATTGAATTTCGGAATATTGTATAGCCGCTGGTTCCAATTCATCCATAATCTCAGACGCTTGAAAAGTAGCTAGAATACGTAAAATCAAAAACCGTTCGTCTCCTGTACAATTTTTGCGCTTCAAAGCTACTAATAGATCTGATTTGAGACGGGTCATTTGAAATTGTTCGATATACAGTAAGGCATTGATGCGATCACTCCAGCGTGAACTACGTAACTCAGCAGCATACATATCAGCAAAATAATATTCGCTTAATTCCATAATGCGTTCTTGCTCACTTTTGGCACGACTCAGAGATAAGCGATGAATCAACATTTCTTCGATCGCTTTTTGTTCTATTTTGCTTTTAGCCAGCATTTTGCGAGAGCGTTCTCCGGTTGAAATGTATTGGTTCAACGGTGAGTCTGCTTTGGCAAGTTGTTCGGTTACTTTAGCGATCGCTTGTAGACGACGATTCCGTTGATATTTGCGAAACATCAGATACAATAACAACACCACAATTAATGTAATCACTCCGACCGTTGCCCACCAAATAATGATTAATATCTCTTCTATACTCATAAAGCTGTCCCTACTTTGCTAAGTAAACGTCGTACTCGTGCTTCCAATTCCATCATACTAAATGGCTTGGTCATATAATCATCGGCTCCTGCACGAATCGCTTCTGTGATGCCTTGTTCATCATCAACTCCGGTTAACATCAAGACGGTATAATTAGAGTTCGCTTCATTACGCAAGCGTGATAGTACTTCCATTCCGTTAATACGTGGCATCATCCGATCTAAAATCAACAGGTATTGAGCAGATTCATCATGCCACGGATCACTTAGAAATTCTTTGCCATCGGTATAGACACGAATATCCAGTAAATATTCTTGTTCTAGATCCAACATTTGCCGTTCCAAAATATTACGGATTAACGGATCATCATCAATAATCGCTAACCGCAACGGTTCACCAGCAGATGGAGTAGGCGAAGACTGTTTTCTTACGACTTTCTCATCTTCTGAGATTCCAGATACAATCGGATTAGCTTCCACTTCAGCCGACTCCATGTTCAACAATTGCTGATTCACTTGATCGAACACTTGAGAGCGATCGGTATTGAAAGACACTGGAACTACTCCAAAGCGAATTCGCATCATATCCGATGGAATCAAAGCATTCAGTTCTTTTGACTGTAAAATACCTTCTATCAAAGAAGTACTTTGTTCGGCTGTCATTCCCGGTTGAAGCAGATAAAATCGCCCAGCACGCTCATGTGCCCAAATATCTTCTAATCGTAATGCAGCTTTGAACACATCAGATACTTGATGCAACAACTGATCGCCTTTCGCAAAGTTGTACATTTCGTTATAGTGACGCAATCCTTGTAGATCAATACCGACGAAAGAGATATCGATTGCTTTCATTCTCGATTGTGCTTGATATCGCTCTAATTCACGTTCTAGAAAAGGCATACTATATGCACCTGTGACACTATCTAATAACAACAATTCGGTTAGCTTGCGGCGTTTGCTTGTTAATTTGCGAATATGCAGTAAAAACTCATCAAGGTCGAATGGTTTGGCCATAAAATCTTCGGCTCCCATCGAATAGCTCTGCATACGTGTTTCTTTGTTACTGGAAGCGCTGACGATCATCACAGGAATAAAATGACGCTCACATAAATCCTGAATCTGCGCTAATAATTCAAATCCATTCATGCCCGGTAAAATCAAATCCAATACCACACAATCAGGACGCATATCATAAAACCAGCTCAATCCTTTTTCCGGTTGTGTTGTCGCTAAGACCATGAAATTTTGACGGGTTAATTCATCTTTTAATAATGTTAACAGCCCGATATCATCATCGATAACTAATACTTTGCCTACTCTAGGCGCATTCATACCGGGAGGAATTGCAGGTGTTGCTGGATGGGTCTGCTGTGATTCTGTGACTACTGGATGAAGATCAGATTGTTCAATTAATTCCTGTAATGTTCCCAAAATAGGCACTAACTGATCATGATCAAATATACGTTGACCGTTTTCTTTAAATGTCATTAATAAACGCAAAGACTCCGAATACCATTCAGGCAAATCAATCGTTCCTGCGGTTCCTTTGATCGAATGAGCCATCCGATATAATTCTTGTTCTGAAATCTGTGCATCTGGCGCTAGCATGTTCTGTAGTTTCTCCTGTAATTGAAGTTTAAAAAGGATCTGGTACTTTAACATGCGATTCACAAATAACCCCCCTTTTCTGTATACCCTCTTACTTGAAACTATCGGATACATTCACTGTAAATTGAACAAGAGAGTATTATAGATAGAAAATATTGTTATTTATTATGTAAAGAATGAAGCCTATGATTGAAACGTTAAAAATAGGTTTTAGCTTACCTTTACATTCTTTTAAGTTTCTTTTAAGGCAACCTGTTTATGATTGTTACAGAGCCATACATGGTAAAGGCTCAAGTTCTAATGGTAAACAATAGTATGAAATGAGGTATCCATGATGAAAAGCACGAAAAAAAACCACCGTTCACGTAAAGCGATGATCAGTACGTTGCTTCTAGGACTTGCGATCAGCAGTATGTTGCTAGGGGAAGAAGCAAATGCTCAAACGCCATCGAGTGCGTCTGGTTCTTCGTTGACGAGTGAGCAACAGGACCCGTTCCTAAGTACACTTGGCGCTTCGTCGGATGAGGATGTCTATGAAGATTTATATGAAGGTAGATCACTTGCCCAAACGGCACGTCGACATAACAAAAACCCGCAAGCCGTGATCGACTTACAGGTAGCGCAGATGACAGAGATGTTAAATGAACGATTCCAGCAAGGATTATTGTCACCGGATACATACCGGGCACAAAAAGAAGAATTGACCGATCTCATTACAAAGAGTGTATATGGTCAGACCTCCTACAGCCAGTAAGTCATCAAGATATCGTCCACATATTGCCCGTTAATATAGAATTCTTCAGGAAGCCTTCCGTTTTCTACAAAGCCTAACTTATTGTAGAACTGAAAGGCTTCTTTATTTGTAGATAGAACACGTAACGTTAATTTACGAATTTGTTGAGAACGTGCAAAGTCCCCCATCGATTCGATTAGCTTACGTCCTACACCTTTACCTTGATAATTAGGGTGAATTGCAATATGAATATCGTATACATGTTGATTAGTCGGTACATAGGTAGGATATTGAAAACCAACATATCCGCAGATGGTCTCACCGAGCATAGCTACCAGTTGAGTGCCTGGAGGATGATCTTGCAAGTATTGCTGACGTGATCCGTATTTCAATACACATGGAGTGTTATTATCATTCCATACCAAATGATCAATTTCTATTAAATATTGAGCATCATTCATAATCGATAATCGAGTGACTAGCTGATCAACAGGCTGAACCGCCATGTATACGCACCTTCTCTTATATAATTGGTCTTTGTATTCTGAGTATAGTATATCATCCATTTTATACTCAAGTATTAGACTTAAAGACCCGTTAGCGATACTGCTTTTCTTTGTGCATAATGATGAATCATAAAGAACGCTAAAGAAAGTATTCCTGCAATCACAGCTACCCATGCTACAGGATGAAGTCCACCAGCATCATAAAAGACACCCATAATATAAGGCCCGATAACACGCCCTACTGCACCGATTCCACCAGCAACGCCTAGATAAAATGGAGCGTACAATCCTGTTTTTTCCGAAACATAAGAAGGAATTGCAGGAGATAGTAACATTTCGCCAAATGTAATCAGAATCATCGCTACAATCATCGCAGGATAATTATGAAATCCAAGAATAACGATATACCCGAACAAATAGAAGAGAGCACTTGCTGTCATTTGAGCTTCTGCGGTACGTGCAGCAACGCGGCGAATAAAATTAACGAATGGCTGTCCCGCAAAGATCAGTACACCATTTAACGTCCACAGTAGACTATAATAACTGATCAACATGCCTGAACTTACGATAAATGGAGATACACCTGTATTCCAGATCGAATTGCCTAACCATAGAAATAAAGAACCGATCCCCATATATAAGTAGACTCTCACTTGTGCCAACAACCATACTGGGCGTTTTTCTGTATTTACTTGCGGTCGTCCCGGGTTATGTACATCTTCTTGCTCAGTAGGAGGACGTTCGCCTTCACCGATTTTGGTCAAATAGACAAAAAAGAAACCGGCAAATAAAGCACAGCTCACACCGTTAAGCACAAAGGTTAAATGGTATGAAATATCCGCCAACACCCCGCACAGAGCTGTTCCCAAAGCGACTCCGATGTTATTAGCGACATAGACAATATTAAATAATTGTCCACGGCGATCAGCAAAGCGGAAGCCGATAAATGCTTGAATAGCAGGTAAAGACATCGCATTAAATAGTCCTACAAATACCATAGTGAGCATATACAGATGCCAATTTTGACTTACAAAAGGCAAAGCGAATAAACAAAGTGCATTTAATGCCAGTGAACCTACAATTAACTTTTTGACACCTAGACGATGGTATAATGTACCTCCAAGCAATTGACCACCGATACCACCCAGTGATTGCAAAAGAACGACAAAACCTGCATCGGTCATCGTGCGACCGAGTTCTTGATATACATATAGTGTGGTCAGTGGCCACATTAATGAACCACCCGCTGCACTGATTAGACTAGCGAGTAAAAAAACTTGTATTTCGCGTGGATACGATCGAAGCCAATTCATAAGATGAATGTTCCTTTCTTGGTGATCACGAGCAGAATAAGCACAATATTTCTAGTATGATATAGAGAGTCGAAATCGGGCAAGTGTACCATGTAACGCTGTGCATCGATAATTCCTATCGTATTACTAATATTTAATAAGGAGATAAATTCTTATATGACTTCTTTATTCCAAACCCATATTGAACCTTTATATGTAGAATATCGATCATTACTCATAGCTGTTGCTTATCGAATCACCGGTATGCGTACTGAAGCAGAAGATATTGTACAAGATCTTTTTATCCATCTTAGCACGACAGACTGGAATCAGCAGCAGGTGATCAATATTCGTGCTTATCTAATTCAATCTACCGTCAATCGTAGTCTAAATGTACTGGAATCCGCACGGATTAAGCGTATCGATTATCCTGGAGTCTGGTTGCCTGAACCTAATATTGAGCATACCTATTCATCGACCAACATGAACTATGAAGCATTATTAACAGAAAGTGCCGATACCTCAATGATGTTAAAAGATGATATTAGTTATGCTGTAATGGTCATGCTTGATCAATTGACACCGATAGAAAGAGCTATTTTTGTGTTACGACAATCTTTTGATTTTCCTTATCGAGATATTGCGGTCTGGCTGGATCGATCCGAAAGTGCTTGTCGCAAAATACTCAGTCGTGCGCTACCCAAATTACAAGAAGCACAGTCTTCTCACTCTATCTCTTCCGAGCATAAATTAGCTTTTACACATGCTTTTTTGCAAGCTACGCAAACAGGTAATTTCTCGAATCTATTAGAATTATTAAAATCCGATATCCGTCTATACACAGATGGCGGGGGTAAAGTTAAATCGGCATTGCGTCCTATTTGGGATCGGAGGCGTGTGGTCTCATTTTTCAATGGCATTGCTAATAAAGGCTCCCTTACCGGCGAATGGTCGATTGTATGGATCAACGGAGAAATGGGTCTACAACTCCAACGCGAACATGTCACTGTAGCTATTTATTCTTTCAGATATGATATACACGGACAAGTCGATCAGATCTTTATGATCTCCAATCCCGATAAAATTCGTTAAGCTTGTCACAAATCGTATTCCTCATTGGTCTAGTCTATATAAGCTTCATATGGAGCTTACGATTATTCAATATCTTAGGAGGAATACACATGCAAACACGTATGGATTATTACAAAGTACACCCGAAAGTCTATTCACTAATGGGGCACATGGAGAAATTTATCAAAGAACAGGATCTTGACCCTATCCTTTATGAATTGATCAAAATTCGTGCTTCTCAGATCAATGGCTGTGCGTTCTGTCTCGATATGCATACACGCGATTTACGCAAAATGGGGGAATCGGAAGAACGAATCGCTCTAATCAGCGTATGGCGAGAATGTACGTATTATACAGATGCTGAAAAAGCAGTTCTTCATCTGACCGAAGTGGTCACTGAAATCACAACTCAAGGAGTCCCTCAAACGGTATACAATGAAGTGTTAAAACACTTTAGTGAGAAACAATATATGGATATTATTGTAGCGATTAACACGATCAATAATTGGAATCGGATAGCCATTTCAACAGGAATGTTCCCGGGCTGTAAAGATTAAAAAAATTTTGTAAATCACCTGTTTCAATACATGTGTCCGTGTTTAACAATAAGTAACGGCAATTGGCGAGAATGATGTCCCCTTCGTTCTCACTTCTGCTATATCATGGACCACTCCCGGAATCCGCCATATTACGGTTTCGTTCCCCCGAACCGCACTATGGCGGATTTCATTTGTTTATTCGGCTTTATATATTCTATTACATTATCAAAGTGCCCTATTATTGGGGCACTTTTTTTATTTGGTTCCACGCAAATCAGTTGTTCCTTAAAATTATATAAGCCACTTAGTTTAGTTTCTGAGAAATGTGTTTATACATTATTCGAGAGTATGCAAGTGAAAAAAGGTAAGTCATTTATTTCTATACAGTGGGGGCTGGTGATCGGGCAAGGACAGATCAGTGACATCAATTACGAAAACAGTAACAATACCGCATTATTCATCCTTCTATTACTTCATTGCAGCCTCATTTTTAAAATTAAAAAATAAATAAAGTGATCCAAAAACAAATATCTTTCGTTCATCTGTGTATGGACAGCAACAATGCTTCACCAAAAAATGTAAACACAAAGGGAGCTTACTTATGAAAATTCAAAAACTAATCGTACCTGCATTAAGCCTTTCTTTACTTCTTCCAGCAGCAGGAGCATTCGCGGCAACACCAGCAACAGCGACTCCTACAGTAAGCACCAAAGCGGCTGACCTTCGTTCAGGATTAGATTACTTACTTTCCGAGCATTTCGCATTAGCTGTTGTAGCTATGACTAAAGCATACGAAGGTGCACCTGATGCTAAACAAGCTTATGATGCACTTGATCAAAATGCACTAGATATGCAACCTGCTATCGAAGCGATCTACGGTAAAGCAGGCGCGGCTGAATTTGAAAGAATCTTCCGTGCTCACAACAAATACACAGACAACTTGGTTAAAGCAACTAAGATGGATAATAAAGCAGCAATCAAAAAAGCAGAAGCTCAAGTACAAAGCTTCGTAGATGAATTCTCTAAATTCCTTGCAACAGCTACAGAAGGCAAATTGCCACAAAAAGCAGCAGCTCAAGCTCTTCGTCTACATGAAGATCAAGTACAAGACGTATTTGAAAAATATGTAGCTGGCGATTACACAGGTGCTTATGCTGAATATCGTGAAGGTTTCGCTACTATGTTCACTGTAAGTAAAGCGCTATCAGGAGCAATCGTTGCTCAAAACCCTGCTAAATTCAACAATGGTTCTGTAGATACTCCAGCAGCTGATCTACGCTCTGCACTAAACCAATTAGCAGCAGAACACTTTGCATTATCTGTATTGCAAATGCAAAAACAATATGATGGCGATAGCAAAGATTCTGCAGCATTGATCAAAGCAGAAGCTGGCAACACAGCAGCATTCAAAAAAGCGATCACTTCCATCTATGGCGCTGAAGGTGGTAACCAGTTCGAAAAAATCTGGGTTACCAACCATATCAAAGCACAAAGCGATTATGTAACAGCATTGAAAAAAGGAGACAAAACGTCTCTACAAGCTGTAAAAGATCGTATTACTGATTTTACAACTGAATTCTCTACATTCTTAGGTGCTGCAACAGCAAACAACTTGCCAGCTGCTGCTGCTAAAAAAGCATTAGTTGCTCATGAAGATCAAGTACAAATGGTTATCGACAACTATGCTGCTAAAAAATACGAAGCTGCATACAAAGCAGATCGTGAAGGATTCAAAACAATGTTCGGTATCGGCGAAGCTTTGGGTGGCGCAATTGTAAAACAATACCCTGCTAAGTTCAAAATGGCTGCTGCGGCTCCAATGCCAGCAAAACCTGCTGATGCTTCTATGATGAAAGTATGGATGAAATTAAACAGCAAACAACTTAAAGTTGGCGACAAAATGACAATGATGGATACTATGCCTATGGTGAAAAATGGAACAACTTATATTCCATTGCGTTACCTTGCAGAAGGTATTGGCGCTAAAGTAGCTTGGAACAAAGCTGCGGGTCAAGTAACTGTTATGGCTGGTAAAGATACAATGAAATTCTGGGTTGGTAAAAATACTGTTGATGTGAACGGTAAAACTCAAAAAATCGAAGCTGTATCTATGGTAGATAGCAACGGTAGAACAATGGTTCCTTTACGCTCTATCACTGAATTATTGGGTTGGGATGTTAAATGGAATAAATCTACTGGTGAAATCACACTAACTAAATCAATGTAATCTAGTTTTTCTACACGCTAGATCTTATCTTTAATCAATGTTATAACGTAAAAGGCACTTTGGGGGTTATCCTCCAAAGTGCCTTTTATGTATAATGATCGCTTATGTTTACTCATACGATGTAGATAGGTCATCATTAATGTTTTTTGATTTTTTGTAATGCCAGAATACTGTTAAGCAAATGAAGTTTGCGAATTGGTTTGGTGATCACCGTCTCGAATCTGCCTTTGAAATCTTCATCAATCTTATTTCCCAAAGGAACCATTAGCAACATACGCTGCTTTTTCAAATAATCCAATTCCAAATCCCACTTTTTAAAATCAATCGTCTGATGATCGATTAAGCAGATATCATACGAATGTCTTGAAATATTATCAATAAATGAATCATCCATATTCAAAGACGTAGCGACCCGTGCTCCCCATCCTTGAAGTGTATTCGTCATTAACTCTAAGCTCGTCAGATTGCTGTCTAGCACCATAATATTGATATTAGCTAAGATATTTTTTTCAAAAGGAATGGACGGTAAGTCTGTATATTTATCAAATCGAATCTCGACGCTAAATTCAGTCCCTACACCCAACTCACTCTTTACATAGACTTGTCCGCCCATTAGTTCTACAAGACTTTTGGTGATTGCGAGTCCGAGTCCTGTTCCTCCATAATGATGCTTCTGATTGCTATGACCTTGAGCATAACTGTCAAAAATAACCCCGAGTTGCTTTTCCGACATCCCGATGCCTGTATCTCTAAGGACGATTTTGACATGGATATCTTCTTCTTTGACGGTAGACAATAAGAATAAAGAAATTAAAATTTCCCCAGAGTGTGTGAATTTAATCGCATTCTGCAAAATATTCATAAAAATCTGTCGAACCTTCAAAGCATCGCCGATCACAAATAAAGGAATATCAGTCTCTACATCGAGTATCACCTGTACTTTTTTCTCAAAAGCTGTAGGTGATAACACATATGCCAAATCTTCAATCGTATTGATCAGATCAAACGGATATTGTTCTAAAGACATTTTACCGGCTTCCATTTTGCTGATATCTAACAAATTATCGACAAGTGTCATTAAAGCTTCACTGCTGGATTGAATAATCTCGTTATATCGTGTCTGCTCTTCATCAAGTGAAGTCTGCTGTAATAAATCCGCCATTGTGATAATACCATTCATAGGTGTTCGAATCTCATGACTAAGCATAGCAATAAAGGAAGACTTATTCTCGTCTGCTTTTTCTGCTTTTACTTTGGCTTCCAAACGCTCGTCTGCGAGAAGCTGTAATCGCTTGATTTCTGCTTTTAAATTCTTTTCATTTTCAATAAGCTCATTTAAATCCTTATCAGACATAGTCAGACACCTCTATTTTCCGTACCTTTATAATTCGTAATTCATGATGCATATGGTCTCTACTTTATCATAAAGCATACCGCCAAAAATAGCTTACTATATTTGCAAATCATCAGGTGATATCCAGCATCAAACCTAGCGTATATCCGTTTTTCTATACGTTTATAGATGACCTCTCAAACTTCATCTATATCCAATAAAGACAAACTTAACTTTGTGTCGAAGAGAGTAGATTTTTTTTCATATAATACTTGGTCTGTCCTTCGATCGGAATATCATGAATTTCGCCAAAAATAGTATACCCGTACTTCATATAAAAGTGAGGCGCTTGCCAGCTCATTGTCGTTAATTCGCTTACTTTGGCTCCCTGCTGTCTAGCTTGATCTTCGATCGCTTGTAACAAGTCTGCTCCAATCCCTTTGCCTCTGTATACATGATCGACAGCAAGTAATTGAATATATAACAATCCCCAGACCATCGAGCCAACGACTCCACCAATATATTGCTCACCTTCATAAGCGGCTAGCGAAAAATGCACACGATCATACGGTGGAAGAGCCAACTCTTGATTACTATTAAATTGATCCATAAATGGTTTGATCTGTGGTATATGATCGTCTACAGATAGTTCTTGAATATGCAAAAATATCACCTACTCTTTCAGAGATAATTAAGATATCGTCATGATTATTTAATAAGTATACTATTTTGACTGTATGATGTTACAAGAAGATCATTAGCTTCCTCTATAACGCAAAAAAAAGACCTTCATCAACATGAAGATCTTTTTTTCTACACCTGCTTGCGATTAATGAGCTTGATCGCTATGTTGCAACGGTAATGTTGCTGTAGCCGATACCGCTGGCATCGTTGAGACTGTAGGTTCATGATGCTGAGTATGTCCAGAATTGGCTGGTGTCAGTTGATGATCTTTTTTGATATAGGCTGTGAAATAAATCCCTGCTACAAATACAGCTCCACCTGTGAGATTACCGAGCCATACCGGAATAAAGTTCATCAGATACATATCCCATGAATAATACCCTGCAAAGATCGCTGCTGGAATCAAAAACATATTAGCGACAACGTGCTGAAATCCGATAGCAACAAATGCCATGGTCGGGAACCAGATTCCGAGTATTTTACCACTAATACTGTCGGCACTATACGATAACCAGACCGCTAGAGCTACCAACCAGTTACATCCAATCCCGGATAAAAACATCTGGGCAAAGCTTCCTTCTAACTTATGCCCTGCCATTTCTACTGTTTTGGTCAAATAAGGACCGGTTTCTGTTAATCCCACCACATGACCGAAGAAGTAAGCGACGAATAAAGCGCCTAATAGATTCGCTACCGTAATCGCAAGTAGATTACGTGCTACTTCAAGGGTACTGATCCGCTTCGCCATCCGCGCTAACGGGACAGCCATCATATTACCAGTTAACAGTTCTCCACCTGCAACCAGTACAAGAATCAGTCCCACAGGGAACAATGCCGCTCCGATAAAGTTAGCAAAGCTTCCCCAGGCTTCCGGTGTATTGGCAATCACTCGAATATCTAATAAAAATCCTAGTGCAATAAAAGCTCCACCTAAAAACCCGAGTACAAGCATCTGTATCCATGTTGACTTAGCTTTGATAATTCCCGTCTCAATCGTATTCATTGCAATCTGTTGTGGTTTGTAATAAGCCATTGTGTTGCATCCCCCTTATAAGCATCTATTTCCGTATAATTAAATTACCTTTTCATATTTCAATTTTAATACAATTACTTTGTGAAAAAAGTAACAAATGTCACTTTGGAAAAGAATTTGTGAAATTAAGCACAAAAGCCTGTACAGTGGGGGAACTGTACAGGCTTTGTTAGGGGTAGAACTTTGATCAATATCTAATGGGAGCTTACGATGATATAAAATGAATTATTTCAAACCCGATTAAGCGTGAACTTCTTGTTGGGTCTGGATAGGTGCTAATGCTTGCAAACCTACCGTATTCAAGTAGTTCCAAGGTTTGTTGTAATGTGGTTGGAAGAAGAAGTCGATAAAGGCTAATTGATCCACTGTCATTTGATTTTGGATACAGACCGAGATGGTATTGATCGATTGAGTTAAGTCGACTTTAGACATCAATTGTGCGCCTAAGATGCGACGTGTTTCTTTTTCGTACACGACTTTCAAGGTTACTGTCTCATGTGTCGGCATAAATTCTGGACGATAATGATCGTGCATCGTGCTTGTTTCTACATTTAATCCTGCTTCACGAGCAGCTGTTTCGGTCATTCCTGTTCCTGCAATATTATCTTCATAGATTTTGATACCGGATGTTCCTTGTGTACCCATATATTCATTCGTAGGTTGCACAAGGTTACGAGCAACCAGTGTACCCATACGAACTGCATTGGTAGCTAAAGGAATATAAGCATGTTTACCTGTTGGGTTGTAGAAAATAGCACAGCTATCTCCAGCAGCGAACACATCTTTTTTACTGGTTTGCATATATTTATCTACAAGGATAGCACCGTTAACTAACATATCGACTTGTCCTTTAAGCAATTCAGTATTTGGACGGAAACCGATACACAAGATGACCATATCTGCTTGGTGAGTCGCTTTGTCAGTAACTACGGTCGTTACTTTGCCACCTTCACCTGTGAATTTTACCACTTTCTCTGATAACGCTAATTCGATGCCATGTTCTTGCAGTGATTCTTCAGTACGAGATGTAAATTCAGGATCTAGATATTTGTTCAAAATGCGATCTTCAGCATCGATCAATGTCACTTGTTTACCATTCATTTGGAATGCTTCTACCAGTTCAACACCGATATAACCTGCGCCTACAACAACGATATTGTTAGCATGTTGCGCTTTTTCAATAATCGTATTGGAGTGATTGTAGTTTTTGCAAAGTAAAATGTTATCCAGTTCAATACCTTCAAATTTAGGAACGATCGGCCAAGAACCCGTTGTCATAATCAATTTGTCATACGTATCTGTAAGTTCAATACCTGTAGTCAGGTCACGAGCTTGTAATGTTTTGTTATCCGTATCGATCGCTGTCACTTCATGCAACATTTTAGTGGTTACACCTAGATCAGCTAATTGATCGGGAGAAGAGTAAAACAATCCGTCTGGATCATTCACTACTCCACCTACATATAACGCAATCCCGCAAGATAAGAATGAAATATTATCGTTACGTTCATATACAGTGATCTCAGCATCAGGATACAATTTAGCGGTATTAACAACAGCGGCAGTTCCTGCGTGAGTACATCCTATAACAGCTACTTTCATGGTTTCTTCCTCCTGATAATTCTTTATTTTTTATCATGTAAATGGTTCTTATCCAAAGTTGTATGGTCTATGCTGAATGTCCGACAAGTAAAATTCAGGTGAATTAAGATGTAGGTGCAAGAGAAGTGTGTGGTTTCTCTATGGTGTCCATCTTCTTGTTGGCTCTTCTATTTTTTAATATAGCCTTTTTTGATTTATTTTATTTGTGAATTAATTCACCTTGTATTGCTATTATATTGTGATTTTTATCACATTGCAAGGGGTTTGAGAGAAGTTCGCAATTTGTTCATATTTTCACAAAGTTATATAAACATATGTTTCTTGTATAACATCTTTGATCAACGCGTTTATTGACTATACATTGGTTATGTTATAGTGAGAACAAATTATATAAAGGTGGTTGGTAAAATGAGTACACAATCAAGCAATATCTTGCGTGGTTTGAAAGCTTTATCTGGCCCTTTCCCTACCTGGGATACTCAATCATTACCGGAGAATCCGACTGAACTCTTCTTAGATTGGATGAAATTAGCGATCGAAATGAAAGTTAAAGAACCTCATGCAATGACTATTTCCACTGTAGATTCTGATGGTTTTCCAGATGCACGAGTATTGATTCTCAAAGAAGCTATAGAAGAATCTTTTTATTTTGCAACCGGATTGGAAAGTCAAAAAGGTCAACATATACAACATAACCCAAAGGTAGCTCTTACGTTCTATTGGCCTGAGTTAGGTAGACAGATTCGGATTAGAGGGATCGCTGAAGATCAAGGTCTAGAAGCAGGAGCCATTGATTTGAGAAGACGATCGACCATTGCTCGCGCTGTGGCTATGACCGAACACCAAAGCCAACCGCTGGAGAATCAAGAACAATTAGAACAATCTATTGCGATGCAGGAAGAAAAGATTCATCATGATCCTGATATTGTAACTCCTAATTGGCGACTATTCGCTGTACATGCTCAAGAAATCGAGTTCTGGCAAGCCGACCCTGATCGCAAACACACAAGGTATCAATATATTCTTCATAAGGGTCAATGGACACATCAGCAGTTGTGGCCTTAAAAAGATTATGAATTTTGTCTGTAAAGTCCTTTTGTATAACCTTCTATTCCAAAAGCAAAATCAGATATAGATGATTTTGCTTTTTTAATTTGCATCAAAAAATCGGTAGTTCTCTCCTGTCAAAGAAGAAAACTACCGATTGGGTATACCTACTATTATTGATATTAGTTATGTGCCATACGCATAGCATGTTGATGACGCACTTCACTCACTTGTTGTTCTTGCTGTACCGCTTCAGCCACATGACCTTCCAATGCATAAGGAAGACACAAAGGCACCCCGCTACGAGGATCAGTCACAATATCAGCTTCGATTCCGAATACGTTACGCAGTACATCACAAGAAACGACTTCAACGGGTGTTCCTTCAGCTACCGCTTTACCGTTCTTAATCGCAATCATATGATGTGCATAACGAGAAGCATGATTAAGATCATGCACCACCATCACAATGGTACGTTGAGAATCCGCATTTAATTTTTCCAACAATTGAAGAACTTCCAATTGATGCGCCATATCTAGAAATGTAGTCGGTTCATCCAAAAATAAGATCTCGGTATCCTGCGCTAGTGCCATCGCAATCCAAGCACGTTGACGCTGACCACCGGATAACTGATCAATCGGACGATCGTAGAAATCAACCATCCCTGTTGCTTCAATCGCCCATTCGACCATCGCTTTATCTTCTGCTTTCATCGAACCGAATCCTTTTTGATAAGGGAAACGTCCATAGGATACCAATTCCGTTACCGTTAATCCTTCAGGCGCTGTCGGGTTCTGAGGCAAAATCGCTAACTGCTTCGCTATTTCACGGGTAGATTGTTTGTGGATCGATTTGCCGTCCAATAATACAGCTCCCGATTTGGGTTGCATAATGCGTGCCATCGTTTTGAGTATCGTTGATTTACCTGAACCATTGGCTCCGACTAATGCTGTAATCTGTCCTTGAGGAATCTGTACACTCAAGTCTTCGACAATCAACCGATCTTCATATGCAATATCAAGCTTAGACGTCATCAAACGAACCATGGTTTATCCACCCTTTTCAGTGAACCCGATGTGCTAGACACCTGACTCCACTCTATATTTTCAATCTTTTATTGAATTGATTAGGATCAGCAAGTAACAAAACAACTTTGTATTTCATATCATTATCTAGAGTTATAACGTATAGATTATTATGCTTTGGAACGAGCTAATAAATATAAGAAGTAAGGTGCTCCAATAATCGCCACCATAACCCCTGCTGGAATTTCAGCATTTTGCAAAATCGATCGCCCAATCATATCGGCGGTAAGTAATAGCACTGCACCGATAAGAGCCGATACAGGAATAACATGCTCATAACGAGGGCCGACCAGACGACGAGCAATATGTGGCCCAAGTAGACCGATAAATCCTATCCCGCCACTTACAGCAACACAAGCTGCACTAATCGCCACAGCAACCACTAATAGGACGAGCCGTTGCATATTAAGCTGAGAACCTAAGCCTGTGGCTGTCTCATCGCCTAATGAGAAGACATCCAGTTGTCTGGCTTTCCACAAAGCAATAGGAATCAGTACGATTAACCACGGTAACAAAGCGATCACGAATTTCCAGCTACTGCCCCATATACTTCCTGCTTGCCATGTGGCGATAAAGTTAAATTCATTCGGATCAAGTCGAATCGTCATAACAATCATTAAGGCATTGACTCCTGCGGCAAGTGCTATACCGGATAGTACAAGACGTGAAGAGGATATGCCTTTATGACGTTTGTATGCCATAAGATAAATAATAATAGCGGCTCCAAAAGCACCAATCAAAGCTAGAAAAGGCAACAACATCGGTGAAGTCGATTCTCGTTGTGGATTCGTAATGACAAATAACACCACTGCTAAGCCTGCTCCCGAGTTAATACCTAGAATACCGGGATCCGCTAATCCATTACGAGATACCCCTTGCAGAATCGCTCCTGCTATCGCTAGCCCAATGCCGACTAACAAAGCAATCACAATACGGGGTAACCGAAATTCAAATAAAATCAAATGTTGCTTCGGCGTTCCGCCTCCAAACAAAGTACGTAACACTTCCATCGGTGACATTTTGCTAAACCCTGTATTCATACTTAGCAACAATACGCCAAAAGCGATTAGTGCTAAAACAATTAATGTAATCGTTGTACGTATCGTACGTTTACGGTGAAACATCACTTGATTCACAGATTATCCCTCACTTTCTTCCGAATAATATAGAAGAAATAAGGAACACCAATCAAAGCGATCAGCGCACTAACTGGTGTTTCATGAGGGGGATTACTCAGTCGTCCTACGGTATCGGCAACAACCATTAACAATGCACCTAGAATCGCAGAAGTCGGAATCACCCATTTATAATCGACGCCTACCATCGCACGCGCCGCATGAGGAATCATAAGACCGAGAAAACCTACAGCCCCTACCGTGGATACCGAAGCTCCAGCCAACACCATCACAGCTAGTACAGCGCCTAAGCGTACTAATGCAGTACGTTGACCTAATCCAGAAGCGACATCATCACCCAGACTGAGAATCGTTATCGAACGAGAAAGAAGTAAAGAACCAATCAGTGCAAGCACGATCCACGGCCACAATATATCAATTTGTGCCCATGTTACACCTGCTACACCGCCTGCATACCAGAAAGCTAGATCTTGTGAGATTCGAAAATACAATGCAATTCCTTCTGACAAAGCGACTAATAGTGCAGCGACGGCTGAGCCTGCTAAAGCAAGTCGTACCGGACTTAGCCCGCCTTTGGCAAGCGAACCAATGCCATAGACCAGACCTACACCAACAGCTGCTCCAACAAAAGAAAATAAAATTAACTGATTAAATGATAAACCTGGAAAAAAAGCAAAACATAATGCCAGTACAAATCCGGCTCCTGCATTAACCCCGAGCAATCCCGGGTCTGCGATCGGATTACGTGTCATCCCTTGCATCAATGCGCCAGATACAGCAAAAGCCGCTCCGACCAGAGCACCTGCAATCGTGCGTGGTAAGCGAAGTTCCCATATAATCTGATGATCACTATTCAAAGGATTGAACGCCACTAATGCTTGCCAGACTTCTTCAAGCGGAATATCTTTACTGCCTTTAGCGATTGAAAATGCACAACCTAATATCAACAGGACAAGACCACCAACGATGATCGAAATTGCTGTGTAAGGACGCGACCATAGCTGCTCTTTAGGTGAGGTCTGTCTGCCTTTCACAACATTGCTGCGAGTCATAAGCAAGCCTCTTTCTACATCAAAATCTATTGTTTCATTTATAGTAGTTATGATAAATACAATTATTGCATATGTTTAAAGATACTGATAATCATTATCATTTGTCAACACTTATCACAAAAAAACGTCTAAATTCCTCTGTTTTTAGGGAATGTAGACGTTTTAAGTTAAACGATTATTTTAGTAGCAACTTAAAATAAGCTCCAATCGAACTCTTTGGATAACCGTTCTAATAGATGCACACCTGCAATACTATTTCCTCTTTTATTTAGCGAAGGCCCTACTAATCCGATGCCATACTGTCCGGGAACCATCGTCAGGATTCCACCCGACACTCCACTTTTAGCAGGCAGACCCACATCAATAGCAAATTCACCAGAAGCATTGTACATACCGCAAGTAATCATAAATGTTTTGGCAATCTGTACATAACGACGTGGAATCAATTCTTCTCCAGAACAAGGATCTACACCGTCAAAAGCAAGTACCAATGCCATACGGGCAAGATCGGCACAATTGACTTCAATCGAACAATGACGGAAATACACTTCAAGTACGTCATCAACCGGATCTTTAATAATACCATTTTGCTTGAGGAAATAAGCCAGTGAACGATTCAAGTGACCGGATTCTGTTTCTGATTCGTAGACTGCCAGATTGTAATCGATTTTGTCATTCGCTGCGAGCTTACGGAAAAATTGCAGTACCCGTTCTGACTTCTCCTGTGGATTCTCACCAGATATCAGTGACGATACTGTGATCGCTCCTGCATTAATAAGCGGATTGAACGGGATTCCCGGCTCTACTAATTCTAACTTAATCATCGAATCGAAATCATCGCCTGTCGGCTCTTTACCTACATTAAAGAATACCGCTTCTTCTCCATGATCCATCAATGCAAGTATTAAAGTGAATACTTTGGATATACTTTGCATGGTAAAAGGAATCCCGCAATCGCCTGCCGAGATTACTTTCCCTTGCGAATCGGCAATAAAAATACCCAGTGCATCTTGCGAAGACTTGGCAAGCTCTGGAATATAAGAAGCTACTTTCCCCTGACTGGTATGCAAACGGCTGGTCTCTAACCAATCGGGCAATAGTGTGGTTAATCGTTCCATTTGTTCTTGACTCATCCATATTCCTCCTTGAAATCCATCTTTATGTTCTATATAAAATGAGTACGTATGCTCATCTCATCATTTCAAATTTTATTTTCTTCATCATATTATACTAATCTTGCTCCGAATCATACTGCCGCTCTTATTGCTGCTTTACGGATAATCTGAATATACGTTAACATAAACATATGTGTGTTTGACGGTTACATATTTCAGGATAGAAGGTGTATAGATGATTCCTTTGTTAAAATATTTGAAGCCTTATCGTACTGCTGCATTACTTGCTCCCTTGTTAATGTTGGTCGAAGTATTGATGGACTTGATGCAACCCAAGTTAGTAGCAAGTATTGTCGATCAAGGGATTATGACAGGCGACCTAGGGCATATTCAGCGTACAGGCTTGCTGATGATCGGTCTGGCTCTGATCGGTATGCTGGGCGGAATTGGCTGTACGATTTATGCCAGTATTGCTTCACAACATTTCGGTGCAGATATTCGTGCTGATTTGTTTCAGCACATTCAGCGCTTTTCTTTTCATAATCTGGATCGTTTTTCCTCAGGTTCATTGATCACTAGATTAACGAATGATGTGGTTCAATTGCAAAATCTAGTATTGATGGCTTTGCGTATGTTGGTACGTTCTCCTCTATTATCTATCGGCAGTTTGATTATGGCATTTACAATTAGTTTTAAATTAGCAATTATTTTGTTGATTGCTATGCCTATTTTGTTAGTCACCTTAATCTTTATTATGCGTAAAGCATTTCCTATTTTTGGACGTGTTCAAGCCGAATTAGATCGTGTTAATACCGTTACACAAGAAAATTTAGCCGGTATTCGAGTGATCAAAGCTTTTGTACGAGCTATCCATGAAAATAAACGGTACGATGCAGTCAATCAAGATTATACGAATATAGCGATTAAAGCGAATCGGATGGTTGCTCTGATTGGCCCCATTATGATGTTAATTATGGATATCTGTATTGTTGCTGTGCTGTGGTTCGGTGGCGGACTCACCAAAACTGGTGCTTTGCCTGTAGGGGATCTGATCGCTTTTATCAACTATGCTACACAAGTGTTGATGTCTCTTATGATGGTAAGTATGACACTGATGTCTGTTTCTCGTGCAACCGCTTCAGCAGAACGAATTAATGAAGTGTTACATACAGAACCCGATATTACGGCTCCTGCTCAGACCGTCACTCCTGATCCTCAGCAAGTAGGACGATTAGAATTCCGTGATGTTTCTTTTGCTTATGATGGTGATTCGCCTGCGGTATTAGATCAGATTAGCTTTGTGGCAACAGCAGGACAGACGATTGCGATTCTAGGAGCTACGGGTGCAGGCAAGTCCAGTCTGGTTCATTTGATTCCACGTATGTATGACGTGACGAATGGAGCGGTATTGGTAGATGATGTTAATGTAAACCAATGGGACCTGGATCAACTACGGAGCTCCATTGGAATCGTGTTGCAACAAGCATTACTATTTAGCGGTAGTATCCGTGATAATATCCGTTACGGGCGACCGAATGCTTCGCAAGAAGAAGTAGAGTCTGCCGCTAGAGCAGCGCAAGCTCATGAATTTATAGAAAAACTACCTGAAGGATATGACACTTTATTGGGGCAACGAGGGGTCAATCTATCAGGTGGTCAAAAACAACGTCTATCGATTGCACGCGCACTGTTGATTCAGCCGCCTCTACTGATTATGGATGATAGCACCAGTGCAGTTGATCTGCGAACAGAAGCATTGATTCAAAAAGCACTTGAAGAACGGTTATCAGCAAGTACGCGATTTATTATCGCTCAGCGTATCACTTCCGTCTTAGATGCTGATCTAATCTTAATTATGGAAGATGGCCAAATTATTGACCGTGGAGATCATGCTTATTTGATCAAAAATAGTCAGGCTTATCAGGAAATCTATCGTTCGCAATTAGGACAGGAGGTCGAATCTCATGGGTAATCCAATGATGCCGGGTCGAGCCGGACGATCGAATAGCGCTCCTGTCAAAGCTAAAAATGCTAAAAGTACTGTACGCCGTCTTTGGGATTATTTACGTCAACAGCGCAAAGGTCTAATCCTTGTTTTTATACTCACTTTACTTGGAACAGCATTCAATCTGATCACTCCTTATCTGCTGGGAACGATAGCTTTTGACCGATACATTTTACCGGGTAATTATGCAGGATTGGCTATGCTCTGTATATGGTTGTTAATTCTCTATGTCGTCGCCAGTCTAACAAGCTGGATACAAGCTTATGTAATGACAGCTGTTTCTCAGCAGACTGTATTTCAGATCAGACGCGATTTATTCAAACATCTGCATGACTTGCCGCTACGCTTTTTCGATACACATAGCAGTGGAGATCTGATGAGTCGTTCAACCAACGATATTGAAAATGTAACGACGACGCTGAATCAAAGTGTTGTACAGATTATGACCAGTGCTCTTACACTTGTCGGTACGCTGATTATTATGGTATGGCTTAATATTTGGTTAACACTGGTCACTTTAATCACAGTACCGATTATGTTCTGGCTGACCCGTATAATTACTAAGCGGACACGACGTTATTTTGGAGCTCAACAAACAGAATTAGGCGGACTCAATGGATATATTGAAGAAACAATATCCGGTCAAAAAGTGGTCAAAGCCTATGTCCAAGAAGCTCGCAGTCTGACTGAATTTAAAGAGATTAATCATCGACTGCTTCATGCCAGTATTCGTGCACAGAGCTGGTCTGGTAATATGGGCCCAGTGATGAACTTGGTCAACAATATCAGTTATGCGTTGATCGCTTTGTCTGGTGGATGGTTATTTTTGCAAGGCATGACCAGTGTGGGTGTGATTGTTAGTTTTCTTAGTTATTCCAAGCAATTCAGTCGTCCGATCAATGAACTGGCTAATCAATTCAACCTACTGCAATCCGCTATTGCTGGAGCAGAGCGTGTTTTTGAAGTGTTAGATGAGCGACCTGAAAGTACAGAAGATGAGAAAACAGCCGTACATCAACTACCTGCTAATGTTCATGGAGAAGTGATTTTTGATCATGTTCAATTTAGCTACAAAGCAGGTTCGCCGATTTTGCGTGATGTCTCCTTAACAGCCAAGCCCGGGCAGACAATCGCTTTGGTGGGACCTACAGGAGCAGGTAAAACAACGATTATCAATCTGCTCACCCGTTTCTATGAAATTGATAGCGGGACGATTACGATCGATGGTGAAGATATTCGTTTACTGGATAAAGAAAACTTGCGTAGTCGAATCGGGATTGTTTTACAGGATGCTTATTTATTTTCCGGTACAGTACGTGACAATATTCGGTACGGGCGATTGGAAGCCACCGATCAGGAGATTGAAGAAGCAGCGAAGCTAGCCAATGCTCATTCATTTATTCACAAATTACCTGAAGGTTATGATTCACCACTTTCTGCCGATGGAAGCAATCTAAGTCAAGGACAACGTCAATTGCTAACAATAGCTCGTGCGATTCTTGCTAATCCGTCTGTTCTTATTCTTGATGAAGCTACAAGTAGTGTCGATACACGTACAGAAATGCATATTCAGACCGCGATGAAACAGTTAATGCACGGACGTACCAGCTTTGTTATCGCTCATCGACTGAGCACCATACGTGAAGCCGATCAGATTCTAGTGATCCAGAGCGGCGAAGTCGTTGAGTGTGGCACCCATGATGAGTTACTTCAAGCAGGCGGATTCTATCATGATCTGTATCAAAGTCA
The DNA here is from genome assembly GCF_963311185.1 of Paenibacillus nuruki. Taxonomy (NCBI): domain Bacteria; kingdom Bacillati; phylum Bacillota; class Bacilli; order Caryophanales; family Paenibacillaceae; genus Paenibacillus; species Paenibacillus nuruki. Next base: position 4,781,404 of record NZ_OY725677.1, on the reverse strand, counting down.
ATTCAATCGTGTCGTGTAGTGAAGAAGTAATACATTCTTTCATAGCTAAATAATATAAAAAAAGCTTTTTGATTAGAGTCATATGCTCTAGTCAAAAAGCTTTTTTATGTACGAACTATTCAGCCACTGGTGATTCTGACTTTGTTTCTTTACGTCCACCGAATTTGAATACCAGTATACCGCCAATAATGACGAGCACACCAATCAATTTAGCTGGCGTAAACGGAATCTTTTCTAAGCCTAACCAGCCTAATGAATCCCATAATAAGGCTGTACCGAGTTGTGCTGTCAGTACGATTGAGATTGCATATGTTGGACCTAACCGTCTCATCCCTTGTACCAGACAGAAGACAACACCTACTCCGATCATTCCACTGAACCAATACCACAACTGTACATGCTGAAGTGTAAATGTATTTTTCCCTTCAAAAATAAGACTTGCTAGCAGCGATGCAACAAATCCCATAAACAATACCAACATGGTCGTTGTCCAAGAACCGGTCTGCTCATTGACTTTGTTGTTAAATACCGTCTGCATACTGACCAAAGCGCCTGCTATAGCCGCCAAAAGTATACCAAATAAAATCATATGTCCTCTCCTAACGTCTCTCTATTATTCATAAATATTATGTCCTGCTAATGCTTCTAAGCCTGCCCGATTCTGAATGACCAAATACTCTGATGTTCGCTTCACCAGACCATCGCTACCTAATTTCTGAATAACACGGTTCAAATGCCGATAACTGGTGCCGATCAGGTTGGCTACATCAACTAGACTGGATATACGCAATTCTTCATAACAATCTGCTGGATCTTCATCACACGCTACAGATAACATGTAACTGGCTAAGCGAATCTCTACCGGATACATGAGATTGAAACGTGAATAATTAGAACTGCTATAAAATTTACGAGTCATCATCTGTAGCAAAAATTGCAGTAAAGGGACATGATCACTGCCATACTGAACTAACCATTTGCGATGAATACGTAGAAAATGTACCGATGATACAGCTTCAACAGTATTAATCACTTTATCATTGCCATTGATATATTCCACGTCACCTATAAATTCAAGCGGTGTTTTGAAGCAAAGAATCAATGTTTTACCTTCTTGAGACGTGGTATAAATTTTGATCTTTCCGTGAACCAATATATCCAGATGTTCAATATCATCACCTTGCGTACACAAAATATCGCCTTGTTCCAAATGGAAAACGGTTAGATATGGGAATAAGATTTGAGGAAAATGGGCACCCAAATCATGCAATTTCCAATAATACTCAACCTGCGCTTGATCCTGAATATCATGTATCGTCATGGATTCACCTTTTGGATTAGAATTTCAAAATAATCACACCTGCAATCATCATCGCAAGCCCTATAAATTGCGGCATTTTCATCTTCTGCTTCACTACGCCAAACCAACCATTGATATCAATAATAAAAGTTAAACATAATTGAGCAATCAATAATGCTGAGATCGTAAGCGTGACCCCGATCTGTTGAATGGCTGTTACTTCGGTAAAAATAATAATTGCTGCAAATCCACCACCTGCTAGATATAGCGGCTTCACCTTTTTAAAATCTCCAAGCTTACCATCTCGTACAAATACCCAGATTAATGCCGCTATAATAAATCCGGTTAATTGAGTAATAGTGGCTGCTTGCCATGTGCCGATATCTTGACTAATCCTTGTATTCGCTACCCCTTGTAACGTGATACAAGCCCCTCCTAATAAAGCAAACAAAATCCCTTTCATCGCTGCGTGTTCTCCTTATCTTTTAGACATTTCTTGTTCTTTCTATTAAAAACGATCTCTACATAATAGATAAAGGACATATGTCCTAAGCCTTCTCATAAAAAATCCCCTTTAGATTCAAAGGGGATAAAATATAGTTATTAACGTTTTCCACCACGACGTGCGTTATCTGACGGACGACCGGAAGAAGAAGGACGACCACCACTAGATGGTTTACCCGAAGACGGACGGTTGTTGCGTCCACCGGAACTGCTGTTGTTTTTACCGCCATAGGTACGTTCTCCACGAGCACTACCTGTGCCTTCGCTACGGCGACCACCAGCGTTGCTGTTACTTCCAGCTCCACCGTATTCACGTGTACGATCTGAATCACCTGACGAAATCGTGCGACCTTTGGAAGCATCTCTACGGAAAGAAGGAGCATCGTCTGTGCGACGTGTTGGTCTTGGAGCAGAACCGCTACCTGAGCGAGCTTGATCCTTACGACCATAACTGCGTTCTGGACGTTCGCTACGAGCACTTGCTTCTTTAGCTTCCGGACGAGCAGTTGTACGTACAGAAGGTGTAGATTCTTTACGTTCTCCACGCTTACCTGTACCGCCTCTACTTGCAAAACGATCACGCTCTGAAGTCGAAGAAGGTTTTCCGCGACCACCCGAGCGTCCACCAGAAGATTCTTCACGGTAAGCACCACGACGTGCATCTCCACGTTTGCCATCTTTTTTACGATCTTGATCACGAGATTTATGAGTAGCTCGTCTGCCTGCTTTGGCTTCTACGTTCGACAACAATTCACCAGAATCATCGGATTCGATCGAAGTACGAGCAATCTGACGCTCTAATTTCTGCGAAGTTCCTTGTTCGATCGCTTGCAATTCGTCACGATCATGAGGAGTTACAAATGTGATTGCTTTACCGGTTTCGCCTGCACGACCTGTACGTCCGATACGGTGAATATAGTATTCAGCGTCTTGAGGAATATCATAGTTGAATACATGGGTAATCCCTTCAACATCAATACCACGAGCGGCTACATCGGTAGCAACCAATAATTGCAATTTCGCTTCACGGAAAGCACGCATTACTTGCTCACGTTTATTTTGAGACAAATCGCCATGAAGTTCATCCGAAGAATAACCCAATTCTTTAAGCTGTTGATTCAGTTCTGCTGCCCGTTTTTTGGTACGACAGAAAATTACAGCCAGATAAGGTTTTTCTTGTTCCAAATATTCACGCAATGCAGAAAGTTTACCACGAGGTGTACATTCTACTACTAATTGACGAATCAATTTCAACGGAACACTTTCAGCAGGACCGACACGAATATCTTTCGGTGTACGCATATATTGCGCAGACAGACGACGAATACCATCAGGAATCGTTGCCGAAAATAACATCGTTTGACGTGCTGGAGAAGTGGCATTGATCATTTTTTCAACATCAGGTAAAAATCCCATGTGTAGCATTTGATCCGCTTCATCGAGTACCAATGTACGAATCTTCGTTAGATCCAGTGTGCCTCTACCCATATGGTCAAGCAGACGACCTGGCGTACCGACAACAAGGTGACATCCACCTTCAAGCTTACGCAACTGACGTTCTACATCTTGTCCACCATAAGCAGCAAGAATACGTACACCTTCATAAGCCGCAGCTAATTTGTTCGCTTCTGTAGCAATCTGTAGAGCCAACTCACGGGTTGGTGCTATGATAAGCGCTTGAGGTGCACCGACTGCATTCAAGTTCAACTTTTCAAAAATCGGTAGCAAAAATGCTAACGTTTTACCTGTACCTGTTTTGGCTTGGACGATAGCGTCTCCGCCTTTAAGCAATCCCGGAATCGACATCTGCTGTACTTCGGTAGGCTGTGTGATTCCATTGGAAGCCATTAGCTCTACGACATTCGGCGAGATGCCGAACTCATTAAAATTTTTCAACTCTATTCACCCATTCTTGTGATCTATATTCAGCAGCATTTCAAAAAATGCTCTCGTAAAAAGAAGCACCGGTAGATACCGATGCTTACATCTATAACGTCATTTAAAAGTCCGTAGTATGCCATTTTGGATAAACTGCTCTAGCGTCAATATACCGCTTATTTCTAGTTACGTCAATGTCCTGAAGACAATGCAGTCGTTCCTAATTTTTCAAGTAAGAGACGACTTTCTTCATTTAAGCCCCGAATATGCACTTCTTTATTCATAGCTTTATACTTTTCTTTGACTTTGGTAATCCCGATTACAGCCGAATGATCCCAAATATGCGAACGAGCAAAGTCGATCACAATCTGCTCTGGATCATCTAACGGTGCAAATTGATCTACAAAATAACTCATTGTCCCGAAAAACATCGGGCCACTCACTTCATAGACTTTCACCTGTTCACGTTGTTCTTGTATCGTTTCGATAGGTTCTATAGAAGAACGATGATCATGATCCACTTTATTCAATAGATCAGGATTAGAAGTGATATTGCCTGATTGCATCTTTGAAGTGATATGGATACGAGACATTTTCCATCCAAATAGTAAGGCACTCATGACAACACCTACGCCTACACCGATTGAAAGGTTGTCCGTAGCTACCACAATCGCTACCACTGTCACCATAATAATCGCTTCAGATAAAGGAATCTTATGGATCGTTACCAGAGAACGCCAGCTAAATGTACCGATGGATACCATCACCATCACACCTACAAGAGCACCCATCGGTACTTCACGTACAATATTACCAAGGACTAATAATAAGAATAATAAAAACACACCGGCAGTTAATGTAGACAAACGTCCACGTCCGCCTGATTTAATATTAATTACCGATTGCCCGATCATCGCACATCCTGCCATCCCACCGAAAAATCCATTTACGATGTTGGCAATCCCTTGTCCACGAGCTTCACGATTTTTATCACTTTTGCTATCTGTCATTTCATCTAATATGGTTGCCGTCAATAATGATTCAAGCAGACCGACAAAAGCAAGTGAAATCGAATACGGTAAAATGGTTAACAACATATCTAGCGATATATCGATCATAGGTAAATGGAACACCGGCGGTTGGTTAGACAATTGCCCCATATCCCCTACCGTTCGCACATCCAGATGTAGAAAATACGTCAATAACGACATCACAATAATGGCTACGAGTGGTGCTGGCACAGCTTTGGTAAATCGTGGCAAAATATATACGATCGCAAGCGTTCCTACTACCATCGCATACATGATCCAGTTCGATCCGACAAACTGTGGCAATTGCGCCATAAAAATAACGATAGCCAATGCGTTCACAAACCCCGTCATCACCGATTGAGGGATAAACGTAATAAAGCGCCCGATCTTGAACCAACCGAGTAATACTTGAAAAATACCTGCTAATATCGTGGCTGCGAATAAATATTCAATCCCATGGTCATGTACCAGATCAACGACCAGTACCGCCATGGCACCTGTAGCCGCTGAGATCATCCCACTGCGTCCACCTGCAATAGAGATTACTATGGCAATACAGATTGAAGCGTACAATCCGACCATCGGATCAACACCAGCTATAATCGAGAATCCGATCGCTTCGGGAATAAGAGCCAAGGCTACAGTAATACCGGCAAGAAGATCTCCACGGATATTACCAAACCATTGTTGTTGTAGATTCATGATCATCCTCTTTCCTTGTTTGGCACATAACGAATCTGTCCGGACGTTAACAAACTTTCCGAACGAATATCGAAGACAGTAGTCATTATGATATTAAATGTAATACATAGATTGCTTTCCTCTCGCGGGAAAACAGGAGCCGTAGGTACAGATAGATTTTTATTATACAAAATTTTCTCTATAAAACCTACATCTTTTTTCGTCTATGTAAGCGCAAAAATCACCGCTATTCATCGTTATCGTTAGTATTTCTCTTTATCTTCTATTAATAAGCTAAAAATAAAAAAAGAATAAAACGCAAAAAGAACGACTCTTTTTATCAAAGAGTCGTTCTTTTTGCTAAAATCGACCTGATTTGAAAATAGCATAGAATAGCCATATAACCATCAGTGTAGCAATTACAAAACCAATCTCAACGACTGGGAAACCCCATAGAATCGGTGTCTGGTCTCGTAACGATGAACCGACGATAAGACCGACCATAATAATACTAAAAGCCAGCAAAACAATACTGAATGCCAGTCGATTACTGATTTGATCCATTTTTTGCATCATATCTTTGACTTCAGGCACACTCACTTCTATCCTCATCTTACCTGTACGGATCATGCGAGATAATTCAGAAGCTTGTCTTGGCAGATCGGTTAACATTTCTACTGCATGTAATGCCCCGTCAGTGATACGTTGGCGAACTTTGTTAGGTGCATATTTTTCTCGCAAAAGTTTGCGTCCAAAAGGCTCTGCCATACTCAAAATACTGAGCGATGGATCTAACCGCTCAATTACACCTTCCAGTGTAATCAGTGATTTACCCAACAACGTCAAATCTGGTGGAATTCCGATTCGGTAACGACGTACCACATCAAACATTTCATTTAATGCACTACCTAGATTAATACGGGAAAAAGGAACATCATAATACTGCTCTCGCATACGTTCAAAATCGCTACGTAGCGCAGACATATTCACATCTTCTGGCACAAAACCGAGTCGCATCACCGCACGAATCATACTATCTGTATTTTTACGTAGCAAAGCAATAATTAATGCGGTCAGATGACCTTTCATTTCACTGCTAAGTCGTCCCATCAGTCCAAAATCAAGAAAAGCAATCCGTCCATCACGCAAAGCGAGTAGATTCCCCGGATGCGGATCGGCATGGAAAAAACCATCGATAAAAATCTGTTGCAACATCGAATCGACCAGATGTTGCGCCACATTTCCCAAGTCTAATCCTTGCTCTAAAATCTCTTCTCGCTTACCCAAAGCAATCCCATCGATATATTCCATCGTCAATACACGAGCAGACGTATAATTCCAGTACGTGACCGGAATATGAATATTGCGATCCCGTTCAAACTGACTGGCGATACGCTCCATATTACGTCCTTCAACACTGTAATCCAGTTCTTCACGCATCGATTTGGCAAATTCTTCAACGATTTCTTCCAGTTGATATTGTGAAGCCCATTCCATATGCTTTTTGATCAATCCTGTCAGGTCACGCAAAATCTCCAAATCTCGATTAACGACTCGTGATACGCCGGGACGCTGTACTTTGATCGCTACTTTTTCTCCTGAATGTAAAGTGCCTAAATGCACCTGTCCAATAGAAGCAGCAGCTACAGGCACATCTTCAAACGACTCAAAGACTTCTTCGATCGGTAATCCCAATTCTAGCTCGATAATCTTACGTGCTTCTGTTGCAGGAAATGGAGGGACTTGTTCTTGTAACTTGGTTAATTCTTTAACAATATTTTCAGGCAATAGATCAGAACGTGTACTGGCTAATTGCCCTAGCTTTACAAAGGTGGGACCTAATTCTTCAAGCACCAGACGGATACGTTCTCCTAGCGTACGAATACCGTGTACTTCACGACGTGCCAGTCGAAGCGGAATCGCTAGCATCTGGTGTAGCCCTAATTCCTCGACCATATAACCAAAGCCATGACGCATGAGCGCCATGGCTATTTCTCTGTACCTTCCGGCATGCCGGATATGAAGAGCCATCTTATTCCGGTTGTTGCGGTGATTCCAGTTCGGCAACACGCTTCTCTAGAACCGTAATCCGCTCATTCAATTGTTCTGTTGTTTCTTTGGACGGTACTTCCAGTTCAGTCAGCACTTTCTGAACTTGTCCACGAATCCATGTTTTCACTTGGTTCTGTTCTTCTTCTCCACGATCCATTAACTTGTTCACTAATGCACGAGATTCAGAAGGAGCCAATTCTCCACGTTTCACCAAATCTTCTACTGTTTTTTCTACTTTTTCTTTGCTGACAATGGTAAGTCCCAGCCCTAAAGATACTGCTCGTTTGAATAAATCGCTCATTTTCATTCCTCCTGTTGTATACTTCCATCTATCTATGCTAAGTATCCTTTTACCTAACAGAAGCCCTGCACATTGCCATAGTCCGGTTACTTGTTCATTACCGACTCATGGCAACATGCCCATGTCTTGTCGATCTATTATAAGTATAACGTCTAAAAGCAGATATGCCTAATTTCTGTACATGCAAGATGATTCCCAAAGCGATCTATATCCTCTACGTATCTGTACATCATTTCTACTATTTTTCATTGTCCAGACCTGCGACCCAAAACATACTTTGCACTACGATTTTGCGATACTCGGGATAGTCGAACGAAGCTGCATGATGTCCTGGCATAAGATACACAACCCGTCCTAATACGTAATTAGAACACCATGCGGCTGGCCATGTGGTACCTTCCAAATTATATTCCATTAATATCGTACGCTCTGCCGCAGGTAATAATGAAAATTCATAAGGTTCTTCTTCCATCGAAAAAGAAGAAATTCCCTGCATAATCGGGTGACTTGGTGACGATACGCTCATATCCAGTGGCTGGTAATCGGTATGTCCACGATAAACAGCTCCCATAAGTAACTTTATTTCGTGACGCTGTTCTTGCATGGATACCCCTGCATGAATAATCAGCAATCCGCCTCCATTGACAATATATGAAATAATGCCGGCAGTATGCTTGTCACTCATCTTTTTGTCAAAAGAATCGGTATACGAAATGCACAGGTCATAAGCTTCTAGACGTTCCGCTGTAAACATATCATAGTCATCGGTTACATGTAATTCCCAGCCTTCAGGCATCAGCTTACGAATCTCTTTTTCAATCGGTTCCAGTGGATGATAAGGTGCATCTTGATGATAATCCCCAATTAAAATAGCTTGTTTGATGTAAGTTTTGCGATCCGGTTGTAATTTTATAAGACAAGTAATCTCCTTTACATAGAGTGTTGACCGAAAATTCCGCTCTCTATGTTCCATTACCCTTTTCTTGCAACAATTCGACAAATAGATAAGCTTTATTTCAAATTTTATTCATATAAGATAAGAGAAAATAGAAGTCTATTAGCGATGATGGGTAGAAAAAGTAGGTATTTATCTTGGACTATCGTATAGCGAAATGTGACTAAGAGCAAAAGCATCCGATTTAGGCGTATAGCCTACTTTCTTTTTCGTATCTTCTAAATTGAGACGCTTAAATCGATTATCTGAAATCCCATGCAGAATCGTAAACGGTTCAAGATCCGTAGCTATAATCGATTTATAAAATAGATCACACATATCTGCCGGGCTGAGATACGCACTCATATCACGCGCTTCTAGTGTTGGTCCTTCTTCCTTGAAATCATCATACGCGCCAATACGAATCGCTATACTCTGTAGCCCTTCGGTATATGCAAAATATGAAGCTAACGATTCTCCAAAGCACTTGCTCACACCATACAAATTACGTGGTCTTGTTGGCATATCAGGATAAATTTGAGCATCGATTGGATACCCTTCTATCGTCTGTGCACTGCTTGCTAAAATCACTCGCTGTACACCTTGATCTTGGGCAGCACGAAAAATATTAAACGTTCCTTTGATATTATTATCTAACAACGATTCGTAAAATCCTGCATCTGGCAAAGGATCTCCTGCTAAATGGATGACGGTATCGATTCCTTTGCATGCTTGCTGGCAAACTTCTGGATCAGCAACGTTGAGAGTGATGATTTCATGCTTGGTATGCTCATACGTCTGTAATCGATCGATATGCAGATCAGCCAGACGTAGTTGGAATTTATCTTGTAAATACGCGGTCAGTTCACTTCCAATTTTGCCAGCCGCTCCGGTAATGAGGATATTCATAATTCAGCTCCGATTCTTAGTAAAGGTTATATTTCTTTTCTAATTATAGTAATTATCTGCTAGAACATATAGATAGATCAAATTAAGGTTTATCGATTAAACTTTAATTTTTTCACGACTAGTCTTTAGTTGTTCTTCTAATTTAGAAACTTCTATTTTTGATATACTACTTGAACCGTCCAGAGGTCTAAATACTGCTTGTCCAAAAACATTCGGATTCTTTTTGCCTTCCTTAGGAACAATCTGCCATTCGATACAAATAAACTCTACTTTATGTTTTGCTAGAGCATGTTGACCTTGAATCGAATATTTGACTTGTAATTCTTTGAGATCATGAGAATATTGTGCAACTAGAGCTGCTAAATATTTAATATTAGCTTCAAAAGGCATCATATGCGTATTGACATCACGGTTACCTACTACAAGATTAGAACCGTTTGTTACACCACCTAGCGATGCTGCCCGAACATGTAACCATTCCCATTTACTACTGTTCCAATCTGGTATTTTCGATAGTAGAGCATAACCTGAAGCATTTGTAGCAGCCATTGCAACATATTGGCCTTCTGCACGAGGTTTAGCAACAGGTGTATCTTTCAATGGTGGTGGAGTATGTTCAGCTTGAAGCGAATTTACTGACTTCTCATATGCAGCCAAATCTTTTAATCTAATCTCTTCAGATGTAGAAGATAAATAAGGTTTACCTTTTACAATAGCAGTACTAGCAGATTCTACTACTTTTTTATTTCCAGCTTTTTTATATATAGATTTAACATCTTTACCATCAATACTTATATCTTTTGTATACGTGTCGTCAGCATTAAAACCATCTTCTTCTAGTTGACTTGTAGCAATAGCATGTGCACGTCCTTTTGCACTAAATCCTCCTTTAACTCTTGGGAATATTTGTTTTAGTTTTGTATATAATTTGTTATTTGCTTTGATAATCTCATTAATTCGCAAGGCTTCTTTATAACTAGCCTCTTTATTTTCTTGTCTAATTAATTCAGCTAATTGAGTACAATGTTTATCTAAAAGCGTTATATTTAATTTTATATTGTTTTTGTATTCTTCTAACAATTCAATATCTTCATTGATAGACGTAGCATCCTCATCACTTTCTAATGTGTCTGTAATCGATTCAATTTCCAAATCTATATCTACTGCATCAATCAGCCATGAAAGAGGATCATGACTTTCCATCGCACCAATGTAATAATATTTGTTTTCTGGTGCATCTATCGTTTGCTCATCTTCTCTAGAAAACCGCTGTACAACTAAATTAAAAGGTTGCTCATTTAATATATATTCATGCGAAGGCCGATCAGACATTTTTACCTTTGCTGCCTGATTTCCCATTTCTGTCGCTTCTCGTTCCAGACCTTCATTATCATTCACAGGTAATCCTTGCATCAACTGCATTGTTGGTTGAACGCGTCCTTGTTTTTGTTGCACGACATGCCATGCTTCATGAGGAAGATGCTGTTCTTGTCCGGGAGCTAGATGAATATCGGTTCCTTGCGCATAGGCGAGCGCATTGATCTGGGCAGGTGCAGACGAATTGCGATGGACGCGTACATCAGACATATCTAAGCCAGACATACTTTCAATACCTTGCTTGAGCGAGTCAGACATACCTGTCTCATTAGGAGCTAGAGCAGGTTCTTCTACCCGCTGGACTACAGTTTCATTCTTTACGATAAGTTCATTCGATAATGACTTCATCTGTTGAATGATTGCTTGATTCCCCATCGTCTGTTGCATCTGCATGAGCTGAAGAGGGGACAGGTTCGACACTGCTGTATCAGGAGATAACGCTAACGGAATAGACTGACGGGTTGAATGAACTTTCACGGTAGGAGCTTGAGTATAAGACTTAGAATCCTTGCTCAATGAATCGTTAGATTTGGATGAATGCATTGTAATTCCTCCTTGTGTTTAACCTGAAATATACTATTATTCCACTGCTCCCCAACACTACTATCCTCATACGATAGTTCACACATCAGCCTACAGTTCCTACCATTTTCAACTGTCCATGCCAGCCTTCATCTGCACCTCGACTGTAGTATTCATCACTCAGATAAAAGTATAATTTGGCGGCCTCGTCTTTGCTATTTTGCCGAATAATCTGGAGAAACGAAGAACGAGCTTCCAAAAATCGTCCATCCCGGAAATAAGTTAGTCCTTGGTCGAACGTTTCTAGTGTTCTTGCTTTCAAACGGCGTTGGTCTTTAGCATCACCGTCGTATACTTCATATAGACGCATTGTATGTTCATCTACACCGGGCTGGATTTCTCCCAGATCACGAATACCATAATGATTCTTTTGTTCGAGTGCTTCATAGACTTCAGCTGTAATTAAGATACTAACTCCTAATTGCTGACTTAATCGTTCTAATTCAAATACAGTATTTACATCTTCGGAAATAACCGCATTTGCCATTCGTTCTTCTTCACCCACTACACCTAGTAATAAATTCCCACGATGAATAACAATACCTACATCCAGAGTACGACCTCCATCTGCTAATTGTTCTAGATTATATTCGTTCAAGCGTCCTCGAATCGATAAAGCCGCTTCCATTGCATCTTCTGTCCATCTGGGAAAAAGGCTAAATAGACTGGCATCTGCATAATCGTTAATAATCCCTCCGGCATGACGAATACGAGGGCCTGCACTGCCAAGAAAGAGGTTGATGAGATCAAAGATTTCGGTCGTTTCCATCCCTTTGGTATGCTGGTAAAAGGAACGAATACTGCATATCATCATACACATTTCTTTTTCCACTTGATTACCAAGCGCTACCTCAGTCATATCTTTTTTGCCGAGAAAATCGAGAAAGGGCTTCGGTACAAAGCGATAATATGAATGACTGAGCAATTGGATACTACTGATATATTGTTCAATCTGAGATGCCATCGTATTGAATTGATCTCCAAGTTCGTTGATCTCATCGCGTACACCTCCGATATGAACTCTTGTCCCCCAATGACCTGCCGCCATTTCAGCTGCACTGGCTCGTAACTTACGAATAGAAGACATAATAAACATCGTTAATCCTGAAAATAAAATAGCCGTGATCGGTGCAGATACCATAATTAACTTGAACATTTGATTGTACAGCAGGTCTGTTTTGGCATGTAGACTTTCGGCGGATACTCCAATTTCGTGCATACCTATTATATTACGATTCTGATCATAAATAGGGCCCACCGCTTCTAACCATGCTCCATCTCGATCAATGTCTTCGGTATAGATCGTTTCCCCTTGTATTACTTTTTGATAGGAATCCGTAAGCGTCACTGGATAAAATGGCCCCACAGGATCACCATAGTCTGTCAAAATATACATTTTGCCATCTCGGTAAGCATATAACTCACTATAGTATTCTTTCATGTTTGTATTGGTCGTTCCTGATAAGATACGTTCATTTTGAGCACTCATCGCTAAATACGTCTGGCTTTTAAAATCTTGAGGCCCCTGAAGAGCTTGCATCTCCGTAATGGGAAGCTGATCTGCACTCAGATAAATAGCTAAATTAAGCTTTTCCTGAATCTGATTCTGTAAGTCTTCTGTAATTCGCTCTGTCACTTTACTGGAAAAATAATTAAGTAAAATCGTTAAAACAATCATAAACGCAAGCAACTGCTTAATGAGAATAGATACTTTGCGATTCATAAAATGAATATAAATATGTCTCACAATCAATACAAACGAAATCATAATCATTAATGCACATAATCTTAAAGCCCATAGTTTTAATATCATGTATGCAGACATCTGTGGTTGATAGATAATTCGTAAATTGTCTCCATTTTCTTTCACCTGAATAACCGAATCGACAGCTCCAATCGTTACAGTTCCATCTTTTCCTATACCCATACTACTAATATTGTTAAGAATCGTCTCATGCCCTAATGTCTTCAATCGAGATTCATCTAACCAGACAACCGGTTTATCCTGCTTGGTATTCGTATGATTCACTGCAAAGCGAACAATTTGCTGTCGACTGATATCTGCTACATATAATTGCTGAGTAGAAGATACCCCGATGCGATAAGGATATTTACCACTACCACTACTTTGAGGTAAAGGGGTGATATCAGAAGTGACTTTAGCCGCATGATTGGGAATACCGGCTTGATAGACAGCTCCGCTTTTACTTGTAAAGTAAATATGACCGGATTGCCAGCCTGTTACATTTTGGATACCGATCGTTTGAGGGATTTTGATCTGAAGGATATCTATCGTTGTGTTGCTTTTGAGCTCTAGCTGACGTAAGAGTAGTCCTTCATCATTCATTTCATAGAAGTATAGACTATCGCCCGAAATGGTAAGAGAAGTTAATTGACCTGCTGTGTGTTCTAAAGGAGGATCGTAGTTACGAGTATATAAGGGCTCACCTTCTGGCTTACCGTTAGCGTTATAACGAATAATATCTTCGGACTGCAAAAAGACCCGATTACGCGAAAAATGACTACGAGACACATACATATTTCCTTGTTCATCGATTGTAATTTTACGCAACTGAGTAAATTCTTGCTCGTCTCGTAACAAGATGTTGCGCTTCAACCAATTATCATGCGCATCAATAATGAGATCAATGTCTCCATTTGAATTCCATTGCAAAATACGTTGCTGTTTGTCGAGTACATAGGTTCTACCTTCTTGATCGGTAACAACACTATTGATATTTTCGAGGTTCACTTTATTTGAAAACAAAGGCAGTTCTAGCAGATGCATATACGTATAGGTAATTAAAGTACTTGTTAAAAGGATTACACATAACCCTGTAAGTACAAGCCATCTGCGGATAGGATTCATCCTTATACCACTCCTATGAACGAAATAACCTCATTAAACGTTAATTCATCTGCTAACTTCTTGTTGCCGATGTTCACCTATTCATAGTACCATAGAAAAAGGAAAATTTTACATCTATAGGTGTTTGTTTTCACTTTCCACTTTGATTATCATTTCATTCCTATTTACTACTATTTTTTTGAAGGAGGTAGCCTTTTGAGTCTAGGTGTCTGTCATGGAGCAACCCTACAATGTTCATTTGGTATTGCTCCTTCTGTATTGAGCATTCTTCCTACTAATGCTGTACTGGCAAGTTCTATGCCCATGGCTACCATTATGGATAATAAGCCTATACTAAATATTGCACCTTTTGCAATGTGTACCTCTCCTAGCAATCCTCAAGTCGCTGCTGCGACAGCTGCTGCATTAGGCGTTCTTACACCTATGCCTTGTATGCCCGTCATCTCAGTTCCGTGGTCTCCCGGTTCTCCTACTGTACAAATGGCTAATATGCCTGCTCTCAGTAACAATTCCAAATGTTTATGCAATTGGGGTGGAATAATCTCTATTATTCAACCTGCTCAAACAACTGTTATGATTCCGTAAATAGGAGGATGACCTAGTGGAACTCTCTTTTGAGCCTGTCAAAAAATGGACGAAAGACACAGCAAGTAAAGCTGGTGAGTGGGTAAAAGGCGCTTGGGTTAGTGATCCACGTAGTATTCGCCAATACACCAAGATTGGTCATTATTTTGTAAGTAAAAAATGGCTTATTGCTACGATTGTGCTACTGATTGTATTAATTATAGTGTTAATCTTCTTCCCTTATAGCCGATTTGGACGCTGGCAAGACCTTTATGAAAATACCAACAAAGCTCAAACATTTACAGGTAATGCACAATTGTATGATAATCCTAAAAACAAAGAATTGCTGTATCGTGGAGGTTTTGTAGATGGGCAATATCATGGTGATGGCAAGATTTTTTTAGATCAAAAAGTTATCTATGATGGACAATTCGTCAAAGGGCAAAAACAAGGAACAGGCAGTCAGTATAATGATCAAGGAAAGCTCGTTTACCAAGGGCAATTTGCAGAAGGACGATATAGCGGTCAAGGAATTCAGTATCATGATGACGGCAGTATTGAATATGAAGGTACGTTTATTAACCAATTACGTGATGGAACAGGTAAATTGTATAATGATCGTTCTCTTCTGATCTATGAAGGGCAATTTAGCAATAACGTATTCAGTGGTACAGGAACTAAATACGATAATAATGGCAAAATGGTCTATACCGGTGCTTTTCAAAATGGATTGTACGATGGAGCAGGTGTCGATTATAACGCTGACGGTGTAGCTTTGTATAAAGGTGCTTTTGCGCTTGGGAAGCGTCAGGGACAAGGTACATTGTATACGCCTCAAGGAATCACTTTATACGAAGGTGAGTTTTTTAAAGGTCAGTACAATGGACAAGGAAAGCTTAATAACTCGCAAGGTGAAGCTCTGTATGAAGGGCAATTTCGCAATCATGCCTTCGACGGTATCGGTACATTGTACGGCAAAGACAAGTTGATTCGGTATAAAGGTTTTTTTGCTCAAGGTCAAATTGATCCCAAGCAATTTCTCGGGCTTTCTCGTAAAGAAGTACAAAATATAGTAGGTGATCCAACAACTGTACGTCCTATTGTAAATACTTCAAAAGCACCTGATCCTAGTCAAGCCAATACTCCACCTGTAACACCTGCTGTAGGAACCTTACCTCCTGTTGTATCTACAGATGTGTATCCAGTCACTACAGATAGTGCATCGCCTACAGCGCCAGTGACGCCCGAAGGATTAATACCTGCTTATCTTGATTATCCTGATTTACATTTAATTTTTCAGATCGGTGTCAAAGGAACCGATGCAACCGTCTCTGCGGTCACACTGAATGATCCGGATATGGCAATGGTGCTCTATGAGAATAATGTAGATGAAGCCAATCGCAAACTTACTGATGATGAACGAGCCGAAAATGTAAGCAAAAAGTCATTTTATTTTATAGAAGATGATACGATTTATGGCTTCCATTTTGGCGAAAAGCAAAAAGAACAAGAAGGTCTACAAAGTGCTGATGTTACGCAAGTTCCGGCAAAACCGTAAATTTTACGTCTAAGTCGTTCTTTTTCTATATTTTATAGCGTGCCTACATGGTCTAAGCCTGCATACAGCGTATATTTCGCATCTAGCAGGCTTTTGAGCTTGTTTAAACCCTACTGTATGCTTCCCTTTAGACTTCAGACTTCAACCGCTTTGACTGCCCACCACTGGATACGAAGCGTAGCAGGTCCTGAAGGAACAAATACTTTAGCTCCTATCCGAAATGTACCTTTTTCAGGATATTGAACCGTACCTAACTTTACTTGTGGCAAAGAAGATTCATATGGCGTATGATCAAATACATCTTGATTTCCCGCAAAAATTTTACCCGCTTCTTCTTCCCACAATCCAACGGTTAAATACACACTTCCAGCTCCCAGACCATGCTCAATCTCCTCAGAAACGGCATTTTCACCTTTGGAAAAAAGGACATTATGTGTTTTACTACCTGACAAAGAGAGTTCAATCATGCCAGAACGAACCTGCTGCGTATTCTGTTCACTTGTAGGCTGTTGTTGCAAAAGTAACGATATCTCATCCTCATCTGCATACGGTTCAATTGCGGGTGCATCAGGTTCAAACGTTGGAAGAGGGGTCGTACTCGCTTGCACAACAGATTGATCTTCTGATTCACTCATTCCTGCTAGCAAGCCAAGACGATATAGATCGGAAGTATTACGCACATAATCTCCAAAAGGAACAGGATCGACTTGATCAATTGAATAGGTAGATCGACTGCGAATCAGACTGATCTTGGCAAGACAGATCATGGCAGGGCGATCATCTAATGCGTCTTCAAGTGAACGTTCGCTATAATCCTGCCATATCTTCTGATCAGGTTGCTCTATCACGTCAATAGGGAATTTGATTTCTTCTCGAATCGAAATCGCTTGTCCATCTACTCGAATAGTTGCATCTACAATCCGAATGATCGCTTGATTTCCATTTTGGCGAGCGATAAACTGACTGTCGATTCGATACTCTTTGCGTGTTGTATTGCCGGAATCATTGTATGTTAAACGATCGCTCCCACTTTGAAGTTGTACCCCATCCATTTCAAGCTTACAATCGAGAATCACCTGCGCTTCCACATTGGTTTTGACTACATAGATATGCAGATCAAATGGAATTCCTGCTTGAGCATATTTAGGGCCTTTCATAAACATTTTGACACGCTCATCTTGATAAAAGTTAACGCGTTGTTCTTTTAATTGCATCGTTCCGTATTGTTCAAATTCTGCTGGATTCTCTTTCAAAATCAATTGATACACTTCCTGTACACGATTATGCTCGCTAAGATCGCCTATACTTTCGTTGTTGCGTTCCAACGTATGTACAGGTTCACGACCTCGTTCACTATAAGCTAGACAAAGATATAACTCCCGATTAGAGTCATTTTGGGCAAATCCATCAATCAATGACAATCGAGTGGTAATTGGTGCAGGAACAATGATTTCTCGGCCTAGATTGTCTAAGGCTGCCCCCGATTGAATCGATATGGTGTGAAAATCAATTTTGTCTACTTTCAAGCCTGTAATAATACCTGAACCGAACAGCAAGCGATTCATTAATCTACGCTTATCCATAACATAATTTTGTTCAGCTTCAAAATCCCGTACCGTTAGCAATTTGCCATAAAAATAACGATTACGCTCAAACGGATAGTATCTTGAGTTCTGCATCACCACGCGCTCCTTTGTTGGGTCATTCATTAATGATTAAGTTGGACTGCATTGTCTAATCGAAATGGAAATGTAGCTACAGATTGTTCTTCACCATCGGTTAGTACGGTATCATAGGAGACGACAGATTGATCGTCAATCGCTAATCGGGATGGAGCAGCTAGAATCGAATTTATTTCTAGATACGTATGCCCGCCTAGTCTGATTCTGGGTTCCAGTATAATCAGTTCTGCTTCCGTCATCGCAGGTTGATCACGAGTAATCATTCGCTGAAGCATTTCTTTTTGTTGTGTAGACGTTATACTATGGGGCGGAAGCACAACCAGAAAGTGATAAGGCATATCTTGATATAGTGGCAATAATGCTTGTTCCCAATCAGGATCATGTAATAAATGTTTATATTGAAAATGTTCTAAAATATATGGCGTATACCCACTCAATAACTTCACCATTTGTTGCATAGCTTGCCTGGTTCCTCGAATCTGATATAGCTTGGGAGCAAGTTGAATATACGATCGCAATCGTTCATCTGACCAGCTATCATCTGCTACAATATCCAACCACCCTGCCAGCCAACGTAAAAATTCACCCTCCGCTTGTTCAGGATCAAACACAGCCGAAATGCCAGCAATCTGCTGATGATGTTGCCTCAAAAAATGTCCGAATAATGAAATGAATCGTTCGAGAAAAGAATCTGCCTCTCCTTCTTGATAAATAGAAGGTAGATAGGAAAGTAACGAAGAACGCGGATAAAATAATTGCAACTGCGTTATCAATGGCGACTGACTTCCATTACCTTGAAGTTCTATCGCTATCCATAAATAACGACCTTTGGCTGCTATAAAAAAAGCATTGTGTGGATTAGGCGGTAAGGCTGTCCATTGCTCCTGTACATACTTTAATTTAGCTTGCTCGGGCACTTGTTCGCTTCGTAACCAATCATCAAGATCATACGATTGACTTTGCCAAAGAAGGGGCTTGTGATCGGACGCAAAGTAACGAATAATCACTCTCGTCTCTGCGGGAATCTGCCCTTCCAGTATCATATTGTGCCAGACTGTAGCTTCGTCCCCACTGTCTGCTGAAGGCAAAATAAGTGTGCCTCGTGGAAGTCCACCATATTCTGGAGCTGTGCGTGTATTTCTTTTCTTTTCCAAAATTGTAACCGTTACATCTTGCTGATTGTAGATAAGAATCTGACGGTGATGCCCGTAGAACATCTTATCCAGTCTGCCACTATAACCTGCAACTCGCTCAATCACTCCATGTGTTGAGATCGCTAACAGAAACGGATTATTGGCACTATTCGGCGTACCCCAGTAATAAGCTCCTACATATAACGTTCCATCGGTGTCTGCCAAAATATGACCTGTCATCCCAAACTCAGGAATAGAAAAACCTGTGAATTCACCTTTTAGATCTAATTTCCAAATTGTACGTGTCTGAAATTCGGACATATACATGATTCCACCAGCTACTGCAATTTGCCAGCTATCACTTGATGTAGATGATGTTAAAGAAGGATTAATACCATCTGTTCGTTGTTCCCAGCGTTCAGGTAAAGGTAGTACCTTTTGTAATATTCCTCGCTGATTATAGCTGTGGATCTCATAGTGATAGGCATGAACTACAGGTATATCTGACAGCAAGCTTTCCTCTGAAGTGACGCTTTTGAAATGCCGAACCAGTTGAAACAGATGCTGTTGTTCGTCATGAGTCCATGCGAGTACTTCGATGGGTTGTCCCTCTACATCTTTGTTACTTTCTATGCTCCATAGCTGTTGCCCGTTACGAGTAGCATAGGCTGCCATAATCAATCCTTTTCCTTTTCGTTGCACGATCATCCAATGATCTGATTGTCCTAACAACTCCGCATCAGGACGGAACATTTGGTGTCCAGCAGGGAATAAAGGTTCTACTGATTGAGTAGCAGGATCTAATAAAAATAAGGAACCTTGTGTATCTAATAAGTACAATTTGCCTTGTCCATCGGATGCCAAATCTGCAATAGGAATATGGAGAGGAATAAAAAAATGTCCGTCTATATTGTATTTTAGTTCTTTTTGCAAATGAACACCGGCATCACTGATCTGTACATTGATAGATGTTCCTGCTTCCCAATCTGCACGTTTATTCAGTGAGAGATGAGGGATTCTTAACATCGATTTCCTCTCCTTTCCTTTTTCTAGCACAAGCTGTTTTGTAAACGTATTAGCGAACTTCACTCGATATAAATAGTTCGATTCGATAGTCTCCACCTGCTGCAAGTCCATTAGGAGGAATGCTGATATTACCACTTTCATCACGCTTTGTTCCTGTGCCTTCTACATTAATCCATAGATCCTGCACATAGATCACACCGGGTACATGAGACAATAAGTTATGCAATTGACTGCTACGAATACTTTTGCCAAATTCACCTTGTTGACGTAACGGATCAAAATATTTTTCTAATATATCGCTAAATAATGCGGTTTGATTTTTGCAATACGGTTCCACTACTAGCTGTGCTTGGACATTCACTGTGATATACTGCGGGCCAATAATATGCAGTTGTGTGCCGAGTAGACGATGTTGCTCCATATGTTGTCTGACCGCTTGCAGATAAGCAGGGCTTGGTTCCGGTTTTCCTTTGCCATAAGGAACAACAACTAATGTCATTTGACCGGCTGCTTTGCGAGTCGGGTAGTCTGCGAGTCCGCTCACATACAGAGGAAGCGCTTTGACACTTGCTACACGTAGACCGGGAGTACGTAACGCAATCTGCTCATAATCTGAAGCTGTCACTGCACGATTCACCTGTTGCAAATCAGAAGATAATCTTCGCTTCGCTTGTTCTAATGTCTCTGCATCTTGTCCTCCGTAGCCATGCCTATAGTTTGTTGCTTGTAGATGAGGAGATAACGCTGGATGATGATTCAGCATCAACGCATTACTTTTAATATTGCCACGTTCTCCTCCACCCGATGTATAAGCAATTAAACAGATATTATTTACAGTGGCAGGGGCGGGAATCATCCCTTTCTCGTTGTCACCGAAGCGAATTTCACCATTATATTCATCATATTGAAAATGACGATCTTCTGAACCTGAACGGTCTAGATCATCTACTTGTTGCCAGTGATGCCAGACCATTTCTTTCGATAAGGGATCGATAGCACCCACCTGAATTCGAATATGAGCAAGTTTCTCTTCAGGAGAGGCAACACGATAATGTTGGACAGGCATTCCATTGCTTTGACCGATATAACGGCGTTCTCGAAAAGAGGGTTCCCATGCAATACACATGATTTTGCGTTTGCCCGCTGGAGGAATCTTTCCCGTATTTCCATTTCCAAAGCACATACGTACATGTCCATCTGCTGTTCTTTGGAGTACATAACAACGTTCTTCAGCTTGAGCATTATGAAGTTCATCAATAACATGCCAGAGATGCCAACCAGTCTGTTCACGAATCCGTACTTCAAGTTCACCTTCTTGTGCTAAACGATGGAGCCATTGGATTTGAATCCATTCTGATCCATCGCTATCAAAACGTTCTAACGCCACAGCTGTATTGCCTTCTACCGCTTGAATCGTATTCAGTAATAAATGTTTGAGTACGGGTGCGGTCTCATAGCCAGATTGACGTAAGACACAACGTATCCAGTACCGCGATTTTTCTACTGCTGGATATACTGCATGAGCAACCATTGGTGCTGTTAATTGAAAATGCAGACTGCCATCGAACGTCAGTTCACGCGTATGATCGGTTGTAATCATCAATGGTTGCCATCCATGCTCACCGTCACTCCATGCTGCAAAATAAGACCATTCTAATTGAACAGGTGGCTTTATATGCATCTGATCTTGTCGTACAGCATTTCGCAAAAATTGTTCTTCTTCGACAATATCAAATGTGAGATGAAGAGGTAACTCCGAAGGGAGCGCAGAATCAAGCCCGATATAAAAGCGACTATCTTGCTTGGCTTCACTACCGAACAAATAAAATTCAGGAGAATGTACGCCTTCCCATGCATACATCGTCGAGTCAGATCCTTCTTGCACCACTACCCGCTCAATCTTTTGTGGTAATAAATAAAGACTGTGTGTCGTCTCAAATGTTACTCGATCGGCTGTTAAGACTGTCCCTTGCGGTAACCATTCAGACTGCCCTACTTCTGAGACTTGAATCTCTGCTTGGGCTTGTCTGGTCGCTTGAGGAGTAATCCCTAACAATTCAAGAAATTTTAATTCATTGCGTGCGGTAACGCGATTGATATAGTACTGCTGGGCTTCAGTAACATAAGCAAATAATTCGATCAATGTCATGCCAGGATCATGCGTATTCTCATCTGTCCAGTCAGGATGAAGGCGGTGGATTGACTGTCTGGCACGATCTAGAATCTGTTTATACGTACGGTCATCCAAATTCAGATTAGGTAACATGACATCCTCCTTGATCTAGGTGCTCCACTTATTTTATTTATTCCAATCGGTACGCACGCTCAAATTATGTTTTCCACCGTGCACAACACTGTGGGCAATCATCGATGCTTGTTGTGCTGTTAATTCTTTGCGCTGATCTGAAGTCTGTTGAAAGATCTCTATCGTTAACTTATTGACGTATTTAACCCCGGAAACGGATTGTAATAACGGGTAAAATACAGATGGTTGCGGTTGTTCTCCAATATCCCAGCCGTTGCTATCATGCTGACCTGTAATTGCATTTAGAAATCGATCCAATCTGCTCACACATTCTTCTTCGACTGGAACCAAATCTTCCATACTGTGCACATACACTTCTGCGGTCACATCAATTTCAAGGTAAACCGGTTCTATAATAAATAAGGATTCTGGAAAAATCATCGCCGACATCCGTGGAATCAAGTGCTGACGAACTCGTTTGCGTAACTCTGGAAAATAACGTCGACCCCAATCGTCATCTTTGACCATAATCACAAGTGTAATACTCCCTGCTTCCTGGGCTAAATAGGCATTCTGACCAGAAAAGCATTTCACTTTGGCAACGTGAGCATCTGCTTCATAAGCAAGTGATTCATAATCTTCTTTAGTCACTGCACGATCCCGATGTCTTAATTGTGCGGGCCCACGTTGTACTGCTTCTATCGTCTGCTCACGATCATGTCCTCCATAAGCAGGCAAAGGATTCCATACTTTATCGATAAAAGCCTTGGCATAACGTAAACGGTTGATCTGATGCTGATCGACATTGCCTAGATGACCGGCTGATAAACGATAATTTACTTTGATTCGTCCTGTACCTACGGTTGTAGGCACTCGACCATAGCGACCATTCCCAAAATAAATTTCACCCTGTGTACGATCAATGCGATAGTGACGATCTAATGCTCCAGAACCTTGGAGACTCACAACAGCTGTCCATTTGCGCCAGACTTGCTGAGAACCATCAGGTAACGAGAGACTTTGGATATCCTCTGGAGCTTCTTGTCTAAGACGAAGCCATTCGCTATGTTCTTGCAAATGAGTCTCATTTACCCATACTTCTTCAGCGTGTACAGGTGTACGTAATAATCGAAAAGAGACTCCATCAGTGCCTTGCGTAACATCAGGCTTCTCCTCGGTTATACTTTGTTGTTGAATCGCGGGCACAGTGTTCCAATGAATACTTTTCACCACTGGATACGGTGTATTCTTTTGTCCGAATCGACGTTGACGATCCACTAGACGAATCCAATATCCCTGTTGTCCAAACCGGGAGTAGACTCCAAAATCGTCTGGAGCAGACCATTGTATTCCTCCACTAACGGTTAGTCCCTCGGTAAAATCATAGACTTCTAATGCTACCCACCCCTGACGACCTTGATGGTCTTGCCAGTATTCCCAATCGACAGCTACAGGATCACTATTCATAAGTTCAGTCAGCGGTTCTAATTCTAGATACATATGAAGTGGCCCACCTGAAGGGGCTTGATCAAATACGATATAACAAGCAGGCTCAGCACTATCTAATGCTTCAAACGGATAAAATGAAGCTGTACTTGCACGATTCCAGCTTTTACTTTCGCCATGATTAGCAGCGATAAATTGCTCAATAGGAAAAGATTCACGATAGCTATATTGAAGCTTTAATTGCTGTATCCACGGAGTACGGTAAATAGCATAAGGAGCATAAGCATTATCAAGTTCGATAATCCGAGCACGAATCCAGTGTCCTTCAAGTCCATTTACCATCGTCGAAACAAGATCAATAGGGCATTCAAATTCCCATTTCTGTTCGTGTATATCTTCAGGTTGACCATCCCATTCAATAGAAGATGACTCTTTAGATACAGTTGAATCTTGTCCACGTTCACTTCGTGTAGACATCCTTTTTTTTGGTGCGCGAAATTGATAATCCATCTCACGTGCTGTACCTGTTAGACGCACCCATGCTTGACCGTTCCAATACTCCCAGATCACTCGTTCAATACAAGCATAGACCGCGTGACGTGTATCAAATTCAGAAGCACGCATAACCGGTCGCCAGCGTGGTTCAATATCAGGTTCAGGAACTGCCCTTTGATTAACAAATCCACTTTGATAACGAAGTGTAATCCAACTGCCTGTCTTACTAAAAACTTCTGTCGATTCCATATAAAAACAACCGTATGTATAAAATAATTTGCCAAATGGATAAAATTGTTCCTGTTCCAGTTCTTGATCATCCAAAAATAAGCGCGCAGGTGCAATACCAATCTCGTCTATCCGTTGCCCGATACCTAATAATGGTTGCATCACGGGTTTGACTGTGACACGATTCAACCGTACAGTCGATAACCATTGACGATCTTTTTGCTGTGCCGCAGATGAATGATTGGGTTCTAACGGACGTACCATTCGGCAACGAATCCATATTTGCTCGTTTCCTTCAATAGAACAGCGTTCTAGGCGATGCCCCGCCGCTTTACTCAGACGTATTTTCCCTTTGACTGCTTGTACATGGTCAAATACTTTCCACTTCCCTTCTGACCAGTAAGTCCATTCGACATACGTAGAATCTGCTAGTAGCTGACACCAATCTGAAGCCATATAAGCGGGTTCCACCCAAGGTATCCATTCAATTCGAGTAGCTCCTTCCAAATGATCCAATATAGGATGAGCGGTATATAAGATATGCTCTTGAATATTCTGTTCACTATTACTTGTATCAAATAAACGATAAGACGCAGTCAAATCTTCTTTTGTTTTGGAGTCTTTGATCATCAGCGATGAACCGATTGGAATAATACGATCATCCTGACCATCCACTTGATAAATGCCAATCATTTGAGTAGGTGTCACTAACATCGAAGATGTCGTTTCAAAAGGAACTTCTTGCCCTTCTGATTCTGCTAATACAGGTGTACGTGCTGGAATCCATACAGGTTGTGTTGATCCTTTACTTAATTGAAAAGTTAGGCATGCAGAAGCCGCTCGCGAATGAATCGGTTCAACACCAATCAAATTGAGAAAAGAGAGATAGTTATTTAGAGGTGCTTGATTCAGACGTTTAATATTTTCAAGCAACATATCTGCAAAAATATAAAAAAGAGCTGTGCCTGCATCTGGATCGTCCGGTGTAAATCGCCACTCCGGCGTATAAAAAGGAACTAACTCGCTCATCTCACGCACCAAGTCAGAAAGCTCTCGTGAATCAATCACTGGCGAAGCTAGATTGCTAATCTGTTCCCATGATAACGTCATCTCTTTCCCTCCTTTTAAGATCAATGATGTATGCGGTTAACCTGTACCTTCATAGATATAAAATGGATAAACTTGATTTGTTACATGATTTGTAGAACGCTCTCGATATTCGACTTCCAATTGAACTAACCCATTTTCCTGTTGATCAGATAGAGCAGTGACTCTTACATCGGTTACTCTGGGTTCCCAGCGTTCAATAGCATCTTTGACACTACTTGCCATTAGATGAAGAGTGGTCACATCAATCGAATCAAATTGATAACGACGAATCCGGCATCCGTAATCAGGATTCATCACTCGCTCCCCCGGTGATGTGCGAATCAGAATGCGAATAGCTTCACGAATATCATCGCCATACTCGGACAGTTGAATTCTACCGGTAGCAGTATCGACTTGGATCGGAAATGACCACCCTCTGCCTAGAAAATCACGATTCATCGGCTATCTCCTCCTGTGTTTAATATGAGTAAATTCAACGCTTTTAATTCGAGTTCGATCATATTCAAATAGAATTTAATTAACTTTAACGAGTGAACCTTTGATCGATACCAATGCATCCGATTTGATCGTCAAGGGGCCCGAAGATTTGAGATCAAGTGTTCCTTTGGCTTCTAAAGAAATCTGAGCTGAACGAATACTGACAGATTTATTACTCGTGAGTGTGATATCTCCTTGATCATTAAGCGTAATTTGGGTTTCTCCGCTCACGATCGTCACTGCACCGGATGCGCCTCCAGCTAATTTAATTTTATGTTTGGCATCGGCATCCGTAAATTCTACGGTATTGTTACCATCATCCATCGCAATCTGATGCCCTTTCGCACTTTTGAATGTCATTTTACCTTTATCTTGAGCTTCATCAAAAATAATCTCGTGTCCACCTGTTGTCTTTATTTTTTTTTGATTATTCTCGTCTTCCATAGGTTCAGGTACAGCTAATTTGCTCCATAACAATCCAATCACATAAGGACGCGTAATATCTCCTAAATGAAAAGCAACCAGTACTTCATCATCCACTTCAGGAATAAATAAACTTCCTCTTGAACTACCTGCCATCGAACTTGCTACTCGTACCCAATCCGTCTCAAAGTCGCCGTGATGCATCTCTAGCATTAGCTTCACACGAGCGAGCTTTTCTGGATCTGTATTGTTTGTCACTTTGCCAATCGTCACACCAGAGATGCGTGTATCTTGCCGTCGACGTGAATCATAATAGGAATCTGGAAAAATCATATCGCATTCCCCTTTGTTTCAAATTGAATGATATATCCACTATCATCAATCATATGATTCACTTCACTGAGATAAGCAATACTACCTGCTCGCTTGCCCACGCCTGCAAATGCAATATAAAGACCGGCACGCAGATCAGGAATACCGATACATTCCCCGTAACCATCGATAAAATCCATGGAACGTGATTGCATCATACTGTCTGCGGCACTCTGTACATCTGTTTGTGACTCACCATCAATATCTATATACTCTTCATACGTACCGAGTGTAGCCGCAATTTGACTTCCTGTTTGTGTACCATTACCAATTTTGACGACCGTATAGCTAGACGAAGCGATCAACTGACGATTCAACTGATCCCAACTACGCACATTGACTCCACTTAATTGAGAAGAAATATTCATTTCTGTACGCAACGATATTAACCCTTGCCCCCATGTAAGTGTGATAAAAGGAGTTTTACGTTCGACCACTTTGCGAAAATAAACCGATTTCCCTACAATCAGTAATTGACGATTACTCCGCTGAGCCAATTCACGCAGAAATAGATAATCCGCTTGTTTATTTTGGTAAATATTTTCGATGATTGTATCAGTAGCATCAATAAATAATTGACTGGAATAAGAGGAAGCGATATCTTTTGCCACTTCACTATGCTTTTTCTTTTGCCATACTTTTTCGCTGTATGTCTTCATCATTAGAAATGTCATATCCATGCAACGAACAGTCATTAAAGGCTCGCCCTCACTTGGAAATTCATAAGCAACCGATACGACATAACCACTAAATACGGTCTTTAACTGATTACCATATCCCATATCAATCTCTATCGTCTGAGCTAGCTCGAAAGAAGATTCGTATGTAAATTCAGTCTGCTGAGAATCAAATCCCTCTTCGATCGTGAATGAAGCAGAATCTGCCATAGACTCTATTGTCGTTTGCACATTCAATTGCCGAATCGGTAAAGTATCGGTATCGAATGTTTTCCCTCCACATGTAATTTTGAATTGTGGAGCTAGAAATTCATCATAACTTTTATACAGTGTGTCGTAATCTGTAGGAGAATCAGGCAATGTAATGATCCCCATCTACTTTTTCCCCGGTACGTTTAACATCACATTAGTCATATCTTGCAAAGGATCATCAATATTACTTGCTTCTGCTATCGGTCGCCACTGCGTAGGATCATTGTATTGCTTATTTGCCGCCTCGCTTAACGATTCTCCTTGTCCAGCTACGACTTGTCCGGTGGCTTGGGTTGAACTACTTGTCGATGCTGTTGACTCATCACGCTGATCAAAGGTAACACCTACTCTAGCCCGTAAAGGAATACCATTTTCCATAAAAAGCGTGAATTTTTGGGATTTGATTTCCATATATCCTTCATATTGAAATGTTCCCCAGGCAAACGTATATTTACGTGGACGCTTTTTCTGAGTATCTTCTTGTAGCAAACCATTTAATTTATTAATGTAGATTCTCACATCTGTACCTTCCATCGATGTATCGAAAAAAAGTTCCATGGTCAGATTACCAGATACTTTAGGTAAATATTGATTAGGAGCACCATTTTGATCATCTGTCCAACCTACATTAGACTGTACAGAGTATTCAGTTGGATTAAACAGGACATGAACAGTTGATGACGAATCATCTTCAGGCACAATTCTTGCTTTTTCCAAAGCCATTACGGTCTCCTCCTTTATCTGTTATCACTACATCCCACGACGTTGGTAATCAAATTTTAATTTGCGTTGCAATTCACGATAGACTCTGTCCACTAAACGATTAAATTCAGTCGGTTGAATTCGAGTACGTCCAGAGTGTAGCAATTGATGCTCTAGATCATTCCGAATATTTTGTATCTCTGCTGAAGTTACCGTTTCAACTAACGGATCGACTGAAGCTGAAAATCCAGATGGCTGTCTCCAATCGATATTTGTATCATCTGTTGTTCTTGTTGTAGCATGTTGCTTTGTAGCTGATATCAATGGTGATTGCGCTGATAAAATGGTTGGTAGTCGTTTGGTGATCATTTGTAAGACTGTTCCTGTTTCTTGCTCAGTCTGTTGATGAGCTATACTGGTATCTGTACGGTGGCGATGAGCGAATGGATGTAATATCGACTGACGATCAGGAATCTTATTGCCAGGAAATAAAGGTGTATTGGATGTACGATTGACTCCTGTATTTCCTATATTGGAGGATTGTAGAAACAACATCGGATTCCAATGATTTTGATACGTATTTCGATAAGAAGGGAGCCAAGATGTAAGTACTTGAGATACATATTGTTGCGAAAAGCGGTCTGCTTCGATATTCATATACTGATTAATAGTGCTGTACATACGATCTTGCCAGACAGGGAGACCTTCACCGCTTCCCCGGTTCCATTGTTCGGGATCACTCAGATAACGACGAATCATAACAGGATGATAAATATGTTGCTGAATCGTCTGATCGCTTGGTTTATTTCTAAGCCACGGCATATGAAGTAGAGAATTCCAGGTGTCGTTGCGACTCCCTAATATAGAGACAGCCATCTGCGGATCAAACATCCATTTTCCTGCTTTACGGACAAAAGGGCTTTTAGCCGGCAAATGACTAGGACTCGTGCGACTCATTTCATGCCAGACTGTTGATAATACGTTTTGGCTCCACTGACGTGCATTCTGGTGAAGAGACCGTTCAGATGCTTTGATATATAATTTGCGAATATTCTGTTCAATTACTGCTCGGCGTTCAGATGGATTAAATAAGCGTACAATATGATACAGCCAATCTTCAGAATCTCGAATCGGTTCTGATCTGCGTTGTTGCCAGATCGGCGGCATCACTATCGATGATATCCACTCAGGTGGTGGCAAAATCGTCAACAGATTAATTGTATGATTACTGCCTAACACCTGATCCATATTGCTGAGTTCAGTGACATTAAAAATTCGAGCAAGTCGACCCATTTCTTCAGAGCGCCGTTGCCATTCATTGCGCATTGTCGGTGATGGAGCAGGCAATAACAGTCGTATCATCGGCAATCGTCGTGATAACAAAGAAGGCATAGACAATATCATTTTACGAGAAGGGCGACTGGAACTTGTCTGTCTTGAGCTGGAACGCAGTCTTGCAAATTGCTGTTCTTCTATACGTTGAATTTCTCGATATTCATGAAGCACTTGATTGTCATCGATCTCCACATCGTATGATCGTGCTTCATTATCGGTATCGTGCTCCACACCTGCCGGATCATTCCACCATTCATGTATGCCTAGAGTCTGTAGAATTCGTTCTGGAGTCACTACAATCGAAGATGGCTCATATCGATTATGCATTTCACGGTTTAACGGAAGGGATTGATGTGTGACTGCACCTGTTGCCAGAGCCACCCATGGACTATTGGCTATCCATCGATTGTCTGAAGTACGGTTCGCATACAAAGGGTTTTCTGAATAAGACTGACCTGTACGCGATATAGCTAATGTACGCAAGAAATAATGCTGGCGAATCATCAATGGACGGATCACAGTCATTTGCGTAATATTCGTCCATTGTACATTCATCGAATGATGATACACTTCTTCGCTATGAACATTGTTTGCTAACTTGCGATAGATTAATCGAGAAATAGGAAAACGTGATAACGATGGCATTTGATATTTAGTTATCAGACGGTCGGCAAAATGCTGATGCTGACGCATATGACCGATACGATCTGATAATAACTTCATGTACTCATCGCTTCCTTTCTTATTTATCCATTTCATCTATAAGCACTTACAATTGGGCACGACTCCGCTGATCTAACGATAGCCCTTGATGGACAATTTCTATCGATTCAAATGCAATATCATTTTGCTTGGCGCTCAATTGTGGCCCTATCCATTTCACAGGATAAGCATCTTTAAAATGCCAGATCATAAAATCGTTATAGTTATCATTGCTCATCATAATAGAACCGTTAAGCTTGACAATACTGCCTGTTTTGAAGCCGTCATACCAGTTCCAAAGGCTCTGCGCAAACACAATACCTCGCTTGAATACAAGGGGTGGATACTCTCTTCGTGTGGGCAAATAATGCACATACCCATTTTCCCCACCTTCAATATATGTTTCGTACTTGGTTTCCGCTTGTAACCCACTTATCTCCGAGAATCCCGCAACTTGCAACTGGTCGATTTGAACCATGAATCGGAAAGCGGCTAATGGATCTTTGCGAATAGGGGCCGCATTACCGTGCATCGATTTCCCTGGCAATGATCATCATCCTTTCCCAAATACATCAAATAGATTTTCTTTCTTCTCTGAACCTTCTTCATTCAGATTGCGGTTAATTCGAGAAATCTCTTCACACCATCGTTGACGCTCTCGATGCTCCATACTCATCAATGCTTCATGCGACCAGTGAAAATAATAAGCGATAAATCCCATTTCTTCATATAACTTATCAGCAGGATAACTCAAGCTTAGACCAGACTCTGAGACAAAAAATCCATTTTCACCTCGTGTTCATGTCCACATTTAGGACAGATAATAGGAACAGACGGTTCGTCAACTTCATTAATGCTACGATAAAAATTCTGCAAATATGCCAGATCAGCTGTAAATAGTCCTTCAATGGTATGGGTGTCGATCATGCTCATATCGCCAAGCTTGGTAATCACGCGGGCTAGCAAAATAATGGTAAGATAACTGGGATTGTTCTGTACTCGTGGATCACGCATAGGCAAAATCTCATCACTTGCTGTCGCAAGGCGCATCACTCCACGTCGATGTAAATTACCATCTCCATCGATATAACCACGCGGCAATTCAAAGCTATGTTCTGTCGTCAACACCATAATATAGTAACCTCCAGATTGAATTCGATTGCTATTCTAGCTTCTACCCGTTAGACGATAACAGGCGGACATTCGCTTCCGCCTGTCCCTTTAACTGTTCATTTAGCTTTTATTTAGAACGCTTCATACCTTCATGTGCTAACTCAATCGTTTCAATCGCTACTTCTTTGCCAGAACCGTTAAAGTTAGGTGCAGTGTATTTGGTTGGCCATGCTTGGATAATCTGCCATGCTGCTTTATCTTGCCCAGTCTCATCAATCGCTGTAATCGTTACATCTTGACGGGTGATCGTTCCATTCGAACAATCTTCCAACCATTTGTACAATTCTGTCGAGTCGGTTACGCCCCATTTGAGTGTGATATTACCGTATTTCGTTAATCCAGGTAATTTGCGTGGTGTTGTCACTTCATTACCTTCGCGATACTCTACAATTTCGACCGTTGAATCGTAACCAGATACTTCGGTAAATCCAGCTTGAGTAATACTTCCCACTTCCATTTTGAATCTAAAATTACGATATGGATCTTTGCGTTCTCCCATAGGTTCTACCCCTTCCCCGAATTAAAAACAGAATCTCAAGACAGTTCATCAGCCATTTAGCTTGTAAGACATGTACTGATATTTTATTCTGTAGCTGTTTTTTGTGTCACACGGAAAATAACAAATTCTGCTGGCTTCACAGCAGCAATTCCAATAATACAGATTAAGCGCCCGTTATCGATATCATCTTGAGTCATCGTACTTCGTCCAATCTGTACATAAAAGGCTTCAGCGGGTGTGGCTCCCATCAATGCTCCATCTCTCCACACTGTTGTCAGAAAAGAGTCAATAGTCCGTTGTACGCGTGACCATAACGGCTCATCATTCGGTTCAAAAACAACCCAATTCGTATTACGACGAATCGATTCTTCCACAAAAATGAATAAACGACGCACGTTAATATATTTCCATAATCCATTGGAAGAACAGGTGCGCGCCCCCCATACCCGAATGCCTTGCCCGGTAAATTGCCGAATTAGATTGACACCTTTAGGATTCAAAATATCTTGTTCTCCCATGTTGTACTGGCAGTATAATCCGGTCACACCACGTACGACTTCATTGGCTGGTGCTTTGTGCACACCACGCGTATTGTCTGAACGAGCATAAATGCCTGCCATAGATCCTGAAGGAGGAATCGCGACACTTCGCTTTTCAAAAGCATCATATACCAGTAACCATGGTGAATATAAAGCGGCATATGAACTATCAAAGTAGTTACGGTGCTCTAGTACGTCAGGAACTTTAGTGGTTTCTTTCGGTGCATCCAAAATAGCAAATCGATTGGTGGCATTTTCACAATGTGCTACTAATGCTAGCTGTACATTGGGATCGGTCACTCCTGGAACTGCTAGAATACTGACTTCATCATTATCAATAAAGGATTGAATCCCTTTACGTTTGCCTGGCCCCAGATCTTTGCCCATAAAATCACCTGCGCCTAGATCATCTGCACTGCCATCACTACCACCGCTAAGTGCTAGATTGGATGATCCTTTGTCTTCCGTCTCACCGCTAACCACTTCAAAAGGAGGGACTGCTTTGGTTGCCTTATCTCCTTCTGGCTCTATCCACTGCACACTAATCAATGAAGAACGAGAAGCAGCAATTCCGATAAAATTAGGAGCTGTTGCGTTAAGTGAAGCATTTTCAAATCGTTCTGCTTCCATTCCATAACGTACTTCAACATCGAACTCACGGGTAGATAATACTTTGGTAGGAACAAGTTCAGAATCTACCACATCACCTGTTAATGGTTCTTCCAATTCCATTAAATTATCGAGTGCTGATACCACCCGATTATACGTAACGTTGTCTCCTTCAACAAAAGAAACTACATCTCCAGCACGGAATCCTGCTGTACTTTTGACCAGATATTTACCTTCTCCTAGATCTTCTGTAATCTGAGTCTTGGCTTTGCTTGCGGGAATAAATCGGATCACGATACGATTGCCCCACTGCCCCGGATTACGTGCATGAATGATAAGCCCTGTTGCTTTTTCCAAATCTTCTGCTTTCATATTAGCCGCTGTTTTAGCTGTTTCAGGTGCTACTCTCATGACATAACATCTAGAACCACCATTACCAAAAAAGTGTTCTACGGCATACGCAAGATACCGATACTGACCAAATGCATTTTCCGATAAATACCCACCATAACTACGCTGGAAATCCGCAATCCCTGTGATCAATACAGGCAATCCTTCTACTGCTCCACGCTCTGCAACGCCCAAAAAGCCTGCGGTACTCGTACTGACTCCTGCCATAGGTACGGGGCCGCTATCAAATTCCTCTACATATACTCCCGGAGACAAATATTCTGGCATGTGCGCATTCTCCCTTCTCTTTATCAAATTTAATGTTTAGCCATACCATCCTCTTCAAATGATGGAGGAATCGTCAGTTGAAACGTTACGACTTCAGATTCTTGTACAGTCAGCATTTCTGATCTATACAGCTTTTGATTAGCATAACCAGCAACAAGTTCAAATTGTCCTTGGGTAGAAGGGATAGCACGAATCACTAACACTGCTTCACCATGATGATCGGTGATCGCTTGCACGACAGGCAATAATAAGACTCCTGATAGATAACTTTGAGATAAGGGAGCGGTTAGTTGCCATACTTGGTCGTTGAGCTGAGGAAGACACTCAATCATAATGAGTTCATCCGATGTTATTTCTCGGGAAGTTACGTCTTTATCTACTGCACTAAAAACAAATTGCTCTCCTGCTAGCGGACGTACGCCTGCGGTTGTCACTTCAATCACCCGAGATTCTAGAGAAGCATTCTTTTTTAAGCGTGCCCGACTATTGACAGCTGAACGACTGTATAATGTCAAAGGAATACCAGCCATCGGTTGACCCGAAGCATTCACGCAACGACAGTCAATTCTAGTGGCTTGTGTACCAAATGAATACGCAGGAGAGGGCTGTAATAGTAAGCGAAATACCGGTGGATTTTTCTGCTCAGGATTCCATTCCCACTGTTTGGTCACTATTCCATAATCGGGTGAACGAATCGTTAACCGGTACACACCTACAGGCAGATTACTGTAAATATAACAACCTTCGTTTTTGTAAATAGGGGCATTACCGGCAGGTTCTAAAATCAAAGACAGACGTTGATGATCTACAGCGCGACCAGTGACTATATCTGTTATATAGATGACAGCAGACAACTGATGCCTTATTGAGAGCGACTGCTGAATCATGGGTATCCCTCCCGTGTCTGTGTACGAATATCGCTCTCCAATATGCGTGCGACTTTTTTGGTACGTTTGGATTCTATCAATACAGGGCCGACGCTGTAACTGATCGATAATTTGTACGGTTTTTGCGGGAAAAAGCTCAATAGCTTTTCACTTGGAAAATCTTCAAAAATAATTCGTAATTCTTCATTATGATCACGTAACGTTCCGACAAGATCAGTTCCGCTCAATATCGCATGATCGTGCATCGTTTGCAGAATATGACCCATTATCCGATTGCTATCTAACGCTCGTACACTGGCATCGGCAGCAGAATGTACTGTAATCAGATAGGATAACTCTAAGGACAACGGTGGATACTGTAGAAGATCGTTCCCCCGTGAAATCATATCGTAAATTTGATATTCTTTACTTTGCCGAATCTCATAAAGATAGACACTAATGATTAATTCACTATCTTCAATCGGAGAAGAAAGTCCAATACTCGCTGATTCTGCAATAGGATCAGGTGTAAGTTGGTCTCGCAATAATTTGACGATCGATAATCCAGTATCTGCAATAACTTGGGTGCTACCGATAGGCTTCTCCTCCTTTCCAGTATCTAGCTATTATGGATTTCAAGAATTACTGCCATAGATCACTATATAATCCAAGAGAAGTTGTAGAAGGAACCATGCCACTTTTATCTAGCTCTTGTCGTAACGCTGTAAAAATCATTTTCATCGATAGAGGCACTTGTTCCGATGCCGCCAGAAAAGCAGAAGCCACCAGCACATTTTTAATCTGTCCGCCAGAGATCTCAAATGTATCTCCCAGAAAATCAAAATCAATGCCTTTTTCAATCGGAACTTGATCCGGTAATAAGGTACGCCAGATCTGCTGACGACTTTCTTTATTAGGAAAAGGAAAACGAATAATAAAGCTTATTCTACGCATAAAAGCTTCATCCAAATTTTGCTTGTAGTTGGTGGCGAGCACCGTAATCCCTTCATACTCCTCCATCTTTTGCAATAAAAAAGAAGTCTCCATATTCGCAAATTTATCATGCGAATCACTCACTTCAGAACGCTTACCGAACAATGCATCAGCTTCGTCAAAAAACAAAATACTGCTGCTGTATTTGGCTTCATCGAATACTTCTTGCAGATGCTTCTCGGTCTCTCCGATATACTTACTAACCACCTGTGACAAATTAATTTGATACATTTGCATCTGCAACTCGTTAGCAATCACACGAGCCGACATCGTTTTCCCTGTACCCGGTGGGCCTGTAAATAGGAGACTTAACCCTTTACCATAAGCTAACTTATGACCAAATCCCCATTCTTCATACACTTTACTGCGATACTTTACCTGATCACAGGCATAACGCATTCTTTGCTTCTGACTAACAGGCAAAATCAAATCATCCCATGTTGCTGTTATCGATAATCGAGTTGCTTGCGTATTTAATCGAGTCTGAATCTGTCTATAACAACTACGATTGAGATGTTCTTGTGTAAGCTCAAGTGTCTGATCAGCAGTTGTATGATCTGAGTTCAAAGTATATTCTGTTGCCATATCTGCCAAAGCTTTGACGATCTGGCCTGCTGTCATTTGAAAAGTCGATGCTGCTTGTTGCCAGTTCAATGAATGTTCAGTCCACTTTTGATTGCCATAATATTCCCAGATCAGTAGAGATTCTTGAATACTTGGCATAGAAAGCTGAATTTCTTGCTCTAGTGACCATAAAGTGGTTGTTAGATACATATCTTGCATCGTATTTGCTATCAAAAATAAAATGCCCTTATATTGCTCTAATTCTCGCACGACATATTGAATTTCTGTAGGTGTACGTTGTAGCCATTGATCCCATCCGGTACACACTAATACAGCATCC
The DNA here is from genome assembly GCF_963311185.1 of Paenibacillus nuruki. NCBI lineage: Bacteria > Bacillati > Bacillota > Bacilli > Caryophanales > Paenibacillaceae > Paenibacillus > Paenibacillus nuruki. Next base: position 4,744,298 of record NZ_OY725677.1, on the reverse strand, counting down.
CGTAGCATAGCTTGACGAAGTGTCTTTTGGATCCATTCCTGTATCTTTTCACTAGATGAGGATTCAATTCGTTCGAGATCAGCAACTAACATCGAACGGTGATAACACTGACATAGATGTCGGAGTTGATGCTTTTTACCGCTTCCTACACGACCGTGAATAAGAACAACTGTCTGATCGGATTGATGTTGCCAGATAAGCTGTAATTGCTGTTGGATCGATTGATGAATAATCAGTGGCGGCAGTTCATCGTCTGGTTGGTATAACCTTAGACCTTTTGCCGAAAATGAATGCTGCTCAACCTGTTCTTCTAATAAAAATTGCATCACATCAGGCTCAACGATCCATGCCCTGGACAATGAAGATTTAGGTTCAGATTCTACAAGAGGATGAATCAACCAATCTGTTAAAGGATGCCGGGTTCCAAAAGCTTGGCGAATCCGCTGAACGTGTTCTGGTTGATCTGCAAGCAACTTTAATAAGAGTTGCAGTGTTGGGGATTTACAAGTGATATCGTCTTGCAAATAAGCATATAACTTTTCATATTTACGATCGATTTCAATAGCAAGTACAACTAAAAAACACAAATAGCTGTGATCTTCTAATTTCATTCGCTGACGAATCTGATCCAATGGTGTATGTATCCCTTGTTGTCTACTTAACTCTAGACGTTTGGCAATATACTGCTCCCATGCGGTTAACATATGGAGTAGTTGTTCTATAGGCTCCAGTTGCTCGGGGGATTTATAAACTTCTAGCAGAGACCATACTTCTTCTTCACTAATGAATAGTCCCTTATATTGCTCAATCTCAGCAGATACTTGAGGAGGATAACGAATCAAAGCGATCCGTATGAGTAGATCGATTCTGCGAATTTCATGTTCAATATGCTCCCATCCAGAAGCAAAAGGCATCACCTTATCATCTTTGATCCATTGATCCACTTGATGTAGTGGCGAAGACACATTCAATACGCTAACCTTCCTTTCCAGGGATAGGTAATAAGGAACTTTAAAAAGCTATGCTATTGTAAAAAGGAATACAGTAAAGGAATAAAAATGATAGAAGTGGAGAGTAGATATAAGCGATACTATTAAAATTCATAGATCGATCTATTTTGGGTAATAGCGATACGTATACATTATGAATTTGACCAGATCATTTTTGATATAGATGGGGTAAGTGGATATAATTACTAATAATGTTAATCGATATCTTTCTATTTTTCAACATAAAAAAACCTTCTCTATATTATCTATAGAGAAGGTTTGAAAAAATATAAAATTATATTATTCTAAATACTCTGAAGGTAGATAAACAATTTCTGATGCGGCTTCGATAATTAATTGGTGTTGGTCTGCTTGATACTGCACACCTTGTTCTTTGACATAGTACCAGTGCTTGATCTGTGGAGCATCTTCAGGTAGTTCAAAGCGGAATAGATTTAGCTCATTTTGCAAAGTAAGAATATCTTGTACAATCTCTTCAGGCACATTCATAAGCGTCATACGGAAACCACCTGCGGGCAGATCGCTTAATTCATAAGTGAACGTGTGCTTATTATTATTTAATAATTCTCGACCTGTCACTGCATGCTTGACCATTACGGTTTCTTTCATCAGCTATATTCCTCCTAAGGCAAGTCGATCAGCAAGAAAAAGACAGGTTCTTCTGCTGTCATCTGTAAATGAGTTTCTTGTTCGATCCGCATGGCATCTCGCTTGGATAATAGATGTTCTTGATTCATCGTCAGACTACCTTGAATCACAAATACATACGTACGGCGATCTGGATGCTGAACGAATGGAATCTCTTGCCCTTTTTCCAGACGACTGAGATAAATGGTCATATCTTGATGAATCGTCGCTTGATTCTCGCCACCCTGACGACTTACGATCGGTAACAATTGACCGTTTAACGAAGCTGGATTATACGACGAACTCATATACGAAGGCTTAAGACCACGTGCTTCTGGCTCAAACCATAACTGCAATAGATTACAATGCGTCTCATCTGAAGCATTATGCTCTGTATGCACAACACCAGTACCCGCAGACATCCGCTGAACACCGCCAAAAGAACTTACAGCTACATTTCCTATATTATCTTCATGGCGCAATTGTCCTTCCAAAATAATCGATACAATCTCCATATCACTATGCGGATGCGCACCAAATCCACGTGAAGGTGCAATCACATCATCGTTAAATACACGAAGAGGACCAAAGCTTACATTATTCGGATCTTGATATTCACTAAATGAAAAGCTATGACTTCCTTGTAGCCAACCTCGATCAAAACTAAAACGTTCTTCTGCCGGGTATCGTGTAAACATATCTATTCCTCCCTGAGTAGATGATCTGCTGTTCATTGGTTTATATCATTACTGAATTATTGTAACAAACTTACGAATATAATGTAAAATATAAAATAAGAAATAGCCGTTGTCACTTAATATGAGACAACGGCTATAGTATTGAAACATGTTCATCGCAATAGTTATACTTTAAAACGAGAAACTAATTGTTGTAACTGTTCTGCTAGACGCGTTAAATCGGTAGCCGCACTGGATACTTCTTGCATCGAAGCCAGTTGTTCTTCTGCTGCTGCTGAGATCGTCTCTGTATTACTTGCTGCTTCTTCTGAAATACTAGCGATATCTTCAATCGATTCTACAACCGCATTCGCATCACTGTTCAAATGATCTGTTGTTCCGGTTACATCATTCATTTTGCGAGAAACGGCTTTAATCGCACGATTAATTTTGGAGAATGAGCGTCCAGACGTATCAACTGCTAAGATACCACCAGTTACATTTTCTTTCGCTTGATCCATAACTTCGATCGATTGCGCAACAATACCTTGCATGCCTGTAATCAGACTACCGATCCGTTCTGCGGATTCTCCTGATTCGGAAGCAAGCTTACGAACTTCGTCAGCAACTACAGCGAACCCTTTACCATGTTCCCCTGCTCTAGCAGCTTCAATCGAAGCGTTCAACGCTAACAAATTGGTCTGTTTGGCAATATTACGAATAAGATCAACAATACCACCAATTTCACTGGATTGAGTATTGAGACTGGTGATAATTTCAGCCAAACGATCGACGGTTAATTGAATTTCAAAAATTTGTTGCGTTACATTAATAACCGATTCATTTCCTTTAGCTGAAGCTGTTGCCGCATCGGTCATACTCTGGCTCACTTCTGCCACATGACCAGAAATTTCAGATACACGTTCTGACATACGATGAATAGCATCTGCTCCGATCTGTACGCCTGCTACTTGTCTTTCACTACCTGTAGACACTTCTTGAATCGCCATCGTTACATGTTCTACAGAGCGACTGGTTTCTTCTGCACCTGCTGCAAGTTCTTCCGAAGCTGCGGATACATTATCTGTCGTATCTCTGACTTTTTCGATCATTTCACGCAGACTGCTCACCATAATCGCAAAGTCATGCGCCAAATCGCCAATCTCATTGTTTTTGCGATCATCTATTTGGATAGTCAGATCACCTTCACTAATTTGATGGGTGGTTTTGCGCAAAGCAAGCAATGGCTTCATAATCATATTGATACAGAACGCCACAATGATCGCTGCAATCACAATTGCAATAATAATAATCAGGAATGCTTGATTACGAATCGGTTCGACCGCTGCATCAATTTCAGTGGTGTACATCGTACCTGCAATTTTCCAGTTGGTATCTTTGTTAGTAAGAAAGACCATTTTTTTCGGTTTATTTTCAAATGTATAGTTAATCGTACCAGTATCCTGAGCATACATTTTTTCTAAATATTCACCAGTTGCGGGATCACCGGGTACACCACTACGTGTCACAATATATTTTTTCTCGGCATCCAAAATAATCACATAACCTGCTGTACCTACATCAATATCCACTAATTTAGAAACATTTTGCAAATTTAATGTAATACCGACCACACCTGATTGATCTTTTAAACGATGAGCAATCAGCACAACAGGCAGATTATCTGCATTGAGCTTCACAGAAGTAATAATGGATTTGTCTGGAGAAGCTTCTGCCAACTGATACCAATCATTTTTTCGAGGATCATCGCCCGCTTTATTTTCTTTGGTTGCTCCATGAATAATTCTTCCATCTTCAGTACCCACAAAGATATCTGTTGCTTCTGGATGAAGCCCTAAATACTGAGTTAACTTGGGATTAAGAAGGGAGCTAGAACTTTCAGCTAGAAGCGATTTATCAAAAATACCTGATAAGTACTCCACATCGTTATACTTCGCCTGAATCGCATTGCTGATAAATAGATTAGCCATTTCTACACTTTGTGTCGCACTAGCATTTAGATTGTCTTGTGCTTCGACTTTGGCTTTGTTGTACATACTGATACCAATGACTAAGCTTGGACCCAATAAAATTAAAGCGAAAGCTAAAATTAATTGATTACGAATAGACCATCGAAAAGCAGGTAATTTAGCCAACTTTTTTCTTTTTTTCATGAACCCCACTCTTTCTATAAATGAATACAGATGATTCTGATGCCTGATGTTAATCATCTACAATTTGCTGGTACTGTATATATCGCCTAAACGATGTTAGTTTTTTAGGTAAAAAACAAAAAACCGACAATATCGTTATGATATTTGTCGGTTTTTGTTTGATTTATCTTTGGTTTCACACAAATATATTGTGCGTTACTTAGTTTTCGGCTAGTCGACTATTGTATTTATTTTTGAAAAGAAGACTATCCACAGATAATAATAGACTACCTGTAAATGCTAATTGAAGTGAGGTAAATAACAACAAATAATCAAATTCGGTACCCATCATAAATGGCTGTCCGGCTTTGGCTGTAAGCAATACGCCAACCATAATTACGGTTAAAGCAACACCTGCGATACGCGTTAGTAGACCTAGAATTAACAGTAGTCCACCCAGAATCTCAATAATCGCTACAACAGGAGCCAAAGCTCCAGGTAACCCTATACTTTGGAAAAATCCCATTGTACCGCCAATACCACCTTGAAATTTAGAAAATCCATGCAATAAAAAGATAACACCTGTTAATACACGAACAATAAACAGTCCTAATTCTACATTACGTTTAAGCAACATTATTATTCCTCCTTAGTATGAGTAAAATCTTCACTACATGGCGTAGTGTATTACTATAAAAATAGCCACTTATACAATCATTATAGAAGTGACCACAATAACAAAATACTGAGTGATATCAATATAACCACAGAAAATAGCACAGTTCCTATTGGCAAACGCAAAGATTTCTCTTGATCAGGTTCAACAATACGATGAATTCGGTAATTGAGTGATGTCTCGGCAAAAGAAGAATAGATCATCCGAAAAGGTTGAGGGGAATGGTATTGCTGACGGTGAACAAGCTTTAATAATGCACCGCCTAAGCCAACAGGTGTACCCAAATGATGAACAGCATAACTATCTGCTAGAATTTCACGCGATATTTTATAATGTAACGTAATATTTCTCAATACAGGCAAAAACCATAATGCAACAGCAAACTGCCCCAACAAAAAAGTCGTTAATGGATCACGATGTCGGTAGTGAAATAGCTCATGATGCGCAACAGCTTGTTGCTCTTGTTGATCCAACATGCGAAGTAATCCATCTGATAAAATAATACGTCGCCGAAAAATACCCATTGTTAACGCCAATGGTTGCGGACAGTGAATAATCACAAATAATTTGTTCGCAGGGCTGTAGACTTCATTATATTGTACTGACTGCTCTTCATCTTGTAGCGACTGAAAATAACGATATGCTCGGTGCGATCCTAGCCACTGATCTAACCCGTAGCCGATATATAAGACAAATGTACAAAGAACAAGACCTCTGAGTACATGCGCTACTGAAAACCAACCTTGAGCTTCCATCCAACGGTTACAGATACGTAGCAGATCAAAAGGAATATTCCAGCCAAATATCGCATGGAGAGCATAAATAAACATAAGCCCTATCGTAAATAAAGATAGCAATAGCCCGGTATGAAGCAATCTTCTTGAACGACGTTGCCAGTGATTTACGTTTCTTTTTTCCATTGTTTGATTTTATCCTCCAAGGCGCGAATAAGTTGAGGATCTACTTCCTCCAGCACATCTACCATATGATTTACGGCGAGTGACCCGAATTCTTCCATCAATTCATGCGTCAATTCCCTGGACTGATTGTTTAAAAATTGCTCTCGACTTTCAGAAGGCTCATAATGAAAACTTCGACTTTCTCCCGTTTTCGTTAAAGCTCCTTTTTCAACCAAGCGGTTCATCACCGTCATAATGGTATTAAAACTAAGTGGTTTGGTTGTCTGAAGTGAAGCTAGAACTTCTTTAATCGTCATGGGGTGATCCATATCCCATAGAATATTCATGACTTGAGCTTCCAGTGGACCGAAAAAGCGATCCATTCCTGTTGCGCCTACTTTAAAATTTTGTATTTTCATATCCTTATGCCACCTCACTACATATAGTAGTGTATCTCTGTAGCACGCGTCAAACGTCTACCTTTTAGAGTAGAATTGATTCTTTTTTCTGCATTTCCTCTATATAAGGATACATTATACAAATAATACCAGATTAATATCGTTTTGCGAAGCTATTTTTTTGGAAATCATGATCTTATCTATAGCCCTTCTGATAAGCCACTGTCATAAATACTCTTTATGTAAAGGTCATGTTATAATTGAACTGGAATAACAAGCAATAGCTGTATAGCCACAAGCGAGTAGATCTATAATCTATTTAGAAATGAGGGCATGATGAATGAAAAAAATATGGAGTCTATTCTTGACTGGAATGTTACTTGTCGTCATCGTAAGTGCTTGTAGTAACGCATCTGCACCCGCTAATCCTTCAACTGAGAGCACTCCGGAAACGAATAATACAACCGATACGACGAATACAGAACCGGCAACACCTGCGACAACAGATACAGAATCTTCAGATATGACCACTGAACCTGCTTCGACGACTGATTCTTCCACTGAAGCAACCGAGCCTGCGACGGAAAGTAATGATACTGCAACCAATTCAGGATCACTGACAGAAAAAGGACCGATTGCAGCAGATAGTGTAGAAAAACGTCCTACTTACTTACCGACAGACTTCCCGATTCCCGATGATGCGGTCATCTCCACATCTCATCAAGAAGAAAACAAAGGTAAAAAATCGGTTTTACTTATCTTTACTACTAAAGGAAGCATGGAGACTCTATCCCAAACGTACAAACAATATTTTGATGCCAAATCTCTTACTGATGCAACATCCACAATTGATGAGAAAAACCTTATCATTCAAGGAACCGATCCTAAAACTAAACAAGTCTGGTCGATTATTGGCGGCGCTAAAACAGGCAAAGATGTTGTAGAATTGACAGTAAGCTGGTCAGAGAAATAAGTAGATACGTATTTTAAGTATTTCAAATCAATATACGCTTATACAACAAAAAGATGTGACTTCGCTCAAAAAGGAAGTTACATCTTTTTATTATTTATACTATTCATTTGATTGTATTCATTCCTATCGTTTTCATTTCGATTGATCATCTATCTTTATTGATGTTTCATCACTTTCACCGTTACTTCTACTGTATCTTTGGAGGCAGTAGGTGCACCAGTTAATGACCATTGTTGAGCTGTAACCGGTTCTGTTCCTTGTACGCTCAATTGCTGTTCATTTAACGTCTGAATCGCTTGGTCCATATTCACAATACGGAAGTATTCGTCATACGTTTTGGCAAGGGTCTCCATACTACTTTTCGTATGAAAAACAAGCAAAATACTATGTTGTCCTTCAATATACGTTTGTTGGGACGTATCGATCACGGCATCATCGGGAATCGGGAAATCAGCAGGTAAAATGTCTGTGGTTGGTCGCTTGGTTAGAATATCAGGAGTCACAACAGTATAAGATCCATTTTCAGTGGCAGCAAATGCAGGTGCAACGAACGAACTGGACGTTCCAACAACAAAGATGAACAACACACCTATCATGCCAACGCTCCATGATTTTCTCATGACTCACATCTCCTTCAATCTTCTGGAATAGTAAGCACCCATCTGTTGATCTTCCTACACTGCATTCATACGAACAGACCCCTTTTGCCTTTCATCACCCCTTTTTTTAGAGTATACAAAGGAGCGCACACATGAATTTGTAGCGCTCCTTCGTCATAACTGCGGTCAATAGTGACCTTATCCTACTAAGCTATCTTTTTTTGAGAACGATTAAGGTCTCTATTCACAGCTTATATATAAAAGCGTTCTGCTTCATTTCAACTAACGATACCCCTTTAATATAAAGCGGAACGCTGAATATCTCAAGTCAATCATTTGTCATTTGTTGCAAGTGATGATTACGATCTCATTTGTCCCATAAATTCACTGATATCAATGCCTAATCCTTGTGCTAGACGCATACCATATTCACGGTCAGCACGGATAAAGTTACAGATTGCCAGCAATTGAGTATCTTTTTTAACCTCTTTTAAATCATTAACCAAATTTTGCAATAAATTCTCTTTTTCTTGAGCAGTATATGAACGATATTGATCTCCTGCTTGAGCAAAATCATCGGTTTTGGCAATTTTCTGACGGGTCACATGTCCTTGTTCCAATTCTACTTCAGAATCACGGTAATGCGGATCTTCTGTAGGGCCATCGGTATAGCTGTTAGGCTCGTAGTTGTACGTGGATGTATCTTGCTTGATGTTCATTTGCCCATCCCGTTGTTGATTACGAACAGGTGCATACGGACAGTTAATTGGAATTTGAAGATAATTGGTTCCTAGACGGTGACGTTGTGTATCTGGATAAGAGAACAGACGACCTTGAAGTAATTTATCTTCAGAAGGCTCAATCCCTGGAACCAAAGCACTTGGTGAAAAAGCAGATTGCTCGACTTCAGCAAAGAAATTATCTGGATTGCGATTGAGTGTCATCGTTCCGACCGTATGCAAAGGAAATTGATCTTCCGGCCATACTTTCGTTGGATCTAGTGGATCAAAAGCATAATTATCGATATCTTTGGGCTCAATAAATTGGACTTTCAATGTCCATTCCGGGAACTCGCCTTTTTCAATATGTTCAAACAGATCACGGGTGGCATGATTGAAGTCTTTACCTTGTTGCTTTTCAGCATCGTCAGCCGTGAAAGTACGTACACCTTGGGCTGTTTCCCATTTGTATTTAATATAAGTCACTTTACCCTCAGCATTAATCCATTTGAACGCATGAACACTGAATCCATCCATTTCACGATAATTCGCCGGTGTACCATGATCTGAAAATAACCATGTCATCATATGCGTCGATTCAGGCGTAAGTGTCATAAAGTCCCAATAACGTGCTGGTGTTTGTAGATTGGTCTGCGGATCAGGCTTGAGTGAGTGAACCATATCCGGAAATTTCATTGCATCACGGATAAAGAATACAGGCAAATGGTTACCTACAATATCGTAGTTGCCTTCTTTGGTATAAAATTTAACAGCAAATCCGCGCGGATCGCGTGCTGTTTCGGGTGAACCTACACCATGAATAACCGTTGAAAAGCGTACAAAAACAGGTGTTTCTGTGCCCACTTCTTGTAAAAATTCAGCTTTGGTGTATTCCTTCATACTTTGATCGACACGGAACACTCCATGAGCGCCTGCTCCACGAGCATGAACAACACGTTCTGGAATACGTTCACGGTCAAAGTGAGCGATTTTTTCTAGCAAATGATAATCTTCTAGTAAAGTAGGTCCTCGACGACCTGCGGTACGGGAATTCTGATTGTCCCCTACAGGTGCACCCTGGTTGGTCGTTAGACGGTGGTCGTTGTTTGTCATTGTTAGAAATCATCCTCTCATCATAAATGGTCATCAATCTAATTTATAATTAGACTCATTCCAAAAGATTAGATTCATTCTAACATCTACCCTTACCACCATTCATGAGTTACCTATGAGCCTTCGATGAAGAAATGATGAAGAGCTCCCTTAATCTGCCAATCGATAACCTACGCCACGCACAGTTTCTACATATTGCGGTGCAGAAGCATTATCACCGATTTTTTTACGTAGACTTTTTACATGAACATCAACAACATTACTACCGCCAAAAAATTGAGTGCCCCAAATTTCGCTCATCAAATCTTCACGAGACAATACGCCGCCTTCGCTTTCGATCAGCATAAGTAATAGATCATACTCTGTTTTGGTGAGTTCTATACGCTGTTGTGCACGATGAACAGTCATTTTTTTGCGATCGATCCATAGGTCTTTGAAAACAGTGCGATGTTCGGTATCTCCTGTTGCAGGTGCCGCAGGGCGATTGCTTCCAGCACGAATCACACGTTCTACATGATACAGTCCTTCTTGCGGACGTGCAGGCCAGACTAACAATTCTTCTTCTGCCCATTCGTTCAAATCCGTCGTTAACATATCTTCACGCACAAGGAACAATGTTGGTAAATGAGAATTTTTCTCACTAAACTGTAACTTAGCAGACTCAATATCTTGAGCACCTGATGAAGAAATCAGATCAAATATAAACAAATCAGCACTGATTGCGCCTGCACCATTACTTTCCCAACGGTGAAAAACCATAACATCAAAACAACTATCTGATAGTGTACGTGTTAATTCATGTACACGGCTTGGTGCTGGACTGATAATAACCACTCGTCTTGTAATCGGGCAAGAATGTGCGATAAGATCGGCTACATTACGCATATTACGTTCAGCTACAGACCAGTTCATTAATGTATCTGTTGTTCCTAAATGATAATCATTATCAATTATTTTCGTGATTTGTTTCGACATTCTGTGCACACTCCTCTAAATACGACATGAGCATGGTGTACATCATATCCTGTTTCTTCGGCTACGGCTGCATACCATTCTACAGGTGCGTCTGTCATCACTTCATCTACAGCTCCACAGTTTTCACATACGATGTGTTGGTGATCATCCATTTTGCCATCATAACGACTTGCGGCTTCACCTAATTTTAATTCGCGAATCAAATCTTTATCTGATAAATATCTTAAAGAGTTATATACCGTCCCATATGCAAAATTATGACCACGCTCTACTAACCGATTCATAACATCAGCAGCAGTCGGGTGATCCGCAGCTTCGCAGACGATTTCATATACAGCTTTGCGCTGTGTCGTCAAGTTGATTGTTTTCATTTGGATCATTCCCTTAATTTGATTTTAGAATAAGTATAAATCCATTTAAAATTATGGTCAATAGTTTTGCAGACAATTCTGAGAATCATTATCATAAATTGGGCGGATTTGAGGCTTAAAGAGGTGCATTTAGACGGTATTAGGTAAGTGACGCTACGGCAATCGTTATTCTTGTCGTCGCTGGTAGAACGGAATCCCTTGATGTACCGCTTTGCGGTGGGGATTACGTTCTAAAGGCGAACGCTCCGCTCTTTCAGAATAATGATTGCCTCTGCTGGCGTGGGATATCACGTTGGGTATTGAAATGAATGTAGGGCAAAACCTGAAATCTTGGGTGGAAGGGGAGCAGGGTAGGAATTTTAAAGATGATATTAGTTTAAATTATCTTCATTACTCTTACCTCTTACCTCTTACCTCTTACCTCTTACCTCTTACCTCTTACCTCTTACCTCTTACCTCTTACTAATATTATCGGGTGAATATAGGAATATTTGAAATTATTTAATGGTGAGATATTTGAAATTAAAATGTAGTGGTTATGTATATAGTTAAACTAAAAAGCCTTCCATAACGCGGAAGGCTTGAAAGGGTTATAGATTGAGTTTATTTTAGACGGTTAATACTTTTTCGATGGCTTCGATGACGTCGGATGTAAGTTGGATGCCGGATGCGCTGGCGTTTTGTTTGACTTGTTCAGGACGACTGGCTCCAACGAGTGCGCTGGATACATTTTTTTGACGCAAGATCCATGCTAGTGCTAGATGAGTTAAAGGTATCCCTGCTTCATCAGCGATTTTTTGCAATTGTCCGATTTGAGATAGTTTTTCGTCGCTAAAGCGGTCATCATCCCATTTGAGTTTAGCGGCACGGCTATCGGATGGAATATCGGTTTTGGATGTATATTTACCTGTCAATAATCCTTGAGCAAGCGGTGAATAGACGACTTGTCCGATACCGTATTTCTCACCAAGTGGAATGACTTCTTCTTCTATATAACGGTTAAACATATTATAGACTGGTTGATTGACAACAATACGATCTAGCAAATAACGATCTGCTACACCCACCGCCGCTTGCATCTGAGCAGCTGTCCACTGACTGACACCTACATATAATACTTTGCCCTGACGAACAAGATCATCGAGTGCACGTAATGTTTCTTCGATCGGTGTCTCTGGGGAAAAGCGGTGGCAATAATAAAGATCAATATAATCATGCCCTAGACGTTTAAGACTGGCATGACATTGTTCGGTAATATGTTTGCGGGATAGCCCTTTGTCGTTCGGTCCATCGCCCATATCGCCAAATACTTTGGTTGCCAGTACATACGATTCACGAGGATAGTCTTTAAGTGTAGCACCTACTACTTTTTCAGCTTCTCCACGCTCATAGACATTTGCAGTATCAAAAAAGTTAATCCCTAAATCATAAGCTTCACGAATCGATTGAACCGCATTTTCTTTTTCCACATATCCTCCGTAAGTGAGCCAACTGCCCAGGCTAATTTCACTTACTTTCAAGCCACTACCACCTAATCTGCGATAATTCATTGTCATTGTAGATATGCCTCCTTGGATATGTAGTTATTAATAACGCTTACAAATGATTGCTTTTTTATTTTACCTTTCTCCAGAGATTAAGCAAGCATATTGCGGTTTATATAGTAAGATAGACCCAAATGAGAACTTTCATAAAGCTTCCATTGATGCATCCAACTCATTACTTTTTACGTATGAGTGTATAGGGAATATACAAAGATTCTACATATTGGCCATTTAAGATTCTGAAGGAGGATTTATCTATGCTACAAAGACGCTTTTTCCGTATAGGTGCCGGGGTTGCGCTTATACTCTTGATTGTCTATTTAGGAACACTAGTTGACTTTATTTTTACCCCAATCGCTTCGTTAATTAGCCTCACCATCGTTCCACTGTTGATCACAGCTTTTCTATACTATCCACTACGTCCACTCGTTAACTATTTAGAAAAAAAGAAGTTAAAACGTTCTTTATCTATTTTATTGATGTATCTGGCGGTTATTATCGTCTTAGCCATCTTTTCTATTATCGGCTGGCCGACATTACGAGATCAGGTCTCAAGTTTTATCGAAAATGCGCCTAGATTTACACAAAGTATTATTACGCAGATCCAACTATTACAACAGAATCCAACGATTCAGCAATATATCCCTGCTGAAAACAATCAAGAGTTAATCGCCAAATTAACAGAATATTTGAATACGATCTTTGATTGGTTATCGGTTCATATTTCAAGTATGTTCTCCTTTATTTCTAACTTTGTACTTGTTGTGGCTACTGTTCCTATCATGTTGTACTACTTGCTTAAAGATGACAAACGGTTGTCACCTCAATTGCTCAAACTTTTTCCAGCTGGTCATAAAGAAGATGGAAAAGCGATGTTGGATGAAATGGATGATTCATTAAGTAGCTTTATCGCAGGTCGAGTACTGGTTAACTTGGCACTATGTGTGCTTCTGTATATTGGTTTCTTGATTATTGATCTGCCGTATTCATTGTTACTTGTATTTTTAGCTTTCTTCTTAAACTTTATTCCTTATATCGGTGCCATTTTGTCTGCTGTTCCGGTAGCGATTGTGGGTTTGATCGAATCACCTGCTATGGGAATCTGGGCAATCGTGATCGTGATTATTGCGCAAATGATCCAAAATAATTTGCTTGAGCCGATTATTTTCGGGAAGCAGTTGGATATTCATCCGTTTACGATTGTTGTGCTTTTATTGGTAGGTGGAGACATGGGTGGTATTCTGGGAATGTTGCTTGTTATTCCATTGTATATGGTTGTGAAGATTGGGATCGTGCATATCTATGGTATGTATTTGAAAGATAAAATGAATCATAATTTCGAAGATAATCCGAACAAACCGAATAACGATTCTATTTTCAAATTGTAATCCCATCATAAAAAACAAAAACGAGCATCCTGTTGCATCAGGAGCTCGTTTTTTGTTTTTTCCTACTATAGTATAGAAAGCATTTTATGAATTAAACGCAGTCGTTACTGTTTCTTCAACCTGACGCAATACATTTTCCAATTGAGCTTCATCCGCATAAGGCGCGCTACCGAAGATCAAATGCCCTACACTTTCAATACCTACGAATCCAAAGATTCCTGTTGTTGATGTGATTTTGAGACCATCGGTCATACCCACTTGATCATAGATTTCATTCGTCTGACCATGTGTGTTAATAATAAGACCTTTTTTACCAGTAAGCAATTGAGCAACGCCTGTTTCTCCGTAACCATAAGCAAATCCGTAAGCAAACACGCGATCTACATAGCCTTTCAAAATTGCAGGAAGACCTGTCCACCAGATCGGATAAATAAAGGTGATTGCGTCAGCCGCAGTAATATATTCTTGCTCAGCTTTGATATCTGCTGGTGTATTACCAACTTTCATCGCTTCTGTGTCTGCTTCTGTTAATACCGGTTGGAAATTGAGCGCATATAGATCACGAACAACTACTTCATGCCCTTGCGTTTCTAAGGTGTGTACCATTCTTTTCAAAATAGCTTGATTAGTACCTTCTTGATGGGGATGAGCAAATACGATTAAATGTTTCATGAATGACATTCTCCTTATTAGATAGATATCTATATATTTTTATAAAAAAAGGCTCTCACCATCTCAAAGCCCTGAGTACACGCGTTCTAATAAATACTCAAATTGTTCTTGTTCCTGTTCACTTAGACGACCATAGACTTTATGATTGATAGCTTCAGATACTTGATTGAAGATAGGCTCTAATTCCCATCCTTTATCTGTTAAATGAACCATCGTTATGCGCTGATCTTCATCATCTTTGAGACGCTTTACATAACCTAACTTCTCAAGTTTGTTGACCAGTACGGTCACGGTTGGTTGAGTACGATGCACTTTCTGTGCTAGCGTGTTAACAGATAAGCTACCTTTTTCACTGTACAAAAAGCAAAGGATATCTCCGTGAGAAGGAACAACATCTGTAATATTGTTCTTTGCTAACTCTGTGATAATCAGCTTGTTAACGTCGTCGCGAATTTTAGAAATGATTGCACATGCGTTGTAATTTAACATAATTTTATATTACATAGATATCTATGTATTTGCAAGTATTATTTATTATGATCTTATTTCTATGAATTATTCTGAAGAATGAGTGTAATATTCTTCTGGCTGGGTAATAATACAGTAAATACTAAATTGCTAAGATAAGGGGTCGACTATTATGGATAACGAATCTACAAAATCAATTATTACAGGTGCAATTGCTGGGGCATTAATTGGTGCAGGAACAGCACTTCTATTCTCTACTCCACAAGGTGAAAAAATTCGTACTCGTGTAGCAGAATTGACTGATCTTGTTGTTGAGAACGCTCCAATGTTGAACGAACGTGGACATGTTCTTGCTGAAAAAGGTCAAGAAGTTGTGGGTATGGTTAAAGAATCTTTAGATGGTGTTAAAGATTTGAAAGATGAAGCTCAATCTGCAACTCAAGAAGTTAAAGGCGAAATTCAAGGCTTCAAAAACTCACATACAAGCTAATTGTAATTTATACATTTCAATACCAAAAAGCCCCTCTATGCTAAATAGAAGGGGTTTTTTGATTGTTCAAAAAGGGCTCTATCGTATATACAGGTTACCTATTTTATGATGTAAAGTAATGTCCTTGTTCTAGACCTTCAAGTAATGAAGGATGTGTCGGTTGCCATCCTAAGGTTTTTTGAGTGGATTGACTAGAGCGAGGAATATCCAAACCCGCAAGCGCTCCAAGAAAACCAAAGTGATCTTGTGCTTCTTCTTGTGCAATACTCACTACAGGCAAATCCAAATGTTTGCCAATTATAGTGGCTATCTCTCGAAAAGCTATTCCTTCGTCGCCCACCCCATCTAACCGTGAACCTGCTTCAGCCTGTTCTAAAGCAAGCCGGTATAAATGAGCAGCATCCAGTCTGTGTACAGCAGGCCAGCGATTATTGCCTTCTGCGATATAGGCTGAAACCCCTTTGGTTCTAGCAATCTCAATAAGCTGTGGTATAAAGCCAGTATCTCCTTCACCATGAACAGAAGGGCAAAGTTCGATAATCGATGTGCGCACTCCACACTTCGCTAATGATAAAGCGACATTTTCAGAAGCAATTCCGTTAAAATGAGCTGTGGTCACAAATGGCTTGCCAGAGCCTTCAAGTACCACTCCTATCGCTTCAATCACTTGTAGATCTGTTGCAAGAGCACCTTCAAAATCTGAAAAATCATGTTTAAACGCTAAATGAATGACGCCGTCTGCACTAGCCACTCCTTGTTGTAGACGATCTGCCTGATCAATATCTCCTCGATACGCTTCAGCACCAGCTTCTTTTAATAATTGAGCACTCCGATCTGAGCGAGCTAAACCAACGACCGTATGACCGGCAGCAATAAGCTCACGAACAACAGCAGAACCGATATATCCTGTAGCTCCTGTGACAAAAACATGCATAATCTTATTCTCCTCATCTAATGAACGATTGAAATAATATTCCTAGACTACTTACCAGGCTACTACACCATTCTCATCTGAAAATGTTCCTGTGGGGCCATCTGCTCCAATAAGCGCAAGACGAACAGCTTCACGAGCGCCTTCTTCTACACTACGTGTACCTGCAAAGTTATTCAGTGCTGTTGAGGTGAATCCAGGACAAGCAATATTCACTTTAATCGGAGTCGATTCCAAAGCGAAAGCAAAAGCAAGGGTGATCGCATGAAGTGCTGATTTGGAAGCAGAATAGGTGCCGAACATGGCTCGATGCGGATTGTCTGGATTGGAGTTCCATGTTAGCGATCCGCCAGAACTACCGATATTCACAATCCGTCCTGCTGGTGCTTGATGTAGAAGTGGCAACATCGCTTGCGTAAGAGCAATCACACCGAATACATTCGTTTCAAATACCACCCGAATATCTTCAATCGGTGCTACCGTCAACAGACCGGATTGCACACTTGCTGGAAAAGCCCCATCTTCTTTGCCCGGGTGGGAGATACCTGCATTGTTAATCAACACATCAAGACGACCATACTCACGCTGGATATGCTCGGCAGCGGCTGTAACGGAATTAGCATCTGTTACATCTAATTGCAACGCATGAGCATCCTTCCCTATGCTATTTGCAGCTGTTTCACCATTCTCTAAATGACGTGAACCGACCAGTACCGTAAACCCTTTAGCCACCAGATCTTTTGCAATTTGAAGACCAATTCCTTTATTCGCTCCACTCACCAAAGCAACCTGTTTATTATTCATGAGGATCTCCTTTGTACTGATAAATGTATTTTTATAGGTTGACACGTCAACCTGAATACAATTTAACACGTTGAAGTTGACGTGTCAACCATGCTATTATACTTTTATGGATAATCACGAGATCAATCAAGAAGAAATGAAAATATGGCATATGTGGAAAGGTACTTTTCATACCATTTTCGGACGTGTCGTTAAAGAAATGTCGGATCACACCGGGCTATCAGAAAGTGACTTTGGAATACTGGATCGATTGATTCTTTTGGGAGAAGGTAAACTTCGCCAACAAGAACTCGCCGATTCTATGGATTGGGATAAAAGTCGGTTGTCTCATCATCTAAAACGTATGGAAAAACGTGAGTTAGTGGTACGAAATCCGCTTGATACCGATCGTGGTGTTCAAGTTGAGATTACATCTGAAGGCAAATTAGCACTGGATAATGCGCGTCCTTTTCTCTCCAAAGCGATACGCAAACATTTTTTTGAACAATTAACAGATCAAGATATTGAGGTTATTACCAAGTTAGCCGAAAGAACTAAAGAAGACCTTTAGGCATAAAAAAAGGCAAAAAGAAGCATTAGCACATTCGCTTCTTTTTGCCTTTTTGATACGGAAAGGAAGATGTTATGAATATTAATCCCAATATCGCTGAAGTCGCTTCTTTGTTAGCAGAACCTTCACGAGCAACGATACTGACCAGTCTGATGGATGGACGTTTTCATACAGCAAGTGAACTGGCATTGATGACTGGTATTACGCCACAGACGGCTAGTTTTCATTTATCCAAATTAATCGAAGGACGACTGATTACTTTTGAAAAGCATGGACGGCATCGGTATTATCAGTTAGCGAATCAGGATATTGCTTCTATTTTGGAGTCCTTTCTAACCCTATCTTCTCCGCCAGAAGTCCGTTCGCTGCGTCAATCCAGTCAAGTGCAATCGTTACGTGAAGCCCGTACTTGTTATGATCATCTAGCTGGCAAATTAGGTGTAGCTCTGACCGATACAATGCTTGCGAATCAATATATCACTACAGGCGAGACTGAATTTATTGTCACCGCTAAAGGTGAAGTCTTTTTTGCACATTTCGGTCTGGATTTGTATATGCTCAAGCGCAAACGACGTGCTTTTTCTCATGCCTGTCTGGATTGGAGCGAACGTCGACATCATTTAGCAGGCGCTCTGGGACAAGGACTGATGCATCAACTGTTTGATCTTGGATGGATTGTACGTGTTCCTTCTATTCGTGCTGTTCAAGTTACAGAGCAGGGTGCCCAAGGTTTTAAAAGTGTATTTGATCTGTAAATCATAGATATACTACTGTACGTTTGCGTTAGAAATGCTCATCCTACACGATTTCTATCCAAAAAACGTACAGTCTGATCTATAGATAACGTCTATTTTATAAGCGTTGCTGATCTCTTTTTAGATTGAAATTGCCGATTCACCAGATAAATGCCTACTATAATAAATAATCCTCCCACAATACTGGAAAGATACAACGTCTCTCCTAGCAATAACCAGCCGGATAATATGCCGAAAAAAGGAGCTAAAAACAAAAAAGAACTCGTTTTACCGGGATCGCCATGTTGAAGGACATAATACCAGACTGCAAACTGAACAATCGAAGAAAAAATACTTAACCATAGCAAGATCAAGATCGACTCTTTATTCCAGATAAAAACAGGATCTTCTAATAGTAGACTCAGTAGTAGTAAAATAATGCCTCCACATAACATCTGATACGCAGACAATACCCATGTATCGAACAACGTCCCCCACCTTTTGACCAGCAAAGTAGCCATCGCCCAGAATACAGCTGAACACAACCCGAATACAATGCCTATTTTCCATTCAATCTGCGCTCCAACAGTAATGCTCACACCGATCACGCCCAATACAACACCGATCCACTGATACCATTTGTACCGCATACCCATGAAGATCGTACCCAGTACAACGACTAATAATGGATTGGTAAATGTTAAGATCGACGACTCACCCGCAGTAATTGTGCGTAGACTTATAAATACACAACCCATTACCCCTGCTGTCTGCAAAGCACCAATCAGCCCCATTTTCAGCCAAATCGTAGGGCTTTGAGGATGAGGTCTTCGCAATACCAGCACAATCACTACCATAATGATTCCTGCTAATACAAACCGTAAACCCGCCAAAAAAAGCGGTGAAGCGTAATGTAGCCCTATTTTTCCGACTGCAAATGAAGAACCCATCAAAAAAGTGGTTAACACAATCAGCGCTGAAAATTTCCAAATATTCATCTTGACTCTCCTGACTTTGCTCTATTCTCTCTACTCTGCTGATTATAATTGCAAAACATTTCAAATGTGATCGAAGTATGGAATACATTATTCATTATAATTTTAATACAGAGTTTACAAAACTCGGACTTACACCTAACATTGCCACCCTACAATAAGTGAGTAGTCAAAAAAAACATAAACGTATGGTCCTTTAATTAGGGGGAGGAGATTTAAACGATGTCTAGAAAACTGCCAATTTTATTATTTACACTGACGATGATTCTTGTGCTTGCTGCTTGTGGTTCTAACACAGGTACTACAGGGTCAGGGTCAACAACTGGTACTACAGGAGAAGCTTCCACAGGTACAGAACTTAGCGGGTCCGTGCTTGCTGTAGGATCGACTGCATTGCAACCATTGGTTGATCAAGTCGCTCAGAAATTCATGGCAGATTCAAAATATGCTAACGTCTCCGTTCAAGTACAAGGTGGCGGTAGTGGTACAGGTTTAACTCAAGTATCCGAAGGTCAAGCAAACATTGGTAACTCTGATGTATTTGCAGAAGAAAAATTAGATGCTGATAAAGCAAAAGAATTGGTTGATCACCAAGTAGCAGTTGTAGCGATTGCAACAGTAGCTAACGAAGCAGCTGGTGTAACGAACTTAACAAAACAACAATTGGTTGATATCTTCACAGGTAAAGTAAAAAACTGGAAAGATGTTGGTGGTAAAGATCAAGCGATCGTTATCGTTAACCGTCCAAGTAGCTCCGGTACTCGTGCAACTTATGAAAAATTTGCTTTGGGTCAAAAAGTAGAAGATTTAGCGGGTTCGATTCAAGAAGATTCTTCAGGTACAGTTAAGAAATTAGTAACTGAAACACCTGGTGCAATTGGTTACCTAGCTCTTTCTTACCTTGATGATAGCCTTAAAGCTATTCAATATGATGGCGTAGATGCTAGTGTTGAAAATGTTGAAAGTGGTAAATATCCTGTCTGGGCTTATGAGCACATGTATACAAAAGGCGAGCCTGATGCAGCAACTAAAGCTTTGCTTGATTACATGTTGACTGATGAAGTACAGAACGGTGATGTTAAAGACCTTGGATATATCTCTATCTCTGGTATGCAAGTAAAACGTGATGTTGAAGGTAAGATCACGAAGTAATGAATGAAACATTCTGTGAAAAGAGGAAACTTACGTTTCCAAGGCAATAGCTGGAAGAGGCGGACTATCCGCCTCTCTTTTCACGTTTAATATAGCACAAAATTTTCTAATCATTACCATTTAAGTTTAAGAAAAGAGGTTTTAACGTATGGAGCAATCCAACACAACTCCAAGAGAAGCACGGAGGCGCGCCTGGCCTATGGAAAAGCATCGCGTAGAAGACTGGATCGGTAGAATCTACACGTCTATCTGTGTCGTATTTCTGATTGCTGTTATTATATCTATTGTTTATTTTGTAACATCTAAAGGTGTGGCTACCTTTGCAGTCAACGGCGTAAGTCTTAAAGAGTTCTTCTTGGGTACGAATTGGAATCCTCAAGCAGACACTCCTTCTTTTGGAGCATTACCGTTTATTACAGGTTCATTTATGGTTACTCTGTTAGCGGCATTGATCGCTAGTCCACTGAGTATCTCGGCAGCTTTATTTATGACAGAGATTGTGCCTAGCTTTGGGAAACGTATCCTTCAGCCAGCGATCGAATTGTTATCAGGTATTCCTTCAGTTGTATACGGATTTATCGGTTTAAGTGTTATTGTACCGTTTCTACGTGAACATGTAGGCGGGCAAGGAATTGGGATTGGCGCAGGAGCACTGGTATTGTCGATTATGATTTTGCCAACCATTACGAGTGTTGCTGCGGATGCTCTCGCTTCTCTGCCACGCGGATTACGTGAAGCTTCTTACGCACTAGGTGCTACACGCTGGCAAACGATTTACCGTGTTGTTTTACCAACGGTTATGCCTGCATTGTTAACTGGTATTGTACTGGGTATGGCTCGCGCTTTTGGTGAAGCTTTGGCTGTACAGATGGTTATCGGTAACTCACCACATATCCCTACGTCCTTACTGGAATCTGCTTCAACTCTAACCAGCGTAATTACACTGGGTATGGGTAACACAGCGATGGGATCGATTCAAAATAATGCGTTGTGGAGTATGGCGCTTGTCTTGATGTTGATGACATTTGTCTTCGTCTTGATTATTCGTCTACTTGAAAGGAGAAACCGGTTATGAGCACAGTAAAAGTCAATCAAAAAGCTAGAAAACGCGCGAAAGCTACAGATAAACTGGCTACTGTGCTCATCGTTACTTTTGCTATGGCGATTGTAGCGATTCTTCTTGGATTACTTGGTTTTATTTTATTCCGTGGTCTAGGGCATATCAGTTGGAACTTCTTAACCTCTGTTCCACAGACGATGCGTGCTGGCGGCGGAATAGGGCCTCAATTATTTAACTCATTATTCCTATTATTCTTAACGATGCTAATTACCGTTCCTTTAGGTCTTGGAGCAGGTATTTACATGTCTGAATATGCAAAGCCGGGTAAATTAACTAACTTTATCCGTCTAGTGGTTGAAGTGTTGTCTTCATTCCCTTCGATCGTTATCGGTTTGTTCGGATTATTATTACTTGTAAATACATTCAATCTTGGTTTCTCCTTACTATCCGGTGCACTTGCACTAACGATCTTTAATTTACCGTTGATGGTACGGATTACGGAGCAAGCTTTTGCAGGTGTACCGAAAGAGCAAAAAGAAGCAGGGCTTGCACTGGGTCTGTCCAAGTGGAAAATCATCACTTCGATTATGTTGCCTGTAGCGATTCCGTCTCTTATTACAGGTACGATTTTAGCGTCAGGTCGTGTATTTGGTGAAGCAGCAGCTTTGCTTTTCACAGCAGGGATGAGTACTCCACCACTAGACTTTACGAATTGGAACCCATTTAGCCCACGTTCGCCAATTAACCCTCTTCGTCCAGCTGAGACATTAGCGGTATATATTTGGAAAGTAAACAGTGAAGGTATTGCTCCAGATGCTACACAGATCGCAGCAGGCGCTTCAGCTGTACTTGTAATCATGGTGTTAATCTTCAATCTGTTAGCACGTTTCTTGGGACGTACTCTTTATCGTTATATGACAGCTTCAAGACGAATGAGTTAATATGTGATCTGGTTTGTAGGGTGAATTAAAGGAGGAATTTCTCAATGGCATTACCTTTTAGTACAGAAGATTTAAGTATCTATTATGGCGAGTATCAAGCCGTTAAAAATATAAGCATGTCGTTCCCGGCACAAAGTGTAACTGCACTGATCGGCCCTTCAGGTTGTGGTAAATCTACATTTCTTCGTTCATTGAATCGAATGAATGATGAGATCGCAGGTTCACGTACAACAGGGCATATCTGGATGGATGGGATTGATCTTACTGCATCCTCTACCGATGTGATCAAGCTTCGTCAACGGATTGGTATGGTATGGCAACGTCCTAACCCATTTTTCAAATCGATCTATGAAAATATTGCATTTGGTCCACGTTATTATGGCACCAAAAACCGTAAACAACTGGATGAAATCGTAGAGTCTAGCCTACGCAAAGCTGCACTATGGGATGAAGTGAAAGATCGGTTAAAAGAATCTGCGCTTTCTTTGTCCGGTGGACAGCAACAACGTCTTTGTATCGCACGTGCATTATCAGTTACACCACAGATTTTGTTATTAGATGAACCGGCTTCTGCACTTGATCCTGTATCAACAGGTAAAGTAGAAGAATTGATCAGTGAACTCAAAGATGAATTGCGTATCGTTATCGTAACTCACAATATGCAACAAGCAGCACGAGTATCGAATTATACAGCGTACTTCTACTTAGGTAAATTGATGGAACACGGAGAAACGGATACGATCTTCACCAATCCAACACAACAATCCACTCAAGATTATATTATGGGACGCTTCGGATGAAGCGTCTTTTTTTATGTCTATATCTCCTATACATACGAACAGAACCTTAAACGGTATGTAAGGAAAGTTTAAGGTAAATCGATAGTTTGGATCTACGTCTGTCCTTTATGCTTGAGTCATCTATTAAAGGACGGTGACTGATATTGTCTATGCTCACACTTCGTAAAGGAATAACACTGAATCATTTTCAGCTTAAATTACTGGGAATATTATTCATGGTTTTTGATCATGTGCATCAATTTTTCTATATCGATGGAATACCAATGTGGTTTACATGGCTAGGTCGAATTGTTGCACCTATTTTTTTGTTTTTAAGTGCAGAAGGATTTCATTATACGCGTAATCGGTTCAAGTATTTACTGCATTTGTATATTGGATTTGTTGGGATGAATATTGTAAGTCAAGGATTGCAAACTACTTTCCCTTCAGACCATATGCTGATCAATAATATTTTTGGAACGTTATTTCTAGCGGTGCTTTATATGCTGATGATTGATCGATTGATCCAAAGTATCAGGCATCATCGCTGGTGGAATATGCTAGGTACAATAGGACTGATGATGATTCCTGTTCTTTTGAGTTTTGTAGCGATTAGTCTATTATCGCAAGAACATATTTCGTCATGGAGTCTTTATATCATGTATGTACTACCTATACCTATATTGGTTGAAGGTGGGTACTTCTTTATTTTACTTGGCGTCATGTTCTATGTATTACGCAAATATCGTATCGGGCAAATGATTTTTTTCATTTTATTTTCGCTGATGATAGGCTTGCTATCCGGTGCTTCTCTACTAGATTTGGATACTAATTTTCAATGGTTAATGATCTTCGCTGTCATTCCACTTTCTCTCTACAACGGTGAAAAAGGACGTAGTATGAAATATTTCTTCTATCTATTCTACCCTGCTCATATTTATTTCCTTTATATCCTGGCTTATTATATTCAGCGTTGATCCAAGAGATACAAATAACGGATATCGTTCGTCTTATAATCAAGAACGATATCCGTCTGAGTAATGAAATCTAATAAATTTTAATCTATTTCTTAACCATGTGGAGGTGATCTTATGGCTGATCGCTTTATTTTTGCAGGTGTTATTATTGTCGTCGTGGTGATTGCACTTGTAGTCGTTGCTGAACTACCGATTTATCAATTTAATCAGATGCCACGTTAACTACTTGTGTCGATCAGGATACACTCACAATATTATTCAGAGGATGCTCCGAATTGGAATGTAGAGATGCGCACACCTTTTGAAAGTTTGAGATAGACATCATGCTTTCCAGTCACACCTGTGATAGATGTCTGTTCTGTACTCCAATGCTGTTCTCCAGATGCACTCGCAAGCACAATAGCGCCTACACTTGCTTGATCTACCTGATCCAATACAATCTCTATCTTCGCTTGATCTTGGGTCGTCGCCATTCGAACCTCAACGTGTTCTACACCTGTACCAAAATCGACATCTTGAAAAAGCATCCATGCCTCATCTGTGATCGCCTCGATGACTGCTCCGCCTTCTTTGGATTCGCCTAGCTGTACATGATGATAGTTATCGTAATTCACAGCTTGTGTAGTAAACGTGAGATCACGCGCAGGAATCACTTCTCCATTGACTTTGATACTCATTTGCTGAGCAATATCTGCTGAAGAACGTCCGATCATCAATGTATACGTACCTGCTTCTACACAATACAGATCACGTGTTACATCCCAGAATGATAGTTCTTTCACAGGTATCGTAAAATGCACGGTCTGTGATGTTCCAGCTGCTAGATGTATACGGCGGAAGGCTTGCAACGTTTTGATTGGACGCTTCACACGCGAATGATCAACATGTGTATACAATTGCACCACTTCTTCGCTATCCATCTCGCTGATATTTTTGACCTGTACCGATAATTCGATCACTTCGTCCACTTCTAATTCAGACGAGACCACTTGAATATTACTATATTGGAACGTCCCATACGTTAACCCATGACCGAACGGATACAATACATCTCCTTCAAAATACTGATATGTTCTACCTGTGCGGATAATATCATAATCTCGAATATCACTCAGTTGTTCTTCTGAACGATACCATGTCATATTCAGGCGACCTGCTGGAGCATAATCTCCGTATAATACATCAGCTACCGCATTTCCTAATTCTTGCCCTACATGAGATAAATAGATAATCGCAGGAATATGTTCTTCTACCCACTCCATCGCAAATGGATAACTTCCCACCACTACGACTACGGTATTAGGATTCGCTTTGTATACTTCTTGTACCATATGGAGTTGGGATGCCGCTAATTCTAAACTTGGACGATCAATCTCTTCTTTACCATTAATCAATGGATTGTTGCCGACAAATACGATAGCTGTTTCTGCTTCTTTGGCTGCTGCGATTGCTTGCTCTAATCCATTTTCAACGATTGTCTTTTCAAAAGAAGCATGTTCGTCTAGCGATTCTGGTGTGTCTATGATCGTTAATTGCCTGGAAGTCGGATTGACCGAAACGGTTTTACCATTCCAGGTTGTTATGGCTGTCGTTCCATTCGCTTGAGGTTGAAGTCCAAATACTTCTTTTACAAACCAACCATATGCTTCATCAGCAGAAGCTGTCACGATGCCTTGATCATCATTGCTTGTCCAATATTTATGATTAGGCGCACGTAGCGTATAACTGCCGAATCCCCAATCAGACAATTCGAATACAGTCTGCTCTGTTGTAGACTCGCTAGCAGCACTCAGTACACCTGTAATCGGTTTGTTCGATTGAATATCATTAGGATTAGCTGATGTGACTGAAGCTGTTACAGACTCTTGTACAGGATCAGGTTGGATCGACAATGGTGCTCTTGTTGCTGTCGACGTTAAAGTAATTCGATCATTACCATCTTGATATGATACTTTGCTATTCACTTTCTGTTGAATACCTTCAAGTGCAGTAACGGCATAAGGTAATGTACCGGAGTACCAATCACGATAGACTGCATTTCCCAGTTCACCGATCACAGCTACACTTCCAGTTGCTGTTTTGGATAATGGTAATGTCTGATTGTCATTTTTGAGGAGTACGATTGACTTGCGTGAAGCTTCAAGGGATAATGCTTTGGCTTCTGCGGTCATCATAGCTTCTTCGCCGATATGAGCATACGGATTCAATTCCGCAGAATCGAATTCACCAAGCAGAAAACGAACACGGAATGTGTTAAATAATGCTTGATCAATATCTTCAAATGTAAGCTGACCATTCGCCAAAGCTTCACGCAAAGCTGTTTTGGATAATTCAGGATCATCAGTAATACTATCTATTCCTGCTTTGACCGATTCGGCAACACCCGGGGTATGAGAGTCATAATAATGATGATCATTTTTGATACCCATCACATCGCCTGCATCGCTAACGATAAATCCGTCCATTCCCCATTCGCCTTTAACCACTTCATTCACCAGTGGATGTAAAATAGCTGGCGTTCCATTGATCGAATTATAAGCCGTCATCATCGACTTTGCTCCGCCTTCTACAAAAGGCTGTTCAAATGCTTTTAGATAATATTCACGCATATTCCGTGGATCGATACTGGAAGAACCACTGCCACGTTCCACTTCATTATTATTGCCAAGAAAATGCTTTAACGTAGCTACAGCTTTGAGATATGTAGGATGATCTCCTTGAATACCTTGCACTAAATGACTGGTTAATTCTCCTGTTAACTTAGGATCTTCTCCATAAGCTTCTTCGTTACGTCCCCAGCGTGGATCACGTTCCATATCTACCGTCGGTGCCCACAATGTTAGACCATTCACTTCTGGATTGCGTTTGTAGACTACACGCGCTTCATCTGAGATCACATTACCGATTTTTTTCATCAATTCAGCATCCCAAGTACAGGCTAATCCTGTCGGTTGCGGGAAAAAGGTAGCTTCACCTAGCCATGCGATTCCATGTGCCGCTTCTGTACCGTGTTTATATCCGCCTAGACCTAGACGTTCAACAGCAGGCTGATATTGCAACATGGATTCAATCTTTTCTTCATCGTTCAAGCGAGACACCAAATCGTGTACACGTGTATCAATATCTAGCGTATGATCTTGAAATGGGTGTTTCTGAGTCTGTTCCATATTATTATATCTCCTTTAAGTTTATCGTTATTTTATTGAATATT
This sequence comes from Paenibacillus nuruki, assembly GCF_963311185.1. Lineage (NCBI taxonomy): Bacteria > Bacillati > Bacillota > Bacilli > Caryophanales > Paenibacillaceae > Paenibacillus > Paenibacillus nuruki. The sequence continues at coordinate 4,716,412 of NZ_OY725677.1, read as the reverse complement.
GGAAGGTTATTTCATTTTATTTTGTGTTTTTTTTCGTACCTCATTGTTATATTAAAACAAACTATTTCTAAAAGAAAGCCCTTACATACCAAATCACCCATGAGTAATTAGCGTAATAATTAGTGATGCCATACAAACAAAAAAAGAACAGTTTCCTCTGTAAAAGGATACTGTTCTCAGTGATTTTTTTTATTTTAACAAATCAGATAATGGATCACGTGCAGGCGATGAAGCCGTATGGGAAGACGGTAATGAATTGGATGGAGAGCCTGTGATCGAAGCGATCGGATCTTTGTTAACATCTGCGCTATCTAAGCCTAGACGCTTGGTCATCATATCGTTAATACCGGATAATTTGACCGTATAATCTTTACAGCTTGCAATAATATCACGGTTCGATTGTTCCGAGTTATCCAGTGCAGACATCAGATCATTGATCGCTTGATTGACTGAATCCAATGACATTGCAGGCTTTTTGAGTAGTTCAGCCGAACGTTCACTATTCACTTTGAGCATTTCAGCATTGCGCTTGAATTGATCTTCGATCGTCTGGTTTACACTTTCTACTGCATTCGCTACACGTTCTTGATCTTCGATCGCCAGCGCAATCATCGCTGAAATTTTGATCAAGTTCGCGGCTTTATAGACCGAATCATTGACCGAATCAATCAATTTGTCATTCGTATCATTCACGATATCGGTTGCAGCAATTGCTTGGTTAAACAGCATAATATTTTCAGTCATGGATTGAATACGAGTGACCACTTTACGTAGACCCCGTTCTAAATATACTTTGCGAGGAGCATTTTCAGGCTTCTGAATTTCAGCTTCAAATAAATCTTTAAGCTTGTTACCCATCTCAATCTTATATTGGAGTTGATAAATTTCTTCTAATGAATTGCGTTTGAGTGTACGCATACTGATCATATTTTCTTCCAGATTATCTTTACCATCTCGAAGTCCGATTACGATCGCGTCTACATTTGTTTTGACAGACTGGTATTTGTATACATAATTTTTGATAGGAGATTTACGCAACAATTTACCAAATAATCCTACGTTTTTACTTTGCTGTAATTCTTCACACTCGTTACGAAGCGATAGGATCAAGTTAGACACTTCTTTGGACTTGCCGCTCATAAGATCATTGACCGGACGGTCTAGCATCTGTAGGGTCTGTCCTGCGCGCTCTTGCGTCTGCATACCGAGCTTACCCACTTCATCCATCAGTGTATCTAACTGCATTTGATCCGCTTGCGATACCCGCTGAATAATCATAGATGCTTCTTGCATGACTTTGTGTTCGTCTTCTTTTTTTAAAGTAATAGGTTGACTTGCCATAAGTTCTTCCTCCTTATTATCAATAAACATCTTCTTCATACTGAAATAGATATTGTACCGTCAATCAGGAGTAGCGTTGGTGAAGAAGTTCTGCCCTTGTCTGTAACTCCATCAAGTCTTTATGTTCTATCGTTTTGACGATATGTGTAATTCGGCTATCTACATCTCGAATACCATCGAGTAATACACGTCTATTTTTGGACTTGGCTTCACCACTGAGTCGCAAAAAGGGATTAATGATACTGTTTAAGTCCTTCAGCACCAGTCGTTTTACCGTATGGTTGATCTCATCATTATGAAGCTCACCTAGCATCGGCAATACGCGTTGTAATCGTAAAAACAACGAACAGGACTTTTCAACAATCTCATTATCCAGATTGTCTTTCTGCCCTTCAGAGATGACCATATCTTCTAATACCGCTAAATATTCTAGCACCGGTTGAAAAATCGGCGGTACGGCTTCTTGTTCCACAACAGGTGTAGGGCTAGAGGAAGATAGACGATTGGCAGGACGTTCTTCTGTAAGGGTCGGCACAAGAGGTTGATCGGTTGTAAGCGTGTCTTGCACATGAACAGGTTCTGCGAGTGGTTTCTCTAGATTAGCGGTAGGATTACTGCTTAGCTTCGCCCAGACCACACCAGCTAACGTCCCCACAACCGGGAAGATTAATGTAATATAGTCTTCTGTAAACCAAAATCCTGCTAATATTCCTGCTAGATAACCTACGATACCACCTACGGTTGATTTACCAAACGTTTTCCAAAACGTCATTACGGTTCGCCTGCCTTTCGTCTAAAATCACAATGCACTATTGAATAACATATCTAATAACATACGTTTTATAGTTAAGATTGTTCCAATTTACGAATTAATACAGGTTGCTCTACATAGCTCGCTAGAATACCAAACTCTGGATTCTGCTTTTCTACAGCATGACCTAATGCTAATTTGACAGCTAAATAAGGGAAGTCGACACCACTCAGACAGGAGATATGCAATCCACCAGACATACGAGGATTGATCTCTAACACTTTGGGAATATCGCCTTGGTACTTCAGTTGTAAATTATAATTATACGGAATCTTATAGAACTGCGCCACTTCCTCCGCAAGTCGAATCAATTCCGGTACATTCTCAAGTAAACGTGCACGTCCGCCATCGGCTTTGCGGCGAGGGACAGCCGCTAACAATTCTCCTGTTGGAGAAGCCAGACAATCGATACTATATTCATGCCCTTCTAGTACTTCCATAACCATAAGCTCAGGGAAAGACTCAATAGAAGATAAGATCTGAACCGTTTGCTCATACGAAATATTAACATTGGGAACGTCTAGCAATTCCTCTAAAGCATTATAATTCGGTTGAATAATGCGGAATCCCAGTCCACCTTCTGAACGAGTAGGCTTAAAGCATACCCCTAGCCCTTTACTAGTCAAATCATCATACGCTTGCTTGAATTCTGCCACATTATGCACTAGATGATATTCAGGCACAACCATCAGACCATTCTGCTCGACTGAACGATAAAAGTTACCTTTATCTTCGATCACATCCAGTAGTTCTAGATTCGTACAAGCTACTACTTTGACACCAATCGCTTCAAAAGAATCAATCGCTCTCACAATATTGATCATCCGCCAGCGTGGCACAAAGACATCGATCTTATGACGCTTACAGAAATCCAGACAATAAGCTACATACTCATCACCCGGTAGCGCCGGTTCGATCTCTGTATAATCACAAGCTTGAAACGAAACATGTTCTGCATCCCGATGTGTACCGTAAATTTCAAATTCCAGTCCATCCGGGTTATGACGAATATTGTTCATATAATGATATCCGACAGCAAACCAACGATTGAACCAGACCCGTACTTTATGACTCATAGCTGACTTTCCCTTCTGTATCTAATGTAGCCACTACATATTGCAGAATCTCATCTGCGGCAAAAATGCCTGCTTTAGATGTAAACGAATAATGACGAAGTGCAGGCTCAGCTACTGACTCACGATACAATTCACCATGAGCAGGAGCGATCGAATAGTCTGCAATATCCAGTAAGCCACGATCCAAAATCGAATCGCCTGAAGCAATTACTTTCGAAGCGCCTACTCTTTGCTTCACTTCAGTAATCGCCCGATTTTTGCTGACTGGAAAAGGAACCAGATACACTTTGCGTCCTTGCACTGACATCCCCCAGCCTAACGATTCTAATTGCGGTTGAAGAGCAAGCACAGTATCCAGTGGCATTAATTCACGATCTACTACAATAGAATAAAATGTACTTTCCCAGAAATGTTCCGCTACGATCCAGCTGGGATCAGATACGCTATGGAATATAGCTAATGCTTCTGCCGCAGGAGCCGACTTGGCATACACATCTGCCAGAATCTGCTCGTGCCATGCTTGATCAACCACTCCATTGACTAGAATATTTGCTCCATTACTGGTAATCGCATATTGTGGAATTACGTTATTTTGAAAAATATGAATACGCGCATATTGATCGAGTGTACGAGTCGTGACCGGTACAAAAGTGATCTGCTGAGCTACACGTTGCAATTGTTGAAGAGTTGCTATGGAAATATAAGAAATAATCCGTTCTTTGTACGTCTCCGCAGGTTGCATCACCGATAGATCGACATCCATTCCCATCGAGCGTACCGAATAGATTAACGTCTGATCCAGATCACTAGCATAGATCATTCGCTTTCCCCCTGCCTTGGCTTAATAATGCCACAGCAAGAATACGTTAGATTCGGATAGACTTCGACAGGCACACCACGATCTTTAGCCAACAGCAAAATATGACGCAGATTCGGATTGTCTTCACGATCAACAAGAATTTTCCACGGTACACGACGTAACAAGACACGTGTCGTCTCTCCTACGCCCGGTTTCACTAGATTGATATCTTCGATCCCATACTGATCTTGAATCGATCGAATATCACTTAGCCCTTGCCATGTGATCGGTTCAGGCGTATCGAGCAATTGTTGCGCTTGTTTTTTGGCTTCTTCAGCGATAGCAGGGAAATAAGAAGATACCTGATCGACAAATACATTCGATAGATCGCTATCTAACCATTCTTTATAAAATTTAGCACCATGAAAATCATGTTCACCAATCAGATCGTCACGCAGTACCGTTCTACTCATCAATCCAGATACGGTCGAGTTCAGACAAGCACTTGGAATCAAAAAGTCTTCGCGTGTGCCATACGTATCCGAGCAGAAGCCTGGATCAGCCAGTACAGCGAGATCATCATTCAGACGAACCCCGTAATCTTTTTCAAATTGATCACAAGCCTGAATCAATACCTGACGGATTGCGCCCTTACCTGTCCAACCATCGACAAATTGTAATTCTTGCTCTGCGCCATGTTGTTGGAAAATATATTTCAGCGCATTTTCGTCGATCCCTTTACCGCGAATAATAGAGATACTGTAATGCGGAACATCCAATCCATATTGTTGCATCAAATAGCGCTTCATCAAGATACCGATAGGCGTACCTGCTCTAGCAAGCGAAGCTAGAACCAGTTTTTGACCACGTTTATGCAAAATCAGTTCACTCACTACACCCGCAGCCAAAGCTACTTTTTCAGCAGATTCGGCTAACGTTTCATGAAATAACTGAATATATTCAGGAGTTGGTTGATATTCTACAGGTAACATTTCCGAATAGTGGGTTCCCGTCTGGATCGCTTCTTCACGTTCCTCGGTACCACGCTCTAAATTCACATTACTTAAATCTTTCAATAGGAAAATCACATCGGATGGACTGTAGCTTCCAAGAGGTTCTGGATGTGGTAAGGGGAATGCTAGCAATTGCTCTTGTTTATGTTCGGTCATGATCTATCCCTTTCTCTTGCACCATTTGAGGACCACAGATCACGATATGAATCTGCTGGAACAGCTTGGAGCGTAATACATCGATTAATGGTTGGATACGTTCTTGAGGGACATCGCGTTCTAGAAAGACAAATACATCATCATAATGCCCTTCCGGAATGTTATATACAAAGTTGGTTACACTACTATCTTCGGGAGAGGGGAAGGTATCTCCTGTCTGAATACTATAATGCGGCATGAGTGAACGATAAATCGGACTACGTGTTGTGGAATGGAACTTAATGCCATCACCCATTTCACTACTGATTCGCATCGGAATATACATAAATTCTTCGGTTCCTAGACATAATGTCCGTTGACCGGTTCTGTGCTCAACAAGTAATTGTGCAGCTTTTTCTATACTGATGGTGTTGCATAGATTATCATGTGCACCGATACCGAATCGTCCTGTACCTGTCATCAATGAAGCACGATTCTGTTGACCATGCCCATCAATAGAGGCATATCCTTCTTGCTGTGCAAACAGATGATCCAGATAAATCATATCTACCGGAATATCTGCTAATTGCTCATGCAGTGTCATCGGATCATGAGTCAGACTTGGTTGTCCATCCACCGTAATCTGTCCTTTGATCAATGACAGCACTGTAATCGTAATATTCAGTTCTTGTTCTAGATCAGCAAATCGCTGAACATGAGCATCTTCTCGCCAATCCAGTAACGAAGCAACATAATACGTATCACGTGGATATTCAGCATGAATTTCCCGAATAATATTAAGGGCTGTTTTGCCTGTCGTAATCTCATCGTCTACCAAAATAATCGGATCGTTGCCTGTAATCATACCTTCCGATTGGGCATAACAGCGATGAGCTGTTGCATGGGAATGTTCTTCTTCAAATGTAATTACCGAGGATAGACCGGCTATATCATGCCGTGTCGTATGTACATACTGAGCTCCCCGATCAAACACTTGATACATACTATGACCTAACGCTGTCGCTGTCTCGGCAAAGCCAATAAACGATACAGGCGCAGGTAAAACAAGCTTTAGGTTCATCAATTCATGATAGGCTTCTGCCAAGCCTTCACCGGATGACATCGCTTGTAGAATACGAGGCAGTAACGCTGTTATCTTGGGATCAGATTGTTCCCGCATATCATTGTAAAGTAACAATGATAGAACTGCTCCACTCAGCAATGACAAATAAGGATCAACCGCCAGATGTTTGCCTAATACTTTGCTGACAAATAAAAACGAGCGCTTAGGATTAATACGTGCTGCCATCGTAAATAAGTGATCTAACTCTAATTGAAAAGGATTATGTTGCACTTCTACGTTTACCGTTAAGTCTTCTAGAATCTTATACGTATATACGTTGTTCTTGCTCTGAGAGAAGAGAGATGAAATGTTGTTGTTCATGTAGCACCCCATAAATTTGTGATCTTGCTATAATTTTTTGCGCCCAATTTAAATGAGGTTTGATTTCATTCATTTTGTTAGCATAACCGCTTTTGAATACCCCAAGTTCGCCATTGTTGTTACGAATAATACTTTCCGCATCTTCAAATTCTTCGCGGGTCACTGTATATAGTGATTGTACCAGACCAATATGCGTTGGATGAATAATCGTTTTGCCTATAATTCCATTTTCTTTATCCATAATGACTTCGCGAATCAATCCATCCACATGACGATTAATATACTCTTTCCGTAACTTACGTCCATCATCACCAAGCGCTTCTTCAAAAGGCGATTGACGCAACATCGGTTTGAGTACACGTTCACCATTGGCAAAGTATTCCCATACCGGCCCTGAGATTACATACGGCGAATCCATGCGACCGAATAAGTTAATAATATCAGACATACAGTCACGAATAGGCGCAATATCATAAATTGTCATATCTGGACTACGACGTAATCCGAATAAACTGGAGAAATCAGTCGCACCAATCCGTACATTCAGTACATACGGTTTGTACGTATCTAATATTTTTTTGATCGCTAATAAATGTTCAACCCGACTTTCACGGTAGATCACAGCAGCTGTCTCCAAGATAGGTAGTCCATACAATACAGGAGCATGAATATCTTTCTCCTGATTATAACGTGCGATCGCTTGAAAATATTGCAATCCTTGTTCAGGATCGAATTTGGGTAACATAAAGCCTGTGATCAACTTCATCATTTCGCCTAACTGGTCGATCATTCGCTCTAATTGCCCAATACTGCGTACACGAATAAATAACAAAGGTAACCGATCTCTATGCACCTGTTCTTGCTGTAATTGGATATACAGTTGTGTCAGTTGTTGTACTAATAATTCTTCAGCCATTGCTACCTGATGATCTCCAACAGCATCTTCTAGATCAAGTACCCATGAAGTCAATCCTTGATGCCGCTCTGTCAAAATATCTCTAGCAATTGTGGGACGTGTTGCAGGACAATATAGTGCTGCGCCTACGGCATACGCCAATAGTTCCTGTTCGGAAGAGTTATTATAATGAATCGGTGCTGAATAGAACAATTCCTGTTCTTCTTCAAGCGATAAATAATTAAAGTAACGCATAAGTCTCCTCCTTTGTTGCACCGAAACTTGAGCTTGTTAAGCCGCCGTATAATAAATAAATCCCTCCTATTGTGCAGGCAGGAGGGATCATCCAATCTGTTGTAGCAGCAATCCTGATTAAGACTGTTCTTTTTTACGACGAATCGAACTGATGACCATCGTTCCTACAAACACCACAATAAGAATTGCAAAAAACAACACTTGAGAAATTTCAAAACCAAATGCGCCTACAATCATTTTGACTGCAATAATCGCAATTAAAATAAAAGCGGTTTTTTCAAGTTCAGGGAACTTATTAATCAGTTTCAAGAACAATTGAGCAACGCCACGCATCATCAAGATACCAATAATACCGCCCAGGAATAGTACCCAGACTTCATTACTGATACCAAAAGCAGCCACGACGCTATCAATACTGAATGCAATATCCATCATTTCAACCATTAATACGGTTTTCCAGAAAGACATTGGCTTGTTCTGTACTTCGTCTTCGTCTCCGCCTTTGAATAATCCTTTGTACGCAATATAGAACAGATACAATCCGCCAATGACTTTGACTGCTGTAAATGTAACCAGATACGTTCCAAGACCAATCGCCAGAAAGCGGAAAAGATAGGCTCCGAGAATACCATAGAACAAAGCCTTTTTCTGCTGTTTCGGTGGCAAATGTCTGACCATAACGGCTAACACAAGCGCATTGTCAGCGGACAATAATCCTTCTAATAGTACAAGACTTGCAATAACTCCCCAGCTCACTGGATCGGATAGAGTTGCAGCAATCTCACTCCATGAGAAGAAGTGACCGTAGTTATCAGCAATACTTTGAAAAAAATTACTGAACCAGTCCATACATCGTCCTCCATATACACTTCGTGTGTTAAGCGTGATGTCCACATTCTAATTATTTTAGAGGTGTATCAACACTTGTAATACCGATTTGTGTAAATTCTGTGTATGTTCATTATCATCATCTATAGCGATAGCCTAATCTTTGCTACCGGCTTTCCAGCGCATGCCCCAATTGAAAGCACGATCCATATCCGAATGACCTTTGAAATACTGAACCAACTTTTCGATACTAAAAGTTTCATTACCCACATTTTGTATCATTGCAATCGCACACATCGGACTGCGATTATCTGCTTCGTCTAGACGCACAATAATATCAGGTCCATTTTGTTGAGAAATAGTCACGACACCATCGGCATCTGTCCAACGTGTAATACCTTCATAGATAAAAGAAAAGACCAGAATACGCTTGATTTCGGATATTTTGTTACCGTTAATCCGCATATTTTCGCCACCTGCTATAGCACCTGTTCGGTCATCACCGTCTAGCGCTACAAAAGGCCAATTTGTCAAAGAACCAAAAGAATTACCGAGTGCTTGAACTACACCTTTATCACCATCTTGTAATTCATACAAGCAACCTAGATCCAGATCGACTCCTGAACTACGTTTGAATAATCCTTTTTTCTCCTGACGATTCCAGTTCAGATTGATCAGTAATTCCCCGAGGGTACCGCCCGATTTTTTCTGAAGATTAATCACATCGCCTTTTTTCTTAAGCTCAATCTTGGATAGATTTAAGTTTACTGAAGGCGTAGGAGCTGGTGTTGGCGCTGGAGGAGCAGGAGGTGGAGTCGATGGTCGATTAAGATTCATCGGCTTCGCCGGTATTGGAGCTGGTGCAGGAGGCGGCGGTGGTGGTGGCGAAACAGGCTTAGGAGGTACTGGTGGTGTTGGTGGCGGTGTGGGAGCAGGTGTATCTTCTACCTCAACACCATAACTACCACATAATTCTTTAAGTCCACCAAAATAACCTGCTCCTACTGCTGCGAATTTCCATTCTGTCTGATAACGATAGAGTTCCCCTACCACAATCGCAGTTTCTGATGAAAATTGGGAATCGATATCATAGCGAAAAATCTCTGCACCTGTCGCTTCATGGGTACAACGTAAGTACGTACGATTCACCTGACTAAAATTTTCTGTCGGTTTATCGCTATTGTAAATGGTTAGCGTTACCGCAATTTTTTGAATATCTTGCGGAATCGCTCCTACATTTACTTTAAATTGACGAGCATCACTGCCTGTCGCATTTTCAACATAAGTAATAAAAGAATTGCCCGGGTTACCATAAAAAATAAGATCATTATCACTTTTCACTTTTCCATTTTGTTGAAGCAAAAAAGCAGAAGTATCTAATTCTAATGAAGCAGGTGCTTCCCAACCCAGCGAAATAATAAGCTGTTGAAGCCCTGGTGTTGTTTTGGTTATGTCTGTTTTTTGTCCTTTAACAATAGCTACACTCATAATTGTTTAACCCCGTAATTTATGACGTAAATGGTCCATTGTTCTTTCCTATTTTAGCATTAAATGCTAGTGACGAGTTAAAAAAAATAGGGCAGGAAACCCACCCTATTCATGTATAGTTCATGCTTTTGCCTTATTTGTTGAGACAACAGGATTATACTGGTAATCCGTAGTTCTGACACAATGCTGCCAGTCCGCCTGAGAATCCACTACCGATCGCTTGGAACTTCCAATCTGTTGCTTGACGATAGAACTCACAGAACACTACTGCTGTTTCTGTAGAGAATTCTTCACCTAGATCAAAGCGCAAAATTTCACTATTGTTATCTTCATTGACTACCCGTACAAAAGCAGCACTTACCTGTCCAAAATTCTGTCCACGTGCATCAGCATCATGAATCGTAACGGTAATTCCGATACGCGAAATGCTAGCAGGTACTTTGCTGAAATCGACAACGATCTGCTCATCGTCCCCGTCACCTTCACCTGTTCGGTTATCTCCGGTATGCGTAACAGCACCATTGTAGGTCGTTAGATTATTGTAGAATACAAAATCCGTTTCTGTTTTGGCTTTGCCATCTTCATGCAATAAAAATGCCGAAGCGTCCAAGTCAAAATCGCTACCACCGCTATATTTGTTCGTGTCCCAGCCCAGACCTACCACAACACGTGTTAGTCCTGGATTTGTTTTCGTAAGGTCGATCCGTTGCCCCTTGGATAAATTAATGGTCATCCTCTGTTCACTCCTTACCATCACTGTAATGTCATACTACGTATGAGACTGAAACAAAACGGAGCTATGCGCTCCGCCTCGTTGACAGCTTATTTAAAAGATAGAAAATGTTACAATATTTTGCTTTGCAAAAATCATTTTTTCATTGCACTGGGTCGCGTTTTTACTGCCAAACGCTAGAAGTAAGATATTTTGCTTTGCAAAAATCATTTTTTCATTGCACTGGGTCGCGTTTTTACTGCCAAACGCTAGAAGTAAGATATTTTGCTTTGCAAAAATCATTTTTTCATTGCACTGGGTCGCGTTTTTACTGCCAAACGCTAGATACCAAACGTTTATTGTAAGCCGTAGTCGCGTGTCAATCCTGCAAGACCATCTTTGTAGCCGTTACCGATTGCGTTAAATTTCCACTCTGCGCCATGACGGTACAATTCACCAACAACTACACCTGCTTCGATAGAGAAATCTTCTCCAAGGTCAAAGCGGATCAATTCTTCGTTGTTATCATCGTTTACGATACGAACGTAAGCGTTAGATACTTGACCGAAGTTTTGGTTACGAGCTGCTGCTTCATAGATTGTGATTGTAAATGCAATTTTGTCTACATCAGCAGGTACGTTCGGGATGTCTACTTTGATTTGCTCATCGTCGCCATCGCCTGCGCCTGTACGGTTGTCGCCTGTATGTACGACAGAACCATTTTCATTTTGAGGATTGTTGAAGAAAATAAAGTTTTTCTCGCTAGATACTTTACCTTCAGTATTCGCGCAAAATACAGATACGTCCAAATCGAACTCTCCGCCGCCATCATATTTATTTGTATCCCAACCAAGACCTACAGTGATCTTAGCCAATCCTGGATTACTTTTCGTTAAATCTACTTTTTGTCCTTTAGATAAGTTAATTCCCATGTTCAATTCCTTCTTTCCATGTGTATGATTTGGAGTTGCTGTTGAAGATAACGCTTACTGATTACGAATATTGGCGAGCCAAAATATCGATATGTGCGGCCTGTTTTCCTTGACCGATTGCGTTGAATTTCCATTCTGCTCCGTTACGGTAAATTTCACCCGTAATCAATGCTGTCATACCGGAATAATCATCCGTCAGATTAAAGCGAACCAATTCCTGTTGATTCTGTCCATTCATAATGCGAATATAAGCAGACGAAATCATACCGAAATCTTGTTTGCGTTGCTCTGCTTGATAAATATTAACCACAACGAGCACTTTATTCACATCAGCAGGTACTTTAGAAAGATCGATATGGATTTGCTCATCGTCTCCTGCACCTTCACCAGTTAGGTTATCGCCGCTATGTTTGACAGAACCACAACCGCTCGTCAAGTTATGAAAGCAGACCAAGTTGGTAGCTTTGGTCAATTTATCATTTGCATCCAACAGAATCGCTGAAGCATCACAGTCGATATCTGCTTTTGCTTTTTTCATACCGAAGAATCCTTTAGATTGCGTTTCTGCGGGATCCCAACCCAAACCAACCACCAGTTGATTCAGACCGCTATTGCCTTTGGTTAAATCAATTTTTTGACCTTTGACTAAGCTGATACTCATAAAATGATATGACCTCCTTTGTAATACTGATATGTAATACTGTTATTACCGGAGAATCGTTTCAACTTTTTTGAAACTGCCTTCATTCTTACCCGACTTACAGTCCAAATTCAGAAGCATTCAAGCCAAGAACTGTCGCGATTTCGCGTACAACCGCTTGCTCTTGAGGATCAAAGTCACCATCAGCTGAACCAATTGCACTACATACACCAATCAACAAGCGACCTTCTTCAGGTTTGCTTTTGAATTTACTGATCGCTTTAAGCGCTTCTTGCTTACCGATAATCGCATCAAATTCAAAATTTTCTACATAATGATTAAAGCGAGCAATCACCAAGCTCATATCAAACACTTTCAATTGCTCATTGCGTCCGATATAACCTGCCATTTTTTGCTTTTCATCTGCGCTGATATTACCATCTGCTGCCGCTACAAGAGCACAACCTGCTACGATCGCTTCTAAAAAGTCCTTATTTTTGAACTTTTTCATCTGATCATTCAAGTTGCTTTTCGTACTGTTTAACCATGATTTGAATGCACTCATATCGATCACCTCCTATTTATCATAAACCAATTTGAAGCAGACCTCTAGTTTTGCAAATCTACAGTATTTATAGAAACCACTGTGCCTCTATATTTTCCCACAAGTTATCAAAAAAACCAAATTTCCCTTTTGAGTTTGTCAGTTGATCTCAGCAAAGAAATAGTCTCTTCTCTCATAATAAGCCACAGCTCTCTTACTGAAACAAAAAGCACCTTAATCCGGTATATTTCCGAGATCAAGATGCTCTTTATCATTTAGCTATTTATGTGTTCTAGATTGACGTTGCACAGTTCTACGTGGGGCGCATCACCGGGCAGAATAACGTATCTCCTTGTTACTCTTGCCACCGAGTATGACACATGTTTTTAAAACAGTACTTTTTGTTTTTTTGTAAACAACAATTTATTTTAACTTTTCCATAGTATAGGAAGAAAGGTAGGTTCATTTATAGTGTGAAGAAAGAATAGAAGTTAGAGTATTCGCTTAGTGTGTACGATGATTCGTATTGAATGTGTCGCCAAAAAAATAACTAGAAATCATATCACCAATCGTTAATACGATGACTGCAATAACAGCAGATCCTATGGCTTCGTAGACACTGACATGAATACCATACATCCACACTAAAAAGATAATCATCGCCGGGATCAGATTCCAAATCATTTTCTTTTTAACACAATCGGTAAACGCTATGCTGACTCTGTTCATTCATAAGCCTCCATGTTAGATATAAAATAACAGCTTATAGAATATACCACAAAAATATCCATTTAAAACCATTTTAGAAGATATATTTTGGAAATATTTTGAAATTCAACAAAGTAGTCATTAAACGCCAGAAAAGAGCGTGATCTGTAGGCGATCATGCTCTTTTCTGGTCTTCTCTATTCATTTAGGGAATATTTAGGTGTTCTATGATATCAACTAATTTAATACTTATGTGGTATGTTGCTATAGAATTCTTCGGACTCACTACGTTTACTTGCTAGGGTATGGCTAGTTGTTTCTATATTGCTATAGGATGATTCTGTTCAAACGACAAGCTACTTTACTAATGGTGTGGCTATCGTGCTGATGAGCTTAGGGTATATAGGATTGTAGTGAGATCCTGTCAGCCAACATTTGTACTTCTACGTGTCCGTTTATAGGTCAGTAGTGAAGTAACTTGTATCCTTATTATTACAGGAGTTTTCAAAAAACGGATTCTTTTATTTTGTAATCACAACCTTTTTTTGTAATCCGTGAGTGTTTACTCCCAAATTCTATAGGTCAATAGAACCCTTATACTAAGTTACTAAAAAAGGTACTCTGACATTTTAAGTAACTTATAGAATAATAAAAACTATCATTTTCTGGAATCGTATAAGGATTATTGTATTTTTCGGAGGTGCTTACCGTTTATGAGCCCACTGGATACAGTACGCTCTCATATTGAGCAAGAACTTCAACGCAGACAAATCAATTTAACACAGTTTGAAAAGATATCTGGTATTAATCGTGGAGTACTCAGTGCAACGCTCAACAGCAATCCACCTCGATCAATATCGATCAACCAGCTAGATCGTATGGCAGCCGCTCTCGATCGACCGGAAGGCTGGTGATATGAGCAATATGTTTATCGAAACGTTTTGATTTAGCAGAATTTATATTTGTTATAAGGAAAATAAATTAAAACTATAATTAACTAGATAAGAATGATGTTGCTCTGTCAACCGAAAGACATATAGATAAACTTTAAGAAAAATTTATTATTTTCAAAAATACATTGAATACATTTGATATGTCATTACGTAGATACAATATGAGCCGTACGATGGACTATACGTCTTTGCTACAACTTTTTATTCGTTCGATGCCTTAATACAACAGTCAAGAGGTGAGCTGTATGGACAACCGAATAGCCTTATGTACGGAGTTAGAAAATGAGATTTCCCGACAAGGTTATTCTCTTAGTCGTTTCAGTCAAATTTCTGGAATCAATCGTGGCATTTTAAGTGCCACATTGAATGGAAACCCTCCCAAACCGATGTCGATTAATCAGTTAGATACAATGAATACTGCTTTGGGCAAGCCAGAAGGTTGGCTGTATGAGCTGTTTGTAGAACAATGCTTTGACGAACAAGGTAAAACGAATTGGCGACGTGTTAGCGCACTCCTATTCCGTTGTATTGAACTCAATCGAAACGTTTTGATTGATCGTATTTTGTGCTTGTTGCTTGAAGACATATCCTATCTTAATCACGTTTTTGAATTGGCTGAAGAACTCATTGTAGATAATCCGAGTGACAGTGTTATGCAGTTGTATGAATGTGTCGTGAGTAATGAGCGCAACTACCAAGCAGAACGGCTGGCGATCAGTCATTATCGTATTTTCCGCTATTCGATTAAACGCGATATTAAACAGAACTTTATAGCGGCTGTGACTTTCCAAGCTTTCTGTGATCGTCTGCCTTCTTATATGCAATTAGATGCTTGGTTGCAGTTGGCAAATGTGTACTATACCGCTAACGAATGGTTACTGATGGAAAAGTGCGGAGATGCTTTAATCGAATTATCCAATCGACTTTATAAAGAAAAGAAATACCATAATCTCAAAAGTGAGCGTTCTTTCGTTGTTTACTATGGACAAGGGTATCTTATCAAATCCATATTTTATCAAAAAGTAGGACAATATGAAGAATCAACAACATACATTAGGAAATATAGTGATCTGAGTTGGTTAGACGATCTGGATGAGTGCGGACAACAAGAAGTAGAACGCTTCAAAATATTTGCTCAAGGCAACAGCTACTGTACCGAGTTATATAAAGGGAATTTTAGTGTACTGGATGGTTATGTTGCCTTTTTGGAAAACTATCCGAAGGAAACGATTCCGGGGTTGCTGACGATTCTAAGTACTGCAAATCAATACAATATTGTGGTTGATCATATTATCGAAAAATTCCATGAGCATATTACAACGAACTTATATATGGATCATTCAGCGAAAAAAAAATCTGTGGCAGACAATCAGTATACAAATATGTGTTACCAGTTAGCTGTCTATCAATCGAAACATGCGAGTCAGTCTACTAAACTTCAAAATACGATTAAACGCTTTGATACATCATTACGTAAATGCAATATGAATCTCAATTTAGACTATACTTCTTTACTACAAAATGTCATTCGTTCCATGCCTTAACATATACCCTACTACATCGAGGTGATCTGCATGAAGCATCGAATAACCCTAATTACTGAACTTGAGTCCGAAATGCATAAGCAGGGTTATTCGCTTAGTCATTTTAGTAAGGTTTCTGGAATCAATCGTGGTATTTTGAGTGCTACGTTGAATGGAAACCCTCCCAAAATCATGTCGATCACTCAATTGGATGCTATGGCTAAAGCTCTGGGCAAACCGGAAAGCTGGCTATACGAATTATTTGTAGAACAATGCTTTTCAGAAGAAAATAAAACGAATTGGCGACGTGTTCGTACACTTCTACTCCGTTGCATCGAACTCAATCGTGATGATCTAATCGGTGATATTTTAAACTCATTGATGGAAGACCCTGCCCATGTCGCTCATGTATTTGATCTCGCAGAAGAATTAGTAGAGCAAAATCAAGCCATTGTGGCGATGCCTTTTTATGAATGTGTGATCGAGAATGAGCGTAATTATCATTCTGAGCGGTTAGCCATCAGTCATTATCGAATATTTAGAGCAAGAACCAGTCCGATTATCGAAAATAATCTTAGACTGGCTATGGTTTTTCATCCTTTTCGTAATCGCTTACCCGATCATTTGAGACTGGAAGCTTTACTACAACTCTCCAATATCTATTACACTATTCAGGATTGGGATATGGTTATAGACTGTGCCAATGAATTGAATGTGTTATCTAATATTATCTACGCCCAAGAATGTAAAAGAAGAAAAAAGAACTTACCTGTTACAACGGTTCTTTTAGAAAGACCACTGGTGACTTATTATGCACAAAGCCATCTTATGAAATTTGTGGCGTTAGAACATATGGAAAAGTACGATGAAGCTCGACCTTATTTGAAAGAGTTTGCCGATTTGAGCTGGTTTGAAGGTTTAGATGACATCGGAAAAGAAGATGTCGAAAAATTCAAACTATATGCTGTATTCAATGAATTGAATTTGGATTTATTAACAGGGAATACAGATAAATTAGTCGATTATGTTGAATTACTAAAAGCTCATCCCGGTGAAGCATTGCCTAGTTTAGTGATCATTTCAAAAGCAGCCAATAAATATAATATGAATATTGATGATATTCTTGCTGATTATGACGACATTATTTATCCAAATGATATTTTAGATTATATCCATCATGGCAAATTTTTAAGGGATCATTATAAAGATATTCCGATTGGAATTAGCCGTTATATCAACATTTACTACCAACTGGCTCTGTATCAATGCAATCGTAATGTCTATGATGAAAAGCTCGAAAAAATTCTAATTGCCCTAGAAACATCAGTCGAAAAGTATAATCGTGGACGTATTATAGATTGTCTAGCATTATTCAAAAAATTACGTGAAATGCCTAGAGAACATAAAGAATAATCTATCTATTGTGCTAACTATTTAGCTTCATTTGCCTGACGTAAGATCAGTGCATAAGTTGATCGTATGATACTTTATTACCTTTTGGGCGTTTCATAATCTGTAGATACAATATATTTTATAAATAGCACATTAGATTATCTTGAACGGTTAAAAAAACTTCGACTGATTTCTAAAAATGGGAATTAAGTTACCCCTAAGACATAGAAACCATGACTTCCCTTGCATGGTAACTATGTCTTTTGTGATTCCTAAATTTTGAAGATTTGATTAAAAGTAATTGACCCCCGTTCAAAGCGTAATGTATAATGTAATAAATTTGAATTTCATGGGCTTACTGGGGCGCAACAATGGGAAACTTTCAACATAAAGGGGTGTGTTCGGTTATGATTACCAACACCACAACCATACGGCTTGAGATTGAAAAAGGAATTCGACAAAAAGGTCATTCATTAAGCAGCTTCGGTAAACAGGCTGGAATCAACCGTGGTATCATCAGCGGGATCTTGAATGGTAATCCTCCAAAATCGATTTCTATTCGGCAGTTAGACTTGATGGCAGAAGCTTTGGGTCATGCAGAAGGCTGGATGTATGAGTATTATGTGGACGAATGTTTTATTAATGAAAAAGCAGACTGGCGTCGGATCAAGGCATTTTTATTGCGTTGTACAGAGATTGGCAGATATGATTGTATCAAAGAAGTTCTTGATCGTTTGATGGAGGATTTGAACAATACGATATCAATCTTTGGATTGGCTGAAGAATTGTATGCTGAAGGTAAGGTACAAGAGTCGTTGCCATTCTATGAATGTGTGATTGAGAACGAAAAGCATCAGCATTCTGAAAGATTAGCGATTTCGCATTATCGAGTTTTTAGAGCTTCGATTGGTGAGAATACAGAAAAAAGCTTTAGATCAGCAATACGCTTTGAACCTTATCGTAATAGATTACCCGAAAATTTAATGTTAGATGCATTACTTCAATTAGCAAATGTTTATTATACTCTTCAAGACTGGAAAACAATGGAGTACTGTGCTGATGAATTAAAATTATTATTAGAACAAGTTTATAAGATTGATCCTCATTATCCTGAAAAAATAATTGCACCAAAAGAGACAGAGCGTCATATAGTTGTGTATTATGGACAAAGCTTTCTTTTGAAGTCTGTTGCTCTAGAATCCTTGGGAAAATATCTTGATGCAAAATCTTATATATCTGGATATGCTGATTTAAGTTGGTTTCCTGATTTAGATAGCGTGGGTCAAAAAGAAGTTGATAAATTTAAATTAGCTGCTATAGCAAACAAACATAATTTAGACTTGTTAATGGGTGACGACTCTAATTTAGATGAGTATGTTAATTTTCTTCAAAGACATCCAAATGAAATATTGCCTAGTATAATAGTAATTTTAGAAGCTGCTAATAAATACAACTTTGATATTAAAAACACTTTGAAAACTTTTTCAATATCATTTGATTCTGAAATCAATTTTCAAAATGATTATTATCAAAAATCTACCTATAAATCACGGTTGGTAACATTCTATTATGAATTAGCTCTCTATTTTTTAATAAGAGAATTACACAACGATGGAATAAAATACGTTTTAAAAAGTTTAGAAATGGCTCTAGAAATAGTTAATAAAAATAAAGTTCTAGATTGTGTATCTTTATTTGAACAATTCAAAGCTTTTTCTACAGATAATCAGAAAGAATTTTACGAAAATCTAATTAGAGGGGTGAATAATGATGCGAAAATTCACATTGTTGCTAAGTCTAGCTTTGATATTAATTAGCAGTCCAGTGATAAATTCTTCTAACTTTGATAGCAAAATAACTACTAATAGCAATGGAGTAGGATTCTAAATAAAATTAAAAATAAAAAGAGATTCTAAAAAGAATCTCTTTTTATTTTTATTAATTACCTAATTTCTCCTTCCACTCTCGCCAATCCTCATAATTCCCCAAATTCACACTCAACACTCCACTATCCAGACTCCAAATCTGACCTGCAATTCGATTGATAAAATAGCGATCATGGGAAACGGTCAAAATCGTTCCTGGAAATTCTTCTAATGCTTCTTCCAGTGCTTCTCTGGCGGAAATATCCAGATGGTTGGTCGGTTCATCCAGAATCAGCAGATTCGGGCGTTCGTGCATCAGGATGGCTAGACGGAGACGGCTCCATTCGCCACCGGATAGACCGGAGACTTTTTTGAACACGTCTGATCCGTAAAATAAGAACTTCGCCAACTGTCCTCTGGCTTCGCCTTCTTCCATCTTCGCCGCTAGCTTGAACCATTGCAGTACTGTTTCTCCCAGATCAGGTGTAGCGGCTTCTTGCGCCAGATAGCCGACTTCGGCACGTGAGCCGAGTGACAATGTGCCGGCATCGATTGATTCTTGTTGCAGTATCATACGTAATAAGGTCGTTTTGCCTGCACCATTGCCACCGATAATCGCAGCATTTTCCCCATATCGTAATAGAGCCGAGGCTTGGTTTAACAAGACTTTATCTCCATAGCATTTATTGACTCGATCCAGTACTAATACACGATCACCGGAACGATCTTTCTGTCTCAAATCCAGTTCGATCTGTGCACGATCCATAATTGGACGTTTAACCTTTTCCATACGATCTAATGCTTTCTGCATCGAAGCCGCTTTGCGGTGGAACGATGGGTTAGGCGGATTAGAGCGATTCCCCCATTCGATCAGACGTTTGATCGACTCTTTGATGCGTTTAATTTCTTTTTGCTGATCTTTGTAATCTTCGAATTGTCTGACCAGACGGCGCTGTTTCTCATCTCGATATGCTGAATAGCTCATCGGATACGTGGTAGCTTCTCCGTCCTCTAGTTCTACAATTTGATGGACTACTTTATCTAAAAAATAACGATCATGCGAAATCACGACTACCGTTGCTGTCGATTGACTGATAAATTGTTCTAACCAGACGACTGCATCCATATCTAGATGGTTGGTCGGCTCATCTAAAAGCAGTACATCTGGATCGGTGAGTAATAGTGTGGCCAGACCGACTTTAGTCTTTTCTCCACCGGATAGCCCTTCGAACGACCGATCGTAATGCTCAGCAGGAATCCCTAGACCATTCGCGATTCGATCGATTCGAGCAGACATTTCATACCCGCCTCCACGCTCAAAGGTATCCAGTGCTTCTCCATACTGCTGAAGTATCCGTTGCATCTGTTCTTCTCCCAGATGTTCGTCTGACATCTGTATACTTAGTTGCTCCATTCGTTCTTGCAATTGGGTCAGATGAATAAAGCTTTCTTGCAGAACTTCTAAGATCGTTATATCTGGAGCATAGACAGGCATCTGTTGCAGATAACCCACTCTAGCACCTTTTTGGATATGGACTTCTCCTTGAAACGGTTTGTCTTGACCGGATAAAATGCGAAACAGCGTTGTTTTGCCTGCCCCATTCATTCCGATCAGACCGACTTTGTGACCACTGTGAATTTCAAAAGTAACATTCGTTAACACATGCTCGGCACCATAATATTGTTGAACCTGCTGACAGGCGATCATAATAGACATATTGTTCATTCTCCTCTGAGTATATAAAGTAGAGGGAAATGCGCTTCTGCCTTGCGATCTGATCTGTGCGCATAGGGTAAAGAACACAAAAAAGCCGCAGGGAAATGTCCCTGCGACTTCTCTGTTTTTGCTTGCATCAGAGCAGACGCTTTATATGCCAGCAGGTATAGAGTGTTACGTGTGGCTTGCTAGAACGTACGAAGTGATTATATCGGAATTGCTTTCCGTTGCACCGATCAATCGTAGCTTCGTATCTAGACAAACTTACGCTCTGTATCCGTCTGGAGATAAAGGCAGGAGCGGCATTTCGCCATAATAAAGATATTCATTTTTGGACAGACTTCTCCCGTCTTCGCCAAATGAATGAATAATACTATAGCTACCAAGCGGTCTGCGCTCAAGCGTAATAGATAATAGGAAATACAACATCCTGCCTCACCTCCTTCTCCAATTCAAGTCGTTGAATCTTCCTGCTTCTATCCCAGAGATTACAGGTTCAACAGACTCGGGTATAATTAATATATTTTTAACATAGATGGTTAGGGTATAGCAAGACATTTTTTTTAGAAAAGGATGTGTCTACTGATGAATACTGTCTCACTTTCCCCTGTATTATTAGAGTTATTCGATGGACAGCAATTACATGAAAAAAAGCAATTAGCGATGCCTCTTCTTACGGTTAATGAAGATGGTTATCCGCATCAAGCCATGGTTAGTGTCGGTGAAGTGATCGCCATAGATAGCGAGCATCTACGACTCGCTCTATGGGAAGGTACAACAACGACCACTAATATTTTACGTACTGGGCAAGCGTTACTAACGTTTGTCTGGCAAGGGGTGTCTTATGCTTTGCGTATATCGCTTACGCCTTTGCCAGCGTTACCAGATGCCCTCTATGCTAGAGCACGATTTGTCGCTACCATCGAGCATATTCGCGAAGATACTGCCAAATATGCTACCCTTACTTCCGGTATCACGATTGAGCTTCATCAAGCAGACGAAGTATTGGAACGCTGGCAACAGACTTTACAAGAATTACTTCGATAATTGCGATAATCACCCTGATCATATTTCTATACAAATGTAGTTTACACTTTACGATTTGGCATTGATGATGTTAAATAAGTCGTTATGATTAAACACATCATAGCTAACTTTCCATGTATCTGCGGTAGGCTGTAATTGTAATTCGCCCTCGACAGGAATACTTGGCTCTCCGTTCGCAAAAGCGATCTTCATTGTATAAGAAAGTTGCAGAACCCCTTGTCTGGTTTGGGGTTCTTTTTTGTGTATTTCTAGATCTTCAGGGCTTAAGGTACTTTGCTTTTTAACAGCTAACTGCATAGGTAAAGTGAGCAGTCTGGATACAGTCTGATATTGTAATTGTTTTTCTGTAAGATAGGATTCATTTTTCGTCATTTCTTGTTCGATCATTTCTTCTAGTGAAGTTTTTTTCTTGTATTCCTCGCCTACTGTATATTGATCTTTTTTGTAATTAGCAGCGAATTGGATAGCTTGCTCTACTTGCTCTTCTGTGAATGTAGTTGAATCTGCTTTGGAACTTGTTGATATGCTATTTGCTTGATTACTTGCTGCATTTTCAGTAGTCTGGGTTGGCGTTGTAGTCGGTTGTTCCGTAGTCGCTGGCGTCGCTGATTGACTTTGTTGGCATCCTGTCATTACAGCCAAAAGTAAAACGACACTTCCCATGATAAACAGACGTGATTTGCGTTTTTTCGTTGCTTGGGTCATATGTATCTCTCCTTTGTGGTTGGTGAAGTGTTCTATTTTACCATGAAATTCCTGCATATACATCTTTTCACGTATAGCCAAGCGCTTAGTCTTATCCATACGGTGGTAATAATAAAAATGAAAACCTATGAATTTCAAATTATAGCGTTCTTATTACAGAACCGGACGGAGGACAACGATGCAAGAACCATCTCATGAAGAAACGTCTGAAAATACATCGCCTCAAAATTTACCTGAATATCCATCTTCGCTGTGGAGAGCTACGGTCGATCTGCCTACTTTTCCTAGTGTGCAAGGAGAATTGGATACAGAGATTGTTGTTGTAGGAGCAGGGATCACAGGCATTACAGCGGCTTATCTACTGGCTCAAGAAGGTAAAAAAGTAGTCTTAGTAGAAAGTGGCAAAGTATTAGATGGAACGACAGGATATACAACTGCCAAAGTCAGCTCGCAACATGGCATGATCTATAATGAGTTGATCAGCAATTTTAGTGAAGAAGAAGCTATTCTTTATTATGAAGGTGCCCAAGAAGCACTCCATTATATGCGCCGTCTGGTTGAAGAACATCAGATTGATTGTGATTGGCAACAAGAGACATCTTACATCTATGTAGAGTCCGACGATGCTACACTCAAAAAGTTGGAAAAAGAAATGGATGCTTACCGTAAGCTGGGTATTCCTGGCGAATGGGTTGATTCGTTGCCTATTCCGTTAAGTGTCAAAGGAGCTATCGCTTTACCGGATCAAGCACGATTCCATCCGTTACAATACCTTGTGTTCTTGTTGCAACAATTCCTTTTACTCGGTGGAACAGTCTATGAAGATACGATGATTGAAGAAGTGGAATCAGGAGATCGTCCACGTCTGTTGATACAAGATCAGGAATTTGGTATCACTTGCGACAAAGTAGTATCCGCATCGCATTATCCAGTCACTGACCAGAATGGGTTTTACTTTGCTCGTCTACGTGCTCAACGTTCTTATACATTAGCGGTTCGTGCAGAGACGACTTTTGCCGGTGGGATGTATCTGAGTGTAGATGAACCAAAACACTCTCTTCGTTCGGCTACGATTGATGGACAAGAAATGTTGATCGTTGGCGGTAATGGACACAAAACAGGTCAAGAAGATGAGACGATTACGCATTATGAAGGTTTGGAACACTTTGTAGGCATGTTACTGGGGATCAAAGAAATTCCCTACCGCTGGTCAGCTCAAGATTTATTTTCGCTTGATGATATCCCATGTATTGGTTATATCACAGAAGATGAACCGAATATTCTAGTCGGTACCGCTTTTGCCAAATGGGGGATGACTTCAGGTACACTTGCAGCTCATATGATGACAGATATGATTATGGGTCGGGATAATCGGTATGCTGAACTGTTTAACCCTTCTCGCAAGCAACCGTTATTGACTAAGATCAAAACAGCTGTTGTCCAAAATGCGAACGTGGCTAAAGAAATGATTACAGGTAAATTAGACTTTAACCGCCGTAAAGCCGATGATCTAGACAATGATGAAGGCGGAGTCATCTGGCATCATGGGAAACGCACCGGTGCTTATCGTGATCCAGAGGGTGCTCTACATATGGTGGATACGACATGTACCCATATGGGTTGTGAAGTCGGTTGGAATGAAGCTGAACGCTCGTGGGATTGTCCTTGTCACGGAGCACGATTCGCCTATAATGGTGAGGTGATTGAAGGCCCAGCGACTCAAGCGTTGAAAAAAGTAAATCGGTAATCAGCATTTCTATAGAGCCTATCTTAGAATTAAATAGAGTGCATGTTAGAGTTAAATATAAAAAAACCTCAACTCTTATCGTTGAGGTTTTTTGTTGCCGTTTTTTGTTTTCATAATCATCTATAATCTGAATGCAAATGGTGTGCTTTATATTATCTTTATATCCTGCTGTTTATTTAGAAGGATAAAAAGTCTCTTTTCCTTTTTCATCGTCAATCCATTCCATATGAACACGCTGAATAATAGAAATAATCGCTCGTAGCAATGTATTCGCATTACCGATAATAAACATAATCGTACCTGTTTTCGTTTCACTGGTAAAAAAGAAATAACTACCTGTCAAAAAACAAAGTGTTGTAAAAATATCATTCAAGAGCCGGAATAGTTCATACCGATTGTTGGTAAAGATACGCCGATGTGTTAGATCAACAACAAGACTGGTTTCATCTGGTTTACGTATACGCATCCGACGTGATTTTCGTGGTAGATTCTTTCTTCTCGTTGCATCACGTTTTCGCATAAGATCACCCTCCTCGTCTGATATTACCCTTATTTTCAAAGAGTGAAAGTCATTCAAGAGAAGCTTTTATGTGTTAAATATCAACACTTTATTCACAAAACTATATGTACTCCAGCTATAAAGCATACTATTTTTATAGGAATTATAAAATTAAGATTGAATATTACATCAGATCATGCGAAAATAGGTAAAATTGAGAATGAACAACACCTCTGATTCGACAGCCTCTATTCACCTATTCTATTTGGTTAAAGGAGATTTGAGCTTATGTCTGAACATCAACCTTTTTCATTCGAAACGTTAGCTATTCATGCAGGACAAGAAATCGATCCGACTACTTTTTCAAGAGCTGTACCGTTATATCAGACTTCTTCATATGGATTCCGTGATAGTGAACATGCGGCTAATTTATTTGCACTCAACGAATTTGGTAATATCTATACCCGTCTGATGAACCCGACAACGGATGTATTTGAACAACGGATTGCTGCTTTGGAAGGTGGCGCAGGTGCACTGGCTACCGCATCAGGGCAAGCCGCGATCACATTTTCGATTCTCAATATTGCCAGTAGCGGTGATCATATTGTATCCGCGGCGAGTATATATGGAGGTACATACAACTTATTTGCTAATACATTGCCTAAGCTTGGTATAGAAGTTACATTTGTTAATTCAGACGATCCGGAGACGTTCCGAGCAGCGATTACAGATCAGACGAAAGCGCTTTATGCAGAAACGGTAGGTAATCCGCTAGGAAATGTGCTGGATATCGAAGCTGTTGCTGCGATTGCCCATGAGCATGGGATTCCGCTAATTGTCGATAATACTTTTCCAAGTCCTTACTTGCTTCGTCCGATCGAACATGGAGCGGATATTGTAGTGCATTCGGCGACCAAGTTTATCGGAGGTCATGGTACATCTATTGGTGGTGTGATTGTAGACAGTGGGAAGTTCGATTGGACAGCCCGTGGTAAATTTCCAGGCTTAACTGAGCCTGATCCGAGTTATCACGGCTTGGTGTATACCCAAGCGGTAGGTGCTATTGCTTATATTATCAAAGCCCGTGTACAACTGATGCGTGATCTAGGCGCTCCGATTGCTCCATTTAACTCGTGGTTATTGTTACAAGGATTAGAGACGCTCCATCTGAGAATGGAACGTCATAGTGAAAATGCTAGTCAAGTGGCTGTTTTTCTAGAGCAACATCCGCAAGTCGAATGGGTAAGCTATCCCGGTCTAGCCAGTCACCCTTCTTACGATTTGGCACAGAAATATTTACCTAAAGGTCAAGGAGCGATTCTGACATTTGGGATTCGTGGTGGCGCTGATGCCGGGAAGAAATTGATTGAGCAAGTTCAATTATTTTCACATCTTGCTAATGTAGGTGATTCCAAGTCGCTTATTATTCATCCTGCCAGTACAACCCATCAGCAGTTAACGGAAGAACAACAACTGGCTGCGGGCGTACGTCCAGAATTGATTCGTTTATCGGTAGGCACAGAACATATTTCGGATATTATTGCTGATCTGGAGCAGGCGATTGCAGCAAGTCAGGCTTAACATAATGTAGTGTGACTAATTGTCCATACGAACGAGTCTCTTGAGCAATCCATGATGAGGTCGGGAATCCTTCTCGGAAAAGGGGGATTCCTGAACCTAACATCACAGGTGCTATCGTAATGATCATTTCATCGATCCAATGATGTTGTAAAAATTCATGAACAAGCTGACCGCCGCCCATTAACCAGATATGCTTACCTGATTGTTCTAATTGCTGTGGTACCCACGATGTTAATTCTTCTTGAATAGGAGTAACATGTTCGTCTGCCTGCTGAGATGAACGAGAAAATACATAACACTGCTTATCCTGATATGGAAAAGGCATATCAAACCCCTGAATAACTTCATATGTATGTCTACCCATAAAAATCGTATCAACCTGCTCTATAAAATCGTTATACCCGTTATCACCTTCCCCTTCAACCTGTTCTAACCACTCTACACTTCCTTGTTCATCCGCTATATACCCGTCTAAAGACATAGCTATAAACAAAATAACACGACGCTTGGATGGATCTTTGAATTTCATAAATACACCTCCTAGTTTGTATTTATTGTAACAAAAAAAGATAAATCAGTACACATGTTCGTGTGACTAATCTATCTTTTTATCATTGTATATTGGTAGTTCGTTAGATGTAAGATCATGCAATATTCCCTGTCTGATGGGCATTTAACGCATCATAATACGCTTCTAAAGAACGATCCAGAATCGTTTCAAAAATAAAAAGTTCTACGTCAGGCAATAAATCGCGTGCATATTCCCACGCATTTTCTTCAATTCGCAAAGCAATCCGTGCACATTGCAAAGAATCCGAACACTGCTCTAATTCATCAGCTAACATTTCTAACATCGGATCATGAGCATGACCTAATTCATGAGCAAAAATGATCTGAATATAAGATTCGATAGGTTGTAACGATCCAAATAGCTCGATACATTGTTCTTCAATTTCTTGAATATATAAAGTAATCGTACGGCTGTTCATACCGAACTTGCCACCTATCGAACGATCACCTGGAAAATATGGTTTGGTTAACACATGCACATGACTATTGGCGCGGTGCAATAATTTTTCAATAATAGGTTGAACATAATCTTGATCCAAAAGGCATCCCTTCACTTTCTAGGAATTAAATTCCACAATATATCAGTATATAGGAATTGTCGGAATTTGTAACTGATTTTATTACATTTTCTCAAAAGTAATTGCTTTAATTTTGCCCCGATGAGTTCGGAAGAGTATAATAGGTACGCAATCTATCACACGATTACTAGGAGGATTTCATCTATGGATATTCATCATAAAACAGCTATTATCACAGGAGCAGGTAAAGGAATCGGTAAAGCGATTGCCGAAGCTCTTGCGAAAGAAGGCGTGCAATTAGGATTACTAGCACGTACTGCTTCAGATCTAGAACAGTTGAAGGCTGAATTGACTTCTACTTATGATATTCAAGTATTTACAGCAACAGCAGATATCGGGAACTCGGAAGAAGCACGTCAGGCAGTTGCTTCACTTGCGGCTTCTTTGGGACGTATAAATATTCTGATCAATAATGCAGGAATCGGTAGCTTCGGTAAAATGGTTGATATGGACCCAGCAGAATGGGAACAGATTCTACGTGTTAACCTGATGGGTACATACTATGTGACTCATGAATTGTTACCAGGTATGATCGCACAAGAAAGCGGAGATATTATCAATATCGCTTCTACTGCGGGTGAACGTGGATTCGCTACAGGATCAGCTTATTGCGCTTCCAAATTTGCTGTGATGGGTATGACTGAATCATTAATGCAAGAAGTACGCAAATTCAATATCCGTGTAACTGCGCTAACACCAAGTACAGTGAATACGCCACTTGCAGTCAATGCAGGGCTACCGATTGGTGAAGAAGATCGTATGATGCAACCGGAAGATTTGGCTGAATTGGTTGTAGCTGCACTTAAATTACCTTCTCGTGTGTTGCTGAAAAGCGCAGGTCTATGGACAAATAATCCGCAATAATTCAATTTTGCTTATCTATTTCTTTATTAAAGTTCTATTAGGGGATCAAGCCTTGAATATATTCAAGGCTTTTTCTTATAGTGCGCTGATAAAGGGTATATATACTATACAGATATATACCTTGCATAAGGAGTGAATAGTATGAGATCAATATGTGTATTTGCAGGCTCGGGTACAGGATATAATAGTGATTATTTGCAATACGCATCATTGTTAGGTCAACGTATTGCTGAACATGAGATTCATTTGATTTATGGAGGTTCACGACTGGGATTGATGGGTGCTATCGCAGATGCCGCTTTACAAGCAGGAGGTACAGTCACAGGAATTATGCCTGCTGGATTGCTACATAGCGAACGAGGCCATCAAGGATTAAGTGAATTGATTCGAGTCGACAGTATGCATGAACGTAAAGCAATGATGCAAGAAATGGCAGATGCTTTTATCGCTTTACCCGGTGGATTAGGTACACTGGAAGAATTATTTGAGGTATTATGCTGGTCACAGATTGGAATTCATCATAAGCCGTTAGGATTATATAATGTGAATCAGTATTATGAACCTCTATTACAGTTGATTCAACATACTGTCCGTGAAGGATTTTCAGGTTCGTCTTCGTTAAGCCGATTGGTCTATTCTGATGATGCAGATACATTGTTAGAACAAGTGAGTCATGATATGCCGATCACTTCTGATCTGCGTTGGGACCCTTCTGCTTGGACTTGAACAGATTGGCTATGTGTAAATGTGTACAACAAATACCCGCTGAATCGATCATCTATGGTCGGTTCAGCGGGTATTTGGTTTGTGATATTTTCTAAGACATTATCCGATTAGATTACGAAAGAACTTTAGATACTGCTGCTTGCAATTGAGATGACATCGCATCTAACTGCTGTGAGCTTGCCGCCAGTTGTTCAATCTCAGTTCCTACGGTTTCTGATACAACCAATACTTTATTAGAAGATTGAAGGGCGTGTTCAATCGTTTCTTCTAACTGAATTAATTTTGCTTTTACCTTTTGAGAACACTCGATTTTTTCTTGAGCAATCACAGATACTTCACCAATACTGATCGCTGTTGTTCCTACCGCTTGCCAGATCGCTTCCAAAGCTTCTTCAGATGATTGCGCCGCAGCACGACCGGATGCGAGATGGAGACTACCTTGGTTCAACGTCTCTACAGCACGAGTAATCGATACACTCATTTTGGAAGTGAATTGTTCTACTGATTGTGCTCCTTCACTTGCTTGTTCAGCCAGTCGTCTGACTTCTGAAGCGACTACTGCGAATCCTCGCCCTGCTTCTCCTGCACGTGCAGCTTCTATCGAAGCATTGAGAGCTAGCAGATTTGTCGATCCTGCAATCTCTGAGATCGTATGCGCAATCAATTGAATTTCTTTGGAATAGCTATCTAACTCCTGTACGATTTTCCCATTTTCAACAGCGGCTTGGGCAAATGCTTCTAACGATTGAATCGTTTGTGTCATCGTTTCTTTGCCTCGTTGCGCTGTTTCTTGTGTATATTCTGAATCCTGCACAGCTCCGTTGATACGAATCGCAGCACGAGTAATAAGATGTGAGAGTGTCTGCATAATATCGTTGGATTCGTGAATCACTTGGTTGCCTGAAGACGCATTGCTATTCATTTCTTTATTACTAAGTACAACCTCACTATACGAATGACTCATTTGTTCGAGTGATCTGGAAAAGTGCTCTGACGAATCACTGATCTGACTTGCCGAAGAATACATATTCTGGCGAATGTCTGCCATTAGATGCGATAAATTATCCATCATGGCACGAATCGACAGACTTAAACGTCCAATCTCATCTTGACTACGTACTACAGGAAGCTCTACTTGTAGACTGCCCCCTGCGACTTGCTCAGCAGCCCGAGTGATCATAATTAAAGGACGTAACAGACGCTTCGTTACTAACCACACTACAATCATTGCAGCAACAATTTCTAATACAACGAATAAAATAATCCCTTTTTCAAAACTAGCATTGGCTTCTTCATAAGGAGCATTAGGCACACCCACATACCAGATACCAATCACTTCACCCGAAGCATTTTGAAGAGGCATATATGCGGCTTGATTGACTTGCCCGACCACATTCGCTTCGCCTGTATAGGATTGACCTTGTTTTAATACGATATTACCGACTGTATCTGAGATTTGGGTACCTGTTGCACGTTGCCCATCTTCTTTGATCACATTTGTAGCAATTCGAGTATCATTTAAAAATAAAGTAGCGGTATCCCCTGTTTTTTGACCAAATTGATCTATCCATGCAAATTGATCATTCATGACCTGCGAGCCTTTATACAATTTCCCATCACGTGCTTCCCATTCCCCGGGATACATCGCATCCATTAACAAATAACCACTTTCCAGATCGCCAAGTAGTTTTTGGTGAGAAGCTTGAATCATTTGGCTACTGGCACGTTGAACTGCATAATAACCCAATAATCCACTTCCAATAATAATAACGATACTAATATAAATAACCATCTTTTCTCGAAATCCTAATCTTGCCATACCTTTTCGTACTCCCCCTAATTATGCTGTTTACCTGTAAAAATGTAACTCTGTTCGTACTTATTCATGTGCAATCTCTGTTGTTATCCCCAGTACAACATCATTTGCTAACTATCTTGCTTATTATTTATCGGTCAAAATCATTAATTGATTAAGCTTCTGTGTAACTAAAATTTAAAATAAAAAGCCGTTCTCTCTGATGAGAAAACGACTTGGATCCTTCATTATTCGGGATGTTCTAACAGGTAATAGTAGATCAAGCACATCTGGTACACAAATTGCTCATGGGGATCGTTAAGATCAAATCCTGTAATATCGCGAATACGTTCTAACCGATACTTTACTGAATTGCGGTGGATCGATAGCAAATGAGCAGTGTCAATCAAGCTACTTCGACTTTCCAGATAGAAGAAAAGTGTCCGTAATAAATCGGTCGTATGTTCTTCGTCATATTGCTTGAGCTTACCGAGCTTACGGTCAAATAGTATACCGAACCCTTTCTCATCCATCGTGCCACGTAGTAAATGATAGACTTCGATATCTTTGTAAGCGGTCAAAGAAGTTTCCCCGCTCAATCGGCGAGAAATCGTTAGTGCATTACGGGCTTCGCTAAATCCTTCATGGATATCCCACAACGCTTTGGGGCGACCAATACCCGAGCGATAGCCTGCTAATTTGCCTTCTTTATCATTTAACCATGACAACACAATATCTGCCCATGGAATAGTCTGTTGGCGCTGATCTCCCGCATGATCTGCATTCACTTGAGGCGTAGGTAGAAATAGAATCGCACGATTACTACGAAACTCGATATGTGGACGAATATTATACTTGGCGGCTTCTTGGTACAATAAGCGTGTCAGCCATTCTTCATCCGGTGCTACACGTCCTTCAATCACAGCCACTTCCCACAAATGAGAAGGATTCATTCCTAATTGTTGACCACGCTCTTCGACTTCATGACGAGGAGGAGCCGGTGGTGTCATCAATTCATCTATAAAATTACCTCGTAAACGGTTTTCAGTGTCTTCGATAATTTTGTTACGCATCAGTTCTAGCGCCAGTACTAATCGTGCTTGTTCAATCCCCACTTCTTCCATTGCATCTAAATTCTCTTTATCGACTAACAGATAAGCGACACTACGCTGATCGACATTAATATTTCGCCGGACAGGATACTGAGCATGATGGAAATCCCAACCGATGGGTGAGGAGACGATCAATTCTTCACTATGGTTGATCACAGCGACAGGTGCTTTGAGTAGTCCTGCCACATGGTCGCTTACCGCTTGGATACCTATATTTTCAAGAACCATTGTGGTTAATGTACGATACGCTTCATCTGATCGTTGCAGTAACACTTCTTGTCGATGGAGTGCTTGTTCGATAACAGCATGAGTGATATCACTATATGAAATGTCTTCTGGTAATTCGATCAAGGGAAGTCCATACTGATCACTTAGCGCTTTCGCTTCTGCTGAAATATGATCAAGCACCTGTACCGATTTGATCACCAGACCTGCTGCTCCACTTTGATGTAACTGTTGAATCATTGTTAGTAATAACGCTGGACGATCTCGAAGCGCATATGCGGTCACCAGAATAAGTACTCCTTGCTTATCTCCTGCAATCTCATAAGGTTCTTCAATAATATCAATCGTTTTGACTACACGATCCAGCCCTTGTGCACCGCTTATCACCTTCGTTTGATGTAACAAAGGAATCTTTAATAACTCTTGTATCGTCAATTCTAGCACTCTCATTTTGTTCACCACCATATTCACATTGTTGCTAGATCTATCTTCTGCTCTATCATACTATCCTAACACACCAAAAAAGCGTATCCCTTTCTTCGGTAGAATAGGATAACGCTTAATGGAGTTGCAATACTATAGTGACTTATCCTTTGGTACCTGCGGTCAAATTCATTCCTTCGATAAAATAACGTTGAAAAATAAAGAACAACACAATCACAGGCAATAATACCAGTACAGAACCTGCCATCAGATAATTCCATTGTGTCTGTACACTTCCTCGAAAAGATTGCAGACCGATTTGTAAGGTATACAGCGACTCATCATTTACATACAACAGTGGACCCAAAAAGTCATTCCATGCGCCGTTAAATGAAAGAATCGCAATCGTTGCTAGTGCAGGCTTGGATAGTGGAATAATCACTCTTAACCATGTATAAAAGTGACTGGCTCCATCAATCTTCGCGGCTTCGCTCAGTTCACGAGGAATACTTAAATAAAACTGTCGCAACATAAAAATATAAAAAGCACTTCCCAAAAACTGCGGAATAATTAACGGATAATAAGTGCCTACTAAATGTAATTTGGAAAACATCACATATTGCGGAATAAGGGTAACAAATCCCGGAATCATCATAGTCGCTAGCAAAATCGAAAACCATATTTTTTTACCACGAAATCGAATACGTGCAAATCCATACGCAACAAATGCATTCACAATCACATTACCAGTGACTGCAAAAAAGGAAAGCAATAAGGTATTCAACGTATATTGAGTAAATGGCGCAGCTGCCCATGTACGAATATAATTATCCAGATGAAATTCTTGCGGGATAAACGTAGGCGGATATTGAGCAATTTCTTGCATCGACTTTAACGATGTTGCGATCATCCACCAGAGTGGCAATAAGAATAAGATACTTCCTAATGCCAGAATGATAAAAATAATGATTTGACGTGGAGATAGACGCTTTTTGTGATGTATCTGCGGTGAGATATATGGCTGTACACGTCCCATTATTGATCATCTCCTTCATAATACACCCAGCGTCTGGATAATTTCATATTGATTAAAGTGAGTACAAGCACGATCACAAATAGCACCCATGCCATACCCATGGCATAGCCCATATCAAACACAGTAAACGCTTTGTGCCACATATGCAGATTATAAAAAAGCAGTGAATTCATAGGTCCACCGTTACCACTTTCAGTCATAACGTACCCTTCTTGAAACACTTGAAATCCACCGATAAAACTGGTTACAACATCAAAGAAAATGACAGGCGAAATCATCGGCAACGTGATATGCCAGAATCGACGAAACACAGAAGCTCCATCTAATTTAGCCGCTTCATAGAGTTGTGAAGGTACACCTTGTAAGCTCGCTAGATATAATAACATCCCTCCGCCTACTGCCCACATTTTCATCAAAATAATCGCCGGCTTAGTCCATACTGGATCACTTAACCAAGCAGGGCCTGATATACCTACCCAAGATAATAAGGTATTGATTAACCCACTGGTTGGACTTAATAATTGCATCCATAGAAAATAGACACCGACTCCAGATAGTACAGCAGGCAAATAATAGATCGTGCGGAAAAAACGCATCCCTAAGATCTTCTCATTTAATAACAAAGCCAGTAGCACAGAACCGATCGTCGTTAGAGGAACCATCCATACAACATAATATAATGTGTTTCCTAAAGACGTCCAGAACAAAGGATCATCGGAAAACATCCGTCTATAATTGTCTATCCCGATAAAGTCCATTCGTGAGGTCACATCATAATTGGTAAAACTGGCATACAGCGAAAATAACATAGGAAACAATGTAATCCCAAATAATCCAATCAACCACGGCAGTATAAACATATACCCTTGTCTTTCTTCCTGACGGGCTAATTTAGACAGTTTCGGACGTTTGTGCCCGATCGTTGCTTTCATGATTGACCCCCTTTATGAACGTAGGAAGCGAGAGTTTAACAAGGATTAGCTCCGAGTCCACTCTCGCCTCTACACTTGAATTACATAATGATTGATTTATTTTGTATTTTGCGCCATCAAGTTCTGTATATCTTGTTGCGCCGCTGCTAAAGCTTGCTCGGGCGTTTCTTTTCCCAGCAATACAGCATCCATATGTGGATTAATTAGATTTTTATAATCAGGAGCACTTAATGGAATAGGGAATAATTTGGTACTTTCTAGATTTTCCACTGAAGCTTTGTAGACTGGATTCTGATTCGCTTCTGGATCTTGTGCGGCTTCCATATTAGCGACATTATCAAAATTCTTGATGGCCCAATATTTCTGAGCTTCTACACCTGTTAGGTACTTCATAAATTCCCATGCTTCTGCCGGATGCTTAGCTCCGCGAGGAATTTCTACAACGAATCCACCACCACTACTCCAATGACCGGAACCACTTTCACGTTCTGGAATCGGGGCTACACCAAAATCGAGGTCTTTGCCAAACTCTTCAAGTTGAGTGTTATACGTTCCTGTCTGAATATACATAGCGACTTTACCTGAAATAAAAGCATCGCTTTGTCCATTACCGAATTCGGCTTTCATCGCATCTACCGTCTGACGACCTAAACGATCTTGCCAGGACAGCAACCATTTCAGCGTGTCGACTTTGCCCGGAGTATTGATCGTGGTCTGATTATTATCATCAAAGTACCCTTGACCATTGTCTCCGTTGATCAACCAACTATCTATCCCAAAATCACCCCAAAGTGGATAGAACCCAACTTGTTGATAGGTATCGCCACTTTTTTCATCTAATTTTTGAGCATACTCTTCCAATTCTGCCCATGTTTGTGGAGGATGATTGGGATCAAGCCCTGCTTCTTTAAAAGCGGTTTTGTTGTAATACAGCATTCGTGTATCGGTATTGAACGGTAACGCATATGCTTCATTGTTATAAAGTACATTTTTCCATAATTCTGAATAGAAATTGGCTTCAATATTATCTTTTTGCAAATAAGGGGTTAGATTGGTATTTTGATTTTTGCTCGCCCGGAGGTTTACGTTGGCGTAATCATTAATAATGACATCCGCCGGATTACCAGCCGCCACTGCCGCAAGATTCTTTGTCCAAATATCGCCAAAAGGGAGGTATGTATGCTTAACAATAATGCGATCCTGCGAAGCATTGAAGTCACTGATAATCTTTTCAATAATCGGACGACGAGTCTCCGAACCCCAAAATGTCCAAAAATCGATTTCTACCTTGCCATCTGCTCGTTGCTCCGATGAATCAGATCTTGGCGTACAGGCAGTCATCAACAATAAAAGAACCATTGGGACAATCCATAATATATTTCGTGTATACTTACGATGCATGAACAAATTCCTCCCTGTGTAATTAACAATAGAATAAAAAAGCTCTATAT
This sequence comes from Paenibacillus nuruki, assembly GCF_963311185.1. NCBI lineage: Bacteria > Bacillati > Bacillota > Bacilli > Caryophanales > Paenibacillaceae > Paenibacillus > Paenibacillus nuruki. The sequence continues at coordinate 4,680,050 of NZ_OY725677.1, read as the reverse complement.
TTACAATAAACGACAAAGTATTACTTTGAATCCACTTATTACAATAAAAAAAGAGCAACTTCTTGTAATAGCAAGAAGTCGCTCTTTTTACTTTTTTATGCTAACAATTCGCCTGCACGCATAATCAGAACATCATCCAGATACACGTCTGGCTTCTGGACAACAGCGTCAATATGTACACCTGCTGCAACTGTTCCACCAAATGTATTATTACTGCCAAAAGCAACATGGATCGTGCCGTAGACTTTCTCATCTTCCAACACAATTCCTGTAATACGTGCTTTATCATTTGTTCCAATTCCAAATTCACCTAACATCCGTCCATCTCCGTCACCTAACATCAGCAATAATTCGGCTCCTGTATCCCCTTCGGCAGCGACCAGACGACCTTCACTAATATTCAGTAATAATGGAGAATCCAGTGCTCCGATCCCTGCAATAGAACCATCAATCACGATCTGGCCTTGAGCGGTTCCTTCCATCGGAGCAATATAAGCTTCACCTGAAGGTAAATTACCGGATTCTCCGGGGTTCAAATACAATCCTGTACTCGGAACACCTTCACGTTCTTCTATTGAAAAGGATAAGCTATATCCTTCTTTTTCAATACGGACTGTCGATGCTTTGGTCAGTAAAGAAGTTACATGTTCTGTTAATTCTTTCACTTTGGCATATTCAGCAGTGATCGCACCATGGGTGAACATATCTTCTGTGATCCCTGGCATCGTCGCTACTCGTGTACCTGCGGCTGCGGCTTGTTTACGTGCAGCGGTATGAGTTAACGAATAACGTGTTACACAGATTGCTACCGAAGCGTTCATCATCGCTGTAGCAATCGAAGCAGGTGGTTCTTCTCCTGATTTGCTACGCTCTTGCATGACCATCAACATCGATTCTGCTCCTAATCGCTTTCCCGCTTCATACAGAGATTCAGCTAGATGTTGGCGGCTATCATCAGCCACTACAACCAAAGACTCTCCTGCTTGGAGTCCAAGACAATCAATCAATACATTTTTACTAATTTCGATACGTTCTTCGCTCATGGCATATCCATCCTTTGATTCTAGAGTATAAGTAAGATTGATCACGTACTTTATGTCTTATATTGTTCCATAACTCTGTATAAAACACCAATCGCATTTATATAATCCAGATGCTTTTTAAGATATAATATGTTTTTACATCATACATAGGTGATTGGAGGAATAAAGATGAAGCAGGCATTACTTGTTATTGATATGCAAGAAATCTTTTTTGATTTGCCTGAAAATGCGTTGTATCAACGCGATCGACTCACTACAAAAGTCAATCAACTGATTGCCCAAGCTCGTACTGTAGATTGTCCGGTGATCTTTATTCAACACACCAGTTATACCGCAGGCGAAGATCTATATGTCGATACGCCTGAATGGGAAATCTATCATAAGCTAGATCGTCAGGATAAAGATCCTGTGTTCCGCAAAACCAAATGGGATGCTTTTTACCAGACGGAACTACTACCATGGCTTCAGAAAAATCAGATTCAGCAACTCATTTTTGCAGGTGCACAGACTGAATTCTGTATCGATACTTCTATACGAGCTGCCTATAGTCTAGGTTATCAGCAAAATATTGTGATTAAAGATGGCACCAGCACACTAGACAGCTCTGTATTGCGTGCCGATCAGATTATTGCTCATCATGAAAATGTATGGAATGGCCGTTTCGCTCAAGTCCTAGCGGTTGAGGATGTACAGTTTCAATCTTAACTGCATATATAGTCTTATCGCGACGTTACCTATTCTCTCTTTTGTAAAGTAGTTCTCTACCTACTTTACAAAAGAAAGAGTAGGTTTTTTGTATTTGTGTTATTTTATCTAACAAATAAATAATATTTATTGAGCTTTTAGAACTTAATTGGTAATATACATATCATATAAAGTAAATTAATAGGGGGTTATGATTTGAAAAAGACTTATTTGTTAACTTTTATGACATTAATTATGATAATTGTACTTTCTGCATGTGGTACACCACCTGCCAAAGACCCTGCTCCTGCTGCTTCTACCGATTCAAGTACCACAAATACCAGTGATGAGACAATCAAAGTTGCTACAGATGCTTCATACGCTCCTATGGAATTTATGGATTTGGATAAAGTCTCAGGGTTTGATATTGATTTTCTAGCGGCTGTTATGGAAGAAGCGGGTTTGAAATACGAGGTTACTAATATTGGATGGGACACTCTACTGGAAAGTGTAAAACAAGGTACCGAATACAAAGCAGGTATCTCTGCTGTCTCGATCACCGATGAGCGTAAAGAAACGTATGCGTTCTCAATCCCTTATTTCGAATCAACCAATATGATTATGGTCAAAGAAGGAAGTAACATCAAAAGCGCAACCGATCTCAAAGACAAAACCGTCGCTGTCCAAAACGGAACGACTGCGGATATCTTGATGTCCAAAATTATGGGTCAAAATAGTACCAATCTTAAAAAGTTCGATAGCAATACGTTAGCACTGCTGGAACTGGATAATGGCGGTGCAGATGCTGTTGTCGCAGATATTGCTGTGGTGCGCGAATATATCAAAAACAATCCTAACAACAAATTAGTCGGTATCACCGATAATACTCATTTTAATTCAGAATATTATGGACTGATCTATCCTAAAGATAGCGATCTCAAAGCTAAAATCGATCCTGCCATTCAAACGGTGATCGACAATGGAAAATATGCTGAAATCTATCAAAAATGGTTCGGCACAGCGCCTGATCTGACGAATTTAAAAGCTGAAATCACCAAAGCAGGGACTTCATAAGCGTAATGCGTCTATCGTTATTCTGTTCATCATCTATGTCACTACAAAAACCTTTTAACATAGAAAGGGACTCTGCATGACAGACTTCAGATTCGATATTATCGCTTATTACCTCCCGATCTTATTAAAAGGGACTTTGTTAACGATTGGTATTTCATTTGCAGGTATTATTTTCGGATCGATCCTTGGATTGATTATGGGATTTGGACGGATGTCTTCCAAATGGTATTTCAACTTACCGACAGCTTGTTATATTAACTTTTTTCGTGGAACTCCATTGCTTGTGCAAGTGCTTATAGTCCACTTTGGTCTGATTCCACTATTGCTTGATCGAAGTGATCCCATTCTAGCTGCAATCGTCGCTTTAACACTCAATTCAGCCGCCTATACTGCTGAAATTTTCCGTGCTGGTATTCAATCGGTTGAAAAAGGGCAAACAGAAGCGGCGCTATCCCTCGGGATGACACGCCGCCAGACAATGCGATATATTATTTTGCCACAAGCGATCAAGCGAATGATCCCTGCTTTTGGTAATGAATTTATTGTACTGATCAAAGACTCTTCCCTGGTTGCAATTATCGCCGCTCCGGAACTAATGTATTATGCTAACAGTATGCGTGGACAATATATGCGTGTCTGGGAACCTTATATCACAGCTTCGATTATTTACTTTATCCTGACCTATTCGCTAAGTAAATTATTGAACTGGTGGGAAAAGAAAATCAATTAATAAGCAACAGAGAACATCAGCCAATCAGTACCTTTTCTTCCGGGTAACTGAACTTGGCTTCTTTGTTTTTCTGTGCTAGTGCATACGCTAGAGCAAGTGGACCAAGACGACCGATAAACATGGTAATAATAATGATCACTTTTCCTGCGGGTGTTAAATGAGGCGTTAAGCCCATAGATGAACCGACTGTACCGAAAGCTGATACCGTTTCATAGAAAATACTTAAAAATTGCGCATCTGTTCCACTTTCCGTGATGGTCAGTAAGATCGTCATTGTAAACACAATACCCAGCGAGATCATAATAACCGCTAATGCACGAAATGCTGTATCAAAGCTAATTCTGCGGTGGAACGCACGAATCTCACTACGACCCCGGACAACACTGTAGAGCGCCAGCATTAGAATCGCAAACGTATTGGTTTTGATCCCCCCACCGGTGGAACCACTGGCAGCTCCGATAAACATTAGAATAATAAAGACAAATTGCGTTGCCGCCATCAGACCACCGATATTGACGGTATTATAACCGGATGAACGTGGCATAACGCCCTGGAATAACGATGCCCAGATTTTCTCGGTGATACTCAAATGCCCGAGTGTTGCTGGATTGCCCCATTCTACTATCAGTACAAACAATACGCCAAATATGGTCGCAATCGCTGAAGTCATCAGTACCAACTTGGTATTTAAAGAAAATCGACGCCATCTGCGCTTTTGCAATATATCGGTTACGACAATGAATCCAAGTCCACCGATCACAAATAGTGAAATAACGACCGTATTGACGACCGGATCGCCCACATGACTGGACAAGCTATCTGGAGACAAGGAGAAGCCTGCATTATTAAAAGAAGAGATCGCGTAAAAAGCGCCCTGATATAGCGCAGGTACCCATCCCATTGTCGGTCCCCAATGTAGTGTCAAAGTGATCATCGCTACAAATTCAAGTACAAAAGCGATCAGGAAAATGTTAAGCGATAATTTCACTAATCCCTGCGTTGAAAAAGCATTGGTCGCTTGCTGAATCATTAAACGATGCTTGAGTCCAATCTGCTTTCCTAATAACACAGCAAACAGCACCCCGAACGTCATAAATCCGAGTCCACCGATCTGAATCAATACCATGATGACCAGTTCCCCAAATAATGAAAAGCTGGCTCCCGTATCAATCACAGCAAGCCCTGTCACACAAACAGCAGAAGTGGCGGTGAAAAATGCGTTCAATAACCCTACACTATGACCATTAGTACCCGCTAGCGGAAGACTCAGAAGTATCGTTCCAATAAAAATCATCCCTGCAAACCCCAGTGGGATCAAGCGTGCCGGATGAACAAATCCTTTCATATGCCTTGCCATTTTATTCAAAATAATATTCCTCTCATGTTAATGAAACGGACAGCCTCCTTGCGAAGCAGAAGCTTTCTGTTCATATGGTTTATCCTGATAAAAGAAATTGGGAGTGACTACCCGATTATCATACGATTGGTGGAAAATATGTGTAGTCGCAGGTGACATTGGCGGAATAAGCCATGTCCAGTTACCGGTTACAGCACGTCCTGCTTCAGCTTCTCGTTCTTCAAATCGCTGAAATTGTGAAGCCGCTGTGTGATGATCGACAATACTCACACCTGCTTCTTTAAACGAATATAACACAGCCAAATTCAATTCAACTAATGCACGATCTTTCCATAGTGTTGCTTTACTGCTGGTATCCAATCCCATAATCTTCGCCATCTGCGGTAACAAATTATACCGATGTTCATCTGCAAAGTTACGTGCACCAATCTCTGTACCCATATACCAACCGTTAAAAGGAGCCGCTGTATAATGAATACCGCCAATATTTAGACGCATTTCAGAAACGATGGGAACAGCGTACCACTTTAATTCCAATTCTGTAAATCCCGGAAAATCAGGATGGATCATCGGCACTTCCATTACATCTGCTTGAGGAATCTCAAACCAGCGTGGTGAACCATTATGTTCACTAATGACTAATGGGAGCACATCAAACGAAGTTCCTGCCCCTGTCCAACCCAAACGTTCACAAAATTGCGTAAACTCAAGTGAAGCAGGATCACCGATTATGCCTTCTTTCGTCTGATAACCTGCATACCGAATCAATTGATGGTTCCAAATTCGCATTTCTGAGCCATCTATAGCACGAGGCCTGAAAATAGTGATCGTTGGACGCACTTTCCCTCCATTTGTAGCATACCGGATATGCTCAAGTAAAGAGTCAGCAATCTGCTCCGTTCCCTGAATATGACGTTGATCCCGTACTTTGAGATTATCCCAAAATAAACGTCCAATACAGCGATTGCTGTTACGCCATGCCATCTTAGCCCCATGCTCTAATTCTTCAAATGTATGTTCATAACTTCCATTGTTTTGAATATCATGTTCAACTTGTTGCAGACGTGCCTCTAGTTCAGCATCACTTTTGCCAAGTTCTTGATAACATTGATGCAAAAACAATGTAGCTTCTTGCATCAACGGATGTGTAACGGCCATCTATTCCACCTCATTTTATCTTATAAATTAGAATCGCTTCTACAACATATAAAAACAGGCGACGCTCTGGTGGGAGGCCGCCTGATTGGTCTGTGTATCATTATTCGGATTGTCCATATTATACGTTACAAAACAAAGCTTCGGCAGTGTTATGACACAATTGTCACAGAACGTGCACATCCTTGCTGTATAAGGGCTGAGAGACTTTCCATATCGTTCCATAAATAGCACACTCACTCTAAAATACGCATCTATACTGCATTTGGATGACTAGAATATATAGCTCATTTTATCGTTTCAAAGGAACAGTATGAGCGGCTTTAAGCCATGCGATCGCTTTCTATCTTATCGACAACAAAAGCCCTCCAGATCATACTCTGAAGGGCTTCTATATAAAGGCTATACTATACATTCATTATTGTGATCGATAACAGATGATCTTAACGACCAAGATAAGCGTTCAACATCCATGCTGCTTTTTCAATCTCGCCACGAATACCGATCAATAGATCAGCAGTCGGTTGGTCACTGACTTGCTCTGCAAGAACGATTGTTTCTGTTAATTCTGTCGATACAGTTGCGATATCTTCGACAAGTGAACTGACCATTTGGTTCGCTTGCTCTGTACCTGTTGCTTCAAGCAATGTAGACAATTCCAACTGCTCACGAAGTGTAGCTACAGGTTGACCACCGATGGCTAACAAACGCTCAGCAATATCGTCCATGTATACCGTTGCTTGATCGTACAATTCTTCGAATTTAGCATGTAGTGTAAAGAAGTTTTCACCTTTGACGTACCAGTGGAAATTGTGAAGTTTAGTATAAAGCAAAGACCAGTTTGCAATTTGTACATTCAAAGCGTTATATAATGCAGTTGTTTGTGTAGTCTCAGTTGTAGTAGAAGTGTTTTGTAGAGATGTCATAGATAATTCCTCTTTTCGTTTTATATTTTTAAATTTAGACTTATTCTAATTCCTGAATCAATCATAACAGATACTATAGAATTTGGCTAGTGTTATCTGTAAAAATTATTTTTTATGATCGACAAATTACGAGTTTATATGTTGCTAATCGTAACTATTTCTAAATAAGCAAACGCTTACTTTATCAATAACCTTTACATATCTAGTTCTTTTCGTTCAGTTTTCTGAAGATAGCACGAATGTACCTTTATAACATAGGCTATCTAGCAAATTGACGGAGTGCAGTCTTATCTCATACTATGGAGTAAGCGTAAATTACATTTATACCTATGCTCACATTAAAAGGAGGTCCGTTCGTGGATATTATTTCAGCAATTATTATGGGTATTATTGAAGGCTTGACAGAGTTCTTGCCAGTATCCAGTACCGGGCATATGATTTTGACAAGTTATTTACTTGGTCTAGATCAGAATGCAGAACAGGTCAAAACATTTGAGATTGTAGTACAACTCGGAGCCGTACTTGCGGTTGTCGTACTGTACTGGCGTAAGTTTATTGATATTTTGATGACGATTCCTGATCTATTTAATGGTCGTCTCAAAAGTAAAAATGGTATTGCTCCTCAGCGCCGTCTAAACATTTTGCATATTATTTTGGCGATGTTGCCAGCTGTGGTGGTTGGATTGATTTTGCATGACTTCATTAAAGAACACCTTTTCGGACCTATGACTGTCGTCTACAGCCTTGTTGTCGGTGGTTTGCTAATGATATATGCCGAATGGCGTAAAGGCCGCTCAGCGGGTAATATGACGGTTGATGATATTACATACAAGCAGGCTTTTGGTGTAGGCTTATTCCAGTGTCTTGCTCTATGGCCAGGATTCTCTCGTTCCGGTTCTACCATCTCAGGTGGACTATTGCTCGGGATATCTCACACTGCTGCTGCTGAATTTACATTTCTAGTGTCTGTACCGGTAATGTTCGGAGCAACAGGACTTGATCTTGTCAAAAGTGCACAGTATTTAAGTATGGATGACTTCGGATTTTTTGCAGCCGGATTTATTGCGGCTTTCCTTGTCGCTCTAGTCGCAATCAAAACATTCTTGAATCTGCTTAAACGTCTTCCATTGTATGTATTTGCTTACTATCGCTTTGCATTAGCTATTATTTTCTTTATCTTACTTACTCGTTAAGCAAAAGTTAGTATAGAGCTAATCCGTAATCTGATTCAATATTCGATATTCAGAGTTAATATATTTGTAATAATATGAATATATATAACTATACATGAGGACGACTTTACCGTCCTATTCAAATGGGAGATGCTACTTGGATACTTTACCCGCACGAAGGCGAATGATGAGTGCTGTACTGATGAGTCTAATCATGCTGTTGTTCTGTATGCCATTTCAATCAACAGATGAAGAAGACTATGACTTTGCTGTCACAACTGGAATTTATCCAGGCAAAATGACATACGGATCAGCACGGTATGCAGGTAATGTAGATGGCGGATCAAATGTGCCTACTTTACCACCAGTGATGACACTGGCTGCTTACTTTGCGATTCTGGTTCGGTATGTGCGTATATCGATCAGTCCCACTCATCTTCTTTCTTTCATCCCTCTCTTGCTCAAGCGCTTATTACTTGCAGAGCTTAAGTACCGGTCCAATTATATGGATACAGTTTCCGTACGACCTTAATCATGTCTAACACATTTGCTGATAGTAAGTGTGACTCATTCACATTAATGGATCGCGGATGCTGACCCGATAGGATCGGCACGCACGAAGGGAGAGAGTTTGTTGTCTGACAGTATTAATATAGGACTTAATTTAACGTTATTTGTAATTTTAATTATCTTTACTGCGTTTTTCGTCGTTGTGGAATTTGCGATTGTAAAAGTAAGAGGTAGTCGTATCGATCAATTGATCACCGAGGGAAACAAAAATGCTCGTTATGCGAAAGAAGTCATCTCGAATCTGGATGGTTACCTGTCTACCTGTCAATTAGGCATAACCATTACAGCGTTAGGGTTGGGTATGTTAGGAGAACCGACTGTAGAGTATATGTTATCTCCTATCTTTGCTAATTTGGGTGTTACTGAATCACTCAGTCATATTTTATCGTATGCGATTGCTTTATTATTAGTAACTTATTTCCACGTAGTTGTTGGTGAATTAACGCCGAAGACAGTGGCTTTACGCAAAGCAGAACAAGTGACGTTGTATACCGCTCGTCCGATTATCTGGTTTAACCGTTTGATGTATCCTTTTATTTTTATTTTAAATGGATCGGCTATCTTCTTAACACGATTGATTGGTCTACAACCTGCAAGCGAACATGAAGAAGCTCACTCGGAAGAAGAATTGCATATTATTTTGAATGAAAGCTATGAAAGTGGCAAAATCAATCAAAGTGAATATGGTTATGTGAGTCGTATTTTTGCTTTTGATGAAATGCTAGCCAAAGAATTAATGGTTCCTCGTACAGACATGGTGTGTTTATTTACCGAGAAATCACCGGAAGAAAATCGGATGATTATTCGTAAAGAACAATACACTCGTTTCCCTGTAGCGGAAGGAAGTAAAGATAATATTATCGGTATGATCAATACCAAGCAGTTCTTTTTAGCAGCGGAAGAAACGCCGAATCTGAATGTCGCTCCATTGATTCATCCGGTGATGTCTTTATCGGAGACCACACCTGTAAAGCATTTGCTCAAACGAATGCAACGTGAAGGAACACATATTGCGATATTAGTCGATGAATATGGCGGGACTTCAGGGATGATTACGATTGAAGATATTTTGGAAGAAATCGTGGGCGAGATTCGCGATGAATTCGATGCCGATGAAGAAGATGAAATTCAACAAATTGCTCCACATCATCTGATTGTCGATGGTAAAGTATTTATCAACCGTGTCAACGATCTGTTAGGTACGGATCTGGATGATGAGGAATTGGATACGATCAGTGGTTGGTTATACGGTCAACGTCCTGATCTTGCCATTGGAGCAATCTATGAATTTGAAGATCTGACGTTCAAAGTATTGCGTCGTAGCGCACGTCGTTATCGCAAGCTAGAAATTGTCAAAAAAGTAGTCGAAACCGATGAAAATGAAGATACCGAATCATAATGGTATCTGATCTGGATGATCCTCATTCAATCATTGGCTAAAAACATTAAAACCGCTTTTTCCTCAACAGGAGAAGCGGTTTTTTGTATGTTTATATCTTCCCAAGCGATAACATATTAGGCTGTTCGCCACGCATCAACTGACCCCAGTGACAGTAGACTTGATAAGCTTTGCCACTTTCCAATATAGACTTAGCGGTATATACGCCTTCTTCAATCGAGCCTGTCTGGCCTGTTAATGCTAAGCGGTAAGCACTATTGAGTAGTACTTGATTAGTAAATGCAAGATCAGCTTGTCCGCGTAACACCTGTTCGGTCACTTCGATCTGTGTAGCGGCTGTCCAGCTTATTTCAGGCAACGAAATATCAAGTCCATACACTTCAGGATCTATAATCTCCATACGAGCTTCACCATGTTCTACTACATACGTACGTGTAGGACGATCAATAAATAAATCTTCCGACCCCTCTGCTCCCTGAATAATAGCTGCACGCTGATAATCCAGCCGTTGCAATACTTTAGCAATTCGTTCAAAAAACGTATTATGGAACACGCCATATACTAGATAAGGAGAATGACTATAATTCATTAATTTCTCAGCGCTATTCAGGATCGTACGTACGCCTATTTCTTCACGTAATGTACGCAAAGCACCAAGAGGAGGACACCACTGCTCTGCTGATACAAATAATAACCCTGTTTCTTGGGCGGCATATAGAGATTGATCTCGTGTTAGGTGATCGGTATTGACTCCCATTTCACGCAACAACAAAGGCAATGTGACTCCCCATTTAGGAGGTAGTGGCTCACTACCATGTAACGTCACTTTTTGACCTGTGGATGCTAGCACAAATGAAGTCGCAAAGCTGGCGATAAACGAAGCCGTACGTCCATCATAAGGCGCTGCACAATCTAGACTATTGATCGAAGAAGTACGTAGTGCATATTTACGACAGATATCTACGAACGCATGCATTTCTTCTATATTTTCCATCTTCATCCGTTCTGCCATCAAAAAAGCACCGATCTGTACATCAGACGCTTCTCGATTCAAAATCATTTCGCCTACCGCTATCGCTTCATCATAAGTAAGATCTCTGGAACCTCTTTTGCCTCGACCTACTTCTTTCAGTATGTCCGTCATGTTCACGTCAGGTTCCTCCTTTGACTATTAAGATTGTAACAATTGATGGGCTTTAACGATCGCTGTGGCAACATCTACAAGGCGTTTACGATCGTTCATCGCTTTTTTACGTAAAATGTCATAGGCTTCTGCTTCAGAGATCTTTTTCATATCTGCTAAAATGCCTTTTGCCATATCGATCCACTTTCGATCTTCTAAGCGGGAGACCAATTGCTGACGTTCGCTATGCCATTGTTGCCTTTCGACGCAGATCTTAGCTGCAAAATGAAGTGCCCAGTGAAGGTCTTGTTCTTTCATGGTAGGTGTAAGAATCCCATCAATAGCACTTTCCATTTCACAGGCTTGGACAGAAGAAGAGGTGGTATATGGACTGCACCACCATAACATCGGGATATTGCGTGAATGCGTCAGAATATGTTCGAGGATAGCAATCTCTTCAATAGGTAGATCAAGCACTACAGCATCGGCTTTGGTTAACAAAGATTTGACATCATCAGCCCCAACTGAAATCGACGCCTGATACCCGTTATCTTCCAGCAAAGTCTCAGGTAATACCACAGACTCTAGCTGATCCGGACCACAGATCATATTATTCATACGGATAATCAGTAAAGAACGCATTGAGAGGTACTCCCTCCTCATATCACTTAATACTTTATATGAAATATATAATAGAAAATATCACATGAAAAGCTAAATTTTAAAGTAAATATATATATTTCAGCTCTTTTTTGAGAAAAAGAAAGTAAATGAGGCTATTTCGATATTTATCATGTAAACATAATTAACTTCTAATTTCAAATAAAATTTTTATGTTATTTATATTGACATGTAATTATACATCTTTTATAGTTGGTTTATCGAAAAACAACATGTTTAGCTTGTTGCATCATTATGTTGAACTACATTTCTTTTGAATATCATAGATACAATGGAGTATCTAAATCATAGACGGCAATGAAGCCTGTCTCTACCCTATATCAGAGTACCAAGCGTTTCGCACGCTTATCTCTGGTTGGAATGAGACAGGCTTTTTATATTTTACAGAGATTATAGGAGGAGAGATCATCATGACAACACCCAAAAAATTAGTACTGATCGGAAACGGAATGGCAGGCGTATGGACGATAGAGCATTTACTGAAGCTAGCACCACATGCATATGAGATCACTATTTTTGGAGCAGAACCTCATCCGAACTATAATCGTATCTTATTATCTACCGTGCTTGCAGGTGGCGCTTCGATCAACGATATCATTATCAATGACCATGATTGGTACAGTGACAATCAGATCACTCTACATACAGGTGATCCAGTCGTGCGTATAGATGCGCAGAACCGTCAGGTCATTGCTGCTTCTGGCTTGCATGTTGACTATGATGAAGTGATTATTGCAACAGGTTCAAGAGCCTTTATCCCACCTATTCCGGGTTCAGACAAAGACGGAGTGATTGGTTTTCGAGATATCAAAGATTGCGAGACCATGATCTCAACCGCTCAGACTCATCGTAAAGCAGCTGTTGTCGGGGGCGGACTGCTTGGACTTGAAGCGGCACGCGGATTACTGAATCTGGGTATGGATGTCACCGTTATTCATATTAATGAACATTTGATGGATCGCCAGCTTGATCTTCCCGCAGGATTGATGCTTCAAGAGCAGTTAGAAGCTCAGGGCATGAAGTTCTTACTAGGTAAGCGTACCGTTGAATTAACCGGTAAGCGCAGAGTCACAGGGCTTCGATTCACAGATGGTGAATCATTGGACGCTGATCTTGTGGTGATGGCAGTAGGGATTCGTCCTAATATTGATGTAGCTTTATCTTCAGCACTTCAAATAAATCGCGGAATTGTAGTCGATGATCATCTGCATACGAATATTCCTCATATTTCAGCCGTCGGTGAGTGTGCAGAACATCGAGGCATTGGATACGGGTTAGTTGCTCCCTTATATGAACAAGGTGCTGTACTTGCTAAACGTCTCGCAGGACTAGACACTGTCGGGTACGAGGGCTCGGTTACTTCGACCAAACTCAAAGTTGCCGGTGTAGATGTATTTTCAGCAGGACAATTTGCAGATACAAAACAGACCAAGTCGCTACGTATGCAAGATGATATCGATCATATTTACAAAAAATTAGTTATTCAAGATGGTAAATTAATCGGAGCTGTATTGTTCGGAGATACGTCTGAAGGCAGTTCATTGTTCTCTTTGATCAAAAGTGGTGAGTCGATTGTCGGACGTGAAAAAGAATTGCTCACTGGTTATGTAGCTGGTGCGGCGGCAGTATCTCCTTTGCAACGATTAGAAAGTATGGCTGATGACGAAATCGTATGTGGTTGTAACGGTGTTAGCAAAGCAGCGATCGGTGATGCAGTACTGAATCAAGGTTGTCATACGATGGGATCACTCAAAGCTTGTACCAAAGCTTCTGCTTCTTGCGGAGGTTGTGCTCCACTTGTAGAAGGATTGCTTCAATATTATGCGGGAGATTCGGCTCAAGTAGCGGTCAAAGAAGGCATGTGCGGCTGTACTTCACTACAACGTGACGAGATTGTAGAGCAGATCAAAACGATGGGTCTCAAAACAGTCAAAGAAGTGATGAATGTACTGGAATGGCGTGAACCTGAAGGCTGTTCCAAATGCCGTCCAGCACTCAACTATTATCTAGGCATGTTATTTCCAGCAGAATATGAAGATGAAAAAGAATCTCGCTTCACCAATGAACGGTATCATGCCAATATTCAAAAAGACGGTACGTATTCAGTGGTTCCTCGTATCTATGGCGGAGTCACCTCACCTGCTGATCTCAAAAAGATAGCTAATGTAGCTGAAAAATATAATGTACCACTCGTTAAATTTACAGGTGGTCAACGATTAGATTTACTCGGTATCCAAAAAGAAGACCTGCCTAAAATCTGGGAAGAATTAGATATGCCTTCCGGTCATGCTTATGGCAAAACATTACGTACAGTCAAAACATGTGTGGGTAATACGTTCTGCCGCTTTGGGACACAAGATGCGATGGCAATGGGAATCAAAATGGAAAAAGCATATGAACGCTTAACTGGCCCTGCCAAAATAAAATTAGCAGTCTCTGGATGTCCACGTAACTGTGCAGAAGCGACAATCAAAGATTTGGGCTTAGTGGCTATCGATGGCGGTTGGGAACTGCATGTGGGAGGCAATGGTGGTGTTAAAGTACGGGCTGCCGAACTGCTATGCACAGTCAAAACAGAAGAAGAAGTGATGGAATGGTCCAGCGCGTATTTACAATATTATCGTGAACATGCTCGCTTTAATGAACGCACCGCCGCATGGATTGAACGTGTAGGTCTAGATCATGTCAAAGAAGCACTTGCCGATCAACAGACTCGCTTGGAGCTAGTCAGTCGTATAGAAGAAACGCTGAGTTATACTTCTGATCCGTGGAAAGAAATTATTGCCAAAGACGAATTACGCAAAAACTTTGAACCTTTGAACCAAGCACCATTAACCGGATCGACCACATCTATCCATTAAGGGGGAACTGCGATGACGATGACCAAATTACATGTAGGGCATATTCAAGACATCGATAAAAAAGGATCACGTACTTTCCAACTAGGTGAGACCGAGATTGCTTTGTTTCACCTTAGTGATGGTAGTATTCATGCCGTTGAAAATAGCTGCCCTCACAAAAAAGGACGATTATCTGAAGGGATGGTCTGCGGGACAGCGATTCATTGTCCTTTACATGATTGGAAAATCGATCTACGAAGTGGCAAAGTACAAGAACCTGATGAAGGTTGTGTGCACACGTACAATACAGAAGTCGATCCTGATAGTGGAGCGATCTATATCACATTTTGAGCAAAGGAGTGGTGAAGATGAATAGAGCATATGGCCCAGTAAGCATTATCGGGGCAGGTCCAGGTGATCCTGAATTGATTACAGTTAAAGCATTACGGCGGATTCAGCAAGCCGATGTGATTATGTATGATCGTCTGGTGAATGACGAGTTGTTAACCTATGCCCGTCCAGATGCACAGAGGCTATTTTGTGGTAAAGCGCCTGGATTGCATCATATGAATCAAGCCACTATTCATCGTACACTACTCTCTTATGCATCAGCAGGTCATGCTGTGGTTCGACTCAAAGGAGGCGACCCCTTTGTTTTTGGACGGGGTGCAGAAGAAGCTTTATTTCTAGCTGAACATCATATTCCTTATGAGATTGTACCGGGTATCACATCAGCGATTGGAACAGCCGCCAGTGCTTCGATTCCGCTTACTCATCGTGGTGTAGCCACATCATTTGCTTGTATTACGGTCTGCCGGGCGAATCCAGCGATTGAGCCAACCACGACAGAATCGATATTCTCTTCCGCTCCACTGGTATCTCCGTCCCCTGTGCGGTGGGATCTACTCGCTCACAGCGTGGATACACTGGCAATCTATATGGGTGTCAGTCAATTGGAAGAAATCTGTAGCGAACTGATCTTTTGCGGTAAACCTTCTACAACCCCTGTCGCTATTATCGAAAATGGAACAACCGAAGCCGAGCGCATATTTACAGGTACACTGGCGGATATCACTCAAATAGCCACTGTCGCTCATGTGAGTAATCCAGCGATGATTATTATCGGCGCAGTGGTCAACATCCGGGAACAATTAATACAGATGAAGCATCAAGCCCATCAAATGATCGGGTAACCTTTATGATGCTAGATTGATTCTATATCTGCTCGTTTACCTTTCTCATGCCACCATTGTGCATATATGCCGCCAATCGCATCAAATATTTGCGTCTGATCATGTTGCCATTCTGCTACTAGCTGTTCATCATATGTAAGAAAAGAGGTTTTGTTATCGACTTTGTATTTGCGTAATAAGCGAATATGAGTCACCAGTTCAATCGTATACGCTAATATCCAGTACAACATCGCATCCTCATCGTATATCATTTTGGTAAACACATTTTGTCCACGTTCATACATCTGTAGTCGGTATCCTGTAGCAGTCAGTTCGACAAAAGGAGCAAAGTCTTCTCGAAAAGATGACATAAACGGATTCGTAATATAATTGATATACTCTTCTTTCAGTAAAGAAGTACGTTGCAACAACGAATGTAATTGTTCTATATACTGTGCTTGTGTTTTCATACAGATACCTCCTGAATAGTTATCATCGTATGCTCTATTTTCGCTATATGTAATCTATCCTACACGTTTTTGGGATATCGTCAAAAAAGTAGCGAATCTAAAAAAGCCGTTTTCCTTTATGTAGAGGAGCAACGGCTTTTTTAGTATGACTATTTTGAATAATTATGCTTTTCATCATTTCAGGTAGAGATAGCATAAAAGATGATGCAGTCTTAATAGGAAGAATTCATACTATTTCGAGTAGCTCCTGTTAATAAAGGAACCACTTTCCCATGATTAACATCAATAAGACCGTAATCAGTAATTTTGAGTGCAGGGCTAACGGGCAACGAATGCGTACTAATCGACATGATCGGATTATAATGCTTATACCCTAATTCACGCATAGCCGTAACCAGTTGATCCACAGCAACAGCTGTTTCTTCCAGTGGGGCTTCTGTTAAAATACCACCTACAGGTAAATGTAGGGAAGCGATGATTTCTCCATCTAATACGACACAGAATCCACCCTGCTTACTAATCACTTCATTGGCTGCTATTGCCATATCTTGTGGATTACGACCGACGACAAGCAGATTATGATTGTCATGTGAATAGGTGGTTGCTATCGCCCCACGTGTAATCGTATCTCCACCGATCAGACCATACGCATGATTTCCATTTTTTCCATACCGCTCAAATGTAGCGATCAATCCATACCCGCTCTGTTCCCACATCAACTGCTGATTACGCACACTTACATCAGTTAGACGTTCTTCGGTAAAGGTTGATCCGTCTTTGACCATCATTACCCGACATTCATACAGACCGTCATCGTTATGAACTGGAACTTGAAAATGTTGCTCGTTCAGTAGCTCTAACTTCACACTCTGATAAAAGTGAGCTGGGAATTGTGGTTGGGAAGAAGGCTGTATATACGGCTGATCCTGCTGATACACACACAATCCTTTTTTGTAAACTTCATCAATCTGGAACTGCTCGATATCGGATAGTAAAATAAAATCGGCTAATTTACCGGGTGCTATGGCTCCACGATCACTCATATTCATTCTTCTTGCAGGTGTAAAGGTAGCTGCATAGACTGCTGCTTCAGGTGCCATTCCCATCTGAATCGCTTTACGGACGATATAATCGAGATGTCCACGCCACGCTAGACTATCGGTCATCACATCATCTGTCACAAAGCAGAAATGTTCTGCAACATCATGATGAATCATATAATCCATAATTTCCGGTGTCATTGATTTCTCTTGCAGTTCAATAAACATCCCTGCTGCTATACGCTCTGTCATTCCTTCAATACTCTGATGGGTATGATCAGAATCGATTCCTGCTGTGATCAATTGATGGAGATCTAGATCAAGTAACTTGGGCGTATGCCCTTCGATAACAAGATGTGGATAATTCGTCTTCATATGACGTAAAATTTGATTCGTTTTACATTCTGGATCACGTATCACATCGACATAGTTCATAATTTCGCCCAGACAGATAATCGACTCCGTGCGCATCAACTCGTCGATATCCGCAATTTCGATAGAACCGCCTGTTGTTTCCAGCGGTGTGGCGGGTACAGAGCTAGGAATACTATACATCATATCGCACGTCACATCTTGACTGGCGGCAATCATTTCTTTGACCCCTTCAAGCCCGAATACATTAGCCATCTCATGCGGTTCAGGTACGATCGTTGTGACTCCGCGGCGTAAAATGCCGTGAGAAAAGGTCGCTGGCGTGACCATCGAGCTTTCAATATGCAAATGAATATCGATTAGACCGGGGATCATATACCGTCTATGACCTTCGATGATCTGCTCGGCGGCAAAACGATCACTGCTTTGTTGACCAATATATAGAAATTTGTCTCCCTTAACGGCTACATCGCCTGTACGAAATTCTTTATAGTAACTATTGTAAACCTGAACATTGGTGATAAGCAGATCTACAGCGATTGGAGAGGATGCAGATGTATTTACACTACTCATTGTCCCACCATCACAATCTT
Source organism: Paenibacillus nuruki (assembly GCF_963311185.1). NCBI lineage: Bacteria > Bacillati > Bacillota > Bacilli > Caryophanales > Paenibacillaceae > Paenibacillus > Paenibacillus nuruki. Next base: position 4,661,649 of record NZ_OY725677.1, on the reverse strand, counting down.
ATCCGCTGGAAAAGTAATCATCACCTGTTGACCCGGTGCAATCGGGATATCCATTTCTTGATTAACTGTAAATGCGCCTAACGCCGTCTGTACTTCAAATTGATAACTTCGTCCTAGATACGTGCTGACTTTGACTGTTCCTGGTACTTGATTGGACAGAGACTTTTGCAGATCCGTCAGTTGACCTAAAGGTATAATACGTAAATCTTCCGGACGGATCGCGCCTTTGTACGTGTTCGCTGTCGATTGACCGGCTTGTAATTGCACATCAAATCCGTAATCTCCAATCGTCCACTCTAGCCCTGTATTTCCTTGACGAGTCCCATCAAACACCAAAAAGTTATTAAACCCGATAAAACGAGCGACATATTCGGTTTTGGGATACTGGTAGATATCGGTAGGAGCACCTAATTGCTCGATTTTGCCAGCGTTCATAATTGCTACTTGGTCGGAGATCGAAAAACATTCTTCCTGATCATGAGATACGTAGACCGCAGTCATTCCTAATTCTTGCTGTAAACGACGAATCTCAACACGCATCGTCACTCGGAGATTAGCATCCAGATTACTTAACGGTTCATCAAATAGTAGCAGATCCGGTTCAATCACCAGTGCGCGGGCAATAGCTACACGTTGCCGTTGTCCACCAGACAATTCTTGCGGGAACCGCTTTTCAAAGCCATTCAGACTAACGATATCAAGCATACGTAATACTTTTTCTTTCACTTGCGCTTCTTTCATTTTGCGCAGACGTAAGCCGAACGCTACATTATCATAGACCGACAAATGTGGAAATAACGCATAACTTTGAAAAACAAATCCAAAATTGCGTTTGTTCACAGGTAGGTGGGTATAATCACGCCCGTCGAACATAAATTTGCCACCTTTTGCCTCCAAAAAGCCTGCAATCAGACGCAATGTGGTTGTTTTGCCACAGCCGCTTGGTCCGAGTAATGAAAGTAATTTACCTTCTTCTAATTTGAGATCGAAATTCTCCAAAATCAGGTGGTTATCATACGCCACCGATACCTGTTCTAAGCTGAGTAATGTCATCGTCGTATGCCTCCCCTTATCGTTTGGTAAAGTAAGCCAGTCCACCCATCAGGCGCTCAATCACGAACATCAATAGACCGGTCAATATCATCAATACGACCGAAATCGCAGCTATTGTTGGATCAAAATAATTCTGTACATACGTCAACATTTGGATCGGCAATGTACTAATTCCCGGTCCTGTCATAAATACAGAGATATCGACATTATTGAATGACTCCAGAAAAGCGATCAATACCGCCGCCATAATGCCTGAGCGAATATTCGGTAATACCACTCTGAAAAAAGCTTGTAAACGCCCTGCACCAAGACTGACTGCCGCTTCTTCGATTGAAAAATCAAAGTTCGATAGACTGGAACCAATCACTCGAATAATAAACGGCAACATAATGACTGTATGCCCGACTAAGAGACCTGCATAAATTGGCAATTGGTACATGACCAGTACATATTTGAGCATCGTAAAACCAAGTACAATACCGGGAATCAACACCGGTGATAAAAAGATCGCATTGAGCAAATCACGTCCGCGAAAGTGATATCGACTTAGCGCGTATGCCGCAGGTACACCCAGAATCAGAGCAAGTAAATTCCCCAATAACGAAATAATAATAGAGGTGACAAACGTCTTCGGAAACATATCGACTGCCCATATATTTTGATACCATTTGAGTGAAAATCCATCCGGTGGAAATTTCAATACTGTGCCCGGTCCGAATGAGGTGACCGAGATGATCACCAGTGGTCCTAGCAGAAAAATAAAAACTAACGTGCTAAATATCGCCAGTCCGTAATGTTTTTCTTTCATCTTCGTCTCACCCCTTCGGATTCAATTTCGTAGCTACTTTGTTCATCAATCCTACAACAACCAGTGTAATCACAATCATAATCGTAGCGATCACTGAAGCTAGATACCAATCATTTAATGTCATTGCATTCTGATATAGGAATGTAGAGATTACCCGTTCTTTGCCTCCAAGCAAGGCTGGAGTGGTATACGCGGTTAGACTACCGACAAATACAAGTACACTTCCGATGATCAGACCCGGAATCGTGAGCGGAAATAATACTTTACGCAATGCTGTAAACCGAGAAGCGCCCAGACTTTCTGCGGCACGAATCAGTTCACTATCTACATTTTCCATCACACCTACAAGTGTAATAATGATCAATGGTAAAAATAGATGCACCAGTCCGATAATCATCGCTGTTGGTGTATACAAAATTTCGATCGGTTTATCGACAATCCCAGTAGCAACCAGAGCATTATTCACCAGACCTTTACGTCCTAGAATAATCATCCAGCTAAACGAGCGCACAACAGGGCTGGTCAACAATGGAAAAATAGATAAAGCTAGTAAAATCCCTTTTTTTCGTGTACCCAAGCGAGAAATATAGTAAGCCACCGGATAACCAAGAGCGATACAGATCACAGTTGTAAATACACTCACTCGTAGAGTTGTCAGTAGAATCCGGTTGAAATACGCATCTTTGAAAAAGTACAGATACCCTTCCAAGGTAGGCTTGCCTTCTTGCACAAACGTTGAGCCAATCGTCAATATAATCGGGATCAGCATAAATACGGTAAGGAACAGCAGCCCGGGTAGGAGCAGCCAGTACATCTTATTGATTTTCATAGGTGGATACGCTCCTATCTGAGCAGAATTAAGGTGGTTCTTAGGGATAGAGCAATTGGTTTTACTTTTAGAAAATCCACCCTATCTTCAATGGTACCGAGTATAAGAACAAAGTCTTTCCTGAAGCGGATACCCTAACCACATCAAAAGTTAAATGATTAGTCCACTCTAAGCACACTGCTATTTTAAAGAAATCTGCTCTGCATTTTCGATCAGTTCTAGTTCTACACTTGCTATAGGCTCGGTTGCTTTGAGATTACTAAGGGATTCCAAAAAGATTTTGAAAAAGGCGATATGGTTGACCGTTAGAGCGACTTGGACGTTGGGTTGTTTGCCTAGACGATTTTGAAAATCGCATACCGTTTGTCCATCGCATAAATCGCTGTTGGTTTCGATATCGACGTGATATAACGTGGTGCTAATCACATCGGGATACAGAGCGGCGGCTACAGCAAGCGGGTCATGCATAGCGCATGCTTTGACTCCATTGCGTTGTTCGTAGCGCTCCATATAAGCGGATGTGCTCTGACCTACATACACTGCGATTTCAGGTTGAGCGGTACGATTGAGCGCACCAAGATGGTTATTGTTTAGCAATACTTTGCGTGTCACATCTAACGGTACAAGGACTAGATTAGCAAAGCCTGCGTTTAGGACTTGCTTGGCGGCTTCAGGATCGACGTACATATTGTATTCGGCTGTTGGTGTGATATTACCGTATTCATTAACGGCTCCACCCATGATGACGATTTCTTTGACGTTAGCGACAATCTCCGGCTGTTGTTGAATCGCTAATGCTACATTGGTCAGTGGTGCCGTGAGAATCAACGTGATCTCGCCGGGATGGCTCATAATTTGCTCAATCATAAATTCATGAGCGGCTTGAGGTTGAACCTGCTGCTCCACTTGCATCTCCGTTAAGGCGCCACCGATCCCATCATTACCATGAACCGAATGTTCGAATCGAGGCGCTCGAACTAAAGGAGCATCTGCTCCTGCAAAAACAGGAATATCGGTACGATCGATCAACTGTAGAATTTTGAATGTATTCGTCGTCGCTTGCTGCATGGATACATTCCCATTAACCGTTGTAATCCCTAAAATGTCACAACTTCCACTACCAACAGCTAGCATGATTCCAAGCGCATCATCGATTCCTGTGTCGACATCCATAATGACTTTCCGTTGCCCTGCACTCAAAATACATCCTCCTTTGATCTTTAAGATATGGTTGTAAAGATCGTACTTTATTGGAGCTTAACCTCCAATTTCGCGGTTCCAACGATCTGTCCATACCGGCATACTTTTATTTACAAATTCCATATCTAACTTACGTAGATTCTCTATAATATCTGCACCATACGTAATTCCTTGTGCTTCTTCATCTGTCAGTACCACATCTTTATTAACAGGAGAATCAACTTTGGCTTTGGCAGATTTCTCTTGTACGTCTTTGCTCAACTGCCAGTCGATAAATTCTTCAGCCAGTTCTTTGTTATCGCTACCTTTGACGATGTTCACTGTATTAATAACGGCATAAGCTCCTTCGGATGGAGTGACGAACTTCGCACCCGGTACAGCGGCTTGAATATCTTTGAAATACATTTCCATAATCGGGCCACCGGCAATCTCTTCTTGTCCGATCATATTGACGTATTCCGAGGTTTGGCTATAGTATTTGACCACACTCGGGTCTAATTGTTTTAATTGAGTAAATGCTGCATCTTCGTTAAATTCTTTATTGCCTGCTACACGTGAAGCGGCATCGATCATCATCGGGCCTGCGGTTGCTGTAATCGCTGGCATCGTTAAGTTATTAGCAAATTCAGGCTTCCATAGATCGCTCCAAGAAGTTACCTCACCACTCACTAATGCTGGATTGTAGGCGATACCGAGCTGAGCTACCGTATAAGCAGGGCCATATTTTTCGCCATTGGGTGCTTTGGCAATATCATAAATCTGATCTAAATTCGTCAATTGGGTACGATCAATCGGTTCTAGTAAATTATCGTCAATCGCTTGTTGGGCATAATAATCAGAGAGGTAGATGAGATCCACATTCGTACTGCCCTGACGAATTTTGTTTAATCGTTCTGCATTGTTACCTGTTTCGAGTACGATTTTGACATTGTGTTCTTTTTCAAATGGTTGGAATACCGATTCTTGTAGAAAATCTTCGGAAAAGCCCCATGTCGAGATAACCAGTTCCTTTTGTCCGTCTGCATTGCCACCTGTGCTTGCATTACCGTTCTGATCAATCGTTGTTCCACAACCTGCAAGCCCTACACCTGCTAATGTTAATGCCAGCAATCCACTCATCCACTTTTTACTCATTGTTTGGTTTCCCCTCTCAAATGGTTGATTCTGAATAACAATGTTGCAACAATTACCTATAAACAAACAAAAAAGAAAAGTATCCTTGTAAGAACAAGAACACTTTTCTTCGATAAACAAAGCAAAGCGGTACCCGTTACAAACTGATCTGCATCCGGTCACCTTTTAAGATAGATCAAAAAAGGAAATCCGCCAGTCAGGTTGGCGTGTCAGTTGAAACCAGCTTGCGTTATTGATTCTCTGCCAGTACCACATTGGTAAAAGCCCATTGGGTAGACGCATCATAATCGCGCAATATAGCTTCAATATTCAATTGTAATTCTTGTTCTAACTTCTCACGAAATTTGCGCTTATAGACAGTCGATAAACGAAAATCGACTTCCTGCTTGAGTGCAGGATCTTCGCCTTCAAGAGCAGCCGACCGCGGAGAACGTCGGTGTCTGGCTTGAAAAGTAATAATATGATCTTCAACCGTAACTCGTAACAACGTAGTTCCGTAACCAAATAGTTCTTTGGATACTTCGTTATACAACTGTGCCATTTTCTTTTTGGACTCATTATGATCCAGAAGATTCATCTTATCACCTTCACTGGTAAATGTCGTACGTTTGGTTCGTCCGACCTCGTTATTATACATAAATTAATAGCGTGGAGCAACATAATTAGGCTATTTAAAATAAATTTTGTTCTATAAGCGAACATTACGTGTAAGCATATTCCAATTCATCCGTTTTATTGAGCTTCAATTTCTACTATTTTGTCTAGAAAATGAATGTAATTATTCTATATCTTATCTATCCTACACCTTTTTGGGATATCGTCAAAAATCCGCCTGTAGTTGACCTAGTATATAGGTTTGGACAGACGGATCATATACAGCTTGGAATGTATGCTATCTGATGTATTAATAACGAGCAGGTGCTGATTTCTTCGCAAGTTCTATCATATAATCAAAAAACGCAGTCGGATTCGTATCATAGACAAAATTCACTGGACGACCATCTGCTTGTTCTACAGTTCTACCTTGTGATGGACCATCTGGAATCACTACGCAATGAACGACTTTTTTCTGTACAATATCTGGACGACCAATGGATAACGTAGTCAGTACATCCCAGAAGTAGTAGGTTGAATTGTTCTCCATATGTACAAGTGGTGGACAACAAGCATAGCAGTTACCTAAGAAATCAACACCTTCATAACGACGATCGGTTGACCAGCGTTTACGGATGTTAAGGTCTAAAGGCACTTTGATCGTGCTTTCCAAAGCAACAAGATCAATCACAATATTACTTTGCCATACACGGTGTGCCGCTTCCGGGTCCCAGAACACATTCCATTCTGCACTTCCATCATGTTCAGGTTCATCGACATTGCCATGTGCGAATCCGCCACCCATCCAGACTAATTTTTCAATTTTGTCTTCGATCTCTGGTGCTTCATCTAGAGCACGCGCTAGATCGGTAAGAGGGCCGGTAAATAGTAATGTTGTTTTACCTTCCGTCTGTAGCAATTGTTGAATCATATGACGGTGAGCCGGCAATTCAGCCAGTGGTGCTTCCATCGTACCCGATTCATTTAAGATCGGTAATGCATCTACATAAAAGGTATGCATCCGCCAAGCCGCAGGAAATGGATTTTTACCCCGTGAATTAGAACGAGCCACTTCAGGTACATATTTGCCAAAACGGTCGATAATTTTACGACTCGCTGCTGCTCCTGGCTCCAAATAGCCATCGGCTGGAATAACGGATACACCTGTTAATTTTACATTGTCCATCTGCAATAACATAAATAGAGATACTAGATCATCGACTCCAGCATCATGGTTAAAATAAACCGATTGAACTTGTGACATGATTACTTGTTCCCCCTGTAGTGCATCTTTTACTGACGATGCTTGAATTTCACGTTCTCTCTATTCATATCATAATGCCCCCCAGAATACCAGCCAGTGCTAATCCCGCCTATCGTCAATATTTCATAGGATATTATAGGCTTTGGAGGCTATCGTATAACAATTTATTCTATATTGGATACAGGTTCTCCGATCAGAAATGTTAATTTACCGGATAATACGCCTAGCTCTGCGGGTGTCTCCAGATAGATTTCACCATCCATATCGGCAGGCATCGGTTGAGCAGTAGTTAATGTCGCTCGTGTGGTTCGAATATAATCTATATTGCTATATTGCGGATTCCATATTTCTTCTGTTTTGCGACTGACAATTTCACGAAGTAATGGCAATCCCGCCTCACGGATAATCAGCACATCTAATAGACCATCTTCTAATGAACTTGCTGGAAAAGGTAATGGATTGGTTCCCAAAAAGCGCCCATTTGCCACATAGATCATAATCGCTTCCCCATCGATCTCTCCTTCATCATGAGTCAAATGAAAAGTAAACGGTTCGGCTGTTCGTACCGTCTGTAATGTACTGAGAAAGTAACTAATTTTGCCCAAAGCACCTTTTAGATCAGGATTAATATTTTGCGAAGTCTCTGCAATTAATCCAATCCCGTAAAAGTTAGTAAAATATTGCCCGTTCACCGTTCCGATATCTAACGTACGGGTATGACGTTCATTGAGTACTTGTGCGGCTCTTTCCATCTGCTGAGGCATTAACAATGCTCGTGAAAAATCATTGCAAGTTCCGCCTGGCAATACCCCAATCACTGGAGGATGCTCTAATAGTGCTAATCCATTAATACATTCATGGACTGTTCCATCTCCACCTAAAATATAGACAACATCGTATTGTTCACCCAGTTCATGACATAACTGCTTCGCTTCACCGGGTCGATCTGTACGCCGTACATTTAATTCAGGTAATTGTGATGACAAAATGCCCAAAGCTGTTCCTAGTAATTCGGTCGTCAATGAACCTGCATTTCCATTGTAAATAAGTAGCCCTTTATTATACATAAAAGTACCCCCATGATTGGAGCATAAGATACTTATTCATACCCTTCTTTGCCCTATTTTTAAACGATTAGTAGACAAATACGTACATTTCTCTTGCTTGGCTACGATAACATGCGAAAAGCTTAATAATTCTGCCTTTTTTGAGGTTTATTGATTAAATTTTACGTTTTATTAGGATTGATAAGAAATTTATGATATTATTTATATAGGTAGCTTATCTTTTTTAGTACGATTGTGCTCTTTAGATATTGTTGAATAGTTCGATAGGTTCGCTTGTTTATGCAAGAATATCCATAACGTGTAGCGCTTATGGAATTAATCAATAATCCTACCTAATAATTTGAGAAAGAGGATTGTGTATGCCGAGAAAACACCGCAAATTAACTCCCGTCCAATTGCTCGCCAAATTCATTTTCATTACAACTGGTGCTGTAATGATGGCAGTAGCCCTCGAAATTTTCCTTATTCCTAACAGCGTAATCGATGGAGGAATTACAGGTATTTCAATCATTTTATCGGAAGTGACTCCGATTCCGCTAGGTCTCTTTATCTTTATTATCAATGTTCCCTTTCTGATTATCGGTTATAAACAGATCGGTAAAACGTTTGCTTTTTCTACATTATACGGGATTACAGTCATGTCTTTGATGACAGCTTACTTGCATCATGTACCTGCACTAACAGATGATAAGATCCTAGCCAGTATGTTTGGTGGTGTGATTCTTGGATTCGGGATTGGTCTGGTTATTCGCTTCGGTGGATCACTGGATGGTACAGAGATTGTAGCGATTTTACTTTCCAAACGATTCCATATGCCTGTAGGACAAATCGTTATGATTATCAACGTATTTATCTTTGCTGTTGCCGGGTTTGTATTTGGTTGGGATTCAGCGATGTTCTCGATCTTTACGTATTATATAGCAGCCAAAGTAATGGATATTGTTGTAGAAGGTCTAGAAGAATCCAAATCGGTTACGATCATTTCTTCCGAATATGAAGAAATCTCGCAAGCGATTGTGGATCGCCTTGGACGTAGTACAACCTTTATGTATGCTAAAGGTGGTTATTCCAAAGAAGACACACAAATGATCTATTGTGTCGTGACTCGTCTGGAACTTGCGAAGCTACGGACGATTGTACAAGATATTGACCCTTCTGCTTTCCTTGCGATTGAGCATGTGTCTGAAGTCATCGGTGGTAACTTTGAGAAGAAAAATATCCATTAATATTTCTAGTGAATTATGCTAGAGTAGTATTAAAAAAATGACCATAGCTATTTATTCAGCTAGCAAAGCCTCTTCGCTGTATGGCGAAGAGGCTTTTTATGTTTACAGATAAAACTGAGATGATAACCTATCATTTCTTTGTTAAAATCCGAATAAGACTGGTGTTGTAGTTCTGTCTAGAAGCTGCCTCGTGTTGGTCTTATTTATTTTCAAAAATTCTTATACTATATAGAATACTTTCAATAAAAAAAGCACGATCTTTTTCCTCTTTTAAGGATAAAGATCGTGCTTTTTATTATATTTTCTTTTTGATATGACGTTAATTTGCTATCTTCACCTGTCCAGTAAACTGACTATTGTACAGATCCGCATAAAATCCTTCTTGCTCTAACAATTCCAAATGCGTACCTGTCTCAATCACTTTACCGTGATTCATCACTAGAATCAGATCGGCTTCACGAATCGTCGATAAACGGTGAGCAATCACAAAGTTAGTGCGCCCTTCCATCAACGTATTCATCGCTTGTTGGATCAATACTTCGGTACGGGTATCGACACTACTGGTCGCTTCATCCAGAATCAGAATCGCAGGATCCGCTAAGATCGCACGCGCAATCGTTAATAACTGCTTTTGACCTTGTGAAATATTAGAAGCTTCTTCATTCAGAACAGTATCATAGCCATCTGGTAATGTACGAATAAAGTGATCCGCACGCGCCGCTTCAGAAGCTCGTATAATTTCTTCTTCTGTCGCATCTTCACGTCCGTACGCAATATTATCGCGAATACTTCCACCGAACAACCAGGTGTCTTGCAATACCATTCCGAATAAGCTGTGTAGTTCAGCACGTGACAATTCACGGATATTTTGACCGTCTATCGTAATCTGTCCGTTATTCAGTTCATAGAAACGCATTAACAGATTGATCAATGTCGTTTTCCCTGCCCCAGTCGGACCTACAATCGCAACTGTCTGTCCGGCACGCACCTCAATATTCATATCTTCAATTAATAATTCATCTTTTTTATAGCCAAAAGCTACATGTTCAAACGTGACATGACCACGTACAGGACGAGCAATCGTAGCTGTCGCTTGATCTTCTTCTTCCTGCTCATCCATAATTTCAAAAACACGTTCTGCTGAAGCAATCGTGGATTGAATAATATTAGAGATATTGGCAAGCTGTGTGATCGGTTGAGAGAATTGACGAGCATACTGGATAAAGGCTTGTACGCCACCAATCCCTACTGTTCCACGAGTGACCATAATACCGCCAATTACACAGATTAACACATAACCAATATTACTGATAAATGACATCAATGGCATGATCGTACCGGAAATGTACTGCGCTTTCCAACCCGACTCATACAGCTTTTCATTTAACTCATCAAATTGGGCTAAAGACTGCTTTTCCCGTCCAAATGCTTTGACAACACGGTGTCCGGTATACATTTCTTCCACATGTCCATTCAGATCACCCAGTGATGCTTGTTGTCCGGCAAAATGCTTTTGTGAACGCTTAGCAACCACAATCGTGACCAGCAGACTCAGTGGAATCGTTAAGATCGTAATTAGTGTCAACAGTGGGCTGATCGTCAACATCATAATGATTACACCCACCAGTGTCACGATCGATGTAATCAACTGGGTCAGACTTTGCTGTAATGTATTGCTAATATTGTCCACATCATTGGTTACCCGACTCAGCACTTCACCATGAGACTGCCTGTCATAGTAACGTAACGGTAGACGGGACAATTTGCTTTTCACATCTTTCCGCATTTCATAAACGGTATTCTGAGCCACACCAGACATAAAGTATTGCTGAAAATAAGCAAACAACGAACTAAATAGATACAATCCTGCCAGAATCATTAGCAGATCAATAATATATCTAAAGTTAATAGCAGTTCCTCCGGTGACACTATTAAACAATTCATCTGTCGCCATTCCCATAATACGGGGAGCCACAATACTGAATAATGTACTGAGCACCGCAGCAATTAGCACAACAAGTAATTGCATACGATAAGGCTTCAAGTAAGCTAGCAATCTTCGTAATGTGCCTTTAAAATCTTTAGGCTTTTCGCCCGGTAAAGACATCCGTGGTGGTCCGCCCATTTGTCCCGCTTGAGGTCGTTGTGGAGGTTTCGGTTTTTCTTCTTCACTCATGCGATTTCCTCCTCCGACAGTTGCGAAGATACAATCTCACGATAGACTTCGCTACTTTCTAGCAATTCACGATGGGTGCCTCGACCCACAATTTTGCCATCTTCTAACACAATAATCTGATCAGCATCCATGACTGTACTGACACGCTGAGCAATCATCAAAACAGCAGCGTCTGTTGTTTCTTCTTTGAGTGCTGCACGCAATCTAGAATCAGTTTTGAAATCAAGTGCTGAGAAGCTATCATCAAAAATATACAATTCTGGCTTACGTACCAATGCACGAGCTATCGACAACCGCTGCTTTTGTCCACCCGATACATTCGAACCGCCTTGAGCAATCACTGAATTGTATCCTTCTTTCATTTCACTAATAAATTCAGAGGCTTGCGCAATCGTAGCCGCATGCTTCATTTCTTCATCGGTAGCTTGTTCATATCCATACCGAATATTTTCTGCTATTGTGCCTGTAAACAATAATGCTTTTTGCGGTACATAGCCGATTTTCGCACGCAGTGACGCTTGATCACGTTCACGAATATCAATACCATCGACCAGAATTTGCCCACTTTCCACATCGTAAAAACGTGGAATTAGATTCACCAGTGTCGATTTTCCTGATCCTGTTCCACCGATAATGGCAGTCACTTCACCACTTTTGGCTTGAAACGAAATCTGTTCCAAAGCAGGTTGCTCTGCTCCTGGATAACGGAAGGTTACATTATCAAAAATCACACTGCCACGACGCTCTTGAAGTGTTGTAGTCACAGGTTGTTCAGGATCTTCAATCTCTGGTTTCATTTGCAAGACTTCATTAATGCGGGTTGCAGAAGCCGAAGCTCTTGGCACCATCACGAAGATTACAGATAACATTAAGAAGGAGAATAGAATCTGAGTCGCATACTGAATAAATGCCATCAGATCACCAACTTGCATATCACCATAACTAATCCGTACACTACCGAATCCAATAATCGCAATAATCGAGAAGTTCAAGACCAGCATCATAACAGGCATCATCAATGCCATCAATTTATTAACCGAAATTGCTGTATCCGCTAGATCACGACTGGCTCCATCAAATCGTTTACTTTCATACGTATCCCGATTAAATGCACGAATTACCCGAAGCCCAGTCAGATTCTCACGCATGACCATATTCAAGCGATCCAATTTGCTCTGCAATGCTTTGAATAGTGGCATTCCTTTACGAGCAATACTAAAAATCGCAAATCCTAACAATGGAATAACAACAACGAAAATAAGTGATAACTCTGCATCTTTGGAGATCGCCATAATAAGACCGCCAAGCATCATAAGCGGAGCCATTACCATCATCCGTAACATCATCGTTAGCACTTGTTGAAGTTGTGTAATATCATTAGTCGTACGCGTAATTAAAGAAGCTGTTCCGATACGATCAAATTCTTGCAACGAAAAATTTTCGACATGTGAAAATACACGACTGCGTAGATCACGACCAAAACCGATCGCAATCTTGGCTGAAAAATAACTAGCCGCGATGGAACATAACATTCCACCTGCGGCAAAGAGTAACATATATAAGCCAATACGCACAATATAAGCTGTATTCCCTGCCGCTATACCTGTATCTACAATATCAGCCATTAATGTAGGCAGGAACAATTCTGACATCGTTTGCAAAAATACCAACAGCAGAACCAGACCGATTCCACCGTAATACGGTCGAAGCTGTCCTAGCAGTTTGGTCATTACTCTGCATCCCCTTTATGTTCTGGCTCCGCAGGTTCAAACACTCGTTCTTGAAAATATGAAAAAACGCGACCCAATAATTCGGTTAATTTGCGACTATCTTCTTCTCCTAGATAATCAACCAAACCTTCAAATGACGTTTTGAATACAGCTAATGACTGTTCCATAATCGCTGCACCTTTATCAGTCAATGTGACACGAACAGCACGACGATCGCTTTGATCCATATTGCGCTCAACCAATCCATCGTTTTCCATCCCTTTGATCAATTGTGTAACGGTTGGAGACGTAACCCGAAGCAGACGACTAAGTTCAGAGACTTGCATCCCGCAACTGACCGAATCTGCTTTGTTACCGATACAGATCAAAGCCATAATTTCACTTGGTTTATATCCCGCTACTGGCTTTTGACGCCAATCTGCTTTACGAAAAAGACGAAACGCACGTAATAACTCTTCACCCATCGGTGATATTCCCTCAAACTTCAAATCTTCTTCCACCATTTATTCACCTCAACGTAAAATCCTATTATTTAGCCATACTAATTATTAGGTTAACTAATTTTAAATCTGTATGCAAACCTTGTCAATGTTTATAACCATATACTTTTAATTATATACACTTTTCGTAATAATCCTACATTTAATTCTTTATTTTAAGAGAATCCGTTTTATTTATATTTATATGGTAAATAATGTTATATTTCAAGCTGACTGCTTACTTCAAAACCTTCTCGAAGTTTGGATATCAGTTCCTGCATTTTCACAAAATCATCCTCATCGAACTTGGACGTAAGAGCAATCATTAAGCCAACATAGCCTTCTACATTTTGCTCTACAAATCGCATTCCTTTGTCGGTTAATTGCACCGATGTACGGCGACGGTCTTTGGCATCATGAATTCGTTTGACCCAACCTTCAGCTTCTAATCCATCCACCAGACCGGTAATCGTTCCTCTCGTCACCTGTGCTCGATCTGCCAATTCAGAAGGTAACAGACTACGATTCGTATCGGCATACAAAATGCACAACATCATAATTTTGCCCCGGGATAATCCCATCCCTGCAAAACGGGCATCCATACTTTTAAAAATCTCTTCAGCTGTACGGATAAATTGAATCGTTGTTTTCACCGATTGTGCAGCTGGTGTATGTTCAGGTATCCCTGTTAATTTCATAAAAGTCTGACTTAATACCTCCGAAATCTCCAACTTCACACCGATCACTCCTGATTCTTAACAAATTTTTAATCTTTTTTGCATAAAAATGTAAAGTTAAATCATTTGATTACGATAAACAGTTATATAGGTTTGCAAATTCTTGCGAACTATTCATATATAAAGGAGGACTATAACTGATGAGCAGTAATCCGTTTTACCCACGCCGTCTGCTACAAACAGGTATCTGTAGTGTGATGGCTGTCTTGTTACTACTACCACCGATTCCAACACACGCATCAGAATTAGCAAGACATGTGCAGAACGGTCAGGATACATTCCTGGGTGGAACCTATATTGAACTCGGGATTTCCAGCAGTGGAACACTCGGTACAGACAGTGACAGCCCATCCGGTTTTCATCCCGGAGATTTGAGACGCAATATTGGTATGAATGTGGACAAAGACGGTTATGATTTTGGTAAGGACATGACCAGTGGTGATTATGTATTGCCGGGAAGCCCTTCAGAAGGTTTTGTGGTCGGTTACAAACCGTCTGTATCTTCTAAGTCTCCACTCACATTTGTGAACGAAGAACAAAGTGGAAGTATTGATATTCCAAGCACCACTCAGGATTTATCCACGGATGAGCAATTAATCGCTCAAACATCTGGCAACACATCTGATCAAGCACTCGCTGTCCAACAGAACATTTCCTTCAAGCCGGGAGATGCTTTTTTCAAAACAACTATCACACTCAAAAATAACAGCGTTACAGATTCCGTGTACGATGTTCATTATATGCGCTTCCTTGATCCTGATATTGATGCTGATTTCCATGAAGATAACAGTACGATCAACTGGGTTCCTTCCAATCCACCTCAAGATGCCGAAGCGATTGCAGCGGCGATTGGGAATACCAGTGATAATATTTTCATGTATGTGGCACAAGATCCACGTGCTCAAGCATCTGTAGGATTCAGTCGTAACCCTTATATCGAACCTGCTTTTAAAAAAGATGGCGGTCAGCATATTCCAGCTGATCTTACCGATGATTGGTTAACACTGACATTTAATGCTGGCGATCTAGAACCCGGTGGCACAACCGAATTGGTATTCTATAGTAGTCTAGATTCCAATATGAATGGTGCGCTATCTAAAATTAGAGAAGATTATGCGGCGAGCACACTAGCTGTCCCTTCCGAGATCACGTTAACCGGCGATACGATTGCATGGAGCGTAGATGCTGGCACAACAGCAGGCTTACTGAACACCTCTACTCAAAATCCAAAAGTACAAGATTCCTTTACCTACACATTGATTGGTGGCGAGGGAAGTAGTGCTAACGATTATTTCACTATTCAAGATAATCAGGTGAAGACCACCAAAGCACTGACACGAGGCGTTACCAGCTATCCAATTCGTGTATTAGCAACAGGTAGTAATGGCAGTAATTTGGAACAAAGCTTTGTGATTCATGCCACTGCACCTGATTTGGGAACAGATCTTGCTTCTTTATCTATTGAAAATGGAGCTTTAACTCCTTCATTCTCACCTGAAAATACAACCTATGCGGTAACATTACCTGATGGAACCACACAGACAACAGTAAAAGCGAGTGTCTATAATCCAGACGCATCACTTCTTATTAATAATGTGACGGTAGCAGATAGTGTATATGCGGAAGAACCGATAACACTTCAATCTGGATTAACAACGATTACGCTCGAAGTGCGTGGTACTAATGGAATTTCCAAATTTTATAAGGTTCAGGTATCTTCTAATTCGACACTTCCACCTGTAGTACCTGTTGAGACTACAGAACCTGTTCCAAATGATTCCGTACCAGCAATGCCAACACAAACGACTCCAACAACAGACACGTATACAGGCTTGCCAGTCTCTCCACCACTGGTCATAACAGCACCATTTGTACCTGTTGTACCGACTGAACCATTACCATCAACTGAAGTGGTCACTGGCGGTGGAGGCGGAAGCGCTATTGGAGCATCTGCGCTGGATGATAATCCAACGTATAATGAATTAGCGAACGGCACTACCACTACACCAGCTAAAAATACCGATGCAACGACCAAAGCACCTCCGAAGTCGACAACCAATGTAAAAGCAAGCAGTTATATTCAAGGTTATCCAGATGGCACATTCCGTCCTGATCAGAAAGTTACCCGTGCGGAATTATCGGTTATGTTAGAGCGTGCTCTGACATTACAACAAGCAGGAACAACAGCCACTGCCACAAGCAGTACCGATTTTAAAGATGTACCGACTTCTTACTGGGCAGCTTCCAGTATTCAAAGTATCGAAGGAAGCGGTTGGTTACAAGGGTATCCGGGCGGCAACTTCAAGCCTGCTCAACCGATGACTCGCGCTGAACTCGCTACATTGATTACTCGCTGGCAAGGACTGAACAGCACATCTACAGCTTTGTTGCCAGCAGATGTTCAAGGGCACTGGGCAGCTGATACGATCAGTGAAGTCATTCAATCCGGATGGATGAAAGGATATCCAGACGGTCAATTTTATCCGAATCAAGCAGTCAGTCGGGCTGAGATTGTTACTGTATTGAATCGTGTACTGGGTGAGGACACATCTTCTACGTCTACTACAGCAAGTAGCTGGAAAGATGTAACTCCTGGACACTGGGCATATAGCGAAATTACCAAAGCTTCACAGAAATAAGTATTTAAGGGTTACACTATAGAATTGTACGCGAATACCCCTGCACAGTTGCGATATGAACTGTACAGGGGTATTTTTTGAATCTGTGATCTATATCTATAAATCACTTTATAAAATCTTATGGCTGAGAATCACTACGCCACTCTGTTGGTAACAACTGATAATAAGGACGTTGCAAAAAGCGATCATCCACCAGCATCAATAGTCCCCGATCTTCTTCGGTACGAATCAGGCGACCTCCCGCTTGAAGGACTTTGTTCATTCCGGGATAGACATACGCATAATCGAATCCATTGAATCCAGCCTGACTGAAATGCTCACGAATCAATTCTCGCTCAGGTCCAATCTGTGGTAGCCCTACACCGACAATAATGACACCTGTTAGGCGATCACCCGCTAGATCAATCCCTTCACTGAATATTCCACCCATCACCGCAAACCCTGTTAAGGTACGCGGATTATCACTTTGAAAAGCATTCAGAAAACGGTCTCGTTCTTCTTCTGCCATTCCAGACTGCTGAATCAATACATCTGTTTCTACATCTAATGTCTCAAAAATATCAATCACATCTTGCATATATTGATAAGAAGGGAAAAAAGCTAAATAATTGCCTGGTCGCTTATTGATCAGTTGAGCCAGTACATTTGCAAGTTCTGTTCGTGTACGCTCCCGATCCCGATAACGTGTAGACAACGGTACAATCTGTACCTCCAATTGTTCTCGTGAAAAAGGAGATGGAATCGAAATATTATAATCGTCTTCCTCTGCCCCTAACATATCGCGGTAATACCGAATTGGAGATAATGTCGCTGAGAAGTGAATCACTGAGCGATATCCTTTAGCCGTCTGTCGAAGTTGTAGCGAAGGATCAATACAGAACATCCGTAAATGCACATCACTACCCTGCACTTCCGCATACGTCATATGACTCTCCATATCATACAATCGCCCAATTCGTAGAAAAGCCTGCACCGCAAAATACGTTTCCAGCAACAACTGGATATCCCCCTGATCTCCTTGCTCTAGCAAGGTAACTTCAGCTCGAATCACAAACTCTTCTAACAGTGGGAAAATTTCTTCTGGGGCTTGTTGTCGCTGGATCAACTTGCCATCTTCGCCTTGCTTCCGTAACCGAATAAAGTACGCATTGATCGCACTAGAGATTTTGGCTAACGATTCCGCCGAGTCTTTATAATCTCTTTTCAAATCCAGAAAAGCAGACTTGTTCAATGCTGCCGAAAACATATTGCGTCCACGATCGACCAGATTATGGGCTTCATCGACTAACAAAATCGTTTTTTTACGCATATCATCGGATAAACGTTTGAATGAAACTTTCGGATCAAACACATAGTTATAATCGCAAATGACAGCGTCTGACGCATACGAAGAATCAATCGATAATTCAAATGGACATAGATGATGTTTTTGCGCATATTGTTCGATCACTGCACGGGTCATCAGTGTTTCATTACTCATCATATCAAGAATAGCGCCATTAATACGGTCATAGTAACCTTCTGTATATTCGCAATTATCGCGTCCGCCTGTACTATTTGCCAAACAGAAGCAGACTTTGTCTTTGGCAGTAATCGTCACTCCATGTAGATTCAAGCCACTGCTTTCCATCCGTTGTAGTGCTTCTTCGGCATTGGCTCTGGTGACCGTTTTGGCAGTCACATACATCAATCGTTCTGCTTGCTCGCTTCCGATCGATTTGATCGCTGGAAATAACGTCGAAATCGTTTTACCTGTTCCTGTCGGTGCTTCGGCAAATAAATTCAGTTTCTCACCGATTGTTTTGTAGACTGCTCCTGCAAATTTACGTTGACCGGATCGGTAACCGGCAAAAGGAAACGCTAACTGCTCAATACTATCGTTACGCTTCTGACGGTGCTTGGCGATCATTTCCGCATAAGGTGCATATTCAGCTACCGTATCGTTAGCAAACTGTTGTAGTTGTGCACGGGTCTGTATACGTTCAAGCTTGGTCTCTTTGCCACTGCTTTTGTGTACATAAGTTAATTGGATTCTCACCTGTTCCAGATGACGATCTTGTGCGAGGATATAACCGTACATCTGTGCTTGCGCCCAGTGCACCTCTCGCCCGTCTCCAATATCCTCTGCTGAAATCGAAGTGGACTTGATCTCATCGACAGTGAGTAGCCCTTGTTCATCCACCCATAATCCATCGCAGCGCCCTTCGATCCGAAAGAGCAGATCATGATAAGCGATTTCGGTTTTGAGATGGACTTCTTTTTCCCCGTGTTCGCCGTATCCTTCTTGAATCTGTTTGTGAATACGTGTTCCTTCTTGCATCGACTGAGCGACACGGAAGCCTGATTCGATACTACCTGTCCGATACACATATTCCACTAAAGTCCGTACTGAAATATCGATAACGGTCGTCACCTTCCGCACCTTCTCTCTATTGGTTGTTTCTTTGGTTTGTTAAGATTGTTGAGGTTGTTGAGTAAGCATCATTTCTATTGTACTGTAATCTCTTTATTTTACCAAAAGCATTCATATCTACAAAAACCGGAGGATGGATTATTTAAGTGAGTACGTTATATATAATAAATTTTGATTAATAAGTTTAACTCCAATTAAATGACAAAGAAAGCTATCTATTATTCTATAAAATAATAGATAGCTACTGATATAATAATATGTTCCCTCAATTTTTTTGATATGTAACAAAATTAGTGTTGATTTAAAACTATATCATTTCGAAATCAAAATCTTTGCAATAAAATGAGAAGGTAAGATTTTCTTCTTCAACAATTCTGTAATTGATATCTTCCATTTGGTCTTTGGATACGTCGTTTATTTTAATCATTAATGTTAGTATTCCTTCCAAGCTACCTATGTTAATATCTCTTGCATGTAGAAAGGTGATTCGCATTTTACTATTTCCTTCAACAAAAGTATTACATAAAATAACCTCTATATTGTATTCTGAACGATTGCTTTTGCTCAGATCACGATAAGCATGTAGAGATTCTAGATTAGGAAATGCTCTATGTTGTTGACCAAATTCAGCTATACGTTCTTTTGATGTTCTCATACTCTATACTCTCCTATGTTATACAAGATCATAATATCGTCTCTTTTCTTGATATAAATCTATAGCGACTGCTAAATCTAAGATGATATAGTCATTTACAAGTACTTTGTAGAAATCTTCTGCTTGATCAGGTATCCAATATAAAATATATGCGATGATCATGTCAGGACATGGATTTGTAATATGATCACCAACTTTATGAGGTTCTGTGAACCCTTCTAACGTACCTATCCCATCAATAGTCAGTTCGCTTATGTTAGTACATCATATATTCTCCTTAGCTGTTAACAAACGATATGAAATCTGTTGTGCTACAATCAAAAATTCGACCTCTTCAGAATATTCTTCAGCTAAAAATTTAAAAATGTAATGTGAATGTTCTACTTTTAATTTCAAATTCATTTGTCTTTCTTCTTCTGCATTTAGTAGAAATAGAGACATGTGACTTGTATTTGTATACCAGTCCATTAATAAAGAAGTAAAGAAAATCCCTTTGAATTTGATCTCGATGTCTGGATAACTAAGACTAAGCCCACCATGGATAATCATTTCATCTTGAAGCAAACTTATAACTGTAAAATCAAACCATAGCTCTTTTTCAATATATTTATTTAGCTCTTTGACTACTTGTTCTACTTCATATCTTTCCACACCTAAAGCTCCTCTAATATTATTTTACTACTACCTTTAAGCAATTTTAAATATATACATTTATATATTAATTCTCTTTATCTTAGATGCTGATGCTTTAATTTCATACTATATAATTTAAAAATTACTAACTATAAGTTTTATTAGATTACATATCTACTCAGACTACTAAAAAAAGGATACACCCTCAAATAGGCATACCCTTATTCACCAATCTCTAATGACTTCCACAGCCACCCTTTATTTCCCCAAAAACTCTCTTGTAAATCGAAGCCATTCGCGAGCGGCGAAAGATAAATAGCGGTCTTGATGCCAGATCATGCCCAGTTGCCAAGGAATAGACGGGTTCACCAATGGCAGGATATGCACATGATCCCGGCTAATCTGCTGACAGATGGTCTCAGGTAAAAGAGCTACTCCCAAGCCTGCTCCAACCATTTCACTAATTAAGTCCCACTGCGAACTTTCATAGATCACTTTCGGTTGAAATCCTGCTCGGATACACGCATCGATAATACGACCATGCAAGGTAAAGTCTTCACTAAAAATAATAAATGAATCTTCTGCGAGTGTACTTAACTCAGCACAATCTTGGTGCGCGAATCGGTGATGGTTCGGTACGAGTAGATTCAATTTTTCCTCGGTAAAGGAGAAATGGTTTAATACATTCTCGGTCACAGGTAATACAGTGACTCCAATATCTAGCGCACCGTTTGCAACATCTTGCTCTACCTTTTTTCCACCATTTTCAAAAAGCTGAATCGTTACATCTGGATACAACTGATGGAACTTTCCAATAATCTGTGGGAAAAATCGTGAACCGATCATTGGTGGTAATCCGATACGTAAATGCCCTGTTTTGAGGTTTCGTAGATCGTCTAACTCGGAGGATAAATTTTGAAAAGACTTTACAATAATGCGAGCTTGATGCTGGATCACTTTGCCTGCATCGGTTAATTCGACGGTACGCCCGATTCGATTAAACAGCTTGGCACCTAATTCATCTTCTAATGAACGGATTGTTTTGCTGATCGTAGGTTGTGTAATAAACAGCGCTTCTGCCGCTTTGGTAAAGCTTCCCAACCTCGCAACTTCCATAAAATACTGCAAATGCCGAATATCCATGTCGCTTTCCTCCTATAGACAGATGGAATACATTTCATGCCATATATGAATTTTACCTATGAAAGAAACAGATGTAAAATTTTCATATAGACAATCATTCGGAGTCAATAAGAGAGAAGGTTTAACATAGATGAGAAATATCATGAAAGGAATACTTCAGGTTGCTGTACTGATGGGCTTTTCTGAACTGTTAAATGTATTGGTGCGCTGGTTACACCTACCTGTACCGGGTAGTATTATCGGCATTGCTCTTGTATTTATATTGTTACAGACCAAAGTGATCAAGCTTGAATGGGTAGAGCTTGGAGCGAACTGGTTACTGGCTGAACTGTTATTGTTCTTTATTCCTTCAGCGGTCGGTATTATGAATTATATCCCGATGTTAGAACATGATGGGGTACGAATTGTCGTTATTGTTATACTCAGCACGATATTAGTGATGGTCAGTTCAGGATTACTTGCTGGAACGATGGCCAAGCGGAAGGAGCGTCACGCAGGATGAATACTTTATTATTCTTACTACTAACATTGTTAATCTATATGGTCACCAAAAGAATATATCGCCGCTTTCCGCGTGTCTATCTATCTCCACTGCTGATTACGCCACTGATTCTAGTGATTCTTTTGCTGACTATTCATGTGCCTTATACCGCTTATAATCAAGGTGGACAATGGTTATCTCGATTACTACAGCCGGCGACGATTGCTTTTGCTATTCCATTGTACAAAAATATCCAAACCCTCAAAAAGCATGCAGTTGAGATTGTATCCAGTGTTCTATTCGGTTCGATTGTAGCGGTAACTTCGTCTGCATTATTAGCGAAGCTTTTACATTTGGATAGTGGTCTGATGAGCAGTATTATTCCGCGCTCGATTACTACACCGATCGCTATGAACGTTTCTCAAGCGATTGGCGGTGTGCCTACAGTAACAGCGGTATTTGTGATTATGACCGGATTGATCGGTACGATTGTAGGTCCTTTTATTGTGAAATGGTTACGGATCGACGGCGAGATTGCACGAGGCATTTTATTTGGTACAGCGGCACACGGAACAGGTACATCCAAAGCATTTGAGCTTAGTTCTTTAACCGGTACGATTTCCAGTATTTCGATGATTTTGGCGGCGTTATTCACACTCGCTGCTACTCCTGTATTGATGATGGTTATGCTACCTTAACAGGTAGCTTTTTTTATTTCAGATATGTTTATAGTATCGTATGTATATCTGAAATTTGAATCTATTCGCAGATGGGTGTATGATAACAAAGTAGATGTTACATATTGCTTTAAAACGCTTAATGTCAATCGATAAGCAGGTGATTTTACGGCTAAATGATTCCTAATATTGAAATAAACAATTATATATTTAAATGAATTTTTATACAAATTATTCAAATTTGATATTTTTTGTTTTTATCCGTTTTCATGCTTAAATCATACTAATTAGATCTAAATCATAATGAAAATTTATATTTTCACGATAGAAAATAAGCATCTTCAATTGATTTAATGCATAATTATGTAGTTAACTAAATATAGAAGTTATATTTTTTGCATTAATTTTGTTCCTTATCTGTATATTCGATGTTACTATGAATTTATACAAATAAGGGATTAGAAAGTAAATAACCTTACTTTTCTAGTTACTTTTATTTTTCTCTTTTATAAATTTGACCAAGCGGAGGAACTCTTATGAAAAAAACCGGTATGGTCCGTCAATTGGACAGTCTAGGACGCATCGTTATTCCGAAAGAAATACGCGATACGATGGAAATTGGTGTCAGCGATCCTATGGAATTCTTTATCACAGAAAAAGAAATTATTTTTCGGAAACATAAAGGAATTCAATGTATCTTTTGCGGAACATTTGACAATCTAATCTATTATAAAGATCAATTTATTTGTGGAGATTGTACCGAACAGATGGGCGATGAGACTCAACATATCGCTTTAGAAGATATGCCTAGTGCACCCGCACCTAATCGCAATCTACAATCATCTTTACGTAAATCACGGAGTAAACGGGGGGAAATGCTGACGAAAGTAGAAGATACGATGAAAGCTAATCCAGAAGCAACGCAAAATGAATTGGCTCGTATTCTAGGTATTTCTCAAAGTCGTATCTGTCAGATTCAAAAAGAACTGCGTGCTAAATAAATAGATCAAAAACCTCTCTGTGCTTTGAGTGTCAGAGAGGTTTTTTTAATCTATTCTATACATGATAACTAACTTACATATCACACTTTTTAATATTAAATTCTGTGTACTTATGCTTGCTAGCACTTATTGTTTTACCCAGTACTGACTTCCATCATCTAATCGGTCCATAAATCCATACTCGATCATATAGCGGCGTAGGGTAACATAGTCTGCAAAAGAACGCTTCAGAACCTCATTAACTTCTTTTTCTGTATACTTTTTACCAAGTTCGAAGCCATTCATCAGATGGCGTAAAATAACAATTTTGCGCTTTTCTTTACGCGGAAAATTGGTTAGTGAACCTTCTAATCCATCCGGGAAATATTGATTTAAAATATCTTTACTTTCTTTCTCAGTCACAGCATAACGCTCATCCACCATCGTTGCTGTACGATGCACAGACACTAATGGAGCTGGATCATTTTGCTGTTCTTCTAATAATTCCATAATCGCTAGAAATACTTTGGCTTGCTTGGTCTTCTCTCGTAACGCAAAGCGGTGATTACGAATTGTTGATTTGCTACCGCCCACTTCAGCCACAATCTCCGTATCTGAACGCCCTTGATAAAAAGATTGCACCATTCCACTTTGGATATCCGTGAGCCCTGTCCACTTTTTATCTAGCTCCAACAAATAAGAAAACATAGATGTGTGCTGTTGCTGAATATAATGTGGCATATAACGTTCTGCTTCGTAAAAGACCCCTTCTTCTTGATAAATTACTCCCTTTTCACACGTCTTCCCATCAATCAAGCATATAAAACGACCTAATGAATGAGTATCTTCTTCGAATACATAACCACGCTTCAGATCGGATAACGCTGCTTTCCAGAATCGATCTGATATTTCTTGATTTTTTTCCATATCTTTATCTCCTTCTAGACAAATTTGATTTTATCTATTCATTTCATAGATATTATATATTTATGTTTATTTAAAAGCAAACGTTTTTTGATTTCGTCTATAATTTTATAGTTGAATATACAAAACGATCTAGACATAAATAATGATTCACTCCAATTAAAACAACAAAAAAAGCTACCTCATAACAATCAGGTAGCTGTACAATCAACCAAAAAACTCATCCAAAAACATACACACTTCAATAGAACGGAATCGACTGCTTATTTGCCCACTCTAATATTTTTGACTGTTCTTTGTTCTAACGAAAAATGCGAGTATGTTCGTTCTCCACCTTGACCTGTAGGGGCTTGGGGTAGTAATCCTACTTTCACTTGTTGATCGACAGGTAAATAAAAGAATCGAACCATATCAAAGCGAACACCATCTAACGAATAATGAAAAGCAAATGACTGCCCAACACGTGCCACTTGAAGCCATGCCGTATTGCCTTCTACATTGTTGCCATTAGCATCATCTGAGAATGTATTGGTGATCACGCTTACAATCGAATGTGTATAAAAATCAGTATATTCAAAACATAATTTCGCCCATAGCTTTTCATCTTGCATCACCATAATCGAAGCAGAATCATAGACATCTTTGAAATCATGCTTCACTTGTACACGCATCACAAAGTCACCAGATACCTCTGTAAAAAAGAAAGGAGCATTGGTCAACGATTCAGGTGTGATTCCTTCTTCTGATACGCCCCCATGATTGCAAAAGAAATCACTTTGAGCAGGTGCATGTAAAATAACGTTGTCCTCTTCAAAACGTATAGCATTTTCATTAAGCCAATTAAAGTTTGCGAAATCTGTTTTTGGCATTATTATCTCCTCTGATATGTATTGGTTTTTCATTGCTAAGATAGCATGATCTATAGTCCATGTCACTGTATTTTTGCATCAAGATAGCAGTTGTTTATTATCTGTACTAATCAAAAAAACACGGATAAGATCTTAGACGCAGATCATATCCGTGTTTTTTAATTCACCCTATATTAAAACCATACATAATGATATTTATTTTAGCGAGTAATCGTATTCGCTACATTACGAGATCTTACAGGCTTGGACAATAAGTAGAACAAGGCGATTCCAAAAGCAACCACGATAATTCCGCCACCTACCCAAGCATTAATAGCGATATTGCCTGTATTTTTGATCAATACACCGCCCATAGCAGAACCTACAGCAATACCAATTTGCAATGCTGAGAAGTTAAAGCTTTGTTGGATATCCGAAGATTCCGGTGCATATTGGATCAAATAACTTTGTTGAGCCGGAGCAAGAGCCCAGCTTAGTGCACCCCAGATAAATAGTGCAATTGGGAATATATAAACGTACTGACTAGCCATCGGCAAAGTGAACATAATAACAGCGAACACACTTACCACTAGCAAAATACTCTTTTTACTACCTAGACGATCTGATAATGCTCCACCGATCATCCCGCCACTTACTGCTGCAAGACCGAATACGAAGTATACGATACTGATCCAGTTGGAATTTAGACCCATCATGGTTTCAAGGAAAGGCGTAAGGTACGCATATAATGTATAATGCCCTGCTAAAGTAAGCATCGTTACTAGATGAGCACTAATAATTTTGATATCTTTAAGTGAAGCCAGTTGTTGCTTCAATGTCTGCATCTTTTCTAAAGGAACATGATCCATAAATAGATGTACAACCACCATAGCAACCAGTGTCAATACAGCAATCGCAAGGAACAATACACGCCAGCCGAATGCTTCTTCCGCTAATACGCCGAAAGGCAATCCAAGTACGATGGAAGAACTGATACCCATCGAAATAATACCGATTACGCGTGCCCGATATTCTGGAGCCACGATTTTGACAGCAATCGTTAATGATAACGTTACAATCAGCGAACCACTTGCCGCTGTGATAATACGAGATAAGAATAAGATACCATACGTTGGGCTCCAGAACGCAACCAGACTACCCAGTGTAAAGATAAGCATCGACCATAGGTATAACTTTTTCCGCTCCACCTTAGCCGTTACTGCAAGTAGTGTTGGGCCAGAGATGGCGTAGACCAAGGCATAGATCATAATCAATTGCCCTGCTGTACTTACAGATACATTCAAGTCGGATGCGATCTGTGGCAATACACCACCGATAATCAATTCAATCAGACCGACTGTAAATGTAGCAATCGTCAATATTAATACTTTGAAATTCATATCTATCTTCTCCTTTGTTCTTGATGTCAGCAAGTGACTTGCGTCTATTCCATCATAGTCCGTAGAAGTTTATGCTCGTAAAGACGCAAAAAAATCCTGACTACAAAAGATGGGTGCGACGAGCACACTTAATTTTGTAATCAGGATTGTTCGGTTCCTGGTAGAGACCCTCAAACCATATTATTGAGGTTATACATTATACATCAATGAATTTTATTTAGTTAGGATAAAGCTAACGAACATATAACAACGTCTACTACTGTAATTGATTATAGAAGAAATTTCAACCCCTATTCTTCAAAATTTGGGCATTTTTCAAGGTTTTTATGCAAAATATGATGAATAAACTTTATTTTATTGAATAATCCTGTACTTTTGGAAAATATTCGAGATTTTCCGTAAAATATAACCTTGACGATCATTTGCGATCGTTATATGCTACATGATGAAATCGCATTCAAAACTTTAAAATCTATCGGCGTGTTACCATATTATGGGCATGAGCCAAGCAACGAATATCAGATGCTGTAGACCATTCTACACGTTTATTATTCGTGACTTGGCTCTTTTTTGCGTATTCATTATTTGCCGGATTGAATCTATAAGCTTAGCGGGATTTAAAGGGGGCTTCATCTATGAGTAAAGAGAGTATATGGCTATCTGTGCAGAGGGTAGTTGGCAATAACATCGTGATGGCTTTTGATGAAACAACAGATATAGAATATGTTTTGCTCGGTAAAGGACTGGGCTTTGCTGCTAAAAATCTAACGACCCTTTCCACTGACGATGATCGCATCGAAAAGCGATTTCGGTTGGAAGATCGTGAACAACTGATGAATCATCCTAGCTTTTTTGAAGATATTGATCATAAAGCAATGGAAGTCTCGGATCAGATTATTCAAATGATCGAAAAGCGGTTCAACAAAACGCTTCATAACAAAATCTATTTGGCATTACCGAGCCATATTCAGTTCACTGTCTATCGGATACGCCACCATATGGAGATTACGAATCCTTTTCTGTATGAGACTCAAGTCTGTTTTCCGCAAGAATATGAAGTTGCTCTACAAGCGTTGCAGATGATCTGTAGTGCTTTTGATATTACGATTCCTGAAGATGAAGCAGGGTTTCTAACGTATCATATTCATTCAGCTGTCAGTCATGTGCCTGTTGGACAATTGGTGAAAATGTCTACATTACTCGGCAAATTGCAAAAGATGATCGAGCAAGAGAAACAGATTACCTTTCAGCAAGGCAGTATGAATCAAGTACGCTTAATGATTCACTTACGCTTTTCTTTAGAACGTATCGTCCAAGGATCACTGGTTGAAAATCTGTTGATTCAGCCGATACGAGAACAGTATGCCGAAGAATATATACTAGCCAATCAAATGAAAGTTGTGATGGAGAAAGAGCTTAACGTCTCAATACCTGAAGATGAGGTTTGCTTTTTGACTATGCATTTATACCGATTATTTCGAACGTATCAACCCTAATCCGTATCTGCAAGACCGTATAATCAGCTATCTTGCACAGCCAAGATATAGAATTTCTTTCTATTTTGGTTGTGCATGATGTATACAAAGTACACTCATTACATCTATTTAAGGGGGATTACCTATGTTAGGATTTTTGCAGAAGATTGGACGTTCTTTAATGCTTCCAGTCGCTACACTTCCTGCCGCAGCTATTTTACAAGGGTTGGGATTGTTAAATTATGAGACTGATATTCCGTTAGGATCAACAGTCGGTGGATTTATTAATCATTATATTACTCCATTCTTGACAGCAGGCGCAGGTGCGATCTTTGGTAATCTGGCTTTGATCTTTGCGATTGGGGTAGCGATCGGTATTGCTCGTGATGCAGTAGCAGCGCTATCCGCAGTCATTTCATATCTAATCTTAGTCAAAATATTAAGTATTGTGCCTACGATATTCGGTTATATTGCTGATGATGTAAAATTAGATATGGGCGTGCTCGGCGGGATACTGGTCGGACTGTGGTCAGCATATCTATACCAACGCTTTTACAATATTAAATTACCAGACTGGTTAGGTTTCTTTGCAGGTAAGCGCTTTGTACCGATGATTACTGCATTTACTACAATCATTCTTGCTACATTGTTCGGTATGATCTGGAGTCCTATTCAAGATGGGATTGCGATTTTTGGTACATGGGTTGTAGGGCTTGGCGGGCTTGGTGCTTTTATATTCGGGATGGCGAACCGCTTACTCGTTCCGATCGGACTGCATCATGTATTGAATTCGATTGCTTGGTTCCAAATTGGTGATTACACCAATGCTGCTGGTGAAGTAGTACATGGCGATTTAACACGCTTTTTCGCAGGCGATCCATCAGCAGGAATGTTTATGTCTGGCTTCTTCCCGATTATGATGTTTGCTTTACCAGCGGCGGCATTTGCGATTATTCATACCGCTCGTCCTGAAAAACGTAAAGCCGTAGCTTCAATCTTTATCGGTTCTGCGATAGCGTCCTTTTTAACAGGGATTACAGAACCTTTAGAATTTGCATTTATGTTCGTAGCACCAGGGTTGTATCTGGTACATGCTATTTTGACAGGCTTATCCGGTCTGGTAATGTATCTACTGAATGTCAAATTAGGATTCGGTTTCTCAGCAGGTCTAATCGATTACCTTGTGAATATGAAATTAGCTACGCATCCACTGATTATGATCCCAGTGGGACTTGCTTTTGCAGTCGTTTACTATACCCTATTCCGATTCTTGATCGTGAAATTCAATCTCAAAACGCCGGGTCGTGAAGATGACGAAGCTGTAGTAGATCTCCAAAAAACATCTTCTGATCCGTTAACACCATCTGCGGCAATCAGTGCACAGCCAACGATTAGCGCTAATGATAGTCAAGCGGCTCAAGTGTTGCATCAACTAGGAGGTTCTCCAAATATCGAGAGTATTGATGCTTGTATTACTCGTCTACGTCTGGTCGTCAAAGACGATCGTCAAGTCAACGATAGTGAACTCCGTAAGCTTGGAGCAGCAGGTGTGATGCGACTAGGACAAGGCGCTGTACAGGTGATTTTCGGAACCAAATCAGATGCACTCAAAGATGAAATTAAAGATATTATGGGTGATCATTCGTAATATTGCCATCCTAATTCAGTACAACAAAAAGCAGATATTCTCTTTTGATAGAGTATCTGCTTTTTGTTATTTGCAAACTGACATAAAAAACGACAAATCGGGTAATAGAGAGTTACCTATCTATACAAAGGAGTTCTTAGTATGCCTGAAAAATTTGATTATACCTTAGACTATACGAAGCTAGATCTACGCCAACAACCCGAATTATATCGAGTCGGTAAAGGAGAGCAAGGTGTATTGATGGTGGAACCTTATAAAGGTGAAATCTTACCTCACTGGCGCTTCAAAACACCGGAGATTGCTACCGAATCTTCTGAGAAAATCTATGCGATGTTTCTAGACTATAAGGAAAAACAAGATTTTATCGGGATGGATATGGCTCGCAAATTTCTACAAATGGGTTATACGCGTGCACGCCGTTATACCAATCACAAAGGCGGTCGTAAATATGATGAAAATGGCGAAGTTCTTCCTTATACCGACGATCCTATCAAAGCGGAAGCCGCTCGTATTTTCAAAGTAAAATGGGAGGAAGCCAAAGTCGACCCTGATTATATTCGCATGAAAAAAGAACATCAGCAAAAATACGGTTGATGTTCTTCTGATCGTTCATGATATGATTGAGTATAATTTCACACAAAAGGACGATGATTTTTTGAAAATCAATGAACTTTCCAAACGTCTGGGTATCTCGACACGTACAATCCGCTTTTACGAACAAAACGGTCTGTTGCCTTCTGTACAGCGTGAACACAATCAGTATCGTATCTTTGTCGAAGAAGATATCTGGCGCTTGCAGACGATTATAGCGCTTCGTGAAGCAGGTATGGCGATCAAAGAGATTAAGCAAGCGTTAGAACCACAAGGATTACCGGATAGTCAGCGATTACGTTATTATCTGGAACTACAACGTTCTCTGCTGACAACACAGTGGTTAGAAATGAAACGTATGGCTGAAACGACCGAGCAGATGATTGATTTATTACAGACTCAGCAGACTTTGCCGATTCAAGAGATTTATCATCTGGCGGATCAAGCCAAACATTTGCGTGAATTGCGTCAGAACTGGCAAGACCAATGGAACTTTGATCAGCGTGCTCAGACGCATGATGAAGACGTACAGACCCGGAGCGAAGATTATCCGCATTATGAGCAAGCACTAACGTATACAGCAGAATTGATTCATGCGACTTCAGGTGAACATGGACTGGATCTAGGGATCGGTACAGGCAATCTTGCCGGTCGATTATTAACCTCAGGCGCTCATCTATCGGGTGTCGATCAATCGCAGGAAATGTTGAAGCAGTGCCAGAACAAGTTCCCTATGATCGAGACACGAATAGGTAATGTGCTTGCCATCCCTTATCCAGATAACCATTTCCATTTTGTCGTATCTAGTTTTACCTTTAACCATTTGAATCCACAACAGCAATTGCTTGCATTGACTGAGATTCATCGGGTACTCAAGCCACATGGACGGCTTTGTCTGACAGACCGTATTGTTGTGCATTCCGCGATTACCGATGATTCATTAAGTACATCGTCTGCAAGCGATCTTGGACTGCAATCTACATATCATGAATTACAACATCCTGCTGTACTGGAGTGGTTTGAAGAACACTTTTATATGACCAACTATTATACGATAGAACAAGAAGTAGGTTGTCTGCTTGCGGTTTCTTTACATTAAGAAAGTATATCTGCCATATCGGTGGCCGCATCACCAATTAATTTCAATCCAAATGTCGATTGTAAAACGTCCATTACACCGTCTGAAATAAACTCGGGTGGCTTCGGCCCGATTCGAATATCTTGAATCCCTAGACTGAATAATCCTAGCAAAATAGCGACTGCTTTCTGCTCAAACCACGACAACACAATACTGACAGGCAATTCCGCCATCGTACAACCGAACGCTTCGGCTAGTGCCATAGCTATTTTAACAGTAGAGCCCGAGTTGTTACATTGTCCCAAGTCCATATAGCGCGGAATATCTGTACCCGGCACAGTGCCATAATCGACATCATTAAAGCGGAATTTACCACAAGAAGTAGTTAAGATAACGGTGTCTTGTGGAAGAGAAGTCGCAAGCTCCCGATAATAATCGCCACCTTTACCCGCCGCATCACAGCCTGCGATCACGAAGAAATGACGGATCTTTTTACTTTGAACGGCTTCGATAATCTCAGGGGCTAATCCAAGTACATTCGCATGATGATAACCTGTCGTCATAACAGCATCAGACTGCATATGTGCTTCAGGCAAAGAAAGCGCTTTGGCGATTACTTCACTAAAGTCTTCGGTCTCTATCTTGGTCACCCCTTCTAAGCCTGTTACCCCATAAGTGAAAAAGCGGTGCGCATAACTGCCTTTGATCGGCATCACACAGTTGGTTGTGGCTAAGATCGCTCCGGGAAAATTCTCAAATAAACGGCGCTGATCATACCATGCTTTGCCGATATTGCCTTTAAGATGGGTGTACTTTTTGAGATGAGGATAACCGTGAGCAGGCAACATTTCAGAGTGAGTGTAGATATTGATGCCCAATCCTTCAGTCTGTTGTAATAGAGCTTCTAAAGCAAATAAATTATGACCGGTAACCACGATACATTTCCCTTCCACTTGATTCGAGCTTACTGTCACTGGCTGGGGAATCCCAAAGCGGTCGGTATGGGCTTGATCGAGTGTATCCATAATATGAAGAGTGGCTTGTCCTACTTGTAAAGCCATATCGATATGTTCTTGTACATTAAAGTTCGAATTGGTTAACGTCAAATAGAGTGCTTCATGCGTAATACGATCGACTTCTGGATGGGTATATCCCAATTGACGAGCATGAGTCGCATAAGCGGCAACCCCTTTGAGCCCGAAAATGATCGTATCTTGTAGACTGGCGACTGTCTCATTTTTCCCGCATACCCCGATCACTTTGCATCCACCTGATGGTGTCTGTTCACATTGATAACAAAACATGATGTATATCCCCCTTAGTTGTATTGTTCACTTGGCTCAAGCATAGCTCGCTACCACAAACCGCAGGGTGATTGTAATCACTATTTGCAAAATAGAATAAAAAAACCGCTTGAATCCCCCTCTACGATTGTAGAAAAAGACTCAAACGGTTGGTAAATTGCATTTATTTTTTATCCATAAAATTAGATTCTGTTATACAGGTGCTACAGCTGGGACATTTTCTCTGGATTCCGGTTCATCATGCTGGATAAGAGAATGTTTTTCCCATGCTCTGCTCTTCCAGCGGAAGTACATAATAACAGCACGTACCCATTCATCTGCCGCAATCGCTAACCAGATTCCTGCAAGTCCCAAGTTCATTTTGAAAACAAATAAATAGCCGAGCGGTAAACTCATACATACCATCGAGATCAGTCCCATATAGACAGGGAACTTGGCATCTCCTGAAGCACGTAACGAGTTAATAATCACAATATTACAGGTTCGTCCGGTCTCCAGTAAGAAACTGAGCAGTATGACCTGTGAAGCCATTCGAATAATTTCAGGGTTGTCGGTGAACATGCCGATCAGTGGCACACGGAAAATGATAATCAAAATATCCATCACCAGTGTAGCCGCCATCGCCCATTTCACACTCGACCATACCCGTTTGTACGCTTGATCTTTCAGATTTGCTCCGACTAAGCGACCAACAATAATCGCTGTACCCATACCAATCGCAATACTGAACAGATAGATAAAGGTTGAAATATTATTAGCATATTGACGCGAAGCCATTGCTTCACTACCTAGATACGTTACATAGAATACGAAGACAAGCTGGCATAATTGATAAGTGACTTGTTCAACCGCAGAAGGCACGCCAATTTTCAAAATTTGCATAATATATTTCTTGGTCATACGGAAGTAATCTTTAATCTGAATACGTACTTCCATCACACGATACAATAACCAGAAGAAGATCACGGCACAGATCAGACGACTGACAATCGTCGAGATTGCTGCACCTTGTACACCCATTTGTGGCAGACCCCAGTGACCGAAGATCAACAAGTAGTTACCCACAACGTGAATCACGTTCATAAATACCGATACAAACATTGTTTCTTTGGTAAATCCATACGTACGAATGACAGCTGCTAATGTGTTGATGAGTGCTTGTAAGAAAATCGCTCCACCGACAATAGCAATATAACTTTTAGCAAGAGCAAGAATTTCACCTTGCAAGTGCATTTTCTCCATTAAATATCCGCCAAGTAATAGGAAGGTACCACTGAGCAACAATCCTACTGCCAAATTAAGCGTAATCGCTACAGCGGTGATACGACTTGCTTCTAATACTTTACGAGAACCTATATACTGTGCGACAACGATTGCTGCTCCGTTACCGATCACTTCTAATACTAATATAGCGATAGAAATAACCTGATTGGATGTGCCGACAGCTGCGACTGCATTATCCGATACATCACTTAACATTAAAGTATCAACAATCCCCATTAACATGAACAGAAATACTTCTAAAAAGATTGGCCATGTTAACCGGAAAAGGTTAAATTGTTTGTTAATCACTGCATTGCTTTCATTGGTGGATGTCATAGCGCTCATGAGATCACCTTCCTTTTGTTCGTATTCGGGTGTTACTTATACAGGCAATCCAGCCTGCTTCACTTCACGCTTTTGCATGAATGTTTCAAAACAATTCCGACGGTTTCCTCTCAAACTCTTGGTATCTTAGCACACTATTTTTGCGATTGCACTACCTATTTTGAAATTTTCTGAAAATTTTACATGTTTTTTGATTCTAAACCTCAAAAATGGGTATTGTGAAGCTTTTCTCATGAAAAGAGCTCATTTTCAATCATTTTACAGTATCGTTTCCACGCTATGATCAACAAAAAAGCATACGATCCTTGAATACTCATAGGATCGTATGCTTTCATAATCAAATGATAATTATTGTTGTACTAAAGTGACTCGAATCTGGTTGTATCCCGGAGCGATCGAACGTGGATTTCCTTGAATAGAAAATCCAAATGCATTATTTTTGGTGCCTACAAGACTCAGTGTATCCGGCTGAATACGAGTATTCGATTCTACTACACCTTGAGCTCCATAATAAGCTTGATACGCATTACCGAGCGTAACTAGATCCATCTGTGTTGCATAGATCATTAACAATTGCTTTTTATCGCCTGCTACCGATTCTCTTAGACTGATTGATGTCGTATCCGATGGAAACGGGAAATCAAGCGGTAAGTACTTGGTTGTAATCAATGGTGTATTTACCACACTAAGCGCTGGATTAACAGGGACAACACTGGTCACTACTTCGGGTGCTGTTCCTGCTACATCGATTCTGCCGCTATCATTAGGATTTAATGTCTCTATAACTGGTGGCGGTGTGGTTGCAGAAGGTGTAGATGTATTGATGCTATTTTTTTCATTTACAGTTGGAGTTGTAGGGGCAACATTAGGAGTGGTCGAAGTACTAGCTGGTTTGCTGGTAGCACTGGACGACTTAGGCATGATTGAAATTTTATTATTACTTGAATCATAATTAACATCTGTATTTAAAGCTTCACTGATCGAACGCACTGGTAAATAAGTCGTTCCTTGATACACAATAGGAGATAATGATTCTCCATTGGGTCCGGTCGGCTTGTAGGCTTTACCACTGACTTCAATATTAAGATTGTGATTGAGCGACGCTGTGATACTTTCTAATGTAGAACTTGCATAGACTCCGGCTGATCCAGTTAACGCCATAGCCGCTATATAAATAGGAATAATCCACTTCTTTTTAGACATATTTGTTCCCCTCCTGCTGATTACTAATGAAGTTAGTATTAGTAATATCGGTCAGCAGAAGTGAAACAATTATATGTTAGAACTGGATTAAAATAGTTTTTATTAATATTAGGGTTTCCAGATACTTTGTAGACGATATACATTTAAGTTGATAATTTTAATTTCTCCATTTTTGCTATACAAACGCATCCCTGTATCTTGTGGATCTGGCAAAATCAAATCAGAAAAAACGACTTGCCCCTGATTAGCAAACACCTCAACTGAAGAAGCATCTACAAAGATACGTAAGTGAATTCGATTGTTGATCGGTTGCACTGTCGCGGCATGCCTTTTCGAAAATAACTCGGCAAAGCTTGTGTTGCCTGACAATGATCGATCAATAAATAAAGACTGATCTGCATGGATATAACCGATGTCTGTTTGATGCTGGTTGCCTGTACGAACTTCAAATCCCCATGCTTGTGCTGGCTGACTCACCGGCAATTCAATCTCAGCTTCAATCTCATAACTACCTTCTTGAAGACCGGCTAACGGATTAGCAGATTGTTCTGAGATAACCTGATTAGAAATAGTACGTATTGGCGTTCGCAAAGAAGACAATTCGGTCAGCGGTTTTTGAAATAATCGCAATCCTTCGCTCGTCTGCTGAAGTGATAATTCTCGTGGAATGGTCATTTCACCTTTCCAAGCTGTGGTAGGAAAAGCAAACGGGTAATCCCAGTTCGTCATCCATGCCAGTGTAATTCGTCGTCCATCGGGAACATTCGCAAATGAAGTAGCGGCATAGAACTCTTTGCCCCAGTCTATTTTCAAAACGTTGCCGACCGGATTATTATTGGTAAATGTACCTTCAGCCGTTAGATCACCTATAAAGTATTCTGCATCAGAGCCTGCTGTTTTGGGATTCGCTCCTGTACTGATCATCAATACCCATTTGATATTTCCTTGATGATCCCGCAGAGGAAATAAGTCAGGGCATTCCCATACTCCGCCATGAATATAATCTCCATAACCGAAATTATCAGTCCATGTCCAATCGATTAGGTTCTTCGATGTAAAGAAACGAATATGATCTCCACCGGAGACTACCATCACCCAACGTTGATTGACTTCATCCCGAACCACTTTAGGATCACGGAAATCCCATCCACCTGCTTCAGTAGACGTATAGCCTGGATTTTGGATCACAATAGGATGTTCTTTGGAATATTGCCATGTTCGTCCTCGATCAGTACTGTAGGCTAATCCTATTTTCTGATTACCGTTAGGCGCATCAGGATCGTAAGAAGTATAGTAAGCAACCAATCCTTTACCTCCGGAAGAGCCGAATAGACCGGAAGCATTGGTAGTATCGGCTATCGCTGCTCCTGACCAGATATGCCCTAGATCGTTCCATTTCAGAGCAAACGGTAGCCTTTTCCAGTGGACAAGATCAGTACTGACCGAATGTCCCCATTGTCCTCCATCTTGATAAAATAAATGATATTCCCCTTCAAAATAGACCAATCCATTCGGATCACTGATCCAATTTCGTGAAGCAGAATAATGATATTGCGGACGGTACTTTTCTGTATACTCATCTGCCGGTGACGTCACAAATAAGTCTTGAAAAATAACCTGACCTCCTTGGGCAAGCATACCTGTATAACCTTTGGTGTAACTACTATCTGTAGCTTGAATAGCAGCCGGTGTATATCCATCGACAAAGACTTGGATACGATTTTGGATCATCCGAATCTCTAGATGATGGTTACTATTAGGTTGATGAATATACTGCTGAGTTGATTTGGCAATCAGAGTGCCATTTCTTTTTTTCAATTCCACCCCAATCGTATTGCCTTGATGACGTAGCTGGACTACATAACCATTGGTTCCTTTATCATTGGCGTGAAAGATTAGACCTGCGGTTGTTCCCTGTATATTATTAGCAAAAGAAATATCTGCTTCGGCTATCAAATCGGTTGAACGCAGATTGTACAGTTGCAATGCTTCTTGCGTTGCAGTCACTATTTTGCCTTTGATATGAGGCATCCATACTCCTGTTGTTAGTAGGGACGTAGTCAGATTGGTATTGAGATCACTTATAATAACATTTTGAAACGTAGCGCTCCCATCCCATACATGCAAGCCCAGATGACCTGAACGATAAGCAGTATCAGTCACTTGCATCACAGGTCGATATTGTTTGTCCCAATAGACACTAAGCTGATCGCCTTCTGCTTTGACTTTCACATGATAAGTCTGCCCTGCTTGCAGGTCTACAGGATACGATTGCTGTAATGTACCACTTGTCCCTGAAGAATTAAGCAACTGAATCTGACCGGATGTCGGCATGACCTTCAACCAGTAGCCAGCTGACCCTTCAGCATTCGAGCGGAAAATAAGTGAAGCATCGGTCTGTGGATTTTGAATCGTCACATCTGCTTCGTACACAAAGTCAGTTGATACTGTCGCTGAAAGGGCTTTCACATTTTCTTTGGGATCGGAAGTAAGCACGATCCCCGCTGTTGTATCTTTCATTGTTCCTTTGTCCTTTATCGTCCATGAATGTAGATTAGTCTTCGCTTGTGCTGGTATAGCCCAGACAACGCTTAGACCACATAACAACATCAACATGGTAATCATTTTCCATCTATACTTGTTCAGAGATAAGATACCCATAGGTTTCATTATTTTATTCCTCTCTGTTAACGTATCATAAGACTCATCCTATTGATTAAGAGGACATGAACTGATAGATATGAAATGAAGATAATGGTAAATGCTGATCTCGTGATTGGATGCCAAGCCCTTGAGCATCATGATCTGGAAAAATAAGATCTGTCATCGCTACTTGCCCATCATTAGCAAAGACTTCGATTGAAGAACGATCCACATAGATCTGAAGCTCAATCGTCGATAGATTATGATCAACTTTGGCGGTATGTCTACCTGCAAAATCTTGATGGAAAGTATGATCTCCTGAATGACTACGATCAATATAGACTTCGCTTGCATCTCCTTCATAACCTACAACGGTCACTTGATCCTGTGATGATGATGCACGTAATTGTAGAGCAAAAGTAGATGTTATATCTGCTGTAATTTGGATTTCGTAACTATCCATTTGCAGTGATGCTAGCTTGGCTTGAACTTCGGCTAGCGTTGTATTTTCCAGTGTGACGATAGGGCTACGCATCGTATTGATTTCTTGTACAGGTCGCTGAATCAGTGTTATCCCTTGGGCACGTTGTTCTAATGTGATTTCCCGTGGAATAGACATCGCTCCACGCCATTGTTCGGTTGGTGTAAGATTGGCATATTTCCAATTGCTCATCCAGCCGATACAGATTCGTCGTCCATCTTCTACTGGAATATCCGACCAACATACACCTGCATAATGATCTCGTCCGTAATCTAGCCAGCGAATCTCTTGCGAAGAATCATCCGGTGTAAATGTAACCCCATCAAACTCTCCCATAAAATATTGCGTGCGTGATCCTTCGATAAAGTCATCACTACTTCCAATACTCACTAGCATCACCCATTTGGTTGTTGCCGCATCACCATCTACCATTAATGGGAACAAGTCAGGGCACTCCCAGACTCCTGCATGTGATCCAATACCGTCTCCAAATTCACTCAGAAATGTCCATTCTTTCAAATTCGGTGAACCGTACAAATGCACCGTCTGTCCACAAGCCAAAATCATAATCCAGCGTGCAGTCTCTTGATGCCAGAATACTTTAGGATCACGAAAATCAATCAATTCATCGTGTTCCAATACAGGGTTACCTTCATACTTGATCCATGTTCGTCCTGCATCATGACTGTAAGCTAGACTTTGTCGTTGCTGAATATGATCCAGCTCGTAATTATGATCATGATGAGTAAATATAGCGACTAATCCAGATTGACCGTTAAAAAAGCCTGTTGTATCATGCCAATCCACAACTGCACTTCCTGAAAAAATAGTTCCATGCTCATCAGGTGCAAGCGCAATCGGCTGTTCTTGCCAGTTCACTAAGTCTGAACTGATCGCGTGTCCCCAATGCATAGGTCCCCATACCGTTCCATCAGGATGATATTGAAAAAACAGATGATATTCATCATTAAAGTATACTAATCCATTAGGATCATTGATCCATCCTTGTTGCGGAGTAAAGTGATACAGTGGACGATATTTTTCTTGAGATTGAGTGATCATAGTATAAGCTCCTTTTTTGACCTTATTGGTAGTATTTATTGTTGATTATTGTTGGTTACGATCATATCCAGATTGTTTAATTTGGAGCCATTCTTGTAGCCCTAGACGATCCAATTCTTGTAGGTAAGTAGGCCACTCTTCATTCACTTTGCCATTTTGGTACCACTCTGTACGTTTGCGTTGTACATAAGCGAACAGATCTGTTTCTATAGTTGATAAACGATCCAACTCTTCGATTGAGAAGAATACTTTAGGATAAATATGATCGGCTTGCATATGAGGCACCATGACTTTTTTCATTAATTTCAAGCGACTTGCGGCATCGTCTGGCTTAGTCGTATATTTACCATAATATTCATCCAGAATCGCTAGAGGGCCAGCAATATTTGTTTTTTGACGTACTTCAACAGGTGCTGATCCTTCTAATGAAAGATGTTTTAACATGCCTTTCTTTTCATCGAATTTGAAAATGTTTTGCTCTTTGGTATCTCCGTACGTTCCCCAGTTATCTTGGATCGATTGTAATGGCTCATATAACTGGTCTATCCATTTGGCAGTTGCTTCTACTTGTTGATTGGTGCTAGTAATGACCATTTTGCCACGATCAAATCCAAGTCCATTGGTACGTGTAACATTGGTTTTCCCACTAGGGCCAGCTAAAGGATTCATCAGTTGGTAGTCATCATTGGGGCCTGTAATATTGGCTTTGTCCCATGTGAAATACAATCCGTAACGTTTGTCTTTTCCTTTAGCTAGATACGTATTCCAATCTTGCTGTGAAGATTCTACATCGATTAACCCTTCCTGATATAAGCTATGAATATAGTTAATCGCATCTTTGTATCCATTATCAGAAGCTGTAAAGACTACTTTGCCATCGTTGGTAACGACCGTATGATCCCAGTTATCGCCAAGTCCGAAAGAGCCATATAAGAAGGTCAAATCTTCGCCACCCGGTTTATCAATAAAGGAAAGTGGAATTTCATCGGCTTCTCCATTACCGTTAGGATCTTGCGTTTTGAAAGCAATCAACACTTGTTTTAACTCTTCGGTTGTTGTTGGCATTTTCAAACCTAACTTTTTGAGCCATGCTTGATTGATCCATGGAAAATCATCGACTGATTGAATCGCTTCTTTCCCTGTACCTAGTTCTTCTATCCATGGGAAGGAATACATATGTCCATCTGGTGCTGTAAGCATTTTTTTGTATTCAGGTGCTGCTTTTAACACTTTTTGAAAATTAGGCATGTAATTGTTGATCAGATCATCTACAGGAATAATCACACCATCTTTAGCTAATTTGAGCAGATCGTAATCGGTATACCCTGCATCAAAGATACCGTCTGGAAGATCACCACTAGCTACGGCTAAATTACGCTTTTCGATAAATTGATCGGTCGTATAGTTTTTCCAATTGATATGGATTCCTGTTTTTTCTTCCAGACGCTTATTAATCAATTTATCGTTAGGATCAGCAGGTGCTAGCGCTGAACTTTGCGTCAAAAAATTCAATGTCACTTTACCATTAGCATCGGTAGTTGGATTAGATGAACCTGAATTACAACCTGTTAATAGTAGCGCTATCGTTAACCCGGAGATCGTTACTTTTTGCATAACTTTCATTATATTTGCCCCCATACTTGTATTTAGATGCTGTGCTTATTTCAGTGAACCGACCAGAACACCTTTTTCAAAGTACTTCTGGAAAAATGGATACATGATCAACAACGGTAGACTTGAGAT
Organism: Paenibacillus nuruki; assembly: GCF_963311185.1. NCBI lineage: Bacteria > Bacillati > Bacillota > Bacilli > Caryophanales > Paenibacillaceae > Paenibacillus > Paenibacillus nuruki. The sequence continues at coordinate 4,619,723 of NZ_OY725677.1, read as the reverse complement.
CACAATCGAAGAATATTTAATCATCTCGGACAAACGTTTCAGCTCTGCCATCGCCAATTGATCCCCGATCATTCCTGGCATCGTCTGGTTCTGAATTAGAATCGAACGCAGTACCAATTGCAGTGGATACAACTTGGCATTATCCAGATAGATCATCGCATCAAAGTAAGAATTCCATTGCCCTACAAAAGCATAGAGCGCAATAACGAAAATAATCGGCTTCGATAACGGCAATACAATTCGGAAAAAGATTGTCGCATCGCTCGCTCCATCTACATTGGCTGCTTCTTTCAATTCATTAGGAATGCCTTTGAAAAAAGTACGTGCCAGAATAATATCCCAAACATTCACAATCCCCGGTAACAGGATCGCCCAGACCGTATCTAACATGCCTAGATTTTTCACTAATAAATAAGTAGGAATCAATCCGCCGCCAAAAAACATCGTTACAATAAACATCGTCATAAAAAGATTACGACCTTTTAATTCATTGACAGACAACGCATAGCCAGCAAATACCGACACGATAATCGTCAAAATTGAAAAGCTAACCGAGTAAAACACAGAATTGATAAATCCTCGGGTCATGGCTTCATTGCCTAAAATCTTGCGATACCCTTCCAGACTCCAACTGGATACATTAAACGAAATCCCTTTGTTCAATAGAGCGATCGGGTCCATAAAGGAAGCGATTACAATATAGATAAGCGGTACAATGATAATCAGTACACAGAACGTTAGCAAAATATAATTGATTCCAATAATAAATCGATCCATACGTGAAGACGCTAGATTCATCGCTTACACCTTCCTTAATAGAGCCCTTCGCCCTCATTGAGTTTTTTGACTACAAAGTTCACTGCTACTAATAAAAAGACGTTAATAACGGAGTTAAACAATCCAACAGCCGCAGAATAAGAATAATCGCCTGCTTGTAGCCCTACTTTGTAAACATAGGTTGAAATGATTTCTGAAGAAGGTAAATTCATCGAGGTCTGCATAAGATATGCTTTCTCGAAACCAATCGACATAATACCACCTGCTGCTAGAATAAATACAATCGCCATAATAGGTCTGATTGTAGGAAGATCAATATGAAGAATACGTTGGAAAATATTCGCCCCATCCAGACTAGCGGCATTATGTAGCTCAGGATCAACGCCTGCCAGAGCAGCTACGTAAATAATCGAAGACCATCCTGCGCCTTGCCAGATACCGGATAAAATATAAATCGATCTAAAATAACCAGGTTCCGACATAAACATTAACGGTTGACCAAATATGGCACTAACCAGTTGATTGATCGGACCAACAGGAGATAAGAAAATAAACAACATCCCTACAATAACAACAACTGATATAAAGTTAGGTGCGTACAAGATTAACTGTACATTTTTCTTTATTTTGGCTTGCCTTACTTGGTTTAACATCAGCGCTAATACAATAGGAATAGGAAAGCTACAAATAAGACCGAATAGACTCAACGAGATCGTGTTGGTAAAAATATCTGTAAAGTTCGGAGAGTTCAAAAATTTCTCGAAATATTTAAATCCGACCCAATCACTTCGCATAATGCCTTTGAGTGGACTGAAATCTTTAAATGCGATAACGGCTCCGTACATGGGTACATATTTGAATATAATAGTCAGGATCAGTGCCGGGGCTAACAAAGCATACAGAAAATAATGATTGTGCCTTTTCTTTAATGTTTTCCTGTGTGCGGTTTCACCTTTTCTTGCTTTTATTTTCTGTCCTACTCCATCCACATGCGTTCACTCCTTCAAGTCCTGTCCTGTATTTAGAAAGGGCTTACATTTTATTTTGCTTGACTCTGATTTACAATTTAACAAACAATTTGTTCATTCGTCAATACATTTTGTAAAAATAATATTTTACATTTGCATTTATTTAATTTACATTATGGATATAAATGAAGATATCACATGCGTAAAATGCACAAATTAAAGTTTACATTTGTAAACAAAAGTTGCTATTCAATACGAATTATTATACATTTAATACAAATAACGAATAAAAGAGATTATCCTAAATCTGTAATGATTTCTTTTGCAAATATAGGATGGTTAAAGGTGGACAAACGATCATGAAGAAAGAAAAAGTGACTATTCAGGATATTGCAGACGCTTTAAATATATCCCGTAATACCGCTTCCAAAGCTATTAATGGTAACGAGAACATTCCGATCGAAACACGAAATAAAGTCATTCAAAAAGCAGCTGAATTAAAATATAAACAATTTGCTTATGTAGAATCTGACTATTTAATGCCTAAGTCTACCGGTAACGTAGCTTTGTTAACGTCTAGCCTACCGAATAATTCACATTTTGGTACTTTGCTTATTAGTGGACTTGAAAAAAGAATCAGTATGGAAGGATATACGATTTCGATTCATATTGTGCGTGAAGCCGATATGCAGTCGCTAACTTTGCCGAATAACTTTGAAGCGTCCAAAGTGGATGGAATTATTTGCATCGAATTATTTGATAAAGAATACAGCCAAAAAATCACCAGTCTAGGTTTACCGACTATTTTTATAGACTGTGCAGTCGATTTAGCGTCTCCTTCATTACAAGCCGATCTTTTACTGATGGAAAATGAATACAGCGTCTATGAAATGACCAAACATTTAATTCAACAAGGGCATCAGCAGATTGGTTTTGTAGGCGATTACAATCACTGTAAAAGCTTCAATGAACGTTGGATCGGGTTTAACCGTGCTCTGTTAGAAGCAGGTGTCACTTTAGATCGTTCTTTTTGCATTTTAGGCAAAGACGAAGAAATTTTTAAAGCAAAAGACTGGATTGATCGTCAATTCAAAGCGATGACTCACAAACCTTCTGCTTTTATATGTACGAATGATTTTAGCGCTGTTCATCTTATGCAAGTGCTCAAAGCGAATCAAATTAAAATCCCTGAAGATATTGCAGTCTGTGGATTTGATGATGCTTCGGAATCTCGTATTGTAGAGCCCCCTTTAACGACAGTGCATATTTTCAGTAACGATATGGGAATACAAGCCGCAGAAACCTTATTAGCACGAATCAAAAATCCTACTCGTCCTTATCAGATCGCTCATATCCAGACTCATCCTATTTTTCGCGAATCTTCAGCCGTGGTACCGAAGTCTTCTCTTTCTTCCCGAGCATAACAAAAAGCTTGCAATCCTCCTGAGAACAAGGAGAACTGCAAGCTTTTTTGGTCATTCAGCTACTATTATTGCTCTTTCCAGACTACACTAATTTCGTAAGCACCTGTCTGATTAGTGATCGGTGAACTGTTAATCGATACCACAAAATCATTATCTTTAGAGCTTACAATGCTCAAGTTATCCGCTTCAATGATCTCACTCTTTTTGGTTACATCTTTGCTCAAATAATAGTCTTTATATGTATTGCCCAGTTCAAGTAGATTGGATTTGGTAGAGTACAACAGGGAAACCTGTTTTTTGTTATCTGCTACATTTTCAACTAGACTGACTTGCTTCGCATCTTTAGGAAAAGGAAAATCGGTTGGTAAATATTTCGTTTTGATTACAGCTGTGGAGACTGCTGGTGTAGCTGGTGTTCCTGTAGAAGAACCACTACCGATAATAACTTTGTTGCTTGCGGCATCAAAGCTAACTGGTATATTTAGCGCTTCACCAATAGAGCGTACAGGAAGATAAGTTGTTCCTTGATAAGAGATCGGAGCTAGTTTTTTGCCATTAGCTGTAGGCGTATATACTGAACCATTTACCTGAATCCCCAGACCATGATTAAGCGATGCTTTAATACTTTCCAAGTTCGTACCTGCATAGACTCCTGCTGATCCTGTTAAAGCCATACCTACAACTGCTGCTGTCACTAACCAATGCTTCTTCTTCATATAACAACCTCCTGAATATAGTAGTAACTCTATGTTATCAGGTCATGTTAGATTTGGAACCTTCTATAGCCCTATAAATGAATGCAATTTGAACTAAATTAACGATTTTTACAGTTTATTCTTCACGATTCCGTTGCTCTCGCTCAATCCGTTCTCTCATATGACGATCATATCCATTTTGGTGTAACCACACACTATTATTGACCTGTGCAATCTGCCCGATACCGAATAAAATACTGATCACAAGAAAGATAAGACCGTAAGCATACATAAAATATCCTAGATAAAAACACGTAATAATTCCGATAAAAACAACGATCGATAATCCCCAAAGGATACGGCGCATGACTTTTCTCATATGGTTCTCCCTGCTATTTTTGTATGATCTCTTAATGTCTTATATACGAAGATAATGGTATAAGCGATTCAAAATAATACACTGTCTATTTTTACTTATACATTTTGTTTGAAATAGGGGATGACTTTTTACAAAGCTAGAGTATAATGATATACGCTTGCCTTAAAAGCTAGCTTAAACAAGCATTGTTTTTCATGCTTGGCTTGTACGAAATGAGTATCTATAACATGTAAACTAATTAGTCTTTCCAAATTTCAAGAAATGAAGGTGTGCACAAGATGTTGGGTAAGTTCAAGCGTATATTAATCGGAAGGCCGATGAAGTCAGCAGAACTCGAAGCTGAAAAATTAGGTCGGCTCAAAGCATTAGCGATTCTTTCTTCCGATGCGCTATCCTCGGTGGCATACGGAACAGAGCAAATTTTGCTTGTCCTCATGGTTGCTGGATTTGCGGCTTTATGGTATTCGGTTCCAATCTCTATCGCCGTACTCGGTTTGTTGGTTATTCTGATTATTTCGTATCGTCAGACGATTTTTGCGTATCCGACAGGTGGTGGCGCTTATATTGTCGCCAAGGATAATATCGGTAAAGCACCTAGCTTAATAGCAGGGGGATCTTTACTTGTTGATTATATCCTAACCGTAGCCGTAAGTTCATCTGCTGGAACAGATGCAATCACTTCGGCTTTTCCAGTATTACATGATCACCGGGTTCTGATCGCGCTTGTCATGATTGTCTTTTTAACGATTATGAATCTGCGCGGTGTGACCGAATCTGCATCTGTACTCGCTGTTCCTATTTATTTGTTTGTTATCGCTATTTTTGTATTGATTATCACAGGTGTCATTCGTTATTTGACAGGCGGGATCGAAGCCGCAGCTCCGCAATTTGATAGCACCGTTTCGAATGTCAGTCTGTTCTTACTACTCAAAGCCTTTAGCTCAGGTTGTTCGGCATTAACCGGGGTAGAAGCCGTCTCCAATGCTATTCCTAACTTCCGTAAGCCTGCTGAAAAAAATGCGGCGGCTACACTATTGATGATGGGTATTATTTTGGGCGCAATGTTTATCGGTATTACATTACTAGCTTACTGGTACGGTATTCATCCAAGTGCAACCGAAACGGTTATTTCACAAATCGCACGAATGACGTTTGGCCATGGTACACTTTATTACATTATACAGGGTGTTACCGCATTGATTCTGTTTCTAGCAGCCAATACAGCGTACTCTGCGTTCCCGCTACTTGCTTTTATGTTAGCAAAAGATAAATACATGCCTCATATGTTTATGGTGCGTGGTGACCGTCTAGGTTTCTCTAACGGTATTATTATTTTGAGCGTATTGTCTGCATTGTTAGTGATTGTGTTTAAAGGCGATACTGAAAATCTGATTCCTTTGTATGCGGTTGGTGTATTTATTCCATTTACCTTATCGCAATTAGGTATGATGATTCGCTGGATTCGTCTGAAACCATCCAATTGGGGGTTAAAGTTAACGATTAATACAGTCGGTATGTTAACGACATTATCGATTACGTTAATCTTTATTTTCACCAAATTCTCGCAAGTCTGGGTTATCTTTATCTTCTTACCGTTGGTCGTGTATATTTTCTACAAAATCTATACGCATTATGAAAATACAGCAGAACAGTTACGAATCGATATCAAAGTTGATAAGCCAGAAGTGAAAGGCAATACGATTATTATTCCAGTGGCAGGGATTACACGCGTAGTAATGAATACAATCAGTTACGCCAAAACATTGTCTCCTAATGTACTTGCTGTCTATGTTGGTTTCGATGATGAAGCGATTCATAAGATGGAACAGAAATGGGAAGAATGGAATCCCGGTGTTCGTCTGATTGTACTGAAATCACGGTATCGCAGTATTCTAGGTCCTTTGCGCCGCTTTATAGATACGGTGGAATGGAAAACATCAGCAACCGATCATATTACCGTATTGATTCCGCAATTCGTCACTCATCACTGGTGGGAAACGATTCTGCATAATCAGACCAGTCTATTGATGCGTGCTTATCTGATCAACTACAAAGATGTCGTTGTTGCTACAGTTCCTTATCATTTGAATAAATAGATCATGGCATAGTTAAGAGCATATCTGTATGTAAAATATAAAAAAAGAGGTAGACCTTATACGAGGTCTACCTTTTTTTGTGGGCAAATTTACAGTTGAAGGATGAGCGTATACCTATATACGTCGCTATTCTGTTACTTTATTTTCATTTTTTCTACATTGTCTATCTTTTCATCCCAGACCATATACCAATTGGGCTTTGCTTCGTGGTCAACATCGGTATATATGCGGTACGTTGGTGCTTGGAACGTTTGTCGTTGAAGTAATTGAAAGGCTAGTGTTTCTGCCATTTTAGGATCATGACTACGGTACCCATCATATAACTTGCCGATCTCATTGTAGGCTCCACTGCTGATCCATTCATAGGCTTCTCGCTGAGTCTGAACTTCCATCGTCTCATCTGCCCAGCGTATCCAATCAGCCTTGTATTTAGGGGGCTGAAAGAAAGGTAACTCTTGATTCATAGCTAGCTCCTTTCTATCATACATGTCATTTTATTGGCACATAATAGCAATTGGCGATAACTATTCTGTTACTTTACATGACTATATTGTTGTTTTACAAGTGCCTGTCATGTATTGAATAATAACTCTAGATGATACATAGTCGTCTATTCAATATATGAATCTTTGGAGGCATTTAATATGAACAATACAAAAGCACTAAAAATCATGGTCACTTCTGTTCTCGCTTTATCGATTTCGATTCCTGCCTTATCTGTGTCTGCACAAGCAACTACTGTGAAAGCCACTACTACCCAAACAGCAACTCCAGCTAAAGTTGATCATTTAACTGCTGAACAAGAAAAAAGTCTTATACATGTCGCTGGCTTTGATAATGTAAAACAATTTACCGGATTCTATGCTAACTTGCGTCGTGCAGTAGCGCAAAATAATAAAGAAGCCGTAGCACAACGAATCTCTTATCCTTTATCAATCTATAGCAATAGCAAAAAAAGAAGTATTTTGAATAAAAAACAGTTTATTGCGGAGTACGATAAAATCATGACGACTGAAGTTAAAAAAGCACTGGCTAATCAACGCTTAGACGAATTATTTATACGTGATCAAGGGGTTATGGTTGGTAATGGTGAAATATGGATGGCTATTCTAGATAACAAACTAGGTGTCTATACGATTAATCAGCAAATACATCAGTAATTACATCACAGCAATGACTTGAATATAAAAAGCTGTGTATATACTTAATCTAGCTTGTATAGCATGATGCCCATTCTTTTAATTTGCTATTATTTTACGATATTGTTATTTTATAAGAGATCGCATGATATTGAATAACAGCTTTAGACACATGTTTATTGTTTATTAAATATAATGACTCTCAAGGAGGTAATCATAATGAATCGTAAAAAAGGAATCACGATAGTCATGACTTCAATGTTGGCGGTAACCCTCTCTATGCCTGCATTCTCAGCATCTGCACAAACGAATACCACTACGACTGAACCTACGGTCTCTACAGTAGCTTCTAAAGAAACGACCACTCCTATCAAAGCGGATCAATTAACCGCTGAACAACAAAAAAGACTGGTCAGTGTCGCTGGATTCGATAATGTAAAACAGTTTACAGGATTCTATGCGAATCTACGTCGTGCAGTAGCTAAAGGGAATAAAGAAGCCGTTGCTAAACGGATTTCTTATCCTTTAGTGATTAACAGTAGTAACAAAAAAAGAAGTATTCTAAACCAGTCGCAATTTATCACCGAATACAATACCATTATGACGGCTAAAGTTAAAAAAGCATTAGCTAATCAACGATTAGATGAATTATTTATACGTGATATGGGTGTCATGATTGGTGATGGCGAATTATGGATCGCTCCTGTGAACAACAAGCCCGGTATTTATGCGATTAATCAATAATGTTAATGTTATACGCTGATCATTAGACAAAAAGATCTCCTAACCGATAGGAGGTCTTTTTTTGATTTAGTCTATTTTGATTTAGTTTTTGTACACTTTCACAATAGGCACCTTTTTATCTCGTGAGGCTTTATCCCATTGGCTGGCAAATAAAGAACGTAATGTCTCAATATTGGTCAAGATCACCCCGATCAGAATAATCAAGGCTCCTACCCCCATCACCCAATTGAGTGGTTCTTTATAGATCAACCATCCCAGTACCAGTGCAATAATCGGTGAAATGTATAACCATGTGGATGGAAATACCGGATTCGTTCGTGAAATTAACCAGTAAAATAGCGTGTGTCCACCCATAGATCCCAGTACAATTAAATACAGCAACGAACCGATTGCTGCGGAATTGAACATCGTTTCCATATGTATTTGACCCCGTTCGGTAATCAAAGACAGTACCAATAACATCCATCCTCCGTGCATCATCTGAGCGGCATTTTGTGCAATCGGTGAACTTCCCTGTAATTTAGAAACCACTTGTTTGGAATAAACAGCTCCTGCTGCGTAGCCGAACTCCCCCAATACGACAACCAGACAAGCAATTACCCATAGGGCATGATACTGACCGGATAACCCCGGTAACATCAGTAGAGCAACTCCAACTAACCCGATCATCGCTCCGATAAATGAAATACTCGGTACTTTATCTTTCAATACCACTGATCTTATCAATAAAATAATAGCGGGACCGGTTGCAGACAGAACAGCACCTACACCAGACGTAATATATTGTTCAGCCCAATATAAAGCTGCAAATGTAAAAAAGGTTAATCCTGCGCCAATAAACAGTGTTTCTTTGCGTAGTAATAAAGAGAAACTGATCTTTTTACGTGCATACATCCAGATCATTAAGATCAATCCTGCTGCTAAAAAACGAACTCCTGCGGAAAAGAAAGGCGGTAATCCTGCATCGACCCCGATCTTAATCGCTAGAAATGTGGTTCCAAAAATTAAGCACATTATTGCATACCCCAGTAATACCATCTTCCATTCCTCCTCTGTGTTCTGTTATTGTAAAGGAAGATCAACAGAACAGATGCCATACCATAGAACAGATGGGGATATCTTGGTCTGGATGCAGGTTACACTACATGTACTTTTAGTTTGATTTTGCTTATTCGGGATATCTGTTTGTACCCTGTTATCAATTAGGAAGGAATGTTTATATGACAAATAAACCACTCACTGAACCGCAAAAAAAACAATCCGATTCCATCGTGGATACTGTATTATCTGGACAACATGGGAAACATTCTTTTCAAACGGTCTATACGTATATCCATACACGTATTCAGCGTGGAGACTGGCAAGCACACGCTAAGTTGCCTTCTGTTCGTCAACTAGCAGAAGATACAGGGATGCACCGCTTAACGATTTTCAAAGCGTATCAGCATCTTAAAGATGATGGTCATGTCTATGCCCGTGACAAATCCGGTTATTATGTGCAACCACCTACGTTACAAGTGTTAACCAATGAAGCTGAATTAGGTCTGCCTTTATTTCAAGGAAATCTAGGCGATCTGCATCGGATTCAAGTCAAATATCAATTTTCTCAAGCTCTGATTACACCGAATTTACTACCAAATCACTATTTTGCTGAATATGTGAAACAGGTATTCGATCTGTATCCCAAGTTGCTCGGTACGTATGCACCTGCACAGGGTGATCTAGAGCTCAGAGAAATGCTTCAACACTATTTTACAGATACTTCTCAATTTCATGTTCATGCCGATGAAATTCTTATTACAACAGGTGCTCAACAAGCGATCTCACTCATTGCTGAAGTATGGATACGCCCGGGTGATCATGTGCTGATCGAATCGCCTGCGTATGCCAGTGCTTTAGATGTTTTTCAGCAAAAAGGAGCTCGATTGGTTCCAATGACAATCGATGCTAACGGTTATGATCTAGCTCAGATCGAACAAGCGATGAAGCAATATAAACCGCGCTTCTTTTACCTTAATCCTACATTTCACAATCCTACAGGCATCTGTATCTCGGCAGAACAACGTAAACAACTGGTCGATCTAGCCGCTCAGTATCAGTGTCTATTGATCGAAGATGATACCTGTCAGGATATTTATTTTGGGCAAAAGCCACCGTTACCTTTATTTGCTTATGATACAGAAGGATATACGATCTATATTCGTAGCTTTAGCAAATACGTTTCTCCGGGACTGCGAATCGCTTGTATTGTCGCTAGACCGGAATGGTTTACTTCTCTACTGGCTGCCAAGTCACTCGCCGACGGAGGTACCCCTTTGCTCAACCAGAAAGTATTTTTGCATTATTTTACTTCAACACGGTTACAACAACATATCGAGAAATTACGGATCGCATTGCGAATTCGCTTCGAAATGATGGACGAAGAGCTCTCCTCAACCGGTTGGTATTATGAACCACCTCAAGGTGGATTTAATCTGTGGGTTCGATTACCCGATCATTTATCGGTTCCTGAACTACTCGCTCGTTGTCTCAAGCAATCGATCTCTTTTGTTCCCGGATCATTATTCGATCATCACGAATCATCCAAGCAATATATTCGCCTTTGCTTTTCTTTTGCCAGTGAACAAGAAATTCGTACTGGTATTCAGCAGTTAGTCGCCATTGCGAAAGATATGGAATCTAATTCTTCTGAATAGCTGAGCGATACGGTTCATCCCATACTATATTGGAAGACTTGGCTTGTAATATGCCTTGTTGGTACTCATAAGTTGTCGTCAGCTCACCCAAAACGTTCATCATACCCACTTGAACAGACGCAGCTACAACGAGGTGACCGTTTTCGATCTTGTATTGGCGTACAGCGCCTACTTCTACTCCGCTCTCTACAGAGGCGACAGGGTCTTGCAGTATCGAAGTCGGTAAAGTCATTTGGTTCTGATTCCATTGAAGTTCGATCTGTCCTGCATTGATCTCAGCTTGAAAATACTTATTCCAGGCATGTTGTCCATCTTCTACAGCAATCGATGTACCGTCTTGTCGATAGACTTTAACTTCTGTTTTGTAAATGCCTGTACCATAACCGTTCGTTAAGATCACTACCACTTCTGGCTGACCATCTCCATCAAGATCGGTTGAATAGACCTGTGGCGGATATTCTGGATTAACCACCTGAACGCCGTCTAACATGCAGTTGAATGTAGGTGTATGGATAGACATATTTTCATACGTACCATCTGATTTTTCTTTGCCACGGATCGTAATATGGAGAGCAGGCTCACTTGCGATTACTTTGGCATCTTCCATAATGTTAAATAAGTTGGATTGAGCTATTGGAAAATCTAATTGTTCTATATTAACAGTGTTCACCATCAAAGGTTCACCATTTTCAGTCACTTGTTGATTAGAATGGAACTTGGCTGCAGATACTGTTTCTAACGAAAGAGCACATAAAATAATCGTGATCATCAACCATTTTGTAGCGTTTTTCTTTATATTCAAAAGGAGTGCCTCCTTGATCGTTCGATATTCATATTTAATTTGAAGGTGAAAAGAATTCCAACGTGTGTCATGCTAGCTTCTATTACATGCTAAGCCTTAATCGATGTAATTACCAGAAAAAATTGCTGTTCACAGCAAGTTCCTTACAAATAAGTCGTAAATCATCACTTTTACTTTAGATTACCTACTATAACGGTTGAATAAACACGATTATTCTTAAAGAAATAAAAGTTGAAGAGTATAATGAAATTATTGTATTTTGAGAGCATACTGAAGATATGTAGTTAAAGGAAGTTCAGGTGTTCCACAATAGTGAATTGTTCCACATGAAACATTTTGCAAAACAGCGCTATTTTTGACTGATTTGCAGGAAATATAATTAGCCGATTGGGCTTAAAGGATGGACGACGATTGGATCAACAACATGCAAGTCCGCAATATATTTACACGTATTCTCATCGTCAAGATGAACATTCTCTTTGTTATTTGGAAATGAGATCTTTTTTCGGCAAAGAAACCGATCAATTTATTCTTAAAAGTGATGTAGCAGTCATGCCTAGTCGTAGCCCGTTTATCAAAGAACGGATTGAGATCCTATACGAAGGCGATACATTAGAAGAGATATATGCTCAAGCAGAACAGATCGATATGTTAGAAGAGACGTTCAAAGTCATTTTTGTCAAAATTAACGATCTGGATTCAGATCACAAAATCGAATATCAAGAACGGCTGGGGATTGAACGTGAAATTGGCATGCGGATTCATGGCGAAGCCGATGTGAAAAATCCTCAACATACGTTTGGTATAGTGCCTTTTGGTGGACGCTGGTATTTAGGTCATTATTTCAAAAATGAAGCTGTCTGGTTCCACAATATGCGCAAACCACAAAATTATTCGATTGCTCTGAATACCCGGCTAGCTAGAGCGGCTGCAAATATTCTAGTTCCTAATCCAGTCGGTATTCAAGCGATTGATCCTTGCTGCGGCATCGGTACTGTACTTGTTGAAGCCTTGTCGATGGATATCAACATTGTCGGGCGTGATATTAACCCGCATATTGCTCAAGGTGCACGAGCAAATATCAAGCATTTCGGCTTAAAAGGAGAAGTGACTTTAGGCGATATTGCTGATATTAACGAGCATTATGATGCGGCTATCGTGGATATGCCCTATAACTTATTTTCGACGACGACACCGGAAGAACAATTAAGTATTCTCAAACATGCACGCCGAATCGCAGATAAAGTAGTTGTGATTACGATTGAAAATATAGATGAGATGATAGCAGAGGCTGGATTCTCGATTACAGATCGCGGTGAAGCCAAAAAAGGAGCCAAAGGCGTCTTTTCCCGTCAGGTTCTCGTCTGCCATTAATTCAATCCAAATAACAACATGTCAAAAGCATCTATAGCGTAAATCCCTATAGATGCTTTTTGTTTATTCATTTTATGAGCGGGCTTGTAATGCATATTTGCGGAATATCCAGCTTAATATTACTTCTAATACCGTGTATATCAATAATCCTATAATCACAGAATATACATTAGCCCATTCTAAATGATATTTTATAGCAATAAAGATATATATTACTGCTATCACAATCCATAATATATTCATTATTCTTTGCCATATTTTTGTAAACAATTGCTTCCTAGCAGGTTCGATGACAAGAGGACCTGATAATAGCAAAGCAAATGTTAATGGAATCGTCTCTCCTAAAGATGCTGTATCTATCCACATCACTACTAAAAAAGTAATTAAATAGAGACTATAATAACGCATACATCTGCTAACATTAAATAATATACTTTCTGTATCTTGATTATAATGTCTCGTCACAATACAACGCATAACAAGTGTACTCAACACAACGCATATACATACGCCAGAAAAAACACTAGCTCTATATCCACTTTCTGAATAAATACGTGTGTATCCTAACGCCATAACTAAACCTACAATGATTAAAATTAAACTTGTTTTCAAATAAGGTTTGATACGCATTGTTCCGCCTTTCTATTCATTCACATTATGTGGATTAGCGACTTCATTGGTTTTGCGTTCAATATGTTCGTCTTCGCCTAGATAAAAACGGCGAATCGGATTGATATCATCATCTAACTCATATACTAATGGAATACCTGTTGGGATATTGAGATCGGTTAACGTCTTCTCATCAATATCTTCCAAATATTTAATTAAAGCACGCAGAGTGTTGCCATGAGCGGCTATTAAAATATGTTCTTTTTTCTGGATCAAAGGAACAATACAATCATGCCAGAACTCGCCCACTCGATCTACCGTGTCTTTGAGACTTTCACCATAAGGAATCTGATCGTCTGGAATCTGGTTATATCGCATCTCAAGACGAGGACTGCGTGAATCATCTTTTTTTAACAATGGAGGACGTACGGTTAGACTGCGTCGCCAAAGATGAAGTTGTTCTTCTCCATATTTCTCAGCAGTATCTATTTTGCTTAATCCTTGCAAAGCTCCATAATGACGTTCATTTAATTTCCAAGACTTCTGTTCAGGAATCCAAAGCAAATCCAATTCGTCCAATATGTAATGCATCGTCTGAATAGAACGTTTGAGTACAGAAGCAAAAGCGATATCAAATGTATACCCTGCTTCTTTAATTAATCGACCGGCTATTCTAGCTTCTTCTATACCATGGTCACTAAGCGCAACATCGGTCCAGCCTGTAAATAAATTCTGCTGATTATATACACTTTCTCCATGACGAACGAGAATGATTTTGTACATGAGTCGTTGCTCCTTTTCTTCTACTGCTTCTAATGGAGAAGTATCTATACTTCTTTAACCCACATTATGCTTTTAAAGAACCATTTGCAACAAACGCGCTTTACGACCATTTTAATGTACGCAATAAGGGTGAGAAAGTGATAGAATAAAACATATTTATACGGTTACATGATTAGGGGGAAATGAAGATGATACCAACCAATATGACAGAACAAGTTATACATACGCGTACTAAATTACGCAAAGAAACGCTTATTTCAGTATTAGATGAATTTGATAGCAAGATTATGATATTAAGCCCAACCAAAAGAGCTGAGAAATATCGCAAAATGAGTGCTACTGCTTTTTCCTTTTTTCGTGGAAGCTCGTATCTGTTTTACTTTGATGCGACAAGGCATTATTTCCCTTACCACACGTCAACCGAACGTCCTACATGGATTCAAGGTGATTTACATTTTGAGAACTTTGGAGCGTTTCGCAATGAATCGAAGCAGATTGTCTATGATGTAAATGATTTTGATGAAGGATATATCGGGTCCTATCTGTATGACGTGCTACGGATGTCGGTTAGTATAGCGTTGGTAGGCAGACAGCTACAATACACCGATGACCAACAATTGCATCTTTTAGAGCATTATATCAAAGGCTACCATAAGCAAATCACCTGTTTTGTTGAAGACAAAGATGATCCCGCTAAATTTGTGATGGACGAAAATAAAGCTAAAGGCCCTGTACGTAAGTTATTACGCAAGTTAGAAAAGCGCCGTAACGGTCATTTTCTTGAAAAAGTAACAGCGGTTATGCAAAGCGATCGAGTATTTCAAGAAACAGCTGAACTGGTTGTGCCTTCAGAGCAAGAACAATCTTTACTTGAGCAAGCATGGGCATTTTATCAACAGACATTGGTCTGTCATCAAGGTGAAGCCGATCATTATCGAATCAAAGATATTGCGATTAAGCATGGTTCAGGTACAGCTTCGATTGGACTTGATCGGTATTATGTATTGATCGAAGGTGGACTGAGCATAGAAGGCGAAGACGATGCTGTTTTGGAAGTCAAAGAAGTTCGCACACCGGTTCCTGCTTATTTCTTACCCTATGCTGAATCGTTCTGGCAGACATTCAGTCATCAAGGCAAACGGGTAACGACGACTCAACAAGCGATGCATCACAAGGCTGATCCTTATCTTGGATTTCTGACATTAGATGGACGAGACTTCTATGTACGGGAACGTTCTCCTTACAAAAAGCGTCTCAAATTAGAGGATATCGAAACGATGGAAGATATGGAAAGTGTACTGAGTACGATGGCTAAATTAACTGCCAAAATGCACGCCCGCGCAGATGCCGATGTAAACAAAGGCATCTTACCCTATCATAGTGAAAAAGAAATTCTAAAAGCGATGGGACGCAAACCGGACGCCTTTGTACAACATATTTCGCGTTGGGCTTTTGCTTATGCCGATCAGGTAGAGAAAGATTATGCTATTTTCTGCGAATGGGCTCAGACATTTCAACCGGAATAAATGATAACATCATCTATAACAGGGACAGTTCATCCTCAAGAGGAGTCTGTCCCTTTTTGGGTTGGTTCATATGACTTCCATTTAAATAATCCGATTGATTATGAATAGATCACTCGATCGGCATCACTTAGTACATGTTGTGTCTCCAGATACTCTCTACTTTCCAATACAAGACGGCGAATCCGTTCTAGATCCACACCTACCAATTGACCATGTTGCTTCATCAGTCGTCCACCAACAAATACAGTATCGACATTCGATGGATTGGTACATTGAACGACTGCACCTATGGGATCAATCACTGGAAATAGATTGAGATCGGTATTTAGATTCGAAGTACTAATCATAATGATATCCGCTTGTTTTCCCGGTGTTAGTTGACCAATCCGATCTTCTAACTTCAATGCTCTGGCTCCGCCTAAGGTAGCAAATTGAAGCACTTGAGCAGATAACAGATTTAACTCACCTGGCATATTGCCGCTATTCAGAATCTCTTCATTTACACGCGCACGTTCAGCCTGTAACATAAATTTCATTTGCGCAAATAAATCGCCACCTGTTGAAGTGACCACATCTACTCCTAATGATGGCATCCCGCCTTGTTCTAAGAAAAATCCGGTCGCTGGATATCCATGTCCCATCATCATCTCTACTTCTGGAGTGACCGACAACGATGCTCCTGCATCAGCAAGCATTTTGTATTCTTCGGTCTGCATTTTGTTACCATGTACCATATTCAAATCTGATCCAAGTAAGCCTGCTTCATACAGCTTGGTGACGGAACGATCGGCAGCTCCCCAGTTGCCAAATCCGATATGCATCGAACAGATGGCATCTAATTGACGAGCAATCCCAATCTCTGCAACTGTAGTCTCCCAGTGGCTAAATTCAGGACCACGAATTGCAAGCCCCATCGTCAGTAATTGATCACGTGAAGAGAAATATTGCTTTTTCACTCGCTCAGCATCCTCGATCATTAAGCGACTTTCACGATTCCAGTACGCTGTCTCTCCAGATACACCCAGTGCAAATACAGATCGAATCCCTGACTCTTGCAACCCACGTATCAATTCATCGGTGTGCTCTGGAGAATAAGGCATACTCCAATCCAGTACAGTCGTCACACCCGAATAGAGCGCTTCCAATGAACCTAGTAAGTTCGCAATATAACTATCTTGTGGACGCAATCGACTTCCGAGTCCACCATAGTATAGATTTTGCAAATAAACAGGTAGTGACCAATTCGTTCCGGCTGTACGCACAAGCGATTCCCACATATGACGATGCGTATCGACTAAGCCAGGCATGATAATTTGACCTGTAGCATCAATAACATGATAAGCGGATTCATCCACTTGTAGATTAGTTCCTATCGCTTCAATCGTTGAACCAGTAATCACTACATCTGCTTGTTTTAAGTTACCGATCTGATCATCCAGCGACAACACCGTACCCTTTTTTAAAATGTACCCTTTCTTCTCCATCTTTAATTCCTCCTTTTACCTTTTTTAAGAATAAATAGATGTTCTTTCTTTATCATACCTCTTTCTTGCATTCAACTCAATAAAAGGAAGTTACTTAACTTTATAAAGTATTATTGATGATGTGAATAAAGGTGAGTAATACAACAAAAAAGCCTTCACCGTTTATAGGCGAAGACTTTTGAAGTTGGCTAGTCAACAGTCATTTTATTTCACAGAACCGCGGGTAACTCCACTGATAATCCATTTTTGAGCAAATAGATAAATAATAATCATCGGCAACATCGCTAACAGATACGATGCAAAAGCTAGATTATAATCGGTATTGAATTGCCCTTGGAAAATATACTGTACCAGCGGTAGTGTATACATATTCTGATCACTAACAATAATCAATGGCAATAGGAAATCATTATACGTCGACAAACAGACGAGAATCCCTACAGTTGCATTAATCGGTGCCATCAATGGGAAAATAATGCGCCAGAATGTGCCCCAAGTGGTCGCTCCATCGACCGTTGCTGCTTCTTCAAGTACAGCCGGTATCGAACGAATATACCCTACATATACAAATACGTTAAATGCCAGCGCGTATACCGTATGCAAGATCGTCAGTCCCACCAGATTGGTCATATGTAGCGAAGATGTTAATTTAACAATCGGCAACATAATAATCGGAAATGGAATAAACATCGCACTCACAAAGTAGAAATATAACCCTTTAAAAAACTTGCGATCCATATTACGCCCGATCGCATAAGCCACCATCGAGTTGGTTAATAGGGTCAAAATAACAGTCGCTGTCGTGACTAATGCACTGTTACGAAATGCTTGGAAAAAGTTCGTCAATTCTATCGCACTTGCAAAATTATCAAATCGCCATGTGGTGGGTAATCCGAATAACGATTGAGACATTTGCTGTGGATCTTTGAGCGCAATCGTGATCGCCATATATAAGGGGAAAAGAACCACGATCGTGCCGAGAGCGATAAGAATATTAACGGTCCAGTTGGTACGTTTATATGTTTCCATTACATATCCATCTCCCTTCTTTGCAGGAATCGGATCTGAAGAATAGAGATGACTGCGATAACGATAAAGTAAATGACCGAGTTCGCTGATTGATACGCAAATTCGCCGCCTTCAAACCCACCGGTATAGATTAAGAAGGAAATCGATTGTGTCGCACGACCCGGTCCACCATTGGTCAAAGCTACGATCTGATCAAACACCATCAATGCATTCTTCATCGCTAATACCATATTGATCGTAAAAAATGGAGCGATTAGTGGAAACGTGATACTCCAGAATTCACGCCATTTGCCTGCGCCATCCAGACTGGAAGCCTCATACAGATCACCAGGAATCGTCTGTAATCCTGCTAGATAAAGAATCGTATTCAGAGCAATCCCTTGCCATACTGCAACAATAACGATCCCGATCCAAGCCAGACTTTCGTTACCAAGTATATTTGTCGATAATGCATTGATTCCGAGTGATTGTCCCCATACTGTAAATACATTAGAGAACAGGTAATTAAATATGTAACCCACGATCAATACACTCAAAATATTAGGTAAAAAATATACCCCTCTAAAAAAATTACGGAATTTGATACGTGAGTTTAATCCAACAGCGATCAATAAGCTGAAGATGTTAATAAAAATCGTTACAACTACCGCATATTTAATCGTAAACCAGTAAGCTTCACCCACAACATTATCTGTAAATAAACTGACGTAATTGCGAAAACCTACAAAATCATATTCTTTACCAAAACCGTTCCAGTTGGTAAACGAATAAAAGATCCCTTGAATCGCAGGTAAAGTTAGAAATAAGAAAAACAACAATACCGCAGGAATCGTCATCCAATAATAAGTCGCCATGCGTTTGGTAGACATCAGATCACTCCTTCCATTTCTCGATTAGCTTGCTCTTCGTGCCGCTACTTTATCCCACTCTTTATCCAGTGTGCCGAGGAAGCCATTAATATCTTTATTTTGCAAAAAGGCTTGTACAGTTGGATTCAATTGAACAGCGCTTGGAATATAGTGATCGACAAAATCGACAATCTTACCCTGTTCAAAATAAGGCAGTAATTCCGCGACACTCTCATCTTTTTGCTGTACACCGTTCACAGCCGAGAACAAGTTTTGCTGGTCAATATATTGTTGGCTATTTTCTTTTTGCAATAAGAACGAAATAAATTCTTTGGCTTGTTCAGGATGTTCGGTCTGATTTGAAATCGCCAGTAATGTATCAATCCCTGCGGTCAATTTATTTTTGGATTCATCGTTACTACCGGGTAGTGGGAAAAATCCTAATTTAATATCTGGATTGACTTTGCGAATCTCAGAGATCGCCCAGCTTCCTTGAATATACATCGCCGCTTCGCCATTACCAAAAGCACGATTACCATCCGAATATGCTTTACCAAAATTATCATTATGACCGTAATTAAGTAATTCCAACTGCTTTTTAGCGACTTCTTGATACGCTTGGACAAATGTCGTTTTGTTTTCACGACGCTCTTTGTAGAAGTCTGTACCGACTAATGTACCGCCCATCGCATTGAAAGGTAGATTGGTCTGCCAATCGTCTTTGTAAGTGAAATAGAAAGGAATGGTTCCTCCTGCTTTCGCTTTTTTAGCTGTAGCAATCAGTTGATCCCATGTTTTGGGTACAGATAACCCTAGCTTTTTGAAAATATCTTTATTGTAGATGATACCGTTTGCATTTAACGCAAAAGGAACCCCTGTCACTTGATCCATACCTGTAACGTCTTTGAGCATTTGTGCATATTTCGGATCAATATTTTGCAATAACGAATCGCCCGTTAAATCCATAAAAATATCACTTTTAGCGAGTAACGAATATGTATCAGTAGCACCCAAACCGACAATATCAGGAATATCATTTTTGACGACTCGTGTTTTGAGTACCGTCTCTGCATCAGGTGGATTCACTTGAGATACATGAATATCCGGATGTTCTTGATTGAACTTGGTAATCAGTTCATCGAAGCTAGCTTTAGCCTCCGGCTTATTTTGGAAAAATTCGAGTTGTACAACTCCATCCTTGGTTCCACTGTTATTCAGACCACAAGCGGATAATATACCACTTAGCAATAGCCCGATCAGCAACATACTCCCCCATCTTTTCATTTACTCATTCCCTCCTCAAACTCTTTTACTTGCATAAACAATATAAACAAAAAATACCCTATTCCGACAAAAAGGAAACGATTTCAACAAATTTATACCCTATTTTAATCCTTTTAAAAGCCTAAAAAGCATAGTCTCAAAAAAATATTTCCCATTTTTGACACCTTTTCTTATCAAATACAGTATGTAGATATATAAAAATAGTTATAAAGGTGGAGAGTATATAAAAAATAATTACGCCTAAAGTTGTATTTACCTCCATTCTTTCAACTTTATAGATAAAAGATAGAGACTACACCGTTTATGTAGTATTTATCTTTTGATCCCAATTCATATGCACTTAGGATATAAAGTGCTGGAGGTAATACGTATGAACCTAACAACAATAGATCAAAATCCGATCATTCATTCTTTTTTGAGTATTCCAAGTCATAAGCAGCTGTTGGAACAAGCCATATACTATCCAACTGAACCTAATAAACAAAAGCTTAATCAAGCATTTCAACTATTCTTTTTAGAAGCTCGCTTTACTTCTTATATCGCTTCTCTGATTCATTTCAGTGCGATCAATTATGATAAAAAAAATCGCCTGTATAAAGATCGACATCAACTGATTATTGACCACAGTGAAAATAAAGATCATACCTATACTTCACGAATACCTGCTGATACAGATACATATCATTTTGCAGAACGTAATTTACAACAAGTGATTACCGAAAAAAAGATGTATGAAGCGATTCAGCAACTCACAGATCGAGAGCAACGTATTCTTTGTTATCTTTATATTTATGAAATGACCGAGAAAGAAATATCATCTCAACTTCAGGTGACTCAACAAGCAATTTCCAAAACCAAACGATTAGCCATCAAAAAATTACAAACGTATCTTCATTGTCCAAGTTAGAAAAAGTTATAAAGAAGGTAGGTTAGAAGGAGGAACAACTATGGCACATGCTCTACTATCATTAATTCAAAAAGCTAAAAACGAAGATGAAGAAGCAATTCTATTTCTGATCCAAAAATTTTCGCCTAAGATTATGCGCTCATTACAGCAAACCACATATCAAGAACAAGAAGATCTACAACAAGAAATCCATCTCAAAATTATCGAAGCTGTTCGCAAATACGATCTTGAACATATCCCGGATATTTGGAATTTTATTAATCCTGACGATTTCTCAGCACGTCCAATGTCTTCTTAATATGTGAATACACCAAAAAGCCAGAGTCGTATACGCTCTAGCTTTCTGTGTATGCTTATAGAACCTTTTATCCGATCGATTGCGGAGCAAGTGGTTCTTTGTAAAAGGTAAGTCGGTTTTTACCGGAACGTTTGGATTGATATAAGGCTTGATCTGCCATACGAATAATCTCGATTGGATTATCGCTGTCATGCGGATAGACGGCTCCACCGATACTACATCCGATATTCACCTTTTCATATTCCACGATAAATGGTTTGTTCAGGCTACGAATAATCTCATTTGCATAGATTTCAGCTTCTTTTTCGATATTTAATCCAGAAGGATCGGTATGCAGCACCACTAGAAATTCATCGCCACCCAGACGAACAGTAATATCATGTTCACGTGTTAAATGACTGAGACGTTGAGCTACTTTTTGCAGTAAAATATCGCCACTCTGGTGCCCTAACGTATCGTTTACTTTTTTGAATCCATCTAAATCAATATAAAGAAAAGACAGACACGGTTGTTGCTCAGGATCTTCAAACGCATCTTCTAAATACGTTTCTAATGCATTCCGATTCGGTAGCCCAGTTAGATGATCATAATGAGCTAGACTTTGCATATTGCCAAGCTCGACTTCTTTTTGACTTAACGAAGTGACCATCGTCTGCAAAGAAGAAGATAACATTTCAATATCGCTAAAACTTTTACGAGAAGGTATATCGACTTCTTCTCCACATGCTAGTCGATCCGCAGTATGTGTTAATTCACGAATAGGTAGCGAAATACGCTGTGCTAACCACCAACCGATTAATGCAAATACTACGGCGGCAATGACTGTAATCCAGATATTAAAATGCATTAATTCAGATACAGACGCCAAAGCTGTAGATTCAGGCTGTCTCACAATAACGGTCCAACCCAATCCAGGATAGTCTAAATATCCATCTCCATAGGCATATCCTGTTAAATAGGTGTTACCATCAGGCCACTTTTCCAACTCCCAACCATCTTTTTGTAATTGGGCTTTAGCTATACTTTTTAACGGTAGTGGCTTACCTACCATCTCACGTGGACCAAGTAGAACGGTCTGATCTTGTTTACTTACAATCAGCATATCTACATTCTGGCCTGCCCATTTACTCGGTAATAATACACTTTGTTGTACTTCTTTGGCCCATGCCCAGCTCATATGTGCAGCTAGTACACCAATGGTCTGTTGTTGGCTATTTTTGATCGGTAAGCTTACATCGACAAATTGTAGCGGTTCTCCACTTGGATTAGGCAGTAATTTGGCAAGTAATACAGCATCATGCACATCACCGATAAATTTACCTTGAATACCTTCTTTAAATACAGGACGCTCTGACAGATCTTTGCCTAACAAAATCCCATCGGTCGCTGCTAATACTTTTCCTTTAGTATCGGTATATCCAATCCATGAGAATGATGGAAAGTGTGATTTCAATTGATCTAACATTTGTTGAATATTTTCGACATTTTGATTATTTTCAAAAACAGGCAAGCTCCCCAATAATTCCACTTCACCTGATCTAGACCACATAAAGTTATCTAACTTATCTGCTGTCTGATACGCTGTTCCTGCTAGAGATTCCCCAATCTCATTTTTAATACTTTGTGAAGAATAATAATTAATTGTCGTGCTAAGTGTAAAAGATAACAATAAAGACAGTGCAATAAATGTAACAATAAGCGCAGTTCTTAATTTGACAGACACCGACATTTCCCCCGAAAATTCGACTTTACTATTACTATCGGTTTCTGTTAACAGAGAGTTTAATTATTTTTATTTGTAAATAAATGTCGAATTAGTTATATATTTAAATATACATATAGCAAAAAGACTAACCTTTTGAGTTAGCCTTTTCCTTCTACCACCAATTTATATGCTCGTGCATTTTTTTACTTAATCGCACTTAATACATCAAGCAACATCTGCTTAAACAACGGACGATCAATCTTTTCACAGACGCGTACATTTGGTGTCTGTCCTAGTCGTCCATTGATATCCACTACGCTGTATCCGCGTGTCCATTCGCCTTTGGTTTCTACATCAACAAAATACGTATGGCTTTCTGTCATGACTGCTTCATTAGCGGCTACAGCCATCAGTAATGTATCAGGATGAGTTGTACCATTTAGACGATGTACTTCTTTATTAAATGTCATCACGACTTGATTGACTGCTTTGAAAAAGTCTGCTCCGGCAGTACCCAAAGCAGCAATCTCTGCATGATCGTCATCATCCATCAGAGAATAACCGGTACACATTTCCCAACCAACCATGGTTGTTGGAATCCCTGAACGTAGAACAATATGAGCTGCTTCGGGATCGACATAGAAGTTATATTCAGCCGCCGGTGTAATATTGCCGAGTGCATTATTCGTTCCACCCATTACATATAAATGAGGGATTTTCGGAACAATTGTTGGATCTTTCTGAATCGCCATCGCAATATTGGTTAGTGGCGCAATCGCTAGTAAATGGATTTCACCAGGGTACTTATGTACACTTTCGATAAGAAAATCAACTGCATGTCCATCCGCTGGACGTTGGATTGCTGGAGGGAAGTTCGATCCTCCCATGCCATCGCTACCATGCACATCTTCTACAGTCCGATGCTGTTCTTGATTCCATGTCGTCATCAGTGGACGCTCGCAACCTTTGTAGACAGGAATCTGCCCGTCTACTCCACCTTTACCTGCGACTTGAATCGTATAGAGTGCATTTTCCACTTCCTGATCAAATTGTACATTCCCACCTGTCATCATAATGCCTTGTACATCAAAATGATGAAGTGCTGTCAAAATAGCGATCGTGTCATCACCAGCAGTATCGGTATCTATAATCGCTTTGCGTAATGTTGTCATAACGGTTCCACGTCCTTATGTTTTCTTTAGATTCTAAGCTACTATTATTATTTCAACCATTCCGAGAAAAATTGACGATACCCTTCTTTCATAATCGAACTGGAAAACGTATCAAACGCATAATCCCGATTATCTTGTGAAAATTGGCGTGGAGAAGCTGCTGCCATATTCACCAGTTCAAACCAATTGCGCTCATTCCCTGCAAAAGCATGGGTCGAACTAATATGGTCATAACAAGGATGTTCTGGTTTGACTACAATTTTGCCCATCGCTAATGCTTCAGTAAGTGGCATCGCAAATGTATCAAATTTAGAACAGCTCCAATACACTTTACTCGAATTCATCAATTGGAAAATCTCATCTTGCGATAAAGCAAACCGTAAGTGAATATTGGATGGAATATCATATTTCTGCATACTTTCACGATAACGTTCGCCACCAAATACCATAAATACTTCTTTGTCTGGATTCTGGCGAGCATACTTGAGTACCAGATCAGGACGGCGATTTTCTTCATCTCGTCCAATCCACAAGATTCGATTTTCTACCACTTGTGAAGGATCGAAATGTTTGTTTGCCAGCGTTTCGCTAAATCCTATTGGAATCACATCGACATCATGAATATTGAATTGTGAAGCTAACTGTCGTTTGAGAAAAGGAGTCTGCACCACAGCTTTATCGACCATATTATAAAAAGGTTTCATCATCTCATAACCTGTTAACGCAGGATCAGGGAAACTATGTGGAAACAGTACACTTTTCGGCAAAAACATTTTTAAATACGTAAAGCCAGACACCGTATAAATAACATGCTCAATCTGTTCTTTATGGATCTGATCTAATACAATATCGTAGTTCACCAGATCACTCTTCTCGTGTTCATACCCGGGAAGCCAATCATATCCGCTCACATGACGCTCTGGTGAAATAAAGACGATCTCTACGCCCAATTCTCGTCCTAATGCTTGTAATCGTTCTGCAAACACACGTGGCCCTTGATTCTCACTAAATTGAATTTTGCGCATAAGCAGTCCAACTTTTTGCATACTATTCCTCCAAAGAAATCTCTATTATTTTTCGTTATTTGCGTCTATTGTGTTGTAGTGTGTATATTCTAAATATACCTTTAAATGATGAAAAGAGGAACCTTGACCGCTTTGAATACGTATGTAATCTCATAAGCAACACACTTTGGAGGGAACGCTATGTATAGTCGTAAAAGCAATCTAGTCAGTTTATTGTTATGTATTTTCTTCGGATATTTAGGGATACATCGTTTTTATGTAGGTAAAGTCGGAACAGGGCTTTTGATGTTATTTACAGCGGGTCTTGGCGGAGTCTGGGTCATTATTGATATCATTATTATTATCTTAGGCAAATTCCGTGATAAAGAAGGATACCGATTAAAATTCTAAATGTAACAACCAAAACTCGACAGTCTTTAGAGCTGTCGAGTTTTTATGTGTCTTTTTATTCTAGGATTCAGGAAGAAGTGAATACCTGATGATGAGTATAAAAATCTAAAATCGTTTGCTGTGCAGGTTTACCATATACACCGTACCCATTGTCAGTCAGAGCTTCTGCTTCTGGATATAGTTCTGCGCTCCAATCCCACAACCCGAATCCACGCACCCAATCCCGTTGTTGTACATGAGAGAACATTTCTTTGTAAAAGTTCTGCTGTTCTTCTACATTCACTTCGCCATCCCATGACCAATCATTTGGAATATGCGCTGAACCGGTACGACTTGGACAACCTGCTTCGACAAAGAAAAAAGGTTTGTTGTAACGGGTAACCACCGCTTCAATCCGATCTAATTGTTGCTCCCAGTGCCCTAAAGGATAGTAACCACTGGATGATATCACATCGACTGCATCCCACCAAGTGATTCGATCTTCTTGATATTTATCTGCATTGTACGAGATCTTTCCGGTATAAACTGTTCGTACCTCTGCAATCAATTGCCGCCATTCCTCTGCACGACGATCAGACTGCACCATTTCACAACCGACAACCAACATTTCACAATTCGTCTGCTGTGCAATACGAGCATAATGTAATTGATACTCGGTATAACTGGCAAACCATTCATGCCATTTCGGTTCACAAGGCACATCATGATCAAAAAAGTTAATATGAGCACGCCATGTTCCATCTGCACAATTCACAGTTGGTTTGAGAATTACTTTTAATCCTAGTGAATACGCATATTCAATCATATCGATCAGTTCATCATCATCGACCATATGTCGACCTTGATAATCAATTGTTGTCGCTTGCGGATGATCTTGTAGCGCAGCCAGTGCAATAATTACATATTCACTCCCTGTATGCTGTTGCATCAATTGAAGAGATTGCTTGGCTTCAGGGGTACGGAAGACTCCTTTGCCGCTCATCCAGCCGAAAGTAAATCCTTTGATGTAAGGAAGTTGCATACGTATATCGCATCCTTTTTAGCAGAGTATAGTTATCTATAAATAGTTATTTAACAGAACCTTGAGCGAATCCATTATAAATGTATTTTTGCAGAGCGATAAAAACGATCACTGTCGGGATAATCGCAATCATAATCCCTGCGCTAATGACTTCCCATTGTGATCCATACGGGCCTTTAAATTTAAATAAAGCTGTTGATATCACTTGCAGACTCGTTTTGGGCATATACAGAAATGGAGTATAAAAGTCATTGTAGATATTTACGCCTTTGACAATAATCACAGTAACGATAGCAGGCTTAAGCAGGGGTAGAACGATTTTCCAATAAATTGTGAAGTATGAAGCTCCATCTAACATCGCTGATTCATCCAACGCTTGTGGAATCGAATCGAGAAATTGTAGAAAAATATAAACCGCTATAATATCAGTTCCTAAATACAACACGATCGGTGCCAGACGGGTATTGAATAACTCTAACGAGTTGATAATCTGAAAAGTAGCTACCTGTGTAGTCACACTTGGGATCAGAGTCGCTAACAGAAACGCTCCGACCAGTAATTTACTACCACGGAACTTAAAGCGATTAAGTACATAAGCCACCATCGAACCAGTCAACGTAGCTCCAACAATAGAAATCACGAGAATAATCGTTGTATTCAAAAAACCAACTAACATATTGCCATCTACAAACGCTTTAATATAATTAGCAAAGTTAAACCAGTTGGTGGGCGGTGCGAGTGGACTGGTCTGAGTATATTCTGTACCTACTTTAAAAGAAGCAAAAAAGATAACTACAATCGGTAATAGAGCTGCAATCGTTCCTAGAATCAGACTGATATATTTGATCGAAGATAAAAAAGTTCGCTTGAATACATACATTAGGCTTTCTCCTCCTTAATCAACAGACGCTGAATCAGTGTGACAATCACGACGATCAACAACAATACAACAGCCATCGCTGAAGCCAAACCGACTTTGCTGTATTTGAACGCCAAGTCCACCGTCTGAATAACAAAGGTTTCACTACCATTCGAACCGCCGGTCATAATGTATGGAATATCAAAAGCACTGATTGCTCCACTGACCGCTAGAATTAAGTTCAATTGCAGAATTTTTTTGATACTCGGTAAAATGATATGCATAAATTGATGCCAGCGATTGGCTCCATCAATATCGGAAGCTTCATAGATATCTTTGGAGATCGAGGAGATGGCACCGAGAAAAATAATAAAGTTAAATCCCATATACCGCCAGATCGAAGCACCTGCAAGCGAAATATTGATAATGCCTGGATTACCAAGCCACAACTGAATATAACTACCAAGACCTAACGCATGTAGCACAGTATCGAATGTGCCATCTGGCTTGAAAAAGAATAAAAATACAAAACCTATTGCGACCCCATTCAGTAATGAGGGCAAAAACAATACACCTTTAAAAAAGTTTTTGAATCGTACATTAAAGCTAAGTATAGTTGCAAAATAAAGAGCTAATGCCATCTGTACAAAGGTAGCAAAAAAGTAGTATAAACTCACTTTGAAGACAGCGAAGTATTCGGGATCGGTAAAGATCGTTTTATAATTTTTGAGACCTACATAATCTAAATGCTTGCTAAAACCGTTCCAATCGGTAAAGCTATACTTCACCATATTCACCACAGGTAAATAGGCAAAAGTAACCAGCAAAATAATAGGAACAATCGAAAATGCGAATATAATAAGCTTTCTTTGATTGCTATAACTCCAGTTCGATAACTTCCACATCCTATATCCTCCTGTTCCTATAAGCCATGTGACTATATCCGAGTATTGTATGCGTACATGGATCATCCTCGAATATAGCAACATGCTTTATTGATATCACCACAGCGAACAGACTTTTTTCTATATGCTGTCGATACGCTGTATATTCTCACAAAGAAAATGTACTTATGATTACTTGGCTACTTCTGCACGAGCTGCAACCCACTTATCATTTAAATCTTTCATAATGTCATCAAATGTTTCTTTTTTATACAGTGCTGCTTCAATAATTCGTTTTTTGAAATCAGGTTGCCATAGACCAATTTCGCCTTCTTTGTCGATCTTATCCACCAGACCTTCTTCACCCGCTTTGGCAGGAGTCTGAGCTTCAAAAGTAATATCTGTTCCTTCATACTCTTTCAATGTAGGTGGCAATTCTGCACCAATCACTGGACTTACGCCCCCCACTTGTTCTGTTGCATAATTCGATTCATTGGTGAACCAATCCACCCATGCTTTAGCAGCAGGTTTATTCTCACTATTTACATTAATACCGATCGTATAATCGTCTGCTAATGGCACGATCACTTTATCTGCATTAGTAGGGAATGGCATAAATCCAATATCGTCTTTGTTCTCTGCTACTGATTTGATCTGATCGATTGCCCATGAACCGAGCACCATCGTAGCGATCTTGCCATTCGCCAGGTCTACTTTGGATGTTTCCCAATCGGTTGTTGTCGGGTCTTTCTCGATCAATCCTTGACTGGTGGCATCATACATCAATTTGTACAATTCATAATGAGGTTGTCCAGCCACAAAGTTATTATCTATTGTAGGTTGTGTGATGTTTACATAATCTGTTGTACCCGCCACAGTTGTTAAGTCTGATTCCCACTGGGTTAGCGCCCATCCAGAAGCATAATTGGTATACAACGGTACAGCGCTTGTTTTGGATTTGATCGTTGCTAGTGCTTTTAAGTATTGTTCCGGTGTACGTGGTGTTTCTGTAATCCCTGCTTCTTTGAACACTTTTTTATTGTAAATAATGCCTGAGAAATTGATGGCTACAGGAATACCATAGGCTTGACCATCTACAGCACGCTCTTCAAGCCCTTTATACTTTTTGCTTAATTCATCCATAGAACCCAAAGGCTCGAAAAAGTCTGGCAAATCAGAAATAGGAATACTGGTCGGAAGTAATAAAACGTCGCCATAATCTTTGGTATTGAGACGGATACTGATCTGACTCTCATAATCTGCTAATGCTTCAAAGTTTACATTCACGTTCGGGTATTTTTCTTTGAATTTAGCGGCATAATCTTTGAATACTGTATCCACAATATCTGTACGCTGTGTAATGACTGTAATATCCCCCGAAATATCTTCTGGATTCGTACTTGCTGTGCTTGATTCGCTTTTGGAGCCACATCCACTGACAAGAGCTACGGTTAACAAAGAAGCGACTGTGAGTTGGAACCATTTTTTAATTGCCATTACTTTTAATCCCCTTTACTTATTTTTTGTATTAAATAAAGTTATCGGTTAGGTTACAAAGTACATATTATTATGGTAACGCTTTCTTGTCAATTACTTTATTTTGCCCTATTTTAATAGGATGTAAGGTTAATAACAGGTTTATTATGTATCACAGGATAGAATATATAAGCTTAAAATAGGAGCTATACCTATATAAAACATGCAAAGTTAGCATGTTTATTGACAGTCTTCTTGAAAAAAACTAGTATTAATTGTTGAATGTTTTGTTATCTTCTTTCTAAATATAAATAATAGATACTTTTATAAAGTTACCGATAAATTAGATATATTGATATTTTCTAAAAAGGGGCGTACCTATGAATCATAAAGTAACGATGAGGGATATCGCAGATCGCTTGAATATCAGTAGTGTGACCGTATCCAAAGCGCTTGGAGATAAAGACGGAGTCAGTGATAGTCTCAAAGAAAAGATTAAACAAGTAGCTGAAGAAATGGGCTACCGCTATAATACAGCTGCCAAATCAATGAAGGATGGATTATCTTACAATATCGGGGTCATGATTCCTGAGCGATTTACAGGTACCAATCATTCCTTTTATTTTCGTATCTACAAATACATTGCAAAGATCCTTGAACAAGGTGGCTATTACGGCATTATGACCACTTTAGGCGAACATGAAGAATCGATGCTTACATTGCCAAGATTGTATTATGAACAAAAGATAGATGGTCTGATTATTTTGGGGCAGATTGGCAAGCCCTATATTGAAGCTATGCAAGAAATGCAATTACCCAAAATCTTTCTCGACTTCTATGATGAGCATGTAGAAATGGATGCTGTGGTTACCGATAACTTTTACGGTGCATATGAGTTAACGAACTTGTTGATTCGAGGGGGTCATCGGGATATTGCGTATGTCGGTACTTTACACTCGACCAGTAGTATTCAAGACCGTTTTCTAGGATATTACAAATCGTTGTTGGAACATCGAATCCCTTTGCAACAACAATGGATATTGGATGACCGTGATGAAGATGGCGTTTATATTGATATTCAGTTACCTGATCCTATGCCAAGTGCGTTTGTCTGTAACTGCGATCAGGTCGCTCATAATCTAATTAACAAATTGCAGGACTTGGGTTACCATGTGCCTCAAGATTATTCTGTGACCGGCTTTGATAATGATATCTATGCCACATTAACCCGGCCGCCACTCACGACTGTTGAAGTCGATATCGAACGCATGGCAAAGTTAGCCGTACAGTCCATTTTGAAAAAAGTAAGTAATCCGTATTACACTTTCGGACGTGCACTTGTACCTGGTCGTGTAATTGAACGAGAATCAGCTATCGCTTTAACTAATGATGCAGACCACCAAGCCTAATAGAATAGTAGACAAATAAAAAAAGGAGCGTCTCAAAGACGTTCCTTTTTGGTCATTCAGATGAATGCTATATGATGTATATGAAATCATTATTTATTTTATTTTACCTGCACGAATATCATCGGTCATACCTGGATAAGGTGCTTGTGCAACTACGTTTTGATTGTCTACGCCTGCATTTTCGATAAATGTAATATCGGCAAATTCAGGGACAACATATTTAGGATATGTTTCGTATTTTTCACGAGATTCTTCCATCAAAGCGATATGATCATTCTGGTAACATACTGTGATTTCTGGATGTTCGTGTACCCATTTCGGGAAGAAAATAATACCATGCATTCGTTTTTCAAGAGGCATAAAGTTCAGCGCTACGTCTGTACCTGTTGGTTCTGTCCAAGCTACTTTGTATACACCTTCTGTTAATTTCACCAAATCGACTTCTTGATCGCGAACCCAACGTCCAGCCACCATACCACTATGAATACGATAATCGATAGTATGATCATTTTTGATATAAATCTCATACTCCCAGCCGTTCTCATACGTATAAATCATATGACTTCCTACAAAGTTTTCCATTATACAGCACCTGCTTTCTAGAATTTGAATTCAAATATCATTCACTCTGTCTTGCAAACTGTTTTATAAAACATGTAAATATCAACATGTTTATTTTAACATCTTGATATGCTATGGTCAAATATACACAAATCTATATTTAAAGGGGATTATGATCGTGCGAGTATTGAAATATGCGATTCTAGGTTTATTGTATCGTCAAGAATACAGTGGCTATGATATCACCAGTCAATTTAAAAAAGAAATCGGTCAATTCTGGAGTGCCAAACATAGTCAGATTTATCCAGAGCTTCGCAAGTTGGTGGACGAAGGTTTGCTTCATTTTCGTACTCAGATTCAAGGGGAAAAGTTAGAAAAAAAAATGTATACGATCACTGAAGCTGGACGAAAAGAACTGCTAGAATGGGCGTTATCGCCAGAACCGTTGCCTGAAACAGAGAAAGATGCGTTTATGTTGAAAATGTATTTTATCCATACATTATCACAAGAAGAAGCACGCATATTATTTGAAAATCAGCTACAACAGCGCCAAGAGAAGCTGGTTCATTTGAAACAGGAATATGAGCAACTCATTCCTTTATTCAGCGAGGAAAACACATCTGGTGCTATGCATTTCGATCATCCTCATCTCGGGCATTATCTTGTACTGACCAAAGCGATAGCACGTGAGCAAAGCTATGTAGAGTGGTTGAAACGCCATGTTCACTTGTTCTTATAAGCGATACTTTGAATACTTATAGACATCTTAACCCAAAAAAAGACATCCATTAAGGATGCCTTTTTTGTATCTTTTACGTTGGTTGTATAGTAGTGAACTGTACTTCAAGATGTGCTTTGTTTAAAATTCTTCGTACTCTGCTGGATCTTGATCCCACAGACGTTTGTTGTCTTTACTGAATGCTGAAATGGTACGCATTTGCTCTTCATTTAACTCAAAATCAAAAATGTTCAAGTTTTCCTGCTGATGCTCTAGTGAGCCAGCTTTCGGAATAGGTACAGCACCTAGCTGGGTATGCCAGCGTAGAATCACTTGAGTCGGTGTTTTACCATAAGCGGTTGCGATTTCTTTGATACCTGCATCTTCAAGCACACTTTCTCCGCGCCCACGACCAAGCGGACTCCATGATTCAGTGATGATTTGATGTTTATCATTTGCGGCACGCTGTTCTGTCTGTTCGAAATACGGATGCAATTCTACTTGATTCAGCACGGGTGCTACGCCGGTTTCAGCGATAATCCGTTCCAGATGTTCTGGCAAGAAATTACTAACGCCGATCGAACGGACATAACCGCGTTTTTGTGCTTCAATCATCGCTTGCCATGCTTCTACATATTTATCTACTTTCGGATTCGGCCAGTGAATAATATAAAGATCAAAATAATCCAGTCCGGTACGAAGTAGTGATTCTTCAATGGTGACTAATGCTTCGTCATACGCATGATGCCGTCCTGGTAATTTCGAGCAGACACGTAACTGATCACGAGGGACTGAGCTTTCACGTACCGCTTTACCCACAGCACCTTCATTTTCATAATTAAAAGCAGAATCAATCAGCCGATAACCCACTTCAATCCCCTGCTTGATCGATTCCACACCTTTGTGACCATTAAGCGAGTAAGTACCCAGCCCGATCGCTGGAATATCCAGTCCATCATTTAACTTTTTTGTTGGAATATTCGTTTGCATATCAAAAGCCCTCCTCTTATTTGCTTCAATCATTATTTAAACCACTGAATAGGTTATAAACAATTCATCATTGAAGGGCATAGATAAAGGGCATCTGATTGCGAACGATTTTCTACACGATCGACAGGTTTCAATTAGCGTTTAATTGCCTTCGTCCAGAAGCCACCATGGAATTCGCGCGGCTCCACCATAATCACAAAAGCTTTGGGATCGACAGACAGGATGGTCTTATACAGACTGTCCTGATTTTTGCGTTTGGCTAGAATCTCCATCACGATTCGGTCACCATCTCGTCCTTGTCCAAGCCATGAAGTGACACCATATCCTTTGTCTCGCAACACTTCGGCTAGACGTTGATTCGGTACATCGCTGATTACTTTGACGGTGATATAACCAAGAGCAATCTTTTCCTCAATCCAAGAACCGAGCAGGATACCGAGTCCATATCCAATCGCATATACCGTTAGACTTAGCGGTTGATCGAGATATTTGAGAACCAGATTAAGCCCCATAACATAGATAACGACTTCAACAATACTGATCGCCGATGCTATATATTTTTGTCCTTTAAGTGTAAGGATCGTTCTTAACGTATATGCCGTTACATATACAATCTGAATCAGAAAAATAAACATTAGAATTTTAAGCATAACATGCAAAAACACCTTTCTTCTCCAAAATAATCGTGTATGTCACTAACGATCTATAGATATTCAACCTCTACACTATCTCTTTCTATACATGGGATCAAGTGTCAATTAAAGGTCTTCCAAAAAGTCCATCTTTTTCCTCGCTATAAATCAGCTGATAAATCGCTATAAATTAACCGTATCTCCAACCTCATCATTTCTTTTTTATTATAAAATAAGAACATAAGTTCCCTTAAGTAACAAAATAAGGAAAACGTTATAAAGGAGAAATCATGATGCCACAGACTCTTTCATTATCCGAGCATTATCGTAAACAGCTCAAACAGATCGCCTGGCGTATCCAGTATCGGAATAAAGTACGTGCTCGTTCGGAGCAGCTGTCGATCCATACATGGTTAGAAACCAATGAGTATCACTCTTTTCCAGCAGAAGAATTTGATAGTCTGATAGCGGTTCAAGAACTGATTGATTCGTTACCTTTTGCTCAGGGAAAACAAATTATTCGAGGATTATACCTAGATCAGCAGACCGAAGCGCAATTAGCAGAACAACTACAAATCAGTCAACAGGCGGTGAACCGATGGAAGCGCAAAAGCTTGCAGTATCTCTCTCAGAAGATCAGTTCATAAATCTATTACACATGGTTCAACAACATGGTGATCAAGCGGCTATGTTGGAGCTACTTCATTATTACGAAGAAGACATGAAGCATCTGAGTAAATATCTACGCATGCCTTATGAAGATGCTATGCAGACATTACGAACTGAATTGTTAGCACTGGTGACAACAGGATTAGTAGAATGATCTTCAGATTCAATCATGATCATGGTGATGATCTTTCACGCTATCGTATTATATTCAGTATTCAAAAATAGCCTTCTGTCCAATGATATGGACAAAAGGCTATTTGATCTATTCATCATTTACAAAGACATAACGACTTTTCACTGGGGGTTCAATACTTCTTGTTCTACATCCTCAGGCCAGTGCAGAACCACACCTGCGTCTACCAACATCTCTTGATAACGACTGACATGTTCTGTTGATTCGTAGACTTCACGTGGTGTAATGCCCTGTTGGATCGCGTATGCAGCTAGATAACCTGCGGATTCTCCAATATTCCATTCGACAGGATGCAGACGATAGCAACCGCCAGCAATCTGAGTCATGCCAATATTTTTGCAAGCAGGTAAAAGATTAGTCATACGCACAGGAATTAATGATCCCAACGGAATCTCAAAAGGATAATTAGGAATATAGAATGTACGATGTGTTTTGACCGTTGGATGTAGATCAAGTGAATAACTTCCTACACCCACACTATCTTCATATCGCTTGATTCCTTCAGCCCCGCGTAACTCTTTACTCACATCATGTTCGGTAATCGTGTATAGTGCTTTGATACGGCGAGACTCGCGAATGTATGGCGCTTTGGCAAGCCCATCTGCTGTCCCTAGAATATCTCCACGCAAACGAATACCCGGGAAGCCTTTACCACCATCCAGACGTGGCGCTTCTGTCTGCAACCAGTATACTAATGAAAAAGTAAGCTGGCGGGCACTTTCTAGATTTTGCGTACGTTCATAGATCGGTACACCTGTCACTGCTCCTGCATAATAATCATTTTGCGCCCAATTGAGTAGACTGACTTCTTGAATCTGTGAACGAAGGGGTTCTTCCCAAATAGCCGGATCGATAATACGGCGATAATCCCATAATGAAGTCACACCTTCATCGTTAGGGAACAACGTGAACTCTTTTAACTTGGTTGTATCGTTTGCATCAGAAGCATACCAGCTTAAGATAGGGAAACGGGAAAAAGAAGGCATATATTCACGCCAGTACTCATATTCTGCTGGCTTCTCAATCGTGAAATCTGCTCCTTCCACATAATCCACAGCGGCTACATGAGTGATCGACTGCATATCTAGCGGATCAGCATGTTCTAGCGCGTGCGGTTCATCGGTATCTGACTTCGCTTCTGCTCCGCTGACATACTCTGTTCCAGACTGTTCTAGAAGGTCTCCTTCTTCTGTAGCATCCAGATAATATTGACCGATTAACTGTGTATATTGACCGACTGATCCGGTTACTTGGGTATGGCTAACCGTGATCGATACAATACAATCATACTCTGTTGCTACTTCGACAGGCACCGTATGATATAGCACTTGGATACGCTGAGTATGGATATAAGGCGACATCATTTCTTGTAATACATCTAGTGCAATCTTAGGCTCATGCGCTAATCGACTCACCCATCCATTGCCCGGATTCAAAATTAGGTTATTACGTGCTTCCTCTGTTAACGGATAATTCCGACGATAATAGTCGCGTACCCGTTCACGAAATTCACGAAATGTAGCGGTTGCTCCTGTACGTTCTATCCAGCGATGTTCATCGGGCGGAACAGCTTGTGATGTAAGCTGTCCACCTAACCAGTCTGTCGGTTCTGTTAAGGTTACAGTCAATCCTTGCTTCGCAGCGGCAAGAGCTGCCATACAGCCTCCTAGACCGCCACCGATTACTACCACATCTGTTTGTTTTATTTGTTCTGTCATTGTTGTTCTCCTTTGCGATCTTTTAACGATACATGGGCTCGAATAGATAACCCCACTTCAAACATCCGATTCCACGGCATATAGCAATCTTGAATATCGATCTGCACACCATTTTCTTGTAAATGTTGCTCTATAAATTGCTCCAAATGACTACGTACCATCTCAGCCACATATCCACGTTCTCCATCTAACTGAAATTTATCCAGACCCAATTCTTGAATGGGTCCATTGCTTAAATATTTACGTACAACAGAATCATAGCCTAGGTCTTCTACATAACGTAGCGCTAGAAAATTCATATGCTCTGGAGTGGCTCCATATTGTTGATAGATCATCGATTGTGCAATAACCGTTCCTAATGTATTCGAACTGGTATTCCAGCCTGCATAACCTGCCAGTTGATACAAAATGCCTCGCTGACGAAGTAAATCCAGCAATTCAAGATCACCACCGTTAGCATAGGCAATATCTCCAATAGCCACTACCGCATCCGGCTGACGATCCAATATGTAGCCTGCATACTCTACTAACTCTACGGTTGTCCGTTCGGTATCATAATTAGCAGACGGTGATCCTTGATAGACGGCTTCACCCATTTTTTCACCTGCGGTATTGAGCAGTAATAAGATATCCGCACTTTGTTCATCAGAAGCAACCATACCGCCTGCCGCAATAATCTGATATTTTAGCGTTTCATACAGTCGCCGATCTTCATACGCAGGAATAATCAAAGCTCCATTTACCGAGCTAAAACGCACATAGACCCGAGGAATAGTATGATTCAACTGATTGATCATGCGAGCGACCAATGTACAACCAACTTCATCTGCACCCGGATACATATAGACACGCAAGCCTAGACGCAATGCTCGAATACGTGCCCTTACTTCCTGCTGATCTCTAGCGGTATATCCATAAGGAGCCGAATCATCTTGCGGGAAAATCAGAAAGTCGATCACACCTTGTTCTACATAATCCAGTGCTAATTGATTGATCTCCCGATTTACCGCACGACGACCTAGATAATCATCCAGCACTTCTTGAGGTAAGCGACTGTTGATATCGTCCAGTTCTTGTTGTTCTTCGGTCGTTAATGAATGTTCTTCTGCATAATGTTCTAGATACCCTTTGCGAAAAATCTCTCGTCCCCAATCAGCATAATAATCCGGTTCTTCGTCTGAGGAAGAGTACTGTGGGCAACGCATAATCAGTTGAAAAGCGAACAATTTAAGTGCAGGATTCTGCTCTTTGAGTATTCGTAATCGATCCAAACGACGAGTCAGTTCGGTCACATCCAGTTCATGTAGACGGGAAGGCACAATCCCGCCGTACAATAGTGTATCTAGGGATATCACTGCTCCGTCAGCCGATTGACATTCCAATTGTGTCCATGTCCATAGCCGTTCGGTATCTGCGGCTATTTTCTTGCGTCCCATCCATTCTTGTGGAGGACGCACAGCTTGATATGATGTTCCTCGTGTCAGTTCATAGGGAAAATTATAATTACAAGGTCTTTCGTCTAAAGGTACAATCACCAATGTCATTTGGAATAGACTCCTTTGAAGTTACACCGCTTTGGGAAGGATATCTTGCTTGTCGTCGCTGGTAAAGATATCGTTCCCTTCGCTCAGAGTAAACTCGCATTTTTCTATTTGGCGGAGCAGTAAAATATAAAACGATTTATAATGCGTATTACTTTTGTTATCCTTTGACGGCTCCTGCCAAGCCTTCCATGTAGTAGCGTTGGGTGAACAGGAAGACGACGATGATAGGGATTACGGAAATGATGGTTCCGGCGGCGATCCAGCCGAAGTTGTAGGAAAATTGTCCGTTGAGATATGTTAGTGCTGATGCTAATGGATATTTTTCGGGATCATCTAGCACAACGATTGGCCACAGGAAATTGTTCCAGAATGCCATTACTTCAAGTAGCATAATGACTGCAATCCCCGGCTTTACGAGTGGGAGTACTAATTGCCACCAGATGCGTAATTCGGATGCGCCGTCCATTTTACCGGAATCTCGAATTTCAGTAGGAATCGTCAAGAAGGTCTGACGCATCAGGAAGATATTAAATACCGATACAGCAGCAGGTAGCACCACACCCAGATACGTATTGCCTAAATTTAGCCATTGAATCGTTAAATAATGCACGATCATCGCTGTTGATGAAGGGATAATCATCGTTGCGATCAGCAAGGTAAAGACCATATCTCTACCTTTAAACCGGAATACAGCTAACGGATAAGCCGTCATACAGGACAAAATAATATTAAATACAACACCCATCACTGTAATGATGACCGTATTCATAATGTATTTGGGAAAGTTCATAAAGTTCCACACTTGCGCATAGTTGCCGAAATTAATAAATGTCGGAAAAACGGCAGGTGGATTAGAAAACACATTGCGTCCGGGCATAAGCGATACACTGAGTAACCAGAGAAAAGGCCCTGTCATAAATAAAGCTAAGGCAATCAACAACACGTAAGTAATCGTATACCGAATCCCTTTTTTCCATTTACGTGCTTGCGGACTGGGTGTTTTGTAATCGGTTTTGGTTGGTATCGTTGGATTATTCATCAGTACGTTTGCACATCGCCTTTCTTGTTCAGACGGAACACCAGTATACTCAAAATGCCTACAATCACACTAACGATTAGACCTAGTGCTGACGCATAACCAAAGTTAAATTGCACCAACCCTTTTTGATAAATATACAGACTGGATGTAAGTGTCGCCGTACCCGGTCCACCTTTACCATTGGTTAGAACAAACACTTCATCAAACACACGAATCGCGCCCATTAATGAGATCAACGTACAGAATAAGATATGAGGGCGCAGTAAAGGAATCGTGATCCGGTAAATGGTCTGCCAGCGACTTGCTCCATCAATCATGGATGCTTCGTAGAGATCAGTTGGAATCGATTGAAGCCCGGCTAGATACAACATCATATAATAGCCCAGCCCTTTCCACATCGTAATAAACATAATCACATACAATGCGGTGCTACTGCTGGACAACCAGCCGACTTGTTCTTGAATAACACCTAGCTGGATTAACGCATAATTGATCACACCGTTACTACTGAACAACCAGCTCCACATCAACGCTACCGCCACCATAGAGGTGACGACAGGGATGTAATAAGCGGCGCGAAATGCTTTGATTAATGGAATACGGCTATTGACCAGAATCGCCATTAAGATCGAAATAATCTGAATAATCGGTACAATCAACACATAGACCATCGAGTTCCATAGGGAAGCCAAGAAACTTTTATCTTGAAAAGCTGTTACATAATTGTCTACACCTACATAGTGCGTTTCTCCAATGACCGAATAATCGGTCAAGGACAACGGAAGTCCGTACACAATTGGCCATAACACGAATACAGCCACAATCAGCAGTCCGGGCGCCATAAATGCCCATGCAGCAAATGTTTCTGTTCTCATCCATTTCTTCATGTTCGTCCACCGCCTTCAAAGGGTCGTCTTGGGTTCGATTGTTGATCTGCTTGGAGTGCCCCTTAGTTTTGCGACAGAATTTGGTTCACTTCTTGTTCGGCTTCTGTCAATCCTTGTTGAGGGTCTTTGCCATTCATAAAGATTTCTTGCAATTGACGTGCAATCGCCGAGTTCACATCACCTGCATTTGGTACACCTACCATATAATCTACTGCTTTATCTAAGCTTTCTGCGGATACTACTTTGGCTTCGGATTCCAATGTGCCATCATTTTCAGTGAAAAAGGAATCTTTGATCGATTCTTTAGTACTTGGCAATGTATTAGCTGCTTTGGCAAATGCTGTCTGGTTCGTCGCATTGGTCAAAAATTTCGCAAATTCAGCCGCTTGTTCAGCATTAGCCGATTTGAGTGGTACCACGACATTCATCGTGTTCGACAAACGCACATCGGCTTTACCTGTAGGCAGTGGAACCGCAATTGTATTTTTATATACATCTGGTGCAGATGTTTTGATAAAATTAATAAAAGTAGGTCCTGCAATTTCAAAAGCAGTCTGTTCGCTAGAATAATATTGAATCTGTTTATCAAAGTTAGCGTCTTCTTTCACCAGTACGCCTTCTTGAATCAATCCCTGCATTTTCTGGATTAATGCAATCGTAGCTGGTGTATTAAAAGCTGCTGCTGTCTTGTCGTCATTCAAAATAGAGATTCCTTCAACCGGGAACATTCTAGCTGCAAATGTAGTTGCATACCCTGTTGCTCCTGTTTTGGCTTTGATCTCACGAGACCATTCATTCAGCTCATCACGCGTTTTCGGTGGATTGGTAGGATCAAGCCCTGCTTGCTTCACCAGACGAGTGTTCATAAATAACACTTCTGTTCCTGTATACCATGGCAAAGCATATGCTTTGTTATCAAATACAGTGGAATTGAAAATGCCATCAAAATAAGATTTTTTCTCATCATCGCTCATCCATTGACCCAGATCAGCAAGTGCA
The DNA here is from genome assembly GCF_963311185.1 of Paenibacillus nuruki. Lineage (NCBI taxonomy): Bacteria > Bacillati > Bacillota > Bacilli > Caryophanales > Paenibacillaceae > Paenibacillus > Paenibacillus nuruki. Next base: position 4,577,970 of record NZ_OY725677.1, on the reverse strand, counting down.
CCTTTAGAAGCCATTTGATTCGCAAATTCAGTATTCAAATTGACCACATCCGGTACGTTACCACTCGCAATTCCGGTTAATAACTTATTAGAGATAGCATCATATGGATAATCGCTCCATTCTACAGTTACGCCAGGATGACTTTTTTGGTATTCTGATATTAGTCCATTAAAATAATCATTGAACGTGGGTTGAAGAGCAATCGTCCAGAATTTCAAAGTGACTTTCCCATCTTTCGCCTCATTATCTTTGGCATCTGAACCACATGCACTCAGTAGCGATACACATAATGTAGCTAGTAGACATAATGACATCCAACTTCTAAATTTCTTTTTCACAATCTTCATCCCTCTCGTGTGGCAGTTATACTTTCTACGACCATCATGTAATATGTAAGATATCACGGTGGAGATGCCAGAATCTGGAACCGTTCTACCTATGAGACGAATTATAGCAAAACTAAATGTAACAAAAAAGGGATAGACAGGAATTAAAAGGTAATCCTTGTGCAAATTGTTGTTTTTTATTACCAAATATGTGTAAAAGAAGGTGAATTCCTATGCAACCAGAATGGATGATATTAGCCGGCATTATTGTTGTTGCCGTGGTTGCTATTGCTGTTGTGCTCTGGATTGTTTTTCCTTTAAAAAAGGTCACTATACATCAGGCAGATCCTATACTACCGCCCGAGCCAACAACACAGCCTGAACCCACTGAACAAGATCCATCGCATCCTAATATTGTAGATTTATCTGCTTTTCGTGAACGCAAGCATTTGAGCCAGGAAGAGCAACGTACCTCTGCTTCTGCTGATATCCAAGCTAAAGATACATCTTCATCTGTATCTACTCCTCCCAAATTAGCAACTGTACGAAACTTACATCAACCCAAACAAGTACAATCCTTTTCCAACACTCGACTTCAGAAATGCTCTTATTGCAAAAAAGATGTCAAACATCTGACTTTTTATGCGAATGATAACGGAGGTCTTGTAGGTGTATGCAAAGATTGTGAACATATCGCCAAAAGACAAGACTTGTTACCTTTGTAAAACTAAAATGAAATTCGCAAGAAATAGTCTTGCGACTCTTTTATGAATACGCTATTATTTAGAAATAGTTGTCATGTTCGGATAGATATGGGTATGATCATACGTTGATTCTAATACCGTTACTAATGTGGAGGTCATGATGAGCAAGTATCAATTTATATGGAGCGAAGGTGTATTAGGCTACGGTGGGACAACATCTCTCGGCATGATCGCCATGCATTATATAGATCATCGTTTTGTACTGACTTTTCACAGTATTCTTGAAGAAATTACGGATACGGTTCCTTTATTTCTGCTATGTGGATATGTATTTGGAGAAATGATGTGGCGTTGGAAAGCTCGTAAAACGGAGCAAAAAGAGTAGTATTCTAGCAAGCCTTAAGCAGAATTTAGAAGTATTATTATTGTTATCAATAATCATAAAGAAAAAAGCGAGCATCCTCTATTTGATCTAGAGTGTACTCGCTTTTTGTTATTCCCACGGATATTCAGTGGTGAGGTAATCAGCAAATTCTTTACTTTCTTCTCTCCGTTGACGGCGCATGGCTGCTCGTGAAGGAGCGGTTTCGTGCAATTTCTTCTCTTCTTCCGTTTCAGGAATGACTGTCGGCACTTGCACTTTATGATTATCTTCACCGATCGCTACAAAGGTAAGAAAGGCAGTCGCTGCAATTCGTTTCTCACCTGTTTTGAGGTCTTCGCGTATCACTTTCACAAAAATCTCCATCGAACTACGTCCTGTCCATGTCACAAACGATTCTAATGTCACTGAATCGGTTGGGTTGATCGGATACAGAAAATCGACTGAATCGGTAGAAGCGGTAACGGTATCGACACGACATAATTTGGAAGCGGTAATTGAAGCAATATCATCTATATACGACATCAATTTTCCACCGAATAATGTATTGTGATTGTTGACATCAGTTGGAAATACACGGGATGTTTTGAAGCAACGTGTTTCTCTAACATATTTACTTTCGACTTGTAGCGGTTTGGATGATGCTGATTGTCCCGCTTGATCTGAAGACTGCTGATCCATTGTTCTACCTCCTTATATTTATACGTTTGCCTACATGTTCAATATCTACATGTATCATAGTCTTCCTTATGACATGTTTGCAAATATAGCTTTCAGAAAATATACAATGAATCAATAGAATTTTCACCATTTGGAAGAACCCGATGAACGGCTACTCCCTCCACTCCAACTGGAACTACTCGAAGAGCGACTGCCTCCACCTGATGATGAACCTCCTGAACCGCCACCCGATGAACGCTGACGACGCTTGCGTTCTTGTTCCTGATCATAGAGCGCTTTATATTCCAGTGCTATAAATTGCAGTATTCCTGCACCTTCTTGCGCTTTTTGCTGTGCTTGTACAAAGTATCCCTGATTCACCAATTGTTGCAATTCTTCGACCAGTCGATGCAAAACAGGCACATGAGTCGTGATCGCTGTCGTAAAGTAACGAGCAGACAAATTGCGATGTTCTTGCAATAATCCTTCGATCGCTTCGATCGCTTCCTGACGTTGTTGGGTCAACTCTTCTACACGCTGAACAAAAGCAACTGTCTCTCTTTCCGCTGTATCCATAACTTCTTTGACGTTAACCATATTGAGTAGTGTACCGCTTAGAATCTGCTCTGCTTGTTCAAGTGCTTGATAGCTATGTGCTTGCACTTGCTGTGTATCGTCAGGATTAACGCTAATCGCTGCCTGCTGTTCATTGGCACGGCGATAATCTTCGCGTAGCTTGTCTAAGCGCTGCTTCTCGCTCTGCTTCTGGTTATCTAATTGGTCTTTGTAACTCATGATCTCTGTTCGCAATTGTTGCATACGAGACAACGCATTTCTGACTTGCTCACTCCATGTATATGCTTGACGATACTGTTGTACTTCATCATGCAGAGCATCTACGATTTGCGGAGTAAATAGATTAACCTCACCTTGCATCTTCTGAATTTCCTGATAACGTGCGCCTTGTTCTCTGAGATGTACTCCTGCATATTCTGCTTGTAGACGGCTCACTTCTTGATTATACATTTCAGGCATATTTCGGAAATCAGCCATTTGTTGTTGCGCCATCGTTAATGTTTTCTTCGATTCATCCCGGAAGTTAATGAGATCACTGACAACCTGACGAGCCGCCGCAATATCTTGTTCGATCATTTCCATACTTTGACGAATCAAGTCTACATTCCCACCTGCCAACAATTGAACTAATCGAATCTCTTCTGTGCGTGCATGTTCTAATATACGGAAAGGATCGTCTATTGTTAACTTGAGATGTTCTCGCTCAACGACTGGACGCAACTCCTGTTCTGTATTATTGATCTCTGCTGTATACCGTTGACTGCGTTGTACCCATTCCCCATACAGACGGATATCTTCTACAAGCACATCAAGCAATTGATTGGCACGTTCGGCTGGTTCTTTGGCTTTCATAAAATCAAATTCATCCAATTGATCGGCTTCTTGCAAAATATGCTCAATCGTAGTGATTCGATCTTTCATCGCTGTCAGTGGATAGTTGTATTGCTTTTCAAGTGTAGCCACTGTATTTTTCACTTGCTCCAGATTAGCTTTGGACGCTTCTACCATTCCACGTACCGTGCGTGATAACTCATCCATTTCTTGATGATGTTTTTGCACATTTGCCATATCGGTTGCCCACTGCGTCTGTTCTTGTTCAATGATGGTCAGATCGCTAGCAGATTTTTTGACAGCACCGATCGACAGGCGAATAGCATCTATTTTCTGCTGAGAATCGGCAATACGAGCATGTTCTTTCATTAATTGAGACTGTAACTGTTCAATCATTTCTTTGGTCTGTCCAGTCACAAAGCCCATTTCTAATTCTTTAAACAAATCAGACACAATCAAGCTGTTAAGTGATGTAGCGATCTGATCGTGATGTAGCTGCACTTGTTGACGGCGAACTTTGAGCTTGCTGACTTTGTTCAATCGAATCATCAACCAGATCACAAACCAGATGAGCGCAATCCCACCGATCAATAAGGCAATCGCTGAACCCCAGTTCAGACCGACCTGCGCTAACTTTTGCGAAATGACGGTCGTTAGTGGAACATGATTGATATATCGATTAACAGCTAGTACACCGCCTACAATATCGCCATCTTGTGCAGATGGAACAAATTTGTTATCGGTTACTCCTTGTACCGTGCGCTCGTTGCTATTGGCGATTTTGTTAGCGAGTACTGCATTTTGAAAGACCAGATGGACATAATTCGGATTGGTTGTAATCACAAGCACAATATCATTTTTGCCCAAATTCGATCCATCATAAATCTGGTTCGCATACGCGAGTCCCTGCGCTTCATCCATCCCTGTTGCTGTATTCACATACATCTGGTATTCCTGTCCGCTCAGTTCAGTGTTGAGCTTGTCGATCTCACTACTGCTGAACAGACCTGCATCATCCAGCACAAATCCTTTTTGCTGTGCACCATAAGCAATACCTGTCATACTCTGAGTGATCAGCCAGCAGATGAGCAACAGAGGGAGCCATTTTTGAAATGTTTTTAGATTGATTTTCATCTGCGATTTCCTTTCTTCCCTATACGGAGGGATACCTTAACGAAAAGGATGTTTTGTTGAAAGAGATGTTTTAATTGATTCGCTTATATTATGATAGAACCCATAACACGATCTGTAATCAAACCCATATCTGGAGGAACTCATCTTATGGTAAATTCTACTACGTCTATGTTACCAAAATTATGTTCGTTAAACACAGCATTACCTGTAAATGTGGAATGGAATAACAAATCGGTCTATACCGGATTTATCAAACGCCCTTCTACCGAATCATTACCCATTAGTTCACAAGGCATCGAGGGAGATGGTCAAGGCGATCTCAAAAATCATGGTGGACCAGACAAAGCCGCTTGTGTCTACTCACAAGATCATTATAATTGGTGGACAGACGAAATGAAGCGCCCTTTCGAAGCAGGTGCTTTTGGCGAAAACTTTACCGTCACTGGATTGACTGAAGATATCGTATGTATCGGAGATGTGTACCGGATCGGAACTGCTATCGTACAGGTTAGTCAGCCCCGTCAGCCTTGCTTCAAATTAGCGGCTCATCTGGAACGTAAAGAAATGGTTATGCGTGTGCGTGAGACTGGATATTCTGGATTTTATTTTCGCGTATTGGAAAATGGAGTCGTTCAAGCAGGCGATACATTTGAAATGCTTCGCCGTGAAGGAAGTGGAAGTACGATCGCGGAATGTAATCGGATTCTGTATGATGAACGTGGTGATACCCCGGCTCTGCGCCAATTATTAGCAGAACCGGCTCTGGCAGAATCACTTCGCAAGCATTTGAGCAAGCGGTTAGTGGACTAACTCCCTTTTCACTTGATGATCCAAAAGATAAAGAACCGCAAACGAGTCATCACTCGCTTACGGTTCTTCGCTTTGTTTTATTTCACAATTCCTTGCATTACATAACTATACGTATACGAACGATTTGCATAGAGACGATATTGTGGATGTGGTTCAGAACCCCAGCTATCATCACCGCCAACACCTGTTTGCTTATCATTGATACGCACAACCGTATGTCCGCTAACAGGTAACTGGTAATGATGTGGTGCAGCTTCCATTTCTGCCGGTGTGTATGGAAGAACATTCAATTCGATCAAAGGTAGACCTGTAATCTGTAAGCCCACTCCATCGCTATTGGTAATCGTAGCAGAGCGTACATCTACTTTATTTCCACATTCCTGTGGTTTGAGGTACGGAGCCATTTGCTCGGCTACTGTTCCTGTATAGATACCGACTTTACCACTAGACTTTCGATCCCAATACGTCTCATGCGGACCTAATCCGTACCAAGACAATTGGTCAAAGGAAGCATCCATCATCAATAGCATACCGATCTCTGGAATCTCAGGTAAGTCTTTGCCCGGATTCAATCGTTGTGTCACTTCGACCCGTCCATCTGCAAAAATATGATACTCTACAAAACATTGCGAATATCCTGCTGTCGGCAGTAGATACTCCACTTTGATAATAATGATATCTTGTGCTCGTGCAAGATCAACTTCAAAATGAACCAATTCTCGCTCATCTGAAGCACTACGCCATACTTCACTACGCTGATCCAAATGATTCCCGCGATCATTATCTGTTACAGCACGCCAGAAATGAGGAGCAGGTGCTTGAGCTAACAATTGTACTTTATTGATCTGATAAGACAACATTTCGCCATTGGTCGAATCAAAAATAATCGAGAACCCTTCACCATTGATCATAATCATGCCTGCATGTTGTACAGCGACAAGGCTCGATTCGCTAATCGGCTCAGGTTCATGCAATTCGGCATCATGATGAGAACCAAACGACAATACGACAGGCAATGTAAATTGAGAAAAGGCAACTTCATGACCGGCTTGCGCCCACAATTGATCTGTGCGAAGCACGATAGAAAGTGTCAAAATATACTCGACTCCAGGTGCACGTGGAATCTGCTTCAACTCTGGTAATGTGACTGTAACGGTCTGCCCGGGTGCACAGATCACATTGCTCAGTACACCATGATCAGCAGGTTGACCATTTGCTGTTAATACCCATTTAAAATCAAATTCTTCTAACGAAGTAAACAAATACTGATTCGTTAGCTCGACTTCAATCACCGATTCACCCGCAGATAAATGCTTGGTCGTAATCACTGCATTCGATTCAAGCCCTTCATCGACAGGGTGATCACTACCTAATCGCCAGTTGAATTTCACCTGTTCATAACATTTTTTCACTTCATCCAGCTTCGCAGATACGGTACGATCGGCAAAGATCAGACCATCGCCACAGAAATTGCCATCATGCGGACTTTCACCAAAGTCACCACCGTACGCTAAATACGTGGTTCCATCTTCGGTCTGTGTCTGAATCGCTTGATCAATCCAATCCCAGATAAATCCACCTTGCAACACTTCATAGCGGTCGAACAATTGCCAGTATTCGGCTAAACCACCACAAGAGTTCCCCATCGCATGACTGTATTCACACAGAATAAAGGGCTTCGTTGGATGATTTTGAGCATATTTCTCGATCTCGCGAATATGGGTATACATCTGACTTTCGATATCAGATGCCGCTTCAGACGGACGATAATGGAATACGCCTTCATAATGTACGACCCGTGATGGATCCGCTTTACGGAGAAAATCCGCCATATGCAAGAAATTATCGCCACCGAACGATTCATTACCCAGCGACCAGATCACAATCGAAGGATGGTTTTTGTCCCGTTGGAACATCGAATTGGTACGGTCTAGCACATTATATGTCCAATCTGGATTGCTGCCCGGAACGGTATTAAGCAATTCTTTTTGACCATAAGTCCATGCACCATGACTTTCCAGATTCACTTCATCAATCACATACAATCCATACTGATTACATAGTTCGTACCAGAGTGGATGATTAGGATAATGAGACGTTCGTACTGCATTGATATTGTAAGATTTCATCAGTTGAATATCTGCGATCATATCTTCGCGTGTAATTGCGCGTCCAGTCACTGCATTGAATTCATGACGATTGACCCCTTTGAATACCACTGTTTTCCCATTGATCTTCATCAGATTGCCTTCAATCGCAAAGGTACGGAAGCCCACCTGACAGCCGGTATGCTGAATAATATGACCTTGTGCATCTTTCAGCGTAAGTACCAGATGATACAGATGAGGTGCTTCTGCACTCCATTTCAAAGGATTGATCACCTCGGTAGACAACTGAATCTGTGTCCGATGAATATCCCCACCTTCTAATCCTTCAGTTGCATTAAAAGGAAATGAAACCGGGCTACTTAAAGGAAGATCCCAAAGAGGATTGCGGTCTGCATCGTATAATTGGGCATGTACGCTATACGATTCTTTGGCTACATCGGTAAATCGTAGACTATCTGTCGGATCAGGACGAGCCAGTGCTGAACCGGAATGATGTAATGTAAGATCGACCGTTAATTGTGCGTCCTGAATCTGTGCATCCAGATCAGTATGTACAAAAAAGTCTTGAATATGGGTATCCGGTAATGCGTACAGATAGACATCTCTAAAAATACCGCTCAAGCGCCAGAAATCTTGATCTTCTAACCAGCTCGCATCACTCCAGCGATAGACTTCGACAGCTAATTTATTTTCGCCGGCTTGCAAATAAGGAGTCAGATCGAATTCTGCGGGTGTAAACGAATCTTCGCTATAACCAACTAAATCGCCATTCACCCAGATATAAAAAGCAGATTCTACACCTGCAAAATGAATATAGACTGAACCTTTATCCTGCCACTCTTGAGGCACAGAAAACGTGCGTACATATGAGCCTACAGGGTTGAATTTGGTTGGCGCTTCCGGTGGTTGAATATCTTCATGTCCATCCCATGGATAGCGCACATTGGTATAGTGAGGAGCATCATAACCATGCATTTGCCAGTGCGCAGGTACAGGGATCGTTTTCCATGTACTGGTGTCATACTCTTTTGTATAAAAATCAACAATACGCTGATCTGGATTTTCAGCCCATGCGAATTGCCATGTTCCATTTAAGGATTGGTAATATGGTGAATCTGCGATCTCTCCATTTAATGTCTGCTCTACCGAATCATACGGAATCACAGAAGCATGAGCATCTAGACGGTTCAGACGGAAAATGCCAGGATTGCGGTTCCATTCAGGAAACCCATTCGGTGGAGCGGTATACGTATACTTTTGATTACGCAAATCAATCACCTCTTTATTCGACATAGTTGTAGATGCAGATCGCTAAAATCATACATCCGTACCGGATAAGAGACGAATCCCTATTCTGTGTTCAAAAGGAGTCATTACATTCACAAGTAGTGTCTGACAATCTTGCGGATAATGCGCTTCTCGCACACTTAGAGCCGTATGTTCCAGACAACCACCTGTTAATTCTATTCGGTCATTTCCTTGCTGTACAACGACTGTTCCTGCTGACCATAATTGGGAAAAAGGGTGTATCTGCTCTAAGTGTCCATCGACTGCTGTAATGATCGCTTGCTGGTCAAAAACAAATGATAGTTGTGTCATTACATCGGCAGGCTCATTAGAGATGATATGTAGATCATATCCATTTTCCAATTCGGTCATACGCACTTCCAGTTGATAAGTCTGCGTATGGGTAGCAATACGGTGTTGATGAGGAAGCAAATACCATGGACTCACTGTTGCTTGTGCAGAAGCAGGTAATTCATGCTCGGGTACACAACTATTGTAACCCTTTTCATACGTCGCTGTCATGGTGAACCCCTCAGTCGTTTCGGTTAACGTCTGCATCGGTACAAAGCCCGGCCCAAAATAAGAAGCAATCTGTACACCTAATAGTCGTACATGTCCATGTCTAATCGCTAGGAATGAAGACGTTTCTGCCATCATCGTTACGCTTGTCTTTTCTTCACGAATACGCATGACAGGCGCGCCAAAATCCAAATGAGGTCGACTGTATTGAATCTGCGAATAGCCTACTTCTGCAATCTGCTGGATATACGAGTCACGATCAAATGAACCATTAATCATTTGGCGATAATGGGTGGGCAAAGCAGTAGCGATGACTGTCTCCCCTTCATGTGGATACAACAACATGCCGACTAGCGGATTGTTAGCACTACTCGGTGGACGCACAGTGGTCGTACATAATGCTTGTTCAGCTAATTCCGTCATCGTTGCAAATTGAGCATTATGGTCGATGGGAGTCATCAGATAATAAGCAAGCAGATAATTGTCTAGTGTAAAGGTCTGCCCGAAATCTTGCCGACCTGAATAATCGGTGACAATCTCGCCAGAAGGATGAATCAAATAGATCATCATATTCAGATTAGCACGCACAGGTTGTAGGTATTCAGGCTTGGATAATATACGTGCGGTATGGATTAACATCACATCACTAACTGCATTGTAAATACCGTTACTACGCTCAGTCCATTCTCCATCTGGAGTCGCATCGATTCCTTCTGCCAACCATTGTTCTGCCCGTGTGAGTAATCGAGAATCACCGAATAATTGATACAGATAACTAAGTGCCGCCGACAAGACCCAGCGATGATTAGGTGTATGGCAACCTCCTGTTAACATCACCGGAATCGTTTGCTTGAGAAATAACAATATCCGACTAGCGACAGGAGCATTTTTACTCCAATCATCTTGTTCTAATAGTAGATACAACTGCGAATAACCGACCACGACAAACGCTGTATCTGGAGGCGAATGAAAATTAGTCCACCCCGGAGAGATGGACCCATCTTCATGTTGAAAAGAAAGCATATACTGGGCTGCATATTCTAGCCGTTCCAGCACCTCTTCATGATGATAATAAGCCGAATCAGGATTCACTAATGCGGCTCCCCATACCGACATCCAGACAGGTGTTCCTGCATGATGGTTAGGCCAAGCGATCCCATTTTCACGATCAACCACGCCTCCAAAAGATCGATGATTCCGATCGAGAATCTGTCCTGCTAGACCTTCTTCTACCCATTGATCATTGATGCTTACCAGTTGCCTGCTGACAGCCATAGCAATGTCCTCCTTGCTTTTCTACTTGATATCGATTTGTCTGTGTATGATCTATTTCGTATTGCGGTATCCTGTTTTATTTACGATGACGCTCTTGAATTTTGGAGATTAAAAGCTGATGACTGGCTTCAATCTCTTCAGGCTGACAAGCGGCTTTCAGTTCATATACTTTGACAGGCGCTGCATCGATAATATCGAGAAAGCGATCGAAAAAAGTCATGTCTTTACTATGGATATAAGGGCACCAATGATCGGATAAGCCTAACGTTTCATGAATATGCACACCGATAATATCGTCTTTCATAGCGTTGGCTTCTTCGGCATTCTGATACAAGCCCATGCGATCCATCATCATTCCGTGACCGATATCGTACCAGAGATAGACAGGCGCACCTTTCATCCGTTCACGTACTTTTTTCGCTTCAGCTAAGGTAGGCATCTGGTAACAACGTGAACGTGTTTCAATACCAAAAGCCACATTGTATCCTTTGGATAATACACGGTCACATACCTCTTCCAGACTGTGCTGAATACGCTCTAAATAATGCTCGGATAGACTTTCCCGACGCTCGATCATTTCAGACCATAGCTGTTGATAAGCAGGTGAGTCTTTGCCTTGTTCGTGATAAATGCCTTTTAACGTCTCATCTATATTGTTTGCAAAAGGAATCTCTCCGGGATGAACGACCACAGCTTTGGCTCCATAACGATGAGCATACTCAGCTGAACCCACCAGTAGATCTATCGCCTTTTGCCGTTTTACTTCATCATCAAAGCCTAGCAATACCGAATCAGTGCCATAATCAGGATCAGGTGTATGAGGAAATGTATTATGCACACTGGATATACCGATCATGCCACGTTCAATCATCGGTTCAATCGTTTTTAGCATCTCAGTAGTCACATTATAGTTGAGTTCCACTTGCTGAAATCCAAGCTCTTGAATCTCTGCGATCATCTCTGCTCCGCTAGAATGACGCTTAATATTCCAGCATGTTGAAAATGAATATTCTCCTTTGGATGTAAGCATATAGACTCCTTTCATGATCCTTCTAGATGTGCAATAGCTTTAACCTTTGACTGCCCCTAACATCACTCCACTGACAAAGTAACGTTGCAACCACGGATACACGATCAGAATCGGAAGTGTAGCAAAAATAACACTGGCGGCTTTGAGACTTTCAGGCATCATTTGTGCTGAACCAACCACTTCATTACGCATCAATTCGCTTGCCATATTATTTTGGATCAATTGATATAATTTGAGCTGTAATGGATATAATTCCGGGCTGTTAATATACATGAGCGTATCCATAAATCCATTCCAGCGTCCGACTGCATAGAAAAGGCTTAATGTTGCGATCACTGGCAAAGACAACGGTAAAATGATCCGCCATAATGTATAAAAGTGACTGCTTCCGTCTATTTCAGCCGCTTCTTCTAGACTCTCGGGAATATTGCGGAAAAAGGAAATCATAATAATTAGATAAAAGGGGCTAATCAATCCGGGTAAAATCAATGCCCACATCGTATCCAGTAAATGTAGATTACGTACCAGAATATACTCTGGAATAATACCACCACTGAAAAACATCGTAATAATAATCAATACCATAAAGAATCCGCGTCCTTTAAGATTAGACTTGGATAATGGATACCCTGCTGCAATCGTCATTGCCATACATAAAATAGTAAAAATGACTGTCAGCATAACGGTGAATCCAAGCGACCGAATCATCGACATATCGCTAAATACTTTGACGTAGGCTTCTACCGTCCATTCGACTGGAAAAAGAGAAACTTCACCCGACATGATCGGACGTGCTGAACTCAGTGAGATCGCCAGGATATGAATAAAAGGAATCAGACAGACGAGTACAACGATACTCAGTAACGTAATATTGACGATATCAAAAATCCGATCGCCTTTACTGCTAGCTGGCTTGGCTTTGACGGCTGTTGTTTTGCTAATATCCGCTAATTTATCCATTAAAGTATCCCCTCTCCTGTCGATTTCTTAGACGCATAGTTCGCACCAAGTACAAATATCAAGCCCACGACTGCCTGAAAAAGACCAACGACTGTTGCTAATGTGTATTGCCCTGATTCTAGACCGATCCGATATACAAAGGTACTCAGTACATCCGAGTAATCTTGTACCGCTACATTACCAATCACAAATGGACGTTCAAATCCGATCGTGACCATATTACCGAGATTGATGATCAACAACGTAATAATCGTTGTTTTCAGACCGGGCAATGTAATATGCCAGATACGCTTCAGTCGTCCTGCTCCATCCATATCTGCGGCTTCATATAGTTCTTTGTTGATACCTGTTAATGCAGCTAGATAGAGAATCGTTCCCCAACCTGCACTTTGCCATACACCGGTTAGCAGATATGTCACCAACCAATAATTTGGATCAGTTAGAAAAGGGATCGGCTGAAATCCAAGAGCCATCCACATATTATTAACGAATCCTGATTGCGTACCGAATACTTGATACACAATGCCTCCAATAATGACCCATGAGATAAAATGCGGAATATACAGAATAGTCTGTGATAACTTTTTGAACCAGACGGCTTTGACTTCATATAGCATGATCGCTAGTAGTAAAGGCGCTGGAAAAGAAACCAACAGATCTAGAAAATTCAGCATTAATGTGTTGCGTAATGTTTTGTAGAAATCCTGATTTTGAAAAACTTCACGAAATGCATCCCAACCGATCCATTCACTATCATTGATCCCTTGAAAAAAGTTAAAGTCTTTAAAAGCAATCTGAATACCGTACATCGGCCCGTATTTGAAAGTCAGAAAGTAAGCAATCGGTAAAATGAGCAGGAAATACAACTGCCAGTATCTGCGAAGATAAGTAGACATTCTCACGTTGGTACTCCCCTTTCATTAAAATGGTGTGGAAAAAACCTCACTCTGGTTTGAGTGGTGATGTGCTCTTGGTGGGAAAGCGCTTCGTGAACGGATTCTTTCTTGGCGTCGCTGGTAAGATCGGATATCTTGATTTGACCGCTGGGCGGTCGATATCCGAGTCTTAAAGGCGACTTTCAGAAAGAATCTGTTCACTACGCTTAGTGGTAGGAGCACATTTTTCTTTAAAGATGGCGTTGCGGTTTTGCACAGTAGGCGGGTGGGGCAAGTTTTGGCTTTTGATTAGGGAGTTGCTTGAAATCAAACTTTTTACTTCGCGCCTTGTTCTTGGAATACTTTGGTGCGTTCGTCTAGGATGGCTTGGCCGCCGCTACTCATATAGTCTTTGAGTAGTGAATCGTAGACGGTATCGAATTGAGCGGTTGGAGCCATTGTTGCTTTAACGATCAGTTGATTGTATTTGTCTTGTAGTCCGCTACCATATTTAGCTTCGGCTTTGATAGGAACGCTGAAGTTAACGGGTGGGATGGTATCTGTATTGGAAATTTCCACAGATTTACGCATCGCGGCTTGATATTCTTCCGGTGTCTGCATGATATAAGCGTCGTTGTTTTGCTCTTCTGTGCCTACGATTTTACCGTTAGCGATAATCGCCATATCTCCGTAATTGTACAAGCGATTGGTTGCTTCTTCGGTCGCATCTTCTTTGGCAACAGGCACGCCGTCTTTCAGTGTATAATTCTCGCCTTCTACACCATTTTGCATATCAAATAAATTTTTGTCTGAAGCCATCCAGTCTAGATATTTGATCGCTTCCACCGCTCTAGGGCTAGATTTGGGAATCATAATATACAGACCGTTCGAAGCATATTCAGGTTTGGCATGTTTGCCTTCATTATTAGTAAAGACATCGGTAGGTGTTAATTCTGCACCTTTTACATTGGTTTTTAGATTTTTGTAAGTTCCGTTATAGGTGAAATACAATTCACCAGCATCTTCGGTATAAAAGCCGACTTTACCGTTTTGGACATCTTGCCATAATTGTTTTTTGTCTTCATCTAAGCCAAAGTCTGTACTGATTAGCTTTTCGTTATATAGTTTGTTCATAAATTGCAGACCTTCTTTGAAGCCCGGCAATAATGTAGGATAATCACTGGAACCTAGCTTTTGCGTTAATGTATATTTTTGTTCATCTGTTAATGGTTGTTGGACAAAAGACCATAACAATGGATCATATTGAGCAGGTGCAATCGTCATACCGAATGGAATTAGACCGCTACCGACTTTGCCCGGATCTTTTTCTTTAAAAGCTTTGAGTGTCGTATACAGCTCATCGGTTGTTTGTGGCATCGGTAATTTCAGTTCATCTAACCAATCTTGACGGATATAAGAAGCATATTTCCCAAGAACAGACCGCTTGCCTGGAATCGCAAATTGTTTACCTTCTATTTGCCCGTAAGCCAGTGTGTCATCACCTAAGAATTTTTTGAGATTAGGGCCGTATTGATTGAGCAAATCTGTTAAATCCGTCAATCCACCTTGTTCTGCATAACGATTGAATGTTCCTTGATCATAAGTAAATACGATATCAGGTACATCGCCTCCACTTGCCATCAAGACGTTCAACTTCTGCAATTCATCGGAACGAGGAACCGGTACATACTGCACATCAATTTTATTCGGTTTGCCAAAACGTTCATCAACTAACTTGGTCATATAGTTATCACTAATGGTATAACCAGATGGAGAATTACCACGATCGAAGACTTCTACTTTTAAAATAGAACTTCCATCTGCACTTGTGGCACCGCTGCTACTTTCATTGGAAGAACATCCCGCAAAAATGGTAATGCCTGCTAATACAATTGCCAACATTGAGCTTGTGACACCTTTAACCATTTTTTGATTTGGACCTTTTTTCATCTTCTCAACCCCTTTGTCAGCTTATCTCCCTTAGAACGTTTATCTTTGTACGAAAAAGTTAGCATAATTGTCATATGCTCCTTTTGGGATGTTCTCAGTATGGCATTTACAGCGATATTCAGACAATCAACTATTTTCCGAGCATAAACTTTACCAATGAAAACGGTATCATTTTAATAATCAACTATATTCCGATGATGAACTATTTTCCGTATTGAGGTTTGTGTGAGTTAACGTAACGTTATTCTTCCTATCTAATTTAGAAAAAGGCATAAAAAAGAACCTTTCGCACTCGATTTTGATCGAATAATCGAAAGATTCTTTCTTGAATGATTAGCTTATATTATTGAACTTAAGTCGTGCTTATAACATCAAACGCTTAAGGTAATACAATATCAACTTCTTTGCCCAGTTCTGAAGAACGGAAAATCCCATCAATAATCGCTTGATTCAAAATAATCTGTTCTCCCGAAATAGGAGCAGGTAATCCATTCGCTACAGCATGGACGAAATCTTTTACTTTTTCATCAAATAAATTAAGTTCAGAGCGTACACATGGAATTGGAGTATGGGTTAAGCGACCACCGATATCATGATACTTGGTAATCGTACCTACACCACCATCCCATACGCCTGACCATGGGCCTTCGCCATAAGGAGTGATTTTCATACCGGCATCTGTTCCGAGGAAACGAGTCGCTCCCAGCGTATCCATATGCATCGCCCAAGCTGTTTTGAATTGAAGAGTAATACCGCCTTCTAAACGGATCAATGCAGCGCCAAAATCTTCTACATTAAAGTTGTCTGCTTCAGGATGGTACTTGGGATTGGTTCCGAAGTGGTTCGATACTGTGGCAGATACCGTTAACGGCTTCGGATGACCCAGTGTATGAAGAGCTAGATCCAGTGAATAACAACCGATATCAGCGAGTGCACCTGCACCTGCTAATTCTTTGCGGATAAATGTACCCTGCGGCATCCCCCTACGACGACCACCACCGACTTCAACATAATATATTTTGCCTAGATTGCCATCTTGAATATAATTGCGAATAAATTGCATATTCGGATCATAACGTGGTTGGAAGCCGATCGATAACATTTTTCCAGATTTTTTGGACATCTCTACCATTTCAACAGATTCTTGCAACGTCACAGACATCGGCTTTTCCAGCAATACATTTTTACCTGCGGCAAGAGCATCCATTGTTGTCTGATAATGCGATACATTAGGCGTACAAATACTGACTCCATCTAATTCTTGCTCTAGCAATACCAGATGATCCTCGTAAGCGTGTGCTTGGTTCAAATGATGAGTCGCTATAAATTGACTGGCTCGATCAGGCACAATATCTGCCACACCTACAATCTCTACATTTTCCATCTGACGATACGCATTGACATGCATACGTGCAATACCGCCACTGCCGATAATACCTATACGAATTTTAGAGGTCATTTGCTATTCAGCTCCTGATCAAGTATTTATCACGCCATTATTCGTTGATGATCTGTTGAGATTGTTCTTTGAAAGAACGAGGAGTCATACCATACCTTTTTTTGAAGACCAGATATAGATAATTTACATTTTCAAAACCATTATCTAAAGCGATATGCTCTACAGTTTTGTTCCCTATACGAAGTTCTGTACAAATATGCGTCAAACGAACTTCTTCCAGATAAGCAGTAAATGTAGCCGATGTATATTTTTGAAAAACACGCTGTAATTGACGTTTGCTAATGCCTACTGTAGTCGCCACTTCTTCTAGCGCAATCGGAAACATATAGTTATCCCGTATAAACTGACATGCCATTTGAAAATGCACTTCAGACGCTTCCCGATGCGGTAACGTTAACCATGGCTGCTTTTCCTGATTAGAGGCATGAGTCGTCAATAACATAATCTGAATAATACACTGCCGAATTGTCTCATACACTCCAGATTCATGATTCACAATCGCATCATAAGCACGATAAAAATAGGACATCGTCTGTCTGCGATCCATCATCGGACGTGCAGGCAAATCATACAATTGACGTACACATTGTTCTGCTTCAGAGACTTCTTGTTCTTTGCCCCAATCCGCAGGTTCTACAGAAGCTATACTCTTATCATTGTCCATCCGCTCTATGAACGAATCAGTTGTTAACGGAACGATCTCTAGATGTAGACATAATTCTTCCAAAGGGTCATATTGATCCATTTCCTGCGCATGTAACACATCAGGTCCTGTCAGATAAAACATTCCTTCTTGTAAAAAATAAGTCTGATCGTCCAATACCACACTGCCTTTACCAGAAGCGACAAAATGAAATTCAAATTCCGAATGCTTATGAAATCCTATTTTAGCTCCAGGTGCAAACGAATTTAGATGAAAACGTAATACCCGAAAACCATAATTGCCCCAGCGGAACTTCAAATCTAGCTTTTCTAGCAAAAATGGCTTTTCACGCATCGGTTGTAACGGGACGAATCGTTCATTTTTGATCATGATCTTCGTCCTTTCTTCTATGAGAGATAAGAGATTGATCTATATCTTACAATTATAATCGAACCGGACGATCTTCTGCCGCAGATTGGTTAGAAGCTTGTACCAGACGAGTTAAGTCTACTGCGAGTCCGATATTTTCTGTGGCTTCCGTATCCTGCTGAATATGAGCAACCCATTGCTGGTACGCAGTCTCACGATCTGCGGGTATAGTCACTTCTTGCCACGCCTTATCGTCCCCTGCACGTAACCACAATTTCTCATCATGAGTACTGTACAATACACTGCCAAGTGTACCGTGAACTTCAATAACAAATGGAGAAAAGCGATTAACAAATCCCGCTTCTACAATCCCTACACCGCCATGGCTATAACGGAATGTGGTGACTGCATTATCTTCAACTTCTTTCCCTGTCACATAACCATAATTAGCAGACACACTTTCAGGCATTCCCATAAATAAGCGAGCAAGATAAACGGGATGACAACCTAGATCTATCAATGCTCCACCACCACATTCTTGTTTGCCAAAAAAGTGATCCGGTAACCAGCCTTGTGTCGCTCCATCATGAGAAAGACGGGTACGTACCAGTGTTAAGTCGCCCAGTACGTTATCTGCTAGTAATTGCTGAATCGCTAGCGTATAACCTGCATTCAAGCGTGGTAAAGATACTGTTAATTTCACATTATTTTTTTTGACTGCTTCTACAATTTGATCTACTTCATCATTGGTGGAAGCGATTACTTTTTCGGTAAAAATATGTTTGCCCGCTTCTGCTGCATGGATCATCACATCACGATGCATAACAGTAGGAGTGGTGATCACGACACCATCAATATCAGGATTCGCAAATAGTTCATGCAGATCTTCGTAGAAAGAAACACCGAGTTCGGCGGCTTTTTTCTGACCTCGCTCTGGAATCTCATCCCATACCGCTACTACTTCTGTATCTGGATGATTTAACGTATCGTTAGTGTAGTCCTGTGCGTGTACATGCCAATAACTTAATATTGCTACTTTGATCATGATCTTCACTCCCACTGTATAATGATTGTACTTTAAAATAGTGACACTCTACCGACAAAATATCATATTTTAGATAACATTTGAAATGAATTAAGATGACAACCATACTATAAAAAAGCGACATGTAGAGAATACTCTAAAAAAAAGGCAAAATAAAAAGTGATTCTTAGAATTGAATCACTTTTTGTTCATATAGACTCATCACCAGATGATATCCAATTAGAAATAAACCGTTTGCCCTGTCTCAGCAGACGTATAAATCGCTTCTAGAATCTCGGATACGACTAACGCTTGCTCTGGTGTGACTACAGGTTCCGTATCATTGATAATGGCTTCCATCCAGAGACGCATCTCCATAAATTCAGGCTTCTCATCATGATCTGAACTGTAAAAAGCAACGCCACTGCCACCCAATTGAACTTCTTTCACATACAAATTGCCCAAATCTTCACCATTGATATGCAGTCCATCGTTCATGTCTGCACCTGCTTTGGTTCCACAAAGTGTACATTTCGCTTCATCAGGTTGACGCACATTCAGCGCCCAACTCGCATCGATCGAGATGGTAGCACCATTTTTCATCGTAATAAATCCAAATGCGGAATCTTCCACTTTGAATTTCTCAGGGTCCCACGGTCCCCATGCATTCGCAGCGTTCGGGGTCTGAGATAAC
Source organism: Paenibacillus nuruki (assembly GCF_963311185.1). Taxonomy (NCBI): domain Bacteria; kingdom Bacillati; phylum Bacillota; class Bacilli; order Caryophanales; family Paenibacillaceae; genus Paenibacillus; species Paenibacillus nuruki. The sequence goes on along the minus strand of NZ_OY725677.1, from coordinate 4,558,354 downwards.
TTATGATAGACCGATCCAGTAACCGAATGGACTTCATAGTTGTTCAGCATCCAGAGGGTTAGATCAAGTGCATGAGTTCCAATATCAATCAATGGGCCCCCGCCTTGCTTATCTCCATCTAAGAACACACCCCATGTCGGTACAGCACGGCGACGCACAGCATGTGCTTTGGCATGATAGACTTCACCTAGATCACCACGCTCGCATAATTGCTTGAGCATTAAGCTATCCGGACGGTAACGGTTATTGTAACCTACTGTTAATTTTTTGCCTGTAGCTTTAGCTGTTTCTAACATTTTGCGTGCATCTGCTGCTTTTTTCGCCATCGGCTTTTCACTCATGACATGCTTGCCTGCTTCCATCGCAGCGATCGCAATTTCAGCATGAGCATCATTCGGTGTACAGACATGAATGACTTGAATATCTTCACGTTTCAACACTTCATGATAATCTTCATAGACTTGTGCATTAGCTGTACCGTATTGCTCAGCAAGTGCTTGTGCTTTTTCAGGAATAATATCGCAAAATGCAACCACATTGACGTAATCTAGATTCGCTAGTGATGGCAAGTGCTTCCCTTGTGCGATTCCACCACATCCGATAATACCTACATTAATGATCTGCTCCATGTGCTTAGCCCTCCGTATACGCTAGTCGTTTAGTATAACTTGAAGTCATTTTAACATGTCAGTATTCAAAGCATACAACAAGATTGCGACAGGCTACCTTCAAAAAAGCGACATCTTTTATCGTATTATTCAATAACACTTGAGCATACACTTCTAGCTAAAAGCGACATCATTTCGATTCATATGAAGCAGGCTTCATTTTGAGCTTACGGTAGTCACCAGGGGTCACGCCGATAATTCGCTTGAATACCCGTCCAAATGTAATTGAATTCGCATAGCCTACTTGAATTGCGATATTCTGAATCGTATCTTCGGTTGAAGACAGTAATTCTTCTGCCCGTTGAAGTCGAAGCTGTACTAGAAAATCAATAAATTTAATATCGAGTTCTGCTTTGAACAAATGACTGACATGCTTGGGGGTTACATTAAAGCGTTCACTCAGATGATTCAACGATAAGTCTGGATTGGCAAAATGATCTTCGATATACAATTTCATCTCACCGATGAGCGCATGATAATTGGTCGATTCACCTGCTTCAACATAATGAGTATAGACCTGATCCAGATAGGGGAGTAAAGCTTGATACACATCTTCCACCGTTTCTGCTTCTGCTATAGCTTCCATCGCTCTATTCGCCGCATCTCCGGTTAACAACGTATCCAGTGGTTCAGACATCCCTTCCAGTTCACGACTTAACATTTGTAAAAGCGATAATACCAGTGAGCGAATACTTTCATCACGCAAAGGTTCATTTTCAGCACGATCTAACATCTGCTTCAAATGATCCCGCCATACTTCTTGAGTCAGACGAAATTCTTTGACCAGATCAGCGATATTCTGCAAGTAGCGATAACTTTCCTGTTCACGACCTTGAGGAAGATCACTATACATCACAATCCCATCGCGACCCAGCGTCATACTGTATCCTAACGACTGTAGCGCAGATTCATACGATTGTTGTACTTGAGGTAGATCATGAACCGTGATTCCTGTCCCCATCGTAATCGTCAGATGCAGATTATGTTCTACCCACTCCCGGCTGTTCGCAGCTAAGTCAAACAAGCGACGATTCCATTGCCGTTCTTCTTGCTGTATCCCGTAAATAATAATCCCGGCACGACGTACACTGATCCATTCTGACCAGCCTTGCAATCCTTCTTGCTGTACCAGTTCTTGAAAAACATTCGTTAACGCCAATTTGAGCGTATTATGTTCTTGCACATTTCCTTTTTCCCGAAAAGCATCATAGTCTTTGATCTCGACAACGATCACAGCATAATACGGCAATTCCGTAGAAACTTCAGTAGGAGAAGAACGAACATAATCGTTGAAAATATGTACATTTTGCAGTTCTTGGTGCATATTTTCAGGATGTTCCCCTTCGATCCAATTCATAAATAAACGACGACGACGAATCAGTAGATTCTCATGATATTGTTGTTCATAATCGATCGTCTGCTCAATCAGGCTTTCGAGGGCATGATCAATTAACGATAATTCATCTTTACGTGCCGATTCGCCACCTAATTGCAGGGACTCAATACGTTCCATCATGACCTGAATTGGTTTATAATTTTTGCGTGTAATATAGATAATATAGACAATCGACACCCCAACTACAAATATACCGATCAATATCCAGATATAGGAGATAACCGATACCCATGCAAAAAGTTGCCCTGCACGAATCCCACTTTCAAATGTCCATCCCAGTCGATCGGAATGAAGCGTAGTTAGCGTTTTGCCATGTTCTGCATCGTCTGTAGTGGTAGCAGGATAGATCGGTAATCCTGAAGCATCTTGAACTTCCAGAAAAGATACCTGCGGATTGAACATAGAAGCGATCATTTGCTTCATCGCATAGACACTAATATTAATAACAACCAATCCCTGATCTCCGAAAGGTAATGGCAAGCGTTTGTACATCGTAATCACTTCACGCTTGGGGTCATTACTCATTTCAGCAAATGAGCGTACACTCGACCAACCCCGTTGTTCTGGCGCTTGCAAAGCCGCTTGAACAAAATCACGATCGGCAAAAGCGTTCAAATCTTTTATCCCATGTAGCGTCAATACTTGCTGATCGGTATCCCGATACATATAGATCGAAGCAATCAGTTCATTATTATTTTCTAACAGCCGTAGCCGATCAATCGTCTGATAAGTTACCGCTGTATTGTCAACGTTATTCCCATTTAGAAATAAAGGATAGACACTTGCAGTCTCCAGATCGCTTAATATATCCAGCTCTACTTCACTCACCGATCGCTCTAACGTATCCATCATATATCCTGTAGAAATACGATCGGCTTTGGCGGTTTCTTGACGTGAAATCTCATTAATCACTAGAAAAGATAAAAAGATCAATATCGATACAGTTAATAAAAAAATAGGAAAATACGATAGCAACAGACGGCGATACCAGTTTTGAGATAGCAAATGGTCCTCCCCCTTGAATGCTCCCGACACAGACTATCTTGTTTTACGTATAGATCTACACATAAGAATAGATGTTAGCCAAATGTCCGATACATTAACTTCATTATAGAAAGTATATTTACTATTAGTTTACGCTTTTCGCTGTTATTTGTTGAGGATTATTTTAAAAATAAAATAATTGTCGAATATTATTGAGGAACAGCCGAAGAAGAATGACGACTCTGAAGCGCCACATATAATAATAAAAGAGAACCTAGCATCGCACTGATCACACAGGAAAGATTCATCGCTTGCGAACCACCCAGTTCTAGTAAATAGCCATTCAGTAGATTACCAATAATACCTGCAATACCGACAAACACCATATTAAAAATACTCTGTCCGGTCGCTTGCATATGTTTGGATGTGATACGTGATACATATTCTACCGCCGCAATATAGAAGAACCCGAAGGATAAACCATGTAACAATTGTACCGCTAACATGACAGAAGGCACCGGAAATAACCACTGAATGCCCCAGCGCAAAATATAAGCAAACGCCGCTAACAGCAACATTTTCTCATGCCCGATACGGCGAATCACTTTGGCAGCGATTAACATCGAAGGAATATTAGCGGCTGAAGCAATCAACAGACCGACTCCTGCCAGTTGTAATGTACCGCCTGCATCTTGAAAAGACAGCACAAAGTACGAGTTGAACGCAGTGAGTGTCTGATTAACTAGTAAGCTTCCCCCGAGGAAAAATAAAAATAAGCGATTGGTTAATAACGTCTTAATACCTGCACTAAGCGATTGATTCAGAATCCGACTTTCATCAGAACGGCGAGGTAACGTAAACGCCAATATAGCGGCTAATACATTGAATAACATAAAAGGAATCCAAATTAGAGATACATCGTATCGACTAACATACAATCCACCGAGATAACCTCCAATTGCTGTACCTATACTACCCAGAAATCGGATGGCTCCGTATGTAGTATTCGCTTTTTGCGCCGCCACCAGTGCATATGAATCCGCCATTGGTGCTTGAGTCGCTGTAAAGACGGTAGAGATCGTATACACCATAATCAGAATCAAGAAGTACGGGCTTTGATAAAGAATCGATAACAATCCTGGAATCGCTACACTCAATAACAGCACCAATCTCATTTGCTGAAAACGGTCCACAACGAATCCCCAGACAGGTTGTACCAGAATCGAAATAAACGTACCGATGGATAACAACAAACCTACTTGTCCACTACCAAGCCCTCCACCTACAAGCATCGAAGATAGATAGGGATTAAAGATTCCACCTGCTAATCCGGCGAGCAAATAAAAGCTACGAATACGTAGCAACACGTCTTTGGGTGACTGTTCCTCTGTCCATTGATCCGCTAGCCGCTTTGAGGAGTCCCGTATTCCTTTTAACTTAGCACTCCATATGGAGATCATGATCATCACTCCTTTTTGACCTAACGGCTATGTGGGTTCATCATTAATGGATCATTCAATACACCATAGACTGCTCCAAGCGCTCCAGCCACATTGCCTAATACCGCAGGAACGAGTTGTGCATGAATCGGAGTAAACTGCTGAATACGTTGGCTTAATTGTTCAATATAATAGCTAGAATCTGCTACACCGCCACCAATCACTACACATTCTGGATTGAGTAGCGAAATCATATTGGCAATACCTGCCGCCATATAATCGATCGGTACATTCATGATCTCTTTTGCATCACTATTTCCTGCTTGTGCTAGCATCAATACATCTACAGCCTGTACCTGCTGAATGTCTCCTCCTGCGTGCACAACAATCGGATGAGTAGCATCTGCTTGTTGACTGGTTAACCATTGTCTGGCGTATATGCCTATGCCTGTACCGGATGCATGGGATTCGAATCGTCCAAATTCATGACTGTTAACCACTTCAAGCGATCTCTGCTCTGGCTGATGATCGACAACAAAATAAGAGACTTCTCCTGCGGTATAGTCAGCACCACGGAACAAGGTATCATTTAAAATAACTGCGCCACCGACGCCTGTGCCTACAGTGAGCATAATCATATGCTTTTTCCCGATGCCTGCTCCTTGCCAGTGTTCTCCAAGGGCAGCTACATTCACATCATTATCCAAATACAAAGCTCCTTGATAAAAAGGCTCAATCTGCTTTATCAACGATACTCCGTCTAAAGGAAGCGCTGGGATATGGGTGATCACTCCGGTGGCGACATTAACCGCTCCAGGCAAGCCTATACCGATCCCTTCAATGTCTGCGATCGTGCGATCTATGGTAGATAGGAGATGATGTACTTGCTCAAATAAAGCCGCAAAAAAAGCAGAAGGTTGCCTTGCTTGAATCGTAGGTTGCTTGTGCTGCGCTAATATAGAACCTTCACGATTGGTAACGATCATTAACGTTTTGGTTCCTCCAATATCGATGCCGATCATCAAGCCTGTACTCATTCTTTGTCCTCCTGCTCTGCAAATAATATTTTACCGCCTACCACTAACATATCTTCTCTTATATATTGAAAAGCTCGGTGAATACCTGACCATGCCGCTCCTTGAATCACACCTTTGCCGGTTAGCATAGTTGTCGTTAATTGAGGGCACACTGGAGCATATTGTTCCATCTGCTGCTGAATAGTCGGAATAAATAAATCTGCATGCTCTCCTATGACTCCGCCAAAAACGATCATTTCCGGTGCTAACATGGATGCTAAATTAATTAGTGATAATGCAAGTTGTTGTCCGTATTGTTCCACGATAGCTTGTGCATCTGGATTGTACTGACGCGCTTGGTTCATTAAGGTTGGAATATCCCATTGACTGATCGAAGCAGAGACAGTCGCATCCGTATGAGAAGCACTATAGTGTTGAATAAGACGACGAAGCCCTGCTCCACCGATCTGCTCTTCTAAGCGCTCTCCATGAACAGAGCGAGAAAGACATTGACCCATTTCACCTGCGGACCCGGATAAGCCACGATACAATTTGCTATCAATCATAATACCTGCGCCTACTCCTTCACCCAGAGACACATAGACCATATGTTGCACCGATTGTGCAGCTCCATATTCTTTTTCAGCGATAGTTGCTAGATTAACATCATTGTCGAGAAGGATTTCACAAGGAAATAAAGAAGCTAATGAAGAAGAGGATAATGCAGAATAGTAAGGTTCAAATTGAGGAAGTAGCGTATGAATGGTTCCATTGTCAGGATGGACAACAGCTGGAATCCCTGCTGATAAAAAGCGTACTTGATTCCATGTAACATTTGCTTGTGCGATGAGCTGATCCATATGTGTTTTTAGCTGTGTTAACATGCTCTGCTCGGTATGTGAAGCTTCAAGAGCAAAATGCCCTGTCTCAATAATCTTGCCTGACAAATCTGTTAAAGCGGTACGAATATAATCTGCTCCGATATCCAGTGTTACAATATAGAAGACTGCTGGATTAAATGAAAGCAACTGCCCTTTGCGTCCCTGCTGATTGCTATCATCTTGTCCTATTTCCGCAATTAATTGATGTTGGATTAAATTCTGAACTGCTGAAGAAACGGTAGGTTTACTCAATCCAGTGCGCCGGCTAATCTCTGCTCGCGATAAGCTATCGTGTTGCACAATCACTTCCAAAATCAAATACTCATTCAGATTGCGGATCATTTGCGGATTGCCGATAGACATTAACATGACATGCTCCTTTGAACTTTTTTTATAATTAGTAAATGATCTTTACTAATTAGTTGAGAATAGTATACGTCGGCTTGCTGATACTGTCTAGTGTATAATGACCATTCAATAATATGAGGGAAGTGATGTAATGAAAGGTGATTTAAGAGTGTTAGCGGTAATTTGTATTATTGCACCGATCCTTTTCGTTTTATGGCTAAGTTTTAACAGTGAATTCTTAATTCCATCAGGGTACGACTTGGCGATAGACGGATACGTTATCTCTCGAACTCTTATGATTATTTTTTGTTTGTATTTATTGACGAAGTTAGGATACTTTATCTTAGAATCGAGAAAAAAGAATGAAGATTAAAATAAAATTTGGAAATAAAAAAGCTATCTCACTGCATACACAGTAAAATAGCTTGAGCAAATTAGCGAAAAGAGGTTAGATGATGATTTTACATAAAGGTGAATTTTTGTTTCGACAAGGAGAACATGGTGGGCTATACCATATCACCAGCGGTCTTTTTAAAATTGTACGTCTGCATGAAGATGGTAATCCTATTTTATTTAATATTATTGTGCCTGGAGAAACGATTCCGCATCATTCGCTCATCAGCCCGATGGCTTATCATGGAACAGCGATTGCTTTAATAACCAGTGAAGTTGAACCGATTTCTGCCACCGAATGGTATGCGCAATTGGAACGTGAACCGCTTCGCTACCGTGACATCGCTGTCCAATTACAAGATAAATTGCGGATGATGCAACAGCGGATCGATCAACTGACCCAAATTGCTCCTGCTGACAAATTAACTCATTTACAGAGTTGGTTCCAGAACTATCTCAGTGATATTCCGATTACTGATATTCTGACGCAAGATGAGATTGGACAATTAATCGGTGTACGACGGGAAACGGTCAACCGCTTGCTTCGAGCACAGATGAAGCATATAGAATAGATCTTATCAAAAAGCCTTCTACAATATAGTTTTTTTGATAACTTCAACTTCTAATTATCTGTTCACATCTATTGTACTTCCATATGCAGATCGCCTGTTTTCGCCCAGCCTATTTTTTTGAGTCCATAATAGAGAACCAATGTAATGATTGCAGGTAAAAGAACACCGATCATCAGATATACAATAAATGCACTTGCTCCTTGAGTCGCCAAAATATTCAACGGTGCAATCATCGAGTTCAATCCTAAACCTGCTAATTCATACGAAGCTTGGAAATGGAATACCAGAGTAGCAATCGGAGCACAAATAATCGCTGCGATAAACGTAGGTAAGACCAATCGTGGATTTTTGACCAAGTTGGGAAATTGTACTTTGGGAGTGACTAGAATCTGCGCTATAATTCCGCCTGCATCGTTCTGTCGAGCAGACATTAATGTAAATCCTACAAATTGAACGGTACATCCAATCAATGCGGCTGCACTAGATACCGGATCTAATTTGAGTGCAATCGCAATCGCCGCTGACGATGCTGGAGACATTAATAAGATACTCCATACTAATGAGATCGCCATCGAAGCTAAAATAGGAGAACCTTGTACTGATTCCGTAATGCCTGCGCTAATCGTAATCAATAACGGTGTCACAACAGCGGCAAGCCCTGCACCCACTAATCCGCCGACAAAAACAGCCCCTAACGGAATCGCCATCATATCAAGCTTGGTACGCCCTGTAATTCGTTTTCCTACATATGTGGCTACGATCGCTGCAAGCACAGCACTGATGGGCTGTCCGGGTACAAGCGTCATTCCGCCCTCTACATTGAGATGAAGAGCAGCTCCACCGATTGTACTTGCGATCATCGCACTAAAAAGAACAAGCGTATTGCCACCCAACTGAAAAGCAATCCCTGCTCCTAACGCAGGCGCAAGCAATATTTTGGCAACCGATCCGATAGCGATCAGTGTATCCCATCCAAGAAATTTACCAAATGTCTCGAAAAGCAATCCTATTCCCAGTGTGACCAGAACAGCATTTGCCATTCCTGCTGAAGCTTTGTACATCCGACTGACTACATATTCTTTCATTTCTGTATACTCCTTTGTGCTGTATGCGTATAATGATCCAAACGTTTATTAGTTATCCTAACACTATCATTTTGATACTGTAAATCATATATTTTCAGAAATACATATTATTCTTGAAAATCATCATCATTTTGCAATTCATTTCAATCGTATGTATAGCAAAAAAAGCCATCTCCAAGGAAAGATAGCTTTTCAATATTCCACGATATGTGTATTAAACAGTGATATCTAGTAATCCGCCTACACCCATATCGGCTGTACTGCGTTTGGCTTTTTCATCTTCCTGCGTTTGTCGAACAGCTTCTTGTACATCTTTAATCGATTGAATCGCTGCTTTGGCAGTAGAACCTGTACTGCTTGTCGAATCTGTCGATACTGTACTGGTATCTGAAGAATCACTATTACTGGATTTGGCACTAGCTTGAGCGATTTGACGCTGTACTTGTTGAATCTGTTGTTGTACTTGTTTGATCTGTTGTTCGCTATCTTTTTGGTCTGTGCTACTTTGTAATTTGGTTAATTGAGATTGTAACGCTGTTTTTTGTTTTTCCAATGCACTGGTGTCGGTTGTAGTTGCAGCAGAAGCTGCTTGGTATGCACTTGATGTAACGGAAGAAATATTCATAGGTATTGCCCCTTTGTCCGATAGATTACCCCTTTCTTGTTCATTATTCCCTGCCTGTATTATCGGTAGGTTATGTCATTTTGTGTATAGCAATATTGTATATTTATGCATTTCTTTAAGGAGGTTTTATTCATATGAGCACTCAGACTGTTCAAGCTTTTTACTTTAAATCTAATCAAGGAATTCCTAATAACCCTCATTTACCTGTATTGCTGTATCCGCAAGCATTTCACAACAATCCGTCACAGACTGAATCTATGTTCAATCAACACCAGTGGCTGAATAGTTGGACAAATGGTGTATTTGATTATCATCATTATCACAGTAATGCACATGAAGTCTTGGGCGTAATCAGTGGTCATGTGACAGTACAACTAGGCGGTGAAGAAGGAAAAGTATTCACTTTGCAGACAGGCGATGTAGTCGTTTTACCTGCCGGCACAGGGCATAAGCGGTTATCCGCCAGCCCTGATTTTCGAATTGTAGGCGCCTATCCTGATGGCATGTCTTACAATACACGCACTCCAGCAGACAAAGAAAAAGAACATGCGACAGCTTTGGCTGAAATCTCGCATGTTCCTCTTCCGAAAATGGACCCTATTTATGGACCTAATGGGCCCTTATTGCAACACTGGCATTCGGTTTAATTATACTTTGAAGCGTTGAATCATTTGGTTCAGACGATCTGCACTATCATTGGTTTTCTTCGCTTCTTCAGCAATTTCATTTGCTTTGTTTACAACAACCGTTGTTTTATCTGCAATCTCTTCTGTACCTTCAGCTGATTCATTGTTAGAAATCGAGATTTCATTGATCGCTTGAGCTAGATTCTGTACTGAAGCACTTAATTCTTCGCTGGTTGCGCTAAATTCAGAAACCATACGGTCAATATAAGTAGCATCATTCAAGTACGATTCGCTCGTTTTATTCATCATTGCATAATCTTTAGCAATATTACCTGTTAGTAGATCGATCAGACGTTGTGTAAAGTTCTGTAGATTCCCTACAGAATCTGTAACATTGCTGGTGATCACTTGAATCTGACCAACTGTGTCTTTGGAAGCATCTGCTAACTTGCGGATTTCTTCTGCGACAACTGCGAATCCTCGACCTGCTTCACCTGCTCTTGCCGCTTCAATAGAAGCATTTAGCGCAAGTAAATTGGTTTGTTTTGTAATTTGTAGAATAGATTCGCTTAACTCTTTGATCGTATCTACTGATTTGGATTGTTCAAGAGCTTCATCTAAGCCCACTTTTACTTCTTCATAGACTACAGTCGTTTCTGCAACTGATTTTTCTAGAGCTACTTTGAAATCAGTAGCGCGTTTACTAATGATATTCGCTTCTTCTGCACCTTCTTGAGCGCCTTTAGCGATAGATTCAATCGCTTTTTCAAATTCATCGGTAGAAGCATTGATTTGTTGTGCAGAAGCGGCTGTTTCTTCCATACCAGCAGACATATTTTGCGTAGTTGCCGATACATCTTGCAATTCTTTATCCATATCTATAAACATTGTGTGTGCTGTATTGCTAGCTTCTTTAAGATTTCTAGATTCTTCACTCACTGATTGAACGACTTGTCTTGTAAATTCATGCATCCGGTTCATCGAACGAATCAATACGCCCGTTTCACCCACACTATTTTCATATTGCGTAGGCAATAGTTTAGAGAAATCACCTTTGGACATAATTTCTAATTGCTCAGAAGCCAGACGGATTGGTTTGACAATACCACGTACGACTAGGAAAAGAATAATTAGAGCAATGATCAGAACGATAATCGTGATCACAACAATAGTTGTTAAAATACTATATAGATCGTTCATATAACTACTTACAGGAAGAAATGTAACTACGCTCATTTTCAAAGAATCATCTTTCACAAAAGAAGCAAGATAACGTTCGCCACCAATAGTTACATAACCTGTACCATTTTCAGCAGTACCTATCGTTTTAAGTCCATCTTCGTTATTCAATTGGGTAAAATCAGTTTTAAGCACTTGATTCGCATCTTGTGAAGCAATAACGATACCTTTTTCATTAGTCACAATGGTGTTAATCGTTTGCTCTTTTTCTTTTTGAGTGATGCCATCCAATAGAGTATTGATATTCATAGGAAGTGCAAATACATTTAATACTTTATTAGTCGTCGGGTTTTTGACAGGTTCAACGACTACAATAACAGGATTGCCGGTTACAGGTGAAATCTGCATTTCAGACACCATAGGATTACCACTATTCATTACTTGTTTGTACCAAGGAGATGTGGAGATTAAGTCTGTTCCTTGCGATTTTCCTGCAAGACCATCCAAAAATACTTTGTCTTGATAAGAGAAGAATATATTTTCATACAATCCATTCGAGTTTTGTAATTTATCATTAAAGTTGTTTTGAATACGATTGAAGCTAGCCGTATTGGTTACGCCTGTTGTGATAAGATTTTGAAAAAAGTCAACATTGTAGATTTCTTTAGAAATGGAACTAGCTAATGTTTGTTGAGCCGCAACTGCCATTTGAAGTTCTGTGACTTTCTCATTCGCTACACGAGTTAGTGAGTTCGTATTCATAGACTCATACGAACGAGTCGTCATTACGCCAACAGCTGTAATAGAAACAGCCATAGCCAAAACAATACACAAAGCAGCAATAGATAATATCCGCGAAAACAAGCTCCCGGTCATATTTCGAAATAATTTCATAGTAGTAATTAACTCCTCTTATTTAAAATCTAAGTGATGGACATGCTATGACTAACGACGGGTTCTTAAATCATCAAATAATATACTAATTTATACTTTTTTAGAATAATCGACTTATAATATTACTTTTTTCGACAATTAGTAATCTATTTGAATCAGTTCTTTTTGCCTATATTTTAATATATACTTTTATTCGACATTTGAATCACCATTCTTTATATTTTTACAAAAATTTAATTTATAAAATTTAATTTTACGCAATTCATTATAGTTATTATCGGTATGAACACTGCAATTTAAAAGCTATTTTATAAAAAAAGGTTATATATCTCTATTTTGACCTGAATCCATATGGATATAGATAAGATTCAAAATGATCCTTTATTTAGAAACCTTATCCCCTTCTTCCCGTAGAAAGGAATAGGAAATGTACTTAGTAAATGCAAACACATGTCAACCGTTTCCTATGTATTAAGACCTATTCTGCTTGATTATTTCAAATGAAAGCACAAATGTACTTCAAAATGAACGAAAAAGGAGCTATTTATTATGGGTATGATTAAAAGTCTGATCAAACATCTGATCTCTTCGAAGAAAAAGCGTAGGCGTTCGTATAGTAGCAGTGATCGTTATCGTCGTGGAGGTTTTCATAATCAACATGGGCGTGGACATTATCGAGGAAAGCGTTCATCCAGCTCGTATAGCAGTAGCTAATCCGAGGATGATGTATTTCTATCAAGACAAAAACAAATATCCCGTGCAGAATATCGTTAAGAGATACGATGTTATTCTGTCGGAATATTTTTATGATCATTCTTCTAATTTGAAATCATTTCAATCTCAGCAATAATCTGATCGATTTCTTGAGCAATCTCATCGATCTGATCGTAAGGCTGTGTTAGCTCCACGAGGAGCATACGACGAATCATCTGATGTGTACGTGGATGAAGAGATAATTCGTCTTCCCAGCTACCCTGTGATTGTTCTGTAGCGATAGAAGCTTCTTCGCTCTGCTCTTCATGACTATAGAGAAGGAATAACAACAAATGCCCCAACCCGTAAAAGTCGCTCGTTACATGCAAAGCTCGTCTAATCCGTTTCTCTTCCTGATCACCACTAACCAGTTCATCAAGTAGCGCTACACTTCTTGTTCCTTCCCCTTGTTGCCACATCAGCCCTAGATCGATCAAATAGACACGATCTTGATCATAGATTACATTTGAAAGGCTAATATCTCGGTGTACCCATCCTTGATGATGAATAGCAGTCACAATCTCTACTAATGGCTTCATCCATTGCAGAGCTTCACGTTCATTCAAGCGTATCCCTTGTTCGAAAATAAGCTCTCCTACATTATGCCCTTCCATATATGTCATCACCAGACAATGATAATGATGATATAGAAACGTATCGATCAATGCAGGAATGCGCGGATGATCTATTGCCGCCATCGCTTTACATTCACGTTCATAGATCAATTGTGCACGTCTATGACCACCACGCAAAGGGTAGACTCTTTTCAATACACAGGTCTGTAAGGTCTGGATATCTTCGCATAGATAAGTGACACCATAACTTCCTGTACCTAAGCGTCTACTAATCCGATAACGCTCATGAATAAGCTGTCCTTCTGCAAAGTGTCGCTCTTGAGCCCAGCGCATCAGATGACCTTGTAGCCGTTGTAATGCCTTCAATCATTTATCCAGCCTTTCTGTTCACATGCTTATTTAGGATCGTCTACTGATGTGATCTGAGATACATCTTGTTTTTTGGTACGTTCACGGAACTTTTTGTATAATTTGCCGACGGTTTCAGGAGTAACTTCGATATTACGTTCATATGCATATTTCACAGAATAACCTAGTGCTAATGTAATCGCTCCCGCCACCCCTGCTCCAGCTACAGAACCTGCTCCGGGGAAGATTTTGAGCACTTGAGCAAATAGACTTTTGCCTAGATTACCAATAATAGCTGTAATCACTATTTCTTTCGCGGTTTCACGACTGATCGGCTTGTTATACAGCGCAGCTAAGCGTGTCAGTAATCCGATCTGAATCGCGGTGATCGGAATAATATCAGCTCCCGGAATAGGCGCTGCTCCTATCGCCCCCGCCGAAGTAGCCGCGCCCACAATCCATTTGTTGGCGGTTGACGACTTTTCTTTGATCGTACGGGCGAATAGAATGTCCTTACTTTTTTTTCAGTAGATCCAAAATGCTATCACGTAATGTATCAATATTTTGTCCGGTGCGTGAAGATACGGGAATGACTTGATATTTATGCCCTGTTTCTTGTTGAATACGACGAACCAGACGATCAATCTCATCTGCTGCATCAATTTTGTTTAATACAATAATAATATTGTTATTGATTTTCTCTAGCGCTTGTAATGAATTTTTTTCAGCTTCTGAATATACGGTTCCTGCGGCATTTAGGAAAAAAAGAACCACATCCGTTTTGCGATAATATTCGCGTGTCACAGCTGAGTTGCTAAGATTCACATCATTTAAGCCCGGTGTATCGATAAAAATAATCTTTTCCCGATAAGCATAAGGCTTAATCTCGGTCGTCTCTCCCGGCTCTGCACCGACCCCGGCTACCTCTTCGCCTACAATACGATTAATTGTCGATGACTTCCCTGCATTAACATCACCGATTAAAGCGATCAATACTTCATCTTTCATCTGGCGATTAATCTCATCCATTTCTTTATCAAAAGCTTCATCTGCTGTTTTGCGAATCGTCGCTTTGAGCTGGTCATTATTCGTACTCATCGTGTGCCCCCTATATAGATCAAAATATCGTTTACGATTCAAAATCTTCTAAGACTAATTTGCCAATCATATCGCCTGCTTCTAACAATCGATGGGCTTCTCGTAATTGAGTTGCATTAATCGGACGTAGACGCTTGGTTTCTGTTGTGCGAAGCTTGCCTTCGTCAATCTGACTAGCAATCCGATTCAAAATTACACCCTGCTCGCTCATATCGTCTGTTTCATACATTGAACGCGTGAACATAAATTCCCAGACAAACGTAGCACTTTTGTTTTTGAGCGCTTCCAGATCGATCGGTTGCTCGGTTTCTACAATCGAACATATTTTACCTTGTGGTGCTATCGCATCCGCCATATGTTGCCAGTGTTGGTCGGTATGATTTAAGCATAAAATATAATCTACATCAGAGAAACCTATCTTTTTCAACTGAGGCACAAATGCGTCATGATGATTAATCACATGATCGGCTCCGTGCGCTTTCGCCCAATCTGACGTTTCTGGACGTGAAGCTGTACCAATAACCGTCAATCCTGCTAGATGCGCAAGCTGTGTAGCGATAGAACCGACTCCACCTGCGGCATTAATAATCAGTATCGTGTGCCCAGCATTGGATACTGCATCTTCCGAAATGCCCAGACGCTCATGAATCGCTTCCCATGCTGTAATTGCAGTCAAAGGCAGAGCAGTCGCAGCGGCAAAATCAAGTGACTTGGGCTTATGCCCTACAATCCGTTCATCGACAAGATGATATTCACTGTTACCCCCTGCTCGTGTAACACTCCCTGCATAGAAGACTTCATCTCCTACCTGAAAATGAGTGACTTGATTTCCTACTTCAACCACAATACCCGCTACATCCCAGCCTAGAATACGTGGATTCTCTTCCACTTGATCTTTGGGTGCTCTAATCTTGGTATCTACAGGATTCACAGAAATCGCTTGGACTTGAACCAATAGATCATGTCCACTAGCCGTTGGTTTCGGTATTTCTACATCTAATAGACTGTCTGCTTGATCGATAGGTAAGTAATGGGTCACCCCTACAGCTTTCATCGTATTCATTATTTCATCCCTCCGGTATCTATGTACTTCTTTGGTATATATTTACCCGTTATTCATTTATCTCACACTAACCGCTTCGCTCTTTTATTTATCCCTTATTCTACTTCTACGTTCAGATCACCTTATTGGATACAAATACATGGTACATTGGGCAAATCAATGGATGTATGTGACGAAGGAGCTGACGATCTACGTATGAAACTTTCTGTGTTTACCGTATGTACGCCTGATCTAACACCTGAACAATTGATTACAGCAGCAACTCAAGCAGGGATAGACGGAATTGAGTGGCGGTTTGCGTCTATTCCTAAAGAAGCTTTAGCAGAAGAACCTTCGTTCTGGCGACATAATCGTTGTTCGATTGATCCAGAACATACCGAACCGAGCGTCTCGATCATTAAGCAATCTGTACAGCAACATCAATTGGAATCGATTGCTCTTGTACCTTATCTAAAATGTGGTGATCTAGACAGCACCCATCATGCTTTTGCCACTGCTCAGCAACTGGGAGCTTCGATGATGCGTGTTGGTGTGCCAATGTATGATCGCACCCGTCATTATCGTGATCTGGATGCAGAAGCGACCCGGTACCTTTCCAGTGTGCAAGAACTCGCTCAACAATACGGGGTTCAAGCATTGATCGAAACGCATCATCAGACGATAGCTGCCAGTGCTTCTGCCGCTTTACGTCTGGTTGAACATCTTGATCCAGAACATGTAGGCGTTCTCTATGATCCGGGCAATATGGTGCATGAAGGATATGAGAATTATCGGATGGGACTTCAATTACTCGGGCCTTATCTGGCTCATGTTCATGTTAAAAATGCAGCATGGATACAACAAGATCAGCAGTGGCATTGTCAGTGGGCTCCGATGCTTGAAGGTATCGTTCCGTGGCAACAGATTATTAGTGATCTGCAAAGTGTAGGATACGACGGTTATCTAGGTGTCGAAGACTTTAGCGGACAACTGGATTCCTTCGAGATGTTGCAGTATTTTGCCGGATCATTCCGTGAACTTGCCGGACAGTATATCAAGGAGGGACAGTAATGACACAGTCAGATTCTAGCGTACGTGTAGGTATTATTGGAGTCGGCAATATGGGTAGTGCTCATGCCCGCACTTTATTATCAGGGACGATCAAGGGTGCTGAACTTGTCGCTGTCTGCGATATTCGAGAAATGATGCGTGATTGGGTGAGTGAACAGTTATCACCGACACTGGATTTTTGGACAAATGCAGAAGAGATGTTGTCTTCAGGTACGGTGGATGCTGTCATTCTAGCGACTCCTCATTATGATCATGCAAGACAAGCGGCACTCGCTTTTGGCGCAGGTATTCATGTCTTAGTCGAAAAGCCTGCTGGCGTATACACAAGACAAGTACGAGAAATGAATGAAGCCGCTGCTCAAAGTGGTAGTGTCTTTTCGATCATGTACAATCAACGTACCAATCCCCTTTATATCAAATTAAAAGACTTGATCTCTTCCGGTGAACTGGGCGAGATTAGACGGCTGAATTGGATTATTACTAACTGGTATCGGTCACAAAGTTATTACGATTCTGGCGGTTGGCGTGCGACATGGAGTGGTGAAGGCGGTGGGGTGTTGATCAATCAATGTCCACATCAACTGGATCTATTGCAATGGACAACAGGGATGATGCCTACACGTATTCGAGCATTTTGCCAGTTTGGTAAGTATCGCAATATTGAAGTGGAAGATGATGTGACTGCTTATGCCGAATATGAGAATGGCACAACCGCTGTATTTATTACTACCACAGGTGAATATCCGGGTAGCAATCGATTTGAAATTACAGGCGATCAAGGCAAAATCGTAATCGAAAACGACACACTGACATTTTGGCGCTTACGTGAATCAGAGACTCAATTTAATAAGCATTATGAAGGCAAGTTCGGGCATCCTGAATGTTGGAAATGTGAGATCCCGATCGAAGGAATGGAGACCGGTCATCCAGGCATTATACAAAATTGGATCGATAGTATTCAGCATGGTACAGCTCTGATTGCTCCCGGGGAAGAAGGGATTCGTGGATTGAGCTTATCGAATGCGATGTATTTATCTACATGGATCGATGATTGGGTAGAACTGCCTGTCAGTGAAGAACAATTTGAACATGAATTAGAACAACGTAAACAACATTCCTCGATCTCCAAAAGTAATGCGGTAACCGACCAACTGCCTACAGATCTAAGTGCTACGTATAAATAATTTTGTATAAGCTATGTATTTAGGAGGTTTAGAGATGAGTCAGAACCACAAAGACGGCATGTTCTATGCACCAACAAGTGAATATCAATCTCAAATCGTCTGTGCTCCCGGTCAATTTCAGATCGCTGTTGCTGCACTGGATCACGGGCATATCTATGGAATGTGTGAAGGACTGGTACAAGCGGGAGCTTCGGTCAAATGGGTGTATGATCCTGATCCACTCAAAGTCGAACAATTTCGCAAGCAATTCCCTGAAGTGGCTATCGCTCCGACATTAGAGCATATTTTACAAGATGACGATATTGTGTTGGTGGCTGCTGCGGCTATTCCAGCAGATCGAGGGCCTTTGGGGATACAGATTATGCAAGCAGGCAAAGATTATTTTACAGATAAAGCGCCATTTACTACACTGGATCAACTGACCCAAGCTAGGCTAGAAGCAGAACGTAGCGGACGTAAATATATGGTCTATTATAGTGAACGTCTGCATGTAGAAAGTGCTGTCTATGCAGAACAATTGATTGGGCAAGGTGCAATCGGACGTGTCATACAGGTGATCGGCACAGGGCCTCATCGCTTACAAGCTTCCAAGCGACCGGACTGGTTTTTTCAGCGTGAACGGTATGGCGGTATTTTGTGCGATATTGGAAGTCATCAGATTGAACAATTTTTAACCTTTACAGGTTCTACAGATGCATCGATTCAGCATAGTCGTGTTGCAAACTTTCATCATCCTCAATATCCAGAATTAGAAGACTTCGGAGAAATTTCATTGCTAGGAGATAGCGGAGCTTCAGGGTATATGCGTGTAGATTGGTTTACACCGGAAGGGCTTAGTACATGGGGAGATGGACGAACGACTATTCTAGGCACAGACGGTTATATCGAACTGCGTAAATATGTAGATATCGCTCGGGATTCTACAGGAGATCATGTGTATCTGGTCAATCACGAAGGCGAATATCATTTTGACGTGAAAGGTAAAGTGGGTTATCCCTTTTTCGGTCAACTGATATTGGATGTATTGGAACGAACAGAGCGTGCGATGACACAAGAGCATGCATTCAAAGCCGCTGAATTATGTCTACTTTCACAACAACAAGCGTGGAACCAAAAAGAGCCTTTGCAAGGATTTACTTCTTCGCCTGTAGTGAATCGACTGTCCTAGCATTCTCTGTCAGTGTTACAATGGAGTCGAGATTATAGACCCATTGCAGGAGGTACACTGGCAGATGCCAAATACATTGCGTTTAGACCAGTCTGTCACTTATGGATATCGCTCGGAAATGCCTTTTCAACCACCGACCGTCGATGGATTTCATTCTCATCTGCATTATGAAATTTATTATTTTCATGCAGGTGTATGTACGTATATTATTGGAGATCGCAGTTATGATCTACGTCCAGGCGATGTGTTATTGATGCATGGTATGACATTACACCGTCCTCATCCTGCTCCAGATCAGCCTTATATTCGTACAATTTTGCATTTTGATCCGTCGGTGTTACACAATTATATTCAAGCAGAACATATCACGGAATTACTATATCCTTTTGAACAGATCGGTAATTGTCGTCTTTCTCTGAATCCAGAGCAACAAGCGGAATGGGAGCAATCTTTGGCTTCTCTTCAACAGATCGCTCCTCAGGCAAATGAAAAAGTATCGCTGCGATTTATGATGCGTATGTGTGATCTACTGTCTTTACTTGCCGAACGATGCAAGCAAGAACATATTACCTATGAGCGTATCGGTAAATCAGGATATGCACAGGCGATCCTTGATTATATCGAAGCTCATTATATGCACGATATCACACTGGATCATATTGCTGATCATCTGCATCTCTCTAAGCCTTATATTGCAAGCGTATTCAAGCAATCGACAGGGACAACCGTGTTCAAATATCTATATAATCGGCGGATTACACAGGCTACATTGTTATTTCAATATCAAGCCGATCTATCGATTACAGAAGCAAGTCGATTGGTTGGATTCAAGCAATTAACTCATTTTAGCCGACTATTCAAGCAAATGGTCGGTTGCTCACCTGAAGTGTACCGAGCCAAGTGGGTCAATACTATAGTCGATTCGTAATAAGTAGCAAAGCCTGATCGCTGTAAGTTATATCTACAGTAATCAGGCTTTTTGTATGTTTACTATTACATGTGTGACTTTAAGATTGTATCCAACCAGATTGCTGTAACAACCGACGAATCATCACTGTCGCTTGTGCGCGGGATACATCGCTTTGAGGTTGAATCGCTCCTTGAATATCTTCAAGAATATGATATTTCACCGATAGCGCCAATGCAGGCACTGCCCAGTTGGATACTTGCTTCCGATCGGCAAATGGGTTTAGCTGTGCATTCGCTTCACGGGTCGTGATCGCTGTGCTCAATCCTGTTAATTTCATCGCATGACTTAAGATCTCGCTGGCTTCTTCACGGGTAATCTGCTGATTCGGGCGGAAAGTCGTATCATTGTATCCTTCAATCAGTCCATGATTACTTGCACTACCAATCACACCTGCATACCAATCGGAATCATGTACATCCGAGAAAGTGGTCTTACTTGGCTCCGCAGATAATCCTAGTGCTCTTACGATCATCGCCGCAAATTCTGCTCGTGTCACCAGTCGATCAGGCGCAAATACTCCCCCTTTTTCACCTGTGACTATCAGTCGAGAAGCCATATCGTTCACATCTGCCGAACTCCAATGAGAACGGGTATCTGTAAAAGATGGATGATGAGATACCAGTGCATAGATGCCATTAGTCCATCCATGAATATGTGCTGTAGCACTACTATCATTCGGTGATGAGATCAATGTAGGTACAGGATGCATGGAATGATCGGCTTGATATACTATCGCGGTAGTAGGTTTGGACGATATTGAATCTGTCGATGTTGTTATCGGTACTGGCATCGTAAGTTCTAGACTTTGATCGGTGACTTGCGGAGAAATAGGTACGGTCTGTCCATCATATGAAGCTTGTAATTGTACACTTACAGGCGAGCCGACGATATTGATTTGTTGTAGATTCAATAGTGATTGCAGAGATGCTATATCATTATTGGATGGTGTCTTTATCTGAATCGTCAACGTGATTGAGGTCATCGATACAGGTGGCTTTGCAAAAGACTGTATTACCTTTTGCGGTTCTAACATAGCGATTGGTAATGTATAGGTGACTTGCGGACAGACAATCATGATCGTTGCTTTTTGATCGTATAATGCTTGTAGTAACGAACCTTCGATCGGTATCTGTATCGATGAATGATTACTTGTCACTGGAATCGTCAATGTATGCTCGCTATTAGCGGTAAGTTGCTCAATCGCTACATCGTTATTGATTTGGATAGAAGTGGTACCTGATAGGTCTGATTGGATCGTTGTCAGCGGATGAATAGCTGTTGGGTCAGTATCGGAATCATCAAGCGGAGTGGTCTTAGAATTTATTATAGGATCAGCTGACCCGACTACACTATCTGAGATGGATGGATGAGTCGGAGGGATCATCAAGCTTGCTGTGGGATCAGCAAATAGATACGTACCCTCTCTACCTAACTGAATCACAGCCAATAAGCGGTTATTTGTCGGGTCGGCTTGCTCTCGAATATAGAGGTAGCCCGGTTGCCACCGTATAGGCGTCACTGTATCATCAGCTTGAATCCAGTGACCATTGATTCCATCTGTAGAATCTAGACTGTATTCGATCAAAGGAGTCGTTCCTGTTAACCAACCTGCAAGCACATTAACATCAACACTCTGTAGATCCACAGATGATCCTGCAAGTACAACAGGTGATAACAAGCTATCCCATCCTAAGGTATCTTCTGCTTTAGCCGATTTCACTCCGCCCCATCCCCATGCCATGATCATCAACAGACTGACACAACAGGCGTACACCGAATAGCGAACTGCATAACGTCCTTTATACCGATCCATCGCTAACCCCCTACTCTTTTCTGTACATCCGTATTTCTTGAATCATTCTATTGATGAAGTCGTTGGTATAACTGGACAGTTTCTTTTTCAGGTTCAATACCCAAGTCTTCTCGAAGCAAATTCACAAACCCTCGATAACAACTCGCTAATAATGCGTGATGACCAATACTTGCATAAGCTGTCATCAATAAGCGGCAGATTTCTTCAGAATATGGATCTTTCTGCCATGCTCCTAATAAACGCTGAATCGCTTGCTGTTCCCGGTGATGAGTAATCTCATATTGAGCGGTAGTAAACAGCAAATTCATATACGCATGCAGTAGATTTTGACGGCGAATACTTGCCCATGGATAATCATGTTCTTCTAAATAATCCCCTCGATATAACGATAATAAGTGATCATTTTGATGATAACAATCTTCTGCATAATCTTTGTCTGCTTGAATACCTGCTTCAAAGCGATCTACATCATTCATAATGCCTTCTTGATTCAAACGGTACCCTTCTTGCGCATATTCTAACTTGGTCGTAATGCCCCATTCTTTGAGCAACTTGCGAATCTGATAGACCGATGTATGCAAATGAGTGGTCGCTTTTTCCTCTGTATATTCCGGCCATAACGCATCGATGATTTTTTCTTTGGAGACCCATTCGCCTTTATGATGTAGCAAAAATGCAAACAGTTCTTGTGCTTTCATCGTGCGCCATTTCAGCTTTTTGCCATCATGTTGTCCATCTTGTAAAGTAAGTCGCTTAAAGCATAATACTTTGACAACATCTTCAACTTGCTGAGGTTCCTGCGCTTGGGGTACAGGAATAGAATGACGAATACGTTCTAGTGTTTTCTGGAAACGAACCGGTACAATCGGCTTCAAAATATAATCCAGTGCATTCAATTCAAAAGCTTCTAAAGCATATTCCGAATAAGCTGTAATATAAATAATTTTGATCTCCTGATCGATCTGTTGAATATATTCAGCCGCTTCTAGACCGTTAATCTCAGGCATACCGATATCAAGAAAAACAATATCTGTTTTATCTTTCTTCAGGTGATCAATACCAGCTTGAGCAAATGTGTATTTGCCGACCACTTCAATATTTCCATCTTTGTTTAATAGTTTTTCCAAATGTAACAATGCCGGCTTCTCATCATCAATCAAAATGGCTCTCATGCGCTTACTTCACCTCCCGGAATCGTAAAGCTTATCGTTGTTCCTTTGCCGACTGTGCTTTCAATATGAAGCCCTTGACCATACATCGCTAGTAGTCGTTTGTGAATATTGATCACCCCGACACCGCTATTGGCTGATGTAGATTCTCCTGCTAATAAAGCAGGAATCTTCTCAGGTGCCATCCCTATACCGTCATCTTGAATGCGGACAAGTAGATTATTCTGTTGTTCTTGAATAGAGATAGTTAATATTCCTCCTACTGCTTTGTTCATCAGTCCATGACGTACTGCATTTTCAACAAGGGGTTGGATACTGAGCGGTGGAATCATCTGCCCTAGTTCACGATCCACATCCCATACAATCTGCAAACGTTCATCAAACCGTGCTTTTTCAAGCGATAGATAAGACTGAATCAATTCAATTTCTTTATTTAAAGTCGTTAACTGATCTCGATTCTGAAAATCAAAACTTCGCCGTAAATATTGACTAAGCTCAATTAACAACTCTGAGGCTTGATCCGGATCGATCGAACACATCGCAATAATCGTATTCAGCGCATTATATAAGAAATGCGGCTTGATCTGTGCTTGCAAAAATGCCATTTCGGTACGCAATACGGTCTGCACTGAAGACTTCAGTTCTAATAAAGTATTCACACGTGCTCTTAGTTCAATCGCATGAACAGGCTTACCTAGAAAATCATTGACCCCTGCGGCAAATCCATTCTGAATATCTTCAGGACGACTGCGTGCGGTTAACATCAATATCGGTAGTTCGGATAAGGAGTATCGTTGACGAACTTGACGACACAGTTCCAATCCAGACATCCCGGGCATCATCCAATCGGTAATCATCAGATCAATCTTCGGATGATATCGTAATTTATCCAGTGCGGCTTTCCCACTTTGCGCTTCGATCACTACATATTGTTGTAACGATAAAATGTTATTCAACACCCGTAAGTTCACCGGATCATCATCTACGATCAAGATCACTTGAGTGTGATGTGAATGAGATAGCTCATCCTCTTTATTGATCAATGGCTCTTTCTCACGTTGGAGTACGGGTTTGCTTTTCGAAATAGACTGTTTCACTTCAGGTGGAGCGGTCATCGGTTGAACAGTAGTTATCATTTCTTTGGTTATCGGTACATCGGCAGTAGGCAATGTAACTGTAAATGTAGATCCTTGACCAAGAACCGATCCTACCGTGATCTGCCCATCATTTAATTCCACTAACTTTTTGGTAATACTAAGTCCAAGCCCTGTGCCGGCGTAACTTTGCTCGGATAGCCCTAAGCCTTGTTCGAACGATTTGAAAATATCTTCATACCGATCTGCTTCGATTCCGATCCCTGTATCGACTACAGCAAACGTAACATGCCCTGCACCGACTTCAACAATAAAACGAATCTCGCCTTGCTCTGTAAATTTCACAGCATTGCCGAGCAAATTATAAAGAATCTGACTTAACCGATCTTCATCGGTATATAAAGGAGGCACATATTCAGGCCATTCTTGGATAAATACAATCTGCCGTCCTGCGGCCGTATAACTAACAATCTCTAGCACCGATTCAGCAACAGTTCGTAGATTAACCGCTTTGCGATCCAGTAAAAGATCACCATTTTTCAACTTGGAATAATCCAAAATATCATTGATCAATGCGGCAAGCTTATGCCCTGTCGACGATACCACTATCAATTGCTCGACTTGCTTATCTTCCAGAGGCCCTGCGGCTCCTTCGATCAGTGATTCGGTCATATTAATCATGCCATGCAGCGGTGTACGAAGCGCATGCGAAGTATTTGCAATAAATTCATTTTTCAATTCATCTAATGTTAGTAATTGCTGAGATAGATTTTCAATTTGCTGAAAAGAAAGGGCAAATTGTCGACCGATCATCAGACACTGTGTAATCACAAAAAATAGTACTTCGATAGGAATAATAGCTGTATTATCTATAATTCCGCGCAAGCTAATGATACTGATAATAGCGACAACCGCCAGACTATGCACACTTAGAAGCATCGACTGACTATGCGGTTGCTTCCTGATCACTGCTCTGACTACGATATAGATTACATACGCAATCGTTAGTAGATTACAGAGGAACCAGATTTGATCTATTTGCGTGAAAAAGGAAGTCGGTGTAAACACACTCATCGCTAGTAAAACAATGCTCATGATCCGATAACTACGCAACACAAGCACATGCGCTACATTAGGCAAAGATTTACTCACATAAAACAGCAAACAATAATAGAAAATCACCGAACAACCCAGTTGAACACGTAACACCAGTTCATACGACAGTTCTGGCGATATCATACTGAACAACTTTTCTCCGTGAGTTAATACATGTAGAAAAGCAGCAATACAGAAAAATCCAAGATAAAGTAAGGTCTGATCCTTGCGTCGCATCTGATACAGAATTAATACATATAGACCCGGAAGTAAAAAGCCCCCCATGACAGCGATATCGCTAATAATAGAAATTTCACGTTCTTTCGTAATAGCAGTCATATCGCCAAAGTTAATCGGATAAGCGATACCACCAGAGGAATAACTATAATTCGATACTTGTACAACCAGATCAACAGTATTGCCATCGATAGGAACCCAAGTGTTATAAGGCACATTGTTAGGGACTGTTGTTGCCGCTGTTGTACCAGGTGTTCCACTGGAACCTACCCGTTGTCCATTAATAAAAATGCGATGAGCAGTACGAATATTTTTGACATGAATCCCGTATAAACGTTCTGCTTGTTGCTGATCTCCTACCAGAATACGCAAATGGTAAGTAGCATATCCAAAAGCAGAGCTACCGTTTTGTTGCATGACTTTATTCCACGATTGAGGGACTTGAATCGGTTGCGCGGGAATATTTATTTTCGCTGATGCTCCATTTTGAAAATCTTGAGGGTTCAGAAATACAGAGGGATAGATATCCCATTCGCCATTTAGCGACACAGTACCGTTGGTACTATAATCCCATTGGCGTAAATCTATAACTCCATGTTGTGCGACAGGATGATCTATTTTATCGACAAGATATTGCCGGATAAATCCGTATACAGGCGCAGCGATTAGCAATAGTACGATTAAGGGCACTAGCCAT
Source organism: Paenibacillus nuruki (assembly GCF_963311185.1). Classification (NCBI taxonomy): domain Bacteria; kingdom Bacillati; phylum Bacillota; class Bacilli; order Caryophanales; family Paenibacillaceae; genus Paenibacillus; species Paenibacillus nuruki. The sequence goes on along the minus strand of NZ_OY725677.1, from coordinate 4,531,934 downwards.
TGTTTTTTCATAACGGCTCCTTCGTCTTCTAATATCTTGTGTCTATGTAAAGCGGATATTGCATCTTTGTGCAAATTTTATGCATGTCCTACTCTATATAACGGTTGAAAGGATCCAGAAATGTTGGTTTTGAAACAAAAAAATCAGTATTTTTGCTAATTATTCAATATGTTTGATTTGGTGTATGTTAACTATAGAGACATAGCCTACAAGGAGGAATACTTATGAAAGCAGTTGTTATCGAACAATACGGTGAAAAAGAAGAACTGAAAGAAATGAATGTTCCTGATCCTGTACCCGGAGAACATCAAGTCGTCGTCAAATTAAAAGCAACTTCGATCAACCCGATCGATTGGAAATTACGTGCAGGTTATTTAAAACAGATGATGGATTGGGAGTTCCCGATTATTTTGGGATGGGATGCTGCTGGTGTAATTACAGAAGTCGGTTCTGCGGTAACGGAGTGGAAAATAGGAGACGAAGTATTTGCTCGTCCGGAAACAACACGTTTTGGAACCTATGCAGAATATACGCTTGTGGATGATCATTTATTAGCAGCGTTGCCTGTGAGTGTGACTTTCCAAGAAGCCGCTTCTATTCCACTCGCTGGACTTACTGCATGGCAAGCACTGTTCGATCATGGACAATTGCAAGCTGGTGAAAAAGTATTGATTCATGCAGGTGCAGGTGGCGTAGGAAGTCTAGCTATTCAACTTGCCAAAAATGCAGGTGCACATGTTATCACTACAGCTAGTGAGAAAAACAAAGAGTTCGCCACATCTCTAGGTGCAGATGAAGTGATCGATTACAAATCGACAGACTTTTCCGAAGTCTTGTCCGATATTGATTTGGTATTTGATACCATGGGCGATAAGATTCAAACAGATAGCTTCAAAGTACTCAAACCGGGCACTGGACGCTTAATTTCTATCGTAGGTGAACCGGATGAGAAGTTAAAAGCACAATACGATGTGACTGCTAAGTCGATCTGGTTAGAACCTAATGGCGAGCAATTGCAAAAGCTAGGTTTATTGATGGCTGAAGGCAAGCTTAAAGCAATCGTAGGCACTGAAATTCCTTTCTCTGAAAAAGGACTACAAGAAGCTCATGAATTAAGTGCAACTCATCATGCTAAAGGCAAAATTGTAATCACGTTCGAATAGAAACGGTGGTGCAATAATCTATGGGATGGTTAAATCCAGCAACCGTATTTTCTGACCCTTTATTTCGCTTGGTCTGGTTGATTGAATTACTGATATTGTTATTTGTGATTTTGACAGGTTCACGCTTTTCTCGTAAAAGCTGGATCGGCACAACGATTCTGTTGGTCTTAGGGTTAAGCGCACTTCTCCCCGGTTACATTTATCAATTAACACATCCTGATCGTGTCGGTGCATTGATCGATATTCCATTGTTACTGATGTTTCCTATTATGCTGGTCAGTGTTTTATGGGCGATCATCATTTGGATCTATCGCTGGCGTATCCGTCAACGTTCACGTGTTACACAGACCTAATCTACACCAAAAACCTCTTATATCGGCAACTCGCCAAAGTAAGAGGTTTTTGGTGTATTCTATTTTCAAAGTCATGACCAAAAGCACCAGACTTTAGTTGTCTTTTTGCAATTGCTCTACAGTGGTACGTATAATTAACTGAAGAGCACGTGACATAAGATTCATAGGTAGTGTTGGTAAGCTTGGCTTGTGAAGTGCCATTTCGGTAGACGCTGGAAAATGCACAAATCCTGCGAGTACACCCGGACTGGATTGCTTCACATAATCGAGAACACCATACATCACGTTGTTGCAGATAAACGTCCCTGCGGTATTGGAGATCACGGCTGGGATACCATTTTCAATCAATCGATCTGTTATTTGACGAATCGGTAACGTTGAAAATAATCCGTCCGGTCCATTGGCTCGAATCGGTACATCTTGCGGACGTTCATTGCGATTATCTCCATAGCTCGAAGCTTCAATATCTTTGATATTAACAGCAATACGCTCCAGATTGACTGCGGTACGTCCGGCTGCAAGTCCGCAAGCGATAATAATATCCGGCTGAAAACGTTCCACTTCAGCAAGCAGTAACTCTACACACTCATCATAATGTACAGGTAACAATATCGTATGCAGTTCTAACGAAATATCGGTAAACGAATGATCTTCCATCGCTTGTACTAAAGATTGCGTAGGATTAATCGTATGACCGCCAAACGGCTCAAATCCAGACAATAATAGTTTCATTATTTACAGCCCCTTTTCGCTTATGGTATGTGTAGAAAACATGGTTATTAGGAAGATATCAGACCTTTTGTTTCTCTACAGTTTACATGAAGATGATCAAGTTGGACATTGACATTTAAAATGAATCCGTTACAATTAAAGTATACATTTTTAAAAATTAAATTTTGCAAAATCATTTTTAAAGGAGATGGAATAGAATGTCAGTATACGATTATTCAGCAACAACGATTGATAAAGAAGAAAAGTCTCTTGCCGATTATAATGGGGATGTACTCCTTATCGTAAACACAGCAAGTGGTTGCGGTCTAACTCCTCAATATGAAGGTCTGCAAAAATTATACGATACTTATAATGAACAAGGATTCAAAGTGCTTGGTTTCCCTTGTAACCAATTCAAAGGACAAGAGCCAGGAACAGAAGAAGATATCAAATCATTTTGTCAGGTCAACTACAATGTTAGCTTCCCATTGTTCTCCAAAGTAGATGTGATCGGTGAGACAGCTCATCCATTGTTCCAATATCTAGTGAATGAAGCTCCTGCACCTTCTCGTACTGGGGAGATCGAATGGAATTTTGCTAAGTTTTTGGTTGATCAAAAGGGAAATGTGGTTAAACAATATCCATCACGTCTTGATCCAGCAGAAGTTGAAAGTGATATCCAAAAAGTACTTGCTGGTGAGAAATTGAACTAATCATAGATGAATATGATTGTTACATTGTGGTAAACTACACATGCAATAATGGCTCTTATACTATCTAACTGGAGGTCGATGAACCATGGCATTAACATTTACAGATTTGGTAACCAAAGCACGTAACAGTGTACCTGGTGTAACTTCTGAAGAAGCACGCAAAAAAATCAATGAGAACCCTGAAACATTCGTTATTGATGTACAGGATGCTAAAGACGTAGGTGCTTGTGGATTAATTCCAAGTAGCGCTAATATCTCTTTGGGCATGTTGCCAATCCGTGCTGATCTACAATTACCAGAAGAATTGCGTGATGGTCGTTTGTCTGATCGTTCACGTCCTGTTTTGGTTACTTGTGGTGCAGGTGGACAAGCTGCTCTTGGTGCCTACCTTTTGAAAGAAATGGGCTTTACAGATGTCGCTTATATCGACGGCGGAACAGCAGCATGGAAACAAGCGGGCTTTGAAGTCGAAGAAGTATAATTAAATTCAATCACGAATAGTTTTCGTGAATATCATCATACACAAAAAGCCTTGAAGATTGATTTCAAGGCTTTTTGTATATTCAATCGGTGGTAAACATGTCTTATCCTCTATTAACGATAAGGGTAAATAATACGCATATCATATTGTAATCGTTATCATTTTTGAATTTGGATAAAACATATATTGATGTCTATAAAAGATTATGTTTATAAAAAAAGCTAAATACAGCCATATTTCTTCATATACAGCCTTCACAGTCTGTTATAACAGCGAAGTCTTCTACATTATAGTCATAGCCTATACTTTACTACGTTTAACATCTGTAACTAAATGGGTAATGTTTTTCACAGCCGTACGCAGTCTACGCCGAGATTGGTACCTTTGAGAGTTATGGTCTCTCTTCTTCCTCCGGTGGCAGGTCGTTCGCTTGAAAAGATCAAGGGGGTAATAATAGATGAGTCGCAATGTAACAATGATGCAATTTTTTGAATGGCATGTCGAGGCTGATGGTTCACACTGGAAAAGATTGCAGGAGACAGCAAAAGACCTTAAAAAAGCAGGAATCGGTACGGTATGGATTCCACCGGTAACTAAAGGGCATACACCGCAAGATACAGGATACGGTGTATATGATCTATATGATTTAGGGGAATTTGATCAAAAAGAATCGGTACGCACCAAATACGGTACCAAAAAGGAATTGCTAGATGCAATTGCAACCTGTCACCGTCTTGGAATTAATGTATATACTGACCTTGTTATGAATCACAAAGCAGGCGCAGATGAAACAGAAGCATTCCACGTGATTGAAGTTGATCCCAATAACCGTACAGAAGAAATTTCGGAGCCTTTTGAAATTGAAGGTTGGACGAAATTTACCTTCCCTGGTCGTGGCGAAGAATACTCTGCTTTCAAATGGAACTACCATCATTTCAACGGTACCGATTACGATGCTCGCGAAGAACGTACCGGTATTTTCCGTATTGCCAATGAAGGCAAGCAATGGAATGAAAATGTAGATAATGAGTTTGGTAACTATGATTATTTGATGTTTGCCAATATAGATTATAATGTTCCAGAAGTACGTGAAGAAATGATCAATTGGGGTAAATGGATGATCGACACCACCCGTTGTGATGGCTTCCGTCTGGATGCAATTAAACACATTAACTATGAATTTTTACGTGAATTTGTAGGTGAAATGATCAACAAACGTGGACAAGATTTCTATATTGTAGGCGAGTTCTGGAATCCTGAATTAGCCGCTTGTCAGGAGTTCTTGGATACAGTCGATTATCAGATTGATCTATTTGATGTATCGCTACATTACAAATTACATGAAGCTTCTCAATCTGGAGCGGCTTTTGATCTTTCAACGATTTTCAACGATACATTAGTACAGACTCACCCTACCCATGCTGTAACTTTTGTCGATAATCATGATTCTCAGCCGAATGAAGCGTTGGAATCTTGGATTGAAGATTGGTTCAAGCCATTAGCGTATTCATTAATCTTGTTACGTAAAGATGGATATCCTTGTGTATTCTATGGTGATTATTTCGGAATCGGTGGCGAACACCCAGTAGAAGGTAAAAAAGATATGCTGGATTGCTTGTTATACTCTCGTTATAACAAAGCTTATGGTGAACAAGATGATTATTTCGATGATGCTAATATTATCGGTTGGGTACGTAAAGGTATCGAAGAAATCGAACGTTCCGGTTGTGCGGTCGTGATGTCTAATAGCGATGGTGGCGAAAAACGGATGTTTATCGGTGAAGAACATGCTGGTGAGATCTGGGTAGACATGACCAATGCTCGTGAAGACCATATTACGATTGAAGAAGATGGTTGGGCAACTTTCTTTGTAAATGGTGGTAGTGTATCGGTATGGGCATTGCCTGAACTGGATATCGATCATGAAAACGATGCTGAAGAAGAACATTGTGTCGCTGTACCGGAAGGCGAAGAACTAGAAGGAACTGTAGTGGTAGATCGTGGTTCTGAAGATTCCAATGATAACGAACCTACACCGACTCACTAATTTTTAAGACAATATGATGTATCACCTAAAAGCGGAATATACTCTTCTTATTCAGAAGAAAGTATATTCCGCTTTTTTTATATATTTATATATTATGCATACGTTATATGATTAAGATTGAAAAGAATGATAACTTACAAATTCAGCTACAGGCTTGCGGTAACCTCGTGGGCGTTGACTAGCGGTGTCTTCTTTGCCGATTGTCATCATCATAACCGGTACATACGTATCAGGCACATGAAGTTCAGTCGCTACTTGTACAGGATCGAAGCCGATCATCGGACAGGTATCCCAGCCTTTTTCTTTGGCGATCAACATCAATGCCATTGCTGATAGGCTTGCATTGCGAATCGCTTCTTCTTTTTGAAAAACATCGCCTCGATCATTATAAAATTGAATCGTGGATGCTACAGTCTGATCATATTCTTGTTTGCTAAGTATTCCGAGATTGAACATACCTTCGTAGATTTCAGCGGTATGCTCATGGGCCTTAGTATCTCCTAAGACTACAATCACAGCCGATGACGTAAGTACTTTATATTGTTTACCTGAAGCTTCGTACATTTTATGTTTACCTTCAGTATCATTGATCACCACATAATGAACATGTTGCAAATTAAAAGCAGAAGGTGCAAGCTTAACAAGGTTGAAGATTTCGTCTAATTCTTTTTCGGTTATTTGAACATCTGGCAAAAACTTAGAAGCGGATCTTCTTTCTTTGTATACATCCAAAAATTCTCCCAATGGTTTCTCCTTCTTTCTTATAACTAAATTATAGTATATATTATTTTATCGGTTAGTTACCTTAAATGTGTATAGCTAAATAAAAAATAATGGAGTGAGACCATGGAAAACTTTAAAGATCGCTTTAGTGAATCTTTTTTACAACATTTTGTCGAGAGTATGCAGAGCCATTCTGCTGCCTTTGATGCCGATGTATTTTTCAAGCAGATTTATGATGATCAGTGGCAAGAACTGGCTTTTAAGCAGCGGATACGCCATATTGCTCAAGCCATCACTGTAGCGCTCCCTCTTCCTTATGAGCAAGCGATAGATATCTTGATCCAAGTCGCTCCCAGTTGCCGTGGAGTAGAGTATTTATTTTTCCCTGATTATGTAGAGTTGAATGGGTTAGAGTATCTGGATATCTCTATACGTGCGCTAGAAATATTTACAGTATACTCTAGTGCTGAATTTGCAGTTCGTCCATTTATTATAAGGTATCCTGAGCAAATGTTAGCCCAGATGGATCGTTGGATCATAAGCGATAATGAACATCTACGCCGACTAGCTAGTGAAGGATTCCGTCCACGCTTGCCATGGGCGACTCAGTTACCTTTATTTATTCAAGACCCATCTCCAACACTTGAACGCTTAACACAGCTCAAAACCGATTCTTCGCTCTATGTACGTAAAAGTGTAGCGAATCATCTCAACGATATGGCTAAAGATCATCCTGAACGAATCGCTAATCTAGCCAAAGAATGGTACGGTCACGATACACATACCGATTGGATTGTACGTCATGGTTGCCGGACACTGCTCAAGCGAGATCATCCTGCTATTTTGGAGTTATTCGGTTATGTAGCCAGTGAAGACGTACATATTGCCAATTTTCATATTCAACCTACAGCAGTTATGATGGGCGACTATGTAGAGTTTTCTTTTTTATTGATGAATGAATCTTCTACCGATCAATCGCTACGCATCGATTACGAAATTCATCATATGAAAGCCAATGGTAAAAATGTACCCAAACGATTCAAATGGACAGCCAAATCTTTTACACCGGGTAGTCATTTTCTAACTAAAAAACATCTCTTCAAAGAAATTACAACACGTAAGTATTATGCAGGTATTCATTATGTATCGATCTATATCAACGGTGTAGAGCAAGATAAAGCTTCATTTCAACTACAACTTTAACTGCAAAAAGTTGGCTTAGTAGGCTGTCTATTCTCTCTGTCCCCTACTTTCTTTCTTATTATAAAAGTAGATCGTAAACATAAAAAGCAGGCAACCCGTGGAGCTGATCCATCGGTTGCCTGCTTTTTATATTATGCTGTTAGCTGATGATCAGCTAATTATTTTAAAACGCGAATGCGTTCTTCAAGCGGTTTGAACTCTTTGTCACCTGCTGGTGCTGTTGGCTTACCGAATGGCATTTGCGCAACTAATTTCCATGATTCTGGAATATCCCATTCTGCTTTGATCTTCTCATCAATCAATGGATTATAATGCTGTAGTGAAGCGCCATAACCTTCAGCTTCAAGCAATGTCCAGATCAGGTATTGATGCATACCGGAAGATTGTTGCGACCATACCGGAAAGTTATCTTGATACGCTTGGAACTGCTCTTGCATACCACGAATAACAGACTCATCTTCGAAAAATAGAATCGTACCATATCCTGCTTGGAAACTATCCATTTTTTCTTGTGTAGGTGCAAATTTATCAGCAGGTACGATTTCTTTTAGAATGTCTGTTGTAAACTGCCATAATTGATCATGCTTTTCACCAAGTAAAACGATCACGCGAGCACTTTGAGAGTTAAACGCGGATGGTGTATGTAATACCACCTCTTCTACAATCTCTTGAATACGTTCGTCTGAAGTCACCGCTTCTTTGCTGATACCGTAAATACTTCTTCTGTTCTTCATTGCACTAAGTATATCTGGATTCGTCATTACAATCATCCTCCTTCAATCAAATTGAGTACGGAATGTGAATTGTGGTGCTCCTATGTTATTTACCCATTGTGATGAAAAACTATCAGTAACCTACAAAAATAAAGAAACAGCGAGAGAACTCACTGTTTCTGATCTGTGCTTATTTTTGATATTGACGCATACTTAGCAATACTTTAACAGCTTCTGCTCTTGTGGTTGCATCTGTTGCTGCAAATGTATTATTGCCTTTACCGGATAACAATTGAGATTGTTGCATAGCTACAACAGCAGCTTGAGCCCACTTCGGAATCTTCGCTCCATCAGCAAAAGAAGGTGTAGCCTGACTATTGATATTCAACTGCAATACTTTTGATACGATCACAGCCATTTCTGCACGTGTTACCGGAGCATTCGGACGGAATGTGCCTTTAGCATCCCCTTGAATAAATCCAGCTTGTACCGCACGCGCAATCGCTGATTTTGCCCACGAACCTATAGAGTTCTGATCGCTAAATGATAATACTGCCTCATCTTGACTAGTAGACAATCCATTCATGATCATCACCATAAATTCAGCACGCGTAACCGGTGCACCTGGCTTAAATGTACCATCAGTATAGCCTTTCACAAGCCCTTCACTGACTGCTTGTTGAATCATCATTTCTGCCCAATGACCTTGGATATCTGTTAATGCAGTCGCTGTAGGTACTGCCACAGGCTCAGTCACCGGGGGTACAACAGGCGTTACAGATTCGGATACGTTAGAAACAAATACTGCATATTTCGTAAAATGATCCACCTGTGTACTGATTTGATTACCATTTACTTGAGAGTTGCCTGTCGATATCCAGATTTTCTGATTTTCATCAAAATAGAATACTCCGACTTGCTGATTAGGCTGTACTATCGCTGAATTAAAGGCGAATGTTAATGTAATCGGTATGCTGAAATTTTGAGTGAAATTTTTATTAAGTTCATAGACACGACTGACTAATGTATTCAGATTGGTCATTAAATTAGCAGGCTCTGCAATCGGAACAATCGAAAGATTCAATGGTTGATTAATCGAACCTACTGGAATACGAATAGAAATATCGTTATCTAAGCTTACTTCACCTGCTTGATCTTTAGTTAAGAGTAATAGCCCATTGGTAGACACTTCTTTGTCCGGTACTGAAGTTCCACCTGAACCTGTACTATTAGAAGTCGAATCTTCTTTCTTTTTCCATTTCGCTTGTAACATGATATTGGAATTGATCGCTGTTGTATCAAAATCGAACGGGATCGTCAAAGCATTATCCAGATACCAATTCACAAAGGTGTATCCTGAACGAGTCGGCGATGTAGGAGCTGTGATTTTACCTCCGTGATTGACAAAAATATCATCGATCGTAGATCCACCATAGGTATTGAAACTAACTGTATAGACTTGATCTGACCAGTCTGCATACAATGTCGTATTCGACGTAATTGGTGTCTGACCGAAATCGAATAATGTTGTTAATGTAGCGTCGGTATACCAGCCAACAAAAGCATATCCAAATTTGGTTGGAGAAGCAGGAGCGATGATCTTGTCTCCATAATCCACATTGATATTCGCTACAGTACTGCCTCCATACGTATCAAAGCTTACAGTATACGCATTTTTGCTCCATTTCCCGTACAAAGTGATATTGTCGGTTATCGCTGTATTCCAATCGTACAATGTTGTTCGAGCTGCATCACTATACCAACCTGCAAAGGTATATCCTGACTTGATTGGATCGGTAGGCGATTTCACTAATGATTGATAATTCACCAGTTGATCGCTAATCAGTGATCCACCATCGGTATCAAATGTAGCTGTATACGGCTTAATAAGCCATTTTGCATACAAGATCATATCCGTCGTGATCGGCATACTTGTAAAATCAAATACCGATTGAAGTTGATTATCTGTATACCAGCCTGCAAAAGTATATCCTGTACGTTCAGGTGCTACAGGTGGTATCGCTAATTCTTTATAATTGATCATTTGATCGGTTACGACTGTTCCACCGTTAGTCTCAAAAGAGAGCTTATACGCATTGACTGACCATTTAGCATATAAAGTGATATCTGTATTGATTGGTGTAGTAGTAAAAGAAAAAGGCTTTGTTTTGGCTTCATCCGTATACCATCCAATAAATGTGTATCCTGATTTGGTCGGATCAGAAGGCGCAGAAGCTAGACTTTGATAATCAACTGCCATATTAGCAATCGCTGAGCCGCCGTCACTATTAAAGGTCAATGTACGCTTAAAATAGACTTTAAAGGTGATCGTGGTTTGGTTACCTGCAAGATCAGTTACGACTAATGTATGATCTCCTTCGGTACTTACTGTATCTCCATTATTAAAAGCGATGTTGTCTAATGTGGCTGTTCCTTCATTGAATTGAATCTGAGGAGCCGTAGAATAGGACATATTAGAAACTACACCGGTAATAACAGGCTTGGTCTGATCTATTGTGAATTTCACGGTAGTACTACCTATTTCATTCGTAACAATAAGAGTATATATACCGTCTGTAGTTATAGACGTACCTTTGCCAAAGTTAACCCCATTTAATGTGGCTGTCCCTTCATTAAAAGTTGGTGTAACCGTATTTGCGTATACACTATTGTTCGTGACTCCATCAATAACTGGAGTATATCCTTGTAACACTGTAATATCTACTCGTGCTTGTCTACCACTACTTGCATTCGCACCTGTATAAAGAAAGGAATCATTTCCTACATAACCAATAGTGGGTGTATATACAAAAGATCCATTTGGAGACATTGTCACTTGTCCATGTGCAGGTGGTTGCTGAAGACCTACACTGATAACATTTTGATCATTTGTTAATACATTACCAGTCTGACTCTTATTTTGTGACACAGAGTAAGAGTCATTATTAACGACCGGCTGAGGCTGGTCTGTTGTCAGTGAAGGATACAGGCCTTCTGGAACTATATAATAATTTAATTGTGCTTGATAACCTCTTAAATCAGGCACGGCAAATACAGTCTGATTATTACCACCAAATCGGTACTCTAAAAGAGAATATAATACATTATTCTGATTCATAGATAAAAGATTGCCTGTTGCAGATAATAAATTATTACCAACTACAGGTACGAGGTAGGGAATAACTTCTCCTACGTATTCATCACCTGTACCATTTTCGGCTTGAAATGAAGGATCTGTAGATATAGCATACTTTACATTGGGTATTAGATCCGTAAGCACCGGCAATTGGAAAGTATTCGTTGCATCTCCACCAAATTTTGTACCGATCATATTATACAAATCAGTATAGGATTGAATAGAGAGCGTTTGCCCTTGTAGAGCTTTCCAACCTGTTGGAACAAAATAATAAGGGAAAAGTCTCACTTCACCTAATGTGGAATTAGATGATCCACTTAGACCTTCATCACGACTTGGAAAAAGACCATTTAGTGCGATATAATAGCCCATTCCTACGGGTGCTTTGCCTGTTAAGTTGGGTACTTGGAAGGTCGTCCGCCCATCTCCACCAAATGTTGTACCGATCAAAGCGTATAAAGGTGTATTTGAATTAATTGATAATGATTGTCCCGCTGCATACACCCAACCTTTTGGAGCCCGGTCATAAGGGAATAATTGAATTTCTCCTACATAAGGGATTGTTGCAGCTGCATGTGCACTTTGATTGATTCCAAGCTGGGCTGGAACACTACTGATGACTAAAACGATAATCATCCACACCATAATTACTTTTTTACTTAACGTTATCCCCACTAATTCATCCCCTACGTTTCTCATATTTGAAAGTGTGTTTACTGCCTGTTACTTGCCTTATGATGTATACATTTCGTAACCTTTCACTTTATCTCAGTGTAAACGATATCGACTAGAAAAAGTATCAAATTTTATCCTAAATCTAAAATAAATTGTATAATTATAGGTTTTCATTTATAACATTCACTTTATTAATTAAATAATAAAAAAATATAACTTATTATATATTTTTTAACTATTTATAGATAGCATTAGAGTCTCTATTTGTTTAACAACGACTTTGATTCGTTTATATACATAGAACAACATCAAGCGTACAGACAGGAGGATGACGATTGTGATTGAAATCGGACTTACAGGATTTGGAGATCATCCTGAACTCTATGGTAAAATCAAAGCCCCTGAACGATTACCTACGTATAGTGAACATTTTCCTATCGTTGAAATAGACAGTTCATTTTATGCAGTTCAACCTGTCAAAAATGTAACCAAATGGGTCGAGCAGACGCCGGATCATTTTGGGTTTGTATTTAAAGCGTATCAAGGCATGACCGGACATTTACGAGGGAAAAAGAATTATTTCGATACGAAAGAAGAAATGTTCCAAGCATTCCATGTGTCTTTGCAACCTGCGATTGATGCAGGGAAGTTAAGGATGGCGTTATTTCAATATCCACCGTGGTTTGAATGTAATCGGGAAAATGTAGATACGCTACGCGAAACGCGTGAATTAATGGGTGATATTCCTTGTGCTTTAGAATTCCGTAATCAGACTTGGTATATGCCCGAATTCCGAGAAAAGACACTGGACTTTATGCGTAAAGAAGATTGGATTCATACGATTGTCGATGAACCGCAAGCTGGCATGGGCTCGATTCCGATCATTACAGCAGCCACCTCGAAGCAAGCGACCTATGTACGTATGCATGGACGCAATGTAGATGGTTGGCATAAGAGCAGTGATCCTAACTGGCGCAAGCTCAGATATCTGTATAAGTACAGCACAGAAGAATTAATCGAATGGCGGGATCGACTGCTAGAGATTCAAAATCAGTCAGAACATGTCTATGTCGTGTTCAATAACAATTCCGCTGGCGATGCGACTCCGAACGCCAAAGAGTTAATTGAACTATTAGCTGATCACAACGTGTTGTCTGAAAAGCATGATATTGGAAGTTCTTCATCATAATATATTTTAATGTAGTTTGTATCCCTATTCTGCATACGTAAAAAAGTATTATTTTCAATAAATGGCTTGAACCCCTAACAAACAAAGCGTATAATCAAAGTATAAAAAAAGATTGTACAGATGTTGGTAGCACCTGCACAATCTGGCAACAGACCCGCATTGAAGAGCGGTCAGCAACTCCAACATAGTGATCTACTTACAAAAGAAATAGACCCATACCTTGGGGAAGGCGGTCTATTTCTTTTTGTTTTGGTTAATTGCCATAGCTATACTAACAACTAAGCCCAGTAATGTAACAATAAATATACCGAACTGAATCATTAATGTGAGTGTATCTTTAACCTCCACAAGCATCACCTCCTTTCAAACTTGCAACATCATTAGTTACAAAAGTCTGATTACAAAGGAGATTAGCCGACCGCCTATCTCTGCTATTCTGTTGTTATTTGGAGCATATCATAATTAACGTAAAAAAGTCATATCTCTTCATAAGAGATATGACTTTTTGTTGGGTATCATTTATAAAAATAAATCAACAGCATCTTGCGGTACATACGTCTGTACACCATTATGAATTACATTTCCTTTGAGCTTCACCGTTTTGCCGTTCCAGTCTGCTGTATTTTTAAATACAGGCAAGCGTAAGGTATCATTTCCTTTGGTTACTACGACAACTGGGTTACGTGCATCCGTAGCATCCCATTTGACGGTAGCGCCTTTAGCAGCAAATGCCGTTTTGGCAGGAACAAATAATTGTTTCGATATGTTAGCCAGATCCACTTGCAATGCAGAAGCCATATAACCTGCGATGTCGCTATTTTCAACAACACCTGTTAATTGTACTCCGCCCGGTGCATACGAATACAGAGCCACTTCGCCACCTGTATGACCGCCTGTTGTCCAGCCGATATGAGCACGTTTGCTAATCATTGGACCTACAGCATAATTCATTTTACCTTTTTCTGCTGCTTTGATCATAGCGATTTCTTCTGCTGTGAGATCAGTAATCCCGTAGTATTGTTTCATGACTGCTTTGATATTGGTACGTTTACTATTGAACTTCGATTCCAAGCCTTCTCCTGTCGCTTTTGCTTTTTTTAAAGGAGCGATAAAAGTAGACAAAGGTTCTTCATCATACGTTCCTGTTGTGCCTGCATCACCAATTGTAATTCCGCCGTTACCATGATCGGTCGCTGCAATCACGAGTGTATTCTGATCGGCTTTGGCAAATGCAAGTGCTTTGGCAACCGCATCATCAAACGCATTGACTTCACTAATAATCCCGATCGGATCATTCGCATGAGCGGCCCAATCGACTTTACTACCTTCTACCATCAAGAAGAATCCTTCTTCATTTTGGGAAAGTACTTGAATCGCTTTGTCTGTCATTTCAGCAATACTCGGTTGCTTCACAGGATCACGATCCATATCGTTCGCCATCGCTTTGTCTGCGAACATGCCCCATAATTTGCCTGACGTGGAAGCTTTCAATTCTGCTGTATTTTTAACAATGTTGTAGCCAGAATTCGCAATCACTTTAGTCAAATCCTCACCATCTTCACGACCTGCTGGTGTAAAGTACGTCGCTCCACCACCAAGCACCACATCCATGCCTGCATACACTTGCTGTTCGCTCAGTGCATCATAATTGCTACGATCTGGATAGTGAGCACTGAAGTCTGCTGGAGTCGCATGCATAATCTCAGAAGTAGCGATAATACCTGTGGATTTCCCTGCCAATCGTGCGGCTTCTACAATATTAGCGACAGGCTTTTTAGCATCGCCAGGTGCTAATTTGGGAAGCCCTGGCATTGTATTTTGATCAGGCAATACGCCTACATAACCGGTATGTGATTTGAATCCTGTTGCAAAAGCAGTTCCTGCTGGAGCTGAATCGGCAATCGCCGCATCCGCAGAATATGTACGCACAAGTCCACTTGCCATTTCATCCAGTGCAAGAGCTTTGCCTCCGTTGTACCAGCGAGTTAACGTAGTACCATCCATACTCATACCATCTGGAATCAGCATGATTACATTTTTGGCACGAATCTCTGGCTGTTCTTTGGTTGCTGCACTGACAGTTCCTCCCGAAAGACCTAGCAATAATGAAACCGCCAGTGTACCTGCTGTAATTGTAACTTGAAGGTGGTTCCATTGATGTTTTTTGATCATCTTAAAAATAACAATCATCCCCTTTTTCTTGGTCAATAGGATGATTGTAGCAATCGATTATCAATAGAAAAGCTTTATTACGTGCGATTTGTGTTAAAATCAGACTCAATCATTCGCTCTATATTAAATCTTTTAAATCATATGTCATTATTCAAATATACCTTATAAAACCTTTTATACAGACACTATTTACACATTATTCACGATTTTTTTGTAGGTTTCGATAGCACTCGCACGAGATATTTTAAGATCTACAATCGCATTTTTTTGAGGTTGATGAATTTCTTTCGCAGATAAGTCATTTAACTCTGGCATCCACTCTCGAATATAATCGCCTTCTGGATCATATTTGGTCGACTGAGTCACTGGATTCACGACACGGAAATAAGGAGCCGAATTAATTCCTAATGAAGCACACCACATCCAGTTCCCTCGATTAATCACATTATCATAATCCAATAATTTACGACGGAAATATTGCTCTCCCAGTGTAAACGGACATTGTAGATTTTTGGTCAAGAACATACCTGATAAAATTCGCAAACGGTTGTGTATCCGCCCTGTTTCATTTAACTGTCTCATCGAAGCATCAATAACTGGAATACCTGTCTCCCCTTTGTACCATGCTTCAAAGTGCTGATCCGTTAATTCAGATAGATCATACTTGTGTTCATATTTGAAATAATGCTCATCATAGATTGCCTGATACAAATAGAAATCACGGAACGAAATCTGACGTACCCATTCTTCATGCCCTTGTGCTCGTAGCGCATCATCCAACATCTGCCGAATCGATATTGCCCCGATGGTCACATGCGGATTCAGGTCACTGGACGGATCAATACTATAATAATCTCGTTCTTCACCATAATTCACCATTTTGCTTTTGATAAACGTCTGCAAGATCGGTTCAGGATCTTCGGCTGGCTCATACTCTTCCAATGCAAAAGGCAACTCAAATTCTGCCGGTAATGTGAGTTCAGCACGAGAGACATTTAAGTCTTTGAGACTGATACTCGACGCATGATTCGGATGCTGATCGAGAAAGTCTAACCATTTGCGGTGAAAAGGAGCAAATACTTTATAAAAGCCATCTTTGCCTGTAAAATCAGTAAACTGCTCGACATCGATTAACATATGATCCACCAATAAAGTAAACGCAACATTGGCTTGATCTGCGACGGCTTTTAATTTGCGATCACGGTCTTTAGCATACGGAGTAAAATCGCGGTGGGTCACCACTTCGTCAATATCGAACTTATTCAACACATGCTCCAATACCACTTCAGGCTGTCCATAAACGATATGTAGTGTTTTATGCTGACTTTGATACAACTTCTGCAAACGATGGACATGACGAAGAAAATTAACCCCACTATGCTCTTTTTCTCTACCTTTTCGCAATAAAAAAGGATCGATAATGAGTAGATGTACACTTTGTGCTTCAGATTCATGAATATAATTAAATCCGACCAAATCGTGTATACGCAGGTCTTTGCGATGAATAAATAATTTCAAAAGGAATTCCTCCTATAATGTACTTCTGCTACTCTTTATTAGGCATTACCCTTTTGGCGTACTTTCATTCATGCGATCAAGGATTTCAGACAACGTCATATCTGTCATCGATACCAATCGTAGATCATGATGTTCAAAGGGTAAAAATGAAGTCACTGGATTGGGCACAATCGTACAACGTAATCCAGCTGCTTTGGCTGCGGTTAATCCATTTAACGAATCTTCAAAAGCCAGTGCTTCAGCTGGTTCAACACCCATAGCTGTTACCACTTGTGTATACAATTCAGGATCAGGCTTCACCCGGGTCACATCATCACTGGTGCGAATCACTTGAAAATAATCGACCAATCCCAATCTTGTCAAAAAGCGTTCGATCCATGCTCGATTGGAACTGGTAGCAAGCCCTATGTTCAATCCCAATTGCTGTGCTTCTTCTAAATATTCTTTTACCCCTGCACGAGCTTCCAAATGCTCCATCTTCTGTTGATGCAAAAGACCGACTGCTTTGTCGATTTCTACTGAAATGCCCGGTTGCTTCAACGTTAGATCGATATAATCAAGAAACTCTGTGCCATGCGTGCCGATACTTGGAGCGAATTGTTCTAACGCAAGCTCCATCTTATAGCCGCGAAGCACCTCCTGATAACATTCAAACCATACACTTTCCGTATCCAAAATCAATCCATCAAAATCAAACACTACGGCTTTAATCATCTGTTCTTCCTCCTTGAGTATACGTGTCTATTTTATCTATAAAAACAACTTTTCTGTTGGTCAATTGTGCTATAAGGGCATTCTCTTTTGTTCTTAAACATTTTGTCTGTTGGTGTAATCTTTTGTCAAACGATTTGTAGCGATTGTTTAAATGGTAATGCTGTCGGGTAATGTTAACTATCAGCGAGTTCGAGCTAAAGCATAGACGACTTGTTGATCATTTAAAAATGATTCCTTTATATTAAATACAAATTCATTCTATTTGAACAGGAGATGTTAATGATGAGTAACGATAACGGTTTGGGCGATAAAGTAAAAGGTGCAGTATCTAAAGCTAAAGGCGAAGTGAAAGATCAAGTAGGTAATGCTACAAATAACTCTTCTCTACAAGCTGAAGGTAAAGTAGATAAAGCTAAAGGCGCAGTACAACAAAAAGTCGGCGAAGCTAAAGACGATCATAACCGCCACTAAGATTATTTTTTAGAACAATCCCCTATAGCATATACATGAATAAATATATTTTTATATAAAAACTCACCCCATTTCATATGAGGTGAGTTTTTTTGTTATACTTTCATTGATATTATTACATACTTCTTTAGAGATAAGGAGCAAACGATGAATAGAACAAAAACTATGTATATCTGGGGATTGATCATTCTGTGTTTAGCTACTTTCCTTTATCTCAAAATCTCTATTCTGAACGTGATCTCTATTCTGCTTATTGTTGGAGGTACATTTTATTCTGCACTACTTATACATGAATTAGGACATTTAATTGTAGGGCTTTGTTTGGGATATCGTTTGAAAAGGCTAGTTGTTGCACCATTGATCTTAGAATTCAATCCCAGCGTGAAAATTAGATTTCAATATTCTGCTACCGAGTGGGCATTATGTGTCATGCAAGTGCTTCTACCTGATTATAAAAAAGGAAGAGTACAATATATTCTTTACCTTGCAGGCGGTAGTATCGCTAATTTTGTAGTAGTTGCTATCAGTTTGTATGTTTATATAACCTCTAATCTATTCCTTGGTATAGGTATCGCTTTTTGCCATTTTGTATTAGGGATTTTGGCTATATTGCCTATTCGTGGACAACATTCTTCGTTTTCAGATGGGTATGGAATACAGATACTTTCTAAAAATAATTCTTTGAGTCGATTTTATTATGATTTACTTCTGGTTACCTATGCACGTATGGATGAATCTAATAAGATACCAATTACAGACACATGTATTGATACATTGTATGAACAATTATTAGTATTTATCTCGGGTCAATCGCAAGAGCCATCTGCTAATCATCCACTATTTCCACATGCTGTATTTACACTGACGACAGAGCTTATAGCGCAACAAAAATATGAGCAATGTATACACTTAATTGAGCGTGCTCAAGCGAATCAAATTCAATGCGACCCTTGGCAAGAAGAAATGAAGAGCCTATACTCGCTTTCCAAAGCTTCACTTTAATAAACAAAAAAAGACCCGGGAATCCGAGTCTTTTTTTGTTTCTATCTATATTGAAGTTCTTATTTAACCCATTGTACGATTTCGTCTAAGCCTCTTCTTGCTTTAGGACGCAATTCTTTTTCGGTACGGTAACCGAAAGCAGCCATTACACTGACGCCGTATTCGCCGTTACCCATTAGACCTGCATTGCTCAAAATTTGTTCTACCGCTTCTTTTTGGAAGCCTTCGATCGGGCAAGAATCGATACCGATCTCTGCCGCAGCTGTCATCATATTGCCTAGTGCAATATAGGTTTGTTTGGAAGCCCAGTCAAATAGAGCACGTTCGCTTTCAAGCAAGTTTAAGTCTCTTTCTTGGAACTCTTTATAACGAGGAAGAATCGTTTCGAACATTTCTGCTGGCATTTGCTTCACTTCGATCATTTGATCACGCAAATAAGCCGAATCATAACGAACATCGTTACGTGCCAAAATGACAACAAAGTGACTTGCTGTTGGTAATTGACCTTGTGCACCCCAAGTAAATTCACGCAATTGCTCACGTAATTCTTGGTTTTGGATCACAAGGAATTTCCACGGTTCTGAACCGACAGAACTTGGTGATAGGCGACCTGTTTCCAAAATAAACTCAAAATCATCTTCTGAAATTTTTTGTTCAGGATCAAATGCTTTTGTCGCATGTCTTGCTTCATATGCTTGTAGAATCTCTTGTTTGCGTTGTTCTTTATTCATGGATATCTCTCCCCTATGGATGTTATTGATTATCTATAATAATATGCACGTTATATAACATACTTACTTTTAAATACCAAAGATAGTATACCGTTTATATGCGTTGTAGTCAATTGGATCACATTCAATTTGTAACGATTGGTTTAATATATACATAAGCTTGTTATTCTACAAGTCAGATGATACTTCAAGGAGATGACTTATGAATACATATCCAACAACCGTCCCTCGTACGATTGCACGCTATATCTTTGCACTCTTTTTTATCGGAGCTTGTGTGGCTCACTTTATAGAAGTGGATGGATTTGCTAAGCTATTACCTGAATTTGTACCTTTCAAAAATGCACTGATCATTCTGACAGGAGTGATCGAATTAGCGTTAGCGATTATGATTCTTATTCCAGCTTGGCGCAGACGTGCAGGAATATGGACAGCTTGGTATCTAGTGCTTATTTTTCCTGCGAATATTTATGCTGCTTTTTACCAGATTCCAGCACCAGGACAAGCGTATACCGATCCAGCCGCTTTATGGATTCGACTGATTTTTCAACCGTTGATGATCTGGTGGATTCTATGGTGTACCCGCCCACCTAAACCGCGTACAGATTGAGAAATAGCTGCCCAGAAATGTATGATTAGAATTCATTATCACTTGTATACTCTCTATAAATACCATAAGAAAAAGCACAGGTCGCTTGATGATCCCTGTGCTTTTTTTATTTATACATACGCATGAACTTTAGGATTATATTCTTCATAGGCAGTCTGTAATTGATGTAATGTTAGAGCACTGTCCTCGATAATCGCTTTACGCTTTGCTTTGAGTACAATCTGTTCAATATCTGCAAAGCTACAACCACTGAGTATCGTAGAGGCTGTATGTTCTAACGTACCGATTGTGGCAAACGAACCGATTAGCAGTTGAATATAATGCTGGCGATCTTGATCGGAAGGCATAGCATAATCCATCTTCGTATCAAAACGACGCCATACCGCATGATCCAATTCATCGGCTAGATTGGTAGCCGCTACTAAAATACTTTCACCTTCAAACTCATCCATACATTGCAATAATGTATTCACAACCCGTGACATCTCTTTCACTTCATCATTATTATCGCGTGTACGAGCAATCGCATCGAATTCATCTAAAAAAAGCACGCATGGAGAAAGACGTGCAAAATCAAATATTTTGCGAATATTAGAAGCAGTTTCTCCTAGATGACTATGAATAATGGTATCCAGACGAACCAGTACCAGTGGCAATTGCAGACGTTCTGCGATGTAAAAAGCAGTCAGCGTTTTGCCTGTTCCGGGTGGGCCAGACATCACTAATTTGTTAGGCATAGGTACATCTTGTTCGATAAATTTTTCTTTCATATCCAAAATCATCATAAACTCATCTATAATACGCTGATTGCATTCATTCAGAACGATATGTCTTACTTTACGAGCACATTCTTTAGGCATATATACGGTAGCCATATCTGTTCCTTTTGCTTTGGGCAGACGGCTGTTATTTTTGTTTGTTTTATTCATACATTCAACAACTCCTTGCTCCACTTTATTAATAGTAATGATTACTATTAAATAGTTTAACAAGTTTTTGTGCGAAGAACCAGTCTTTTCTTTATTTTCACAAAATCTCTTTGGTTTTTACAATCGTATATTTGCCTGATTGGTTGGTAGCGAACTGTATTCCTTTAGATGTGGCTGTATAGTCCGTTATTTTACCTTTTAGATACTTGTGGGTTCCATCTGGATATTCTGCATAGATTGCTAGATGACTAAGCTCTGATTTGGAAAGTTTCTCTTTCGGCAATGGAAGAACAATCCACACATCTTGCGATTGATCCCATTCGGAGACAACAAATTCCAAAGACTTACTAAGCGCACCTTGAGGCGCTGCTGTCTTCTCGTCGGTACCCAAACTGATCGTGACATCTTCTTTGTCCGATTGTAAAGATGTACTAGGCATCATCATTCTACCGTGCCAGGCTTGAATACTAATACCCAGTTGTGAATTAGCAAACAATTGTTGTGCACGAGCTGTAAATGTTAATTCAAGCTGTGCAGCAGGTGGCATTTCAGGAGGAGCTGGCATACTCAAGTACGCCATATTTCCTGTATCTCGGCGCAACATATCCACCGTTAGAGCGGCTTCTTTGACATCGATTTTGGCTGTATCTTGCATAGAGGTATTTCCATTGATTTGGCGTTTGACTTGCATGCTAACGGGATGACCTTTTTGATCGGTATGCATCAATGTTTCTGATACAATTGTTGCGACAATCGATTCATAGGGAGAAGTTTCTACCGCCTTATCTTCAGGCATAATATCGGTTGCGCTAGGAGATTCTGTAGGAATCGTAACAACAGGTTCTGATTTATATTCATCTTGAACTTCTGTAAGATTGCCAGATTCATCGGTATTAAGCATCGCATATGCTATATTATCCTGTTGTGGGTCTGTAGAATGTGAGT
This sequence comes from Paenibacillus nuruki, assembly GCF_963311185.1. Classification (NCBI taxonomy): domain Bacteria; kingdom Bacillati; phylum Bacillota; class Bacilli; order Caryophanales; family Paenibacillaceae; genus Paenibacillus; species Paenibacillus nuruki. The sequence goes on along the minus strand of NZ_OY725677.1, from coordinate 4,509,735 downwards.
GTACAGGAAGAAAAGAAGTCGTTGTAATGGCTACAATTGATATGGAAGCCACGATAGCTGTAGGCGTAGAAATCGTTCTTTTGAGTTTTTGGAAAAGTAATTGCACCTTCATACCGTTGACCTCCTTGAGAGATGATACTTTATACTACGTACAAATGTTTAATATTGATTACATTATAATCTATTTTTCCAAATATATCCTTATGATTTCTACTTTTAGTAAATACTTCCTATTCCTAATCTTGCATATTATACTTCCTATTTGCTTGATATGACTCTATTTTGAAGGCGAAATTTGACTCATAATTCCCATTTAGTGTTTAATTTAACTGGGAACGGGTAAATACAAAGGAACTCTCTTTGAGGAGGTACAAACTAATGGGATTTATGGAAAATTGGAAAGCACTTCAGAAGTACTCTGCTCATGCAGCAGAACGGTTTTTGACCATCTATCTGAACACCGAACCAACTGCCAACACCCAGCCGGAATGGAAGCTACACCTCAAGAACGGTTTTAAAAAGCTTGCTGAATACACTGAAGCCGGTGACGAACGTAGACATTTAGACAGCTTACTTGCTCTACAGTCCAAAGTCGAAGAACGCGTAGAAAACAGTCGGAACGATATGAAAAAAGGTCTGATTATCGTAGCGGATTCATCAGGTGGATTATTCTTTTGTGAAAAAGTACAGGTTGGATTATCCAATGCGTTCTATTACGAAGCTGAACCACGATTGGAAGAATTGCATGCGATCACTTCCAAATGCCCTGCTGCTGGAATCGTGCAATTAAGCAGTGATTCAGTGACTATTATTGACAGCTTACTTTGTGAGATTAACAATGAGTATTACTTTGAATGGGATATTGTTAATGATGAGTGGCGTGAACGTCCAAGTCAGAGCACAAGTGATCTGAAGTCAACGGTGAACAAACAGCGGGAAGATTACAAAGAACGTTGGGAAGTCGATCAAGCTCGTTGGGTCAAACGTTTAACTCCTATTATCGAACGTATGGCACAGGAAAAACAGTGGCAAGAAATTATTCTAAGTGGTGAAAAAGCTGCTGCTTCTCATGTCAAAGAAGCTCTTCATACTACAACGTCTATTCATATTGTTCCCAAAAACTTAAATAATATGAAGTCGCGTGAAGTGTTACAAGAAGCTTATGCTGTGCTTCAATCCTAATATAACAATCTGTTAATAAGATATGTGATAGTGAAAATAACAGCCCTCTATTTGGTGGTTTGTAAGCCGTCGATAGAGGGCTTTTTTAGTAAATAAAAATAGGAACATTTGTTCTAATTTAAATTTTGTGGTATGGTGGATTTAACAGTTGGATTTCGTATACACTTAAAAGATACTTCATCGTTTAACAACGTAGATATAACGTTTATCTATTGTGTATATATATGACGATCCAGAGCAAGGAGGAAATACACTTATGCGTATCTATGTTACTGTCAAAAGTCTTGGTAAACGCAAAAATGCGCTGACACGCGAACCTTTGGATATCCCTGTTGCTCCGGCTACCTTACGTGATTTTCTAACTGAAGTGGTCAAAGAAAATGTACATGCATTTACCGAGCGCCAACAGCATTCTTCACTACTCTCCTACTTAACACCTGATCAAGTTAATGAACAAGGAGAAGCCGGCAAAGTAGGCTTTGGAGTTATCCATGATGATCGTACACCCGATGAATCTGCGGCGATTGAAGCGGCTTTATTGGCTTTTGAAGATGGATTGTACAAAGTATTTATTCGGGAACAGGAAATCGATCATCTGGATGATGCAGTTCATTTGACTGATGGAGATGATGTGGCTTTTATCCGTTTTACAATGCTTGCAGGAAGCCAATGGTAAGAAAGGGGATTACAAATCATGAGTGAACGCAATTATTATGATGAATATCTTGAACATTTGAAGAAGAGGACTGCTGAACTGACAGGACAACAGCAGCAGATCGCTCAGTATTGTGTACACCTCTATGAGCATACTTATATCACGAACAGTGACGATGAAGTGGATCAACTGAAGCAGATATTAGGGGTAAAAACCGATACCAAGTCGGTATCTTTTGAACCTTTGATTGAAGTTGTGGAACGTTTATCCGATAAAGCTACTGCTGATCTTTTCCGCTATGTGACAGAACATGCAACCGAGTACCCGTATAGTGTTGGTTATACTCGCCGTCCTTACCGTACATCCGATATCTCTTTACATATAGCACCAATCTTATCTCAATTAATCTCTCTCTTTTTCCTAAATGCGTATGAATTTGATCTGCATACGTATTTGACTGAACGTGATTATCCGCTCAGCAAAGATTACCGGGTACAAAAAGAAGCGATTGCTATTCATATCGCTTACGCATGGGATCATGATCAACCTGAAGTGAAAAAAGCTTTGCATGAGATCATTTATGGAGACAATCAGACGGCTCTATTCGATCGCTCAATGATTGAAGGGATGCTGATGAGTCATCAACCGGAAGCATACAATATGATCAGCGAATTACTGATAGCCGCTCGTCTGCAAGAAGGTCTACGTCAAAGTATTGTCGAGCAACTGGACGAAGGTACTTTGGAAGCCACAATGACTTTACTGCGTACTATTATTGAAAATGATCTCATTCGTTATAGTTCTATCGTGCGTGCATTAGGAACATGGACAGGCATCAATCTAGAAGCAACGAATACACGAGTATCCAAGCAATTGATTACACAAGCCTATGAAGCATTGTCAGACCAATCTGTTCGAGAAGAATGGTTAAGCAGTGAGAATGCTAATCATATCTATATGAGCCTGTGGGCAACTGCTGTGCATGAAGAGCAAGATGTGTATGAACGGATTCAACATCTAATGGATACAGGAGCACGTTATCAGAAGATTGTAGCGCTTTATGTCCTTCGTAATAGTCAGAATAAAGATTTGCGCTTACGTATTGCACAACCTCATCTGGCAGAAGAGGATGATGAAATCCGCTATTGGGTACTTGTGAACTACGATTATGAATGCTACTACTCATGGGAAACGATACGCGATATGGCAGCACTTCAACTGGTAGTTCCTCGCACTCCTTTGTTAGAAGATAAACAGGTACGTAGACAGGACTTTGAACATTTCCGCAATCTATTTTCAAGTCTGAATGGACGTGAGATTTCGTTCCAGTCGAGCGTGCTGGATTTTGTACAGGTGAGCTATTCTGCTGATCTGCCTATCAAAAAAATGCTGTATCTAGCTGCATATGATATGGATGAACAATGGATCAGTGAAATTTTACAGTTAAAAGATAAATTAAGCCCTGATCTACGTGGAACCATACTACAACATTATCTTTCAAATACAGATATGCCGGAACAACGACAGTTTGTATTTGCTTCACTGTCAGATAAAAGTATGTCTAATCGTGAGTTAGCTCTGAAACAAGCTAATAAGCTTATATTGAACGATACGGAACTACAAGATATCGAAAATCTACTCAAACTCAAAACAGGTTCATTGCGTCAAGGTGCGATTCAATTGCTTCTTAATCAACCTGCAGACTCACTAGACACTACAGTTCAGCGTTTAATACAAAGTAAAAGCGAATTGCAACGTTTGGCTGGCTTAGAAACGATCAGTGAATTACAAAGCAAACCTGAACGGTCTGAACAGTATGAACGTTTATTACTGTTGCTAGATACCATAGCCAAGCCAACTGCCAAAGAACAAGTCTTGATTGATAAATTAGGATCAACTGATAAATACAATGAAAACAATGGATTTGGATTATTTGATCCGCAAATGATGGATACATGGTTAAAAGAAAAACCAGAACAGCCCAATTTCCAACTGGATCGCGATGTCTTTACCATAGAGCCAAAACGTATCACCGATTTTTTACAAAGCTTGAACGATCTGATACATGAACACCGAGATCATGAATATACAGTCGAATACTATAGCGGTTATAAAGAAACGATGTTAATTGGTAATCGACTCAATGGGGGTTGGTACAATCAGACGGAGGATAACAAAACTCCTCAGATCGAACGCTATCCTTTACCTGATGTATGGCAACAGTATCTACAACAAAGTGATCTTTCTGTAGAAGGAATCGTACAATTGTATTTGTATACGCAATCCGAAATGTATAATCAGACTTTACGTGATCTATACAGCTATTTCTCTGATCAAATGGATTATATGGAGCTAGGGAAATATCGATTATTGGAAGGCTGGCGACAAACGTTTATCGAGTCTATTTATCCGTTAGAACAAATCTTAACGATCCAAACGTTCTACAAAAATCTTCCGTATCGTCAACAATTGGATGAGTTGATTCGAGCATATTTGGAAGATAGCGATAAACAAGCGACATTTGCGATGGTACGAGATGCACTGATTACGATGATGTATACGTTCCCTGAAGATCAACTCAAAGAGGAACAAGGGTTGTTCCAATTCTTGACTTCACCGTGGCGCTCGTTAGTACGCAGTCGTCTCTACGATCAAGAATCGTCCATGCAAATGTTCCATCTCTTTTATACATTGGAATTTTATTATGGTCAGGATGGTCTACTGGGCACAACGGATTATGCACGTGCTTATGAGTGGGGCAAAATCAGCGATAATGAAATCTATTCCAAAATTATGAGCAGTGATCTCAGTCGCCAGTTTATTCGGGAATTAACATCTCAGAATATTCGATATGCTACTCATATTAATGTAAAAGAATATCCTAAAATGATTCCGATTCGTGATACTGTGCTTGCTCGCATTTTGGAAATTGAACTTAGTCGTGGAGAACTGGTTACTGAAGTGACTTCACTGGCGATGAATATTGAACGTGTAGAAGGCACTGATGTATTTGTACGTATTCTCTCGAATCTGCAAAAAGAAACGTTTGTACGCGGGTATATTTACGGATATGGCAATAGTATTACGAAGAAAGAAACATTTAGTTATTTGCTCAAAAACACGTATCCTTTAGAAGGCGAAGATGAGCACAAATTAGAATCGTTACTTCAGCAATATCCGATAGATGACAAGAAATTATTAGAAGCAGCGATGTATGCTCCGCAATGGATTGAAATCATCGCCAAACATCTAGGTTGGAAAGGTCTACGTAGTGCAGCATGGTATTTCCATGCCCATATTAATGAGACTTTCTCAGCGGAAAAAGAAACGATTGTAGCGCATTATTCACCCATCTCTCCACAAGAGTTCAATGATGGTGCGTTCGATATCGTCTGGTTCCGTCAAGCCTATGATGAATTAGGTACAGAACGATTTGATATCTTATATGAGTGTGCTAAATATATCTCGGCAGGCTCGAATCATCGTCGCAGTCAACTGTTTGCCGATGCGGTACTTGGTAAGCTTGATCTAGCATCGATTCAACAATCTGTAGCGGATAAGCGTAACAAAGATCAGTTGCTTGCTTATAGCTTAATTCCACTGGCTTCAGGTACCAAGCGTGATGCTGATATTCGTCAGCGGTATGAATTTATTCAATTGTTCCTCAAGCAAAGTAAAACGTTCGGCGCACAGCGTCGTGCTAGTGAAGGAGCAGTCTCTGCGATCGCGCTAGATAATTTGGCTCGTAATGCTGGTTATACCGATGTCACTCGTCTTCAATGGGATATGGAATCACGCAAGTTGGATGATTTGCTGGCTTATTTTGAACCACACGCGATTGAAGAAGGTCTGAACGTCTCGCTAGTGATTGATCATGAAGGGCAGACTAGCTTAACAGCGATCAAGCAAGCGAAACCACTCAAATCGGTTCCAGCACGTCTGAATAAAAATGAATATATTATTCGTCTGAAAGAAGTAAAATCCGAACTAACCGATCAATATCGTCGTGCCCGTCAGGAATTGGAACGTTCGATGACCAACAGCACTACTTTTACAGCAGATGAATTGATCAAATTATCGTATAATCCTGTTCTTGCTCCACTGGTCAATACATTGGTGTTACAGGCAAATCAAGCACTCGGTTATCTTGATGGGGAAGCTAGTCTGTTGCGCAGTCCAGACGGTACCGCGCATCCTTTGCAATTAGAAGATCAAGTGATTATTGCTCACCCTGTCCATCTGTATGAAAGTGGTCAATGGAGTCTGTATCAACGGGATCTATTTGAGCGTCAGCAACGTCAACCGTTCAAGCAAGTATTCCGTGAATTGTATCTCCCTAACGAAGATGAGCGTGCTAGTGGTAATCTCTCTCGTCGTTATGCTGGATACCAGATTCAACCGAACAAAGCGGTCGCTTTACTACGTGGAAGAGGTTGGACTGTCAGTTACGAAGAAGGCTTGCAGAAAGTCTATTACAAAGAAAATATTATTGCCAATCTCTATGCGCTAGCAGATTGGTTCTCCCCTGCCGATACAGAAGCACCTACACTGGAAACGGTACAATTTTATAATCGTTCTAACTATGAACGGTTGCCTTTTGATCAAGTATCGCCACTGATTTTCTCTGAAATCATGCGTGATGTGGATCTGGTGGTCAGTGTAGCTCATGTAGGTGGTGTTGATCCTGAAAGTAGCTTAACCACGATCGAAATGCGTCGTGTGATTGTGGAAGAATCGTTACGTCTACTTCATATCGACAATGTAAAAGTAGAAGGCAACCATGCTCGTATTGAGGGAAGTTTAGGGAATTACAGTGTGCATCTAGGTAGTGCGATCGTGTATCAACAAGCCGCTAGTGCTCTGCATATTATCCCTGTCCATTCTCAGCATCGTGGACGATTATTTTTACCATTTATGGATGAAGATCCGAGAACAGCAGAGATTTTGTCTAAAATCGTTATGCTTGCTCAAGATCACAAGATCAAAGATCCACAGATTCTAGCACAACTTAAACCGCAATAAATATCAAAAATAACCCCTATTTTCTTGAGATATTTCCAAGAAAGCTAGGGGTTATTTTTGTATGTTCTTGTGTTTGTTACAGATCCATCTCGTGCCAGACCATAACAGCGGCTCCAGTAGCTACTGCATTTTCTTCTAACAATCCTTTTGAAAATACAGGTCGATAGCTATTGGAGTAATAGATATTCTGCTCAGCGACCGCAATCGCTGTATTGTAGAACAAATCATGTGAATTGATGAGCACACCACCCAGAATAATCTTTTCCGGATGCAAAATATTGATCAGATTCGCTAACCCAATCCCCATATACGCCGCCGATTGAGCAAAGATTTCTTTGATATGATCATTGCCTGTTTCTAACGACTGCACTAATGTTGTGAAATTAATTGCTTCTGGCTTCACGGCGACCTGACTGTCCCACACAGAACGCCCCATTTTGCTACGAGCACGGACTTGTTGCTCTAACGCTTGTACGGATGCAAAAGCTTCTAAAGCTCCATAATTACCTGCTCCATGAAGCCGTGGTCCATCCGTCTGGATAATCATTTGTCCGATCGAACCTTCCATATCGACTGCTCCATGCACCACGTGTCCATTAGACATCATCGCAGACCGTAGACCTGTACCAACATGCACATACAACATATGTTGGATATGTTCATCACGCACCATCCAGTGCTCGCCTGTAAGTGCAGTATTCGCTCCATTTTCAAGCGTAACTGATAAGCCTGTCGCTTCTTCTAACCAGCGTCGTAGTGGAATGTCTTTCCAACCCGGTGCTGCAAAGTAAAGCGGATTAAGTATTTTGCCTTGCTCACGGCTAAGAGGTCCTACTGCACCTACACCCATTCCGATCACCAAGTTATGGGCTATGCCTTGCTCAGATAACATCTGTTCTACTTGTTGCTGTACATGCTGGACTAATCGCTCAGGTGTCATGCTCTCATCCATAGACCAGCGCACCATCGCTAACGGTTGCATCCGCATATCATAAAGCCCCAATACGGAATAAATACGTGAAATATCTAAGCCAAAAATATAGCGAAAATTCGCATTGATCCGATACAAAATCGGTCGTCTTCCACCTGTCGATTGACCGAATCCAGACTCCATAATCCAGCCTTCATTTGTCATTTCTTCAAGCAGACGAGTAAGGCTACTGCTAGTCATCTGAAATTCATTCATAATTTCTGCTTTGGATATATCGTCCTGCATCGCAATTCGGTCATAGACTGCTTTTTTGATGGAGGTTACGCCTTTGATATGCTTACCCATAATATCCCACCGTTTTCCCTACAATTCTGATCGGAATTGTTTTTCCACTTATTATATATGGTTTTTACAGGGAATGCTATGTATTTGTTGCATCAATATAGAGAAATACGATTGCAAAAAACCTCTTCCCTATGATAAGGAAAAAGGTTTTTTGTGATTGTACAGATGATTGAATCTATCTATAGATTTTCATACATCTATTTTATTTGAAAAGAATATTACTTCGCTTCGCCTACTACACTAAAGCGTTGGTTCACATGTGCAGCTTGCTCTGCTTCGTCTACGATCGCAATCGCATAATCAGCATAGCTAATGTAGCTGTTGCCTTCATTATTAACGATCATTTTTTCTTGACCGGCTGTGTATGAACCTGTACGTGGACCTGATGCATCAAAAAAGGCAGCAGGACTTAAAAATGTCCATTGAATACCGCTAGATGATTTCAAATCATCCAAGTTTTTGCCCTGGCTAGATGCGGTTGCTTTGTAAGCTTCCGGGAAGTCTGGTGTATCGATTAAGCGTACGGTTTGAGCATCATCTACATACAAGCTACCTGCACCACCAACTACGATTAAACGAGTATCAGGAGCACCTTTCAAAATCTCAATCAACGATTGACCTACAGTCACATGAGATTCTTCTTGTCCTTGCAGAGCACCATATGCATTCACTACAACATCATAGCCTTTAATATCTTCTGTTGTTAGATCCAATACTTCTTTTTCAACTACATTCACTTTATCTTGTTGTACTTTAGAAGCGTTACGGACGATTGCTGTTACTTCGTGTCCTCTGCTCAAAGCCTCTTCAACGATCAATGATCCTGCTTTACCTGTTGCACCAATAACTGCGATTTTCATATCTAAAACCTCCATTTAATGTGTATGATTCGACGAAATACGTACTTGCTATATGTGTAGCTATCAAGCTGTAATATGCATTAACCCTTACATGTAACAATTATAGTTACAGGTTGCGATAATGTCAACTGTTATGGTCGGATAAAGAAGACCCATTTATAATAAAGCATAAGTTGAACATCATTTGGGTATTCATACATGAGTACCATCAAAAGAATAGCTTTAAACAAATCAGCATCACGATTAGATCATTTTATACTCATCAAAGGAGTGGCAATAATGAAGAATATAGCGTGGATCGGCACAGGTCATATGGGCTTGCCTATGGCTCACAATTTGCTCAAAGAAGGATATAACGTACAGGTATACAATCGTACAATAGAGCGTGCTCAACCTTTAGCCGAAGCAGGAGCAACACTATACGCTTCCCCTGTAGAAGCCATCGCTCAAGCAGAAGTCATCTTTATCATGCTGACCAAAAAAGAAGCGATAGACGATGTGCTGAGCGGAGAACAAGGTATTCTGAGTCAGCTTCGCGCAGGTACGTATGTGATCAATATGAGCACGATCAGCCCAGAAGAAGCAAAAGAATTTGCCGAGCAGATATCAGCCAAAGGAGCAATCTATGTCGATGCTCCGGTATCTGGTTCTGTTGCGCCAGCAGAGCAAGGCACTCTCGTTATTCTCGCAGGCGGTCAGACGGCAGAGATCGAAGCTTGCCAACCGTTTTTTGATATTTTAGGGAAGAAAACGATCCATTTCGGTGAAGTGGGTAACGGTAGTGCTGCCAAATTATCGATCAATTTATTGCTAGGTATCTCTACACAAGCGATTGCAGAATCGTTATTAATCGCTGAACGTTCTGGATTACAACGCGAACAAGTATTAGAAATGTTCGGTGAATCTGCTGTAGCAACTCCGCTATTAGCGGGTAAAAAAGAGATGTTTATCCATAACGAATTCCCTGCGGCATTTATGTTAAGTCTAATTTCCAAAGACTTGGGCTTACTCACTACTGAAGCGAAGCGGTTAAACCTACAATTGCCACTTGCAGAAGCCGCAGATCGCACGTATCGTGAAGCGAATAATAATGGTAAAGGTGAACTCGATCTAGCTGCTATCTGGCTTGAATTGCAAGAACGCCATCCGAAATCGGAATAAATTTGCGTTATACATGATATATGTAAAAACACCTTTCGTTGAAAAACGGGTATGAAAATACCAGTAAATCAATGCTGAGGTGTTTTTTTCTATGGCTACAATATTCGGTTATAAACGAGTAGCTGAAACAAAGGACATCTTGCTGGATTGTAATTTTGAGAGCGATGTAAGCTACATCATCTTATTGTTGGAGCCAAAAGAGTAATAAGTAAAAGAGCTCTTATTTTCGTTTATATATGTGTTATTACCAGAAGTAATAGCTGTGTTAATAGCAAAATATTAAAAGGTGAAGCCGTGTTACTCACGACGAATTTCTCTTTTTATCTGTGAACGCTCTATTTGAATTATTAAATATGAGTAGAATCTATGGAGCATACCTAACGATAAAAAAGAATGCTGAGATGAGCTAAAAAATACAGAATATGGGTTTTAAAAAGAATGATTTGGGTAAAAATAAATTGCAGAGTTATCAATGATTGAGGCGAATGGGTAACCATCTAAACCAGTAACAGAATGTTGTAGAAAATGAATCTGTTCCTGCACATTTGAATACTAAAAATCGATAACTCCATGCAAGTAGAAGTGACTCTAATGATGATGGTAGGCATCCAAAAAATGCCATTCCAAAGAACAAAGGCAAGTGAGCTCTAAGGATAAAAACTAAAATCAAATTGGAGGTTTTATTTATGTTTTTTCGCACAGGAGAACTGCAATATCACGCAAAACCGGATGCTCCAGATCCAGTCTTTGCTAAAAAAGTGCAGGAACTGATCGGCGGTCAATACGGCGAAATGTCAGTTGCCATGCAATATTTATTCCAAGGGTGGAGTACAAGAGGAAACGAAAAATATAAAGATCTGCTGATGGATACAGGAACAGAGGAGTTGGGGCATATTGAAATGCTCGCAACGATGGTGGCAAGACTCCTTGAAGGGGCACCTGTTCATGAACAGGAAAAAGCTGCAAGTGATCCAATAGTTGGAGCCATCATGGGCGGCATGAATCCTCAGCACGCCATTGTTCACGGTCTAGGCGCTTCTCCAAAAGATAGCAATGGTGTTCCTTGGAACGCAGGATATATCGTAGCAAGCGGCAACTTGCTGGCTGATTTTCGTGCCAACGTTAATGCAGAATCACAAGGGCGTTTGCAGGTAGCCCGTCTCTATAGCATGACAGATGATAAAGGCGTAAAAGACTTGTTTTCATTCTTATTAGCCCGCGACACCATGCACCAAAACCAGTGGCTTGCGGCTATTAAAGAATTAGAAGCAAAAGAAGGTCCAATTGTACCTGGAACGCTTCCACCAGAATGGGAAGCAACCGAATTTTCTCATACTCTTTACACGAATTCTGAAAGTAGCAAAGAACTGAAATGGATAAACGGGCCAGCACCGGATGGTCATGAATTTAAAATCAGCAAGCCAGAACCGTTTAGCGTGAAGCCAGAACTAAAACCGGCACCGCCACAATCTCACAATTCATTGCCTGAAGACAACCTTAAATAATTTTTTTGAGAGAAAGCCCCAAAATCATGAGTAATGGTTTTGGGGCTTTCTGTTTATCTGTTATCTACTTATTGACGTGTAGCATGAGTGATGCCTTCACGAATAAAGTCAATCACCTTTTCAGCTGTACGTAATTGTCCTTCCGAGTTATGAATAATCAGATCACATGCAGATAATGCTGATTTTTCTTGATCATAACTAAGTAGCCGTTGTTCCTGTTCAGCAATACTAACTTTACGATCAAACAATCGCTTTGCCAGTTGCTCCCGATCGGCCAGTACACCAATTAACAATACACGGTCGCCCCATTTGTTTTTGACTAGCTTGGCTCCGGGTGCATCCATTACAGTTGAACGTACCTGTCCATCTTTGCCTGCATCTTCAATCGAGCTAATTGATGTTCCATATAGGTTATTGCGATATTCACTCATTTCTAACATCAATCCTTGACGAAACATGAGTTCAATCTGCTCTCTAGTCGCAAAATGGTAATCAACACCATCTTGTTCGCCCGCTCTAGGTTGGCGGGATGTCCATGTTACAATTTTGGGTACACCCAGTCTTGCTTGTAATGTGCTTTTACCTGATGCACTAGGTCCCTGAAAAACAACGATTGAAAATGACATTTCAATCCTCCTTCAACACTTACTCTTATTTTCTGTAAAATCAGTATACCAAAAGATACACCTGAGGATGTTTCTATTGTTGCAGAACTATTTATAATAAAAGAGTACGTTAGAAAGATTACGAAAGGATGTTGGAGCGACGAATGACATTATCACATCCATCTGCTTGTGCGGTTCAATTTCAACATATCACCAAATCGTTTGCACATGCTAATCATACGGTGACTGTATTAGATCGTATTGATGGGGATATCAAGCAAGGCTCAATTACTACACTGGTAGGGCCTTCTGGTTCTGGCAAAAGCACATTGCTATCGCTTTGCAATCTACTGATCACTCCAGACACCGGACAATTATATATTCAAGGCAAAGATATACATAGCTGGCCTATTACTGAACTACGTCGCAATGTAGGCATTGTGTTCCAAGATGCTCCAATGGTACAAGGAACTGCTCTTTATAATTTGCAGACCGCTCAGCGCTTACACGGGATCGATATCGGCAATCCTGAGACTCTTATGGAACAAGTCGGATTATCTTCAAGTCTACTCACACAACATGTACAAGACCTGTCTGGCGGGCAAAAACAGCGCTTAGCACTCGCACGTACACTTGCTAATCAACCACAAATTTTATTGCTTGATGAGATCACTTCTGCACTTGATCCTTCTTCTGTCCGAGAAGTGGAACAACTGTTATTAGAGATCAATCGAGAATCAGGGATCACTTTGATCTGGGTGACTCACCAGATGGAACAAGCACAACGTGTTGGACAAGAAACATGGTTTTTGATGAACGGGCAATTGTTAGAACAGCGATCAACCGCTGACTTTTTTGCACATCCACAGACAGAAGAAGCCCGGCAATTTATCAAAGGTGAACTCCAATGACAATTATCGCTTTGACGCTATCTTTGTGTTTTGTACTTTTTGCTGTTGTGTTATCTCGCTCTTTCAAATTAGGGCTAGAAAAAGATGTACTGATCGCTACATTACGAGCTACTATCCAACTGTTAATTATCGGCTATGTGTTAAATTTTATTTTCGGCTTAGAGCAATTATGGGTCGTCGGTCTATTCTTATTGTTGATGATTACAGTTGCTTCACTGAATGTTTCCAAAAAAGGAAAATCGGTTCCGTATATGACGATCAAAGTATTTATTACATTAGTGATTGTCGAGATTGTCACACAAGCATTATTGTTAGGCTTCAACATTATTCCAGCAACTGCCCGTTATATTATACCGATCAGCGGTATGATTATCGGAAATTCGATGATACTGGGAAGTTTATTAGTCACTCGACTTCGTTCTGAAGTGACACTACGACAACGGGAAATCATTCTCCTTCTATCACTTGGAGGAACGCCAAGACAAGCGATAATGCCTGTACTCAAAAGCGCGGTCCGTTCCAGTATGATCCCTACTATTGATGGTCAGAAAACACTGGGATTAGTCCAATTACCGGGTATGATGACCGGACAGATTATCGCAGGTGCAGATCCGATTACAGCAGTGCGTTTTCAATTATTAATTGTTTTTACAACGATGACTTCAGCGATTATTACAAGTATTTTGCTTAGTCTATTTATCGCTCCTAGTCTGTTTAACAAACAACAACAGTTGCAGACCGAACCTTTAGAATCCTCTAGCTAAATACAGAAGACCATACAAAAAAGACTCCTTGATCGAATGAGCTTCAATCAAAGAGTCTTTTTATTTTTATATTTCTATTGGATTAAGAATGTACTTCTTTGGTATCGATATTCATAACAGGTGTATGACCTGATTTTTCTTTCGGTGTACGATTGACCAGTAAAATACTAATGACGATCAATACCAGTCCAATAATCAGGTTAACCGTTACCGATTCGCCCATAAAGAGCACACTAAGAATAATAGATACTAACGGAATCAAGAACGTGTATGAACCCACTGTACTTGCTTCACCTGAACCAACAAGACGGAAGAAACATAACCAGCTTAATGCGATTGCGAAAATACAGATAAACAGCAATACACCAATAAACGTAGCGTTCCACGTAATGTCTCCCCAGCTTTCCGTTCCTGTGCCGACAGCAGTCATCACGACTCCACCCATAATCAACTGAATAGTCACCAACCAGATTGGATCAACACGGTCGCCTACTTTTTTCACATACACAGTTCCGACACCCCAGCTCACTGCCGATGCCAAAGCCAATACGATACCGATCACTGAAATAGAACCTGAGAAGCCCCCTGCACTAATCGTAGCTACACCTGCACAACCTAAGATTAGTCCGACAGCTTTGAGCGGATTCATCGATTCGCCCACCCATAACCAGGATAGGAAGCCTACCAATACCGGTTGTAAAAAGACAATCGCTGAAAACAATCCAGCTGGCATATAAGCGATCCCAATAGTCTGACAGCCATAAAACAAAATAATATTTAGAATTGCAGATATCGCATAGATTTTCCAAGTCTGCTTCCAACGTAAATCACGCAAACGTGGTAAAGCGACAACCAATAGCAATAACCCTGCAATCAATGTCCGAATACCGGAAAATAAAATAGGAGGTGCATAATTTAATGCGAACTTGGATAAGGGCCAGTTCACACCCCACATTAAGATCAAAAATGCTAAAAACAGAGCAGTCTGCCCTTTGGATAAAGCCTTCATTCCATTTCTCTCCTCTAAGCCAATCTGGATGACGATCACTTGCGAAAAAGCTGACATGTCATGTATCTTTTGAGTATACAATGCTTTTTACAATTGTTCAATAGACATTAAACATTTGTTCAATCTAAAAGAAGCACACTTTCCCTATCCTCTACTTTCCGGCAATCGTGCTATAATAAGACGGCACTGAGCAATGACAGTGCACTTTATATGTATACCACATCACTAGAATAATATAATCGCATCGCTAAGGATGCAGGAGGAATAGAATTATGGATATTACCAGTTATCAAGTAGAAATGATTAAAGACCCTTTTGAGATTTTGGTAGGCAAACGCTATGAATTTTTTATCGATTTTGAAGTGGATGAAGAAGATGATATTTACTCCGTAAATGGTCTATATATTCGTGCAATCTATAAAGTCCAAGAAACAGGCAATGGTATTGTGAGCTACGATATTATGGAAAAAGGCACAGAACGTGTGCTTGATTTCGACCTAGAAGAAGAGGAAGAACAAGAATTAGCAGCATTTTGTGAGCAAAACTGGAAAAACGCTGAGAGTAACTAATGCGTATATTACTGCTTGGTGCTACCGGACGTGTCGGACGATTCGCTTTGCAATATGCACTTCAAGATGGACACGAAGTTGCCGTATTGGTGCGTTCTCTGGATAAGTTAAATGTGCAATTGGCAGAATATGCAGAGGATTTGGTAGACTCTTCTAAAAATATGTCAGCGATCAATCACTCTTTACCTATCCACGAACAGATTCCAAGTCTGCGTGTTATCATGGGTGATGTATTGAACAGTAGTGACCTTTATACGGCGTTAGACGGGGTACAAGCTGTGATCAGTACACTGAATACCGATAAAACGAATACGTTATCTGTCAGCACGCCGATGATTGCTGAGCTGATGCAGAAGCAGTCGATTGCGCGCATTATTACAGTCGGGACAGCAGGTATTTTACAAAGCCGTATTGAAGCCGATAAGTACCGCTATGAATCTTCTGAATCCAAGCGGAAAAGCACCCGTGCTGCGGAAGAACACCGGATGATGTATGAGACTTTGCGAGATTCCGAGCTAGACTGGACAGTGGTCTGTCCGACGTACTTGCCCGATGGAGATTACACCGGTGTCTATCGTGATGAGCAAGATGTTTTGCCTGAAGGTGGAGCATCTATTTCGACAGGAGATACAGCCTATTTCACTTATCAGCAATTAAGCGATCCTCGTTACATTGGATATCGGGTAGGATTGGCTTATTAGACTTGGTATTTTTCATTTTTTATCAAATAAGAACATTACACATAAAAAACCTGACTTCTAAATGAAGTTAGGTTTTTGTCTATTCTATATTGAGTTGATTAACTTTTAGTGATCCAATCACACTCACGTATTCAAGATTTTTTCCTGCATCCGATACTCTGTCGGAGTCACCATGAATTTTTTGCGGAACACTTGTGTAAAATGACCGACATTGGTGTAGCCGATCTGTTCTGCAATATCAGCCAGCTTGAGCTTGGGATTGTGCAATAGCACTTTGGCTTGTTCCATCCGCAGACAGATGACATAATCTTTGTACCCTTGCCCTGTTTTCTGCTTGAACAACTGGCTGAAATAGATCGGATTCAGAAATACAACAGCCGCTACCTTTTCTAAAGATAATTCTTCGTTAAAATGAGCGCGAATATACTGTAGCGCCACTTGAATCGCCTGATCGCTACTGCTTCCTTCTTCTGGCGCATCGATTTGTTGAATTTTCTCTTCACGTAGTCGATTGACTTCAACAGCCACATGTTCAATCTCATGGTGAGGACCCGAGTGTCTGGTGGAAAAAGGAACTTTCAAATACTTATGCAAATGCCCTTGCAATGGCTCTAACAAATGCTCGATCTGTACATGAGCATGCAAGGTGACTAAGCCCAGCAGACTATTGCGATCAAAGCTCACGACGAACCCCTGACCTGACTGATCGATCAATTCATTTAATACATTTTCCACGATAAAATGTTCCAGATGGGTACTGTGCTCATCTTGTTCCATTTTAACCAGAAGCAGATGAAATTCGGGATAATCAGCGATAAAGGTATCCAGACTGATTTTGCCCATACTGAGTCCTGCCGCTAACCGTTGAAACACTGCTTCACGCAAGTAATTCAATCCATCTTTGAGCGCTGCTTCTCCTTTGGAGACGACTCTTTCCTGACGGATCTCAATCGTAAGCGATTCCATAAGTTCGATCAGTTTCTTTTTGCCGATCGGTTTCAGTAGATAATCTCTTGCTCCTAGATGCAATGCTTGTTGCGCATAAGAGAACTCGGAATGCGCCGAGATGACAATCCATTTCGCTTGAGGCTGACTGTGACGGGAGATACGCATCAATTCGAGACCGTTAATACCGGGCATCAGAATATCGGTCAGAATAATATCGATCCGATGCTGGCTCATCATCAATACCGCTTCTTCCGCAGAAGATGCTAGATGAACATGATAATTAGGAAAAACACTTTCGATGGTACGCTTGATCCCTTCACGGATATAACTTTCATCGTCTGTAATCAGAATGTGCACGAACAATACCTCCTTTATGGATCGAAATAGGTTGATCTGAATATTCAGAATCTATCGTCTGCGCAGACAAGGATAGAGGAGAAGATTGATCAGATAACGGTAGCACTAATTTGACCGCTGTCCCTGTTCCAAGAGAACTCTCGATCTGTATACCATGAGTAATCCCGAACATATGAGACAACCGCTGATGTAGATTTTGCAAGCCAATACTTTTCCGTTCACGATGTACAGGATCGGTTGGACGAAGTAATGAATCTCGCAGTCGCTCCAAGGTAGACTCATTCATGCCTTTACCATTATCTGAAATAATAATATTGAGGTATTTGCGATCCGGTATCGCTCTCACTCGCAAAATGCCCGGTCGATCTAATGCTTCTAAGCCATGTTTGACCGCATTTTCGATAATCGGTTGTAGCAACATCTTCGGCACATGAAGATCCATCCACTGCTCTTCGACATCAATCTCTACACTTAACCGACCATCCAGTCGGATCAGAATAATCGTCAGATAATGATTGATCTGTTCGATCTCTTCTCGTAACGTAACCAGTGCATGGTCTTCCCAATGACTGCTATAACGGAACATATGCGATAACGATAGCACCACATCGCCCAGCTCATCATTTCCTTTTTCATCGAGCATCCAGTAGATCATATCCAGTGTGTTATAGAGAAAGTGAGGATTAACCTGTGATTGAAGCGCATGAAGCTCGGCATTCTTTTCACTGACCGAAGAGACTTTGACCCGTTCGATCAGTTCTTCGATACGCGCGACCATATGATTGAAAGATAATACAAGTGAATTGATTTCTTCGTAAGAGGTGACAGTCACCATGCCACGAAAATTCCCATTTTCCACTTGCTTCATTTCTCGAATCAATCGCTTGAGTGGCGAAGAGATCGTACGGGAAACGATAAAAGCGATCAGCGCAGAGACCACAATCAGCACCGTGACCACAATAAATAGATAACGCTTGGTCTGAGTCAGTTCGACATTGAGATCACGATCTGGTGTGGAGCTGACGATTGTCCAATTGGTGGTCCCCAGCTTGGAAGCGGCAATCAGACGGCTATTATTCTGCTGTACATTGACCTGACCGGGAATCTGAGGAAGTGAAATATGAGGTGGTATCGTTCCAGGCTTACTGTTCGGTTCTATCGAAGTTGGGATATGTTTGCCATCGCCTGTTACAATATTCACTTCACTATGAGGCCCTAATTTCAGATTATTCATTGCTGTTAAAAACGTATCTGCTCGTGCTTCGATCAATACGATTCCTATCTGATGTTGCTCGTTGAGATTGAAAATAGGGCGACCGAAAGCAAACACAGGCTGATCTTCCACCTGATCGATAATCGAATGAGGAAACACGCCTAGCCATACCATCTGACCGGACGACCCACTAATCTGCTGGTACCATGACGATTTTGTATATTCAGGATCGATCACATTCATCGAATTGCTATAATCGTAGATTTTGCCATTTTCACCGATCACATGAATTCCTACTAGATCATCCCGTGAAAAGTAAATCGCACCCATAATCGTTGTAATGTAATTCTGATTAATGTACTCCACTTGCGGCGAACTTGCTGACTTCTGACCGAGCAGACGCACAATATCTACATTGGCACTAATTGATTTGGAAAGGCTATCATAACTACCCAGCAGAAGATCAAGCAATCCCACCGTTTGTGATACATTTTTCTGTGCAATCTCGCCTAGCTTTTCATGAAATTGAGTCGTTGTACGGTTATAAAAAAGGATGCTTACTAACAACACAATCCCAGCCATACAGAACAAAAACAAAATAAATAACCGATTATGAATCGAATGTAAGCTTCGTGACACGGTGGAATGCTCCTTTCTACAAGGTTCGCTAAAAAGCCAAAGGGCGGTAACCATAAAAAGGATTGGTTCCTCTTCATGATTACCGCCAAGTCCCTATACAGAGATAGTACCAATAAAGGTAGCTTCTGGCAAAATAGTTTTGTGTAGCTTTTGGTAATTATCCTTTTACTGCTCCTGCAACCATTCCTTTTGTGATACGTTCAGACAGAATAAAGTAGAAAATAATAACCGGTAACGCACCCATGACAAGAAATGCTCCGATATTTCCGTAATTGACTGAATACTGACTGACAAAGGTATACACCCCGAACGGCAACGTTTTGAGTTCTTCGGATGAAATAAAAGTCGCCGCTACAATATACTCATTCCAGATATTGATAAAGGTTAGAATACATACCGTCATCACAGGTGGCACAGAGATCGGCAAAATAATACTACGGAAAATCCGGTACACACTTGCTCCATCCATAAAAGCAGATTCTTCGATATCCGTCGGAATAGATCGCATAAATCCACTTAAAATAAATACCGCAATCGGTAAAGCAAATGCTGTGTATGGAATAATAATCGACCAGCGTGTATTAAGCAGGTCTAAGTTTTTGAAAATAATCATTAGTGGTAATAATGTCGCTTGTAGTGGAATCATCATGCCTAGCAAAAACAGCAACATTACATATTGACCATATTTCCATTTAAAGCGAGTAATCGCATATGCAGTCATTGAGCTGAAAATAATAACAGCAAACAAACTAATCGCTGTAACGATGACACTGTTGCCTAAATACTTGAGATAGCTACCTGAAGTATAAGCATCTGCATAGTTATGCCACTGCGGAATATTCGGAAGAGCGAAAAAGCTACCTCCTAGAATTTCTTCGTTGGTTTTGAGTGAATACATCACTAGCCATAATAGTGGATACAATTGCGTAACGATCAGGATCGCGAAGAGTAGATACACGAACCATTTTTTCACATTATTCATATCGTGCTCTCCTCCTCTACGTCACTTTACGTTCGATTTTGTTAAATACACCATTGATCACTACGGTGATGACTAGACAGAAAATAACAAGGAATGTCGCTACAGCACTACCATACCCGTACTTCTGAGATAAGAACGACATATTATACATATGTGTCGCTATCGTATCGGTCGCATGTGCAGGGCCACCGCCGGTCATAACCATGACTAGCTCGAAGGCTTGCAGTGAACCAATAAAGGCAAGCACCACCGAGATTTTGAAAATAGGCACTACCATCGGGAATGTAATATAACGGTCTGCTTTGAATCCATCGGCTCCATCAATTTTGGCAGCTTCATAGATTTCGTCTGGAATATTCTGTACCCCTGTAAATTGGATCAACAGATGGTAACCAAAGTACTGCCACAACGATACAAAGTAGATTGCATACATCGCAATCGCAGGCTCCGTCAACCAGCTATGTGTCCAGCTATCCAGACCTAGCTTGATCAATACTCCATTTAACATCCCGCCCATCGAAGCCGGATTGTAGATCGTTTTCCACAATTGTCCCAAAATAACGTTAGACAAAATAACAGGAACAAAATAGATCGTCACCAAACGATTTCCTTTGCGAATATAACGATTCAACAAGATAGCGAACAACAAACAAATTGGGATCTCAATAATGGAAAAGACAGCATACATAATCGTACGCTTCACAGACATCCAGAAGTTAGGATCATCAAACAGTAATGTTTTGAAATTCGCCAGACCGACAAACTTGGCATCTGAAATACCATTCCAGTCCAACATCGCTGTGTAAAAAGAAACCAGAATAGGAATAAACACTGTTCCTATGTAAAGGATCAGACAAGGAAGTACAAAAATAGCAATTGTGCGAGCAGGTACTTTTAGTACATTCATGGCTTCTCCCTCCTTCCAACTCTAAAGTTTATTTTCTCTCTTTGGCCTATTCTACTCATAGCGAAGGGGACGCTGTTGACGCCCCCTCGCTGCTACATATCACATATCTATCTCTAGGTTAGTTTAAGGATTCGCTTCAAATGCAGCTTGATGCTCTTGGGCAATTTGTTTTGGATCCACTTGTTGTACAAATAAACTTTGAATACTGCTTAAATGGACTTGAGATACGGCTGGGTTCATCGTGTTATCGAATGACAAGTCGCCACCTTTTACATTTTTGAACAGATCCAGTACATCAATTGCAAGTGGAGAATATCCAGCGGCTTTGAAGTCACCGTCTACTTTTTGACCTAGACCGACCGCATTTTTCAATTCGAACGATACTTTAGGTAAATTCAGTGCAAAGTAGTTTAAGAAATCTTTGGTTTCTTTTAAATGTTCACTGTTCGCAGATACGGCAAATGCACTACCTGGAGCTAACATGAACTCATCTGGATTTCCTTTACCATTAACCGTAGGGAATTTGAATACGCTCACGTCTTTACCGATCGTTGAACCGTCGTTAGCGCCTGTTTCCCATGTTCCGATAAAGAACATAGCCGCTTGACCTGTACGGAACATGTTACCGCCTGCTGTAGCATCAATCGATGTTGCACCTTCAGGGAAAGCGCCTGCTTGAACTAATTTTTGGAAAGCATCGACAGCTTCGACGAAGGCAGGATCGTTAAATGTTTTTTTGCCATCTGCTACATCTTGCAAGAATCCAGGTCCACCGTTAGTACGAAGCAAGATGTTCATAAATAGGAATGACCCTGTCCATGAATCTTTCTCACCGATTGCGATAGGCGTGATACCTGCATCTTTAAGCTTTTTCACATCTGCAAGTAGCTCATCGAATGTCGTTGGCGGAGCAGCGATGCCTGCTTTGGCGAATAAAGCTTTGTTATAAAAACCAACTTCAATATTATTACCATCTGGAAGTGCATACACATTTCCATCTTTGCTGTAATAATCAAGCAGTCCTTCTTGATATGTATCTTTTAGACCGCCTTTGTCAACGACATCATTCAATGGAGCAAGCAAGCCTGCATCGATATACGGTTTCATCTGAGCCGCTGGATTCACAATCGTGATATCAGGGATTTCTTTAGAAGCCGCTTGCGTTTTAAGTTTTAATTTTTGTTGATCTGTATTTAGCGTATCCAGTTCGATATCAATATTTGGATGTTCTTTCTCATATTGATCGACGATCTGGTGAATCATTTTGTAGGTTGGTGTGGTTGGATCAGGATAAATATTTTGGAACGTGATCTTTGTTTTGTCCCCACTGTCTCCACTTGCTCCTGAACCGCTTGAACTTGAATCGCTGTTACCACAACCTGCAAGTCCGAACGCCAGTGCACCTGCTAATAACAGAGCAACTGTTTTGCTTGGCATTTTCATATCTTTTAATATCCCCCTTATTGGATAATTTGTACAAAACGTACGGTTTATGACTTTATTATGATGTTAGCGCTTACTTTTAACAATGTGTGAAATTAAGATTTATAGTTTGTATTTTCAAGGTATTCACTTTTCTTATGTATTTCTTTATTTTGCCAACATCAAAAAAAGCTGCCCTTTAAAGGACAGCTCAGGATATCACTACTTATTCATTTTAAACTGCAAAAACAACTCATTATAATGTACCAGCATTTTTTTGCCCAGATTATCATACACTTCAAGCTTATCTGTTAGTTCTTGTGGCGGGTAAAAGCGTTCGTCACTCGAAATGTCTTCCGGCAATAACTTGAGTGCTTTGGCATTCGGTGTAGAATAGCCTACATACTCTGTATTTTGCTCGGCGATTTTGGGATCTAGCATAAAGTTGATAAATTTGTGTGCAGCATCGACATTGGCGGCTGTTTTGGGAATAACCATATTATCGAACCATAAGTTTGTACCTTCTTTGGGAACGACAAAATCCAAATCAGCATTCTGATCCATAATCTCAGACGCATCTCCCGAAAAGACTAGACCTGCCGCGGCTTCGTTGTTTGCCAGCAACATTTTGATCTCATCGCCTACAATCGCTTTGACGTTAGGGGTCAACTTTTTGAGCTTGGTTAATGCTTGTTGTAAATGTTGCTCATTCGTATCATTAAGCGAATACCCCAGACTGTTAAGCGACATCCCGATCACTTCACGAGCACCATCTGTTAGCAATACATTATTACGTAGCTTAGTATCCCAGAGATCGTCCCAGCTATCGAACTTGATCCCTTGGGCTAACTTGGGATTGTAGACAATTCCAACGGTTCCCCAGAAGTAAGGTGCAGAATACTTGTTATTAGGATCGAACGATTGATTCATAAATTTAGGATCAATATTTTTCAAATTCGGCAATTTGCTATGATCAAGCGGAATTAATAGATTTTCTTCACGCATTTTGGAAATCGCATAATCTGACGGAATCGCTACATCGAATGTCGTTCCGCCTTGCTCAATCTTTGTCAACATCGCTTCATTAGAATCAAACGTCTGATAGATTACGGTAATGCCTGTTTCTTTTTGAAATTGATCTAGAATATCTGGATCAATATAGTCACCCCAGTTGTAGATCGTGAGCGTATTTCCACTGGAGTAGCCTTCGCTCACATTCAAGCGTGATGCGGTATACATCAAGATCAGAGCGACCACGATAATACTGAGAAACATCCGTGTAAGAGTCTTCATCTTGGACCTCCTACTGCGATCGGTTCTTCGCGGCGTGGCTTATTGGTAGCCCGGCGATTGATCATATAATAACCAACTACCAACATCACCGTAAATAAGAAGATCAGCGTAGATAACGCATTGATTGATAACGCAACCCCTTGTCTAGCACGAGAATAAATTTCAACCGATAGTGTCGAATATCCATTCCCTGTTACAAAAAAGGTCACAGCAAAATCATCTAACGAATACGTAAATGCCATAAAAAATCCTGCAAAAATGCCCGGCTTAATAAATGGCAAAATAACTTTGCTTAACACATCACGACGACTTGCTCCTAGATCACGAGCCGCATCAATCAAAGAAGGGCTCATTTCTTGCAATCTTGGCAGAATCATCAGTACGGTAATCGGAATACTGAATGCGATATGCGAGATCAATACTGAAGCAAATCCTAATTTGATCCCAATCATCGTAAATAAGATTAGAAAAGACGCACCAATAATCACATCAGGACTCACAATGAGTACATTATTCAGCGACAACAGCGTATCTTTGAGACGGCGACGACGAATCCGATCGATAGCTAGCGCTCCGATAATCCCGATCATCGTGGCAATTGTTGAAGATAACAACGCAATCACTAGCGTATTAATGACAATAATAATCAATCGTGTATCTTGAAATACTTCGGCATACCATTCCCATGTAAATCCTTCAAATTCATGCATATTACCTGCACTGTTGAATGAGTAATACATTAGATATAGAATCGGTGCATATAATAGAGCAAATACAAAAACAAGATACAGATTACCCCAACCATTTTTATTAGTCATGACGTACCTCCTTGCCGAAGCCGCCACTTAGAATCATAATCACAGCCATCGCAATAATTAAGACTACTGCTACAGTAGAACCCATGCCCCAGTCTTGTGTGACAAGGAAATGCTGTTCAATCGCTGTACCCAGTGTAATCACTTTATTCCCTGCAATCAGACGTGTAATCATAAATAGGGATAGTGATGGAATAAAGACCGCCATACAGCCTGATTTCACACCAGCCATCGTTAACGGCAAAATCACCCGTCTAAAGGTCATCCAACCCGATGCACCCAGATCACGTGCCGCAGATACCAGTGTAGGATTCATTTCTTCCAGTGCATTGTAGATCGGCAAAATCATAAATGGAATAAAAATATATACGGATACAAAAACAAAACTAGACGCATTAAACAATAATTGCTGTTCTCCAAATCCAAGTGTACCTAGTAATGCATTGATCGGACCATACGTTCCAAAAATCCCGATAAACGCATACGTTTTGAGCAATAGATTAATCCATGTTGGCAAAATAATCAGCAAAATCCATAATTGCCGATGCTTGGTGCGAGTTAACAGATACGCCGCAGGATACGCGACTAATAGTGAAAACAACGTCACTAAAAACGCATACCAGAACGAGCTAATTGTCATTTGCAAATACGTTGGTGTAAAAAAGGTCCGATAATTCTGAAGTGTCAGATTACCATCGACATCAAAAAAAGAATAATACCCTACAAGCACCACCGGTGCGATAACAAATAACACGATCCAGATATAATAAGGCAGCATATAGATGCTGCGTGTATTAGCCTGCATAGACCCCACCTTCTTCATAACCTTCAAGGCGACGATCAAAGTCTTCTTCACTTTCTCCAAAACGCATAACATGAATCGCTTCCGGCTCAAAATCCAGCCCAATTTCACTGCCCGGATCGGCTTTACGAGTTGAATGTACTAACCATTCATGACCGGAATCATCATAACAACTAATCTCATAGTGAACACCACGGAATAATTGGGTATCGACACGCACTTTAAGCTTGCCTTTTTCCACAGTTGTGAGTTCCAAATCTTCAGGGCGAATCACGACTTCAATACTTTCATTATCACGTAGCCCCTGATCGACACAATGGAATCTTTTGCCGTTAAATTCCACTAAGAAATCTTCGATCATACGTCCTGGAACAATATTCGATTCTCCGATAAAGTCAGCGACAAAGCGGTTAATCGGCTCATCGTAGATATCATTTGGCGTTCCACTTTGTTCGATTTTCCCTTTGTTCATAACAAAAATCTCATCAGACATCGCCAGCGCTTCTTCTTGATCATGGGTAACAAAGATAAACGTAATCCCCAAACGTTGCTGAATTTCACGCAGTTCATACTGCATTTCAGTACGCAATTTGAGATCCAATGCAGACAATGGCTCATCCAGTAGTAAGACTTCCGGTTCATTCACCAGTGCACGCGCAATCGCTACCCGTTGCTTTTGTCCACCTGACATTTCGCTAATCGAACGTTGCTCATATCCTTCTAGATTGACGAACTGAAGAGCTTCTTTCACTTTGGCGGTTACTGCATCTTTTTTCATTTTTTTGATCCGCAATCCAAAAGCCACATTCTCAAATACATTCAAATGGGGGAAGAGTGCATAATCTTGAAATACCGTATTCACTTGACGTTTATTGGCAGGCACTTTATTGATGACCTGTCCGTTAAAATAAATCGAACCTCCTGTCGGTTCAGTAAAGCCAGCGATCATACGCAAAATCGTGGTTTTCCCGCAACCGGAAGGACCGAGTAAGGTATAAAATTTACCTCGTTCTACCTCAAATTCTATATTTTCGAGCACTACTGTTCCATCTTCATAGCGCTTCGATACTCCATCAAAACGAATAATTGTATTGTCCCCCATAACAGCCTCCTTTAATAACCTCTATTCTTTATTATAACCAATAGATGTTGTAACGATTAAAGTATTGTATACGCAATGTTAAATAGATATCTGCTGAACATAAATAAAATCCAATCCGCAATTCTTAAGATTGGATTACGATATACTTCATAATTTACGTTTTCTACCTAACCAGCTATCCAATAGACCAAATACCATCGTATAGATCGGTACTATTTGCCATTCCGAATACTCTATCCATATACCTATAAAATAAAGGTTCAATGCAATTATAAAGAAAACCACCAGAATTGCAATTACATTATCAGTCAAAAGCCTTACAATAAAAGAAATAATAGCTCCTAAGTCATACTAATTCTATCCTTACACTTTATTTGATCCATCTATGTATTACAGCGACTATACAATATCACAAGGAGGAATTCATCTGCATACAACTTTTATACATCAACGGATTAAGGTATTCATCCTTTGTCTGCTTACATTATTTCTACTATCTATAGCTGCTCCACACTCCTATGCGGATTCTTCTATTCCTTTTGCCAATGAAAGTTATGAAAGTATTGTAGATGCTTCAGGAGAAGGGGATTATGTATCTCTACAACAAGCGATTGATGCGCAAGCCCTTCATATTTTTGTACGTAACGGAATCTATAATGTAAATACGACTCTTCAAATTGAACTGGACGGAACGACCATACGTGGACAATCACGAGATGGTGTGATTATTCGCCAGAATCAAGCCCCACGTGATCTACTGGTGATTCGTGCAGATCATGTTCATATTTCCAACCTTACCCTTGATACATATACGAACAATGCAGGAGCCGCACTGGTGGTTGCCGATGCCAATGAAGTGATGATTCAAGATTCCCTTTTTCAAGGTTCCAAGACGATTTTTGCTGTGTATTTTGCAGGTCCTTCGGTGAAAGCAGGTGAAGATACACTTGCCGCTGTCGAATCAGGTACACTCGATCAAGGCAATCAATTTTTGCGCAATGAAGTCTATTCTCATTATGCAGGTGACGGATTATCCTTTTCATTACAAAAAAATGGATTAGTACAAGACAATATTCTTCATCATGCTGTGTTGGCTTTTTATATGTGCAGAAATAGTGAAGTGTCTACCAATATCATCAACGATTCGCCCGGTGTAGGGATTCATTATTCCATGCCTGCGTATGACAATATCATTCGAGATAACCAGATCTATCGTTCATTGGGATCAGGCATAAGAGCGTCTGCTAATCTAGAACATCCTGTGCCTACAACTGCTCTGTACACAGGATTATTGATCGATCATAACTTCATTAAAGATACACGTTCTTTTGGGATTGAACTCGATCAAGTGGGGAGTCGTACACAGATTCAGCGTAATAATATTAGTCAGACCGACTTTTCCGGTATGATTGTGCTTCGTTCTTCGGATCTACGAATCCACAATAACCAGCTGTCTCACAACGCCTATTATCGTATTCGTGGTCGTCTTCATCATTGGACAGGTAACAGTGGCGGAATCGATCTCGAAAATACAGTAACAGCAACTAAGATGACCTATAACACGATCACATCCAATGGAAAAAGTGACTTTGGTATTCGCTTCTCCCCCACTCAAGGAAAAAATACGATGTATAAAAATAAATTGGTTGGCACTACGTTGATCACTGATATCATACGTTTGCCTTAAAAAAGGTATCTATTTGCTACTCTATCTATCCTAGCCCTCTTGTATAACCCTTATCCTTTTCAAGCTACTCCTACGCCAATGTTATTTGAGTAGGAGTTTTGCTTTTTCAAGAATCTCTTTCTTAAGTCCTTGATTATCCATATTGACGTAAGCGCTTCCATAAGTAAAAATGAGTGAGATAAATGTTACATACTGGAAAATAGTGATGGTTTTGGAACTTTACTTTATTGAAATTTAAATAGCCTATTCAAACCTTCCTTTTCCCATTTTATGATTCATTTATCTACTATCCTTGAGGAGGAATATTGATGAAAAAGAAATTCACTCACTTGTTGCTCACAGCAGTACTGGTTGTAGGGGCGACTTTACCATCAGCAGGCATTGTGAGAGCAGATGCGGCAAGTGATGCTTCTAACCGGGCATTAACATGGTTAGAAACGCAACAAGATGCTACAGCAGGACTGGCTTTTGACGGATTAGTAGATAGTTTTGAAGATTTCTGGGGACCTAACAATCCGAAACAGATCGTATACACATATGATCAGGCGGTAGCCGCAATAGCTTTTATCGTCAAAGGGGAACGGGTTCGTGCTGAGAAAGTACTCAACAAAATGCGAGATATTCAAGATCCTACAGGCTACTGGCTGAATTCATATTGGTATAATAACGGTGCAGGCGAAGAAATTCGCGAACATGTAGGACCTGTTGTATGGATGGCAATGGCGGCAATGGCGTATGAAAAACAATACAATGATACTCGCTATCGCCCTATGGCAATCAAAGCGCTAGATTGGTCTCTACAGTATCAACAAGCCAATGGCGGTGTAGCAGGCGGTTGGAGTGCATGGAGCAATTCCAATGAACCGTGGAGCTCTACCGAGCACAATATTGATATCTATCGTGTGTTGCAATATTATGCGTCTGTCGATTCGACCAAAGCAGCCAAATATAATGCAGCTGCGACTAAAGTCAAAAACTTCCTTGATAATAAAGTATGGGACGATGCCAACAAACGCTTTACCGGTGGTTGGAAAAATGACACCAATTTGATCGATCCTAAGCTTCCGCTAGATGTGAATCCGTGGGCTGTATTAGCACTTGGAACCACAGGGACTCACAATTATGGAGCAAGTCTAGATTATGTTGAAAATGCAAATGGTGTTCCCGGTACACTGGCGAATCCACGTTACAAACAGACATTGACGTATAATGACGCTGGCAATACATTAACCGGTTATGATTTCGATTGGACCGATGAAGTGAAGCCTGCTTATGACGATAATGGTAATCAGATTGGTAATACAGGAGCAGACGTGTGGTTTGAAGGATCAGCCTTTATGTCGCTGGCTTATTATATGAAAGGCGATGTCTCCAAAGCGAACGCTATCAACACTGAAATTATCAAAAAACAAGGAACAAGTGGAGCTTCACTTGGCGGTATTCCGTATTCTCTTAAAGGCACAAGCAATAGCTACTGGGTGATGGCGCAGCAAAACTGTGTATCCAGTACAGGATGGTTAATCTTATCCCTTGCCCATTTCAATCCATTTACAGGGCAATATCTAACAGGCGGCAATCCAACCAATCCACCAACACCTACAGACCCAACTACACCGACTCCTGATCCAGGAACAGGGACTGGTGATCACACGACCGCAGACTACACAGCAGGTGTGACGAAAGTGTCTGCTACAGCAATCAGTATTAATATCAAGCCTGTAACGGATGCCAAGTATGTCGATATCCACTACAAAATCAATGGTGGATCACAGCAAAATTACCGTATGACCAACAGTTCAGGCACATGGAAACAGAGTGTCACTGGACTTAGCACAGGCACAAAAGTGGAGTACTGGTTCACTTATGAGAAATCAGGCCCTCAATATGATTCGACTCACTACACGTATACTTTAAATTAACTCATCCCAGCCAAGCACCTAATAGAACATTCTATTAGGTGTTTTTGCTGTTCGCTGATCCTCTTTTCGTCTATGATTTAGATAGAGTATGATATACATATTATGGTTGATGAAAGGAATCTTATTATGGAACATTTATTGAATGCATCGGTCAAAGATATTCAAATCAGTGGTATTCGTAAAATTGCTAATGCCGCTGCGCAATACCCCAATGCGATCTCACTGACTATCGGTCAACCTGACTTTCCAACCCCTCAACATATTATTGATGCCGCTGGCGTGGCTATGAACGATGGCAAAACAGTCTATACACCTAATGCCGGTCTACCTGCGTTACGACAAGCAGCAGCTGATTTTGTCAGACAGAAATACGGACAAAATTATAATCCTAATGATGAAGTGATTGTTACCAATGGAGCTAGTGAAGCATTGGATATTACGTTACGAACGCTAATTACACCGGGCGATGAAGTGATTTTACCGGGGCCCATCTATCCAGGCTATGAACCGCTTATTCGCTTATCCGGCGGTGTTCCTATCTATGTAGACACCCGTTCAACCGATTTCAAATTAACAGCCGATTTGATCGAAAAACATCTATCTACACGGACGAAAGCGATTATTTTAGGTTATCCTTCTAACCCTACCGGACGGGTAATGAGTGCTACCGAATTACAGGAGATCGCTACTTTATTGCAAGCACGTGAAGTATTTGTCATTTCCGATGAAATCTACAGTGAATTGATCTATGATACCCCTCATCAATCGATTTCTTTATGTGACGGTATGCGTGACAAAACGATTGTGATTAACGGCTTATCCAAATCTCATTCGATGACTGGTTGGAGGATTGGCTTTACTTTTGCACCTGCTACACTCACCCAGCACATGATTAAAGTACATCAATACAATGTCACTTGTGCAAGTTCAGTCAGTCAATATGCTGCTCTAGAAGCTCTTACTCAAGGTATAGATGATGCCATTCCGATGAAAAAGGAATATCAACAACGACGTGATTATGTATATGATCGCTTGATCGCTATGGGGCTGACATTAACTAAGCCAGAAGGTGCTTTTTACCTATTCCCTTCGATCGCTCATTTGAATATAGGTTCGATGGAATTTGCTTTGCGTTTACTGGATGAAGCAGGTGTTGCTGTAGTTCCGGGGGATGCTTTTTCCGAGTATGGAGAAGGGTATATTCGAATCTCTTATGCTTATTCACAAGAGGTATTAACGCAAGGATTGGATCGTTTAGAGCAATTTATCAACACATTATAATATACAGTAAAAAGTATAAACGGCAGAAAGTATCTCTATTGATCATTTAATAGAGATGCTTTTTTGTGTTTGTATTTACAAATCAAATGGCTTCAAATTCATTCTTCAATAGGCTGATACCCGAAATAACATGTGAAAAATGATACACTCAATTTTGTTTCATGAAACATTTTGAATATTTTCATAATCTACTCTATTTCTTTTCTGTTCTTTTGCCGATGTTAATAGGAGAATAAATATGCAGATATATAGGAGTGGAGTTATGAAAAATATTATACGTTTTCTCAGCTGTCAAACGATAGGCAGCAAATTAATTATTTCTTTCTTTATCGTTATGATTGTTGCTTTGGGTACTTCTAGCTTCACATCATACTGGTTAGCCCAAAAAACATTAAGTAATGAAATGATCAATAGCGCTTCATCTAGTGTAGAAACGCTAAATTCTACAGTTAATACGGAAATGCAACAAAATATAGATATTGTTGATTATTTCGCAGGTCAGGTATCTCAAGTCAATTATGCAAATGGAGATAATTTAGTTACTGAATTTAAAAGCTATTCTACCTCTCTTAAAAAAGTAGAGTCGCTTTATGTAGGAAGTACGACAGGTCAGTTTTTCACTTCTTCTGATAAACCTAGCCCTGCCGGATATGATCCTCGTGAACGTGATTGGTACAAGCAAGCTGTTGCTTCATCAGGAAAAGCAATTATAACGAATCCTTATATTTCGGCTTCTACTCAGAAATTAACGGTGACGATTGCCAAGCAAACAGCCGATCAAAGTGGAGTTATCGGATTAGATATTAATTTAGAAGCACTACAAGCAACAACAGCGACGGTTAAAATTGGTAAAGAAGGCTATGCTTTTATTGTAGGTAAAGACAGCAATTTTATTTCTCATCCTACAGCTATTGGTGAAAAAAATTCGTCTTCTGAAGAACTCATGGCTCGAGCAGATTCCAAAGGGAGCTACACCTACCTTTACGAAAATAAACAAAAACAATTAGTTTATACAACAAGTGATCTGACTGGATGGCGTATTGCAGGAAGCTTTTATCAAGATGAGATCAATGAAGCGACTCAGCCGATTTTATATAGAATGATCATTGTTTTGCTATTATCTTTAATTATAGGTGGTATTGTTGTTGCACTGGTGACTCGTTCGATCACCAAGCGTCTGAGCAAAATTGTTGTTGTTGCAGAAGCGATTAGCGATGGCGATCTTACCCATCATCTTGTAGACCCTAGCAAAGACGAGATCGGCAGATTATCACATGCCTTTAATAATATGAACGCCTCTTTAAGCTCATTGATTGGCTCTATTAACGATTCTGTTAGTGATGTGGTCTCTTCTTCAGAGCAATTGAATGCAAGTTCTGAACAGACCAGTCATGCTACTGAACAGATCACAACAGCGATCGAACAATTCTCTGTCGGAAATGAACGTCAAAATAAAAATGTAAGCCAAAGTGCAGATCAATTAACTCAAGTTGCCGATTGGTTACAAACGGTACAGACCAATTCGAACTCATTGCTTTCTTTATCCGAATCGTCTAATTATCTAGCAGATAGCGGAGATCGCTTAATGCAACAAACCGTCGGTCAGATTCAGCAGATTGATCAATCGGTTCATCAAGCCAATGAAGTGGTAACGAACTTATCTCGCAAATCCGAAGAAATTTCAGTCATTTTACAAACGATCAATGATATCGCGAAGCAGACCAATCTATTGTCTCTGAATGCGGCTATCGAAGCAGCACGTGCTGGCGAACATGGTAAAGGGTTTAATGTGGTTGCAGGTGAAGTGCAGAAGTTAGCCGATCAATCGCGCGCTTCGTCCCAACATATTGAGAACTTGTTGAAAGAGATTACCGATGAGATTGGACGTTCATTGTCTACCTTTACCGATATTCATGGTTCTGTGGCAGAAGGGATGATGACTGTGCAACAAGCGGCAGATCAATTCCAACAGCTAAGAACATCTTCACATCAGATTTCATCAAGTCTGACCGAAATGAATTCATTGGTACAAGAAGTGAATGGTAATGCCGTAGAAGTGGCTCAATCGGTTCATGAAATTAGTGAAATTTCGAATGTAAATACGGCTTCTACCCATGAGATTGCGGCTTCCGCAGAAGAACAATTAGCAGCGATGGAAGAGATCACTTCTTCCGCTCATGCTCTGGCTTCTCTTGCAGAAAATCTACAACAAGAAATTCAACGCTTCAAAACGAATGATTCTGTAAACCATTCACCATCTACTCATGTTACAACGAACCCTGAGAATGATAGTGTAAAGTAATCGTGATTACGATCTGATTTGAATAAAATAAGTACAAAAAAAGCCTTACCGCTTCTATGATTGCATAGACGGTAAGGCTTTTTTTATGGGATATCTACTGCTTTTGATAGCTGTACAGTATCCATGTAGTTATTTAGACAATTCAAGGAACCCTTCGCCAAATACATCACGTACATCATGAATCGTAATAAATGCATTCGGGTCAGCGGCTTTGACGATCTTTTTCAGTACAGAGACTTCTTGCTTGCTAATCACGATATACAATACTTCTTTCGGTGTCTTTGTATAGTATCCATGACCGGATAATACGGTGACTCCGCGATCCATCACCGTAATGACTTTTTCGGCAATCTTATCTTGCTGTGCAGATATAATCATAACGGCTTTTTTCGGATTCAGTCCTTCGATAATAAAGTCCATCGTTTTGGTTCCAATATACAACATGACAATCGTTAACATCAGACTTTGTGCACCAATAATAAAGTAAGACGAGAATGCTACAATCAGATCGAAAAAGAGTAAACCATAACTAATATTCCAGTCCAGATACTTGTTGGCGATCCGCGCTAAAATTACAGTCCCTGCTGTTGTTCCACCTGCACGAATAATCAGCCCAATCCCTACTCCGGTAAACAATCCACCAAATATCGTATTAATCATAATTTCACTGGAATCAATTCGCCAGTCTGCGGTCAAATGCAAGAAAAAAGAGTTGAACGCTACTGCCAGAATCGTATAAATCGTCGTTGTTTTATCTAGAAATTTGTACCCGACAATCAATAAAAATGCATTGATCACCAAGTTCATTAGTCCAGGAGACAATTGCCATACATAAAATAAGATAATCGTAACCCCGGTTACGCCACCTTCACCCAGTTCATTCGGGATGACAAATAAGTTAATCGCTAACGCAAAAATAAACGCACCAAGTGCTATAAAAGCAATATCAATAATCCTTTTTTTCATCTGTTTATACTCCCCTTTTATCCAACCCTAACAAATGAGTATTGTAAGCGATAAAACCTTGACAAGTCAAAGCTTTTTTAAGTTACTGTCCTCTGCTATTTCGGTAGTTCAGTACCGTCAAAAAGCACGTTGTTAGGAGAAAAATTTCGCCTTCTGGATAGAGGGTGTATATTTATGCTGGAAAGGAGAATATTATGTTTATTTTTAACAAAATCTTGTATATCTGTTGTATATCGCTCTAGGTGAAATACAGTACATATGTTTATTCTAAAATTATAGACCGATTAGTCTAAATATAATTGACTATTTAGTCTGGAATAGTTATAGTGAAGACAGCACTTATTTTTTATTCAATAAATCAACTTCAAATTTCTTATTCGAAAGGCAGGTTTTTCGTATGCAAAATCATGTTCCTACTGGTTTATCTCCTATCGATATTCAGACTCATGATGCTCAAGCTACACAGATGATGAACACATTTAGCAAAGCGATGTTGGTTGAAGATATAGAACTGTTTCTCAGCCTTTTTGCAGAACAAGTGATTTTTGAATTTCCTTATGCCCCTGAAGGATACGCCAAACAGCTAGAGGGTATCCATGCTCTACGACAGCATTTGGAATCGCTGCAAGGAATTATTGCGTTCACTCATTTCAGCACGCCTATGATCCATCTCGCTACTGACTCCCATACATTTATTGCTCAATTTCAAGGAGTAGGTACTTTGGTTGCTACAGGACTTCCTTATGAGCAAGATTATATTTCTGTAGTCACCACCTGTGATGGCAAAATCACTCGTTATCAAGATTATTGGAATCCATTGGTGTTAGGTTAATCATCTTAGATTAGATACGACTATTCGATCTATCGATAAAGGAGCTATTTATGAAAACTATTCAACATATTTTACTCACCGGCGGACAAGGCAAAACCTCATCTCGAATAGCTAAAATTCTGCTGACAGAAGGTTATCACGTTCGAAGAGCAGGAAGAAGTGCTCATTCTCTACAACATCCTCAAGCTCAATCTGTCTTTTTTGATTGGAATAATACGTCGACGTACGCTCAAGCTTTGCAGAATATAGATGCGGTCTATATCGTTGTGCCTGTGATGATGAATCCTGAAATTCTGGTTATTCCTTTTATCGAGCAAGCGTTGACACAAGGCATACAACGTATCGTGTTACTATCCAGTGCTTCGATCTCGATCGACCAACCTGTTTTTGGATATCTACACCGCTGGATCAGTGAACATGTACCGCAGTGGGCTGTATTACGCCCTTCTTATTTTATGCAAAATTTTACCGAAGCACAGCAAGCCCAATTTATTTTGGAGCAAGGTATTGTAAGTAGTGCTACAGGTGACGGTAAGATTGGGTTCGTAGATGCTGATGATATCGCTTCAGTAGCAGTACATGCACTAACTGACGTAGTACCTCATAATACCGAACATATCCTGACCGGTCCTCAATCGCTGACCTATCAAGAAGTCGCTACTCTGATTACAGAAGTAACTGGATTGCCTGTGACGTATCACCCGATCAGTGAATCTCAGTTAGAACAACATTTGCTTAACGCAGGTCTAGATTCAGAATATGCTAGCTTTTTAGCACATTTGGATACCCAAATCGCTGTAGAAGGTATAGAAGATAGAGTCAGCGACTGTATAGAAAAAGTCACAGGGAAACCGCCCAAATCACTCAGACAGCATATCCAGAATCACCGACATCTATTTGTAAATACAGCAAAAGGCAGCGTTTAACGCTGCCTTTTTGTTTTCAACACCGATAACGAAATCTCGATAATCGCTTGTAACTTTGCCCGATCAGCACCCAGTTTGGTTGTAAAAATCAATCCTATTCGTTCATGCACTAGATACTGCGACATGGCAGTTAGATTCAGATCACTTTGGATCTCCTCTTGCTCCACTGCACGCTTTAACAAACGGTAAAAGCCCGCTTCAATCTGTGCATTATTATCCTGTAAATACACATTCAATTCATGATCATGTGGAGCATATTCAAGCGCACTAGCAATAATAAAACACTCTTGCGCCAATTCGGGATCGACAAGCACATCAATCATCTTTTGAAAAAGCTGTTCGATCAACGGAATCGTTGCGCCGGGTTGCTCCAGTACAGCCAGTAAGTCTTCTTTTTTGTGATCCATATAATGCTTTACCGCTAGAATAAATAGATCTCGCTTGGTTCCATACGTATCATACAGACTTTGACGGGCAATCCCCAATTCTTGCAATAGATCAGGTAAAGTGGTGCCTTCATATCCTCGACTACCAAATGTTTTCATTGCACGGTGCAACACCACAGTCGTATCAAAAGCTTTGGTACGTGCCACTATATTTCACATCCTCTATCGTTCACTCTACACCATAAGCTAACTTTGCACTGCTCTCTGCTCTGATTTCCAGCTTAAATAATCGGTAATTGTGGTGATCGCTACCTCAATCGCATCTTCACTAGGCTCTAGCTTCGCATGATGCAATCCGTAAGGCGTATCGACACCCAACCAGAACATAAATCCCGGAATTGCCTCCAGAAAATATCCAAAATCTTCGCCAGTCATCGCTTCCGTACACTCCACTAGATTCACATCTGAACGTTGCTCTACCCAACCCATAAATTCATGCGTTAAAGTCGCTTCGTTAAATACTTGCAAATAATTTGATCCCCAATCGATCTCTGCCTGACATTCAAATCCTGCTTCGATTCCTTTAACCAGTGCTTCGATTCGGGATTTGACAGCGATCATCGTGTCTGCTGACAATGTACGAATCGTTCCTTCCAGACGTGCACGCTCTGCGATAATATTTTGCTTCGTACCGCCTTCAACTTTACCGATGGTCACTACAGCCGAATCCAGTGGATTGATATTACGAGCAATAATCGTCTGCAACTGTCCCACCAACTGACAGCCTGCAACCACCATATCATTTGCTTTGTGCGGATAAGCAGCATGTCCACCAGTACCGATTAGATCAATAAATAATTCAGACGTATTAGCAAATAAAATTCCTGCACGGGTCGCAATCGTACCGACAGGATATTCAGGAGCCACATGGAGTCCGATCATCTGATCCGGCATCCAATCGGCTAATTCTGCACTTGCCAACATCGGCTTCGCTCCACCAGGTCCTTCTTCTGCGGGTTGGAAAATAACCACAAGATCATCGGTCATCTGTGTTGTCGCAAAATGAGTCACCACTCCAAGTCCGATCGTCATATGTAGATCGTGTCCGCACGCATGCATGTATCCTTCATGTTCACTTTGAAAATCATAAGACGTCTGCTCGACAATCGGCAATCCATCCATATCGGCACGATAACCAAAACGGCGCTTCGGTGCGCTTCCATGGATATAGACCAGAATACCCGTACGCCATGTACGAATCTCCAAATGTTGTTGCGGAAGAGTAGCGATATAATCGAGCAAATACTGCTGTGTTTTGAATTCTTGAAATCCCGGTTCAGGAATACGATGTAGATCACGACGAATCTGAGTAAAAGTAGTCATCTGAATCTCCTTTTTATTTCTCATTCTAAGCTTGAAGGATGAAAGAAAGACCCAGCATGTGCGGGGTCTCCAGATCAATATATATAGTGATACCTAAGTCTAAATTATAGTGTACGTAGGTCTTGCAAAATTTCTGTTTTAGACTTTGTTTTGTCGTCTACTTGCTTGATAACACGTGCAGGAGTACCTGCTACAACAGAGAATGGAGGAACGTCTTGCGTCACAACAGCACCAGCCGCTACAACAGCACCTTCACCGATACGTACGCCTTCAAGTACCACAACGTTAGCACCGATCAATACATCATCTTCAACCGTTACAGGTTGTGCAGAAGGTGGTTCAATAACGCCTGCAAGTACAGAACCTGCTCCGATATGACACATTTTACCGACTTGTACACGTCCACCTAGAACAGCGCCCATATCGATCATTGTACCTGCTCCAATAACGACACCGATATTGATTACAGCACCCATCATAATGACAGCATTGTCGCCGATGGATACCATTTCACGAATAAATGCGCCCGGCTCGATACGTGCATTGATATTTTTCATATCTAACAAAGGAATCGCAGAGTTACGACGGTCGCTTTCGATCACTTGGTCTGCAATTTTGCTTGCATTTTCAGTCAAAACGCCTTGAATATCTGCCCAGTCGCCGAAAATAACACCTGTATTACCTGTGATAAATGTTTGCACATCTTCAGGGAATGTAATACTGTCCAATTCACCTTTAAGGTATACTTTTACCGGTGTTTTCTTTTTGCTTGTTTTGATCAAGTTAATAATTTCGTGTGTATTCATTTCCGTGGACATATATAGAGGCTCCTTTTATATAACTACATGTATTTTTAAATTATTTATCAGACCCAAAGGTTTGAACTACATCCTTTATAGCATAATCAAAGGTGCAGTCGCAATGGACACCATCTGGTTAAATGTTCACTACGTATGGAATTAACTATACCATATGCACTCTATAAGTTCCCCTTAATCCGCAAAAGATACAAAAAAATAGAGAAGAAGTACAAACGCACTTCTCCCCCGGATCTAACCACTATCAAGTAATCCATATTTTTTACGAAAACGTTCCAAGACTTTGATCCATCCACCTGCTAGAATCGCTAAGAAAAAGACATTCGACAATGCATGTGCCAGATCAAAATAAAAGCTTTGTGCGTATACTGCCAGTACTGCTTTCCATTCCAACGCCACCGCAAGATCAATCACAACCCAGAGGTTCATAATCCACCCGAATAGGAATCCCCAGATTAGCCCGAACGTCAGCAAGCCCAGTCTTTTACGCATCCACCAGGTATTGCGAAGTAACCCTGCGCTTACACCCATCATTCCCCATGCAAACATTTGCCATGGTGTCCACGGGCCTTGTCCAAAATAAATATTAGAAACAAGCGCAGCCATCGCCCCTACAATAAACCCTGCTTCAGAGCCGAACACAAGCGCAGATAAAATCACAATCGCCGAGACAGGCTTTACACTCGGCAAAGCGGCAAAAGGAATCCGGCTAACCGCCGCAATCGCCGCCAGCATCGCAAGTAAGACCAGTTCACGCGCTTCTAACTTCCGACGTTCAAAGCGAAAAAATAACGGCAACATCACCGCCATTAACAATACAAAGCTTAATAACATATAATGATCACTCAGCACCGCATTAGACAATGCTAATACTAAAATACTCAGCCCTACAGCGATCATCAGCCAGAGGCGGGAACGTGCCATAACTTCAGTACCTCCTCTGCGGTTAAGATACCGGTTAACCAATCCCGTACCACTCGATTGACTGCTGTCGTATAAAATACATTTTCGCTAAAAAAGGTAGAAGGAACATCTGTGGCTGTAATCATACCATCGAACAACATGGCGCATCGACTACTATAACTCGCTGCAAATTCTACATCATGAGTTACGATTACAATCGTATGTCCAGCCTGACGAAGCTCCAGTAACTGCCGGGCTAAAGCGATTTTGGCAAGCGGATCAAGCCCTTTGGTCGGTTCATCCAATAGTAAAATATCTGGATTAAGCAACAACACAATCGCTAAAGCCGTTTTCTGCTGTTGTCCACCGCTAATATCATGCGGATGCTTCTGTTCCAATCCTTCT
Source organism: Paenibacillus nuruki (assembly GCF_963311185.1). NCBI lineage: Bacteria > Bacillati > Bacillota > Bacilli > Caryophanales > Paenibacillaceae > Paenibacillus > Paenibacillus nuruki. The sequence goes on along the minus strand of NZ_OY725677.1, from coordinate 4,469,227 downwards.
AATTGCAGTTGCTTGATCAGCTTGGCAATCACCACTTCTGGTTCAGCGACCCCTGCATAATGAGCCGCTGTAGACAATTCTTCTGCAACCGTATCATGGCTGAAATAGAGTAATGGATTTTGTGCCAGATAGCCGATTTTCACATGATCAGCTTGTTTGACTGTTCCTCGCCTTGGTTTCAGTAGCCCTGCCAGCAGTTGAAGCAGTGTCGATTTCCCTGCTCCATTGCCTCCAAGAATCGCTAACATTTCCCCCTTATAGATCTGCAAATCTAACTTTTTCAATACTTCAGCGCTTTTCTTTTCATATTGGAAAGTGACTTCACGACATTCTAATAATATCGATTCTTTGGATCGTTCAGGTGATTGCACCTTTTGCATAGATAAAGGATTAGACTGATTGGCTATAGCATGTACTGCCCCATCGTTCCAATCTAATGTCTGTAGCCACTGCTTGCCTTCTCGTACGGTTAACGGAATATGTAGATCTGAATAAGCTTCTTCTGTCTGCATCGTCCAGAATAACTGTGTCACTGAAGGCAAATATTTGAAATCATCGGATAGATCATCATGTGACTTTAGATCATGTATACGATGTGTCTGTATCTGCTGACTGACTTCACGCGGAGAACCGCTATATTTCAATTTCCCTTTTTCCAACATAATCATCTGATCGGCTAGCGGAATTACTTCTTCTAAGCGATGTTCACTAATAATCACAGTCGTTGAAAATTCTCGATTTAACCGATAGACCATCGAAATAAATTCACGCGCAGCGACTGGATCTAATTGAGATGTTGGTTCATCAAGTAGAAGCAACTTCGGCTGTAATAGCAACACCGAAGCAAGATTAAGCAATTGCTTTTGCCCGCCGGATAATTCATGGATCGGCTTGTATAATAAAGGTTCTAATCCAAAAAATTGCGCAATCTCTGCTAATCGACTACGCATCACAGGAAGCGAATACCCCAGATTTTCCATACCAAAAGATAATTCATGCCAGACCACATCCATCACAATACTGTTATCTGGATTTTGGAACACCATGCCTATCTCTTGCGCAGACTGCTGGGCTGGTAATTCGTTCAATAGATTACCGTTATAATAAATGGTTCCATGGTTCTGCCCGACAGGTGTTAATTCAGGTTTGAGTTGTCGGAGTAATGTCGTTTTGCCACAACCTGAAGCTCCGCACAATACGACAAAGTCGCCTTCATTCACTGTAAACGTGATATCCCTTAATACCTGATGCTGTTCTTCAGGATAGGCAAATGAAAGTTGTTTTACTTGGAGTATTTCCATGATAGCCATTCCTTTCCTTCTACAATCACAGGAATCAGCACATAAATGCCAAAACATATATACAGTATCCAATCCTGCATACTGAATACCATCGATTGCATTCGTGGATAGATCACTGCTCGTCCCCAACCGAGCGCATTGCCGATCATGATAACAATGATCAATATAGATAGACATCCAGTAAGCCAGCGATCTCTACGATCCATCCGATGCACGACATAAGCGGTACGCTTGGTTGTACCGTATCCGCGTGCTTTCATCGAATCTGCGCTTTGTAGAGCTTCTTCTAGCGACCAGACCAGCAGTACTTTGACAAGTGTCATCCCATCCCTCATTCGCTTGGTGAGTGAACCTTCGTGGACACTGATCCCTCGTGTACCTTGCACTAACGTAATCTGGCTTAATCGTCTGCGTAATAAAGGGACAAATCGTAATGCCATCATCACCACTAATGCACTTTGAGGAACAAGTCTTGCAAACAAATACATAAATTTATCGGTCGTCACATTGTAGTTATACGATAAGCTGGTCAACAAAATCAGTGTCAGCGATAACAACATGGTCACTCCGTACAATACCGATTCTAACGTGATCGGCTGATCCATAAAGTAAAATAAAATATGACGACCTCGATGAGAAATCAACGGATTAATAACAACGATCGCTATACCGATCAACAGATACAACGGAAGCATTTTGACTATTGTACCTCCATGCTTTTGCATCACAATCAAACTCACCAGCAATACAATCCCTGTCAGCAAAAATACAGGATGAAACAAAAGCATCCCGCACAATAACAGTCCTCCGTAAAATAAAAACAAAGTCACTGGATGAAGAGCACGGAATCCGCTAGTCAATTTTTGGCTCCTACATCTTTACCAAGATCTGTGGTGTATAACCAGTCGATTCGATCACCGACTTGAACTTTATACGCGCCTGCACTCATATTAGGGAAATTGCCATTCACTTTGAACATCCATCCACTTGTAGGTCCTTCGTCAAATTCATACAGATTGTCGATCCCTTCTACATAAGCGAACCCACTAGATCCTTGATACTCCATCGGAATGCCTTTGCTACGAGTCACTCGCTTGAGTAAATCAAGAGCACTCTCACCTGCTTCTACAGGCACTGCTGTAGCGCCTAGAATATTGCTGTCTCCAGTGATCGTTAATGTTGCTGTCGATGCTTGAGGCTGTGGTGTAGAGACCGGTGGTGTCTTAGCTGGTGCAGATGAACCTGACTCTTTCGGTGTTGTTGTAGAAGGCTTGGTTGTACTGGTACTTGGCTTGCTTGATGGTTTATCTGTAGCAGTACTTTTATCTTTGGTGGTATCTGTCGTGTTTTTGGTTGTACTTTCTTTGTTGGTCTTCGGAGTCTGTTTTTTAGCATTTTCGGTTGACTCTTTTGTTGATGCTGAACTTGAAGTACTGGACTTATGACTTGATGGTTCTGTCGATGCACTGGATGAAGAATCATCGGTATTCTCTTTTTTATCGTTAGCTGCATGGGTCGTGTCTGCTTCAGTCGGAACTTGAGTACCTGTAGCATCTTTAGCCGAGGCATTGTCTTTAGGCGTTGATTCTGTAGAAGAATCTTGGGAGTCTGTACCTTTGTCTATCGTAGCCTCTTGAGATGATGCTGAATCCGAAGTGGCTGGAGAGTCTGTCGTTGCGGTTGCCTGAGAATCGGTCGCAGATGAAGAATTCGTCGGTGCTGTAGAAGAACAACCGCTGACTAATAACAACGTCAACAGCATAGCTGTAATCGTTAGCGATAAGCTATATCTTTTGCCTGATCGGTTGAAAAGGGCTTGGGATCGTGAATTTTTATCATTCAGTTGTTTGCGCTCTGTACAGGTATCTTTCTCTGTATCTGTCTGGTTCATCTTGCATTAAGCCTCCTTAAATACACAAAACGGAACGCTGGACACTATGATCCCCGTTCCGCTATGTGTAATGAGTGATATCTTTTATTTTACCGTAAAATTAGTTCGCTTGTGCCATCTTTTGTACATTGATCGCTACAACTGCTGCCATTTCACGTGTTACTTTAGCTTGTGGATCAAATGTATTGTTTGCACCCACCATAATTCCATTGCTCACAACAGCACTAACAGCAGGACGTGCATAGTTGCCGATTTTCGCTTGATCAGCAAAAGAAGTATTGGATGTCCCTTTGAGTGCAAATGCACGAGTCAACATGACTGCCATATCCTGACGGGATACCGGTTGATTCGGTTGGAAAGATGTAGCGTTGATACCTGTAATGATTCCTTTACTCTTCGCTGTCATAATCGCATTGTAATACCACTGGTTCGATGATACATCTTTGAACGCTGTACCATTTGAAGGCGTATTACTAGACTCTGTTGCTCCCGTCAAACGCACCACCAAGGCTGCAAATTGAGCGCGTGTTAATTGTTGTTTCGGCGCGAAACGAAGTTCCTGATCACTTACCCCTAGCATTAGCCCTGCATCATAAGCACGATGTACCGAATCAGAAGCCCATGCTGAAATCGTATTTTCATCTGTAAATGTCACCGCTGTTGTTGTGCCTGTATCTACAGGTGAAGCCGATGAATTTGCTAGATTATAGATCGTATTCCCACTACTCAAATACTGTTGATACGCCACCAAAGCAAGCAATGCTTGTTCTGTTGCAATATTGTCGCCTGCACCGCCTACTGTATGACTGTATGCACCATTACTTTGACGGAATTGGCTAAGACGTGTCATCAGATCACCGTTTGATTTGGTAAAGCGTGCATCTTTAGGATTAATGCCTGCTGAAGCCAGTGCAACAATCACTTGAGATACACTTTCACTACTATCATCGTTATAAGCAGAATATCCACCATTCGTTTGTTGTTGCGTAGACAGATACTGGACTGCTTTGTCGATCGCTGTCTGTACTTGAGTCTGTGTGCGTTCAGGTGCAAGCGCCGCAACTGCCATAGCGGTCATATCGACACTGCTAGCTTCACCTGTTGCGAGTGGGAATCCACCATCACTATTTTGCGCGCTTAACAACCATGTCACTAACTTGTCTTTGTTCCATGTTGCTGTAGAAGCTACGTTATAGTTGTCGCTGTTGAGTGCAATTAGAGCAAAGATCGGCCCATTGGTTCCTTGAGCTGTCATTTTCTCATGGTTGACCATTTTGTCGATTAAGTTCACACCACTTACAGCTGTAGGATTGCCACCTGCTGCTTTGATCCCTAGAATCAATCGTTCCAGATCGGTCACTTTACGGAACGAACCTGCGGATTCTTTCACCTGAGCAGTCGCCCCAGTTAAATAGCTTGCAGGTAATGTTCCTCCTGCGCGTGCAATACCGACAGCTTCCCATTCAGTTAACGAGTCATGTGTTAATACATTTTTGACGGTTGTATTAATATCTGTTGTTAATTGTTGAAGATCAGCAGAACTGGCTAATACATCACTATTAATGACGGCATATTTGGTAAAATGAGAAACGGTTCCTGTAATAATACCTGTTTTGGCATCCAATGCAGTTGGAACAGGAATCCATTGATTGGTAGCTTCATTGAGCCATGCAATCGTTAGCTTGGACATTGTATTATTATAGACAGGAATTTTGAATGAAAGATAGACCGGTTTCTCAAACTGCTGTCCATTTGGTGTAAATTCGTACAGACTGGATACTAGCTCTGGACGACTACCCATTTCTTCTTCTATTCCAATCGTAGTGTTACTCTTAACACTATTTGCTGGCACGATAAATTGTACTTTACCTGCTGGATCAGCAAGTGTTGCTTTCTGATCTGCTTTTACTTCTGTGCTCACACTGACTTTGGGCGCTGATTCTAATGCTTTAGCAATCGAAGTGGCTGTGCTTGCTGTCATCGGTGAACCTGAATTAAGCACTGTCGTCGTCTGCTCTGCTTCTTGGACAGGCAATTGGTTAGTCGATTTCACTTTCAATTGAGACAATTCACTTTCGACTTGAGAAGGAATCGTTGCCGGGAAAGCAATACCTAGACTGTTAGTAGCACTTCCACCACCACCGCCAGAAACAGTAGCTGTACCATCGCTATAACGCCATGCTAGATTGTCTCCTGCTTTTAACGTATACGCTCCTGCTCCTGTATTCGGTTGTTGTCCATTGACCGTATATACCCAACCACTTAAAGGTCCTTTATCAAATTCACTGAGTCCATCAATAGCTGTAACGTAAGCTGTACCTCCGCTACCTCTATAACTCACACGACTTGAACCTAACTGACGTAGTAATACGCTAAAAGCGGTATCTCTATTTTGCAATGTAATCGAAGTCGTAGGCAAGATAGTACTGTCACCTGTAACAGACATCGTTATTGTATTGGCAGTCGGTGTCGTTGTGCTTCCACCTGTACTGTTATCGTTAGCCACAATTAATGTAGACGTATTGCGAACAATCGAAGGTACATTGTTATTCTGGTATCCTGTGACAGCTACCGTATATGATCCTGCGCTCATTTTGTTAAATGAAGCCACACCTTGTGCATTGGTCGTTACCGTTTGGTTGCCGACTTGTACTTGTACATTTGCCGCAGGGCTTACTACTTTGTCATTCTCAAATGTATTCTCGTTATATATAAAATCTGCTTTTTGTACCGTAATATTAAAGCCACTACTTGATTTCGGTACAGCTGGTGTTGTGTTTACTGATTCTACTAACGAAATACCATAGTTTGCAAAATAGAAATAAATTTGATCTGCTTTTTCAAGCTGAAATACATCCATCCCTACATCTGGAGATATCCATTGTCCATTGCGTTTAACCGCAAATAACCAACCGCTATATTGAGAAAGGTCTCCACTTTTAATACCTGCAATACTTGTTACATATTTACCAAAAGCAGAATTAGTAATTGTTAATGAAATTCCTTGTTGCGAAGCTACATTTTCTAGTGCTCCAAGCGCATATACAGCTTCAGTAACACCTGTAGTTACTGGTGCAGAAGGTCCTTCTACAATCACATTTGCTTGTACCTTTTCTCCTTGTTCTGGAGTTGGAGTCGGATTTGGATTAGGTGTAGGCTCAGGTTGTGGCTCTACTGGTGGATTCGGATTAAAGTATAACAATCCACCATTTTGTGTATAGAGATCATACGCTATTAGAGCTCTTAATGCTTGCTCTGTAGAAAAAGCTTTATTGGATTCTTCTTGATTTAACGTATGACGGAAACCACCATCACTATTTTGAAAAGCAAGTAAACGATCGATTAACGATTTTCCATTTTTCTCAAATTGAAGGTCAGTTGGATTGAGTCCAAATGAAGCTAGACCAATAATCGTCTGAGCAATCGATTCACTGCTCGAATCGTCTGACTTCTGGATCAACCAATTGACGGCTTTTTGTCCTGCTGTCTGTACATCAGCACGATCTTTGTAAGGTGCTAATGCACTAAGTGCCATACCATAATAATCTGTTGCCATTTCGGGTCCATTGATCGCTGCTACTACACTATCAATCAGTGTATCGCGCCCTTGCTTCGCACCATTAGGTACTTGGTAAGTGCCTGAATCCAGAGCAATCAAGGCAAACATCGGCCCATTAACACCTTGTTGATTAATATTGTCATGATTGTATAATTTGTCGATCAAATTACAGTTAGAAATATTCGTCGCATTCAAGCCTGCGGATGTTCCAGCAATCACCATACGTGCCAGTTCGGTTACCGAAGGCTTGGCTTGAGCACATAAGTTGGTTACTTCTGTTCTCAGACTGGTATAGTAGCTAGCCGGTAACGCTTTGCCTGTACGTGCATAGCTCACAGCGATCCAATCGCCATCTACTCCACCATTAGCGTCTATATATTGCATTGCTTGCGTGATAGCCTGACCATATACAGATTGGGTGACGTTCGTATTGACGGTTGAATCGTTAGTAGAAGAATCATTCGAAGTGTAGACCGCTTGAGATACGGTGGTTTTCGTAGGATTCGATTCATCTGCCGCATAAGCAGAAGCAGAAAATACACCGGATGAACCTAGCGTAGAGATCGTAAGCACCAGTGTTAAGATCGTAGCGATCCACTGACGGGATAGAGATGATTTCATATGAGACCTTCTTTCTTGTTTTAATAAAATGGACATAACGACAGTACAACATAAAAAAGCCACTTCAGCGGAAGTGACTTAAAAGGCATAACAGTACAGCATTTCATCGCCTATCTATAGTGTAGGCTTAGAATGATATGACTGTTTCTCCTCTTTGCTCCGAAGATGATAGAAACGATTGCTCTCAAGGCAGGTCTCCTGGCTCTGCTTCATCACATCCTCCTACCTTCCCATCGCTTCATGCAACAGTGGCGTACTACTGGAGTTGTTCAGCATTTACAGTGGCGGGACCGCGCCGGAATACACCGGACTTCCCTTTTAAGCGGATACAAAACTATATTCGTATCTGCACCTTGGACAATAGAATATATGTAATTGTCGTATTTATCATAGCGATAGCACAGGGCTTTGTCTACGAATTACGCTAAATTACTTATAGGAAATATATGAAAAATAAAAGCGCATCCTGCTCACAGGATACGCTTCTTTATAACAATAAGATTCAGCTTACGCTTTAACTTCCATCGTCCAACCAAATGGATCTTCGGCTACGCCTTTTTGGATGCCTGTTAATGTCTCATACAACTTGGCAGACAATTCGCCTGTTTTGCCTTCGTTGATGATCATTTTTTCACCTTGCCAGTTCAGTTCGCCCATTGGAGAAATAACCGCTGCGGTACCTGTACCGAACGCTTCTTCCAATTTGCCTTCTTTGTGCGCTTCTTCTAATTCATCAATTGAAAGAATGCGTTCTTCCACAGGAATATCCCAGTGCTTCAGCAATTGAATAATCGAATCGCGCGTAATTCCGCTAAGAATACTACCGTTTAGTGCAGGTGTTACCACGATACCGTTAATTTTGAAAAAGACGTTCATACTACCGACTTCTTCGATGTATTTACGGTGCACGCCATCTAACCATAGCACTTGAGAGTAACCCAATTCTGTAGCGCCTTCTTGTGCTTTAAGTCCTGCTGCATAGTTACCTGCTGTTTTCGCCATACCTACACCGCCGGGAACAGCACGTACATATTTAGATTCAACGAAAATTTTAACCGGATTGATGCCTTCTGCATAATAAGCACCTACAGGTGAAAGAATAATCATAAATTTATACTGACGAGAAGGAGATACACCAAGAGTTGGTTCAGTTGCGATAACAAATGGACGCACATACAGTGAATTACCTTCACCTTCTGGAATCCATTCACGATCCGTTAGAATCAACTGACGCAAAGCTTCAAGTGCCAATTCAGGATCAACTTCTGGAATACTCATACGCTCATTTGAAATATTTAGACGCTCTATATTTTTGGTAGGACGGAACATGAGGACACGTCCATCTTCGGTTGCATATGCTTTAAGCCCTTCAAAAATCGTTTGTCCATAATGGAATACTTTTGCCGCCGGGTCCATCATAATGGGTTGATACGGAACGATACGTGCATCATGCCAACCTTGCCCTGCATCGTAATCCAAAATAAACATATGATCTGTAAATTGTGTACCAAATACTACCCCATCCATTGATGACGGTTTCTCTTTTTTATTCTTTGTATGCTCAACAGTGATCTCTATACTCATAGTCTATATCTCCTTAAACAAATTATTCCCTAAATCATATCACTTCTTATCCCAAATCGAAAATACTTAAAAACAATAAGTTGATAGGTAAGCTGTCAAAGCAACTTTAGCCTCTACTCAATGCCTCTTTTTCCTTTATAATAAATCACAGTACATTCAAACAAGGAGGCAAGATCTGTTATGACTATTCCTGAAAATAATTCGATCAACAATATCGAGCGGTTTTCCGGTTTTGAAGATGTCTATGATCAGCATCGTCCAGTGGCGCCTAGTCTTGTAGTTGATATCCTTTCAAATTATTTGCAAAAGAAACCCGGACTTGTGGTCGATGTAGGCTGTGGTACAGGGTTATCTTCTTTTATATGGCGGGATCGGGCAGACCGAATTATTGGGGTAGAACCGAATCTGGATATGTTAAATAAAGCTCGGTATAAGCTCAGTCTGACGACACAAGCCGATCATTTATCATTTGAACAAGGCTACTCGAATCAGCTTTCTCTGGATTCGAATAGCACCGATATCGTCACATGCTCTCAGTCGTTCCACTGGATGGAACCTGTCAGTACACTCAAAGAAATCGCTCGTGTGCTGGTGCCCGGTGGTATTTTTGCGACATATGATTGCGACTGGCCACCTACAGTCAACTGGCAACTGGAACGCGAATACAACAACTTATTAGCGATCTCAGAGCGTATTATTGCAGAACAAGCAGACCCTCACAAAGTTGCTCATAAGAGCAATAAAGACAACCATCTTCAACAGATTGAGCAAAGTGGCTACTTCCGATTTACCAAAGAAATTGTATTTCACAATATCGAAGCATGTAGTGCAGAACGGTATGTAGGGATTTTGCTCAGTCAGGGGGGAATTCAAGCAGCACTTCAATTAAAATCTGATTATTTAGAATCCGAGATTAATATTTTCCAAGCGATGGCAGATGATTATTTCCGTGGTGGAGTCACCAATGCTATGTTCAGTTATCGGATGAGACTCGGGATTCGTTGATCGAGATGGCTTGATTAGGATTGGAAATGAGAAGAAGCACTGAACTAATGTTCAGTGCTTTTGTTGTGAAGAATACGTATCTTCAAGCTACTATATTTTCAGGTTCATTTACAACCCTTTTTCACGTAAATTGATATGATCTAGCTCTGTACTGCTATTAAAAATAAATTCTAACTGATAAGCTCCGCGCACATACGTAACTTTCGTTTGCTTCATTTTGCCGTTTTTGATTGTTGTTGTAGCACTTGGCGTGTACCAGTTTTTGAGTAGCATTTTCATCGTGATCCCACCAATATTGGTCTGACGTTCAACAGTAGTACCGAAGTAACGCATCTCACGAATTTTGGTCAATTTATAGTTAAATGCATAACCCGGATTCCCCATCTCTGCATGATACGTATCGAATCCGTCAGCATCGGTCATCGCTTTGTCCGGCTTACCAAAAGCTTTCACCACTTGATCTCTAGTCGTTTTGCCGACTGTAAATGCACTGGCATTGCCCGGAAATTGCCCTTTTAAAGCTGGTTTGTAGAAGCTATTTAGCGTTTTCAAAGCCATTTGGCTATCGCTAGCCGTAACTTTGCTAGGTGTAGCCGCAGACACCGTCTGTACAGAAGCGAATCCACTGGTGAGTCCAAGCGTTCCGACAGCCAATACACCTGTAAGTGTAGCTGTAAGCATGACTTGTTTGATCGATTTTTGAGTATTCATATTCATTTCCTCCTTGTGAATAAGGCTATAAACTATGTCTTATTCATGTGTGTGTTGCTTGATTCCAACGATAGTCTGTTCATTGTGATAGAGATTAAGTAACTATATACTTATCTATACCAAAAGTATAAGCGCTTATACTTAACATTTCAGAGTATACTTTTTAAAGTGTTCTACTGTCAACAATATAGGACTTTGGTCGCTATGTTCATCTATTAACATGAGGTTGAAGTTCTAGAGAAAAGGGTATTTAACAGCTACAGACTTTAAAATGAACAGGGGTGGAGACAATGGATATGGAGACAACAACAAGCGAAGAAACGACTATACCACATCGTCCAAGAATTGCGTTAACAGGAGCAAGTGGTTATATCGGGCACAATCTATTGAAGCGACTAACCGATCATTACGATGTCATTGCTTTGTCCAGACATGGCGATGATAAAGAAAACAGTGAACATGTTGAATGGCGTTCTTGTGAATTGTTCTCGATATCTGATGCAGAAAAAGCGTTAGAAGGTGCAGACTATGCGATCTATCTTGTACATTCTATGATGCCAACTGCCAAGCTAACCCAGGCTCATTTTGAAGATATGGACGTTATTTTAGCAGATCATTTTGCACGGGCAGCCAAAAAAAATGGAATCAAACAAATCGTTTATCTAAGTGGTATTATTCCTGAAGGAGTTCCACGGGACAAATTATCACGTCATTTACGTAGTCGTCTGGAAGTGGAACAGATTCTAGGCTCTTATGGAGTGCCTGTAACGACTATTCGTGCAGGGCTGATCGTCGGACCTCAAGGTTCTTCGTTCCCGATCCTTGCCAAGTTGGTACAACGTTTACCCGTGATGACATTACCGACATGGACACGTACAGAGACGCATCCTATTGCTTTATCTGATGTACTGCAAGCTTTGAAAAAAAGTATCGGTAGTACCGAATTATATAATCGTGCGATAGATGTCGGTGGCCCTGATATCATGACATACAAACAAATGATGATGAAAACCGCAGATGTGATGGAGAAAAAACGTGCCTTCCATGACGTTCCTTTTCTAACGATTCATCTATCCCGTCTCTGGGTTACACTGGTGACAGGAATGCCCAAAGAGATGGTATATCCACTTGTTGAAAGTCTAGCGCATCCCATGGTAGCGAATCCTGAACGCAAAGTCGAAGGCATCAGCGATGGACAGATTACATTTGAAGAGTCTGCCAAATCTGCACTGGAAGAAGAAGCGAAGGAAAAAGAAAAAGCCAAAGAGAAAAAAGAACAGGCTAGTGCTTCTTCTGCTTCTGCCCCCGCTCCTGCAACGGAATCAGTGTCAGATGTACGCTCTATCCAACGTGTCGTTTTACCTGATGGTAAAAATGCAGATTGGGCAGGCAAGTATTATATGGAGTGGTTAGGCGGCATAGCCAAATTCTTGATCCGTACTGAATATGATGGTAGCAGTATTTACCGTGTTTATATTCGCCCTTCCCGTCAGCCTATTTTGGAGTTAACCTATTCTCCTGAATTAAGCAGTAAAGATAGTGCAGTTTACCATATTACAGGCGGCGCTTTTACCAAAACCAAAGAAAATCATGAAGGACGATTGGAATTTTTACAAGTTCCGGGTACACAGGATTGTGTTATTGCTATCCATGATTATCTTCCTTCTTTACCGTGGTTTATCTACAAATTCACTCAAGCCAAAGTGCATCTATGGGTCATGTATGCTTTCCGTCGTCATTTGAAACGAATGATCAAAACAGGCAAGCAACATGAATTCCCGGGTGGTCAACAATCTCAAGATTCGCAACATGCCCCTACGCATGCGATAAGCGGTACCCACAGTACGCCTTAATATCTTTGTCGATAAGTAGGATAGAACGCATCATAGGATTTCACAGGTCTGAACATTCATTGTCATGATGAATAGATTCAGACCTTTTTATATCGTCGATTAATACATGTATAAACAAGGATCTGAATCTCCTTTTGGGATGATCTGTATATTCATGATAAAATAAATAGATACGATAGATACCACAAGCCGAAGGGAGCTTATTATACTGTGAAAAACGAACTAATTGAACGCTTAACTTCTTATGTGCAAATTGATACCCAATCTAACGAGGATAGTGAGACTTGCCCTTCTACTCCGGGACAATGGACGCTTCTTCACCAATTGGTTGAAGAATTAGAACAGATTGGTATGGAAGATGTCACTCTAGACGGCAACGGTTATGTCATGGCGACTTTGCCTTCGAATACAGATCAACAAGCACCTGTGATCGGCTTTCTAGCTCATGTTGACACAGCGACTGACTTTACAGGCAAGAATGTAAAACCAAAGCTTCTTGAAAATTATAATGGTGGCGATATTCTACTGAATGCTGATGTAGGCGTTGTGCTTTCACCAAAAGATTTTCCGGAATTGGAGCAATATAAAGGTCATACACTGATGACTACCGATGGAACTACACTACTTGGTGCGGATAACAAAGCAGGGATTGCTGAGATTATGACAGCGATGCACTACTTGATCGATCATCCCGAAATCAAGCATGGCAAAATCAGAGTAGCTTTTACACCGGATGAAGAAATTGGTCGCGGCCCGCATTTGTTCGATGTAGCGAAGTTCGGTGCAGAATATGCGTATACCGTAGATGGCGGTCCACTGGGAGAACTTGAATATGAGACATTCAATGCCGCTGCCGCTAAAGTCACTTGCAAAGGCAGTAATGTACATCCTGGTACAGCTAAAAACAAAATGGTGAATGCAGCGAAAATTGCGATGGAACTGCATCGTCGTCTTCCAGCAGGTGAAGCTCCTGAATTTACAGATGGTTATGAAGGATTCTTCCATCTTTCTTCTATTCAAGGAGATGTAGAAGAAACGCAATTATCTTATATTATTCGTGATTTTAACCGTGAAAATTTTGAACATAGAAAAAATCTATTAACTAGCATTGTCGAAGAATTTGGACAAACGTATGGTGAAAACAATATTTTGATCGAAATGAAAGATCAATATTACAATATGCGCGAGAAAATTGAGCCTGTAAAACATATTGTCGATATAGCAGGACAAGCGATGAAAAATGTAGGTGTTGAACCTCATATCACGCCTGTTCGCGGAGGAACCGATGGTGCTCAATTGTCTTATATGGGTCTACCTACACCGAATATTTTTACAGGTGGCGAAAATTATCATGGTAAATACGAGTACGTGTCTGTAAATAATATGGTCAAAGCCACAGAAGTGATTGTTGAAATTGCTCAATTATTTGCCAAATCAAATCAAGCGTAATATTCCGTCTGGATCGAATAACTTATAGTCCATCTAAATACGATAGAAAGCAGGTATAACTCTATGACATTTTCGACTTCTCTTCAACGCACAGTAGCTCCTTTTCGTGCAGATCAGGTAGGTAGTCTACTACGCACTGATACGATCAAGCAAGCTCGTCTTCAATACACAAGCGGTGAACTTCATGCAGATCAGCTACGTGAGATTGAAAATGAAGAAATTCGCCGAATCGTAGCGAAGCAAGAAGAAATCGGTTTATTATCGATTACAGATGGTGAATTTCGCCGGGCATGGTGGCACTTTGACTTTTTAGAGCGTTTGGATGGAGTTGAGGGGTACGACACTGAAGGTGGTATTCAATTTCACAATACAACGACCAAAGCACACGGAGTCAAAGTCACAGACAAAATCGACTTCACTACTCATTCGCATGTGGATGATTACGCATTTCTGCATAGCATCGTCAGTCAAGGTCGTACTGCGAAAATGACGATTCCAAGTCCGAATATGTTGTTGTTCCGTGGTCAAATTGAAACGGATTTGTATGAGGATCGTGATGTTCTTTTGCATGATTTGGCACAAGCGTATCAAAAAGCCATTCGTGCTTTTTACGACGCAGGTTGCCGTTATCTGCAATTGGATGATACGTCATGGGCAGCATTCTTTTCAGAAGAAGCCAAAGCCAAGTTGCGTAACGATGGCAAAGATCCAGATCAAATGCTTGCAGATGCGGCTAAATTAATCAATGAATCGATTGCTAATCGTCCTGCTGATATGATGATTACAATGCATATTTGCCGGGGTAATTTCCGCTCGACATGGGCAGCATCTGGTGGTTATGATGGCGCAGCCGAGACCATTTTGGATGGACTGGATCTGGATGGATTATTTATGGAATATGATGACGAACGTTCAGGATCATTTGATGCGCTTCGCTTTGTGAAACGTCCGAATCTACAAATTGTACTGGGTCTGGTCACTTCCAAATATGGAGAATTGGAACATCCTGATGAGATTAAGCGTCGGATTGATGCCGCATCCAAATTCGTGAATCTAGATCAATTATGCTTGAGTCCACAATGTGGATTTGCTTCAACAGAAGAAGGTAATTTATTAACCGAAGAGCAACAATGGGATAAACTACGTCATGTTATCCAAATCTCGCAAGAGGTCTGGAAATAAATATCGCATGTGTGCATTAAATATTGGAGTGAATCATTATGGAATGTCGGGTTGGCTGTGCCGCCTGTTGTATCGCAATCTCTATTTCTTCACCGATCCCGGGGATGCCGGAAGGTAAACCTGCTGGAGTTCCTTGTCCCCAACTAACTACAGAGCGCCGTTGCGGATTATTCGGTCGACCGGAGCGTCCAGACGTATGTGGTGGATTACCAGCTTCTTTAGAGATGTGCGGTACAACAAATGAAGAAGCTTTTGCTTATCTAGAAGCCTTAGAACAAGCAACAGCTCCTACCAAGTATAGATCATAGCATCATACATCATCGCTTTAACCATTTCCCTTTTACAGATGATCAGAATACAAGCATCTTTTCTGCTGACGTATACTTGGTCTGTAAAAGGGATTTTTGTGTCTACTCCTGATCTTAATCTTCAAAAAAGGCAAGCTGGATTAACTGTTTGGCACGGCTTAATTTTTTGGCGTCTAATTGTTGTAACATCGCAACAATATCATTCTTTTCTGCGGACTCACTCGAAATTTCCACTTTAGAAGAAAGTATACGAGCTGGTTCATTGATCTGTATGGCCTTTTCTTCGATCTGAACCCATGAAGTGCTTATCACATCTTTCATCAAAGATACAAGAAAGCGGATATCTTCTATTTTATATTGATGAAGAAATTGGCTCATATTGTGATGGATATGCTGGTGTAATTGTTGATGTAATATAAATACTTTTTTGCCCAAAGGCGTTAATCGAAACAGCACTTCTTTTTTATTATCTGGCACAGGCTCGAACTGAATCATGTAGATATCTGCTAATCGGCGTGTGATTTTGGATACACTGCCTCTAGGAATGTTATATTGCTTGGAAATAGTAATTCCATTTACAGGCTCTAACTCTCCAATCGCATCAATCACATGAAGCATCTGTACAGTCGCTACTTTTAAAAAATCGATGACATCCGAGTCAGACGTATGCATCATCATCCATTTCTTTTCTTCATCTTCCCCTTCAGCTTGAAACCGCTGTTGAATCGCAGCCATATGATCGATAACTTCGGTAATTAATCCGTTCTGCTCTATCTCGTTGTTCATGATCGTCTTCTCACCTTCATCTTTTTGATATCGTGCCATACTTACCAACCTTTATTTACATCTCAATATAACCTTTTTCTCAGTATAGCAAGAGAGTCTCTGATTAGAAAAAAATAGAAAAGCTATTTACAAAACAGTTTTGAAGCCTTATTAACTAAGCAAAACAGTCTTTATATTGTCCCAACAATGTAATTATTTCTATATATATAAATAAATATATTTTACTGTATGAAAAAGTTAAAATTTTAAATTTAGTTGCGTATTTAGCACGGTTTATCAGACTTTCTCGCCGTTTCAGCCTTAATTTCACGATCTGAAATTCCGATATTATAGAAGTATGCCACTATAAAATTGTGATCAAAGGGTGATGAATGAATGAGTACGACGGATTCCTTATTAAAGTTTGTTCCTTACATCGGTAAAATTTTGAGAGAACGCGCAACCATCTGTCTCTATAACGAGACTCATATGCTTTATTATGAAGAACTAGATGGAATCGATCTTGGATTCAAAACAGGGGATGCTCTTCCAGCGGGATTCGATCATTACGCTTCCTTAACCGATAAAATTAATCCTTCAATCAGCTATTATCCTAAAGAAGTGTTTGGCGTTCCTTTAGAAGGAATTAACGTACCTATTTATGATGGCAGTACACTTATCGCTGTTCTTTCTGTAAGTTACGATAAGACGACGCAAGAAAACTTAGATTCTGTTTTACAAGAAAATGTCTCTGCTGCTGATGGTCTTGTCGATATGGTACAACATGTTGCTGCTCATGCTCAGCAATTACAAGCAACCAGTGAACAAATTTTGCAAAACAGTAAAATCACTGTTGAAAAATCAGGCAAAATTAACGAAGTGGCTACATTGATCAAAGACATCTCAGAACAAACCAACTTGCTCGGTCTAAACGCAGCGATTGAAGCAGCTCGTGTAGGCGAACTTGGAGCTGGATTTGGCGTTGTTGCGACTGAAGTGCGAAAATTGTCAGTTAATGCCAAACAAGCGACCGGTGATATCGAAACCGCTCTGCGTGATGTACAACAATCAATTCGTCATATGGAAAATGAAATTGCTCAAATTACCACTTCTTCTCAAGAACAATCTTCTCTGGTTGGCTCCTTTACTGATGTTATTGAACGTCTGCAAGCAGCAAGTACCTCCATGAAATTGATAACAGACAACCTTTATCGTTACAGTGTTCCTCTCAAAAAATAATCTTCATTTACCTATTTCAATCCACCTACTAGAGTTATTTAAAGATAGAAGCTCTATGATGATAGAGCTTTTTTCACTCATACCTGTCTCTAGTTGTTGTCCCTTAAAAACATTAGCCTTTACTATAAGGCGCTTCTATCCGATAGTAATACATATAGATACTATCAAAAATTGAGTACGAAAAGGATGATTAGAATTATGCCAGTAATGGATGCACTATTAACCGCTTTGCCGTTCATCGGAAAACTTTTACGCGAGCGAGCTACGATCTGTCTTTATGATCATGAGAAAATTCTCTATTATGAACAATTTGGAGGCATTGATCTCGGATTCGTCTCTAACGGCCCTTTAGCTCCTGGCTTTGAAAACTTTGCTGGAATTAAAGATAAAGTGAATCCATCCATCACTCCTTTTCCTAAAGAAATGTTCGGTGTGTCTTTAGAAGGTATTAATGTGCCTATTCATGATAATGGTCAAATCGTTGGTGTTATGACAATCAGTTATGACCAAAGAACGCAAGAAGATCTACAAGGCGTTATGACAGAAAACGTTGCTGTATCTGAAAATCTTGTCGACATGGTACAACATATCGCTGCTCATGCTCAACAATTGCAAGCAACTAGCGAACAAATTTTGCAAAACACCAAAACAACGGTTGAAAAATCAAGCAAAATCAATGAAGTGGCGATCTTGATCAAAGACATTTCAGAACAAACCAACTTGCTTGGTCTGAATGCTGCGATTGAAGCGGCTCGTGTAGGAGAACTTGGTGCAGGATTCGGTGTCGTAGCTACAGAAGTACGTAAATTGTCTGTTAACTCTAAAAAAGCTACAGGCGATATCGAAACCGCTCTACGTGATGTACAAGAATCTATTCGTCAAATGGAAAACGAGATCACTCAAATTACCACTTCTTCTCAAGAACAAGCTACTCTTGTAGGTTCCTTTACCGAAGTTATCGACCGTCTACAAGCTACAGGCGAATCGATGAAAGATATCACTAAAAATATCTACTACTATAACAGTCAGCAAAAATAATCTATTGTGCTTCTATAAATAGCAAAAAGCGCTACAATCCGTAACAGCGATTGTGGCGCTTTTTTTTGTCGATCTATTTCTACTATCTACTATAGCGATGCTGTATTCGTTGATCACAAGTAACGATTATCTCCTATCTTCTTATATCGTCACAACACTTCGTTCGATTCGGTTACGTCCTGCATGCTTTGCTTGGTATAATGCATAATCACTGCGCTGATATAACATACTCAGATGAGTATCTGAAGTAGCGAGTACAGTGACAATACCGATACTAATCGTATAGGACAACGGTAAAGCATGAAAGCGATGATTTTCAATAGTAGAACGTATCTGTTCTGCTATTTGGCTTGACTGTTGTTCATCTGTATCTGGTAGAAGAATAGCAAATTCGTCTCCACCATATCTTCCAAATATAGCTTGCTCTTCTAAACTATTTGCAATAAGTATTGCCATATCTCGTAGTACGCGATCTCCTACATGATGACCATATGTATCATTAATATTTTTATAATGATCAATATCGAATAAAAGATAAGAAATCGATTGTTGTTTTTTGGCTAATGTATGAATACAGTTTTTGCTTTGGATCATAAATGTACGCCGATTCAAAATACCGGTCAGTTCATCATAGCTAGCAATTCGTAACAGCTCAACATCCGCCTGTTCTTTGGATAACAGCACAAATCCGGTATTTCCCAAGATCATAATTAAATAAAGGGAAAGAAACGTAAACGTTTGATACATGCCTGTTGTAAATAATCCAACCTCATTCCCTAAATAAATAGCAGAAATAGCTCTACACCATAGACTGATTGCAACAATACTATACAAATACCCCATTAAGTGTTGAAGCGAGGACGCTTGGCGATCTGAAATCATACGATAGGCGGGATAGAGGATAAATAGAGATGTAGCTATAGAAGCGTAAATAATGCGAGTCGTCTCTGTCACATTCAAAAGGTATATAGATACAAAACCGATAATGATGATGACCATCCATCCGATATACAAATGGCGGACTTTTCTAGAAAATGCTTTTTGCAATACCAGAAATGATGCAGGCTCAAATGCCGCCCCGATAAACAACAATGAATTAGCTGCCACTATCGAGAAAAAGTCCGGTGCTGTATTTTGAAAAAGTAACATAAACCATGCAATCGCTTGTACCCACTTAGAGGCATAGAACATATTCACAGCACGATCTTTTGTATAATTCTGACGATACGCTCGGATCAAAATAACTGTAAAGATATGTCCAAATACAAGCGAAATGAATACTGTTTTCATATCCAGATTGAAATCCATCTGTTTTATTCACACACCTTAATCGATGATATTTAATTATGTATCAGTATAACAAGTTTTGAGTAACGGAAATAGTCAAATCATTACCCGAATTGGAATAAATAAATTGTAGTGACATACACTTTACTGCAATTTATATGTAAATAATAATATTTCTTTTCTATCTGCGTCTTTTCAGGTACAATGCTTGAGGTATGTCTGACGAACCGTTAGAGATACCTAACAATTATTGGAGGCTAAAATCCTTATGCAAACTTCTTCGCAAACTCAAGTTAAGATCATTAATGCTGATCCTAGCGCACTCGGCCTATTCGGTCTGGCTATTGTTACTCTGGTAGCTTCTTCTCAAAAGCTAGGTCTGACTACAGGTCTAAGTTATGCTATTCCCTGGGCGATCTTTCTAGGTGCTTGCGCTCAATTATTCGCTTGTATTCAAGATTCCAAGCGAAACAATACATTTGGTACGACTGCATTTGGAGCATTTGCTTTCTTCTGGTTCGCTATGGCAGGCAACTGGATGATCAAAATGGGTGTATTCGGAACAGCTCTTGCGAGTGATGTAGATGGTAAACAGTTAGGTTTTGCTTTTGCCGGTTATCTAGTGTTTGTTCTCTTTATGACGATTGGTGCGATGGAAACACACAAAGTATTGTTTATTATTTTCTGCTTGATCGATTTGTTATTTTTAGGGCTGACTTTTGATGCGTTTGGTGTAGCTCCTCATATTTTCCATACGCTTGCGGCTTATGCAGAAATGGGTATCGGCATTGTATCTTTATACGGTACAGGCGCATTGGTATTGAATACGCATTTCGGCAAAACCTTTTTACCAATCGGTAAGCCTTTCGGTATTTTCAAAGATCACAACTAATACAACAGCATACTGAACGAAATATATTCAAAAAACACATGTAGGCATTAAGCTACATGTGTTTTTTGGTTGCTTATACTTTATAGATATAGATTTTGGTGCGGTGGATATCAACGCACTGAACGACTTTCTCAGGTGTCCAATCCGGTAATGCAAAATACACGCTAATAATATATGTATAGGTTGTGGCACGTTCACGCAAAATAGGATTTAATCGCTTCATGGCTCCCGGAAACAAATAGCAGATAATCATATTGGCTTCTTCATACGGATACTGATACATATCACCACGAATCCAGTTCACCGATACTTTTTCAAATCGTGCCCAGAGCTTCGAAATCCAGAACGGTATGAATGAGTTCTCAATGCCTGTGACTTTATATTCAGGGCAATGCTTCGCTAGAAATATCGCTAATGTTCCCCAACCTGATCCGGTTTCGATGATAGTTTTGGGACGTGTTTTGTAGTCCATATGTTGTTGGATAGTTGAATATCGCTCAACTGGATCATCGATCTTTAACTTGAATAGTGGACGATCCAATTCTTGTATTTTGGATAAACGTAATACTTCTTCAGCAATCTTGCTTCGGATCAATGCAGAAGCAGGCAATGGAGAGATACCATTACGCCAGCTATAATACACGATCGACAATACAGCAATCAATACAACAACCAGCAATACAGTCGATACGACCAACGATCCAGTATCCATAGATGCTCTACTCCTTTGTAAATGGTAGTCTATTTATGATACAATTCCCGGCTATGAAATACCAGTTTCTTCTATATTTATCCTCAACCATAAAACCACTTCCCTGTAGAAAGGAAAGTGGTTTTTATAGTTGTTCTTTGTAAGATTATTATCCTTTGATCGATCCACCCAATAGACCACGTACAAAGTACTTCTGTAGTGCAAAGAATACAGCAAGTGGTGTTAACATGGAGACAAAAGCAGCTGCGGTTAACAAATGCCAGTCACTACCACGCGAACCAACCATATTCGCAATATTCATTGACAGTACTTGTACTTCCGGTTGAGAACCGAGGAAGATAAGCGACACCAGATAATCATTCCATACCCATAAGAACTGGAAGATACTGATCGAAGCCAGTGCCGGTACAGATAATGGAAGAATCAATTTGGAGAAGATGGTAAAGTTAGTTGCTCCATCCATATAAGCTGATTCAAACAGATCACGAGGAAGCTGACTGATCGAATTGTACATAAAGTAGGTAATTAGCGGTAACCCGAAAGCAGTATGGGCTAACCATATACCAAAGTATGTTCCATTCAGTCCGAGTGCTGTATAATCGCGCAAAATAGGAATCAAAGCAACTTGTAAAGGTACGACGAGCAATGCGATCACAATAACGAAAAAGAATCGTCGTCCTTTAAATTTCAACCAGGCAAACGCATAAGCGGCAAAAGAAGCGATAAAGATCGGAATCACGGTCGATGGAATAACAACAGCAATCGTATTCCAGAACGATCTACCCATGCCGCTACCTTGCTCGGTTTTGACCGTGCCATCCGGTTGCGTGATTTTGTACTGTTTCCCCCCTAGAACCGTTTCATAGTTCTGAGTGGTGAAATTAAGCGTCATTCCGCTCCATTTTTTGTCCTGAACATCGACCGTACGTGAACGGCGATTTTCCCAGACCAGACGTTTGTCGCCTTGCATTACACCCGCTTTGAGCTGATCATCGCTGAATGTCTGTCCGTTAACTGTAATCGGCTGACGAAGGTCGGTATCTTTTGGAAGCTTGACTTGTTCTTCAGTTGCCCACTGGCGATGAGGGAATACTGTCCACCATCCGGTTTGTAAAATATCGGCGGCTGGACGTACAGATGAGATTAATAGCCCTAGCGTAGGAATAAACCAGATAATACAGATAATCGCTAGAATCGTATTAACCAACCAACTCGCTTTGCGTTTGGGTGCCTTATGTTTTCGTTTAGCCATCAGAAGCTTCCCTCCTTCTGAAGCTGGCGCAGATTCAGGATAATAACCGGAATAACTGCAATCAGCAACACAATCGCAAGCGTAGAACCATAGCCTGCATTTTGATACATAAATAATTGACGGTAGAACTCAGTCGCAACCACTTCTGTTCCATACTGTCCACCCGTCATAATCATAACGACATCGAATATTTTCAGTGTAAATACAATAATAGTTGTGGTTACTGCTAGAACGGTACTGGAGATCACAGGCAACATGATTTTGAAAAAGATACGCACTTCGCCTGCGCCATCCATACGTGCCGCTTCCAACATATCTTCTGGTATTCCTTTGATCGAAGCGGAAAAGATAACCATTGCAAACCCGGTCTGCATCCAGACCAATATGACAATCAAGAAGAGGTTATTCCAGGGTTGCACCATACTGAGCCAGCCCTGCGGCTGGAGTCCTAACTGCACCATAATTGCGTTAAGTAGACCGATCTGGTCATCGCCTGGTTGATAGTAATAAATGAATTTCCAGATAACGCCTGCGGCTACGAATGAAATCGCCATCGGCATAAATACAATCGCTTTGGCAAGACGCTCAAAGCTACTGCGGTCAGCCAGTACAGCGACCAACATACCCAAAATTACGCATGCTAATGTACCGAATACCACCCAGAGCAAGTTATTACGTAGCGCTGTTAACAATAGTCGGTCTGTAAATACAGCCCCAAAGTTAGCCAGCCCTACAAAGCGGGTAGAATCAGCATTAAAAAAGCTTAAGTATAATGTGCGTAGTGTCGGTAAAAAGAGCAACCAACCTAGCAACAATACAGCAGGTCCTACAAATACATAAGGAATTATACGTTCTTTCCATTTATCCGAGTATTGCTCAACCACCCAGTTCAGAGACCAGTAAATCGAATAGATCCCAAATATTCCCCAGATTACAGCAAGCACAGCATTTAAAACTGGTGGAAGATCCGAGCTTCTAAAAAATAAAAAGATCGAGAAATGCAAGCCTAAGTTTACAGCAGGCACCAGTATCGATAATAAAATCAACTTCAACATAGACCCTTGATTGGCTCGCACGTCCATCGGCTTTCCCCCTTAATCAAGCCAAAATCGGACCGATAGCATCGGCCCGTTCTGACTCATGTCAATGTATACCTGCTATCCATACCTATAGTATCTGAAGTGCAATACTATTGTTTTTTGAAGCCTGATTGAATTTCAGCCATCGCTTCATCTAGACTAGCTGTACCACTCACATAATCCGTCATACCTTTCCAGAACGTTCCTGCGCCTACAGAACTTGGCATCAAGTCAGAACCGTCAAAGCGGATTGTTTTGGCTTCTTGTACAAACTGAGACATACGACGTTCTTGATCATTAGCGAACCAATCATCAGGAGTACCGTTCATTGGAGGTGTTACCCCACCGGATTGAATCCAGCTTTGTAGAGATTCTGCTGTTGTGAAGAATTCCATAACTGCACGTACTTCTGGGCGGTCATTGAACATAGCATAGATATCACCAGAGATCATAGCAGGTGTACCATATTGCTCATCGATCGATGGGAACGGGAACCAGTCATACTCATCTGCTGTTACGCCTTCAGGAATAAAGGATACGATAAATCCTGCTTGACGGTTAAACCAAGCTTTAGGAGGGTCTGTGAACAACGGTTGAATAGAATCCCCGAAGTTCGTTGTTACGATTGAACTACGTCCACCGTATACATAATCTTTGTTAAACCAGATATCAGACATTTTTTTCACTGCATTTTTAACAATTGGATCTGTAAATGGCAATTCACCTGTTAACCATTTGTCGTAGTTTTCAGGAGTGGTTGTACGAAGCATAATATCTTCGATCCAGTCTGTTGCAGGCCAGCCTGTTGCTGTACCACTTTCAATACCGATACTCCAAGCAGGATCGCCATCTTTAGCGATTTGCTCTGTTAATGCCATCATTTCGTCCCAAGTCTTAGGTACTTCATAACCAGCATCTGCGAACGCTTTTTTGTTGTACCAGACTAAGCTTTTCACACTACTACGTGCCCATACGCCCGCAGTCAATTCTTTACCGCCTTCACCTTTCATTTTCGCCATATCTAGCCAGCTATCTTTGTATTGCTCTTTCAAATAGCTTTCGTCCATAAAGCTAGATACATCGACCACTTTACCAGAGTTAGCGAATCCTTCTAACAATCCTGGTTGTGGGAAGTCAGCGATATCCGGTGCATTACCACCGTTTACACGTACATTAATAGTCGCTTCAAATTCTTTAGAACCTTCATAAGCGATATCAATACCAGTCTGATCTTCAAATGCTTTGATACTTGCATTGAATTTCTGCTCATCCGCATCTACGAATGGACCATACATCGTTACTTTGGTTCCTTTATATTCACCTTTTAAGGCTTTCTCTAATTCAGATCCAGCTGGAACTTTAGCTGTTTTGATCATATCTGCGCCTGTTGTTGCTGTAGCTGTTGTATCTGTTCCTGTTGCAGCGGGTTCTGGTGTAGCCGTATTACTTGTTGTTCCTCCGCATGCACTCATGACAACTGAAAATAACAAAACCATCATCAGTGACATTGTGCTGCTTTTTTTCAACTTACGCTTCATGTACTCAGCCCCTTTTTTTGATTACACCTGTAATAAAAAAGCAATAAAAAGAACGTAAATAACAAAATTAGATATTTTTTACTTCTTACCCATTTTCTTATGTATTGGGTGAAAAGTAAATAGGAATCTGATAACGCTATCAAAATATTTTCAAATTCCTGTTATGCAGTGAAAAGTAGCATGGCTGAAAGAGATGCACTACATCTATAAATGTACTTATACACCTCTTTGAAAACGCTTGCATACATCTGCAACCTCATTTTAGGACATGATTGATACATAAGCAAGAGTTATTTTCATCAATGAAAATAAATTAAATTTACCCTTATCTGTACGATATATTCCAGTAAATCATTAACATATATGTAACGTATAAAAATCAATTTATGATTATTTAAAATTAATGTTCAGAAATTGTTCAGTACTGTTCGATATAGTGAATACATGTCACATGATTTAAAAACAAAGGGGATATTTACAGCATGAAAAAATGGATGATTTTATGCTTAGCTGCACTGATTGCATTGCCGGGGACAGCAACAACAAATGTTTTTGCTGAGAGCGATTCAACCAGTACAACAAGTAGCAACACAAGCACAGTTAGCAATGACACTTACTCTTCTGGCACTCCTGTCACTCATGTCGAAAGTACAAATACTGGCGTTACTTCTAATCAAGTCAATAAACCTGTGATTACGCTGATTGGCGATGCACAGATTCAATTGAATGTCGGCGATACTTTTAATGATCCAGGCGTAACTGTACAAGATAATGTCTACAAAGATCTTACTGCAAAAGTTTCTTATACCTTAAATAACCAATCTGTAAACGCTGTGGATACAAGTATTGCTGGTGAATATACCGTTCATTACAATGTAATCAATCCGGAAGAACAAGTTGCGGATGAAGTCACTCGTATAGTTACGGTTAAAGCACTCAGCGGTTATTTTAATCTTGCTAAAACAAATATTCCAAGTCCGTATGGTATGGCTTATCACAATGGATATGTATATGTATCCTCTTATCAACAAGGGATTGATCGTGTATCCGTAACTACAGGTGTAGTAGAACATGTCGTTCAATCATCAGGTTATTTTTTCGGTGTTGCTTTAAATAAAGCAGGCGATCTATTCTATACCAAAAACATAGATGCACATGTTTACAAAATACCTGCAAAATATCTTAAAGATTTTCCATTAGATTCAACAAAACTTAATGAAGTATCCGAGGCTTTCGATTCATATAATAATAGCACTATGTATGGGTTGGCTATTGATAACAATGACAATATGTACATTGGCAACAACAGCTACAATTTTAATTCCAATTTCAATTCTGACAGTAGCCTTATCAAAGTAAACCTGACAACAAAAGCAAGACAGAATGTACTCATAAATAATAATACAAATTCTAATTATTATTATAATGGTGTTTTGGGAATCACTACAGATGCCAAAGGAAATTTATTTTATAGCACTACCGGATTTTTAGGTATGGGTAGCATGGGACTTAAAAAGATAAGTTCTGATCATTTGCAAAACTTGCCTGTAGATAATTCACTTATTGAGTCTTACCAAAGTGATTTTTATTCTGCACAAGGACTCGTTATCTTACCAAATGGTACCGGATATTATAGTAATGGTAATTCTATTCAACCGTTCAAAAAAGTCACTCCTCCTGTGATCACATTGGCTGGTGATTCTTATATTCAATTGACTCAAGGTGATGCTTATGTTGATCCAGGATTCTCGATTAGCGACGCAGTCGATGATAATCTGCAAGCAACGATCACTTATACGTTAAATGGTGAACCTGTAAATGCTATTGACACCTCTGTTGTAGGTGAATATATTGTTCATTACAATGTACAAAACAGCTCTGGTTTGAGTGCAAACCAAATGACTCGTTATGTATCAGTCAAAGCTATTCCGACTGACCTTACACAAGTTGAACTTAATCGTCCATTTGAACTCGCTTATTTCAATGGTGATGTGTACTACGCTGATTATGATCGCGGGCTTTACAAAGTTTCTACCAAAACACTAAAAGTGACTCATATCGCTAAAAGCGATAATATCGTTGCTGTAACTTTAAACAAAGCGGGCGACCTGTACTATGCCAAATCTAACGATAATCGTGTATGGGTACTAGATCATAAGTATCTACAAGACAGTGAATTACTGCCTTATACGACTTCAGATTTAAAAGAGTATAGTACTCTTTATTACAGCGCATCGATTCAATCATTACAATCTAATATCATTGCAACTCAAGGTATTGAGAGTACGATAGAGATTACAGGACTTGCTCTCGATCAACAAGATCGTTTGTATGTAGCTACTAGAGAAGATGGTTACCATCAGGTCGATTCTCAAATTGTCCGTCTATCCGATTCTAATTCAAAACCTGAATGGGTAGCATCGTATCCAACTGTAATTCGCGGTATTACAATTAGCCCGCTTGGTAATCTGTATGTAAATATTGGTTACTCTTATCTTTACAAAGCTAAAGCTTCCTTACTTCAAAATCTTCCAGTTGCAACAGAGAATTTTGAAATGATGGGCGAAACAAACTTTGCTTATGGTGTTACCTTCTTACCAGACCGTACAGGATATACAAGTTCTGTAGAATCGAATACGTTAACTAAATTAGATTTCTTAGACGAAGCAGAAGTATTTCCAGTAACAAGTGTTACGTTAGACAAATCAACATTAGAGTTCAAGAAAAAAGGCGCTGCTCAAACATTGAAAGCGACTGTAACTCCTGATAATGCTACAGATTCTACGGTATTATGGATCAGCAGCAATCCAAGTGTAGCTACAGTAACCGATGGTGTTGTTACTCCAATTGGTAAAGGTACAGCGATCATCAGTGCTTACTCTGTATCTCAACAAGAATTATTTGCAAGTGCAACAGTAACCGTTAAAGAATCCGATGATAAAACGTCATCTTCAGGTGGCTCCCAAAAGATCACACTTAACGTAGATGATGGTAAAGGCAAAACAACGATTCCTGCTACAGCAGTCGTTAACCGTACTACACAAGCAAGTGGTCAAAAACAAGATCAGATTACTTTCTCCACCGATAAAGTGATCGAAGCGATTACGAAATTAAAAGAAGCAGCTCAACAAACCGTTCGTCTGGTTGTTCCAGATAGCAGTGATGAAGTGGCTCAAACCGATATCACATTACCATTAACAGCAGCAAAAGATTTGAAAAATGCAGCAATGAACTTGGAAATCAGCACTAACGATGCTAAATTGTCTGTTGCTTCCACTTCATTGAACAATATCACTAACGATCTTTACTTCCACTTTGTACCTCTTAAAACGGTAGCACAACAAAATGCAGTGGCGAATCGTGCAAAACAAGAAGAGATCGTTAAACAATCTTTAGGCAATGGTGATATCTCTGTAGTAGGTCGTCCGATGACGATCGAAACGAATTTACAAAACCAACCGGTTCAATTGGTCATGCCGATTGAGAACAGTGCGATTCCACAAGATGCAACAGCTAAACAACAATGGTTAAATCAATTGCGTATCTTTATCGAGCATAGTGATGGCGATCGTGAATTGGTACAACCAAGTGTAGTTGATTATGGTAATGGCAAAACAGGTCTACAATTTACAGTGACCAAATTCAGTACGTTTACAATTGTAGATATGCAGAATCTAGCAGCGTCTACAACAAACAATTCAACACCTGACAATAATAACGTCAATACAGATACAACAGCGGGTGTAGTAAAACCTGCTTATATCCAAGGTTACCCTGATCAAACATTCCGTCCGAACAACAGTATTACTCGTGCTGAAATGGCTTCACTATTGTACCGTTTACAAGCTAGCGCACCAAATGCATCAGCTAGTGGCAACGGAAGCTATTCAGATGTATCTACTACGTTCTGGGCACACCAAGCGATTGCTTCTATGCAATCCACTGGATTGATGAAAGGTCTAACTAACGGTAAATTTGCTCCTGCTCAACCGATCACTCGTGCGGAGATGGCTGCAATCGTAAGCCGCTGGCAGGGTCTGACAGGCGCAGGAAGCTCATTTGCTAACGATATTAACGGACACTGGGCAGCGAACGATATCAAGCGTGTAACGACTGCTGGATTGATGCAAGGTGTATCTCCATCTAGCTTCCAACCAAATCAACCGTTGACTCGTGCTCAAGCTGTAACGATTTTGAACAAAATTCTAGAAAAAACAGCTAACTTAACAGCTGGCAACAAAGCATGGAAAGATGTTCCTGCTAGCCACTGGGCATATGCAGACATCATGGACGCTTCTAACTCTTACACTTTGAAATAAGAAAAAGAAGAAGACATGATTATGGTATAACCCAAAAAGGGCAACCTCCTATTCGTAGGAAGTTGCCCTTTTTTTAATGATCTTTTTCGTTAGCAATTTGGCGGTAGAATATGCTTTTTTTCTACAGTTGCTCTACCATTTAGCTGTGCATTTCACTTCATTGCCTATTAGTGTCCTATCACTCGTTTGCCATAAAAGAATCGATGCCAATCCCCATCACTATGACGCAACGCTAGATAAATATATAGCGACGTAGAGAAGTTACCCAAACAAATACATAACACGATCCAAAGAAGCAATCTCCAACCCGATTCTTTGCGAAAAATCATCCAAGAAATAAACAAAATCATCCCCACATAGAAATCGACCAAAACCAACCGACCCCATAACAAGGACAACAACATTTGCCCTTCTACCAAAACATCCCCAAACACAGCCCCATACACATTACTGCAAATCATCACAAGAAATAAAACCAAACTCAACACCTTAGCCGTTTTCATTTATCCTCTTCTCCTACCTTCCCTAACGTACATGTTCATTCCCTATACGGATCAATGAACATATTTCACAACCATCTTCTTACAATCTATTTATCTAACTTACTCTATACATACTTTTATTTTTACTTTATACCATCTATAAATATACTCACTTCTATATCCATTCTTTTCATCTACTCTTTTCCTTACTGCCTTCCCCCTTCAAAAAGAGGAATCAAAAGCATCTGTTTTAAATTACCCACCCCCATGCCTCCTAGCACAGAGCGCAAGAAAATAATTTATTCTGAAAGTCGCCTTTGAAGTCAAATCCCGACTGCTTGCCAGTCATTCAAGGGATTAGACTTCACCAGCGACGGCAAGAACAAATTATTTTCTGGAGCGCTGTCCTAAAACCCTAATCCAATTATCCCGATATTTTAACTCCACATGATATTCTGTTAAAATAAAAAGAGTAATCAAGCAAAGAGATCAAAGGAGCTGAATGAATCATGACTGAAAAACAACAATTAGGTAAAAGCGATCTATGGGTAAATCCAATCGGACTGGGTACGAATGCAGTTGGTGGACATAATCTTTATCCTAATTTGGATGAAGAAGTCGGTAAAGAAATGATCCGTACTGCACTCGCAGAAGGTATCAATTTTCTAGACACTGCATTCATTTATGGGCCTAAGCGCTCTGAAGAATTGATTGGTGAAGTACTTCAAGAAACAGGTAAGCGCAACGAAGTCATTATTGCGACCAAAGGCGCTCACAAATTCACAGATAGCGGTGACGTTGTGATTGATAACTCACCTGAATTTCTACGTTCAAGTGTAGAAGATAGTCTCAAACGCCTACAAACCGATTATATCGACTTATTTTATATTCATTTTCCAGACGAACATACACCGAAAGATCAAGCTGTAGCTGAACTGAAAAAGCTAAAAGACGAAGGCAAAATTCGAGCTATTGGTGTGTCTAACTTCTCGTTAGAACAGTTGAAAGAAGCGAACACTAACGGCGATGTGGATGTCCTTCAAGGTCACTATAATTTATTCCATCGGGATGCTGAAAAAGATCTGTTACCGTATACGGCTGCAAATGGAATCACGTTTATTCCTTATTTCCCACTCGCTTCCGGTCTACTGGGTGGTAAATATACCAAAGACACCAAGTTTGATGATATTCGTGCCAAAGATCCACTCTTTACAGGGGATGCATTTATAGAAAATCTGGCAAAAGTAGATCAACTTCGTCCGATTGCACAGACCAAAGGTGTAGATGTCGCTCATATTGTACTGGCATGGTATCTGACACGCGATTCGATAGATGCAGTCATTCCGGGTGCGAAGCGTTCAGATCAAGTCAAAGACAATCTCAAAACACTACAAGTCCAATTAACACCGCAAGAAATAGAGCATATCAATTCGATTTTTAGCTAAATAGATGCCGTCATCTAATCATTATAATCGAAGCCAAGTACCTGCATTATGTGTAGGTACTTGGCTTTTTCAGTGTTTTTCTAGCAACGATATATGACTGGCTACTTTACTTCCCTTCACTTGCATGTACAAAAAAAGCCGCTCTATATCGAGCGACTTCTGGTCTGTATTTCATATGATTTAGAACTATATCGTATGTGGATATGCATCTGATTCAGTGTAAGTTAGATACGCATCGTATCTGGACGCCAATTCGTAATCGCATTTTCGATATCTGAACCAGATAGATTCTGACTGGCTGCACGTTCGCATAAGGCAGGGAATTCTTCATCACTTGCATAACGAAGCGCTATAATTTGAGATTTGGATAGACGAGAATCCAATTCTTTTCCAGTTAAACGGAAATAGCGGAATTGCTCTTCAATGCGTACAATTCGATCCTGCGTTTTGGTCGCATAGACTCGAATCCGTGGAATAGCGAAAAATAAACACACCATTAATATCAATAATAACCATGATAACAATACATGCTCATCATAACGAATCGCTTCTACCCAGTAGATTACAGTGAGTACAAACGTTACTAATAAAAGAGGCAAAGCCACAAAATGATACGGCCAATCATAACGAATCGATTTCTTTTTCGGTGGTGTTGCCATGATTACACATCCTTTTCCTACTGCAAATGTATTTCCCATGTATTATTACACCAATCACTGGAAATATTATCATGTTGCGTAAGAAAGATATGTTCATTCGCAATCAAGCTGTACAACACCACCTTGAATTAACCCCAAAAAGTAACCCAACGAAATCTTACATAAAATGATGAATATGATCAGAAATAAAATCTTACGCTGGATATCCTCCACCTGGTGGTGGCCATGCGCCAAACAAGCGACGTAACAATACAATTTCACCCAAATGATACGTATTATGAGAAGCAATATTACGCAACAATCCAGCAGCCGTTTCGCCCGGGAAATAGACTAATGGTTGTTCCAAATTCATTGTACGCGCTAATTCACACGCATAATCAATCCCTTGAAGAAAACGATCCAAAACATCTTGCCATGTCGCTTCATCCACTGCTTGTACTTCAGTCGGCCAGCTTTCACTAACATTCGCAGGCATTTGAGGCTTTTCACCTTTAAGATGCGTTAACATGAAGTCTTGCCAGTAATTCATATGACTAATTAACTGGTAAATGGTATATGGAGAATTCTCCAAAGATCGACCTGATAGTTCTAAATCGATATCTGATAAAGCACGTGCAATCGGCAAATGCCCTCTTTCTCCGATCAAAGATTGCACTAACGCTTTGGAAAAAGCTTCTTGTGAAGAAATAGTCATGAGAGTGCTCCTTTGATTGTTGTATTCAGGTTATTCTGGTTGGATAATCCCTACCGAATATAAGAAAATCAGAATAATTAAGATCGGTGCCACATAACGTAGAATAAACATCCATGTGTCGTACCAGAAGCCAGATATTCCTGCTTCTTCTCCTGCACGTTTCCATGCATATCCTGTAAAGATCGTGACAATAAATCCACCTACAGGCATCAAAATATATGAAGTCACAAAGTCGAATAGATCAAAAATACTTTTGCCATCTAATGAAATAAAGCTAAGCACACCGCCTACAGATAATGCAGCAGGTACACCTAGTATAAAAGAAAACACACAGACGAGAATAGCTGCTTTTTTACGAGACCAATTCCATTGTCCCATCGCATAAGCTACAGGTACTTCGAGAATAGAGAAGCACGAAGTGATTGCCGCAATCGCGAGCAATAAGAAGAATAGACCTCCAAAAAAAGCACCTAAAGGCATTTGTGCAAAAGCAGCAGGTAAAGCCATAAATGCTAGCCCTACACCTTGATCTGGTTTTAATCCATAAGAGAATACGGTTGGGAAAATAATTAATCCTGCTAAAAGTGCATAGAATAAATCGCCTGCGCCGATCGCAAGCGCTGCTTTACCTAAAGATTGCTCTTTGCGTACATAAGAACCATACGTTAACATACAACCCATCCCTAGAGATAAAGAGAAGAATGCATGTCCTAATGCTGTTAAGATCGAAGCTCGGCTTAATTTAGAAAAATCAGGTGCTAAGAAAAATTCTACCCCTGCTCCTGCGCCAGGTAACGTCAATGAACGGAACATTAAGATGAGCAAAATCACCAGAAATCCTGGAATCAGAATCTTGTTGTACTTCTCAATTCCACCCGATATCCCTTTAGCAATAACAATACCTGTAATTAGCATCACAACTGCTTGCCAGAATAACGGTGCATATCCACCTGCAAAATTCGTAAAGGCTGCTGTAAAATCAGTATTCACATCAGATAGACTACCGCTAAAAGATAAAACGGTATAATGTAATGTCCATCCTGCAACAACACCGTAATAACACATAATTAGAAATGATGTAACAACAGGAACAGTACCAATCCATTTCCAATGCTTCTTCCCTGTAATGTTGAAAAGCGAAGCCGCAGCATTACCCCGTCCACTTCGACCAATAGCCATTTCTGCTAATAAAATCGGTAGACCTACTACAATCAGACAGATAATAAACATCAGGAAAAAGGCAGCTCCACCGTATTTACCTGTGATATACGGGAACTTCCACATATTTCCTAACCCTACTGAACTACCAATTGCTGCTAAAATAAACCCGCTTGTTGAAAAGCGTTCGATCTTGCCGCTGCCTGTACTTGATGAACCTGAACCTTCTTTTTGTGCCATAGGTATACTCCTTATGAATAAAGTGAATTATGCCTATGTTACACAAAACGTTATATCTTGTCCATGAAAAGAAAGTAACAATTTGAAAAAAGTCAAAAAGGGCTACTTTTTCATTGATTATTAAAGCAATAAGACAGCAATTGTTGCTGATCTTCGTCGGTGATTTCCTGCTGACTGTACTGGTTGTCTGTATATTGTGACAATACATGATTCCAGAATGATTGAGCATGGCTATTTCGTGAGGAGGCATTGGTCTGTAGCTCCCAATCCCCTTTATATTGGTCAAAAATGTGACTAGCGGCTTGACGGGCAACGCCTTGTCCACGAAATGGACGTATCACAAAAAACTCATTTAAATAATACTGCGCCTTAGAACCATCCGGTAAATAAGGAGCCGTCGCTATTAACGCAAAGCCAGCTGGTACGCCATTCACACGAATAATCCACGGATAAAGAACGCCTGGATGTCGCCACCAGATCAGAAAAACATCGCTTTGTTGATGAAGAGTCGCATATTCTTCTTCGTCAAAAACACCTTGTGAATTCGGCAATCGTTCCCAAATCTCTGACAGATCATACAGATAATAAGGATACATATTGCAAATGATATGCGCTTCTTCTTCACGGCAAAGAGTGATCTGGATAAGGTCTGTATGATTATCGCTCATTACGTTCCCCTTTCAGAATGCTCTTCTGGATTGAGTCGCCATTCGATGATCAAATAATCGCTATATTCCCGCCGTATAGTGGCTCCACAGCGGTCGATATAGGTGTGACGTAATTTAGCATAGGAACGTTCGCTTTTGAATAGATGAGCAGAAAGTAAACGGTAGCCTTGAGTGGTTAACGTATCTCGCAATACCGTAATAACAGGAACGGCTAATTTCAAATCTTGATAATTAAAATAAATCTGAAAATCACTAATATAGACAGCATCAAGCCCTTGTGTGATTTCATGAGGATCATCGTCTGATTCGGTAGGCTTGGATGCTTGCGAATACGTCACTTTCAAATAGCCGATCAATACCATCGACACAGGAGACTCAGGCTGATCGATAGCTGGAGATGTAGAAGGTTCTACTGCATGTACATAGATATTGAAGCTATGCGAGTGAGGTTCAAAAGCGATATAAAATTCGCCAATCTCACTGCTGGATAAAGGGATATACCCATCTGGTATAGAGTATGTCTGCTCATTATTCATTATTTTTGTAGAAACTGAATCGTAAACTGAATCGCTTCTAACGCTTCTTGTACAAACGCTTTATTTTCTTTTTCCCATTCATTTGGATCATCCATAAAAGAGTCATCTAACCATTCTTCTAATCCAGTCGCTATTTTACGGCGCTCATTCGGTTGTGCTGGAGCTTTACCACGTAATGCTTGGATTGCACTGCGCATCACTTTGCAGGAAGATTGGATAAATGGATAATCGTCTTTATCCCATGCTTTGGCATTATCCATATCGTAAAAAGAAATCCATTTTTCGATCGTTGAAGCTGCTTGCTTGGGTTCTAATTGAGGCATATTATAATTCTCCATTTCTATAATTGAACTAATACGTACGAATGATGACGTCAACTCCGTTTTTTAGTAGAAGCAGTCGTAGGTTGTGATTCATCGGCAATCCGCTGCAAACGATCTGAAAGATACACATGCGACCCGGGTTTGGCCGTCTGTGCAATTCGATACATCGCTAGAGCGACTGCACTTGCTTCTATTCCCCGATATTTACGAAGAGGGCCCACCATAAGGAAAGATAATGCCTGAGAGATGACAGTGCCAAATTGCTCGCCTGCACGGCTATCTTTACGCTTACCAAGCAATAAAGATGGACGAATCAACGACAACGAGGTATATCCAATCTGTTGTAATCGCTGTTCCAGTTCTCCTTTGATCCGTGTATAAAAGATACTGGACTTCGGATCGGCTCCCATAGAACTGATAACGATAAACTGTTTGGCTCCTTGCTCATACGCCATCTGCGCTACCGCAAATGGATAAATAACATCAATTTCGATCATCTGCTTCTGTGTTCCTGCTTGCTTAATCGTTGTTCCCAGACAACAGAATACATCATCTGCTTTCATATCCGCTCGATAATCTTGCAATTTATTGTAATCCACCACAACCTGTTGCAACTTCATATGTTGCAGTTGTTGCACAGGTTGGCGGACAAGAGCAATCACTTGAGTGTATTCTGTACTTTCTAATAACTGGCGCAGCAACTTTTTGCCTACTAGACCTGTGGCTCCTGCGACTAATGCTGTTTTACCGATCACGATCATCTCCATTTCTGCGCATCGCCTTGATTCCCTATCTTCTTCATTATCAAGATATCATCAGCAAATTGCAAAATAAAATGAGCGATCGATCTACAGCCCCTTTTTATAACAAAAAGGAAGCACTGCTCCCATTCGTATGAATAATGTAATCGGCGCCCAGTCCACGATAAATCAATCGGGATTGGTTGCCTTCTGTAATAACATAGAGTTGCTGTGATGACCATGTTCGGCAGATCTGGATATAACGACAACAGAGCGGTAGACTGCGTTCAAATAAATAAATTTTGCCAATCTTCAACTCTGGAATCCGCCATAACTCTTGTCGCTGTGTGTCGATCACCAGCACATGTTCAATCCCCATTTTCTGATATCGAAGTTGATCGGCTTGACTGTTCACGATCACTGCAAATGGAATCTTTTTTACTTTTAACAATTGCATAAATTGCTCCCCTGCTACAGTAGCCGGTGATACCAGTACAAATTCCTGCTCATATTCCATCCTTGTTCGCGCTCCTCCACCCATTGTAGACAACAAAAAAAAGCCGTTAGAAGAGGACCTCTTCATCAGCTTCTAAGACAAGTGCCTGCGGCATCTTATCATGGCGTAGTTGATTATTGTCGTCTCTCTTATTGCAGCTTACGAGGTTAGCTGACGGATTCGGAAGTAAGAGTCTCCCTACAGAGTTATCGGTCTTCACCAACTGCTCTGATTCACCCCTGAATAGCTCACTAGCATAGTGTCTATTCTTATGGTTCCCCCGCTGATTGAAAGGTCTATTGATACCCTTTTCAGCCATTAAGCTGTAATGAACTTGAAAGAAATCATACGCCCGCTCTTTTCGTTTGTAAAGCAGTACTGAAGCTCGCTATATTCGGATATAGAGCAATCCAGTCGATTGTAGGGTTCTAATGTTCTATTTCCTTCATCTAGCGCTGTTTTACTTTCTTTTACAGGATAAATGGATAAACTGGCGCATTGATGAGTATACAAGACATTACCGTATGAATGAATAGAATGAATCCGATTACATGGTTGTTTTCACAGATATATGATCTTTTTAATACTCAGGTCTGATTTTACTTCTTTCTCTGAGCGGACTATGATTGCTAACAATATCTGACATCAAGTATACCGTTATAGACAGATACACGGATCGTGATTGGATTAGGCAAAGAAACATCATATTAAAGGAGTGTAGATTTTTGATGAGTCTGTTATCGGCCATTTCACCTGTTACTCATGCGGCATCCACTAGCAATACATCTGTCCATGTTATTCATTCTATTGAAGTATTTCAGTATGATAATCGCTGTCTAGCCTTACCTGAAATGGATGGCTATCTGCACTGCGGGCTGTTAAAAATCGCAAGTCATGGAGTTACAGGCTGGGCGGAATATTCATTTACAGATCAAGTTCAGCATCTGGATCTGGTGAAATGGAGTCGAGTATTTACATCACTCAAAAAATGCCCTCTAGATCAAGCACTCTCTCATATCGATCAGCAGCAACAGAATTGGGGAAGTGTACGTAGTCAGGTTGCTTTAGAAGCATTGACTGAACTGCGGATTCGACTACAAGATTCACCTGATGTGTGGACATCGTCAGATGCGCTTATTAATCATGCTTTTTTGTTAGATTACACCATCGCTTATTATTCCTTTTGAACAATTCTGGTTAATGGATCATAACTACGAAATAAAGGAGTGTGCCTTTCTTGAATTCTGAAAAAATTATGGTGTGTGTGTATTATGGGCCCAATGGAGAACGATTGATCAGGCGTGGTATTCATTTATCTCAATTGATTCAGTCCCCACTCTGTGTACTCAGTGTGATTGATCACCCGATCGATGAGATGGATCAGCAAGAAGAGAAATATGTAGAGGCATGGCGCAAATTGACCGAAGAAGCAGGAGGTACATTTGTCCTTTTAGAAAGTCATGGACAAGAAGCTGCTGATATTATTGCTTCAACTGCTCAAAAGCATGATGTGACGCAATTGATTATTGGACAATCTGCTCAGACACGCTGGCAAGAAATCATGAAAGGTTCTATCGTGAATGATCTATTGGAAAAGTTGGGAGCGATTGATCTACATATTGTAGCCGTACAGCGGATGCAAGCGCAGTTAGAAGAAACGCATGAAGAAGGTGTAGATGTAGAAGTCGTTCAGACCCCACGCGGCTATGAAATCGCCTATGAGACACATGGTCGACCGATCGTGATCGAAGGTATCTTTTTCAAAGACATGCATACTGACTTTGATAATGGATTATTGAAGCTATGTATTAACGGAGAATATCAGTATCTGAAAGTATTTAAAGGCAAATTAATGGATGAACTTGTGCTAGAACCACAATCGCTGTGATCTAGTCCAAGAGGATAATGATAATGCCTACCGAAAATAACCTGTAGCCCTCTAAAAAGAAGGGGTTGCAGGTTATTTGACACTATTGCTATAAGAAAAGCATGTTTATTTTGAGATTAAAGGAGGATCTAACACATCGCGAAAGCGAATATCAATCACTTTTCCTTTGATCGCAAAGCCAACATTACCATAGGTCTGATTCGAAGAAATTTGCGTCTGATCTGTATATAACATCGCTCGTCTTCCCTCTTCATGCAGTACACCGCATATCGCTGCAATAATCGCTTCGGCATAACCTTGATCTCTATGATGAGGTGGCGTATAGACACCATTAATTCGTGCATAACGAGGAGAACGATGCGCAATACTTGCAGTAGCCACAGGTTGCCCATCGACTATCCACAAGTATGTATTTCCACTTCCTACTGCACGAGCCGCTGCATGTGCATAATCTTTGGCTGCAATCTCAACACCGAATTCTTCATCTGCAAATTCGCACATATATTGTGCAATTACATCTATATGCTCAAAAGCAGGCTTGATCATTTCACCAGCAATATGACTAAGCGATCTGACTTTGGTACAACTATGTGACTCAATACTGGCATGAAAACGACTATAGATCTTATTCACATCTTGATACGATGCTGCGAATAATTCAGCAACCGCTGGATCTCCAGTAATTCCGCAGAGAACAGGATGCTGATTGCGATATAAATGATGAACTAATTCCTGTATTAATAGACGTCTGGCTTGTATTGCAGGTATAGGAGAAATCCATAACCATGCATTATGACCGGGTGACTGAGCAAATATCGCCCGATGATCTTCTGTTTTGAGCAGCATAGCCTCAGGTGAATCGATAATATGATGAATCAGATTGTAAGGAACCTCATCTGCCAGAAAAAACTCTTGCTTCAATACCTCATCATCTGGATCAAATACTTGCCACATTTTCAAATCCTCCTGCCAATGTTGCTTCATGACTTAAGCACACTATACCATACAAACCGGATGAGAAAGACTTGAAATCCCCTTTTTAAACCTTAAAAAGATATTATTATTTATTTTAAAATATTCTTTTCAAAGTATAAGCTTTCTCACTGTGCTTCCTACATAGACATGATAATGTTGACGTATTCCCTTCCACTATCTCATATCAATAAAGG
Source organism: Paenibacillus nuruki (assembly GCF_963311185.1). Classification (NCBI taxonomy): domain Bacteria; kingdom Bacillati; phylum Bacillota; class Bacilli; order Caryophanales; family Paenibacillaceae; genus Paenibacillus; species Paenibacillus nuruki. Next base: position 4,429,144 of record NZ_OY725677.1, on the reverse strand, counting down.
AGTTTATTGAATTATGAAAACAGGATTCGTTGTCATTACAGGTGCATCATCAAGTATAGGAGAAGCCACAGCTCAACTTTTTATTGCTAAAGGACATAATGTGTTGTTACTTTCTCGCCGGGAAGACCGTTTAAAAGCTTTTGCTGGTCGTCAGGTGATGAAAGCGATTATTGATATTACAGATCGTCCGGCACTCGATCAAGCGATTGCTGAAGCTGAAGAACATTTTGGGCCTGTCAAAGGAATAGTGAATAATGCAGGTCGGATGTTGCTTGGAGATATTACGACTCAAGATCCTGCTGAATGGCAAGAAATGTACAATACGAATGTGATTGGACTTCTTAACGGTATGCAGGCAGTACTACCGTCTATGATCGAACAAAAGTCAGGTACGATTATCAATATCAGCTCAATAGCAGGTAAAAAAACATTTGCAGATCATGTCGCTTATGGTGGGACTAAATTTGCTGTTCATTCAATTAGTGAAAATGTACGTGAAGAAGTAGCTCCGCACAATGTACGTGTTGTAACGATCTCTCCAGGATTGATTGAGACTGAATGGAACGATCAGACCACAGGCGAAAAAGCCAAACTTAACTTAATGCCTCAAACGATTGCAGATACGATCTATTTTGCATTTAGCCAGCCACAAAGTATTAATATTCGTGAGATTGCACTAGCTCCCACTCAACAGCAAAGTTAAATCAGTTCTACTATGTGCTCCTTAAGCCCAAAATTAGACTTATACTATAGATATATATTTTGATATAACATTAGAACCAGACATAGCAAAAAGCTCTCCTTATTCTCTGGAGAGCTTTTTGGACGTGATCTATTAATGTGTTATACCGACAATCGTCACATCAGCAACATATGAACCTGCCCATAATAAAAAGGTAAACCCTTCTTCTAACGGATCATCAGGATCAGTAAGAAACTGGACTTCTGCATACGTATCCCATGAATCAGGTAGCGATTCGGTAATACGTATCTGAATTGTCCATCCTTCTTCTGTAAGATCGACTTTTGTATGCGATAGATCGAGATTAAGTTGTTGATCAGTTAACCATTTCTGCTGTGGCAACGACGTCGGATCTATATTCCATTCGATCAATGCTTGAGTCACCATGTTATTCGGCTCCTTTTGTTCTGTTCTATATTAAATTTATGAATGTACATCGTTACGAAGTGCACGTATCGCCCGATAGTCTGCCCAATTAATGGATTGCCATGATTGTTCTTTTTCAAATAAATAAGCTTTATCCTGACGGAATGTCTGATACGTCTCAGGTAATAATGTAGCTCCTCGCTGTAACAATACAGGAATCGCATCACTGGATAGTCCATTTAGATATTCGAAATCAATCTGCCCTGTCTGCTCATACCGATCTAGATTCTGAACAGCGATGATTCGATCCATGCCTACATAATTGACTACGACATAAGCAGTAAGCGCAAGCACGATATAGCATTTAGCAAGCGGTAGCTTTTTCCAATAAATACGCAGACCAGCCACCAACAACAGTACCCCGAGAAAGATCATAAACGCATGAACAAGAAACCGTATATACGTATAGCCATACGCTTGTTCATATACAATAAGACGAGTAAAGGCTGAATATAACATCACTCCAGAGCAAATAACCAAAATGTACAACATACTATTATTGATATGACGCAAAATGCGATGACTTTCTGCCATATAGAGCAGTACACATACCATAATTATAAAGTTGAGCGAAGTGACCATCACCAATTCGACAAATCCACTACGAGCATATTCTGCATACGAACTTCCATCAGGAATCTGCCCTTGTCCTGCGCCAAATAAATACGAGAATTGGATCACTACAAACAGCACATACACGATATTAATCAAGATCAATATTGTTGCCATAATTATAGGATCAATACGTACAGGCTTACGCTGAACCGAAGGATACGCAGACAATGGTTGAGGCCCGTATACGGTCGGTGTCGATGAAACTGCCCCTGTTGGAGTGGCGGCTGAAGCAGGTAAAGGATGTGGTCTGTAATTCGCTACTGGTGGATACAGATAAGGTTGAACAAACCCCCATAAATATCCGAAAAAGATAAACCCACCAATAACAATCCAAAGTAAACGGAAACTTCCTTCACCAAAAGACAAGCTATCGATCCAGTTCGGTAATGTTGATAATAGATCACCAAAAATGCGATCAGCGGATGTTAGCAGACTGATAATAATCAAAAGTAACGGTAATGCGATCACCAGACCGATTAGGATCTTGGTGAAGATTTTCTTTTTTCATTTTCCATTTTGTTTGTAGCGACATTTTTGAGTATTCGAAAAGGGGTGACCCAATGTCTTACCGATTGCGGAATTAGATGATCCAGTGCATCAACAATCAGCATCGGTTGATACCATGTTAATCGACGATGACTAAGCATATATGCCAGATGAAGAAAGATCAGACCGGGTATCATCAATGCGTTCAGCACCATAAAGATCGGATTCGTAAATAATCCATACGTCAAAGACAGCAAAATAATCACCGTCATCGAAAAACGGCTAAACCATGCCCCTTGCCGTAACTTATCGCCTGCATAAGTATACATATACAAGTAAAACAAAATAATAAAGACTGGATACGAAATCCCTAGCTGATGTCCATAAAATAAATACTGATGCACTGTAGCAAGCCCCAAAGCACTAAGTAATGCTATCCAAGTCCGATGCTTCGCCACAATCAATTTCTCATACATGTTAAATCTCCTTTTTTGGAGCAATAGCCTTGCGCTCCACAGTTTGTCATTTGTTAGCTTACTAGCAACCCCGTTATGTTCTATGATGTTCTGTAATATTTCGTTATGTGTTTTTTGTTGCTCCTATCATCCATCTATTCCTCTAGCCCTTTTTCTAAGATGAGATAGCCCTGTTGTTATATTTATTGTAGATGATAAAATACGAAGATAAAGAGAAGAATAATTCTATAAAATTTCCTATTTTATTTCAATATCGTTCTATTTATAAATTAATGACTAAATAAATCGCCCATTCGTACATCCATATATATTCAGAAACACTTAAATCCTAAAAATAAAATGCTAATCCTAAATCTCTAAAAGTACCTATTCCTTCATAATGTGCTTACTATTCTTAATGTAATTATTCTCCCTCGTGCTTTTAAAAGTTCCCCCCTGCCCACCCCAATGTACAATCATTCGGGTGTCTCCATGCTCGGAGCGGAGGGAAAGGAATCGTCTGTAAGAAGCGCTCGCCTTTGTAGACGGATTTTGACCATTAGAGCGGTTGTTCAAAAAATCCGGCTACAACAGCGATCGGCAGGACGATTCCTTTCACGGAGCGTACTTTCAGCATGTAACCCAAGGAGTGTTATCCCTATGAAATTACATCATCAGTTTTTGTTGTTACATTCGCAGTATGGTCAACATATCGAAGTGCAAATCACATTAGATGAGCTAGCCACAACGTTTGAATGCACACATCGTAATGCTCTAAATTTGATCACACGGATGGCAGAGCAAGGTTGGATCAAGTGGAATTCACAACGTGGACGTGGACGACGATCGACACTTACCTTTTTAATTCAACCCGAAGAAATTGCGATTGAGTCTATGATGCAGACCATTCAGCGCAAAGATATTCAGCAGACCTTAACCGAGATCCGTCAATATGCCCAATCTTCAACATTGGAAAATAAAGTGCAGGATTGGTTGTTTGGATATTTCGGCCCTCATTCAGAAATGCAACGTAATCGTCAGGTGGATACGTTGCGCTTGCCAATTCGTCAACAGATTCATACCGTTGATCCGCTGTATATGAATTTGCTGGCAGAGTCTTTTGTCTCTAGCCATATCTTTGATGGATTGGTACGGCAAGCTTCGCATACACAGCAGATTATTCCGCATCTGGCACATGATTGGGAAGTCAACGAATTAAGGACAGAATGGACGTTTTTTCTCCGCAAAGAAGTCATGTTCCATCATGGGCAAATGATGACAGCCGATGATGTGGTCTATACTTTTCAGCGATTAAGACAGACTTCGCAACCGATGTTATATCGCTTTATCGCCAAACAAATAGAATCGGTACGAGCGCTCAACAACAATACGGTACAGATCATTTTGAAGCAACCGAGCGAATTGTTTTTGCCTTTTTTATGCACCAGTCGAGCAGCTATCGTGCCTAACGGATTGAATCGACGAGGAGAAGAATTATTTGGTGTGAAGCCAAGCGGTACAGGTCCTTTTCGCATGGTCGAAATGAGTAAAGATAACTGCGTACTGGAAGTGTTTAAGCCTCATTTCCAAGGTCGAGCGCATCTGGATCAGGTAGAAATTATTCATATTCCTTGGAATGTCGCACCCGATCAACTAGAACAGCCAGATCGCCAATCTCCTTTTCATATGATGCATCAGCATACATCCAGATCGTCCTCAGAACAAGGCGCATGGAGTCAGATGCATTCACCGGTCACGGTACGCAAATTTGTCACGTATAATACGCGCAAAGAAGGACTGCTTCGTGATCCGCATATTCGTGCTCATATTAGCCAGTGTCTACAATTAGCACGTGAAACAGAGTCTGGAGCTCTCACTCATCCAATCGCTAACGATAGTTCCTCCTCCTTGTCTGGTGATCTTTGGACTCTGCAAAGTAGTGCTAATCCTACCGCCCTTCTACCGGAACTGAATCCAGAAAAGATAGTGCAGATATCGACTACATCATTACGTATTTTGACAATTCCACAATATCGCAAAGATGCACGCTGGATCGCAAATACGTTACAGCAAGCTGGATATCAATGTACTGTCGTGTCTACACCTGTTGAGCAATTTAAAGGTAGTGTGCGGATGGAATCTGATCTAATTGTCTTCTCACTGACACGGGATCAAGATGAACAATTGCGACTATTCGATCTATATCGCACGTTAGCAGGTCATGTAGAACATCATACGGTTATTGATATTGAGACACTGTTAGAACAGATTCAGCGTCAACCGGATCCGTTAATACGTACTCAATATTTTCAGCACATTGAAGATCGATTACTTTCTGAATATCAATTGCATATTTTATACGAAAAGCCTTTTCAGACGACCTATTTACCTTCTGTTCGTGGTGTTACGTTCAATAGTCAGGGTTGGGTTGACCTTCGTCACATCTGGTTTCCACCGAAAATATAATTTAAGAATTATTTTTTTGTTTTTTTGAGGAAAAACTGAAACCAGTGCAAAAAAACCGGTTAATAATAATGTATAAAAGCTTGATATCACAGCATTTCTAGTCGTATATAGTCACCAAGTAAGCTGATGATATCCATTTATTTATTTACCAATAAAAAGAATAAAATACAATGTTTAACATTAAATAAGCTGGTTAATATAATATCGTAGCACCATATATCTTAAAAAATTTCAGAGGAGTGAATTAGAAAATGGCAAACAACAAGAGCAACAACGACAACAACAACATGAGTCGTGAAGAAGCAGGTCGCAAAGGTGGAGAAGCCACTTCTAACAATCATGACAAAGAATTTTATCAAGAGATTGGGCAAAAGGGTGGAGAAGCCACTTCGGAATCGCATGGCAAAGAGTTCTATGAAGAAATCGGTAAAAAAGGCGGAGAAGCTACTTCAGATTCTCATGATAAAGAGTTCTATCAAGAGATCGGGCAAAAGGGTGGAGAAGCTCGTAGTGATTCCGACGGTAATGATGGCAAAATGAGCCGTGAAGAAGCAGGTCGCAAAGGCGGAGAAGCGCGCGCGAAACAACGTAACGATGACTGATTTGCGTTACAGATGTAAAGTAAGAAGATTATAGAATAGAAAAATACCTGTTTCCTTTAATAGAAGGAAGCAGGTATTTTTTATACATATTGATATTATTGAGGAATCGTAATCTCATCTACATAATTGGTCGCCATCATGCGCTCTACTTCAGCTGGAGTGTTGGTCTGACCCAGTACCCACATCATTTTGGTGGTCAGTGCTTCTGTCGTCATATCGTAGCAAGGAATAACGCCTTTTTCGAGCACTTTCTGCCCGACTTCATAGATCGTCAGGTCGCCACCTTCATATAGACATTGAGTGGTAACTACGATACTTATTCCACTTTTGACCAATTCTTCGATCTTGTCGATCAGATTGATTTCTTTGAACGGCACACCGCCCATTCCGAATCCTTCGACAATAATACCTTTATAACCTAATGCTTTGACCGCATCGAAAATATCTGGTTGCATCCCCGGAATTAATTTGATTAGAAATACATTCGGTGAATAATGATCATTGTATATATGCCCGGTTGGACGAATACTCTCAGGAATTTCATTATATACAATCGTATCTTCTTCCAGATACCCGATATACGGATGGTTAATACTTTCAAATGCATTGTAACTTTTGGTTCTGACTTTGGAAGCACGAGCGCCGTTAATAATTTTGCCATTGAACACGACAAACACGCCAGATAATTCGGTAGCTGCTGTACGGAACGCATCTTTGATATTGATCCGTGAATCACTATGCTCTGCCAGTACAGACACCTGCGACCCTGTAATGACTACAGGCTTATCGAGTGCCCCTAACATAAAACTAAGTGCACTTGCTGTATATGCCATCGTATCGGTACCATGCGCAATGACAATCCCATCATAATGAGGCAAATGTTCATGTACCGTCTGCGCGATAGTCACCCATTCTTCAGGTTGAATATTGGTACTATCGACGCTCATGAGTGTCATCGCTTCAATTGTACAAATATCTTTCAGTTCAGGTACAGCGGCAACGATATGTTCTGCGGATTGAGTGGGTGTAAGTCCCCCACCTTGTTCGCCTGAAGAAGAGATAGTACCGCCTGTATTAATAAACAAAATATTTTTCATTATTGTAAGTCCCTTCGCTGTTCTTGTACCGCTCCATTAGCCTTGCTTTTTGTTTTCAGTATATCACTCAAACTGCCTTTTTTCCTCTTCTATTCTGGATATAATACGCTACATAACACAGAACCATAAAGGCAATTCCGCAATAAAAAGCAAGACTTTGATTCGGGTCAAATGCAATCCCGATACACGAAGCTAGACACAGCACAAAAGCAGCAATCGGCACAATTGGATACAGCGGTGTCCGGTACTTCAGCTCACTTAACTGATGCCCTTCACGTATAAATTGCCGCCGGAACATAAATTGAGAAGCAGCGATCCCCATCCAGACCACCACGACAGCAAATCCGGATACCGAGACCAAGAAAATATAGATCGTATCTGGTGCGACAACGCTCGATAACAGCGATAATCCACCGCCCACCATACTAATAATCATCGCATTCAGTGGAATCCCAGATGAAGTGAGACGTGAGAATAACGAAGGTAACATTTTTTCTTTGGATAATGACCATAACATCCGTGAAGAAGCATATAATCCTGAATTAGCCGCAGACAGTAGCGCTGTAATAATCACAAAATTCATAATATCTGCCGCATAAGGAATCCCTATTCGATCAAATACAATAACAAATGGGCTCTCAATCACTCCTGCATCTCTCCACGGGATCAATGCTGATAATACAAAAATCGTTCCTACAAAAAAGATAATCAATCTTCCTACTGTAGCTTTAATCGCACGCGGAATCGTTTTGTCAGGGTCTACACTTTCCCCTGCGGCTATCCCGATCAGTTCAGTACCAGAAAAAGCAAAGTTAACGGATAACATCGCCATAAAGATCGGCAAAATGCCATTCGGGAAAAGCCCTCCATCACTGGTGAAATTGCTGAATAGCGGTGCACTTGCGCCTGCTTCTCGCATCGGAATCACTCCAAAAACAGCGGCTCCGCCCAGTATAATAAACAGTAAAATAATCGCTACTTTGATACCTGAAAACCAGAATTCCGCTTCTGCAAAAAAGCGTACCGAAAAGGCATTTAATAAAAACACAAGCAGTGCAAATACACCACTCCACATCCATACCGAGGTATCCGGGAACCAGCGTTGCATCAATAACCCTGCTGCTGTAAATTCAGACCCCAGTGCGACTGTCCATGTTAACCAGTACATCCATGCGACCATGTAACCTGTACCCGGTCCGATAAACTTGGCGGCATACGCATGAAAAGCTCCTGTGACAGGCATATGTACCGATAGTTCTCCCAGACAAAGCATCACTAGATATACGATGACAGCGCCGACTAGATAAGCAAGAATCGTTCCTAGCGGTCCTGCCTGGTTAATCGTATAACCCGAACTTAGAAATAACCCTGTTCCGATTACTCCACCTAATGACAGCATCACAAGGTGGCGACTTTTCATTTTGCGCTGAAATGTACCTTCTTCTGTACCTGTTTCTTCCACTCGCTCTTGCTCTAATGCCATCGTACCCCGACCTTTCATCACCTTATCTATATAGAGATCAATTGAGAAATGGTATAGCGACCAAATATCAAACCTTTGACAGATAAGTATAAATTAATACAACATACTTTCTTTAATTTGAGCAATATCATTCGGCGTAGTACGACAACAACCACCGATTAGACGTGCGCCTTTGGCATACCATTGTTGTGCTTGTTGTCCATAATTCTGCTCACAAGAAGCACCATGCCATGTTTTGGTTACAGGATCATACTGCTCACCTGAATTCGGATAGACCACAATCGGCTTATCTGTGCTTGTCGCAATCTGCTCAATCAATGAAGGAATATATTCTAATGCTGTACAATTGACTCCTATCGCTGCTACTTGCTCATGAGCATGTAACCATTTCGCACAGTCAGCTATAGGTTCGCCACTACTAATATGCTGTCCGTCTTTAGCACTGAAGCTTATCCATGCATACGAACCCGGGAACTCTTCCAATACTTTGACAATCGCACGGGCTTCGACCAGACACGGAATCGTTTCGCAAGCTAGAATGTCTGCACCGGCTTCGATCAATAACTGAATACGTGGACGATGAAAATCGATCAATTGCTGTTCATTCAGATCATAATCTCCTCGATATTCAGAACCATCGGCTAGAAAAGCACCATAAGGCCCTACCGAAGCGGCAACTAGTGGTTTAGGACGATCATATTCATCAGTCGGTTGTAACGTATCTGCTGAACCTTCGATCGGTTGCTCGGTACGATATTTCTGTACATAATGTGCCCAGAATTGATCACGTGCTTCTACCGCAAGCTGTACCGATTGTTGAATAAGATGAATCGCTTCTTGTTCTGTTAATCCTTTTTGGACAAAACCTTCAATCGTAGCTTGATAGCTAGCTGTGATCGCACAGTCAGCACCTACTTCAAAATATTCACGATGTACATCAGCAATCCATTCCGGATTTTCCAGTAATAATTGAGCCGACCACAGACTATTATTGAGGTCAGCACCTCTGCGTTCTAATTCGGTTGCCATCGCTCCATCCAGCACCATAAACGGAAAGTGTTGCAAAATATATTGTATAGGGTTCATGTTTTACTCCTTTTATGCGGTAATGTGAATGAGTCTGAACGTATTTTAGATGATTATATGCTCTTTGTAAACCTTCATCTTTATTCGCAAAATACACCTTGCATCAGGCTCGTTTTCTATTTGAAAGACATATCATATACCAATTCAAAAAGATCTGCTGTAAAAAAATGTTGTAAGCCTTTTCATAAATGATGTAAAATAATGTTAGCTACATGTTTATCGTTCTTTATATGAAGCAGGTAAAAAGCGATTATGTTTTTCCTTAAGAAGTAAAAGGTTATAGATCATTTTTGTTCACGTTAACATTTTGTCGGAGAATACTCTTTGTAGATGGATATGAAAACCGTATAGAACACAAATTGATAATCGAGGTGAATGATGGAATGACAAGCACAGTATATGATGTAGATACGATCCAGAATTGGGCGGCACAAATGAGTGATTCCGTAATAAAGCGTAATCCTGAATTGAAGCATAAATGGGAATATGATAATGGTGTTATTTTCAAAGGCATGGAGTTGGTCTATGCATTGACTCAAGATCGCAAATACTTAGATTATATTCGTACTAATATGGATTTCTTTATTGAAGAATCAGGCGATATTCGCAGTTATCGTGTAGATGAATACAATATCGATCATGTGAATAATGGAAAGTTATTATTTCCTCTTTATCGTGAAACAGGAGAAGAGCGATATCGCCAAGCTGCTGATTTGCTACGTCAACAGTTAATGAAGCATCCTCGTACCAGTGAAGGGGCTTTCTGGCATAAGCAAATTTATCCTTACCAGATCTGGTTAGATGGACTGTATATGGGTGCTCCTTTTTACGCAGAGTATATTCGTGAATTTGCAGATATCAAAGACTATAGCGATGTTACGCAACAATTCAAATTATGTTATCAGCATACCCGTGATGCGCAGACAGGACTGCTTTATCACGCATGGGATGAGAAAAAGGAACAACCGTGGTGTGATCCTACAACCGGTCTATCCAAAAACTTCTGGGGACGTTCGATGGGCTGGTTTGTGATGGCACTGGTGGATGTACTGGATATTTTGCCAGAAGATCAGGAAGATCGGTCAACGATTATCCAGATGTTGAGCGAAACAATGGAAGCACTGATGAAGGTGCAGGATCAGGCAAGTGGTGTCTTTTATCAAGTGCTGAATCTACCTGATGCCAAAGGCAATTATCTAGAAGCTTCAGCTTCGTGTATGATTCTGTACGCCGTTGCTAAAGGTCTGCGTAAAGGATATCTACCCGAGCGCTATCAAGTCAAAGCCGAGCAGATTCGCAAAGGGATTATCGAGGAATTTATCACGATTACAGAAGAAGGTCTGATTAACCTCAACAAAACCTGTCAGGTGGCTGGTCTAGGTGGCAAAGATAAGCGTGACGGTACGTATGCTTACTATATTAGCGAACCGATTATCTGTAATGATCCGAAAGGAATCGGTGCTTTTATTCTGGCAATGGCTGAAGCGGAGCTGTTGAATAAAACTGCTCAATAAATAGACTTTAAGCAGATAAAATTAATAAAGTATACTCGAGTATTCATAAACAAATAGTACGATAAAATAAGCGTTGTGAAGCCGTAACGATTCTGTTATCGCTTCACAACGCTTATTTTTGTTTTATGATGAGAAGAACAATGATCTCAAAGGAGGGTCCTTTTCTATGCCATTTATGGATACTACACCGCTCGTCAATCAACTGGTTGAGCGTGAATTATATAGTTGTCTGATCGTCCAACATGGCGTACAGATTTTAGATTACTACCGTGAACCTGACAAGAAAGAGATTCCACTCAAAATCAATTCGTGTACCAAAAGTATTCTTTCCAGCTTGGTCAGCATCGCTATCGACCAAGGGATTATGCCTGCTCCAGATACAGCGATTTCTGCCTTTTTCCCACAGCTGCATACAGACCCTGATCCACGTAAAGCTCAGATCACGATTGAGCAGTTACTGACGATGTCTGCTGGGTTCAACTGGACGGAATTTGGAGGACAGCATTCTTTTCCCACGATGAGCAAAACGTCCAACTGGATCGACTTTGTGCTTTCTCAACCACTTGTGCATGAGCCGGGTACTGTGATGGAATACAATTCCGGTTGTTCTCAACTGTTGGCGACTATTCTGGCACAGACTTCCGGTCAATCGGTTGCTTCGTTTGCTGAACAGCATCTGTTTACACCACTGGGTATTACTCAATATGTCTGGGAGACTGATCCTCAAGGTGTACACACAGGTGGATTTGGATTGCAATTGCCTCCATCGGCTATGCTACAATTTGGGCTATTGTATTTGCATGAGGGCAAAATAGGCAATCAACAACATATTCAGTCTTCTACGGTCGAACATGCTACAAGCCCATTGATTGCTGTAGATAGCCCGCAAAAAGCTCATTATGGCTGGCACTGGTGGCATTCTTCTTTTACATTGGACAGTCAGCCTAAAGTCGATATTCCGTATTATTATGCTTTAGGATTCGGTGGACAATATATTGTCGTTGTTCCTTCTTATGAATTAGTCGTCACCGTCTCCGCAGATCGCTTTAAGCGAAAACGCACACCACTTGATGTATTCCGTGACTTTGTTGTACCTTTGCTGGAAAATGTAAACAACACGACTGTGAATTGATGCTGTCGTGTTGTTTTGCTATTCATCTATAAGATTGTTTGCTTATACGGTCATCCCTAGAAATTGATCTAACCGATCTTTCTGAAGCCAGTGATGACGGTAATGCATCTCAATAATCGCAAACCATTCTGTAGCATTTAATTGCCCGAATCTTGGATGAGCTACTGTATACTGCGGATCGGTTGTCGCTAACAAAGGTTCTATTGCTCTCATGCGTAATCGTACTTGCTCTAATCCTTCTAGCAATTCAGCTTTGGTATGCGGTTGTGTAGGTGTGTACATAGGCGAAGCAGGCACTTGAACACGAATCGGTGGAAAGCTTCCCATTGCTATAATATGTTCGCCTGCATGTGTTTTGTACATTGTCTCTGTGATGGCTTCTCCTGCTTGCTGACGCTTGATACACGTATCAATATTCGCCAGATGCATACGTTGCGCGGATTGTATCAAATGATTATACATTTGCCCGAGTGACCACTGCTGTGGATCGGGTTGTAAGGTTAGTTGTTCGATACTGTACGGTTCCAACGCTTGAATATACCGCTCTACCTCTTGTTCAAATTGTTGCAATATGGTTTGGGTGTTCATCTAATATCCTCCTTGTGCGCTTAGCGATTGATCTAAGCGACTCATTTGTATCTACTATACAAAAACGCTACTGACACCATATTGTCAGTAGCGTTTTAGCATATTATTTATTTTTTCAATCATATGTTGGCGCAGCGATTCCGGTTCTAACACTGTCACCGAATCTCCCCAGCTTAATATCCAATAAAGCACATCTTCAAAGTGGCGTACACGCATCGTCACTATAGTATATTGCTCTTGCGGTTCGATCGTTTCCATATAAAAGTGACCGACTTCCTGAATACGTTCTGTCATATGAGATTCAAATTGTAGACGTATGACCATATGACGATGATCTGGTGGTCGATATTCCGCCAATTTGAAATCTTCAGGCATCACAAAATGTTCATCTAATTCAACCAAATCCGATAGACGAGATAGCCGAAAATGGCGAATATCCTGCCTTATTTCACAGTAAGCTACCAATATCCAATGATTCATATTTAACGCTAATCCATAAGGACAGACGGTTCTTGTAATAGTCTGCTGATGTGGTTTGCTATATCCGAACTGCAACTTACGCTTTTGTACGATCGCTTGTCCTATCGGTTCTACATATTGCCGATCATCGACGTTATATAAAGTTTGACGTTGCGCTAATAACCGAATTCCTTCGCGAATTGGGTCTGATTGTTCTCGTACTCTTTCTGGTAAAATCGATTCGATCTTACGACGAGCAGACTCTGCATTATGACGATAATGTTGTCCGAATTGCTGTTCTACAAAATCGGTACCTAGCAATAATGTGACCGCTTCTTCTGCCGTAAAGTGAATCGGTGGCAAAAAGTACCCTTCGCTTAACGAATACCCTTGCCCGGGAGAGCCCAGTAACGGCACACCCGCTTCACTCAGTGCTTGCATATCCCGATAGATCGTTCGGACACTCATTTCAAAAGTAGCTGCCAGATCTTCTGCACGTATCCATGATCTGCGCTGAAGCTCCAATACAATCGCTAACATGCGTTCTGTTTTATTCATCTGCTTCACCTCATCCGCTCACAATATAATGGCTACAGATACTATACTGTATTTGCTTGCTTTGACCAACTGTTAGCTGAAAACCTATGTATTTCAACGATGACCGAACAACAAAAAACCGTTACTGCCTTTTGCACAGTAACGGTTGATATCTTGTTATCATTTATCGTTTAGGTGGTTTGTGAAGAGATTCCTGTTTTCATCTGCGTGCTATCTCCTGCATCTGAAGCCATTCCACTGGTCGATTCATCTTCTTCAGCGTTATCGAACATTTCACCTTTGCGCGATAAAATAATATTTAACAGTACCGCTGTAATCGAACCGGTCACGATTCCATTTTGTAATAATGTCTGTGCAAAGCTTGGCAGTTGTCCGAACATATCCGGCAATACTGCTGAACCTAATCCGACAGCAATACTACAGGCTACAATCATCAGATTACGATCATTACGCAGATTCACTTCAGACAGAATCGAGATCCCCGATGCCGCTACCGATCCGAACATCACGATCATGGCTCCGCCTAATACAGCATTTGGAATAACCGTCGTGAGTGCTGCTAATTTAGGCAATAAACCAAGTACGATCATAATACCGGATGCCGCAAAAATCACATTACGTGTTTTGACTTTCGTGAGCGAGATTAGACCTACATTTTGAGAGAATGCTGTATAAGGGAAAGCATTGAAAAATCCGCCTAGCATAATCGCAAGACCTTCAGAACGTAGTCCATTGACGATCTGCTTTTGCTCCACTTTCTGTTCAATCGCTTTACCCACAGCAATATATACTCCTGTCGATTCCACCATACTTACAATATTCACAATCACCATCGTGACAATCGCCGTTAAGCTAAATTCTGGTATGCCGAAGTAGAAAGGTTGAGCCACACGTACCCACGAAGCGTCCCCGACCGATCCGAAATGCACCATGCCCATACTGTAAGCGACCACAGTACCAACAAATAATCCAACCAATACCGAAATCGAGCGTAAAAATCCTTTAGCCAAACGATTCACCAATAAAATTACCAATAACGTTATCAGGGCCAGCATCAGATTACGAGGTGCCCCAAAATCACTGCTTCCTTGTCCGCCTGCTACATTGTTCATCGCAACTGGAATCAAAGACAATCCGATAATCGTTACTACCGAACCGGTTACGATTTTTGGGAAAAAGCGAAGCAATCGACCATACAGTGGAGCGATCAAGACCACGAATAGTCCGGATAAAATAATAGCTCCATAGGCGGTGGCGAGATTAGAGGTCGAAGCAATCGCAATAATCGGGCCTACAGCAGTAAATGTACATCCCAAAACAACAGGTAATCCACTACCAAAATAACGTGTACCCAGCACTTGTAATAATGTAGCAATCCCGCATGTAAATAAATCGGCGGCGATCAGATATGCCATTTGTTCAGCAGTCAGATGAAGTGCCCCACCCACAATAAGCGGTACAGCAATCGCTCCTGCATACATCGCCATGACGTGCTGAAGCCCTAATGTAAATATTTTGCGTCTACTTAACATGAAGACTCCTCATTTCTAGAGGCTACCGTTACCAGATCAGGTACCAGTGGTGTCTCATCAATAAAATCAACATGCTCTGGGGACATTGATGAAATACGTGCTAACGATTGAATCGGAATCTGGCGTTCTTCCAGTAATCCTCGTCCTTCCTGGAACGTCTTCTCAATCACACAACCCACACCAACCAGTGTCGCTCCTGAAGCTTCTACGATATCAGCCAAGCCCACTAGTGCTGCTCCTGTTGCTAAGAAATCATCAACAATCAAGATGCGATCTTCTTTATTGAGATAACTTTGTACAATCGTGACCTGATACGTTTCTTGCTTGGTAAAAGAATGTACAGATGCCGCATAGACCACATCTCCTTGAGTGATTGCTTTTTTCTTTTTGGCATATACAAAAGGGACACCTAAAGCGATTCCTGTTGCCATCGCAAATTGGATACCGCTTGCTTCAATCGTTAATACTTTAGTAATCTTCTCATGGGCGAAAAGCCGTGCAAATTCTTTGCCGATCTCCACAGCTAATGCTGTATCTACCTGATGGTTAAGAAATGAGTCCACTTTCAATACTTTTTCGGACAAAATCTGTCCTTCCTGACGAATCCGTTCTTGTAATGCTTTCATATGGTTTCTCTCCTTTAGAATAACAGTGCGATTTGAGGGGAAATAAAAAAGACAGACCTCCTTGAGTGATTGCTCTCAAGTGAAGTCTGTCTGTATCGATCATCTATAATCATCATGTCCAATTATAAAAATACGATCTGCATAACAATGTATTGATCCAAAGCGAACGTTATCGCAATGCCAAATACATGCTTCACTCATAGTCAGATCATTACAGTGGTGATCCGGTAGAAACTTTTGGGCCATATTCCCAATATTATATGAGGTCGATTGCCGATTTCTCGCACAATCTGTATAAAATTATATATGTATACTACACGTATTCATGTAACGTTTCAAGAATAATTTTCATATTTTCATAAGAAGGCATTTTTTTATAACCTATTCTACTTCGACAAACCATTTTTTCAAATTATTTTCTGCTTCAATATAGGATTCAATAGAACAGAGATAAACAAATGAGCTAACCCGATAGTAGAAGCTACAAACACAATAAATATACCCGAAATCACATATTCTTTGTATCCTAAAATGATCATCAATACTACAAAATTAAGGATATATACACTACCCATATACATTTTCACTCTTTTGGGATGCGAATTGAAATATAAAATAACTTGTAATAACGTAGAGAAAAATAAAATATAGAAAGCAGGCATAAATATAATCAATATGGAGAGATCATAAAATAATAAGAACTCATTTGACAAAGAACTACTTGGCCAATGCACGATTACTCCGTAGGAAGAAAGAATAGCAGATGCCATCATCCAAATGTAATAAATGTATATCAATTTGCTCTCCTCCTACATCGTAAATTGTAATACTGTAGTTATAAAATACTTCTAAACAGTATCACACTATTCCACGAATCTCATCTAGCGATTGTACCTTTTCTTTTTCCATCCAAGCGGTAAGACCTGCGACTAATTCTTCGCCTGCATGCAAATTCACAAAATTATACGTCCCGATCTGCACAGCTTCGGCTCCAGCCATAATGTATTCAATCATATCTTCTACAGAGCTAATCCCGCCCATCCCTACGACTGGAATCGATACAGCATGGGAGACTTGATGCACCATCCGCAAAGCAATCGGCTTGATCGCCGGGCCAGATAGACCTGCATACATATTGTGAAAAGCACTGCGTCGCTGATAAATATCGATCTTCATCGCCGAAAAGGTATTTACGAGTGATACCGCATCCGCACCTTCTTGCTCACACATATACGCCATCGCTACAATATCCTGTGCATTGGGCGATAATTTGACCATTAATGGAATAGAAGTAACCTGTCTGACTTCTCGCACAATCTGGCGAGCCACTTCGGTATCTACTCCGAATTGAATACCGCCTTCTTTGACATTAGGGCATGAGATATTTAGTTCTAAAAGATCGACGGCTTGTTGTCCCTGACGTTGACGTAAGTCACAAGCTTCACTGATCTGCGCCGCACCATTTACGTATTCTTCCAGATTGGCTCCACCCAAATTGGCAATCACAGCTGTATTGCTGGCTACCAGTTGATCTAATTCATTTTCCAAAAAAGAAGCGACTCCTGGATTCTCCAGACCGACACTGTTCATCATGCCTGAAGGTGTCTCTTGTACCCGACAACCGGTATTGCCTGAACGTGGATGTAACGTCAGACCTTTGCTGGCTATACCGCCAAGTATACTGAGATCGTAAAGTTCACCATATTCTCGTCCAAATCCAAAAGTTCCCGAAGCCATAATAATCGGATTACGTAAAGCAACACCTGCTAGATTACATATGAGAGAGGTCATTCCAATTCACCTCCTCGGCTGTAAATACAGGGCCTTCTTTACAGACACGCCGATTCCCATGAACCGTCTGGATGGAGCATGTCAGACAAGCGCCGATGCCACATGCCATTCTTTTCTCAGTTGAGATATAGAGTAATGTGGAAGCATGCATTGCTTTTATTTTCTCCGCCAATGCTTGTAACATTCCCGCAGGGCCACATGCCATAATCACTGAATACAATGTAGGATCAATGATATCAGTTATCTGATGGTATTGTCCTTGAGTGATATGAATCTGATCGGCTCTATCTACGACCTGCTCGAACGATTCAACTGCAAAAGACTGATGATTAAATCCTAAATAGATCTCTGCTTGATGGTAATGCTTGGTGGTTAATAGTAGTGGCGCTACACCCATTCCGCCACCAACGAGAGCAACCGATTCATGCTCATCTACGATCGGGAATCCATTTCCAAAAGGGCCGGACAGTTGAATCTCTTGCCCTGCTTGTACATTCGCAAGTAACGTTGTCCCTCTACCTGTCACTCTATACAAAAAAGCGATATAATCATCGCCTTGATCGTGAATACTTAGTGGGCGAGATAACAAAGGATCGGTCATCGCTATCCCTTGCATAGCACAAGGTCGCACCATATAAAATTGCCCCATGCCTCCTGCCCATTGCCCTGCTACCTTGATCACATACACGCTTGGAGCTACTTGTATATTCGATATAATATTCGCCATACACACTTCCCCCTTTTCACCGTTCACTATCTTACAGGGAAGTGTAGTATTTGGTTGTAACTATTTTCACAGTCTTTTGATTTTTGACATTTAGTTCTTTTTTGAATCTAGATCTTTTTAACGTACCAGATTGATATTAAACAGACTCAGCCCCACAACCGTTAGTAAAATCAATGCGGTCATCATCACATGGACTTTTTTGTACATCACTAGAATAGCTATATATTCACGGATAAATGCATTCGGCAAATAATAAAAAGCAGTACGTGAGCCGACACCATCACCGTTGATTCCTGCTTCTCGTGCATAGATACCGGCACGGAATAAATGGAAATTGTTCGTCACAAAAACACAGGAATATGGTTTTCCTGCCATGCGTTCATCCATTTTTTGTTTGGAAAATTGCATATTTTGTAGCGTATTGACCGATTGATTTTCGACAATAATATGGTCATTGGGGATACCTTTGGACAATAGATAGTCACGTATCGCTTCAGCTTCAGCAACCGTCTCATCACTACCTTGTCCACCAGAAGCAACAAATAGAGGCGGTGTATGTATTTTGCGTTGACGATCATAAAAAGCAATCGCACGATCAATACGACTCGCTAATAAAGGAGGAACACGATCTTTGATTAATCCACTTCCTAAAATAATCATAAATTCTTGACGAAGCTTCACTCGATTGAGGTTGTACAATGTCGAAGAGGCAAGATAACAGATAAACAAAAACCCATAATAAACAAAACACAATTGGATAAAAATAATAAATGGTTGCAAAATACCGACTGAAGGCATAAGAAAAGTAATCACTGGCAAAGTGGCAATACCAATCCCAGCAAGCAAAGATAGCAAGTTAGGTAATTTCCAGCCTTCTTTGGATAATAGCGTTCGTCCATTGTAGATCAGTGCTATTCCAATCACTAACAACATCACAGGCGAAAGTAGTAGCAAAATAAGCACTAATAGCAGACCGATATAGGGAATAACGCCATCCAGATTACTAATTGCATACACAATTGAACTGAATAAAAGTAGCAATATTCCTATCGTCAGAAAGACTCCATTTCGTACCCGCCGCTGATCGATTGCGTAATTGATAACGAACAAGATAAGAAAAAAACAGTCAAACTGTATATATAAATCACGTATCTTCCTCCTGTTGTCTATGTTCCGTTTCTGGTCGTCCTTTTTCTTTTTTAGCATATCGAGTTCAAGTTATACATCAACTTACAACGCTGTAAGATAGACGTAAGGCAAATCGATAGTGTCACTTATCTGTTAAGCGTAAAGTGAACGGTAGTATTGCTATACGAAAGGAAAAATCACTATGCGTAACGGAACCAAGCTTTTACTATTTGTACTTACGATCTTTATATTGCTTGTGATTACACTGGTTAGTCAATTATCTGAACGGGATCTTGCTAAGCGTAATCCGTGGATACCCAAGCAGCATTATTATGTACAGGTTCATCATTCATCATCTACCCAATCTTCTTCATCAGACAGTACTGTCGAATACACATTACCCGCATGGGATGACAAAGGAAACGCTCAAACGATTACATTTTCCGGTATACATCCATTACGGGAAGATGCTTATCTACAATTGATCCTCAAAAATAACGAAGTGCTCTCTTATCAGGAAATAGCTTATCCGCAGATTCCCGATTTGGCACAGCAACATTTGCATCGTTAACCGTCCAAATAGCTTCTATTGAAATGCAAGGTATCACCAAAAAAGGTCTCTCTTTCTGCTTCTATTTACGATAACATGGAACAGAATAGAGTTCTTTCTCATGTCAAAGATGAATAAGAACATTGATGTAAGGAGCGAATAAATATGCAGACCCTTTTGATCGTGGAAGATGATCGTAAGATTGCCGAGTTATTACAATCGTATATTGTGAAATATGGCTACCATGTTATTGTAACCACAGACTTCGAACATGTGCTACAACAATTTCAACAAGAGCAACCTGATCTGGTTCTGCTGGATGTGAATCTTCCCAGTTATGATGGGTATTACTGGTGTAGACAGATTCGTGCACATTCGATCTGTCCGGTGATCTTTATCTCTGCACGTGCAGGTGAAATGGATCAGATTATGGCGCTTGAAAATGGAGCCGATGACTATATTACCAAACCATTTGATTATGGTATCGTTATGGCGAAAATTCGCAGTCATTTACGGCGTGCATATGGTGAATATGCATCCAAACATGAAGAATTGATTTGGCACAAAGAAGGTCTATCCTTATATCCTGAACGGCTTGAACTTCATTACAACAATCAAAGCGTCTTATTAACGAAAAAGGAAGCTGATATTATCGAAAGTCTGATCGAACGGCATCCACGGGTAGCTAGTCGGGAAGCATTACTTGAAAAGCTATGGGATGATCAGACGTATGTCGATGAAAATACACTTAACGTCAATATCACCCGTGTACGCAAAAAGTTTCTAGACCTCGGACTCATCGATGTTTTAGAAACAGTGCGAGGAATCGGATATCGTCTGCATGTCACCTGGAATAAGGATAGTTCATTATGAAGCTTTTTCTCAAAGAACATCTGCTACTGATCATTATTCAAATCATTCAATTTAGTGCGGTGATGGGCATTTACTGGTTGGATGGATATCGACATACAGGGCCTGCACTATATTCGATTATGTTGGGTTTATTTTTGTTAAGTGGGTATTTAGGATATCAGTATTATAGTCGTCGTCAGTATTACCGCCGCTTACAAGAACCTTTGCTATCGTTAGATGACTCGATACAGCGATTAGATCAAGCTCCTGTAGCAGAAGCGTTAGAGCAGTTGTTACGCCAGCAATATCGGTATTATCAACAACAGCTTGCTACGATTCAACAGCAACAGCAACAACATCTCACCTTTATGAACCAATGGGTACATCAGATGAAAACGCCTTTGTCAGTGATCGAACTGACTGTACAGGATATTGATGAACCTGAATTTGCTAGTATTCGTGAAGAATTAGAACGCATGAGTTCAGGGTTGAATACGATTTTGTATATGGCGAGATTGCGGACATTTGAACAGGATTTTCATATTCGTATGATCTCTTTATCTGAAGTGATTCGCGAAGTGGTACAAGAACACAAGCGTCTATTTATTCGCAATCAAGTGTATCCTGATGTACAGATCAAAGATGGCGATTTATGGACAGAGTCCGATCAGAAATGGCTATTTTTTATGTTGTCTCAACTGGTGATTAACGCTGTCAAATATTCTGCACATACTCATCATAAAGTGATGATTTCTTCATATATTCGTCATCAGCAAGTGGTTATAGAAGTGAAAGATCAGGGTGTAGGCATTCCTGCTTCTGATATCAAGCGTGTTTTCGAACCTTTTTTCACCGGCGAAAATGGACGACGTTTTCGTGAATCTACAGGGATGGGGTTATATCTGACTCGTGAAGCCGCTCAGCGTCTGGATCATCAGTTAGAGCTAGAATCGAAGGTAGATACAGGTACGACTGTACGTATTATTTTCCCATCGTATCAACGTAAACACTAGCTTACACCGCTGTAAGGTGATTGAAAGAGAAATCGATAGTTCCTCTTCCAAGTTCTATCTATACTGAACTTATGTAATCAATCACCGAGGAGGAAAATGACATGCTACAAGTCAATCAGGTTAGCAAGATCTATGAAGGTAAAATAGCGTATCAAGCGCTCTCTAATATTCAATTTACGATAGAAGATGGTGAATTTGTCGGAATCATGGGTCCATCAGGAAGTGGCAAAACGACCCTACTGAATATGATTGCTACCATCGATGAACCAACAACCGGCGAGATTTTGATCCATGATCGTAATATTAATCAATTGAATAAAAATGAACTTGCGAAGTTTAGAAGACGGGAATTAGGATTTGTATTTCAAGACTTCAATCTACTGCATACATTAACGGTCGAAGAAAATATTGTTCTACCCCTTACACTCGATGGCGCTAAAGTTAGCGAAATGAAATCCAAAGCAGCCATCATCGCCGAACAATTAGGCATCTCTGCGATTATGAATAAACGCACCTATGAAATCTCAGGCGGACAAGCTCAACGTGCGGCTATTGCGCGCGCCATGATTCATGCTCCCCATCTTTTACTAGCTGATGAACCTACAGGAAATCTGGATTCCAAGTCTGCTCGTGATGTTATGGAACTACTGGAAAAGATCAATCAAGAACAACAGACAACGATGATGCTGGTGACTCATGATCCATTAGCAGCTAGTTATTGTCAGCGTGTTATTTTTATACGAGATGGTAAGTTCTATAGCGAGATTCATCGTGGCGAACATCGTCAGACGTTTTTCCAAAAGATTATTGATACCTTGTCACTGCTAGGGGGTCACGCCAATGACATTTCGTCAATTCGCGTATAATAATGTCGCCCGTAATAAGCGCTTGTATGCCGCTTATTTTCTAAGCAGTATGTTTACCGTTATGGTCTTTTTCACCTTTTCGATCTTTGCGTATCATCCTGCGTTAAACGGTAATGGACTGAGTCAAAATGCCGCTGCTGGATTATCTGCCGCCAAATGGGTGATCTATGTATTCTCATTCTTTTTTGTACTTTATTCGATGAGTTCTTTTTTACGATCACGGCAAAAAGAATTTGGATTATTGATGATGCAAGGGATGTCTACAGGGCAATTACGCCAGATGGTTTTTTTGGAAAATATGATTATTGGATTTGCCGCTACGTTAGGTGGAATTGGACTAGGGCTTGTGTTCGCCAAAGTGATTCTGTTAATCGGTGAACGGATGCTTGTACTGGAAGAAACACTATCTTTTTACTTTCCTATACAGGCGATCACCATCACGTTTATTTCATTTATGATTCTGTTTGTGTTGATCTGCTTATTTATTACAGCTATCCTACGTAATCGTACATTAATTACACTGATCAAAAGCAATAAGACCTCTAAAGGAGAACCTAAAGCATCGATCTGGTTATCACTTATTGTCATACTGCTGATTGGAAGTAGTTACTTGATCTCGCTACGTGCTTCAGGTGATCAGGCGATTTATTTATTAGTGCCTATTATCATTATGGTGAGTATCGGAACGTATCTGTTATTCACACAATTGAGCGTATATATAATTCATCGCCTTAAAGAACGCAAATCTTTTTTCTGGTACAAAACGAATATGTTACTCCTTTCCGATCTTGCTTATCGGATGAAAGATAATGCTCGTACATTTTTCCTTGTTGCTATTGTATCGACCGTCTCATTCTGCGCGATTGGCTCGTTATATGGTATTCAATCGGTGTTGATCGCTAATACCACATCGTATAGCACTTATCCAATAACGTATTTCTCGACAGCCAAAGATACTGCGCGAGCACAACATCTTCAGTATATTAACGATACATTGAATACACATGCGATAGACTTAACCCCTGCTACATTAGACGTATTACGTTATAAAATTTCTGAGTCTGCGGATCCAGTCAGTATTATTCGTCTGTCCGATTATAATGCCTTTGCTACTTTGTTAGGAGAGCCTACAATAACATTGACTGATCAACAAACGGCTATTCGAACAACATCAACGATTGGCAATCGTTTTAACGATGAACTGATCAACAAAAACATCACTTTAGAAAAAGGTCTTTCGATTCAGACCGCTTCTCAAGCGACTTTATCTCAAGTTATACCCGCGCTAAGTGAGTATCTCGTCGTCCCTGATATATTTTATCAAAAACTACAACACCCGACGGCAACCGACCAAATTGATGTGTGGAATGGAAAAATGGATTCGTCTACGGCTATTCAATTAGCGCAAGACATTCAACAGTCGGTCAAGCCTTATCAAGCCCATTATGTCTTCTTTGCTAAAGAGTATGAAGTATATAGCCAGAAGCAACAATTTGGCTTACCACTCTTTATGAGTTTATTTATCGGTATTGTATTTTTTGTCTCCGCAGGTAGCTTCTTATACTTCCGTCTATACAGTGATCTAGAAGAAGATAAGCAGAAGTTCAAAGCGATCTCTAAATTAGGGCTAACCACCAAAGAGCTAACTAACGTGTTAAACTGGCAGATTGCCTTACTGTTTTTTGCTCCGATTGCGGTTGCTTTGATTCATGGAGCGGTTGCTTTGACTACATTATCGAATATGTTCCACTATTCCTTGCTCAAAGAATCCAGTATTGTACTAGGTATTTTCTTACTTATACAAATGGTTTACTTCTTTATTGTACGTCACTTTTATATCGGACAAGTGAAATCGGCTTTGCGCTAGATGTTAAAACACATGCAATAACATAACAAAAAAAGCTTCCTGTTCACCACCATTCGCTGGCGTGTCATCAGGAAGCTTTTTACGTATATTGTCACTACATAGGATACGTACAGCATGATGTTAATCAAGTGCTGTATCGGATCTGATTTTATTTTTGGAAATGAATATCAATTTCGACAATCTCTGAGCGTGTGCCTATTCTCATCGGTGTTCCCCAGAATCCATATCCTGACGATACAATCGAATGAAGTTGCCCTTTTTGCAAATAGCCCCAATCGTTCTCATAGATACGATTCGTAATCAACTGTGCTGGAGCGACCTGTCCACGATGGGTATGACCGGAGACGACTAGATCGGTTCCTAATTTCTGCTCAGCATCCAGTTCATATGGTTGATGATCCATCACAATAATCGGCTTCGAATGATCGACTGATTCTAGCAATTTCGCTAATTCGGCGCGTGGACGATCACTATAATCTTGACGACCCACCAGTGTAATGCCATTATCTAACACAATCGATTCATCATAGAGGATATTCAGATCACTATCATCTAATACTTGAATCAGATTGATCCCTTTTTCAAAACGATCATGATTCCCAAGAGACGTGTATACAGGGGCTTCGATCCCTTTAAGAGTATTCGGAATATTGGTTTTGACAAAGTATGGTAAATTATCGTCGATCACATCGCCCGGGAATAATACCAGATCCGGCTTTAATTCGTTGATCATTTTTACCATTCGTCTCGCATGAGATTCATTGGATAGTACACCGAAATGGGTATCGGATACCACAATGACTTTCATGTCTGACTTGCCTGTGACCGGCTTATCGATCTGAATATCATAGTTACGTACGACAGGACTATAAGCATTAAACATTCCGATAGTCGCTACAATCACAAACACAAACAATGTACTCCATCCCGCCCATACAATGACTAGATGTTGAGATAAGGATGTAAAACGAGTTATCAATACTCCTAAGTTCATTACGGGTAGCCACAATATCAAAATGTATAACATCATAAACCAGACTGCACTTATTAACTTAATGGTGATACTTTCACGTACCCAGAAGTTCAAGAAGAATGAATAAGCTAAAATAAGCAGCACCACAACAAAGATATATCTTACAAAATGATGATCTGGTAACACCTGTCCAAACCATACCCAACCATTCCATCCCATATACAGCAAGATCAGATTATACACAACAAAAACAATGATTCCGATTAACAAATAGGTTGACTCCTGTCTCTATTTTATAATGATTACTTTTTGCTTGTTACTATCTCTATATAAGTATATACGATATACAATCATGTACCAAATGATAAAAGTATAATTTATTTCTTAATTATAGAAATACGCAAATACGAATTTTTTGCAGTAAAAAAGTTGTATACTAATCTAGACTTCATTTCTACTACTTACTTAGCTATCGGAGGTTACTATCCTGTGTCTGAACTACTGGATCCTCTTGAACTACCCAAGTTAGAGCAGATGACTACTCCATTAGAAGGAAGTCCACTGATCAATTGGTTATTGTTTCTTAAAGGTACTGATCCATCACACTGGGAGGTGCTATCTATGAATGAACCTGAATTAAAAAAAGCGATGACTACTCTGGAATTTCTAAGTTAGGATCGTGAAGCTCGTGTGCGCTATGAAGCCGCCAGAAATTTTTGCATGATGAAGCTTCACTTGTCGATTCTGCAATGGCAGAAGGCGAACGCCGTGGTGTTGAAGCTGGTTTTCAAAAAGGAATTGAACAAGGTATAGAAATAAGTAAGAGCCTATCAATAGTGATAGGCTCTTTTTTTCAACTTTATTTCAACGCTTTGTGCACTTTGAGTAGTTTACCTTTAACTGTCGTATCCTTCATCACTTTCAAAACATGAGGACCTTTACCGTTCAGAATCTCAACATATGTCACATTATCTTGAATCGTAATAATTCCAATATCTTCAGCGGTTACGCCTTCGATACGAGCAATCGTCCCTACGAAATCGACAGCACGTAGTTTTTTCTTTTTGCCACCATTAAAGTACAATTTCATAATTTCTTTGTTCAACTGCTCACTTTTGGCAGGTTTACGTTCTGCACGAATCCCCATTTTACCTTCAAAAGCTTCACGCGCACGATCCACTTCTACCGCATCAGGAGCTTCTTTATGCGGAATGGCAAATCCAATATAGTCTTGAATTTCACGCAAAAATTTATCTTCAAACGGAGTCACAAAAGTGATCGCTAGACCGCTTTTGCCTGCACGTCCTGTTCGTCCTGTACGATGCACATAGCTTTCTTTTTCCAGCGGTAGATCATAGTTGATCACATGTGTAATATTGTCGATATCAATTCCACGAGCAGCCACATCGGTTGCTACCAGATAACGGAATTGTCCACGTTTGAAATCTTCCATCACAGCAAAGCGATCTTCTTGCAGCATTCCGCCATGAATCTTAGCACATGTGTAATCATTAGCGGTTAACCGTTCACTTACCATATTCACGTTATCCTGTGTACGACAGAAAATAATACAGCTATCTGGATTTTCAACGACTGTAATATCTTGCAATAATGTGAATTTATCTGCATCTTTTACTTCATATAACGCATGTTCAATCGTTGCTGTCGTAAGCCCTGTCGCTTGAATCTCAATATGCTCAGGCTGACGCATATGACGGTGACATAGACGTTCGATATCTTGTGGTAATGTTGCAGAGAACAATAACGTCGTCCGGTCTTTAGGCAATGCTTTGATAATATTTTCAACCTGCTCAATAAAGCCCATATTTAGCATTTCATCGGCTTCATCGATAATGAGGAATTCTATTTTGTCCAAAGCCAGTGTGCCCCTCTGAATATGATCCAATACACGTCCAGGTGTACCGACAACCACATGACTTTTCTGTTTTAATTCAAGTGTTTGCTTCGCATAAGGTTGTTTTCCATAAACGGCTGTCGCTTTGATTCGTTTAAAGCGCCCGATATTTGTAATATCTTCTTTCACCTGTGCAGCAAGCTCGCGTGTAGGTGTTAAGACTAACGCTTGTGGTTTATTTTCGTTCCAATCGACTAACTCACACAATGGAATCCCGAAGGCAGCCGTTTTACCACTACCGGTTTGCGATTTCACGACAAGATCTTGACGCTCTAGTGCAACTGGAATGACTTTTTGCTGTACTTCAGTAGGCTGTGTATAGCCCAGTTGTTGTAATGCTTTTAAAATATCTTCACTTAATTCATACTCTTGAAAATTAGACTGACTCATGAAATACCTCTTCTTTTTATAAATTAACATGTTCGATCGCTCGACCCAACATGCTGAATAATGAACATACACTTACTTGGATAACGATACCCAGCGATCATGTAACAGATCATATCTACTTTGACTGACTCTATCCAGTATACGCTATATTGGTAAGTAACATTTGAGAAAATAGTAAAAAAAGCAGTATCTTACTTCTCAAATTCAATAATAGTGATCCTTTTTAATAATTCTTCGACTTCTGTTGTTACTTTATCCCAGATGATAGTCGCTTCTTGCGCTAACACATGTTGACGATCTGTATCACTTCCCGCTTGCAGGGGATGGCAAATAGCTAACGTTCTTCTTGCAAACACATGCATAATAGCTGAAGTATCTACACCTTTTCCAGACAAGTGATCTAATTCCAATTGATTAAAATAGTAATCCAGTTCCTCGGATAATTTACTGCGAATCTTAGTCGTGTCTTTGCGGGATAAATCTGCATCTTGAAAAGCTAATTCGATAGCCGTCGTCATCATATATCTGGCTTCGTATCGATTGAGAGCGTATTGTTGATGTTGCATATGTAGTAGAAATGCTAATTGCAAAGCAGTCAGCCGAAACCAATATAATTCTGCACTGATCGCATTTATTTCTTTAGTGGATAACAGCAATGAAGAATCATGAGCAAGAGAGAATCGTTCACTTTGAGGCAAACGAATCAGTGATTTGGCAATTTGCCGTGTAGCTTTTCCCAAATGGATACGAGTAGGGAGTTGATCCATAGTAACGATGTCTCCTTCAATCCAGCAAAATAGACGTAATACAACTCCTTACCCATTACGTTTAACAAAGAAAATAAAATATAATTGTACCTGTATACTTGAATTCGTTAGATGAGTTCCAATACCATTTTTTCTTCGTCCCAATACTGCCCCTCATACTTCAACGCATTCTTTTCCAAGCCACATACTGTAAAGCCTAGACTGATATATAATTGCTTAGCCGCCCTATTTTCAGAAATGACAGTCAATCCGATCTGCTCTAATCCTTCCAGTACACTAGCTCTTTGTACCAATTCTTTCATCAACGCTTTGCCTATCTTTTGACCTCTACAAGACGGTGACACGTACATCGCATAGATGTTGCCTTTATGTATCGTTTTAAGATGTTGTTCTCTAACAAAAGTCACCATTCCTACAAGCTCTTGCTTATCAAAACAACCTAATGTAAATCGATTACTTGAGGATTGAAGCTTATGTTGTATCTCTTCGATCGGTTTGGAGACTTCGCTATCATATGTAACTAAAAAAGCTTCAGGATTTTCTTGTAATGACCTTAATCGAAGTGCACGATAGGACACTGCATCTTCACTTGTTAAACGTCTGATGTCCATCTTATCCCCTCCTACCCTGATATAAAAAAACAAAGCCCTCAGAAAATCTTTGGCTTTGCCTTTTGCACTGCAATTATACGATTTTGATTTCCAACAGTTTATACTTGAATGTTCCCATAGGCGCTTCAAAAGTAATCGTGTTACCGACTTTTTGTCCGATCAACGCTTTACCTAGCGGGCTTTCATAAGATAACTTGTTGTTAATAACGTCTGCTTCAGCAGGTCCGACAATTTGGTATTCGATATCTTCACCGAACTCCAAATCATGTAGGAGTATCGTAGAACCGATACTGACTTTGGAAAGATCCAAGTTATCTGCATTTACGACCTGTGCATTACGTAACATTTTTTCTAAAATCAGAACTCGTGTCTCCATAAATGCTTGATCGTCTTTTGCCGAATGGTATTCGCTGTTTTCTTTCAAGTCTCCATAACTGATTGCCAGTTTCAGACGTTGTGACAACTCTTTACGGCGTGGTCCCTTCAGTTCTGCAAGCTCATCTTCCAGCTTATTGATACCTTCTCGGGTCAATATAATTTCTTCTTTTTCCTTAGCCATGTGCTCAACTCCCTCTTTAACAGTATACGCTATATTGGCACACTTTCGTTACTTTAATTGTAAAATAAAGTGATTAAATTTAAGAGGTATGCTGTTCTGATCGCAATAAAACGCATACATTGGTTAATCATCAACTTTCATCCTTATTGTTGTTGCCTTCTACATCTGTATCTCAATAATAAAAGCCAAGCACATCTCAGAGAATCTGAGTTAGCTTAGCTTTTTCGGTAAAACGCTTATTTATTCGGAATAAACTGCTTAATCCAACTACCAAAACCAGCAGGATTACGAGATTGGATCAGAATCACACCTTCACCGCGGAAGCGACAAACGATTCCTTCTCCACTGGTGACACTGGATAACCAGCCTTTCGATGCTTTTTCGATTTGATAATTCATATATCCTGGCCATGCGACCAGGTGAGCATTATCGACAATCACTTCTTCCCCATGAGCTAGATTAATCGCATGAATCGACCCGTAGGAAGATAAGAAGACTGTGCCTTTTCCACGAATTTCAATAATAAAGAATCCTTCACCTGAAAATAACCCTTTTTTCAGATTTTGCATCTGTGTGCCGACTTCGATGCCTTCGGTACCAGCAAGAAAGCCGTCTTTTTGTACATACAGACTATAGGATCCATCTAATTCAACAGCAGTAACGTCTCCTATACTGGAAGGGGCAAGTAATACTTCTGCTGGGCCACGCGTCGAACGCAGTTCTTGAAAAAAGAATTTTTCTCCAGTTAACATACGACCCAGACCGCCCATCAGTCCGCCATCCATCGTTCCTTTAATATCTACATTTGGAGACATAGAGACCATAGCGCCTGACTCGGCTTTGATCGCTTCTCCTTGCTCTATATGTACCTTCAACATGGCAAACGCGCCTTCATACAAAATATCATATTTCATCTTTGTTCACCTATCCTCTCAATGTATCAAGCTTATTTTATATTATGACATTTCACCTTTGGCGTTGTATATATGCGCTCGGTTCAATCGTCTCGGCAATTTCTCATTGATGATATGAAGAATATGTTGTATTCTGATGGTTCGATTGCTGAAGTGACGTGTAAATATTTTCGATAGCCCTATATGATGATATGTAAATATTTAACGTTCTATTCTGTATTCTATCATGAAAATAAAAGATGTTCAGAGCAGGAGGTTCATTTGTGTCAGATGTGAATAAGCAACAAGTTGTAGACAGTGTACCGCAGAAAGGATTCTTCGGTCATCCGAAAGGATTATTCACTTTATTCTTCACTGAATTCTGGGAGCGATTCTCTTATTATGGAATGAGAGCGATTCTTGTATTCTATATGTACTATGAAGTATCTAAAGGCGGACTCGGCTTCGATGAAGCAACCGCACTTGCGATCATGTCCATTTATGGATCACTCGTCTACATGTCCGGTATTATTGGAGGTTGGTTAGCTGATCGGGTATTTGGCTCATCCAAAGCGATCTTCTATGGCGGAGTCTTGATTATGATCGGTCATATTGTGCTCGCTATTCCAAATAGTGTACCGCTATTATTCGTATCAATGGGCTTAATCGTACTCGGTACAGGATTACTCAAACCGAACGTTTCGAATGTGGTCGGCGAAATGTATGCGGAGAGCGACAATCGTCGTGATTCCGGTTTTAGTGTTTTCTATATGAGTATTAACTTGGGTGGATTTATCTCACCATTGATCGTCGGTGGATTGCAGACCAGTTATGGCTTCCATTGGGGCTTTGCTACAGCAGCTATCGGAATGTTTATCGGGCTAGTTGTTTTTGTTTTGACGAAAAAGAAAAATTTAGGTCTAGCAGGTACAATCGTAGGTAATCCATTATCTGCTGACGAGAAGAAAACAACGATCAAAATTTTTGCAATCAGTGCTGTGATTATTGCGATTATCGTCGCTATAGCGATTATGATGGGCTGGTTAACGTTAAAATCTTTTGTAACTGTAGTGGCTGTACTCGGAGTACTTATTCCAATCTGTTACTTTGTCACCATGTATCGCAGTAAAAAAACAACCGATGTAGAGCGTTCGCGTCTACTTGCTTATATTCCTTTATTTATTGCGGCTGTGATGTTCTGGTCAATTCAAGAACAGACATCAACTGTACTCGCAACCTATGCAGATAAACGGACACAATTGGACTTTATGGGTATTCATATTGCTCCTGCTTGGTTCCAATCGCTCAACCCGTTATTTATTATTGCGTTATCACCTGTGTTTGCAGCAATCTGGCTGAAGCTTGGTAATCGTCAACCGATTATTCCACGTAAATTCTCATTAGGATTGTTGTTCGCCGGGTTGTCTTTCTTGGTTATTCTTATTCCTTCTTACTTCGGTGGTGAAAATGCACTTGTAAGCCCGCTGTGGCTTGTACTGAGCTATTTTATTATTGTCGTTGGGGAATTATTCCTTTCTCCTGTCGGGCTGTCTGCAACCACTAAGCTTGCTCCTGCGGCTTTCTCTGCACAAACGATGAGTCTATGGTTTTTATCCAATGCAGCAGCGCAAGCGATTAATGCGATTCTTGTGCAATTTTATAGCCCGGATACAGAAATGATCTATTTCGGAGTGATCGGCGGCGTGTCGATTGCTTTAGGTGTTATTCTGTTTATTATGGGACCTAAAATTCAAAGCTTTATGAAGGGCGTACTGTAAAATAAATAAGTACACTCTAATAAATAAAAGCCAGCCTCTACAATAGAGACTGGCTTTTATTTTGTTTTTATAATTAAAGCTTATTATTTTAGCCAAAGCGTTTGGTTTTGTACCATTTGCTTTCTCTACCTGTAATTCGATCATACGTAATCGAGAAGAATGCTTTGACCGAAATAATCAGGAACAGTTGCGAATACGTGAAGTACGAGACGCACGATAAAATAAAGTTACGCGTATTACTTTGTCCGATATCTGTTGCCAGTGCCATATTAATCTGTAATACATAGATATAATACATCAGTGCCCAACCAATCACGAGATACACATAGACATCGCCTACAAATTGGAATGGCGAAATCACGGCTGGATTAAATAGCTCAATGATCTGATACACAATATTGGCGAGGAAAATGATATCCGAGACGATAATCGCAATCATAAACCAGAAGTAGCTAGCCGCATAATACATCACATGAAGCTTAATACGCCAGCTTGTTTTATCGAACAAATGATGAATATTGTCCATAACTACGCTGTAATTGCCTTTCGACCAGCGTTCCCGTTGCTTCATATAAACACTAAGTAGTTCCGGTTCTTGTTGGTACGCTTCAGCTTGTGGAGCCAGTGCAATTAACTTGCCACGGGTCAAAATTTCAAATGAAATCGCGGTATCTTCGGTAATCGCCTGCGGGTCCCAACCACCGATCTCTTCCATCAAGTCTTTGCGTACAATAAAGTTCGTACCCGGAATCGTTCCAAGCCCAAATAACTCCCACATGCCTGTGTGATGAACACGCTGAATCGTAATCAACTCTAGATTGATACAACCGGACAAAAAGTTCTGACTACGATTACGTGCTTTGTTCCGACCAAATACAGCGCCATATTTCTCCGGTTGTTCCATCGCTTTTTGAGTAAGAAAAAGAAGTGCATTTTTCTCAGGTGCAGCATCTGCATCATATACACATAACCATTCCCCTGTAGAAATGACCATCGCATCGTTTAATGCTCCTGATTTTCCCCCGCTACCTGTCCGTTCCATAATCGTAAAATCACGATCTCGATATGCCTTTTGTTCTTTTAATGTATGGAGGCGACTGGCTGTATTATCGCTACAATTATCAGCAACGATAATAATCTGTACTTTGTCTTGCGGATAATTCAGCTTGAGAATATGTTCGACTGTAGACATAATAACGATCTCTTCGTTATGAGCCGGAACAATAACAGTCACCTTAGGGAAATGATCCATATTTTCAGGAATCACCGTCGGGATTTTGTTCTGCTTAAACATAAAACGAATCGCGCCCCACATAATCACAATGGATTCAAATACAGCGATCCAAATACTCATAATCGAGATGAGTAAAATAGCATCAGACATGATTTTTCCCCCGGTCATACTTTCTATTTACATTGGCACGAAAAACCAGTGTCATGATCGTCAATACAATAATAGCGATCCCAAATAAACTGCTAATTACAATACAAAGCGGGATAAACCAACTCGTATATTCCATGTATTATTACCTCCTTTTCAATAGACATTGTGTTAGATATATTCTGCAATCAAATCCGTCTCGGTGTTGCGTTCCAAAGCAGCAATAATCTCATCAATATTCTCGTATGTGCTAAACTGCTCTTTTTGAAATACGAAAGCTCCTGCACGAATAACCAGCTTCAAGTCATTGCCTTTTTTGTCCAAAAATTTCATATCCATCATGGCATTCTTGATCCGATCGGTTAGTAATTGTAAATACTGCTGATCCGTCATAGGACACAAAATAATAAAACGTCCATCTTCAATCGAAAATTTATAATCTTCATAACGAATCTGCTTCTGAATCGTCTCCGACAACTCTAGCAATAGTTGCGAGTATAGCTGACTGCCTAACGATTCTTGTACCAATGCCAAAAATTCGATCTTGAACATCGCTACCGAGAATGTGTATCTATCTGAATAACGTCTGGCTAAATTCGATTGCTTCACTACCGTATCGCCTAATGCTTTTTTATTACCTAACGATGTATACAAATCCACTTCTGGATCACGTTTACGTAAAACTTCTAGGCGCTCACTGACCCTTTTGTTACGGATCAATGTCGATTTGATAAACGCGGCTATTAGAATATTGGCAGGAATCAAAAACAACTCAAAAAAGATCAACGTATTTACAGGCGCATATGTCACCATCCATACAAAATAAGTCACTAAAAATATAAAAATAACAACTACTGCAATGCCCATAGAAACTACAAATCCGAATAATAAAGCACACATCGCAACGATATTTAAAGATATTTCTAGCAGACTATACGAGTGACTGGTATAGATATTGAAAAAAACAAGAATTTCTTGCACCATTGCAAGTACAATCAAAATAATATAACCCCATGTCATCTGGCTAATAAGGCTCGTATTCGTACTTAATTCTTTACGTTTCCGACTCGTTCTCATTTACTTCGTTTCACTGCCCTTCTGCAAAAGTGTCTCCGCTAAAAGAGGAAATAAATTGTCAAAAATATGGGTATCGCCATCAAATACATAGCCCCCCGGATAAGCTTGATCCCAGCCTCGCATCGTCAACATTTGAGCATATAACTGTTCTGCCCAAGCCTGATCTTTCTCCTTAAGGGCTAATAAAATTGCGAGTCCGTAGACTGCTGGTGATTCGTAAGCCACATCTGCTGTCTGGTTTGCACGCTTATACCGACCGGCTAATTGATGGTGTTGCTCAAATTCTTTTTTCATAAAAGCGGTCAATTCGATTGAAGGTTGCCCCAATTCACTACGATGCAGAGCCAAAATCAATTGATCAATCAGATTAATCGTATCGTCATAATTGTATTTGCCTGTAGCTACACTATACGTTCTAGGGTAAAACACTCCATCATTCGGAGTATTCCGCAATAGATCGGTGTACTTGTTATACTCTTCAGCAGAAATCATATTTGTCTGCTTCATCTGTCCCAGAGCAGGGACATCAATATACGTTAAGCTCAGGACATCTGCGGAATATCCGTGTTCAAAATCATGATAGTCTACCAGATAACCATGTTGTTGATCTGAAGCAAGTAATGTATCGACAATTTGCTTGGCTGTTGTGGTATAACTCTGCTGTTGCCATTGTGTAGATGCTTGTAATAATGCACCTACGATTCGCAGATCATCACCCAGTGCATTCGTATTCACTTTGGACTGGCCATTCGGCTCTAATTTCCAATAAATATAATGCTTCTCTGGATTCAAAAAATACTGATTCAACAACGTATAACTGTGTTCAAAACTCTTCTGATCATCGGTCATTAATGCATATTGCATCCATAATCCTAACGATTCAGACAAGGCTTCTTTCCCTGCGACAATATCAGGATTGGTTGAAGGAGCAGGTAAAAGGCGACTGGCTAACGTTCCATTTTCATTGACCATGTGTGATGTAATAAAGGTTGCTGTAGGGGGGATGCTGGGTTGAGACCGGTATGTATAGACTCCCCATATAATTCCGATGATGATAATAAATGCTAGCATAAAGAACATCCATTTCTTTACAAAATGATGTTGATTTCTTCTCATATCGTTCTCCTATGGTGTATGTTCTTATTTTCCGTTAGCTCGTGATGATACTCTATTTATCGGCTAACTTTTGATAGATAATTACTTTTTCTTTTAAAATTCGACAAGATGTGCGATCTGACTATGATTGAGCTACGATCGATGCATTATAAAATAAATTAAAAAAAAAGCTGCCGAAGTTGACCGACAGCTCGCATTTTCACGTATTTATCTAGTTAACGATAAGAAAGGCTTTATCCATCTGTTTTTTAAGAACCGACAACTACTGGATTTTCTTCTTTTTCTGCTTGTGCTGCTTTTTTGATCTGTTTACTGCGCAATTGTCCGCAAGCGGCATCAATATCTGTACCGTGCTCTAAGCGAACCGTACAGTTCACACCATTCTTTTTCAACGTATCATAGAAGGTGATAATCGATTCTTGGGAGCTGCGTTGATACTGACTATGCTCATCGACCGGATTATAAGGGATTAGATTGACACTCGCTGATTTGTTCATATGAGCGATCAGATCTGCTAATTGCTGTGCATGTTCTTGATGATCATTCACATCACGTAGCAAAATGTATTCTAACATAATACGGCGATTCGTTTTGGTCAGATAATACTCTACAGCAGACATTAATTGCTCTAGCGGATACGCACGGTTAATTTTCATAATACGTGTACGTAGTTCGTTATTCGGTGCATGTAATGAAAGTGCAAGATTGACCTGAAGATCGCTATCTGCAAATTCTCTAATCTTATCAGGTAGACCACTTGTAGATACAGTGATTCGTTTAGGAGCGATAACTAGACCTTTGCGGTCTTTCACGATATTTAAGAAATCAACCATATTTTCAAAGTTATCAAATGGTTCGCCGATACCCATTACTACGATATGAGTCACCAATTGGTCTTGCGCGGCTGCATCCAGATGAAATTGTACTTTCATAATCTGCTCGACAATCTCACCTGCGGTTAGATCACGACTTTTCTTAATCAGACCACTAGCGCAAAAGCTACAACCAATATTACAGCCCACTTGCGTGGTGACACAGACCGATTGACCATACTTCTGACGCATCAATACGGTTTCGATCAAGTTGCCATCTTCCAAACGGAACAGAAATTTTACTGTACCATCGGCAGATTCTTGCTTCACATGTTCAGTTAATGTTTGAATCGCAAAGTGCTCGGTAAGCAAAGCGATACAAGCAGGATTCACTTCAGTCATGTTATTAAATTCAGTTACACGCTGACGATACAAATAATCCCAGACTTGACTTGCGCGGAATTTCTTATGTCCACGTTCACCTAGCCATGCTGATAATTGATCTAATGTTAATCCATAAATGGACGGTTTATTCATGGTATACCTTCTTTCAAAGCGAATAAATTTGAGAATATATAGATTACACTAGATCTTCTTCTTCGGTTTGAAGAATCGATGTTAGTAATCCAGGAAATTGAGTGTCTAGTTCACTGCGGCAAATGCTATAAAAATGCTGTCTGCCTTCGATGCGTAATTGGATAAGCCCTATTTCGCGTAATATTTTAACATGATGAGACAATGTTGATTTGGAAATATGACTCATCTGAAAACCTGCACAGCTTTTTTCTCCATGATGGGCAAGACACAGTAGTATTTTCAGTCGCACAGGATCACTTAGTGCACTGAATACGTCTACAAGCTTGATTGGTGTCGGTGCTACAGCTTCTAATATTTTCATACTCTTCAACTTATCATTTATTGGAGCAAGTATCAATTGAAAAGTACGATTTTGGTCGAACTATTTATTACTTTGAAAGTATGCTACACTTTAATAGTTCGATTTTCATCAAACTATTAATCAAAATAACGGTATGATTGTGTTTTTAATCAAAGGGAGATTTGTAAAATGACAACCGCGGTACACACACTAAATGACTATTTTCGCTTATTCGATGCTTCACGTACTGATGAACAAGCGATGGAACAATTACTGAGTTTATTTATTCCTGATGTAGAGATCGTATTAAATGGATCATCACGTAAAGGATTCAAAAACTTTATCGACATGTTCTATCAATATAATATCGATATCAAACATATGCATGAACCGTGGGAACTGCAAAACAACGGAACCTACGAATCCCGCTGGGCAGTATGTGGAATGTCGAGCGAAGGAACCGTATATGCCAAAACAGGCATTGATATTGCTCGTGTAAATGAAGAAGGTCAGATTGTCTATTTAGAAAATGTACAAGAGAATCAAGATGCTTTTAGTAAATATTGATACTTCTATGTAGATTAATGTCTATGTTTATTGCGATAGGATCTGACAGCTGTGATTGTGATCCATGTAAATAGTGCAACGATAGCAATCAGTATTCCCATCGTAATAAACAAACTGCTCCATACGATATGCAAAAAACTCACCTCTTTTTTTATTAAAGACTATTGGTAATTATAGTAAGTTTACATAAGCTGTGATCGGCATGCAAATACTATAGAAAGTAAAAAAAGGAGCATCTTGACTACAACAAGATGCTCCTTCTATGAATCTATGTTTTTAATACTACAGCTATACACAGAACAACCACCAATAACAATCCACAGTACCATCCATCTCTCCCCGTTAATTGCGGAGTCAGATAATACGTGCGCTGGCGCGTGCCTGTGAATCCGCGTGCTTCCATAGCTATCGCTATTCGTTCAGACTTCCGAATACCCTGAGTGAATAGCGGTAGGGCGTAGCGGATGAAGGATTTCCAACTATTCTTCTGCTTATATCCTCTAATCTTATGTGCTGATTTCATTTGAGCTAGTTCCGTCTGAAAAAGCGGGATAAAGCGAAATCCAGCTAACAGTCCATAAGCCCATTTAGGCGACAATCGGCATTGATGTACCAGACTCATAATCATAGCGGTCAGATCGGTTGTAGACGTGAACAGCAAGCCATAAGTGACAAAGCCAAGCATACGAAGTGCGATCATTAGTCCATTGTTTAGACTTTCTTCGGTGATATGGAACCATCCCCATTGCCACAGAGTATGCTCCCCTTTACCAAAGGCCGCCATCATCCAAAAAATCATCACAAAAAAGATCGTATACGGCAATAACCGTTTGAGCAAATAAGGAATACGCCATCCACCTAACGTCAATCCAATCACCAGTGCTACTATCCAGATCGCTAAGGTGATCCGAGGATCAGTGACTGCCATCAATACACACATCACTAACAAATGAGTTACCAACTTGATCGTCGGATTCAATGTTGATAACCAGGAATCATTGCTTTTCATATAATACTCCGCTCCTTCTCTGGCTTCATCAGTTGATAATGAAGCGGAGCAATAATCGCATGATGACCGATAGATTCGGGATGTGTAAATAGATGATACGGTGCACCATTATAGATTACTTTGCCCTGATCAAACACAATCACTCGATTGGCGTATTCATCGACCAGATCCATATCGTGTGTCACCATCACAATCGTAGTGCCTTGCGCTTGCCGTTGTTGTAATCGCTTGATTAATTCAGCCGATGTACGTGCATCTTGTCCGAAGGTCGGTTCATCTAATAGAAGTAAAGATTGGTCAAATAACAACATGGTCGCTACACTCAAGCGCCGCTTTTGCCCCAGACTGAGTGTAAATGGATGTTGATCCTGATAGTTTTCTAAGCCGAATTCCTGTAGCAACTG
This sequence comes from Paenibacillus nuruki, assembly GCF_963311185.1. NCBI lineage: Bacteria > Bacillati > Bacillota > Bacilli > Caryophanales > Paenibacillaceae > Paenibacillus > Paenibacillus nuruki. Next base: position 4,389,354 of record NZ_OY725677.1, on the reverse strand, counting down.
TACCGTTCTGGCATACACTTCTTCTTCGCTCCAATTGCGTTGTCGTCCTCCAAAAGCAATCTCATCAAATACAGTATCTGTCACAAATTGCAGTTCAGGATTTTGAAAAACAAATCCTGCTTGCTCATATAGATCGCGATCACTCCACTTTTTCAAAAGGATATCTTGAAAGTAAAGTTGTCCGCTACGGATACGTTCTAGACGGATCAGGCTTTTGAGAAATGTGCTTTTGCCACTTCCATTCGCACCGACAATCGCTACCCATTCCCCTGACGGAATACGGATATTCATATCACGCATCACAGACTTTTGACGATAACCGATATCCAGTTGCTCGGTTACGATGATAGCAGACCCACCCTTACCTTCTTGGTCTGCATCTAATGCAGAAGCACGTCGTTGTTGTAAAGTCTGTTGCAATCGCTGTGCTAACGGATGCGAAGGATGATCTTGCACATCGTCCCATGTATACGGAAATAATTTGGGTTGCCAGATGCCTGCTTCTTGCATCTCTGCTCGATATCGCTGGATCATCTCTGCTGGCTCTCCTTGCGCAATCATACTGCCTTGCGCATTCATAAGAATGACTCGATCCATCCACTGTATACAGCCATCTAAAGTGTGCTCGACAAATACCATTGTCTGTCCATGCTGATCTGCTAGTTCATGTAGCAATTGAAAGATTTCTTTACGACTGACTGGATCTAATTGTGCGGTCGGTTCATCGAAAAAAAGAACTTCTGGTTCAAGCGCCAACAGACATGCTAATGCTAATCGTTGCTTCATGCCACCAGACAATGTCTCGATCGGCGTATGCCCATCTATATCCAGACCTACTTGCTTCATGACAGTCTCTATCATGGCATCCATTTGAGCACGGGGAATCAAGCGATTTTCTAAGCTAAAAGCGATCTCTTCATCCACATGAAGCATGCAGAACTGGGAATCTGGATCTTGGAACATGACTCCACATTGAGGGGCTAATCGAATCTCACCTTCCACCTCGGCTTCTACATGTTCAGGAATAATGCCTGATAACACAGATAATAGTGTCGACTTCCCACTTCCACTAGGTCCCAAAATAAGTAATTTTTCACCTCGTGAGATCGACAGATCAATACCGTTCAAAACGTTAGCTTCTCGATTATAAAAGCGTACCGACAGGTCTTTACACTCCAGAAGCGATTCCATTAGGTTTTCCCTTCTTCCGCCGTGCTTTCATAATTTCGTATTGATCCAGCACTCCTGTTTTGCACAAAGCTTCTACGACAATCTTAGCTAACCCTCCACCTAAGATCATTCCACTGATCATTTGAATAATCAGCGTTAACAGCAATATCTGAGTTGTATAGTAACCGAATCCGTTAGCAATAACGTTATAAAGGACTCCACCTACCGCTGCCAATGCACCGGACAACATGAGAGTCATCAAGTTATATCGTTTGTAGCCAAATAGAGCGAAAGCAATCTCTGCTCCAATCCCTTGAAACACACCGATCAATAAGGCAGATAAGCCAAAATGACTACCGGTTAATAGCTCTACCGCCGCAGCCGCTACTTCAGCGATCAATGCCGCCCCTGGCTTACGAATAATATAAGCCACAATCGGGCTTGCTATAATCCAGATGCCAAACATAAATCCTGCACCTACCGGTCCAACCAGTGCTGAGATCGGTATCCATAACGTAGACCAACCTAGATAAATCACACCGCAAGCTACAGCTAAAATAACTGTTAATACAACCTCTTTCATTTTCCATGTCATATGGATCGGCTGAGCATTCATACGCGTGCAACCTCCATCGGTACAGGCCAATCTTGTAGCGTGTAAGCCATGTCCCAGAACATATATTCAAATTGACAGCTCAGTAGAAAATGTTCTTTCATACGTGCACGATGTGCAGGTGTTGTCTGCTCTGCCCATTGATCTAAGCGAGCGCAAAATTGATGCGTTATTGTATCTGTTCGATTGCCATAGAAGCTGATCCAATCATAAAAAGGATGAGATGCATCAGGCTTCACCTCTTCCAGTAACTTCACACCAATTTCCCAGTATGTCCACGGACAAGGCAATAATACAGCCAAAATATCACCCAGATCACCTTCATGAGCTACTGTTAACATATGACGAATATAATGATGAGACGAAGGCGAAAGCGCATATCCTTGTAAATCTTCATATCTTACGCCTGCTACATCACAGAAATTATTATGAGGATGAATTTCACTATGAAGCACAAATGAAATCTGTTCATTAAACATCGCCATATCTTCGCGTGTTGGACACTTGGCAATCGCTGTTCCATAGATACGCATAAATGAATTCAAATACTCAAAATCTTGTTTTACATAATGGATTAACTGCTCACTACGCAGATCACCTTTGGCAATGCCTTGAACAAAGGGATGATTGAAAATCGCTTCAAAAATAGGGTCTGCTGCCTGTCTAATTTCCTGTGAAAATGTCATAATTGTATCCTCCTTAGATTGAAGCATCAGGATCGATGCTTGGTTAATAAAGAAGGACCACTGCTGGAATATATGGAAAAATACATGCAAAAAAGCCGCCCCGTGATGGAGCGGCAGAATAGGTGTACGTATTGTACAGGTACTCTTGCACAGTCTCCACTTTCCTACGCTAGTATGAACTAGATCAGGTTCCAAGGGTCCGGGATCTTCCCGTCTCAGCCTACACAAAGGCTCCCCTAGTGGTCATTCGATTCATTTGCATCTTACTGTACACACGATTGAAGAGACTGTCAACTGCTATAAGAATCTTGTGGTTTCCTTTTTTTACCGTTATACACTTATAAAATGGTGTAAAATATAGATATTATTAGGTATTTGCACGCAGATTAAAATATCTGAATAGAAGTGAGTTGATGGGGATGACACGTAAAGTGGTATTAGCAGGCGGTACCGGATTTATCGGGCAGTATTTGGAAAAAAAATTTACAGCTATGAATATAGATGTTCAGATCATTTCCAGACAATCTCCACATATCGCATGGGATGATTATCAAGGAATTGTGCAAGCGTTAGATGGCGCAGAGATGGTGATTAATCTGGCGGGGAAATCGGTCAATTGTCGTTATAACGAGCACAACAAACGTGAAATTATGAATTCCCGAGTAGAAACCACACAGACTCTTGGAAACGCTATCTTGGATTGTGAGCATCCACCTGCGGTATGGATGAATTCCAGTACAGCGACTATTTATCGTCATGCAGAAGATCGTCCGATGACCGAGACGAAAGGCGAGATCGGAACTGGCTTTTCAGTCGATGTTGCCAAAGCTTGGGAAGAAGCTTTTTTCGCGTTTAACCTTCCTCATACACGACAAGCAGCATTACGAATAGCGATTGTACTCGGTCCGGGCGGTGGGGTTATGACTCCTTTTCAAAATCTTGTTCGCTTTGGACTAGGGGGTCATCAAGGATCAGGCAAGCAGATGTTTAGCTGGATTCATGTTGAAGATTTATTCCAAATTATTTTATTTATTCAAGAGTGGGAATCTCTTGAAGGAGTATTTAACTGTACGTCGCCGAATCCAGTCACCAATCGAGAACTGATGGCGACCATGCGTAAAGTGATGCATCGTAAAGGCGGTCTGCCTGCTTCCACATGGATGCTGAATCTAGGTGCTCGAATCATCCGTACCGAGCCTGAATTGGTACTTAAAAGTCGCTGGGTGGTTCCTAATCGCCTGATCAAAGAAGGATTCATGTTCAAATACGGTCGCTTGGAAAAAGCACTACAACATATTTTGCATACCAAGTCATAATCTATAGATCTGTGAATGATTCTTTTAAAATACAGCAAAAAAGGGTATCGTAGAGATAGACTTGAGTTCGAGCAGAATAGCTGACTCAAAAATTAGAGTTAAAGGTGTGCTTATACGTGCGAATTAATAAATATATTAGTGAATCTGGAATTACATCCCGCCGGGGTGCTGATAAATGGATCAATGAAGGTATTGTCACGATCAATGGTGTGGTTGCCGAGCTTGGAAGTCAGGTGGAAGAAGGCGACGACGTTCGAGTGAATGGCAAGCCGATCCAAGTGGAACAGGAAAATGTCTATATTGTGCTTAACAAACCGGTAGGCATCACCAGTACAACCGAGCGTCATATTCGGGGAAATATCGTTGATTTTGTTAATCATCCTTTACGTATTTTTCATGTCGGGCGACTCGATAAAGACTCGGATGGCTTGATTATGCTGACCAATGACGGCGATATCGTCAACGAAATTTTACGTGCTGAAAATAAACATGAAAAAGAATATATCGTAACGGTCGATCAACCGATTACGCCTTCTTTTCTAAAAAACATGGCGTCTGGTGTAGAGATTCTCGATACGGTTACATTGCCTTGTCAGGTCGTTCAACAATCCAAATATGTATTCAAAATCATTTTGACTCAAGGCTTGAATCGTCAGATTCGCCGGATGTGCTCTGCTCTTGGTTATGAAGTACGTGCGCTACGCCGTACACGTATTATGAATATTCGTCTGGGTAATTTACCAACAGGCAAGTGGCGTGATCTTACCACCGATGAACTCAATCGCTTATTCCGTGATCTGGAATATACGCCGAAAAAACGCTAACACAACGAAAAATAAAAAGACCTCTTTGATGATCTGTTACCGAATGTAAGGTAGCGGATCAAATAAAAGAGGTCTTTATTACGTTTACTTGTAAAATACTTTTTCTACATTGTATTTTGCATGTAGTGTATTGATAATGTACGTCTCATAAATCTCACGATCCATAGCGTTGTCGATCAAGCAGACTTCAATTTTCGTCACTTCATCACGGTGATCTTTGATCGGTGATACGGTGTCTTCGAAATGCTTTTTGACGCGTGGTCTAAGCTTACGTGCTTTACCAACAAATAGTAATTCATCTTGTTCGTTATAGAACATAAAGATACCGCCTGTTTCACGCGAAATCAGATGAAAATCGGTAAATCCATAAATATGGCTAAGCTCAGGGTTAATTTGTTTCGTAATGGTAACATCCGCTGTTGGGATTGTTATATTAATCAATATGGTCACTTCCTCATTCTATATAGGTGTTTATCCTATCATAATTTGCACTCGAAAACTACGAATACTCTCATCTTACCATGTTGTAGACCATCATCTCTATAGGTTTCTAATGATTAGCAGTCAGTATCATTTGTGAAAACCAACGTTTTGAAAAATTCTATTCCTTTTTCCACCACATGCCCAAGGAATGAGGAGCTGTATAAGTAAATCCGTACTGAGCATACAATTGATCTGCTGGTGGATCTGCAAATAATACCGCATGGGATTGAGGAGATGCATTCTCTTCTAAGTATGTTTTGATTTCACGCATAATCGCTTTGCCGTATCCGTTACCTTGATATTCAGGACGTACACAGATATCGGTAATATGAAAAAACAATCCACCATCGCCTACGACTCGACCCATCCCTATCGCTTGCCCTTCTTCTTCAAGCACAACAGCAAAAAGTGTATTCGGCAACCCTTTAGTGGCTCCTTCGACACTCATTTCACTTAAACCTGAAACCTTGCGTAGAGCCAAATACTCTTCCACAGATGGAATACGATGAATAATCTGCATCTCATTTCAACCCCTTTTTTATCTCAAATCATAACAAAGAATCTATATACTGAATACAAATGTATACAAATAAAGTTGATGCTCCCTATTAATGGTTAATACTTTAGTAAAAGATGAAAAGGTTGGTGAACTTAATTATGGTACATATGCAAAATGACTCTTCGCTAGAACCTACCATTATTATTGGATCAGGACTTGCTGGTCTTTGTTGCGCATTTGAATTAGCGGATAAAGGTAAGCGTGTTATGGTACTTGAAGCCGCTCCTTATATTGGTGGACGAACTGCTAACTGGGTAGAAGATGGGATGGAAGTGGAATCTGGATTTCATAAATTTCTAGGTTATTATACAGTGCTTCCTGAGATTCTAAAAAATGCAGGCATTTCGATGAGTGACATGGTGCATTGGGAAGAAACAACCAATATTCGTCATACCGAAGCACAAGGTACATTTGGACTCGATCCGTTCAAAGCCCCTCTCAAAACAATTGCTGGTGCGTTGGGTAATAACGATCTTATTTCCCCCGCCGATAAAGCGTCTCTAATTCCTTTTTTCACAGCTGGATTTAAAGATTATATCAGCAAACCACATTACTTGGATCAATACTCGATCAAAGCGTATGCGGAAAAATATAGCGTGTCGACAGATGCAATCGAACGATTGATTCAACCGTTATCATCAGGCATATTCTTTTTACCTATCGAAGAATACTCAGCGTATGCGTTTTTCGGTCTATTCGCTCCTGCTTTACCGCGTCTAGCCAAAGTACGTATTGGTGCTTTCAAAGGAGGCATGACCGATGTGATAACAGGTCCTCTTGCCAAAGCGATCGAAGAACGTGGTGGACAAGTGCTTACAGGTAAAACGGTGTCTCATTTATTATATGACAATGAAAAAGTAGTCGGTGTGCAGTTAGAAGACAGTTCACAGATTTATGGAGAGCAAGTAGTTGTTGCCACAAATATTCGCCGTGCTCAAATGTTATTGTCTGAACATTTCCATAATCATGAATGGTTTCAGGATTTCTTGTCATTAGAATCGATGCCTTATGTAACTGCACAATTTGAAGCGACAGAGAAATTAGCAGATGCTGATCATACAACGTTTGGCCCGGGTACACAATTAGGGTCATTTAGCGAACAATCTCGTACAACATTTAAGCGTCCAACAGGACGAGCTTCGATTATTCTGGTTGATCCTGATAGCTTAATTGATCTGCCGGATGAAGAAGTCTGGGAAATCACCAAAAAATCGCTACACGAAGTGGATCTACCTAATGTAGATACGATGACCCAATATCGGATTATACGAGGGAAAGAGAATTTCTATCGTCTGGCTAAAGGCAATGAACACAAACGTCCCAAACAGATCACTCCGATCGATGGTCTTTTTCTAGCTGGCGATTATACAGACCAACCGTTACTTGCTACTATGGAAGGTGCGGCAATCTCTGGCAGACGAGCAGCTACTGGTATTTTGACAGGACGCGTCCTATAAATATAAACAACAATAGATAAGCAGAAAAAAGACCTTATATCCGTCTAGCATGGGTTAAGGTCTTTTTCTGTATTTTGATATTGGTGTATTTTTTATGGATCAGGTACTTATGAACTTATGATAATGCTGCAAAATACTTCGCACTTTCCACCATAGGTGTACAATCGCTGTGATCGCCTACAAGATTAATTTCAAAAATATAATCTTTCCCCTCTACAAACGACTTCACCATCTGCCAATCGATAAGACCCTCTCCTAACGGTAAAGAATCATGCACTTGTCCCATACTATCCACCAGATGATAGTACACTGCATAAGGTGCTGTACGCTCAAGCACTTCACGTAATTTATGATTATCTCCCCGGAAGGCGATAAAGGTATGACTGACATCTACATTTAAAGGCAATGATAATGGGATAATCAGATCATCGATTAAGTATGGATTAGAATAGCAAAACAGTCCTTCTGTTGAATCTTCCCAGACAATCTGTTCTCGTCCGTATTCTAAAATAGCTGCAATCTCTTCTCGCAAAGCTATCGTTCGTTCGCGTGATACTTCTGCATTCTCACTGCGTACATAATGTGCATGTAACACACATTTAGCTCCTTCTTCTTTACAAATTTGAACCAATTGTTGAGTCGATTCATGATAAAATCGGCGCAATTCTAAATTTGTGCTCATAATATCTAAAAAGGTATGTTGATATCGGGATGGATGGTGTAAATATACTGTAACTCCTCTGGCTTTTAACTCGCGTATTCGAGTACGAATAAAGTCTGTTCGTTGCATATCTGTAGCACTCAGGTAAAATTCAATAATCTCAGGGTTATAGGAAAGCCGATTATCTAAGCTAGGCTGATCTAAGCTTCCTTTTAGTCGCATATAATTCACTGTATTCTCTCCTTTTTTCGCTCTATCTATTCTATCGTTTTTGATGTATCTATATATTACAATATACGAAATAAACCTTGATCAATTAGGATAAGAGCCTTTGTAAAAACCTTTTATCTTAATCCAAGGAGACAGGACGGGATCTATGGAAAGTTCTATATTGTTAAAAACAAAAGTCTCTAAACCGATGATTCGAACCTATACGATCGACCGTCCCGAATGGATTCATCGTGTAGAACAAGGCATGAATTTTAGAGTCAATATGGTGTATGCGCCAGCAGGTAGCGGCAAATCAACTCTGCTTGGACAATGGCTATATGAGAAAAAACAACCGTATGCGTGGTTATCGTTAGATGAACGAGATAACGATCAGCGCAGGTTCTGGCGTTATATTATCTATTCGTTATCTTGTTATCGGATTCCTGATCTGGAAGAACGATTGTTACCGCTATTGTCCAGTTCATCCATAAGCGGAATGACTTCTTTTATCGATATGTTTATTTATGAATTAGAAAAAGTAGAGCAACCGTTAGCGATCATTTTGGATGACTATCACTTTATTCGAAGTTTGGATATTCATAACAATCTTTCGTATCTCATCGACTATTTACCGAGGCATGTGCATCTGTATATCTCTTCTCGTCATGCTCTTCCTTTTGTACATATCGGCAAATGGTTGGTACGACAGCAATTAAATATTATAGCTGCCGGCGAAATGGCTTTTTCAGAAGAAGAAGTGTCTTTATTTTGCAAGCAAACGATGGGCTATTCATTACCTTCAGAAATGATTCATATGCTTGTTGAACAGACTGAAGGCTGGATTGCCGGTATTCAGTTGGCTTTGATTTCAATTCAACAAGGTGATGATCAGCATCGCTTTTTTCTAGATTTTAATGGAAAGCATCGTAATATTGCCGATTACTTATTTCAAGAAGTGTGGAGTCGGTTAGACGAAGAACTGCAATCTTTTTTGTTACAGACTTCGATTTTGAAGCGTATCAATGCTGGACTCTGCGATCAACTTACCGGACTCAGTGATAGTCAGGATAAACTACATCGTCTGCAACGATTGACTCTATTTCTGATTCCACTCGATGAAGAAGGCAAATGGTATCGGTACCATCATTTATTTGCTGAATTTGTGCAAAATGTATTACGTCAATCATCTGAATCGCTGTGGATCGAAGGGCATCAAAAAGCCAGTCAACTCTACAAAGATCGTCATTGGATCGAAGAAGCGATCGATCATTCTTTGATCGCACATAACTATGAACAAGCTTCTCAATTAATAGATGAACATATTGAAGAATGGCTAGGCAAAGGTGAACTGGATACGTTACTGCACTGGTTCACCTTGTTCCCTGATGACTACGAACGTACGATTAAACTGTGTTTGATTCATGCTTTTATTTTGAGTATTACAGATCGTTTTGAAGAATCAGCACAGTTACTCAAAGCTTGCGAGCAACGTATACAAGAGCTAGGTCTTACAGGCAGTGCTTCTAAGCATCTAGGTATTTTATTTCTGGTCAAAACCAATATGATTTTTGTCTCGCGTAACTTTGATGAATGGTTTTCTTTTATGCATCATGCAGGTCGGGAATTACCTCAAGAATCGGTTTTTTTCAACTTTAATTATAACAAAAGTGAACCTTTTGTTCGAAATACAGCTTTTGGTCTAAAAGGTCTGCTGAACCAACAAACAGCCAATGTCGGCAAAGAAATGGTACATTTTCTTACTCAACATCATGGAGAACAGTCCCTACTCTGTCAGTATATTATGCAAGCGATTGCGGAAGGGGCTTATGAACGCAATGATCTGACGACCTGTATGCACTGGTTGCAAGTGGTATCCAAACAAGAAAGTTACCGTATGGTTCCGGGAATACTGGTTCCTTTTCGCTTAACGACTATTAAGTTGAAACTAAAAGAAAAGCAGTATATTACAGCGCGGACGATTCTGGAAAACACTTTACAACTGCTTGAAGAAAGTGCACATCATAACTGGCGCAAACATCTCTATGCTTTTAGTGCATGGATAGACCTATACGAAGGCAACATCGAGCAAGCGGTTAATACACTCGATTCGATTGCGATCACACCACAACATCGTGTTTCTTTAGAACAATCTCTAGCATTTACAGTATTAGCACGTGTACTTATGGTCAAAAAAGAATACAATACTGCTTTAGAAATCTTATCTTCGATTCGTTTTTTAGCGGAAAATGAGCATGCGATTCATATTGAATGTACGTCTATTGTGCTTCAGTCTATTTGTACTTATCGCAAAGGACAGACCGATACTGCTGTGCTATTACTTCAGCAAGCGATCGAATTAGTACTGCCTTTTGACTATATACGGACATTTGTAGATGAAGGCGATATCGTCTATATCTTATTGCAAAAGTTAAGCCATACCCGTAGCGTAGCCAACCATCCAACGATGTCTGAGTATATTACCAAGTTACTACGTGTGTTAGAAGCAGAAGGCAAAGTGCCTTTTCCAACAACTACTCATCTTATCGAAGCATTAACACCCAAAGAATTAGCAGTGCTTAAGCTGATCCATCAAGGTCATTCCAATCAACAAATTGCAGATCAATTAGGACTCACCATCGGTACGATCAAAGTATACATCAACCGAATATACAACAAGCTTGAAGTGACTTCTCGTGTACAAGCTCTGCTCAAATCACAAGAATTGGAATTGTTTTCAGAATCTTAATCTGATGAAATGATATATAGTACTTCATAAAAAAGTGACTCCTCTGTCATAAAAATCTATTGAAGTTAACTTTAGTTAATAGATGCGTACTTCTTGGTTTGCTACAATAAAAACAACCCGGATCATGGGAGAATAATTGACATTAAATATAAAATCTTCTGTTATCTTTCGAATCTCTTCTATGATCACACCTATCCGAACGGTTTCCTCCCATCATATCTTTGTAGACCTCGATTCGGCAGATTACATCGAGGTCTTTTTCTCTTATTTTCAGCTTAGAAGCCAAGGGATATGGTTGTTATTTATGTCAGCATTACTTTATACACAAAGGAGTCGTTTATGATGAACTATCGTATGCAAGTCTGTTCCAACGCTATGTATCAAGAACAATATATGACCTTTGTTTTGGAAAATCATGTGAAACTTCCTACGCCTCATCCTTTATTATTCACACTTGGTTTTACGCCGTTTCCACTGCTTTTGGAAGAGGAATGTTTTATCAGTCTGGATGCTTATCAGGAAGTGGTAGGGGCTTGGAGTTACTTGTATGGAACTGCTGAAGATGCTTACTATAACACCGACGTTATACAGATTCAGTCTATTATTTTCAGCCCTAAATATCGCAAAACTAAAATGTTTACACATGCTCTGCAACATTTAGTAGAACATATTGATCAGTCTGGACGGGGGATCAAAGAAGTTCGCTTCTGGATTGCTTCTGAACCTTCATTACAGCGATTATGTTCCAAGCTAGCGAAAAAGAATTCTACATTAGCCACTCCACAAGGATTAATTGAAGAATATCGGGTTCCTTTCCAACAACTTTATCATTATGCTATGAACTTACATAGCAAACAACATGCTATACAAGGACAACAATAAAAAAGTCTGGTAACAGGATTTCTCTACCTCGGTAAAGAGAACCTGTTGCCAGACTTTTTTTGAATTATTTATAAGCTACTTGCATTAAAGGTATCTCCACCTGCGATCGTGCCTGACTCAAATCCTTTATAAAACCAACGTTTACGCTGTTCTGATGTACCATGTGTAAAGCTATCTGGTACAACATATCCCTGTCCTTGCTTCTGAAGGGTATCATCACCCACAGCGCTTGCTGCGGTGAGCGCTTCTTCGAGATCACCTTCTTCTAGCAGGTTCGTTCCTTGCGCATCATGTGCCCAGACACCTGCCAGATAATCGGCTTGCAACTCTAACTTAACCTGCACTTTGTTGTATTGCGTTTCGCTCATATTTTGACGGGTAGATTGAATCTTATCCATAGTTCCAAGTAGTGTCTGTACATGATGACCTACTTCATGTGCAATCACATAAGCCATGGCAAAATCACCGGGTGCTTTGAACTTTTGCTGAAGTTCATCATAAAAACTGAGATCAATATACAGCTTCTGATCCCCCGGACAATAAAAAGGCCCTACTGCTGAACTGGCTGTACCACAAGCTGAATTAACACTATCGTTATACAGTACCAGTGTAGGATTCTTGTACGTTAATCCTTGCTTTTTAAATTGGGCGGTCCAGACATCTTCTGTACTTGCTAAGACTACAGATACCATATTCGCTAACTCTTGTTCTTCTGCGGTTGCCTGATAGGGTGCAGATGATTCGGTCGTTGTCGACGTTGTACCGTTCAATAATTCACTAGGATTGCCTCCTAACAACGTCACAATCAAAATAATAATAATCCCGCCGATACCTCCACCAATAATCGTTTTACCGCCTTTACCTCTGCGATCTTCTACATTGGAACTTGTTCTTCTACCTTGCAACTTCATCTTTTTGCCCCCTAATGACTGATCCAAACCGTTTGCTTTAACGTATGTATACATGATATACCCCAAAAGAATTAGGACATCCCAATTTTCTGGTTTGCGCTCTATAAATTATTTATTTGGTACGGATCTACATAGATGATCTTCACGCTGATTTTTAGAAATTCGTTTTACATAATAAAGTTAATCTTGCAATATAGCGTTTTTTTTCAAATAAATATGTTTAATACAGTAACAATCACTTACACATCAGGAGGCGACAGATATGGGACGTTATATACAAGTAGAAGATCATGTGAAAATCTATGTAGAAGATATTGGCGAAGGGATTCCTGTTATATTTTTACACGGCTGGCCAGCTAACAGTCAAATGTTTGAATATCAATACTCTATCTTGCCTAAAGAAGGATATCGCTGTATCGGAATGGATTTCCGTGGATTTGGTAAATCGGATGCACCGTGGGAAAGTTATTCTTTTGACCGGATGGCAGATGATCTCAAAGCTGTTATTGATGAGCTTCAGATTGAAAACGCTGCATTGATTGGTTTCTCTATGGGTGGAGCAGTGGCTACTCGTTACATGGCACGTCATCAAGGAAAAGGCATCTCTCACCTTGCATTGATGGGTTCTGCAACGCCTGTATTTACACAGCGTCCTGATTTTGAATATAACATGACGAAGGAAGACCTGAATGCACAACTGATTATTCCGACGTACGAAGATCGTCCAAAAATGCTATCTCAATTTGGTCTGAAATTTACCCATCATAAGTCTAGAGCAGCGCTGATGGTATGGTTAGAATTATTGTGTTTCCAAGCGTCTAATCATGGCACGATCAAAGCCGCAGAATCTCTACGTGATGAAGACCTACGTGCAGACTTGCCACATATCAATGTACCAACAGTCATTTTTCAGGGTCAAAAAGATAAAATCTGTGATCCTAAGTTAGCAGAATTAACACAACAAAGTATTCCTAATTCACGCCTTGTAGCGTTTGAAGATAGCGGTCATGCGATGATGTTTGATGAGCAAGAGAAGTTTAATTCAGAGTTATTATTGTTCCTGAATCAAATGTCTGGTGGCAATAATACATTAGGCGTAGCAAGCCATAATCTATAAGTCATTTTAATATAGATACAGAAAGAAACGCTGGCGATATACAGTTATGATCGTCAGCTTTTTTTCTGCTTATTTTTTGACACATAATGACGATATTATACATAGTATCTCTTATTCATTTTTAATTGAACAATAGGTATGTGTAGCAGGTATACACTGTTGGCTTCTGCTTCTAAATCTATTGGAAAGGAGATATATACGTTTGAATGTGTTAGAACCCTTGATTCCTATTGTTCTCTATGTTTTACCGATGCTATTCTTTTTCTATATGGGTATTGATGTCTTGTTACGTAATCCCAAGAAGTCAGAACATCGCTTGGTGAGTATTGCGATCGGATGTTACTTTTTACTTTTTTTAGAAGAGTACGTTCGTTATCAATTACCGCTTGAATATAGTTCAGTATTGTCCGCTTTTTGGTTCGCCAATGTAGGTATTATTTTACCCGGGTTGGGTTTTCATTTTATCGTCAAGATTTCTGGCACGTATCGCAAAATGCCAAAATGGTTGTATCCGTATATTTTCTATCTTCCTCTCCTTATTATTCCGTTAGGGATTATCAATGATACGCAGTATATTTCTTCACAACAATTTGTCGCAGCAGGGATCTGGAAATTGCCTGTTTATAATACTTCTTATTATGCTGCTCTTACTGCAAGTATTCTGATCAGTGTTGCTTCACTTGTCTTTCTTTCCCGTTATCAAGCATCGAATCGTTCTTCTGAACATCAGGCGATCTATCGAGTGTTACGATACGGTATGATCCTATCCTTGAGCTGGATTGCCTTTTTTGGATATTTCCAATTTGGTGAGAAACTTCCGCCTTATCCGTATCTGTATGGTGGATTGATCTGGTGTTTTACATTACAAGTCGCCATGAAAAAGTACGAATTTTTAAATTTTAATCACCATCGCTATAAAAAGTTATTTGATATGAATCCAGCAGCGATTCTGTTAGCACGTCGATCTGGTACGATCAAAGAAGCGAATCCAAGTGCTAGACAGCTCTTCTCATTTGTCGATCTGGATATTACCAACTTGAATACGATAGCAAGTCAGGAACTATGGAAGAAGCTTCAACAACAGCAAGGCATTATTGATATGGAGACGAAGATCTGGAATGGTGAGCAATGGATCGATATTCTGGTCAAAGGGGATTATGTCGTTGTGGATCATGAAGATCATGTGATTCTTATTATGCGTGATATTACGATCAAAAAAGAGCAACAACGCCAAATCGCTTTTCTTGCATATCACGATTCTTTAACAGAACTTCCTAATCGTCGTTACTTTTATCAAGAGTTAGAAAAATGTATGGTCAAAGCTCAACAACAGCAAGAACAACTGGCTATTATTCTAATCGATCTCGATTATTTTAAAGAAACCAATGATCGGTATGGACATCAAGCTGGTGATGAAATGCTTCAGCATACTGCCAAGCTTATTCAACAAGCTGTTGGAAATACAGGTATGGTGGCACGTCTAGGAGGCGATGAATTTGTTCTATTTATTCATCCTGTCGAACACCAGATTCAAGTACAGAAAATTCTCAATCAGATCAATACCCTATTTGCTCAAGCTCAATTTGTATATGGAGAAGATACTTTAGCGATTTCAATGAGTTCTGGAGCCAGTATCTATCCGCAAGATGGTACAGATGTCGATACTCTATTGAACCATGCAGACAAAGCGATGTATCGTAATAAGCATCAACGTAAATTGAAAATATAAAACCCGTCTATATCACCTGATTGTGATATAAACGGGTTTTCTTACATACTTTCTAGGATTGAATTGCAATATAAATCTTCACTTCCGCTTGCTCTGGATTGGCTGTCGATTCATACACTTCAAAATCTCCTGTATATGTCCGCACTTCAGAAGCATGTTCAAAATAATTCCAGATCGTGCCCCATGTCTGAGCTACTGTCTCAAATACAGGTCCTTTCGATGTCGTAAATACCATATACCGGCTAGCAGGGACAGTGATCTCTAATGGCCGTTGTCTGGTGATCGGTTGCTCCAAATGATCGTCTGCTTGTTGCCCGATCACCACCGTATACGCCCCATTAGCATCACTTTCATAATCGGTATACAGCGCATAGGTTGGAGCATGCTGCGAAGATGCCGAAGGATGCTGGGCTTTATCATGTAAGTAGGATGCCCATAACTGCGGTAAGCGAGCATTAGCCATTCCTAATTCATCTACATTCGTAGTGCGTGTACCCATCCCATGTACGACAAAAGCAGGTAAGTCGATAATCGTCGTTGTCGCTACTGTATTCATTATTCATCCCTCTTTCTGTTCTTTGATCTCAAGTATACAGAGGGAATATAGACAACAGTCTGTCTAGTTAGAATAACTGTCGATGACTTTTTGCGCTCGTCCAATTAATTCTGGAATCAGTTCCGCAGGAGTCTGAATACGAACCTGATCTCCAAAGCTCAATAACATATTATAGAACCAATCATCGATTATAAAAGCACCTTGAACTTCAATACGTCCATCCGATTGCACCGAAATCCAATCAGGATCAAACATATCATTTAGACGATAGCGCACTTGAGCACCAAATAGTAACGTCACGTTTTGCCGTTGTTCTTCATAAGTGTTGCTATTGTTCCATTGATACTGATCCCAATCAGGAATCGCCCGTGGATTAAACGAATCCTGTGTACATTCTAATTCTAATATACGAGACAGGCGGAATAAGCGAAATTCTTCGCGTAATGTACAATAAGCATGCAGATACCAGACATATCCTTTTAAAATCAAAGCAGACGGTTCGACAGCTCGTTCACTTTCAATGCCATTTGTATTGAGATAGTGTAGATGTACTTTGTATGTATTCGTGATCGCTTCGCGCAATAGATTCACTTTGTCACGTGTTGCTGGATTTTGCCCCCACGGATTGAAGTCAAACACAATGCCTGCATGTTGAATCGGTGTCTGCATCCGATCTGTCGGTCGAAGTAACGCCTGCACTTTATCCAGTAAAGTCGCAAACATCTGATCATTAAATACAGTAGTCATGCCTTTTACCGCAGAGATCATCGCATCAATCTCGCTTAAGGTTAGAAATTGACGAGCAATCGTATACTGCTCCATAATCTCAAATCCACCTGTTGTTCCTTGATGAGCAACGATTGGAATACCTGCTTGACTGAGCGTATCAATATCTCGATAAATGGTTTTGGTCGATACTTCAAAGCGTGTGGCTAATTCTTTGGCGCTGATTCGTTGTCGATTCAGTAACAGTACAGTGATCGCAAGTAATCGATCTATTTTCATAATGTCTCCTTACCTCTTAGCGCTTGGCAATTAAAGCGCGACATCTTCTAGTGCAGTCAAAAGTGATTTTTGCAAAGCAAAATATCTTACGATTTTGTCTTCGCTACATATTCACTTTGTAATAGAGCAAATACTGCAAGATCCACATACTTCCCCTTTTCATATTCATGTTGTCTAAGTAGACCTTCTTGTACAAATTCTAACTTTTCCATCAGACGGATCGAGGCTTGATTCTTCGGTTCGATTTTGGCTTCAATTTTATTCAGCTCCATCTGTTCAAATCCAAACTGAATAATACATAAAGCGACTTCTTTCATAATCCCTTTGCCCCAATACGCAGAAGATAGATCATAACCTAGTTCAGCCCGATGATGCTCTTGTTCATATCCTAGAAATCCGCATGTTCCGATCACTTTGGCATGCTCACGATCTTCAATCATCCAGCGTAACCCTGATTGTTCTGCAAAAATACGTGTATACCATTTCATCTCATCCAGTGCTTCATCCACCGATGTAAATGGAGTAAATGGCATATATTCAACTACAGCTTCATCCGCATACAATTCGTATAGGTCATGACTATCTTCAGGCTGTGCTTGTCTTAATACAAAACGTGATGTCTCTAACTGGGGAAACTGTTCAAATGCAAATAAGTCGCTCATAATGATCGGTATACTCCTTTTAGGTGATGTATTGTGTTGGACAAATGCTTCTATGTGTTATCTGTACCGTTACAGTTAGGGGATTTAAGTCGCCCAAGGTATCTCATCTTCTCGTATACTACATATAGTTCTACTCTTCCTATTTTACCATTCTAATTCCATTACATTTAATATAATTGAGGTGAGTATCTATGTACACATTATCTACAACAGAAATTCAAATGTATCTAAAGCAATTAGGTATCGAAGACATTCAACCACCTACCTTAACCTATCTCTGCCAACTGCATCAAGCTCATATACAACGCTTTTCCTGGCAAACCGTTGATATTTTCACAGGGCATCCAGCAAGTATAGATCTTGAGCAATCGATTCCTTTACTGTTAAGCGGACGAAGTGGATATTGTTTTCATCTTAACGGAGCATTTAGTACATTGTTACGTTCTCTAGGTTATCAGGTAGACTGGCATCGTGCAGGGGTACAACCTTTAGGAACAGAGCCACGTATCAATTCGTTTCATCTGGGGTTAACTGTTCATATCGAAGATGAGCAAGGCATAACTCAACCGTGGATTATTGATGTAGGACTAGGTGATATGCCGTATACGCCACTGCCTTTGAGTTATGGTGCTTATGCTCAATCTCCTTTTCAATATCAAGTGGCTGCTTCCAGTATTGATCCCAAAGGATGGCGGTTAGAGCATGATGCTCGTGCTTCGATTGTCGGTGTTGATATTGATCATCAAGTGGTATCCGATCTCGAACCTTTTCAAGCAAATCATGAATTCTACAGTCGCTCTGCGCAGTCTCCATGGTTTGATGTATTTCTTTTGCGCCAGCGTGATGAACATGCCAGTCATGAATTACGTGGATGTATGCTCAAAACGATTGATGTTACAGGGGTTCAGCATACTGAAATTACCAATCAAAAAGACTGGATAGATCAATTACATGATGTGTTCGGTGAGTCATTGAGCCGCTATAGTGCTGTTGAAAAAGATGATATCTGGAAACGAGTACAGCAAGCACATGAACAATGGAAACAGACCAAAGGATTACCAAGCTATTCGTAAATCATTATCTACAAACGTAGATACTATATCTAGAAAAGACTAAAAAGCCACTCCTGTATCGGGAGTGGCTTTGCTGTTTGTATACATGTATTTTGATTATGAATGCAATTGCTCTGCAACTACGGTAAATGTTTTGGGAATCCCTTTGTCAAACACTTCTGATGATTGATTAGGCAATTCTTCGAGTACTTTGATCATCAGACCAGATGTCGCTACTGCTGTCACAATCTCACCAATCGTCCACTGACGTAAATACACTTTTTGCTCGTCTTTGTCCGCTTGATCGGATTCGGCATACTTGGAATACGAGACCGTTTTTTCTGTTAATGAAGTATCAAAGTAATCGCCTGTTACTTTGTGCTTACGGATATTAGCGGTTGTGCCTTTGGACGTAATCAGCTTGGTTGAGATCGGATGGAAATCTTGTAATACCAATCGTCCACCTGAAGCAAGCAAGCTGGATACCACATGGAATAATGGCTGTAAGTCAGTAAAATAATGCAAAATTCCAAATTCCATAAAGACAATATCATATTGATGGTTAAGCTCATTTAACGGCAATTGCAACACATCAGACACAATATATTGCAAAGGTACACCTGCGGCACGTGCCAAATCTTGAGCATATTGCTCATTTTCAGCCGAAAAATCAACGATTGTTAGTTCAGCACCAAGTAGCGCTAAAGCCACCGCTTTGTTGCCATTAGAACCAAGTAAATTGATGATTTTTTTGCCCTGTATATGTTCTTCCATATGTTTAAAAGCAGTCCCGATCCGTTTTTGCGGATCTTGTTTGATTTTCTCAGCCGCTTCCTCAGGTGTACCAAAGCGGTTAACCCATGATTGATACGTACCGTTGTTCCATGCATTCTTATTCTGTTGCGATGATTCCATAACAAACCCTCCATAATAGGCATAACGCGCAAAAATATTATTTTACCTATCGTACCATCTTATTGATGGGTGTAGTTATTTTTATCGCTTTTTATTGAATTTAGATCCATCAGTGCTGGATGTATATCATCTGTATCATGACTCATTGGCATCGATAACTAGAACTTCATTTCCAATTAGCGATATAATAGTCTATATGTATACCGAACGTTAGCAACAGGAAAGGACGTGACTTCATCTGTGTCCGATACAATGTCTTATTCATTTTCTCGAAATCAACTCTGCTTTTGTGGAAGCGGGCAAAAGCTGAAACATTGCCATAGAACAGCTGCACCGGATAGTCGTGCTGCTCATCTGTATCACCTGTACCAAGAAGTTGATCAGACGATCGAAGATTATCGGGCGACAAGTGTACAGCAACCTCCTTGTTCGGCTGGTTGCCGGGCTTGTTGTTCAGATTATGTGCCTATCTCCCAAGTGGAATTTGAATTGTTATTGATCTATATGAAGCGCAATTGGAGTCAGGCTGATATTCAACAAGCTTTTGCCAAAGCCGCTACCGATTGGGAAACATTTCGTATCGAGAATCCACCAATGTATGCTTCATTAGCCCATCCTACAAATACAATTGAAGAATTGGATGCGATTCGTCATCATGCTACACGTAATAGTTTTGCTTGTCCTTTATTAGATGCGGAAAAAGGGACTTGTCGTGTGTATCCTGTACGTCCCTTTATTTGCCGAACACATGGAAGTTCGCATACCTTTTATGGCACATGGAAAGAACGTCTTCGTCCTGAAAAAATATGCGAATATATTCCCGGTGGTAAGCCTCATCGCAAGATCACGCCTAATATTGCAGATCGTTGGAGCGAATATGAACGCGTTGCTGATGTGATGATTGGACCGAAGCGTCGTCCGCTACGCCAATATCCGATTATGTACTGGTTAGTGTTATACGCCAAGCATGGTGGCGGTGTCACAACAGATATTGGTAATCTGGATAACTTTGAACTTTCGTTGCAAGATCATAATGATAAAATGGCTCAATATACAGGCAAATAAAAAAAGAGCAACGATAATTAGCTATCGTTGCTCTTTTTTCAATTATTTCTTGTGCGTATACTCTGCGTTAGCTTTGTTTAACATGGATTTCCAATCGCTAAAATCAGTCTCACGATTCACATGGCGATCAAATAGTTCGCCTTCGACATTCTGAATTTCATCTAGCGTATCCGCTTGGAAGTTACCTTTTTTCAAAAATTCTTCAAAGCTTTTCAAACTAGAGTATTTGCTCATAAACGCTGGATTAAACAACATATCTAAAGATACGTATCCTTCGCCCTGTGCTTCTTTTTGCCCTTGCAAATCTTTCAACAAATCTTCCATTGACATCGGTTTTTGCTTTTTCAAATGACCACTCCTATATTGGGTTTTAGCAATAGATAACTTTCGTTCGATTGCAAACATCTTGTTATTGTAAGCTATTCCAACAGAAAGAACCATACTTCTACATCTAAAATAGAATGTAGATACTTACTATGACTTCTTCTATAACATACTTCTTCTTATTATACCATTAACCGCTGTAGATACCCAGAAACAGATCGCAGAAATTATCCATAGCTCATTGTACAATAGATAAAGATGATAGTGACAAATAGGAAAAAAACCTTCAGCATCACATATACGGTTACGTATAGATGCTTTACTGAAGGTGATAGGGATCTTTATTTATTGCTTGCTTCCCACTCTGCCACTTCGGCACGAACCAGTGGAGCTACTTCTTTACCTAATAATTCGATTCCATGCATAACTTGATCATGTGGCATCGTGCCGACGGGTGCATGTAAAAAGAATCGAGTAATCCCAACCTGTTTACGCAAATTAATAATTTTGCGAGCGACTGTAGCTGGATCACCTACATAGAGCGCACCTTGCTCACTACGTGCAGCATCAAAGCTATTGCGTGTATAAGGACCCCATCCACGCTCTTTACCAAGCTTATTCATACTTTGTTGTGTGGAAGGGAAAAATTGCTCTACAGCGAGTTCGGTTGTATCTGCAATAAATCCATGGGAATGACAAGCAACAGACAATGTTGAAGCATCATGTCCAGCGTGCGCTGCTGCTTTGTAATACAGCTCAACCAATGGAGCGAATTGAGCAGGTTGTCCGCCAATAATGGCTAGGACTAACGGTAAGCCTAACATACCTGCACGAATCACAGACTCTGTATTGCCTCCACTGCCTATCCATACTGGCAATAACTCTTGTACAGGACGTGGATAGACACCTAGATTATGAATAGCAGCACGATGCTGTCCTTGCCAGCTTACTTTTTCAGAAGCTCTAATTTTTAACAGCAAATCTAACTTCTCATCAAATAATTCATTATAATCATCCAGATCGTAGCCGAATAATGGGAACGATTCGATAAAAGAACCCCGTCCTGCCATAATCTCAGCTCGTCCATTCGAGATACCATCCAATGTCGCAAAATCTTGAAATACACGCACAGGATCAGCTGAAGAAAGAACGGTAACTGCACTCGATAAACGAATACGCTCGGTTTGCGAAGCCGCCGCAGCTAAAATAACCGCTGGTGAAGAAGCCGCATAATCTTCCCGATGATGCTCCCCTACTCCGTATACATCCAGTCCTACTTGATCCGCAAGTACAATCTCTTCTACTACTTCACGAATACGTTGTGCATGACTCATCACTTCACCAGTTTGTGCATCGGGTGAAGTTTCTACAAATGTGCTTATGCCTATTTCCATGGAAAAATTCCCTGCTTTCTTATTCTATTTATTTTTATCTATATCGCTATAAATTTGTTATTTACTAACTTTACAAGTAATATCTTTATATTGAACCTTTTTTAGATGAATATCAAGTCTTTTATAACAAATATAGATAAAAAGAAGAATAAAAAAGCAATCATTCATAGGATAATGCGTCCTGGCCTATTTTTTGTAACGTATGCATCACTTGCTGATAGGGCGAAGGTCCATAACTAATTCGGGATACTCCCCATGATGATAATTCTTTCAATGAAGGGGTGTCTGTAGTAAACATAATATTGATCGGTAATGGAGAATGAGTACATAACATTTGAATCGAAGAAGGATCGCTTAATCCGGGTACAAAAAATCCATTAGCCCCAGCATTCGCATACGCTGTAGCACGCATTAAAGCATGTTCTGTATGTTCCTTTTGCATAAAAACCGAAGATAGCGGATCGGCTTGTAAGAAAATATCGGTACGTGCATTAATGAATAAAGGAATCCCTAACTGATCCGCCGCCTGACGTGCAGCTGATATACGTGCACACTGCTCTTCTACCGAATATAATCGTTGTTCACCAATAATCTGATCTTCGATATTGATCCCTACAGCGCCTGCTTCGATAATCATTTGTACCGATTGAGAGACGTGTTCAGGTGTATCCCCGTAACCACTTTCGATATCAACCGTGATAGGCAACTGTACGTTGTGCTTGATCTGTTTAAGATTCGCGATCACCTGTGCAAAAGGTACCGCTTGTCCATCTTCATACCCGTGTGCAGTAGCTACTGACCAACTACCTGTTGCAATCACTTTAGCGCCTGTACGTTCAATCACAGCTGCGCTACCTGCATCCCAGATATTGACCAGAATGAGCGGATTTCCTTTCACATGTAGATCATGT
This sequence comes from Paenibacillus nuruki, assembly GCF_963311185.1. Lineage (NCBI taxonomy): Bacteria > Bacillati > Bacillota > Bacilli > Caryophanales > Paenibacillaceae > Paenibacillus > Paenibacillus nuruki. The sequence continues at coordinate 4,366,106 of NZ_OY725677.1, read as the reverse complement.
AATACTTGTGCTTGCTGTATTTGCGTAGACATTCAGCAGACTCTCCTTCTATGTTGGTTTATTGTTCTTTACGTTGAGCTTGTGTGACTTGAGCTTGTTCATTTTGTAATAACCATGCTTTACGTGTGAGTCCACCGCCATAGCCACCCAGTTCTCCATTGGAATTAATCACTCGATGACAAGGAACTACAAGTGCCAATGGATTCGCTCCATTCGCTTGAGCAACCGCGCGAAAAGCAGATGGTCTACCTAGCGCTATCGCAATCTGAGCGTAAGAACGTGTTTCTCCTGCTGGAATCTTCATTAATTGCTCCCATACTTGTTGTTGAAAAGGAGAACCTAATAACGCTAACGGTGCTGTAAATGTAGTACGTGCTCCTGCAAAATACTCATTCAACTGTTGCTCGATTAAGCGAATCGTTTCGGTCATACCCGGAATAATCGCCGATCGGGTCTTGATGCGTAATCGTTCGACTTCACGTTCTAGTCCTCTACGATCTACAAATTCTAATAGATATAATGCTTCTTCACTTGCTATAGCGATCATTGGCCCGAGTGTTGTATCGATCCAAGAAGCTTTGAGTATACGATCTTCTGTTAGTAAAGTCGGTGCTGCACCCATAATGCGTGCAAAAGCATCTCGAAATCCACTGCTCGACTCATAACCTGCGGATAATTGTGTATCAATAACAGTCTGTCCGGCACGAATATGTTTGAGTGCTAATCCCATACGCCGAGCCCGTGCATATTCAACAAATGTCATCCCAAAACGCTTTTTAAATTGGCGACGAGCTGTAGATTCATCTACCGACAATTGGCGAAAATCTTCTTCACGCCAGCGCTTTTCGGGTTCTTTTTCGACAGCTTCAACCAGTAAACGCACCACATCAGACACATGGTTGGGATGCGATAAAGGGCGACAACGCTGGCATGGGCGATAGGAAGCGAGTAATGCTTGTTGCGCTGTTGCATAGAACTCACAGTTTTCAAACTTCGGCTTACGCGCTGGACACGTCGGACGACAAAATACACCTGTCGTTTTGACACCGACATAGAACAATCCTTCGTATTCTGTCTTTTTTTCAAGTAATGCTTGGTAATACTCTTGCTGGTATTCAGGTGAGATCATAGAGAGGCTCCTTTACAAGAAGTGGATACGTTGATTATAATTTCCCGACTGTATCTTCATCGCCGAAATTCAGGCATTGATTTTTTTTATACGAAAAAAGCTAAGCACAATGCTTAGCTTGATTGCTGTTAAAAGACGACTGTATAATCCTTTTTAAATCAGTAGATTAAATCTTTTTCACAAATTCAGACTTCAATTTCATTGCACCAAAGCCATCGATTTTGCAGTCGATATCATGATCGCCGTCAACCAGACGAATATTTTTGACTTTTGTACCGATTTTGAGTGTAGAAGAACTGCCTTTGACTTTTAAGTCTTTGATAATCGTGATCGAATCGCCATCTTGTAAAATATTGCCGTTAGCATCTTTAACGACTTTTTCTTCGTCAGCCGAATTAGCTTCAGCGGTTGGATTCCATTCATACGCACATTCCGGGCAGATTAACATATCACCATCTTCATATGTATATTCAGAATGACATTTAGGGCAATTAGGCAAGCTTGACATCTTTTCATTTCTCCATTCGTTCGGTTCATGTGACAACCTGTTTATGCTTATATTTTGCCATAGAGTTGGAAGTTGTACAAATCTTTATTCAAGAGTAACTATTATTTCCTTATTGCGCTTTATTTAGTTAAACTAGAGGTATCCTTTTACTATATGAACAGGAGGCGTTACATATGGCTTTTACGATTAATAACCTTACCGATAACAGCAATACGGTGATCAAAGACAAAGTGGGTAGCTTCACAGTCTTGGAGTATATCAAAGATCTCAGTTGTACCTCGGTGGGCGAAGCGACTGCTCAATATTATATGTCCAAAAGCAACATGCACCGCAAACAATTAATGATCGAGATTAACAATAGTGAAATTATGATGCGTGCTGGAGCGATGCAGTATACGGTCGGTAATATGGAAATGACGACAGGGGTCAAAGGCGCTGGTGGAGCAGTACGGGGTTTCCTTAGTGGAGCGGCAACAGGTACAGGTTCGATCAAGCCACTCTATAACGGAACAGGTACGATTCTGTTAGAACCAACTTACAAATATATCTGGTTAATTGATGTTGATAACGATGAAATTGTCATGGATGATGGATTGTTTTTGGCTTGTGAGACGACACTCAAAATCGGCGTTGTCGCCCGTAGTAACTTTTCTTCTGCTGTACTTGGTGGTGAAGGATTATTTAACATGAGCGCTAGTGGTAAAGGTGTTATTGCTCTCGAAGCACCTGTTCCTGCTGAAGAAGCAGTAGTGATTGAACTGCAAAATGATGTGCTCAAAGTCGATGGAAACTTTGCGATGATGTGGTCGAATACACTCAACTTTACCGTCGAGAAATCAGGCAAAACCAAAATGGGTTCTTTGGCATCTGGCGAAGGATTAGTGAACGTCTATCGTGGTACAGGAACGGTCTGGTTAGCTCCACCTTCTAACTAATACACATTAGACTCTTCTCATGTGGTATCACAAAAAAGGTAAAGAACGCTTTTAAGCATTCTTTACCTTTTACTTTATGACCAACTTCTAAGATCTACATACTGTATTACGCCGCTCCGAAAACCTTCATAAGACCTATAATGATAATTCCTACAGCGCCAAAGTCGGTATCGCCAAACGTAGAACCACCAAATCCGAACTGTGTCAGGAAGATCAGCAGTATAGCGGGTAAGAAACTAATTAATAATCCATTGGCAAACGCACCCATCATCGCTCCACGCCGTCCACCTGTTGCATTACCGAATACACCTGCCGCTGCGCCTGTGAAAAAGTGAGGAACCAATCCAGGAATAATCACTTTTAAGCCGACAGCCGGTAAAATAAACATCGATAACAACCCAGCTAAAAAGCTAAACAAAAAGCCGATAATAACTGCATTCGGTGCAAAAGGAAATACGGTCGGGCAATCGAGGGCAGGCTTCGTATTGGGAGCCCATTTCTCGGCAATTCCTTTAAACGCAGGTACAATCTCTGCAATCAACATCCGTACGCCGGCAAGAATAATGTATACGCCTGCTGCAAAGGTTATCGCTTGAATCAGAGAAAAGACGATAAAGTTAGAACCACCAGACAATTCCGTCTGAATATACTCTTGTCCTGCAAATAAAGCTACAACAATAAAGAAGATCGACATCGTTAGGGATACTGCTACAGAAGTATCTCGCAAAAAGCCTAACGATTGGGGAACTTTGATCTGCTCGGTTGTTTTTTCTTTATTTCCAAACCATTTACCAATCGTAGCGGAGACAAAGTAACCGATCGAACCAAAATGCCCGACAGCAAAATCGTCGCTACCTGTAATCTGGCGTACATACGGTTGTAAAATCGCTGGGAATACCACCATACATAATCCCAAAATAATCGATCCTACAATCACCAGTGGTGCACCACTCATACCACCAACGGTTAAAGATACCGCAATGAGACAAGCCATAAATAAAGTATGATGTCCGGTTAAGAAAATGTATTTTAGCGGTGTAAAACGTGCCAGTATAATATTAACGATCATCCCGAAGACCATAATAAGAGCCGTAGACGCTCCGAATTGACTTTGCGCTGCCGCAACAATCGCTTCATTGGTCGGGATAATGCCGGGAACTTGAAAAGCATGCGTAAACATTTGACCAAAGATATCTAGAGCACCTGTTAATACGGTTGCCCCTGCTCCAATAATCACAAAACCCATAATCGTTTTGAGTGTACCGGAGACGACGGTAGCAATAGGCTTGCGCTGTAAAAGAAGTCCGATAAGCGCAAACAGTCCAACCAGTATCGACGGTGTGCCTAGAATATCGTTCATTATTAAGTTCATCATATCGGCTCTACCTTCTTCCCTAAAATCAAGCTAGAAGCGGTTCTAATTTGGATTTAATTTCAGGGATACTCATCATATTTTCAAGGGATACGACAGTACGACCCCCATCACTGAGTTGTGCCATAATATCTGCCGCGCCAATAAAGATATCAGCTTGCTCGGATTTGGCTGACGATAGATCGGTGTGATCCACATCTGCTACTTTGCCCATTTCAGTTAATGCTTTCTTGATATTGATCTCCATAATAAAGCTGCTTCCCAATCCGTTTCCACATACGACCATAATTTTCATTCTGTTTCCTCCTTAGAATAGTGATGAATATATTGCATGAGTACATTTTTATCTGGACTGTTCAAAATATCTTCGATATTGGATGGCTCACCAAGCAGATGTGTCAATTGCACCAGTGCTCGCAAATGAGACGAACGGTCTGCCGCCGCCAAAATAATAATCAGACGTACAGGCTTATCCGGTGCAAAATAAACCGCTTCTTCTAAGCGCAAAAAGCTCATGGATAACGAGCGTACCCCTTGATCTGGACGAGCATGTGGAATCGCTACTCCTGGTGTAATCACCACATACGGCCCATTTTGTTCGATCGATTGGATCATCGCTTCAATATATTCTTCTTCGATCGTACCCATCTCTAATAGTGGCTGAGAGGCTACTGCAATCGCTTCTTTCCAATCGCTGACATTCGACTGGAAAGTGATCGTCTTTTCTGTAATCAATTGTTCCAGCAAAGGTTTCTCTGCCCCCTCTAGGGAATGCTTATTTGTTCTATGCGTATAGGTATAAATGTGTGCTTGTAAGGCTTTTTCTAATTCATCCGGTTGCAAAATCGTAGCATGCTGACCAATCACTTTGAGCAGTGAAGCAGTATCTACTTTTTCGATCGTGTATCCGTATAATTCTTGCATCACTTGTTGTCGTAGCTTTTGTTTATCTGGAATCTCCATAATCGGTGGAACCACGAACAGTGGCGCAGAGGTTCTCAAATGTACCGTAGAGAACACCAGATCATAACTCAAGTTATAATTCGCCATACCTCGCACCGACAAAGCATCTAAAAACAACAGCTCAGGAAACATTTCACGTAGCGTATACATCAGAATATGACTGATTCCTATCCCGTTCGCACATACGACAATGGCTCGCTTACGATCATCCAGTACCGTCCCCTGCCTGCGTAGCCATCCACCAAAATGAATCGTAAAGTAAGCGGCTTCATCTTCAGGCACTTTGACACCGATACTTTTTTCAAGTGGAATCAACGCTTTGTGAGTTAAATGATGAAGTTCAGGATAGACTTTCTGAATCCGCTCGGTCATATGATTGATCAATGAAATACCGTATAACATGCGGTAATAGGCAGGTCTTAAATGCACATATAGTTGCTGATACAACACGTCTTGATCTTGCAGACTGACACATGCCCAACGTTCAAATTCGGACACAATCTCACGAATTAACTGCTGGATGACTTTATCTTCTTGTAGTGGTGAAATGTCTCGCGTGCGGTTCATACTAAGCAAATGCAGCGTCGCATATAGATATTCGTTTTGATTCCATGGCTGTCTAAAAGCAGACGATTGAACCATTTGCTTCACCAGTTGATACTCCTGTGTGCCGGTTAACTCTTCCCAACTTTGTTGTACCGGTAAAGTAGAACCTTTGCCAATCAGTTGATCGGTACATAGCATCAGGTAGGTCAGTTCTTGTAGACGCTCATCAGCAAAGCTAATAGCCAGTTGATGCTCTACATGTTCCAACTGCTGACGGATCTGTTCTAGCTGTTCAGCTTGCTCTTCCCAGATACATTGAATAATCAATAAATGACTGGGGCTATTCAACACTTCTGGCAACCATTCTTCGATCAAATGGCGTTTGCGATGGTTGCTTCCTTTGAGCACGTACCCATCTTTTTTTGAGTACTCGATCGACAGCTTATAGGTATGCAATTTCAACTTGAGTCGTTGCAAATCTTTGAGTACGGTATTACGAGAGACGCTGGCGATCGACTGAAAGTGATACACCGACAGCGATTCCGGACTTAATAGCAACAGCAGTCCGAATACCTTTTCCCGATCTCCTTCTGAAAAGAGATATGAGCGCTTGGTTAACTTTACAGGTACGTCTTCTGCTCGTATCACATCGGTTAAGTAGTAACCCACTTGCCGATCGTACGAGATCACCGAGTAACCGTGATGCACTAACCAATCATTTATTTTGTTAATACTGTATTGCAATTGTCTTCGGGTAAGCTCCATATGAGTTTCCAATTCGACCATCGTAAGCGCAGATGACTGTTGGAGTAATTGTAAGATGCCGGCACTTCGTTCATCTAAAATCATCTTTGTGTTGCCTCCCTTGTGATAACGATACAATAATACATAACAAATCTATACTGTTTTTGAGTCCCTTTATTGTCGACTAATCTGCACAACAATATACACTTCCTTTGCCAAGCAGATTCAAAAGGAACGTATTCACAGGAATTAAAAAGAAGTTACTGCTTATCATATTGATCTCCTTGTCAAAACAACAGTCTTATATATCAAGCCATTCCAACAACAAGAAGTTTCACCCAGCGATTGGTTATCCTATCCTTATTTAGAGCTACCTTATTCCGTCATCAGCCTCAACTAGGGATCGCTATCACTCCTATCAAAAAACGTTCCCGAATATCTCTACGGGAACGTTTTGGAATCCTTTTATATGTTGGTAATACGTGCTGATTGGTTGATTAACTCGTGAAATATTACTTCTCTTTATTGATCACGCAAAGCCAGTATTCTAGCAATATTTTCACAGGTACGTTCTACATTGTGTGGCCCTGCTTGCAATAAAGAAGGAAGATCAGACGCTCCAGGCACAATCCCGAATATGGCATCGATCCCTTCATCGTATAATGTATCAATACCTTCTCCAATATAACCCGCAATCGCAATCACTTGTTTACCTGATGCCTGCGCCGCTCGAGCCACACCGTAAGGTGTTTTGCCAAATGTGGTCTGAGAATCGATTCCACCTTCACCTGTAAATACAAAATCAGCTTGTTTTAATTTCTCTACTAAGCCACTATATTCGATCACGATATCGATGCCTTTTTGCAAAACAGCTTGTGTAAAAATCATCAATCCTGCACCTAATCCACCTGCCGCCCCTGCACCCGGAAGATGAGCAACATCTTGATCCAATTGGTGCTTGACCATGCTAGCATAATGGTTCAAGTTATCATCCAATTGCTGGATCATCTCAGGTGTAGCTCCTTTTTGTGGGCCAAATACTCGGGAAGCTCCATCTTCACCACACAATGGATTGGTGACATCACAAGCCACAATCAACTGCACTTCTTGCAGACGTGGATCAAGTAAAGAGATATCAATCGTTATTAATCGATTCAGATCACCACCGCCTCGCGCAAGCGGTTGCCCCTCAGCATCAAGAAAGCGCACTCCTAAGGCTTCCGCCATTCCTGTGCCACCATCATTTGTCGCACTTCCACCGATACCAATAATGATCTTGTTCATCCCACGATCTATACACTCTCGAATCAATTCACCGGTGCCGTAAGTCGTTGTTATGAGTGGATTACGAGTATTCTGATTGACATGATGGATACCACTGGCTGAAGCCATCTCGATCACACCTGTACTACCATCGCCCATAATACCGTAAGCAGCGGTTACCGGTGTTCCGAGCGGACCTGTCACTTCTTTCTGATACAATTGTCCACCTGAAGCATCGACTAGCGATTGAACCGTACCTTCTCCGCCATCTGCCATCGGAACATGGATATATTGTGCTTCTGGATAGACTTTACGTAACCCTTTTTCCATAGCGATACAGACTTCTTTGGCAGTCATACTTTCTTTGAATGAATCGGGTGCTAATAAAAATGTTGGTCTATTCATCCTCTCACCTCACTACAGTATAAATCTGTAAAGGATCGTCCATTCTTCTATCTGTATTTCTCATATTGCCTTGTTGAACATACACTTAGTATAGCGCTATCAAATTCAAAAAAATATTGATAAAAAGACGAAATGGATTGTGCAAATGACCTATACATTTTATCATCATCACTTGAATATTTATGCGTCCAATTCATTTCAATGAGGGTAATAGACAAAGAAGCATATCACAGAATACATATTATCTTTGATCTATGAAAGGAGCTAACTGCTTGAATCCATCGGCGATGTTATTTTTGAAAAATGGTCTACGATTATTACGACCGGTTGCTGTTATTGCTTCTAGTGTTGTCATTATCTTTTCAGGTGTTTTTCCACTGTTTGCTTATTATGATCTGCCTAATGGAGTCTTGAGTGCTGTCTCCTTGTTGTTACTGGTAGGTTGCTTTGTTATTCATGGTGCATTAACCCATGCACTGAATGACTATACCGATTACTTATCAGGGACAGATCAACATAGCCCTGCTTACTTATCCGGAGGTAGTCGCGTTATTCAAGAAGGTCGTATCGCTCCACATACACTCAAATGGATCGGTTATGGGCTTGCAATCGGGTTATTAGTCATTGCTGGAATCCTTGCTTTACTCGGTTATTATCCGTTAGCGTTATTACTGGTGATTGGTGTATGGGGAGCGGCTTCATACTCGCTACCACCGTTACGATTCAGTTATATTCCATTGGCAGGTGAATGGTTAAGTACATTTCCATCTGCTTTTTTCTTAGGATTAGCAGGCGTCTGGATCATGTTAGGCGATTTTCCAGAATGGGCAGTCCAAAATGCAGTTATCAATGCGCTCTATTGTATTGCATGGGTAATGATTCACCATATTCCTGATCTACAAGCCGATCAACAAGCTTCTCCAGTGAAGCGAACAAGTGTAGTCTGGTCAGTGGCTATGTTCGGTCCGAAATATAGTGCATTGCCTGCGATTGTATATATGATTTTGATCGGATTATGTGGATTATGGTTAGGTACAGATCGGTTATGGGCAGCAATCGGAGTGGTTATAATTGTGATCTTGTCTATCTTTTTTATTATCAAAACAGATACACAGAATGCCGAGCAAGTGACTACTTGTGAGAAAAAATTGTTATTGCTCGCTATGATCAATGCAGTATGGTTAGGCATATTTATCTAAATAACAAAAAGAGTCGATACCGTCTAGCTTCATCATCGGTATCGACTCTTTTATTACACATTTCTAATTACGTCCTACTTTTAATACGCTTCAAAGTAACTTTGAATGGTCGTAGGATCTTTGGTCTGAGTAAGTGCTAGCATCAACAGAATACGGGCTTTCTGCGGATTAAGTGAATCTGCATATAGTGTTCCAATTTCAGCATCCGAATCTAACGGAGTGACAACACCGCTACCTGTACGTGTAGAACGAACTACGGTTACTCCTTGATCAACAGCCCTAGCGGCACCTTCACTTGAACGTGTAGATAACGATCCATTGCCACTCCCTGCCACTACAATGCCTTTAGCGCCTGAAGCTACTGCCGCATCATACAGATAACTACCATTATTTTGATATTCGTATAAAATATCAACCTGTGGTAATTCCGTTATGCCTTTCACATCAAAAATAGTATTGGCTGTGTGTTTGCGTGTAGATTGATTATAAAAGTACACTTTATCGCCTGATACTACACCAAGATAACCTTGTTCTACTGATTTAAATGTATCTGTTCCTGTGGTGTTGGTTTTGGTAATATAACGTGCTGCGCCAATCCGATCATTAAGAGCAATCATCACACCTTTGCCAGTGGCTTCAGGGTTACTCGCAATTTTGACCGCATTGTATAAGTTAAATGAACCATCCGCACTGATCGCTGTTGCTGGACGCATTGCGCCTACAACGACTACAGGCTTATCACTTTTGACAACTAAATCTAGAAAATAAGCCGTTTCTTCTAATGTATCTGTACCATGTGTTACTACAATCCCATCGACATCATCTGAAGCCAGTAACTCATTGATCCGATTGGCTAATTGGAGCAAAACAGCATTGTCTATGTCAGGGCTACCCACATTAGCAATTTGTTCGCCACTAATATCTGCTACTTTTTTCATTTCAGGTACCGCATTGATCAGTACATCAATCCCTAGTGCACCTGCTTTATATCCAGTTACATCGGTGTTGGATTCGGAAGAGCCAGCAATCGTTCCGCCTGTAGCAAGAATCTTGATCTTAGGCAAAGATGTTTGTACAGCTGTAGTCTGAGAAGTGGTGCTCGTTTCTGTTGCCGCTGATACCGAATAGCTCATGACAGGCATCAACAATACCGCTGTTAACATCGAAATGCACCATTTTTGTTTCCATTGTACTGATAATTTCATATCCATCCCCCTCAATAAGTAGATCATACTGACATCATCGTAAATTTTATGTAACTTAATATCACATTAATGTAATATTAATATTGATTATAACGATATAACGTGAAATAACTCAATACTTTTGTATATTTATGCAAATAATATGTTATTTTATATAACACAAAATAAGGATATCAGCTTATTTATCTGATATCCTTATTTTTCATGTTAGGTTATATTCATATATAGTATAAAAAGATTACTGTGCCGTATCTGATGTGCTATCTGTTGTTGTGTTGTTCGTCATATTTCTAGACGGTCTTTGACCTCCGCCCCCACCAAATCCTGTATTAGCTGTCGTTACACCTGATTCGTTCACCCATGTAATCTGGCTCGCTAATTCAAAATCAACCACTTTAGTACCACCTGTGTATTCACCGTCTGCATATAGTCCATCTGTTGCTGTACCTGTAGATGTTCCACCTGTATAGATAGAATATGAACTACCTTTCACTAGATCCGGTGAGCTAACTACAACCGATTGGTAATCTTTTGTCGGTGCCAAAGTTAATATATTTTTACCTGCGCTATCTTGAATATGAACTAATGTGCCTGCATTTTGAGTGGCAGAATAACTCATACTGATTGCCGCTTGAGTAGAATCATCAGAAGGTGCTTGAGTCATGCCTGAACTTCCGACAGCAACTACATATCCACCTGTCATCTCAAAAGTACCATCATAATCGAGTGAACCATTTCCATTCGTTGTTGGGCCGTTCACGATCACAGTTCCGCCTGACATTGTGATGGATCCATTGGAATCTAATCCATCGCCTTGAGCATCTACAGTGAGTGTACCACCTGTAATATTTAATAAAGCATTTTGAGAACTTCCTTGACCTCCACCGAATCCACCTGGAGGCGCGCTGTTACCTGCTGGATCTGTTGTAGATGTAGGATCTGTAGACGTTGTTGCTGTCGTACTGGACTCTGTTGGAGTTGGTTCTGTTGTTGAAGTCTCTGTCGTTGTGGTATTCGCATCACCCGAAGCATTTACACCGTCATCAGAAGCTATGACATTGGTGTCTCCACCAGATACATTAATATTGGTTGCTTCTAACCCTTCGTAACTGGTTGTAATATTGATTTTGCCACCCGAGATATTCAGATCCACATCAGCATGCATAGCATCATCGCCTGTCGCAATTTCAAGTGTACCGCCTGTGACATGTACAGTTGCATTACTATGAACAGCATCATCTGCGGAATCTATTGTGAACGTACCCTCATTAATCGTGATATCACCTGTTGCTTTCAGCCCTTTGGTACTCGTTGATTCGGTAGCTGTTGCATCGGTATCAGTTGAAGATGTTGTTGTCTCTGTAGACGTTGTTGCTGTAGCTTGAGCATCTTGAGTTTGTCGTCCACCGAATCCTCCGCCTTGACCGGGTTGCTCTTCAACTTTTGCTTCCGCTTGAGTATGACCTCCACCGGATACAATATTAAATGTTCCATCGTCGATCACTAATTGCTTTTCAGATTGAATACCATCGTTGGTCGATTGAATATCAAATGTCCCGCCTGCAATAGCGATAAATCCTTTATCGGCATCAGTATCATTCGTCGATTTAATACCATCGCCACCCGCTACAATATGGAATGTACCCTCTTCGATCGCAACCATATCTTTACCTACAATACCGTCATCTTTTGCTGTGATATTCAGTGTACCGGATACGATTTTTAGATCATCTTTACTTGTGATTCCATCTTTATAATTGGCGTTGACCGATAATGTACCTTCCCCATTGATCGTCAGATCGGCTTTGCTAAAAATCGCTGCGCTAGGCTCATCTGTGGTATCATCTGCTAATGTATACGTTGCTCCATCCGTGATCACATTTTTAGTGCCATCAGCTAATGTCATAAATGCGTTTTTAGCTTCTTTGATATAGATTGGCGCGCTATCATTATCTGTAATCGTTACGCCGTTCAATACCAGTATCACATCTTGATCATCCTGTGAATCGACAACAATCTGTCCGTCTGTCAGTTCACCACTAAGCACATACGTACCACCTGCGGTAATTGTAATGATGCTACTGGTTGCAGTTGCGCCATTGCCTGTAATCGTAGCACTGGAGCCTGTTAATTGAATCGCTGTATAGTCGGATGATTTCCAATCGATAGCATCATCGCCACTGTCAAAAGTCACTAGATCCGAGACTTTCAACGCCGTGGAAGAGGAAGCAGTTGTTGCTGTTGTAGACACTGTAGCGGTTGAGCTAGTTGCCGCCGCCAATGCCTCGGTTGCTGTCGGTGTGGCTGAACTGCAAGCTGATAATGCCAGTGTACTGAGAAGAACAATGCTCAAGTTCGTTTTTGTTATCCATTTTTTCATCGTAATCGTTCCCTTCGATTGTTGGTTGGAGTGTGGTGATTTAATACGCTTCTGCCGCTGTTGGGCTCATCGTTAAAGACAGATCGAGGTTGCCATTTCTGCACCGGATCGCATCTAGAAATTCTTTCTGGTTGGTGACTTGATTCATCGTAACCAGATAGACCAGTTCATACAGACTTCCAAGCTCGGTCGTTCTAATTTTTTTCAAATCATACTGTACGTTAAATTGGTTGAAAACTTCAGCAAATGCTTCATCATACGCTAAATTTTCAGGAATCGTGACTTTGAGTGTTTTTTGCAATTTTTTGCTAACGCCAAATTTGAAGCGATTTAACACAAACATCATCACACATAGAATGATAGTAAATAGTACTGCATAACCGAAATACCCTGTACCACAAGCAAGTCCTGCTGCCATTGTGAACAATACATAAGCGATATCTTTCGGATCGCCAGGAGCACTTCTAAAGCGAATAATCGAGAAGGCGCCCGCAAGACTGAACGCTCTTGCGATATTGCTACCGATCAATAAAATGATGATAGCGACGATGACAGGAAGCAGTACCATCGTTAACGTGAAATTCTGTGAGTACCCGCTCGGGTTGGTTTTCATATACGTAAAGCTAATCAATCCGCCTAGAACAATAGCGACAAATATTGTGAGTAACGAAGTGGTTAACGTTAGGTCTGTTGTCGTTGTAGCCGCAGTTAGTAATGAATCAAGCATAAAGAATGCTCTCCTTTTCAGTTGGAATCGTTTCTACAGGTTGGTTTAATCTTGATTTCAATAGTTGTTTGTATTCGTTGCCGTATTTAGAAAAGCTGGTACGGTACATCTGATGCTCGGACAACTTTTGCGATAACCATAATGGAATTGTTTTTTCCGCTTTTACTTCCATCAGCCATTGTCCTTTGTCCATCAGTTGGTCGCCATAATCGCCTTGTTCTAATTTCAGATCGTAGCGTCGGGTACGGATATTGCTATCAAATGTAATTCGTAGATCACGATTGTGCTTGCTGAATAACGCTTTGCGATCATAGGAGAGGTACAATTTAGGTTCCAGATCGTAGATTTGCAAAAAGTAAGTCAGTTCATTCAGTACCTGCTGATTCATATACTCTTGATACAGTGGAGCAATACCGGTACGAACAAATTCATACGCTTCATCTAGCTTTAACGCTGTACGGCGTTTGTTCACCAGTCCCATCACTTTCTTTTTGATCTCTAGATATACTTTGGCATGTTCACCAGGAACACCATAAGCGCGTAAGCGCAATTTTTCTTTATATTTGGGTTTGGAAAGACTCATCCGAATCAAGGAATCATGCGGTGTATCAAAGTACAGATTGCTAATCGAGTAGAAATCATGTTGCTTGCAATATTCATCGACTTCCATATGCTCCAATAATTCGTTATACAATTTGAAGTAAGACTGAGTGTCCATCAAATATTTACTTTCGTAGCGGTTAAATACTTCGATTGCCATGTGGATCATTTCCTTTCATGTATACATGTGTTAGGTTTTTATTTATTGGTTTGTTTGGTTGTAGTGGTGTGCCTCGCTTGCTTATATTTGAATCTTACAGCCCTAACCTTTAGTGAATCTTAAATGTTTTACATTGCGAAAACATTTCTACAAAACACAAAAAAAGCCATGACGCATATAAGCGCACATGGCAATAATGAATAATCTATATAATTCGCTTCTATAAGAAGAATAAAGTCAGCCTTGTTTTATTTTTAATATAAATCGCTGCTTGTAATCGATCCATGCACAATCTTCTGTCCATAATGTACATCCCTGATCATTATAGATATAGAATTGTCGATCTTCACTTCCCAGACGCTGATCTATTGTAACGATTCCTTCTTCTATCATCGTAACCACTCCTTGAGGTTGCAAAATCTCAGCAATCTGCTCGCCTGTGTGTAACTTATACAATCGAGTCGATGTATCCGACTTACGAGTAGCATAAAAGATTTGGTTCAGATGATATAATTTGTTATACACATGTGGATAACTAATATATTCAGTCTTTTGGTTATCCACAGTGTATAACATGACTAGAGAATCTTCTGTATCAAATCGTTCTAGTAAAATGATTAATTGCTGATCCAATATAAGCAAATCTGCAAAAGCTTCATGACTTTGAGAAGAATGTATAACAAAATCACTCAAGTCTATATCACTAGATTGAACGTTGGAGATAAATTTATCGACTGCAATCACTATTAATTGCTCTACTTCTGGACGGTTATATTCCCAATCTATTTTTCGTTCATGTACCATATGTTCACCTGTCTTGATTAGCAGATATTCTGTTCCATTGCAGTTGAATCCCATAATACAATCTATATTTCGAATCATATCATTAGGTACAAAAGGAATCATCGTCTGCTCTAGTGCATCGATCAACGCATAGTTATAACCTCTTTGTTGACCTGGCAACAAATAAGCGATCAGCGCATACCGCTCATTTAGTGAATAGAAATGATGTACAGACCATACACGATTGATCGACGGTTCATAAGCATCACTGATATCTTGGGTGAATACAAGCTGATCGACTTCTGCTTCAAGATCACGTTTATAACAGTACAGCATACGATAATCATCGCTATAGGCTAGATAGAATAAAGTACTTGTGTTCTGACTGCTACTTAGATTTAATACTTTGTATTGCGGAAAATAATATGTACTTACTTCACCTGTTTGGGCATCACAACTTAGAATTCCTTTATATAGAAACAGATCTTCGATATGTAGATCAAAATCAAAATCGTCTGGAGACATGTCTACGTATTTCTTAATCGTAAATAATTGCATCGTCTGGTACATGAAATGAAGCTGTCTATACTCATATTCTTTAGGCATGTTTATTGTAACAGTACGCATTGTTGGTTTACTCATATAAGCCCACCTTCTTAGATATATTCAAATTTGGCGCAGATCTGGTCGATACAGTAATAAGGTTTAAGATTGGCTAAAGCTTTGACCATTATTATTAATGTATCATAGAACAACAACTAAAGGGTGATCACCATTATGCGAATATTAATAGTAGAAGATGAACTTCATTTGGCAGAAGCGTTAACACAAATTTTGAAAAAAAATCATTATTCCGTCGATGCGGTACATGATGGACGGACAGGGCTAGATTATGCCCAGACCGGTATCTATGATCTGCTCTTACTGGATATTATGATGCCTGAAATGGACGGCATAAGTGTTCTCAAAACGTTGCGTCAGCAAGGAGTCGCAACACCTGTTATTTTGCTAACTGCCAAAGGGGAAATTACAGATAAAGTGATCGGACTGGATTATGGCGCAGACGATTATATCGCCAAGCCTTTTTCAGCAGAAGAATTACTGGCACGTATTCGGGCTGCACTCCGCCGTAAAGGAGAAGTTTTACCGGAAGAAGGACTGATATTTGGAGATATTCAATTAAATACAGCCAATCTCAAGTTATCCGTTAATGGCAAAGAAATGAAGCTAAATTTGAAAGAAAATGAGTTGCTCGAATTGCTCATTACCCGCAAGCAAGGAGTGACTTCCAAAGAGCAGATTATTGAAAAGTTATGGGGATTCGATTCCGATGTAGAGTACAACAATGTGGAAGTGTATATTTCTTTTTTACGTAAAAAGCTCAACTTTCTGCACTCTCAAGTCAAGATCAGTACGATTCGTGGGGTCGGTTATGTATTAGAAGAGGTGACTTCCTGATGTTCAACAAGCTTCGTAATCGATTTCTGATTGTTAATCTTGTCACGATCTCGGTATTAATGCTACTTGCATTTGCTTCGATCTATACGATTACCTACCGTAATGCTCAAAATGATATTCGTAGTGAATTATCTCGAATTGCTACTATTTATCCTCGCAATGCTGGTAATGGACAGATGCCACCTAATCAGGGTGGCATGAACAATACAGGCGGTATGAATAATAACGGTCAACCTAATGATAATACCTTTACAGAACGCTCGTTATCTTTTTCCATTGAGACGGATAGCAATTGGAATATGACAGCCGCTCATTCTCCCTTTGAAATGGATAGCACTTTGTATCAATCGGCACTGACTGAAGCCAAAACAATCAACAAAGATAATGGACAATTTAAGCTAGATAGTAGTGATTGGGCCTTTATCAAGCAACCTACAGGTTCAGGGTACAAATTGATTTTTCTCGATATTACCGCTCAACAAGATATTTTACGAAATCTGATCTATACTTTTGCGGCTGTCGGCTTGATTATGTTAGTCGCGTTATATTTCACCAGTCGATTTTTTGCGAACCGTTCGATTCAACCTGTCAAAGAAGCTTTTGATAAACAAAAACAGTTTATTGCGGATGCTTCTCACGAACTCAAAACACCGCTGGCTATTATCAATACCAATGCAGATGTTCTTCTATCCAATCGTGAAGAAACGATCGAAAGTCAGGCAAGATGGCTAGAGTATATCAAGTTAGAAACAGAACGCATGGCTCGCTTAACCAATGATCTTCTTTACCTCACCGAAATGGAAGGTTCTCGTACACAGATGGTCTATACGCCTTTCGATCTTAGTGAAACGACAGAGCGTATTATCTTAACGATGGAAGCTGTTATTTTTGAAAAAGAACTCACTCTTGATTATCATATTGAACCGAATCTTAGGATCAACGGTAGTCAGGAGCAAATTCATCAAGTGATTATGATCTTACTGGATAATGCTATTAAATACGCCAATGCTCAGGGTACGATTACTATTATGCTCAAACGCCAACCACATGAAGTATCGCTGACAGTGACCAATACAGGCGAAGGTATCGCACCAGAGCATCTTACTCGTATCTTCGACCGCTTTTACCGTACAGACACTTCGCGTGCTCGTAAGCAAGGTGGCTATGGCTTAGGGCTTGCTATTGCTAGCTCTATTGTCGATCAGCATAGTGGAAAGTTGTATGCGACCAGTACAATCGGCGAATCGACTACATTTCATTTGCAATTACATGCGATCTAACTAGTCAATTGAGTCATCTAGATGTACACAATAATAATCATATTCATTACTTATCACTAAAAGCGATCACTACAAAAGTGACCGCTTTTTTTATTAATCTATCAAACGTTGAGGATCATGACTTCGAGTTTGCCGGAACTGTTTATTTGTCCATTCTGCGTAGGAAGAATGAGTGTTTAGTAATTCTTCATGCCGTCCTGTACCTGTAATCTGTCCAAACTCCAAAACGACAATCTGATCTGCATTCGTAATCGTTGAAAGTCTATGGGCGATAACAATCGTTGTACAACGGCTCATCAAATGCTCTAAAGCTTGCTGAACTTCATGCTCCGAATCACTATCCAGACTCGCTGTGGCTTCATCAAGTAGCAGAATATCTGGCTTACGCAGTAAAGCACGAGCGATAGCAATCCGCTGTTTCTGACCGCCTGACAATCGGATTCCTCTTTCACCGACTTCGGTATCATAACCTTTAGACAATGAAGTAATAAAATCGTGGGCATATGCCTGTTGGCTTGCCTCTATCATCTCTGCTTCTGTTACCGTATCTATACGTCCATATATAATATTGTCACGGATCGTTCCATCCACTAACGGACTTTCTTGAGAAACATAACCGATTTTACTGCGAAAAGAAGCAATATCGAAATCGGTAATTGATCTTTCACCATAAGTGATCAACCCTTTGTCAGGTACATAAAATCGTTCAAGTAGCGAAAATATAGTCGTTTTCCCACTACCACTAGGGCCTACTAATGCGGTAACTTGTCCAGCATGCATATATATATTAATCCCTTTTAAAATAGGTTCTTCAGAGGAGTAAGCGAACTCCACATTGTGAAAGACAATATCTTGCGTAAGGATAGGCATAATAGCACCTTTCTCATCGTGTTCATCTTCAACTTCTGCTTCCAGAATCGGTTTTAAGCGTTCTACTGCTCCTGATACTTTCTGCAAGTTAGAATAAAAAGTAGCGAATGTATTAATCGGAAGCATAATCTGAAATAAAAGTAATACAAAAGATACAAGCACTCCTGTGCTTAAAGCGCCCGAAGATACACGCATACCTCCATAAGCAACAACAGTCGTAAGTAGTACAATCATAATCATCGACATTAGCGGTGAAAGAACAGCATAGACTTTTGCTTCTTTCATACTCAATTCAAATAAATGATCTACTTTATCAAATCCATTTTTTTCTTCACGCTTTTCCGCATTTGAATACTTCACTAATCGAATTTCTCCAATAACCTGAGTCAATACGGAAGCAAACTGTCCCAACTGCTCGTACATATTCATCGAAATTTTGTACATTTTTCCGCCTATTGGCATAATAACCGCTGCACCCAGTGGAGCGGCTAGCAGAACAACCAACGTCAAACGCCAATCTAGCCAGAACAGAATGACCAGTGCGCCAATGACGGTCAGTACATTGGAGAAAAAAGAAATCAGATGTTCTGTAATCAACGTACGAATCTCGTCGGTATCTCGACTGATTCGGCTCATTACATCTGCTGATCGGTGATTATCAAAAAAGTGAACAGGCAATGCTAACGTTTTGCTCCATAATCGCTTACGTAACATTGTAACTGTGCGATTGCCTGCATAAGCTAACATATAATAGGAAACCCCTGTCGTTAATGCTTCCATCAGGAATACGCCAACAAGTAGGATAATCAATAATCCATTAATTCCACCTGTACTAAATTGGTCAATAAATCTGCCTGTCATCACTGGCCAAACGAGACCAATCATTGAAGATGCAATACTGAGAAGCGCAGCGATACTCAGTATTTTTTTAGGCATGCCCGTCGTACTTAACAATTTGTACAAATAGCGAAGCATTGACTTGTTGATGGGTCCTGCGGGCAATTCTTTTTCAAACGGTGCTTCCATAGTTCAATATCCTCCCACAACCGGTTTACTTCGTGAGTATTTTTTTAAAAGTTAACTCAAAAATAACACCGTCTTCTACGTTTCTCACATTATACTCACACTCATGTAATTCCAAAATTCGTTTAACAATCGCTAGTCCTAGACCTGTACCTCCACTTTTCCGATCTCTGGAAGCTTCTACACGAAAAAAGCGTTCCCAGATTCGCTTTAGATAATCGTCTGGAATTTGATCGCCTTTGTTATAAATAGAATACAGACACGTTTGTTCTGTTCCCAAAATATGAATTTCTATCGTGCTACCTTTTTCGGCATGGCGGATCGCATTAGTCATCAAGTTCAACAACACTTGCTCGATCTTGACTGGATCGACATTGATTTCTGTCTCCTGTTTGTACACAAGATGTGCAGAAAGTTCTTTTTCGTCCATTTGATAAGTCAGCTTCTCCAACATGTCTTGAGTAAGTTCACTGAGTAGTACAGGCGACTTATACAACTTCACTGCTGATGATTCTAAGCGCAAAAGGTCAAGCATATCTTGAACCAGTTGTTCCATTTTGGCGCTTTCCTCCAAAATAACTTCCACATAATGCTCCTGACGGCCCACACTAATTCCATCACGTATTCCTTCTGCAAAACCGCGTACAATACTGATTGGGGTTTTCAATTCATGTGAAGCATTGGCAAAAAAGTCCTTTTGTAGTTGCTCCATCTGTTTATTCTGTATAATTTCTTTTTTTAATTGAACATTGGCTTTGTTAAGCTCATCTAACGTCATATTTAATTTGCCGGATAATTCAAATAAAGTCCCAGATAAATTCCCTAATTCATCTTTGCGTGGTAAAGGCTTCTCGCCTGTAAAATCAAGTTCTTTCATTTTGTGTGCTTGTTTGTTTAGCATAAGAAGAGGACGGGTCACCAGACGAGAATACAGTACAGAAAGGAGTAAAATTAGAATAAAGCCTCCAGCGCCCAAATAAGCATAAAATAATCGAAGTGCACTATTTGTTTCTTTGATCTCCTGAAGTGAAGTCACAAGAAAGAGTAATTCGATGTTGCCGTTTTGTTCACGTAACGGCTGGATTAAAATACCACTTCGGCTTCCACTAAATGGATTTTTCCACTTGAGTTCTACCTGTTCCATTCTTTTCAAGCGATCTATATACGTCTGTTCTAATGGGAAAAATTCATCGACAGTTACATAAAGAAGCCCTAATCGCTGTTCTGTTTTGACTACACTAGGTAAGCTGATAGAAATGATTTTGCCCTGAACGGCATCTTCTGAACTTTGCTGTTCATTTACACCTACATCTTTTCCATCACTTGTTTGAATATAGTAAGGATAGAATGTTCGACTGTTTGAACTTTCACCAAATTCACCATACATTTTGAGTTCTGTTCCAACAGCAAGATTCAATTTTTTAAATTCTGCTCCGTACGCACTGACGATGTAGTATAAGGAGACATCCACTTCTGTGCCGTCTTTTTGAATCAAGCGCATACGATAAGGATCATTGACTGTCATATTCCCATCAAAATCCGTCAGTGCAAAGTTCATCTCTCTTTTATGCGATTGCAGGATGGAAGAAGAACCTGTCTCACGAAGCGCAGTAGGATCTTTTTGATATATTGAAGTCAGCTCAACTGCATTCTTTTCGAGCTGAATCATTTTTTGATGTTCATAAAACTCTGGAAACACCAAAATTTGGCTAACCAGAACAATCACATAAAACAGAACGAAAATAGATGCTGTAGCTAAAAATAATTTAGTGGTGATCCCTGTTCTTTTCATACGGATTCCTCAAATGTATATCCCACACCAAATACCGTACGTATACAATCAGCGGCAACGCCCATCTTACTACGTAACTTTTTGATATGTGTATCTACAACCCGTTCATCTCCTTCATATTCCGCTCCCCAAATCGATCTCAATATCGTATCCCGAGGAAGAACAATACCTTTATTGCGAAGTAATAGCTGTAAAATTCCATATTCTTTAGGTGTTAAGTCAAATATGCCGTCTTTTCGTTCTAATCTATGAGTTAAGGTATTCAGTACCACGTCCAAACCGATTGGAGTATGAGCAGAAACAAGCTGACCATCGACTCTTCGCATTAGTACCTCTGCTTTGGAGACTAACACTTTAGGGCTAAACGGCTTGGTGACATAATCATCCGCTCCTAATTCGTAACCTTCTATTTGCCTTTCGTCGCCAGATACTGCGGTTAGAATAATAATCGGTACATTGGAATATTGCCGAATTTTCCGACATAGTTCCCAACCATTCATTTCTGGCATCATAAGATCAAGAATGACTAGATCAGGCATCTTCTCTTCAAATACATACCATCCCTCTACTCCATTTTCTGCTTGAAATACGATCCAATGTTCATTACTAAAATAATCTGATATTAATTCACGTATACGATGTTCGTCTTCTACGATTAAAACCTTTTTAGTCAATATAATGTACTTCCTTTCTTCAAAAGACATAAAATAAGTATCAAGCTATTTGAAGTGTGTAGCGCACTTTATCCATTGTTTGCATATCCTAATACTCTACCTATTAGAATAAAAATCAAGCACCAAAATAAAGCTCCTAGAGAAGCGAATAGACTATACTTACGTAGTGGCATTTTGGTAATTCCACACAAATAACAAGTCACATGTCTAAACCCTGGAATAAAATAACCAAACATAATAGATAAAGGGCCATATTTATTCATCCATTGCTCAGCTTTCGCAATTCGATGCGGTTTCAAACCGACCCACTTCCCATAGCGATTAAGAAAAGGACGACCTGCTTTTTTTCCAATCCAATAACTGATCATCATCCCGCTCATCGCTCCTGCAAAACTAAAGAAAAGAGCATAAGGGAATTTCATCGTTCCAATCGTAGTTAAATAACCAACGGTAGTCATTAGCAATTCATCAGGCACTGGTAGCCCAACGATTCCTAAGGTTAACAGACCGTATATCGCCAGATAGCCGTAATCTGATAAAAATTGAAGCATTGTAGACATTAACAGTCCTCCATCGCTTCAGACTTTACTTTTTTGAGACTCGGAAAATAAAATGGACTGACCATCAGTATGCCGATCAATACTATTCCAACCATAGCAACTAAAGGATATACATAAATAGTGAGAAGTATAGACAGTACAGCAGCTACGGGTGTCGGCATGCCTACAAAAACAGTCATATGACTTTGTCTTACATTAAAGCGTGCTAATCTGAGAGCACTGCAACATACATAAAATAAACAGCAGACTGCACCAACGACATGTATCTCATGTAGGGATACGACATATGCAAAAATAGCAGGAGCAACTCCAAACGTGATCAGATCTGCTAATGAATCCAACTCTTTTCCGAATTCGGATGTTGCATGAAGTATTCTTGCACAGTACCCATCAAGGAAATCACAGACTAAGCCTACTACGATAAGCAGTACTGATATTTCAAATTGTTCTTGAGATATTAAAAGGATAGCGGCAAAACCTGATAGCAAATTGCCCAGCGTAAACAGGTTAGGAAGCATTTTTTTCATCGTGATCACACTCCAGCTCGTTTAATAAATATCAAACCTTTCTATATCCACTCGGATGACCCTAGTTTAATGTATCTTGAAGTTGTGTTTTTTTTAAGTCTTTGGCACAACAAAAAAAAGAGTGTCAAAGACTTCTCATAGAGAAGGTTTTGACACTCTTTAATAATTGGATATATACGTATTAGATAGGAATATACATTTCCGTTAAAAACAGATCCCTTCTTTATTGAGAAGGCACTTCAGCTGTCTCTAGATTATCTTTTTCGAGCATAATGGATTGTCCATCTGTAATCCCTTTACCGAAAAATTGTTTTAACCATTTCAGTGCAGGACGCTCTGTGCCATTGGCATTTAATAAATGGGTGTTAGGCTCCCATGTCTGTCCTTCAATGTATCCCCATAATGTAACTCCTTTAACCGAAGGATGGTTCCAAAGTACAGGGAATTTTTCTTTATAACGAGCCAGTTGGGTTGCGTCGTCACCTGTCATATCCAGTTCAGATACGTAGATCGGTAACCCTGTAGACCCTAATTTATTCAGTACTGTCGTCATGGTACTGGTCGAAACGTTATTCATATTAAAATGGTGACATTGAATACCGATACCGTCGATTAACCCGCGACTTTTGAGAATATTAATAATTTTCACATATTGATCGGCTAGATTAGGATCGCTAATGACTCCATATTCATTAATTAACAATTTGGAATTAGGAAATTGTTGTCTCGCTTGTTGGAAAGACCATACAATCCAGTCCCAGCCTGTCGATCCACTTCCACCGATCGCATTACTGTAAGATGGCTTGGCATGAAATGGCTCATTGACTACATCAACAAAAGCGGATTTTGAATACTTTTGACCTGCTAACTGAATCCACTGAGTCACTTCCGCTTTCTGATCTGCGGCAGACAGACCACTCACCCATGCAGGTTCCTGACTTCCCCAGACTAATGTATGAAATTTAAAAGGATACCCTTTGCTTTGTGCATAATTGTAAGCCATATCCGCTTGTCCCCAGTTCATCGCATTCCGATTACCTTCGACAGCTCCCCATTTCGTCGAATTTTCAGGAGTGACTTGATTCCAATAATTGCCGTAACTTGCCGGTACATTTCCTGCAATAATATTACCTAGAAATTTACTCCCGCTGGTTAGACTGGCATAACTGTACTCTGCAAAAGTCGATGTACACAATACCCCTGTTAATGCGACTGTTCCAATCACTTTCCATAGGCTTGATTTTGACATCTTATTTCCTCCTTTTGACTCCATAGATAGTAGACGTACGTTCTCATCGCAAAAATTACCAAAATTTTATATAAGCGCTTACATTTGTAAGTGTAACAACTTATCTCTGGATTTTCGCTATAAACATAAGGAAATAATGTAATATGCCAAATAACGATATAACAAAAAAAGAGAAAGCAGTAGATATGCTTTCCCTTTAATGAAGTAAAATGTTAAGAACGAACCGATTGGACAGCCTGATCCAAAGCTGTAATCACTTTATTACACCATGTATCAAATTCAGGATCTTCTTTTTGCAATTCAGGGTGACTTAGAATGTGATCGACGACTTGCTTCACCCCTTGATCGAAACGAGTTGTAGCTACAAAATCAGGCACTAAGCGTTTGAGCTTACTATTGTCAAAAACCACAGAATTGGCTTTATCTCCAAGTAGGCTTCCACGATAATCTTCAGTACTGCAAGCATCCAAGAATGTAGAAGACACATACACCGCATTAAGCTTCACACCTAGTGCATCGGCAACTGCATGATAAATCTGATTCCAGGTTAACGATTCATCCGATGTGATCTGCACCGCTTCCCCGATTGCCTGTATATTTCCCATCAATCCGATAAATCCTTTGGCAAAATCGGTATTATGCGTCATCGTCCAGAGCGACGTACCATCTCCATGAATAATAACCGGTTTGTTTTCGAGCATTCGCTTAGCGACTTGCCAGCTTCCTTCGCTACCGTGTACACCCATTGGAATCGAGCGTTCATCATACGTATGACTTGGACGCACGATCGTGATCGGGAATTGCTGTTCGCGATACATTTTCATTAGATAATCTTCACAAGCTATTTTATTACGAGAATATTCCCAGTATGGATTGGACAAAGGAGTGCCTTCATTAATACGATAATCCGCAGGAGGAGACTGATAAGCAGAGGCTGAACTGATAAAAATAAATTGCTTCGTTTTGCCTGCAAATAAACTATAATCCCGTTCTAATTGAGTAGGTTCAAACGCAATAAAATCAGCCACAACATCAAATTCTAGATCAGCAATCAGTTCTGCGACTTGTTGCTCGTCATTAATATCTGCTTGCAAAATATGGGCATTGTCAGGCAAATCTTGATTACGGTTCCCCCGATTCAGCAAATACAATTCACAATCGGTAGTTAATAATTGCTGAGTAATCGCTGAACTGATAATACCTGTGCCTCCAATAAATAGCGCTTTCATAAATACACCTCCGTGACAAAGTAGCCTATCTATACAGTAATAACCCTAAATCTCCTTTACGATACCATTTCTCAGATAAGCAAACAAATGATATCGCTCTATAAACGATAGCTATTATTTTTCAAAATTTGAGGTGAAAAGGTTATAATGCTGTATCATCCCTACTATTTTGGGTAATGGTAATTGATGTCGAATTATTTTTTATTTTGCGAAATTGCTTAAATGCACTTATATAAATTGTAGAGGAGAATCCATCTCATGAAGGCAACGATCATTATTAATCCATCTTCGGGTAAAGAACAAGCCTTAGAATATGTCAAAAAGGCAGAGGATATTCTTAGTGAGCAAGGATATCATGTCACAGTAAATGAGACTGCCAAAGAATTAGATGCGACTCAATTCTGCACAGACGCTTGCAAAGAATGCCATGATCTAGTCGTGTCGATCGGCGGAGATGGTACACTGCATGAGACCATCAATGGACTTATGGATCAAGAACACCGTCCGAAGCTTGCTGTGATTCCACTGGGAACGGTGAATGATTTTGCACGTGCTCTTCAGATTCCACTTAATCCTGATCAAGCGATTGAGACACTACGCTCTTCCAATGTTAAAACGGTAGATATGGGTCAATTGAATGATCAATTATTTGCAAATGTAATTGCTGCGGGTTCATTGGCAGAAGCTTTATCGTCTGTTCCTTCTGAAGATAAATCCAAATTAGGTGCTTTTGCTTATTTTAGAGATGGTATGAAAGAGTTAATGAGCAATTCGGCATCCCCTTTAAAAATCGAATATGATGGTGAAGTGTGGGAAGGAGAAGCTCCTCTTTTTCTAGCCGCACTCACGAATTCTGTCGGTGGTTTTGAAAGTATGGTTCCTGATGCTGAAGTAGATGATGGATTATTGCATTGCTTTATTATGACCAATCTCAATATGTTCAATACGTTAACCGCCGGATTATCTTTATTACTTGGTAATCTGAAAGGTCATAAAGATGTTATCTATTTTACGGCTAAACATGTAAGAGTCAGTTCAACCGAACCTGTAAAAACGAATGTCGATGGCGAAGAAGGGCCTTCTTTACCTGTTGATCTACGTATTATCCCGGGTCATATTCGTGTCGTTGTCCCAGAAGAAGCTTAATGTCAACAGGGTCTTAAGACGATCCAATACATGTTACAACATATATCTCTACACATAAAAATCACCGATGACGTATACGATATCATCGGTGATTTTGTGTAGAGAATATGATTTATTTGATCAATCTATTCATGGCTCTGTTAAAGAGGACGATTGGTATCACGCGGATCATGACGGCGTCCTCTAAGTCCTAATAATCCAAGCAGACCTAGCAACCCTAGCCATCCCCAATCCATATCGTTGTCATCGTCGTCCATATCTGTTGTCATCGGTGCATCAGTGGCTGTCGTTCCTGAAGTACCTGTCACACCAGTGGTACTACCCGTTGTTCCTGTGGTGTCTGTTCCTGTCACACCTGTTGAATCTGTTCCCGTCGTACCTGTAGCGTCTGTTCCTGTGACTCCGGTCGAATCTGTTCCTGTCGTACCTGTAGCGTCTGTTCCTGTGACTCCGGTCGAATCCGTTCCTGTTGTTCCTGTAGCGTCTGTTCCTGTCACACCAGTCGAATCGGTCCCTGTTGTTCCTGTATCGTCTGTTCCTGTCACACCAGTCGAATCGGTCCCTGTTGTTCCTGTAGCATCTGTACCTGTACTACCACCAGTCGTTCCCGTACTTGAAGCGAACGTTGGTGTCGCTCCAACTGTTAATACAATTAATAACGAGAGAAAAGTCATCTGAAATTTTTTCATCATGGTGTTGTATCTCCTTCGATTAATGTATTTTGTTGTTAGCCTATATTTAAACTCCTCTTTGAGCTTTAAACAGATTTTTTATATTTTTTTACATATTTATTCATAAACTGGTTGCTATCTCATTTGATGTTGAATACTAATTCTTCAGAGACTTCGACTTTCCTTGCAGTCTACGATTCTGTGTAGCAAGACGATTCACCCCATACAAAAATAGTATAAAAATCAGCAGATACACGACTAGAATAGAAGTACGAATTTGCCACATTGGTTGTACCACCATATTCATGATGAGGATCGGAATGAGTACCAGTCCTACTGTAATTAATGTTTTCTTAATTCGATTGTTCCGTTGGATGATTGAATCCACATCTGAATAAATTTCGGGACGTAGTTCAGGTTGATCTGCTGGATACGATTTTCGCCATAAATACCAGTTATCCTTCGCATACATCTGTTCCCAACCTGCATCTTCATAGAGCTGCTTATAATCTATATCTACATTATTCTGATAATCGAATACATAACGCATCGTACGCGGGGAACCTTTGACAAACTGGAATCTCATTAAGTTGCTTTTCACTTTCACTAAATGCCAGCCTTGCCCTTCCTGCGCCTCGATCCACTTCTCAATCTTCTCTGATTCCCAGCTCCACCACCAACGGAATACTTTTTTGTTATTCATTATTGTTTCCCTCCATTTGGATAGCATTATGATACAGCTCACTGATCCGAGCGATTTCCTGTTGAAGTAGCTCTCTGCCTAGCTTTGTAGCTGTATATGACTTACGGCGATTTTCCTCACCGACGACTTCAATCAATTGATCCTTTTCCATACGAGATAGACTGCCATAAATAGTGCCTGCGCCAAGTTTAATTCGACCGTTCGTTAATTTCTCGACATCTTGCATAATCCCATAACCATAATGAATTTTTTGCAAAGTCAGCAGAATATAAAAGGCAGTCTCCGTCATCGGGAGATAACTACGTGTTATTTCGTTCATCATTTCCTCCACCTTTTCACCACAACTATATCGCACCTCGATATAGTCTAATACAGTAACTATATCACGCCACGATATAGTTACTCAATAGTAAACTCCATTATAAGCACATCGAAAAAGCCTACAGCTTCTATTTTTCACATTCATCGCAACAAAAAATCCACACTCTAAACCTGTGATGTACAAGTCTAAACTGCGGATTCTTACTTTTATCTATTCTTATTTGTGGGTATACAGACTGTATGAGAACTAGAGGTTTTCTTCGGGTGTCGCTTCATATTCACTCAACTTTCCTTCATAGATCAACTGCAATCGTTCACTTTGGCGAAAATCATCCGGGGTGACCAGAGCGGGAAGCTTATTCCAAATTTTGATACCGGATCGTTGTAAGATCTCAGCAACAAATTGAGAGCAAAAATACGAATTACTGAATTCAACAGGTTCTTTGAGCGTAATGCTGATCACACCTAGAATATTATATAAATACTTCTGATGCTTACGAATAAATAATTGCAATACACGCTGCATTTTCTCGACTTCACGCTTGGTCACACGAAGTTCGTAGATCACACAAGTGGTATTCGGGTATTTGCTGTATGTACCTGTCTTAATATCTTCTTTCACAAAACCACCATTCAGTGGATTGCTAGGATGCTTCCGTCCAAAGCTATACAACTCCGATAATTCACGGTCAAACGAAATCGAAGCATGGTTATACGGTGCTTTGGTATACGTCTGGATCACCTTTGTAAATAACGTTCCAGTATTGGTCAATAAAATAAAAACCGATTGATCTGCTGCCATCACAAAATTTCCCCTTATCAAGTTACCTTTATTCCTTCATAATAGCATATGATCCCTTTTATGGAATCCTAATTCAAGGTAAGTTGGTGCTGATTCATGAATAGTTCGCTAATAACGTTAATTCTTATTTTTGCTGCTCTATTAGTCATCCATTTTATTTACATCATCGTAAGCAAAATTCAAAAAAATCAAGATTATAGCGTGATCGGATTACGGATCAAAACGTGGTGGGGAATGTTCTTTATATTCTGTCTGGCTACGTTATTTAATCCTATTGTATCGCTTCTCTCACTGATGGTTCTTACGTTTTTTGCACTGAAAGAATACTTTTCGATGATTCGCTCACGCAAAGCAGATCGGCGCTTATTTTTATGGGCATACTTAGCAATTCCTATTCAATTTTACTGGATTTATATTGGTTGGTATGGCATGTTTATTGTGTTTATTCCGATTTATGTCTTTTTATTGCTTCCACTTCCACGCTTGATTAATAAAGGTACAGGCGGATTTCTACGAAGCGTCAGTTCAACCCAATGGGGATTGATGCTAATGGTATTCGGACTTAGTCATCTGGCTTATTTTCCATTTGCCACACCACAATATGGAGGAAGATTAGTTTTATTCCTCGTGTTACTTACACAACTTAATGATGTCGTACATTATGTCGCTTCGATGTATATCGGTAAACGCAAAATTGTACCTACATCCAATGCCAGCTTAACATGGGAAGGCTTTGCTTGTGCTTTTATTGTCACAGCGATTACTTCTTACTTTGTAGCTCCTATACTTACACCGCTTGGTGCTAACTTTGGTCTGGTTACGGGGATGCTGATTAGTTTGAGTGGATTTTTTGGAAGTCTAACCGTTTCTGTACTCAAGCGAGATTTATTAATTGGTGATGATCCAAAAGTAGACAACGAAAAGCAAAGTTATCTCAGCCGAATCGACAGCTTAACCTATACAGCACCTGTCTTTTTCCATGTGGTTCGTTATGTGATGGACTTTATGTAATCTAGCTATTCTGTAATAAAATACATCAGCAAAAAGCCTCCATGTTTAACGATGGGGGCTTTTTTATCTATATCACAAGCGATCAGGTTAGACTTCTCCCCAGAACACCTCAGTCTCATAATCAAAAAAGACAACACCTTCGTGCTGATTGTGCTCAAAAATACGCTTTAATTGATCGATCATATCGTTATACCGGGGATTATCAGAGCTAGGAACATACGAAGAAGATTCTAACCGACCACGTAATCCTTCCCAATCAAACACTTGACGATTGCCAAACTTCGCGAGCTCCATCGTATCTTTTTTGAAAAAAGGTTCTAATTTCTCTGCTGAAATATTTTTATGATTGACCTTCGTATAATCGGTCCCATAATCATGCAATAATTGCTCGTATTGTTCCAAAAATAGAGTCCCTGTCGTCAATCTAGAATTCCAGATCAAAATGACTTTACCTTCTGGCTTGAGAATACGTTTAAATTCTGACCGGGTCGCTTGCTGATCAAACCAGTGAAAAGCCTGCGCGCACGTAATGTAATCTACTGAATGATCCGGTAACCCTGTGGCTTCTGCCGATCCTTCACTGACTTCAAAGTTAGGTTCTTCTGCTAATGTAGCTACAGCGACTTCGCGCATTTCTGTATTCGGTTCTACGCCGATCACAGGGTTACCACGTTCTAATAACAACTCTGCAAAAATACCTGTACCTGCTCCAATATCAGCAATTGTACTTTCTCGCTTCATACCAATCACATCATAAAGATAATCGATAGCCGCTACCGGATAACTAGGACGGTATTTCACATACGCATGGACTCGATCTGAAAATCTTTCTTTGCTATTCATTGTTATCACGCTCCTATAGTTTCATCTGATAAAACTATGTTTCATTTAAATATTATAAATCAAGCGCCCTTTGATTGCCAGTCATCAAAAAGAGACGTTCCTCGGCTTAATCAGGAGTCGTCTCTTTTGATATCATACTATCTAAAAATTATTGTTTAGCTGTAAATGCTTCTTTTAACTTGTCACTCATGAGGTGCCAGGCATCTTCGGCTACAGCCAGATCACCATTATGGGTAAATCCATGCGCCGCTCCTGCATATTGCTTGGCGGTAACGGTAATACCTGCTTCTTCTAACTGCTTGGCATAACCTACCGTCTCTGCTGCCAATGAATCGCGTTCTGCGGTGATGACCAATGCGGACGGAAGCCCTGTTAGAGAAGGTGCAAATACAGGCGAAGCTAACGGATTACGTCCATCTTCTGGATGTTCCAAATAACAAGCGTTAAAGATGCGAGAGATATCATTTGGGATCGCTTCTGGAAATTGTGGTTTTTGCGCTGGATCGGTATCGAGATCAAGTGGTGCATAATCAATTACCTGATACACAATATTCAGCTCATTCCCACGTTCTTTGTTCAGCAGACAGATCGCTGCCGCTAGATTACCACCGGCACTATGCCCGCCGACCGCAATACGAGTTGCATCGATATTCAGCTCTGTAGCATATTCGGCTATCCATTTCACCACTTCATACGATTGGTAGACAGGCACAGGAAACGGATATTCTGGCGCTAACAAATAGTCGACATTTACCACGACACATTCTGCCCGATCTGCAATCACACTACACCACGGATCATCCATTTTAGGATTCCCCATCACAAATCCACCACCATGAAAATTAATGAAAACAGGTAATGGAGCAGCCAGCTCACGATCAGGGATATGCACGGTTACAGGTGCATCTTCATAAGAAGTAGGAATCATTCGCGACTCCTGCTTCACCTGCGGGGTATAGCTCGGTTGTAATGTAGATCCATTGACATTATTGGTCGATGCTTCTCTTACTTTCTTCACCATTGCTTGTTGTTGTTGTTTATCCATTATGTTTCACTCCTATTCATAAGGTACTTCTTCTCATCATAAAGAAGTTGCAGGGGTATAATCAAATGTAGCGCCTAGACAGCCATTTTCTGCTATAAGCTTTAGGTGATATCGACAAACTAAAAAGTGATCTCTATAAATAGAAATCACTTTCGTGGTATTACTTTTATTGTTCTACTTTGTGCAAACGGAACGCTTCACGAGAATCAACCAGAGACGCAATATTTTCCCGATACGATTTGAAATGAGGTGTATTCATATGAAATTCAAGCGCCGCTTCCTCTTCCCAGATTTCATAAAATACAAACACCCCGGGTTCAATCGATTCATGCAATGTATATTGAATACAACCACTTTCATTACGAGAAGGCTCCAACATTTTGACCAACTCTGCTTTCAATTGCTCTTCATGCCCTGCTTTTGCTTTCAAAATCGCATTATTTACAAGATTCGTCATGGATCTGCTCTCCTTGTGGTTCATTTATTTTTGAGGTGCTATGTATTATCATACCCGTTTTGGAGGAAGATCAAAAATAATGTGAGATGATCGTATTTTTTTAATCGACTATAAATAGTTTGGCTCCGATTACAGTAGAAGAATGATGCGGTTCTGCTTCGTCAGCTACCGTATAGCTCATACCTGCTATTAATTTAAATGTTCGTTCATCTTCTAATAAAGTATCTAACTCTCCTTCAAGCACCAACAGCACATTTCCCCGATAACACCAGTAATCTGTGACATACTTAACGATGTTATGCTAGAGTTCGTCAATAAAATATCCATAACTGTACCAAGAATCATCTTTTGAGTAAACATAGATGGGATAGTAGAAACAGGATCGCCAAAATCTTTATGTAATTTTTTTAAAACATCTTTCCACTTTTGCGCTTCAAAGACATCGTTAACAAAGTCATATTCACTAGGTAGATAAATAGCATATGGAGATATATTTCTCAATCTCGAACAGAACTCTCTTAATTGTTGGGTTATCTTTTCATCAAGCAAAAATAACTTCCAACTTATTAAATGATCATACTCCAAAAGATATTTACCTATGATCAATTCCTGACCCTGAGATCCAATCAACTTTATATATCCAAAGAAATAGTAATTTTCTAAAAGACTCATACTCTCATTATCTATGTACCAATACCACTGCTTATTTTTATCAGTTTCAAATATATGGTTTATCACCTTAATTAAATCTTCTGTATCCATATGTTCACGATTAAAAATAGCTGTAAAGTTCATATATGTAATCTCCTTAAAAAGAATTTGTAGATACCAGCAATTGCTTCACTTTAGGTAGTATATGTTCTAGTCTGGAGCTATCAAACCACTCTATTTCTTTCAATAGTTCAACAGCTAATTCAAATTGCTCATAAGCATATAGAATGTCTGCTTGCTGATAAATATTATTTTTATGTATTAGATCATCTATGATTTGAAAGCAAGTTACTTCTACATCGTCAACCTTCATATCTTCAAACAATTCTTGGCAATCTTTCAATTCTTGTATTTCATTTATAGAAAATAGTATTTGCATCAGCAAATCTCCTCGTTTAAATTCTTTTTTTAATCATTTAAAAGTAAGTGTTATCTTTTATAATATAGGGACTATCAGCACTTTAATATCAAAGGAGAGTTCAACGATGCAATTTACAGTGAATGCTACGCTAATTATCGAAATTGAAGATGTTGAGGCGATGTGTTGTTATCGGGATCGAGATGGGGATACGTTTGAAGATTCATTACGATTTGAAATCCAATTACAAGAATTGATTCTGTCTCCAGATTGCATAGTAGATATTCAATTTCCGGCTAATATCTTTATTGATCCCTACTATGAATCTGAAAAAATTATACAAGCTGTCCATTATGTTATTGAAGAAATTCACACTTCCTTGCTAAACGCTTCAAAATCTCCTATCGCTTCACATTTTTCTAAATAGGCTAACTCTGCAACTGCGTCCTCATCGTCGATCTCTAACAAATATAACTGAGTCGCTTCTAAGCCAGCACCGCATAACAACTGCACATCAATCATAAAAAATGCATCCATACTCAGATGCTTGGCTTGCCAGATCAATTTTGTGTCTTCGATCTGCCATGAAGCGTCTCCCATTCTTCCCACGACATAATTTCCAAATCTGCTCTCGGCTGATCCTCCAACATCGCTAACAACTCCACCGAATGACCATCTGGATCTTGGAAATAAATAGATACTGCTGGCATAAACGGAAAGACAGATAACTGCTCTGCGCTTTCTCCAAAAAAGTTCGTCGTCGCAATCCCTAACCCTTCCAAATAGCTACGTGCTTGAGGCATATCTTCTAACGCAATGCGAAAAGCAAAATGCTGACGTTGGATAAGTGATGATGGATAATTTTCCCGAATCCCAAGCATCGATTCCCCGGGCTTCCCTACCCAATAGAACTTCGATTTGCGAAAAGGATCATGGTGTAGTGGAATAATATGTAGTAGTTGCTCGTAAAATTCTGCTGATTTTTTGTAGTCACTGACATTAATATGCGTTTCAAAAATTCCTTGAATCATCTGAAAATCTCCTCTCGATATAAACAAATATTACAGATGTGATGTATTAGCAAAATCGATTAATTTAAATTGACCCTGTTGAAAAGATACGATTGTAATCGAACATTCTTTCACAAGACTTGTTTGTACATTAATAAAATCGAGATGAACTTTCTGTAATTCACTTTCAATAATAACATTTATTAAAAAATCAGTAATCAAACCTCCGTGCGTTACAATAACACTACGACTTTCTAGATATTGTAAAGATATATCAGATAAATAGAAAGCTAATCGATCACCTGCCATCCTAGCTGAATCTCCTTGAGGTGGCACATAGTCTCTTTCTTGAGTACATTTATCCCACAGATCAACAAACTCATCAAACGTTTGATCGGGTATATCACCCCAGTTCGCACGCTCACGCAAACAAGAATTTTCTATAATGGGTATATGATTAAAATGACTAATAATACGAGCTGTATGTTTTGCTCTTTGAAGAGGGCTTGAGAAAATTTGATCTATATTCAACTCTTTAAAATAATGTGCAGTCATTTCAGCTTCTTTTATTCCTTGCGAAGTAATATCCACATCCCCAATTGATTTCTCCTTTATGGCATGTCTCACGATATAAAATAGATTGCTCATCTTCATTCCTCCTTCGAGTATTATTAAGTTTATTCTAAAAAATGCTTTTTTCTAACTAGTATGAAGCAAAATATATGTTACGATGAAATATATGTGTAACGATTAGTATGAGATATTTACCTGTATTTTATCAATACCGTTTTAGAAAGGAGAAAATAGTTATAATACATAATCTTAAGAAACAAACAACTATTTTTATCGAAAAAAGAAGGTATATGATATGAAATTTAGTAAGTTAATTTTCCTATTACTAATACTACTATTTTGTATATCTGCTTGTAGTCCACAAGGTAGTATACATCAATTATCAAATGCAAATAATAAATCGGTTACTGATAAAAAAGTAGTTAATCAAGAAATGAAAGATCATCAACCCTCTATTCCACTTTCGTTTGAAACTGTACTTGTAGGAAAAAATCCTACATCTAATTTTTTGATCGATGCTGAACACAACTATTTTCAATTGAAAATCATCAACAAAAGTAAAGTCTTGATTACTTTTAATCTTGTAAATAATGAAAATGGAAAAGAAGTTTTTACAGATCAAGTAAAGCCAAATAAAGTGTTTACTTGGAACATTAATACCGCTTATCTGAAAGGACTGGATTCAGGAAAATACACTATCCAATACAGATCGAATGGTAGCAATATGAATGGGATAGCATACGGACAGCTTAGCTCAACACCCGAGGGATTACATTAAATAAGATAACACTTTGAGATACATATAATAACGAAATTCTATCTAATATTGTATATCATCAAAAAGAGGCTTCAAGTTCCACTGCGAACTTAAAGCCTCTTTTTGATCGTTAATACATCTCTTTCTATATCTTAATTCAACGACTCAATTAAGCAACTCTACCGCATCATACACCCACCCTGCACTAAGCCAATTTCCAAGATCACTGGAACCACTGATCGGAGTGATCGAGATCGTATTCGTGCCTGCCACTAGAGCAGAAGCAGGAATCGTCCATGAAAATGTGGTGTTGTTGCCACGATATGTTCCAATCGTAAAGCTACGTGAATTCGGTTGTGTCGATGCTGTGGGATTACTTAATATTGTGTTGTTCACAGTCACACTAGGACGACCATTGTTATACGCGGCAGTGATTCCAATATTGAGCACATGTGGTAAAGATGCTTGAGCCGCTGTCAGCGTAAATGTAATTTTAGTCGGTGAATTTTGCCTTCTGAATTGAATGGCAGGGAATTTGTTGGTTGCACCACCGACCGCATACGTCACAGGGCCCCAACTTGCATTACGGCTATCCGATGGATGACGAACAGCAATCGTCTGTCCATTCAGAAACTCTAGCGGTGTGCCATCCCATGTGCCTATACGCCATAATGCTGGTTTACTTGCAGGATCACCTGAAATTGTTCTTGTATTGATCGTTGTTGTGTTACCTGCGGTGACATTGATACTTTCTTTATACACGCCTAACTCGCCTTTGTAGACGGTCATCGTATACGTTCCGGGAATCATATCACGGCGGACAGCAGCTCCACTCGACGATGCGGTTGTCCAGTATTGAGCATTATCATTTGCAAATCCGATCGTATACGTTGAACCGCTCACCATACCCGATAATCCGTTTAATACAACCGCTCCACGACTGGATACCCAACCTGTTAATCCCAGTCCAGACATCCAGCTAAAGTCCGGTACACTTGGCGTTGACCCTGTAGTAAAGATCAGCGCATACGGACCATGCAGACCAAGCCGCCAATCTTCTGTCTGTTCATGACCGGAATTCATATAGTTGTAGACTTCAGTATCTCCACCGCTCTGAAATTGAATATCCCGGAAAAAAGGCCCGCCTGAACTTTTCTCCCGATTACCATACGCCATAAAGACACCTACACCGTTACCAGTCACTCCACGCACACTCAAGTCTTTGGCTTGATCGTTGCCATAATATTTGGATACCGTCTGACCGTTGGATAATCCAAATACATCCTGACTTTCAATCGCCCCTGTATTATTGCGGATATTTGAATGTGCAGGAACACCGGTCAGTACACTTCCGTTACCTCTGAAAATATAACGCAGTTCGCCAACCGAAGGCTCTGCTGTTATGTACGTCGCCATATAGATAATATTTTCGCCACTACGGGACACATAATAATGAGTTAATGTGCTCGTCTTGGTAATGATCGTTACTGTAGAACCTGAAGGAGATGTATTCCATGTCACATCTGCCCCTGATCCCAGACCTGAACTGATATGAGAACCTTTGCCTGCTGAACTACTGAGTTCGATTCCATTCATTTTGCTAGATGTGATATCTCCATTGTCTTTGTTCACCGTATAGACTAGCCCTGCACCTGTATTTACAACAATCGTTGATCCATTGTCTGTTACACCGATCGCCGCGGCATATCCTGTGGAAGCAGGAAATACACTCGATACTCCTACTAATACGATGACAACAACTAACGTCAACCACTGACGCCATCCCCAATGTCTTGCTTGTAATTCAACTTTGGACATAATTATTATCCCTCCATCATTTGAATAGAAGTTATTTTGATAACGCTTACAAAATAATGAACGACAGGACATTACTTTTCGGAGATAGCGTTTAGTGATTATGATTTATTAGTATAATAAGGAATAAAAAGTAATTTTCTATATACTACATGAAGTTAATATTCTTTTGAATGGATTTTCGGAATTGTTATACAGTAAATCTGTTTTTTCATCTGATTTGTGCTCATCATGTTAAATACAAAAAAAGCCTTCATACTTACAACGAAGGCTTTTCTGTGTATATATCATGTACGACTTGTATAGCTGTTCTTGTATAACTGATGATTTGATGTCTACTTATTGTGAATCTATTATCTGTTTAAAAATAAATTATTTTTCACTTAGCAGCTTCTCTAATTGTTCTAATGCCTGCAAATTACCTGAAGCTGAGTAATCTAGCCACGGTTGCTCTGTGATCATATATACTTTTTGATTTTTGACGGCTTTGAGCCCTAGCCAGATCGGGTCGGATTGTAGCTTTTCAAATACTTGATCGCTGCCTTCATCTACAGAAGATACTAATACAAAAATAGCGTCTGCATCCAAATCAGGTAGGATTTCTTTGGAGATATTTTCCCAGTTCTTATCGATTTTTGTGACATCTGGAGAAGGATTTAATTTCAAATCTTCGAATAAAATAGGGCCCAGCGGACGATCCATACCATAGATACGGAATCCTTTAGCAGATACGCGCATCGCTAACACTTTGCCATTGCCAATTTCTTTTTGAAATAATGCAGATACTTCTTTGGCTTTGGCATCGTACGCTGTAATAAATGATTCTGCATTTTCTGTGCGATCTACGATTTGGGCGATAGCACGTAAATGATCTTGCCATCTTCCTTCATCTAAATTAATGACATGGGTGGTAGCAATCTGCTCGAATTTATCCAACCCTAGCTTATCTGCAAATTCAGCATCGATAAAAATCTCATCTGGTTGTAATCCAATTAATGCTTCCATATCCGGTTCTTTGGTAAACCCTAAATACTGTATCCCTTGATATTGTTCACCTGTAATCGGCAAATAATCGCTTGTGGTCGTTGCCGCAGGTTTGATGCCTAATGCCATCAGATCCCCTGTTAGAAAAATAGAAATTGACGCTATCTTTTTATTCTCTGCGCTTTCCGTCGTGCTTGTTGTTTCAGTGACTGCTGGTGTTGATCCACAAGCACTTAGCACCCATATCATACAGATTCCTAATGTGATCCCTATCCACTTTTTCATACGTAACCCCTCTATCTATTGATTTCTCTCTCTGTGGAACGATTGACATATTCATCTCTATGTATCATCAATCTATTTCACATCAGCTATATTTACTACACTCAATTGATAATAATTATCAATTAGAATGAATTTTATAGTAGCTTCTATACGTTGTCAATGGAAATGATTGTTACCATACTATCTGCTATCTCAAATAGGGTCTATTTTTCAACACAAAATCAGTTTTAACCCTATGACTAAAATCACCACTCCTATCAACCTTAATCGAATAGCCCTTTTAGGTTCTTCCAAAATAAGCAAACCTCCGACAGCTCCAATCACATGTAAGCCAATTGTTGTGATCAGGAATCCTATAATGTAGACTGCTGGACTCAGCAATTGAGGAATTTCAAGACCATGCGCATAACCGTGTGCAAATCCAAAAAGAGCGACTCCACCACTGGCAATCCATACCGATTGTTGACGATTCCAGACGATCGCTAAGCCTAGCAAACATACCGAACAAGCGATATAGACTTCTAGATGTGTCCATAACCATCCTTCTAATCCAACCACTCCACCTAACGTCATCATCAATACAAAGCAAGAAGGCACGATATAGATTGCTCGTCCTCCAATCTGCGCACTCCATACACCAACAGCTAGCATAGCGACCAGATGATCCACTCCTGTTAAAGGATGCAAAAAACCACTACCACCAAATCCATGTGCTTCTACAACCCCTGCTGGCAACCATCCTAGTATAAGGACACATATAAACATCCTAATCATGTACAATCATCTCTTTTTGCTTGCGATGATCTTTTACAATCACAATCAGACTTAGAATCGCAGGAATCATCGGAAATAGAGCTGTATACATGCCTGAAAAATATTCATATCCTACGCCTTCTTGTACCATCCTTACGATAGGAAATACAAGCAAATGGGTAGGTTCTCCCAGAATCATACCTACAATCATAAACCACAAAATAAAATTACCAAACGCTTGTCTTTTCCACAGACTGTAAGCCCCTAATACCCAGAAGAAAGGCCCAATAAAAGTAATCAAATAATCGAAATCCTGATCAGACCATGTCTGTCCAGTAATTGAAGCTATTCCTTGATTAAAATGAGTCAATACTTCTTCTCCCACATGAATATAAAAAAGCGCTTGTAACAATAAATATAACGGCACTACGGTATATGGATCAGCTGGTACATATGATGTTGTTTTGCGCCAGCAGACCAATCCACCCATCATAGAGCCGATAATTACACCGACAGGTAATAAGCTACCGGTTTGTGCATAAAAAGTCATTCCGTAGATCGCAATACAAGTTACAATCAAGATCGTCCACAGATTTTTTTTACGTCGACTTAATGGTTGTACCGGTTCATGCGTTCTCAATTGATCTCGTGGTCGAATCAGCTTGAGTATGCCTGTACAGCCTAGATAAAATAACAACATTGCTACCCAGACTCCGCCGAGATAATGATGTGCATATAACGAATAATTCCTTAATTCTACGAGTAGTTGAATAACAGATTCAACAGCGACATAAGCATATCCCCACCAGGCAAAAAATGCACCTACACGATACCCTTTGCTTAAAAAGTAACCACCCAATAACAAAATAACAATCGGTAAGCCCACCATCCAGACAAACCAAGTCGTATGACTCATTACAAAATCTTGAGCAAATCCAGCGGAATAATGTATAGCTATAAAGCTTGCATATTCAGATGTATAACGAAAAGTATTCAGTGCAATCAATAAGACAATACAGATGATATAGACAGGTAATAGCGAATCGATACGAGGTACAGCACGATACGAATAGGTCAACCATCCAATTAGAGCAAGTACAGTCACCAATGTATATTCTGCCCCTATGGCCCATCCCACATGAATCAGTAATAGAACTGACAACGTAATCGATATTGAGATAACGATCAACAGACTTTTAGTATTGGAATTGTCCATTTTTATGACCTGCTTTCTTTGATATTGGATATATCTCGTACAAATAAACAACATGTTGTTGCTTAAATTGTAACAATCTGGCGTTCATATTCAACAAACAATAAAACCAGAATCGTTGCTTAACCTACACTATTTCGTATAGTGATGGCTATCTCTCGGATAACGCACAATACAGCCTATACTGACGATAAACAACACAAAAAAAGCCACTCCATCTATAGGAGTGACTGCTGTTTGGAAGATGATCAGATCGAAGTTTTTTGTAACGTTTGTAAAGGGCCTTGTACAAACAAATAAGCCATTTGTGTAGCCATAAATGCTGCTGAATAGGGCATCACACCTGTTAACCATTGTGTAATCAATCCTACATTGGCTGTCGCCACATAGGTAATCGCTATATCTTGAGTGATCTGTTGCTGAGGATCAGAGGAGAAATGTTGTCCGATCACTTCATTGAGATTGGCTTTGATAAGCTGGATAAGCTGAGATTGAAAAGAAGGTAACCCTTTATCACCAAGCATCACTTTAAAATAAGGCCGATGCTGAGAAATAATCGTAAGCACACGTAAAAATAAAGCTTCTAACGAATGAATATCTAAGTTTACTTTTTTCATTTCTTTTAATTTCACTTCAGCTTGGAGTGAAGTGAGCATATCCGTCATACTTTGATCCAATAGATCGTATTTATCTCGATAATGCTTGTAAAAGGTAGCCCGATTAATTCCTGCTTCACGGGTCAGGCTTTGCACTGTTATCGCATCGAATCCTACCTGTTCGATCAGCTTGATCAATGCTTCTCGTAACCAACTTTGTGTGCGTACGACACGTAGATCATTAACATTCACCATATCTATTCACCATCCTTGGTGTTTAAGTGGAGTCGTTGACATATGGATTATCTTAAATGTAGATATAGACTCCTTCATATCATATCTCTAATGTACACTTATTAGAAAAGAGAATGAAATACAAGCCACTCCCGCAAATGCACTTCATATACTTACACAACAAAATTTACACGAAAAAAAACGCTCTACAAAATCATAGAGCGGTTTTTAGTATAAATTAATGTAGTATGCTGAATTGTTTAATCTGCACTTACCGTAACCGTACTCTGATCACTAAGTAACGCTATATTGTTCTGAATGACTTTATCGCCATCTTTCAATCCGCTGGTAATCAATGTCTGCGAGCCCATTTCACTACCTACTTTTACTTCTTTACGAATCGCTTTGTTATTGACAGCCACATAGACATAAGAGGTTTTTCCGTCTTTTTGAATCGCTTTGGTCGGCACAATTATACCTTCTTTGGCATCTTTGCCGATAAAGCTGACATCTGCAAGCATACCCGGTTTAAGTTTATTGTCTGCATTAGATACAGCCACTTGAACCGGATAACCATTTCCACTGCTATCGATAGAGTTAATATTTTTCACTTTACCTGTCGTTAAAATGTTCGATGAATTGACTCGTACCTGTACACGATCGCCTGCTTGGATATTATTGATCTGATCTGCCGGTACATAGATCAGCATATTCACCGTACTGAGATTTGCAATCACAAGTGAAGGTGCGGAAGGAGCAACCATTTCACCTGTTTCGGCATTTTTGGTTGTAATAATGCCGTTGATCGGTGAAGTCACAACAGCATTTTTGAGATTATCTTGCGCGATATTAACATTCAATCGAGCCTGAGCTACTTTTTGCTCACTAGCTGATATGCCTGCTGTACTTTGAGCAACATCTAGCTGGCGTTGAGCATTGCTGTAACCGCTATTGGCATTTTCATAACTGCTTGTAGCATTCTGATAGGCACTTTGAGCAGTCGATAATC
The DNA here is from genome assembly GCF_963311185.1 of Paenibacillus nuruki. Classification (NCBI taxonomy): domain Bacteria; kingdom Bacillati; phylum Bacillota; class Bacilli; order Caryophanales; family Paenibacillaceae; genus Paenibacillus; species Paenibacillus nuruki. The sequence continues at coordinate 4,323,228 of NZ_OY725677.1, read as the reverse complement.
CTTTTTGTGCTGTACCTAGCGCATTTTGAGCGCCCACTAATTGTTCTTCTGCATTCGCTTTAGTATTTAGAGCATTTTGGTACGCCGTTTGCGCTGTAATTACCGCTGCATTAACCTGCTCCAATTCAGCTTGTGTAGCTAGACCACTGTTAAATAACGATTGTGTACGTGATGCTGTTTTTTGTGCACTGGTTACATTTTCTTGTGTTTGTCTAATGGTATTCGTAGCTGTAGAAATAGCCGTTTGCGCTTGTTTGAGTGCAGTCTGCGCTTGATTTACCCCTGCTTGTGCTTGGTTCATCCCCCCAGTCGCTTGATCGATTGCGCTTTTGGAAGAAATCACACCGCCTTTTGAACTCACTACACCTGAATTGGCAGAGACCATACCGGATTCACGCGAATCTTTAGCAGTTGTAACACCTGCCGCCGCCGCTTCTACATTCGATTGAGCGATCTTCAGATTATTGCGTAGATCATCGTCTTCTAACTTGAAAAGAACCTGACCTTTTTTCACTTCTGTCCCAATATCAACCGAGATGGCTGACACTTTACCGGATATTTTGGGCATAATATTGACGGTAGCTGATGGTGTTACTGTGCCTGTATAGATTTCGCCTTGTCCGATCATGCCTTTTTGCGCCTGACTGACTTTGACCGTGACATTCATATCTTGAACAGCTTCACTACTGGAACAACCTGCTAAAATAACCGTACTTAATAATAGCGCTGTTGCTGTAACTTCCCACTTTTTGATGTTCATCGCTTCTTTCCTTTCTAGAGAACGGTTCTGTCTATATGGATCGGTGAGGCTTTAAGCTTTGACCAAAATCACTTCTTCTTTCGCTGGTTTGGGCTTGCGTTTGCCAATAAATAATAAGATTAATGGAATCGAGCAGAATAGCGGAATCGATGAGATCACAAAAGTATCTGCAATCCCTCGCGAATACGCATCCAGTGAAATCATGCCTGTTAACGAAGAGACCCATGAGCTACCCAGTGTCGATTGCAAGGTCTGAGCACCATCTCCTGTGATCGATTCTGCAATATGTTGACCGTGTAAAGCGGTTCGACTTTGCATAATAAATGTTAAAATGGCAATCGCAATGGAACCTGCAATCGTCCGAATCAGATTGGATGCCGCCGAAGCATTAGCTACTTTTTCCGGGGCTACCGCATTCATCCCTACCGTAGATAAAGGCATGAGACACATGCCGATTCCGATGCCACGTAGAACGGTGACCATCTCGAACCAAGTCCGAGAAGTCTGTGGAGATAGGCTGTACATATGAAAAGTCATCAGACTGGTTAACGTTAAGCCCACCAGACCTATTGGAACAATGCCTATCTTATCCAGTAGCTTCCCTGCAAATGGCATCACTATCGCCATCGCTAACGCTTGAGGAAGTAAGATTAAGCCTGTATCGATTGCTGAGTAAGACTGTACACTTTGCAAAAAGACAGGTGCCAAAAATGTTCCGCCATACATTCCCATCATGACAAAGCTAGACGTAATCACACTGATTGTAAATTTATAATTTTTGAATAAAGATACATCGATAACAGCATTGTCTTTGCCCCATTCGACCACGATCAAAAAGATTAATGACCAGACCGAGATAAACAGTAACCCGACTATTTCAAAAGATGTCCATCCTTTTGATGAACCATTCGATAGAGCATACAATAATGTACCTGCACATGTGCCTGCCAGTATAAATCCCAAAATATCGAACTTAATCGGTTCACTTTTGGGTGGTTCTTTGATCAATAACATGACCATGAGAATAGCGAATAATGCAATCGGTACACAAGCGATAAAGAGGAAGCGCCAGTTAAACCATTCGATCAAGTATCCGCTTAGTGTAGGGCCTATCGCTGGAGCCGCCATTGCCGAAATACCCCAGATCCCGATTGCCATCCCAACTTGCTCACGTGGAATAATTTTATAAATAATCGTCATACTCAGTGGAATAATAACACCGCCACCAAGACCAGCAATAATACGAGCAATAATCAACGACATATCATTCCATGCGAAAATGCAAAAAGCGGTTCCTAGCGTAAACAGGGCTAATGCACCGATTAAGAACTTTTTATAACCTACTTTGCGTTCCATAAATCCTGTAATTGGCACGATAATACCTGACGCTAATGTATAGCCGGTGATAACCCATTGAATCCGGGTTGTGGTTGAGCCTAGATCGGTCGTTAATTGCGGAATCGCTACATTGATCAGGCTGTTATTTAGTACAGCGATAAAAGCACCAAGAACAATAGCGAAGAAAGCAAGCCAGCGTTCTTTGGAAGAGGTATCCAAGGAAGGAGCAGCAGCCATTTCATTAGAAGCCACATCGACTCCCCCTTTTACTGTGTATAGATTTTAATTTCAACATTGGTTCCGGGAATCAGTGTCATGCCGTCCGGTACATTCAATGCTATTTCAACAGGGATTCGTTGGGTCACTTTGTTAAAGTTACCACTGGTATTGGTAGCAGGAATCGCAGAAAATACAGCATTCGAAGCTTGTCCAATTTTGCGAATTTTGCCTTGTATCGTTGCTCCTTCAATCGCATCAAGCGTAATATCAACCCGTGCACCTAACTTAATCCGGCTAATATCTGTTTCTTCAATATTGGTGGATACATATAGATTTTTCATATCTGCCATAATAGCGATCGCTGTGCTCGGTGATCCCATTTCTCGTTCTTTGGATTGTACTTTGAGCACCGTACCATCAATAGGGGCACGTACCACTGATTTACTAATATCACTTGCTTCTAGACCAGATACATCTTGTTCAGCGATCGGTTCATTCTTTTTGAGAATATCGCCTTCTTCGACATCAATATGATCTAATCGAGCAGTCAGCTGAGGCATTACTTTATACTGATCTGCACTAATTCGAGCATCATCTGTTTTGACGAAATGACTTCCTTGATACCAATAGTAATAGCCCAGTGCACTACCACTTACGACCAGTAGTACCAGTAAAATAATTAAAATAATCTTCTTCTTCACTTACTCCACCTCAGCAGTCTAAAAGTTGGGAATCCCTATTCAAACCATCATCGCGATCTGTATTCACCTCTGCTTTAGAGCATGTAATACATCAAGAACGATGTTTTTCAAGTAACGATAGTAATTGTTTAAATGCTTTTAATTCGACTTTCTTTTTATCCAATGTATATGCACCCATAAAATCAACCATTTCGTGTTGATCAGGATCGACATAGTCGGGCAAAGGATGATATGAATTTGCTTGTAAATAGTCTATTCGCTTCTCCAAATTTTCGATGGTTTCCAATGTCGAATAGATCAGTTTGTTCACATCTACAAGCTGAATAAACAACAGCGAAGCAAATAAAGAACGAACATCTTCAGGATTTTTAAAGCTTTTATAAATCATTTCTTTTAAATGTTCTTTCCCTTTTTCAGTAATCGTATAATTTGTTTTTTCAGGACGATTATCATTTTGAATCGTATTCACTTTTTGAATATAGTCTTTCTTTTGCAAGGCTTCGAAATTGTAGTACAAATTACCATCGGTGACCCGTACCAGACCTTCTGTGCCGTTATTAATAATTTTTTTGATATCATACGGGTGATAATCCTGATCATGAAGCTTTCCCAAAATAAAAATCTGTATAGACAATTAAAAGCATCTCCTTTGTTCCTATTCATTTATAACAGTGTATTTATCTATAGGTTTGATTCTATCGATGCTTTGCTTATCAAAAATTACTTTGCGTAGATTACTCTGTACAGAGTAATGAACAAGATTATCTTATGTAATTTTTTAAACGTTGTCAATGGTTTTCAAGATTTATGTAGGTATGTAATGTATTTTTACAAAATAAAGGTTGTTTTTACGCCAAAAAGAGTAAAATCCTTTCAACATTCTGAAGGATTCTACTCTTTTTAAAATGTAAATATATTGGTTATTCTTATGCTGATTTCATAGTTGGTGCTAATTCACTTTTCTCTACTTCTGTTTGGTCATTGTTTTTCGATTGATAGACTGGCTTTTTCAATAAGCCAATGATACAAGCGGTAACGACAGAACCAACAGCAATACAGAGGATATAGAGCAATGGATTACTGGCTGCTATCGGAATCACGAAGATTCCTCCATGTGGAGCTTGTAGTGAAATACCCAATGCCATACACATTCCGCCACCGATCGCTGCCCCAACAATGTTAGCAGGAATAATCCGTAATGGATCATTAGCGGCAAAAGGAATAGCGGCTTCGGTAATAAAAGAAGCTCCCATAATATAAGCAGCTTTGCCAGCATTGCGTTCTTCGATAGTAAATTTATTTTTGAATAATGTTGTTGCTAAGGCGATCCCTAGTGGTGGAACCATACCTCCAACCATCAGAGCAGCTGACGGTTCAAAAATCTGATTGGCAAACATGGCGAGTCCAAAAGCAGATGCGGTTTTGTTAATCGGCCCACCCATATCTGATGCCATCATACCTGCAAGTAAAGCACCTAACAATATCGCATTCGTCCCTGTTAAGCTATTGAGCCATCCCTGTAACGATACGTTAATCCAAGCCATCGGTGTATTCACGACAAAGTACATAATAATCGCTGTTACAAATGAACCGACTAAAGGTAGAATCAACACAGGCGACAGACTTTGCAAGGAATCAGGAATCCCTCTCACTAATCGTTTGATCGCTAAAATACTATATCCTGCGATAAATCCTGCTAACATCCCGCCGAGGAAGCCTGAACCACCGAGTGTGGCAAGCATTCCGCCAATCATCCCCGGTGCTAGACCTGGACGATCTGCAATACTATAGGCAATATACCCTGCTAATACAGGAACCATTAGAGCAAAGGCTGCACTACCACCTGCTGTACTCAAAAAAGCAGCAAACGGATTATAATCAGGGCTTGTTGGATCAGCGGCATGAATACCGAACATAAATGAGAGCGCAATCAATATTCCGCCAGCGACGACGAATGGAATCATAAAGGAGACACCATTCATAATATGGCTGTAGATTTTAGGCTGTTTGAGACGTGTTTTTTCTTTTGCTTCTTTGAGGTTGGATTGACCGCCATTTTGAGCGACACCTTGACCTGCTATCGCTTCTTCAATCAAATCTTTAGCATGATGAATACCGTTTTTGACCGACGTTTGAACCACTTTACGGTTACCAAAAACGCTCATATCGACTTTGACATCGGCGGCAACAACGATTCCATCCGCTTGCTCAATATCTTCCGCTGTTAATTCATTTTCAACACCTGTTGATCCGTTTGTCTGTACTTTGATCTGTACTCCCAATTCTTGAGCAGCATTTTTTAATGATTCTGCCGCCATAAAGGTATGAGCAATTCCTGTAGGACAACCGGTAACGCCGACGATTTTTTTGCCTGCATGTTTTTTATCACTATGCAGAGCGGCTGTATCTTGTTGTTCGGCTTGTTCAAATAGGCGCACAATCTCTTCACGATCACGTGCCAGAATAAGCTTCGCTCTGAACAATTCATCCATCAAAAAAGTAGAGATTTTGGATAGCGTTTGCAAATGTTCAGAAGACGAATGTTGATCAACCGCAATCATAAAAAACAGATTACATGATTCTGTGCTGTAATTAATACCGCTTAGTGATCGACCCATAATAATTGCGGGCGCTTTAACTCCTGCGGACTTGGCATGTGGAATAGCAATCCCGAAGCCCACTTCAGTCGGTACCTGTTCTTCACGCGCCCAGATATCTTTTTTAAATTGCTCAATATCGCTCAAATAGCCGTTATCGTTTAACTTTTGCGCTAATTCATCTATCAATTCTGCTTTGGTGGTAGCGGTGACATCCAATATGATATTTTCCGGTTGTAACACACTAGAAATCTTCATGATTGATCACTCCTCTTATAGCTCTCCCAATTTATAAAGGGATGCTTTACCTGTTGATCCGAAAAGATCCATTTTTTTCTTCACTAATTCTGTTGCCGCTTGAGTCGCTTCAGGCATTAAGAAATCAGGTTCATAGGCATTAGGATTCGCATCGAGTGTTTTTCTTAATTGATTGTAAAAGGCTCTCTTCATATCTGTAGATAAATTAATCTTAGCGATACCATACTTCACCGCTTCTCTGATTTCTTCATCTGGATTATCTGAACCACCATGTAAGACTAATGGAATTTTCACTTTTTCATGAATCTGTTGGAGTCGATCAATTTTGATCGAATGGTCTTTCGTTTGTGGATAGATACCGTGTGAAGTCCCTACTGCAACAGCCAGTGTATCAATACCTGTCTGTTCTACAAAAATCGCCGCTTCATCAGGATTCGTATACAGAATCTCATCTGCTCCACCTTCAGAGCTACCTTCATTACTACCGATCGTACCCAGCTCACCTTCAACCGATACATCCACCAGATGTGCTAATTCTACAGCTTCTCGAGTAGCCGCAATATTTTCTTCAAAGGGTAAATGCGAAGCATCCATCATGACTGATGTATAGCCGTTACGAATCGAGCGTGTAATATCTTTGATACTTGCTCCATGATCCAGATGAATCACAAACGGTACTTTCGATTTGGATGCAGCTTCACGGACATAAGCGACAAAACTATCTGTGACTAGATCAATTTCGTTCGGATGGATCTGCATAATCGCAGGTGAATTTTGTGCTTCTGCGGCATTGATGACCACTTTGACGAACTCACTATTTGCTACATTAAAAGAACCGACTGCAAATTTATTCTCATACGCCACTTTAAGTAAATCTCTCATATTGATTAACATTTGAATGCCTCCTAAGGGTTATTTGGAAGACCAGACTTCCAAAAATTCATCATAATTGGTGATTTTGAGTAGCTTTTCTGTCATATTGGTCTGCTTGAATACATCATAAATTTCTTCAAAAAATTTGGTGTTGTTCACCTTTTGATTTTTGGGTGGGATAAATAGAAAGATGATCTGCGCCATCTGATCGCCCCACAGTATTTTTTGCTTATTGATAGCGACCAGTACACGTAATTTTTTGTTATCTCCACAATCAAAGGGATGGGGCATCGCGACTAGATTTCCTATATTGGTACTCGACATTTTTTCCCGTTCCAGAATACTGGTATACAGATGTTGAATATCTCCTAATTCTGTAAGGGTTTTCAATAAATCAGCAGGTTGATCCTCATCTAAAAAAAGAGATCGTTTGGCGATAAATAATACTTCAATAATCCACGATTTAACTGGATCGAAATATTTTTCATATCTTCACTGGTAATCATTTCACTCACGACAATTATATTTTGAGCCTGTAATTGATGTTGTTCGGCGATCTCGCTTGTCGTAATAATCGTCTCTATTCCTTCAGGCAGAAGATGAATTTCATGATTAGCGAGCAGACTGTCGATTTTGATATTCGGAAAATACAGATTGATTTTGCGTTCTAATAGCTTGCCCACTAACGGGTTTTTGCCATAAATAATCGCTATACGTTTGCGTGTCTCTTGAGAGTTCTCGATAATACCCATCACATGAAGCGTTAAATAACCGATTTCATTTTCCGGGATTTTGATATTTAAGCAAAATTGCAATTCTTTCGCTAACACAACCGCAATATTATAAGCATTAGTGTATTCTGATTTTATTTGAGCAATAAAAGGATTTTCGACAGGAAAGTAATATTTTAACGGATATAAAGACTTGGTAATATGAGCAAGTAGTCGATCGAACAGTTCTTCATTTTTGTAACTGACAAATCCATATTGCCCTCCAACGTTCTGGATTACGGCTTTGATCTTCGCTTCGATCTCATTGGATTGCTCATGTTCGATGCCTTCATTTTTTTTCGGTAAAATCTGTAGTGCAATCAGCAGATAACCTAGATACTGATACTCGTATTCATCAAATGGAGTCTTTAACTCCATGGTCAAACGGTTCAAAATAGAACGGGCGATACGTAATTCTTCAAAGCTTGTATGATCAAGACGCATATCTTGTGCTGCGATAGGCTGTCCGAGTTCAACCCGCTTGAGGCTGATCAGTACATTCACACAGATCGAAAATAATTCCTGTGAACTCAGTAGCAAATGATATCGTGCGACTTCTTCCTCGATACATGTATAGATAAAAGTAATCGCTGATTCGTTAAACCAATCGCCAAAATAATACTGTAGCGCTTCATCCAATGACATACGTTTGAGACAATCCGCAGTCACTAGCTTTTTGAGTAAAATTCGCTTCTCGACTTCGCTTCCTTTAAGCCGAATCCCTTGAAAAATAATCGCTTCGATCTCAATATTCTGCTTTTCTGCTTGAATAGTCTGCAACAATTTCTGTACATCTTTGCGAATCGTTTGTGTAGAAAAATAAAGATTTTTGGCTAAATCTTCATAAGTGATAAAGTCTGTCTGTGACAGTAACGCTTTAATAATATGGAAAGCTCGCTCTTCATAATCATCTTCATTCTGATGGAGATTCGACAAGTCTCCGACAAGCTTGTATCCTTTGCGAGTGTTACCTGTGATAATCGCTTTATCTAAATAATTCTCGTTGATTTCTTTGATGTCATTGCGTATCGTTCTCGTCGTTACATCAAATAGATTAGCTAATTCGCTCCCACTCACAAAGTCATGCTCCGATTGTTTTAAATGCTCCAATAGCTTAATGTAACGTTTCCGCATTTGTTTTCCTCCTCGCATTTATACTAATGCAAGCGCTTTATTTACACCAAGCCTATAGTGTTTCCTAATAGTTAGGAAGTGATTTGTTGTTTGTTCTATGATACCCACCTTTTAAATATCTAAGAGACTTCACTATTTAAGAATCTTTTGCGAAAAAGGAACAGCAAAAAGCCAACCTTGATCAAGGCTGGCTTGGGATAGATATAAGAGTCATATGATTTAATCGAACGTTACTTCTGAGCGATTGAACTTGTTGTTTCTGTCGATTCTTTTGCTTCACCATGTCCTGCACCGAATAAATTCAATACCACGACTCCAACAACGATAAGCCCTATACCTACCATACTTCCTGTATTGATCTTTTCTTTCCAGATGAGTACAGAGATCAATGCTGTCGCTACAGCTCCTACACCTGACCAGATCGCATACGTCATATTAAGTGGTAACGTTTTGAGCGTTAACGAAACAAAGTAAAATGAGATCACAAAAGCAACAATGGTCAGCAATGTCGGATATAACTTGGTAAATCCTTCAGAAGCTTTGAGCATCGACGTTCCAATCAATTCGCCTATAATTGAAATTGCCAAAAACAGATATGCCATTATGATTGCTCCTTTATATCATTTCTAAGTTCTTCCATAATCTGTTGTTGTAACTTATCATCAGGTGGCGCCAGACCAAACATACCTGCGAACCATAATCCATCCACCACTAATCGCGCCATCGTAGCACGTACTGGATCAAGTTCATCATGTTCGAGTTTATGCTGAATATCTTGATAATCTTCTTGCAATAATTTAAGCATTTTGGGATGAGTAAAGTGTGCTACCGATAGTGCGGTATATAGACCATCTACATCCTGCTCTTCTGAAAATGAAGTCTCTACATAAGCACGTGTCCATTTCCCTTTAGAATCGGAATCTTGCTCAGCTCGTTGATATAATTCTCCGGTAAAATGATTGGACATCCGTTCGACCATGCCTAGAATCAATTCCTCTTTGTTCGGAAAATGATATAGTAGTCCGCCTTTGCTGATGCCTGCTTGTTTGGCTACTGCTTCTAACGTTAATTTGTCTACGCCTTCTTCACGTACTACATGAGCAGCCGCTTTGAGAATCGTTTCTTTTTTTAATTCTTTTTTAGTTGTTGTCATCATTGATCACCCATTTAAATATACCGTCTGGACGGTTTTATTTCAAGTGAAATTTTAAAATAAAATCACTCAAAATAACAAAATCCCTGAACGAATGTTGAATATACTTCATCATCCATCAGGGCTTTTATCATCGATTCTATTTAATTAAAGAGATTGCAGATAGGCTTCAAGTCGATCCCATGTTTCGCGAATACCTTGCTCTACTCCCATCTCGATCACCTGTTGCAAAGCTTCCACAGATTCAAAGCGAGAATGACTGATTAATTGAGTCTGCCCGTCCTGATCTGCAAATAACATCGTAATATGACTAGGTGGCATTCCTTCCACCTCATTGCCATCGGCATCGGAGAAATAATCGGTATAGACTATTTTTTGATTAGGTTCAATCTCATGATAGACGGCTTTGCCCCATGATTCATATCCATAGAAATCACCTTGCGTGGGATCGATACACTTCATACAATAATGCCAGATCCCTTCTGGACGAAAATCGATATTGCAGACCGTTAGCGTCCATCCATTAGGCCCCCACCACTCTGTCAAATGTTCTGCTGTTGAGAATGCTTGAAATACCTGTTCACGTGTAGCATCGAAAACCCGTTCTAGCACTAACGTTTGACCTTCTACTTTCGAGATCATTTTAGATGACATGATTCATCCTCCTGAAATGTAGTTTGGGTAATGGTTATAGATGCTCATTCTCTAGGTTGCTACGTTAAATATACTATCAAAACATGCCTTTATTAAAGTCATATTTACACCAATAATCAACATTTCTAGGTTTAGGTATAATTCATACGATTATTCTATAAAAAAAGAACGCTCCAGCCTATAGCCAGAACGTTCTTTTTGAATTTTCCACTTTTACTGATTGATTCTTGTCGCTGTTACAATATCTCCAAATGCCCAATGAGATGCTGGAACATCCGACCACTGAGATGTAGTTGTCTCTACGCTTGGTGTTAGATTCAGTAATCGATTGAATAAGGTAACCGCTTGTGCACGGCTTAATGTCTGGTTCGGCTTGAATGTACCATCTGGCATCCCTTGCATATAACCTGCTTGCTGAACTTGAGCAATAGATACGTCTGCCCAGTGTCCTTTCGTATCCGGGAAAATAGGACCTTCTCCGCTAAGCTTCATCCAGCGAGCAAGGATCGTCGCCATTTCAGCTCTAGTGATTGGACGTTCCGGTGCGAATGTGTTCGGACTATCCCCTTGCATCCAACCTGCGGCAGTAACCGCTTGAATCGCTTCTGTACTCCATTTGCCAGCAATCACATCACTATACTTCGATGTCTGATCTGTTGTTGTGGAAGATGTAGATAAGCCATCTCCTCCCAGACGAACAAGAATAGATGCTAACTCGGCGCGTGTCACAGTACGATTGGGTTGAAAAGTCTGATTCGGATAACCTTGCATATAAGGTTCTTTCGTTGGCTTGCTTTCGCTTGTCTTGTCATGATCTAGCGATTTCTCCAGATGAACAATTGTAAATGTACTGAATTTGTTAACGCTAAATTGTAATGCAGAAGATCCATTGTCTTCAGAGATTACTGTAGGTTGTAGTAACTCTTTGGTTCCATCACTGTGTTCAACATAGATCATTAGATTGTTCACAAATGTCTGACGTTCTGTTGTGGATGCTGGTAAAGCTTGCTCTGGTAAAGGAAGAACTAGATTCACAGGCTGTCCTTGTAGATTCGTATCGATCTCTACAGGTGTACCGATCACTTGTACGGTTCCATTGCCTATAGCAGATTGTATGAGACGATCTTGTTGCACACGTTCGTTAACCGCTTGTTGATCGGTTGCTTTTTGCAAAGGAAGAATCGCAAATTGACGATCTGCTCCTAATGCAGACAATGTAGCTACAGGTAGAATCAGTTGTGCATGATTAGTATACACTTCTAGATTCATTTGATTATTTACCAATATGCTCGCTGTTTGTTGAGGTAAACCCAATTGTAATTCACTAACTTCATTGTTGGGGTCTGGCATCATAAGACGTATAGTTGATTTACCTTCTGCTTTTACTTTTTGCACCGTTTCTTGTGCTTGGGACGCTTCGTAATTAACAGTGTCTTTTTTGGTTCCATCTGCTAATGTTGTACGTTTAATTATAAGGTTAGAAGAAGTAATATTCTCAGTCGCTACTGCTGAACCACCGCCACCTTTACTGGAAGAATTACCCGTAGTAGGAGTAGGCTCTGGAGTCGGTGTTGGTTCTGGATTAGGAACAGGATTAGGCGTTGTGCCTCCATCCGGTTCAGTCGCTTCTAGATCACGTGCAAATGTTAAATAGAAATCATCTAATGATCCCCATGCTCCACCACCCGCTTGAATTGTAGCACCTACGGTTAACATTCCATCAGTTACTTTGATGTCTTTCAGTTCAGGCTGATTCCATTGCACCCAGCCTTTAACCCCTGTCTCTGCTTGTACTTCTTGTCCACCCGTAGAAGCAAATAAAGCCATCTGGGATGGATTCGCTTCGCCACCTTGAATCGACATGGAGAGATCATAATAACCGGGCTTCAGTCCTTGTACGATCTGCTTCACTTTAAAATTCACACCATCCGCTGAAAAGAAATGGAGCGAATATTGTCCAGATTTGGCATCTGAAGCTTTGTTCTGGAAATCAGTATGCGGTGTACTTCCATCGCCATACGTCACTTCCCACATACTACGATCATTTTGTTCGAATCCACCATTGAGCAGTAGATTGGGACGGCGAATATCCAGTTTTGCTTGTGCCGCGTATCCACCGGTAGCTGTTCCTTTGATCGTATACTGACCTGCACCTTGACGTAGTGCATCTTCTAACTCTTGCTGATCCCAAACTACAGCTAGTGTGCCTGTAGTACCGTCATTATAAGTTGCTGTCACTACACTAGGTAATGGGATAGGATCACCTGCATTAGCTGTAATATTCACAGTTTGCACTTCATCGACTTTGAGCGTTGCTACTGCACCCGTGTTTACGTATTTGAATACATTGAGCGAAGGTAATGGATGACCTGCAAAATCAAACAATGCCTGATTATCGACAGCACTACCGCCATACCATTTACCCGCATCATCGGGATCATATTCTGCCGCATAACTGGATGCCCAACCTGATCCATATTGTTCCCATAGTTTTTTATTTTGTTCGATATTTTCTTTCGGCCCTACAGGTAACCATGCAGGTTCCCAATAAAATACACCTATGCCGGCATCTCCAACTTGCGATACCGCTTGGATCACATTACGCACAGATGTCGCTTGTCCTTGAGCGCTGATCGGATAATCAAGCGTCTGTCCTGAACTGCGAGGCGCTGTATTTTCATGACCGTCTCCATCTTCGGCTGTATAGGCATAAGACGTTTCAGCGACCATCACTTTTTTGCCATACGTATCGGCTACTTGCTTCAATACAGCAGTCAAATTGCTCAGTGTACCGTGCCAGAATGGATAATACGAACTGGCAAATACATCATAATCGACTCCTTGTTCCGCAAGCGCTTTGGCATAAGAAAGATAACGACCCGGTGTCTCTGGATTCGTAAAATGTAGCGCAATTAGAATCTTATGATCTACTGCTCGGATCGCCTGACTGCCTTTATTGAACAATCTGCTGATATTCACCCAGTTATTTTCCCCTATAAATGATTGATTCGTTTCATTACCTACTTGCACCATACCTACATCTATCCCTGAATCTACAATCTGTTGTAGGCTTGTCTTGGTATAATCATAGACCGCTTGTTCTTTGTCCGCTAGATTAAGGTTTGCCCATGCTTTCGGAGTATGTTGCTTACCCGGATCTGCCCAGAAATCAGAATAATGGAAATCGACTAACAATTTCATACCATTTGCCGTCGCTCGTTTTCCCATTTCGATCGCTTTGGCAAGATCATTATCTCCGCCACCATACCCTTTACCATCTGCTGTATACGGATCATTCCAGATACGCACACGAATATAATTGACACCGGATTGTTTGAACGTTGTAAATATATCTTGCTCTATCCCTTGCTCATTATAGAAACGCACGCCACTTTGCTCCAGTGAGAGAATACTGGATACATCGACCCCTTTAATAAAGTCTGATTTCAAGCCCGGTACTTTTTGGACAAAAATATCGGCTTGTACAGGTGTGGTTGTATCGGTGCTTGTCTGCTTCAACTTCACTGCATCAAGATATCCCCATGCGCCTGCTCCACCTGTGATTCTAGCTCCAATCTTAAGGTTAGTCGTCGGCTCAGTCAGAACAAATTTCAATGTGACCGTTCCCCACTGATTGTATCCTGTTGTTGCCACGTCATTACTTTGTTCACTCCCTGCGAACAATTGAACATGACTTCCTTCTGCTCCTGTACCGCCCATCGACTGGACAGATAATTCGTAGCTTCCAGCAGAAAGTGTAGGCACATTCTGACTTATGGTGACTTGCTGGCTAGTCGTGGATTGATCGCTTATCCAATATTTGAACGCATACGTATCTTCTGAGGGTGTAATAAAAGAATCATTCGCATACGCATATTGCTGAATATCAATTAATTTCCAATCTGAAGAATCCACTTGCCATGATGAATCATTCCAAAAGTCACTTTCAAATCCTCCATTTTGAATCCATTCTTTGTCACTGGTTGCTGCTGCTAATGCAGGTGTCAGATGAACCGGTAATAGACCGATGATCATCACCATTACTAACAACAACGAAGCTATCTTTTTCTTTCTTTTCAATGGTGTATCCCCTTTCGCTCTATCTATGTGTATATCTTCACATAAGCACTGTTCTTTTATGTAAAGCGCTTACATATAACTGTGATCACTATAGCATCCTCTTTTGCACAGCAACATGGGACGATTGCAACATTTTGTGTTTTTAGGCAAGCATTTTGGTGAGAACTGTTATTCCGACTGTTTAGATTGGCGATATATGGAATTTTGGTCAAAAAAAGAACCTTCCATCTGCAAAACAGATCAAAGGTTCTACTATTTACATTACCGTATGTTATCTTATGTTGCTCCACATCAAGCTATACCTTTTTAAAGACTTTGGTATCCATATCTAGCTCAGTCGCTGGATAATCGCTTAGACCTAACGTGTCAGAAGTGGAGGCATGAATACTTTGGAAAAGATCTGGATGTTCCGCCAGCTTTTTACCATACGAAGGAATCATGTCTCTAAGCTTAGGTTCCCATTCTGGCATCCGTTGCGGGAAACATTTTTGGAAAAGATCGAGCATAACATGTACAGCTGTCGAAGCACCGGGTGAAGCACCTAGCAACGCAGCAATCGATCCGTCAGCAGCACTGACGACTTCTGTCCCGAATTGAAGTGTACCTTTGCCATCTTCTGTGTCTTTAATAACCTGCACACGCTGACCAGCAACGACGATTTCCCAATCTTCGCTTTTGGCATTAGGAACGAATTCACGTACTTCTTCCATCCGTTTATCGTTTGACAGCATCACTTGTTGAATCAGATATTTGGTTAGCGCCATCTCTTTTGCTCCTGCGGCTAACATCGTGAACAAGTTGTTCGGTTTGACCGAATTGATCAGATCCATATTTGAACCCGTTTTCAAGAATTTCGGCGAAAAGCCTGCGAATGGGCCGAATAGTAATGCTTTTTTATTACCAATATAACGTGTGTCCAAATGCGGTACAGACATCGGCGGAGCACCTAATTTTGCTTTACCATAGACTTTGGCATGATGTTGTTCAATCACTGCTTGATTGGTACATGACATAAATACGCCACTAACCGGAAATCCACCAATATGCTTGGATTCAGGAATACCTGTTTTTTGAAGCAACGGTAGACTACCGCCACCACCGCCAATAAAAACAAATTTGGCAATATGAAGTTCTGTTTTGCCTGTGCTAATATTATGGACTTTGACTTCCCATCCACCTTCGGCAGCACGCTTGATATCTTTAATCATATGTTTATAGTGTATTTCTACATTTTTAGTTTTGAGATCGTCGAATAAAATACGAGTTAACGCACCAAAGTTCACATCGGTTCCATAATCGATTTTGGTAGCGGCGATTGGTTCATTCGATGTACGACCTTCCATCATTAATGGAATCCATTGTTTTAATTTAACCGGGTCTTCTGAATATTGCATGCCTTGAAATAACGGATTTTCCGAAAGCGCTTTAAATCTTTTATTCAGAAAAGCCACATTACTTTGTCCTAACACAAAACTCATATGTGGAATCGGCTTAATAAAGTCTTGTGGTCGACGAATAATATTGCGCTTTACGAGATGAGACCAGAACTGCTTGGATAATTGAAATTGTTCGTTAATATTAACGGCTTTGCTAATATCGACCGATCCATCTGGCTTCTCTGACGTATAGTTCAGTTCACACAGCGCAGCATGACCTGTTCCTGCATTATTCCATTCGTTAGAGCTTTCTTCTCCTGCATTGGCTAGCTTCTCAAATACTTTGATTTCCCATTCGGGTGCTAACTCTTTAAGCAATGACCCCAAAGTCGCACTCATGACTCCGGCACCAATTAAGATAATGTCTGTTTTTTTCGGTATGCTGTTCATAAAAACCTTCCTTTATCTCTTTATATTTGCAAAAAAGAGCAGGCGCTTCTATCCAGGTCATTCCAGAAGCAAAGCTCCACTCAGGAATATACGTTATCTGTATTCATTATAACCAAATTATCTTCTATTTAAAATATTATCGGCATGTGTCTCTTCATTATAAACTATTTTGATCTGGTAAAAAATGAGAAGATTGACTGAAATAGTCGAACATCTTAAAGTCTATCGGGTTACTGTGCTTTTGTCTAGCAATCTACAGCTTTTATTATGTTATATTATACATAATATGTAGGTCAAAAGGATACGTTAGCTTTGGATAGGAACTACGTATCCTTTAGGTACAGCGATCATTATATAGTTGGCATTACAACGTTGCTATCGAATGTTTCAGTCTAAATCGATCTCCAGTATCTTCAATCTCATATAGATAACAACGTGAAGCAGGCATATCAAAAGGACGATGCAAAATCAACATCCATTGCTGATCAAAAGTCTGAAAAAGCATCCCGTGACCGCTATCTTCTTTCACTAATGGCTCCAATTGTTCCCATGGACCTGCAAGTGTACCACTGATTGAGCGAGCAATCGTCTGCACATAGCTATCTCCTTCATAGCTTGACCATAACATCATCAGCTTACCGCCAGATGTACGATAAAGCTGACAACCATCGGTGACATAGACAGATATCTCTTGATCCTCTGGCGCATGCTGTTGCTGGGATAACCACGGTGCCGAAGAAGCTTGTAATAACGTCATCGGTTCTCCGATAGCAGTTGATAAGTCAGCATCAAGACGCACCGCTTCGATCGTACCGTCAATCGTCTGAATCCATTCATGACAATAGACCATCCATGGCTCATCTTGTTCATCCATATACAGCGTGCCATCTAATGTCATCTGAGTTGAAGATACCACAGGAGCTTCCGGGTTGATCATTTCAAAAGGGCCTGTTGGTGAATCGCTCACAGCAATCACAGTACCTCTCCAATGCTTCTCATACCCTTGAACAGGCTCACCATCTAGCTTCCGCTCTTGATTATGAAGTGTCACAAATAAATAGTACCGACCTTTATAAGCGTGTACTTCAGGAGCCCAAGCCCCATGTTGAGGATGTGCCCAACTATTTTCAGGTACGGCAAAGACAAGATAAGGGCCTTTCCAAGACTCCAAGTCCTGACTGGTATACGTCAAGACTCCATAAGATGCTACCCCGTGTAGTGAAGGTACTGCCCCGGTATATAAATAATATGTACCTGTCGATGAATCTGCTAACACAAATGGATCATGAGCAGGAATATCAGTTAGACGATGACCTTCTTGCGGTTGACTCACATCACAAGCACTATTATAGACAGTCATAGCGATCAGCTCCTTTGATTGAACACGCTTTCAAAAATAGATAAAGTATACCCTTTATAGATGTTGAAGTCTATTCAAATCAAGTATAGTCTGCAAGCAATCGGTATATCCATCATCCTATTCTCAATACTAACAACAAAACGCAAAAAGTCGGAGATGAACTCCGACTTTGCATATGATCTTACTTTTTATAATTCATCCATCGATCAATCAGCTATTTACCATTTTTATTTAATAATAACGTAATCCAAGTTCACTAATTTTGCATAGGTTACGATTTGGTCTGTTGTAAGGTTCAACGATACAACCGTATGGTGACCGCCACCATTTTCGATCCAAGCACGTACGCCGTCTTGGAAGTTAGGTTTTACTTGCCATAGTACACGCGCTACCGGTAAGTTCGGTGCAGGAACCGTAGGCTCGAATGCAGACACTTCGTTGATCAACAATTTGTAATGAGTACCAAAGTCAGCCATGGATACAACAACACCTTCGCCTGCTTTACCATCAAATACAAGACGAGCTGGATCTTCGCGATCGCCGATGCCTAGTGGAGATACAACTACTTTCGGTTTGCTACTCGCAAGAGTCGGATCAACTTCTAACATATGAGATTGCAAGATCGCTTCTTGACCTTCAGCCATTTCATACGTGTAATCTTCCATAAAGCCTGTATTTTCATTGTGGCTCATCACTTTCATCAGGCGATCCAATGCTGCTGTTTTCCAATCCCCTTCACCTGCAAAACCATACCCTTGCGCCATCAAACGTTGAACCGCAAGACCTGGAAGTTGCTTCATGCCGTGCAAGTCTTCAAAGTTAGTCGTAAATGCTGTGTAACCACCATTATCCAAGAAACGCTTGATTGCGATCTCATAACTTACTTGTACACGTACACTTGCTTCCCAAGCTTCTTGACTGTACGTACCATATTCAAAGTCATACAATTCTTTATATTGAGCAAGCAATTCATCGATTTCTTGTTCAGTCACAGCATTAACGTATTCTACAAGATCGCCAATACCGTAATAATCGACTGTCCAGCCAAATTGAATTTGTGCTTCAACTTTGTCGCCTTCGGTTACACCCACATTACGCATGTTGTCGCCAAAACGAGCGACTTTAATATTAAAGCTTTCGTTATAAGCAAACGCAACATCCATCCAGTCTGCGATCTGTTGTTGCACTTCTGGACGCTCCCAATATCCAACCACGATTTTGTTTTGTTTCCCTAGACGAGCATTGATAAATCCATATTCACGATCACCGTGCGCCGCTTGGTTCAAGTTCATAAAGTCCATATCAATCGTAGACCATGGAATACTCTCATTGTATTGGGTTGCCAAATGAAGCAATGGTTTTTGTAGCAATTTCGTACCACGAATCCACATTTTTGCAGGTGAGAAAGTGTGCATCCATGTGATCACACCAGCGACTTCATCACGGTAATTGACTTCTTTCATAATGCTGGTGATTTTGTCTGCGGTTACTGCCAAATCTTGCAATACCAATGGATAAGGCAATACTCCGCTAGCGTTTAACGAGTCTGCGATTTTTTGTGCATTTGCTTTAACCTGTCCTAGTGCTTCTTCTCCGTACAAATGCTGTGAACCGACTACGAACCAAAATTGTTTAGTTGCTACTGACATATCATTTCATCCTCTTTTCATAATTATATTAGTGAGAGTTATTTAAAAGTGAGTTTATTGAAAACAAATCCAGTGTGTAAAGAGACGTGTATACATTTCTACTTTAATAAGTCACCATCATCTTGTACTCTCTATATTCAAAAAGATTTCTTTATATTACTTTTGCCCGTAATACGCATCTTTACCATGTTTGCGCAGATAATGTTTATCCAGAATATTCTGTGGCAATTCTTTAGCAAAGTTGTTCAATTGACGTGCATATAGATTCATTTTGCAGACTTCTTCAAGCACAACACTATTCACTACAGCAGACTTCGCATCTTTCCCCCATGTAAATGGTGCATGACCATGAAGCAATACAGCTGGAATCGCCATGACATCAAGTCCACGTTGTTCGAACGTTTCGATAATGACATTACCTGTCTCCGCTTCATATCCACGATCAATCTCTGCTTGGTTCAAGAAGCGTGCACAAGGTATAGCGCCATAGAATGTATCTGCATGTGTCGTTCCCATTACAGGCACATCCAGACCCGCTTGCGCCCAGATCGTTGCCCATGTGGAATGGGTATGCACAATGCCGCCAATTTGCGGATAATGCTTGTACAGAACTGCATGAGTCGCTGTATCCGAAGAAGGTCTCATATCGCCTTCAACCACATTGCCATCCAGATCAACAACCACCATATCGCTAGGTTTCATCGTTTCATAATCGACACCGCTTGGCTTGATCACAAATAGATTACTTTCCCGATCGACAGCACTGGCATTTCCCCATGTGAATTTGACCAATCCATGCTTCGGTAATTCTAGATTTGCTTGATAGACTTCTTCTTTTAACTGCTCTAACATGCTTAGTTCCTCCCGTTCTCTAACAAATGATCTACAGCCGCTTGTTCGATAGCCAATCCTTGCTGATAACGCTCGATAAAGGCTTCGAACCCTTTCACATCAGTTGCATCTGGCTGTACTTGTTCACCGACAACATCATGAAATACTTTTTGTTCCAAGAAGATATCCAGACTTTCCTGCTCGTCTTTGTTGATCATATAAGAAGCTAATAGTGCCATTCCCCATGCTCCACCTTCACCAGCTGTCGCCATTACCGAAATCGGTACATTCATTGCTGCTGCAACGATTCGCTGTCCGACTACAGGTGTTTTGAATAGACCGCCATGAGCAAGAATACTATCTATCGCTACATTTTCATTTTTGGTCAAAATATCCATTCCGATCTTCAATGCACCAAATGCAGAGAATAGATGAGTACGCATAAAGTTCGCTAGATTGAAGCGACTTTCAGGTGAACGGACAAATAGCGGACGACCTTTTTCAATACCTGTAATATTTTCACCGGAATAATAACCGTAACTAAGAAGTCCACCGCCATCTGGATCAGCTTCAAGTGCTTTGTTGAACATCACGCTGAATAGCTTGGCATTATCGGCTTCGTATCCCATCGCTTCGGAAAATTCACGGAACAATCCTAACCATGCATTGATATCACTGGAACAGTTGTTAGCATGCACCATTCCAACAGGGCTACCGTCTGGTGTCGTTACAATATCAATCTCTGGATGAACTTTAGACAATTCTTTTTCCAGTACGATCATCGCAAATACCGAAGTACCAACAGAAATATTACCAGTGCGCTTTCTTACACTATTGGTGGCAACCATTCCTGTACCTGCATCGCCTTCTGGCGGACAAAATGGAATACCAGCCTGCAACGTTTGGGTAGTATCGAGTAATTGAGCACCTGCTTCTGTTAACAGACCCGCTTGCTCTCCTGCACGATACACTTTCGGCAACAAATCTTCGATTTTCCATGCGTATCCTTTATCTGCAATCAATTCATTAAATTGAGCCAACATGGATGGATGGTAATTATGAGCAGACTCTTCAATCGGGAAAATACCGGACGCATCGCCGATTCCCACCGCTTGATTGCCTGTTAACAACCAGTGTATGTATCCTGCTAATGTCGTTAACGATGCAATCTGAGGTACATGACTTTCTTGATTCAGAATCGCTTGGTACAGATGGGCGATACTCCAACGTTCTGGAATATTGAATTGGAACAGTTCAGTTAATGCTTTGGCTGCTACGCCTGTTGTCGCATTACGCCATGTGCGGAAAGGAACCAGTAATTCGCCTTGTTGATCCAGTGCTACATAGCCGTGCATCATGGCAGAGAATCCAATCGAACCCACTGTCTGTAGCGTGATTCCATATTGACGCTCTACTTCTTGCTTCATTTCACGATAAGCTGTCTGCATCCCTGTAATAATATCCGCTTGATCGTATGTCCAGAATCCGTCTTTCAACAAATTCTCCCATTCATAACTTCCCGATGCGATGGTCTCAAATTGCTTATTAATCAAGACCGCTTTGATCCGTGTGGAGCCAAATTCAATACCGAGCGAAGTCTCTCCGTTCATAATCGCTTCTTTCATATCCACATGACTCATGCTCATGTAGTCCCCTCTCTATAGTGCAGTTTGGTGTTGATACGTTAGTCGTACAGATTAAGAATATATTTCAAAATAAAGTCGCTACATTATCTATAAGTATGGTAATCTCCAATATTCTTTTTAAAAAGAATGCGTTTTCTTTTTGTAACAGTTACAGTATATTTTTTGTACGTACATTTGTCAATGTAAGATCCCTTTTTAAATCAAAAAAAGATAAAAAATATCTCTTTGTCTTCTATGAGAAGTGATATAGACACTCTTTTTATAGTAAAAATAAAATATACATCCTTAATTAAATGCTTTATTCAAGCCTTTTTGGATCATTTAACAACTTATATAAGTTAAAATATACATAAATTATAATAATTTTAGACAATTACTCAAACCTTTAAAATATGTACGTACAAGTTCGACATAATACATAACATTGTCTGTTTATAGACAAATAAAAGAAGCATCAAAGAGATTAAAACACTCTTCAATGCTTCTTCTTGTTGTAGCTCTATAACGGGTTAGATTCGTAATTATTCTTCCGCCATCAATACCGACATTAATGCCAATGCTTCTTCATGATCCGGTTCAAGGACAAGTAGTTGCTTCAAGTACTCTTCGGCTTGATCCATTAGATCCAGTTCCAGACACGCAATCGCCAGACAGTAATATACGGTCGACACGACTTCCTCTTGCTCTTGAGCAACCGATATTTCTAGATACTGCTTCGCTTCCTCGAACATATCCATTTCAAATAAAATCAGACCGGCATCCAGTGCCAGATCATATCGTTGTGGCATCACATAGAATGCTGACCACATTTTCTGAATCCCCATCCATAGATCTTGCTTTTCCTCATCATTGGCTTCGGGTAATAATGCAGAAATTTGCTTGGTCGTCTGAATAAAGAACTCCGCATCATATCCACCTAAGCGCCAAAAGCTTAAAATTTGTTGCATCCCTAACTCATCCAGATGACGATCGATCCACATTTTCAGACTAAAGAAATCGTCGGGGCCAAAGCGTTCGACTGAACGGCGATAGGCTAATCGTGTATTCGTATATGCTTTGGGCTGTGCTACATGTAAGATACAACCCACATTGATGTTGTTGTAATGATGCGGAACAAATAGAATCTCTGCTCCTTTTTGCTCGAACACATACTGGACAGCATGGTAATTCGCTATTAAAGAAAAGCTACCATGCAACACCAATTCAGGCGGTTCTGCAAATTCCCAATTTTCGATCAAATGATCGCCTTTATCTGCGGTCAGCAACATAAAGCCTGATTGAGATAAAGCATCCAGGCGATCCAGACATTCTAGTCCCACTTTGGGAAATAAGATATGTGCATCTTCCAGACGTTCTTGATAGATCGCAATTAGATCACGATAGATATAATCATCTTGCTCATACTCCGGTGCTTTGCGATATTCATAACTCAAATGAATATGATTGAGTTGTTGAGAAGTAGTCAGTGCTTCAAATTCAGCACCTGTTTTGGAATATTCGATATACACATCAGCTTCATAAATACTGCCTTCATCCACATAGATCAATTCCTGCGGAATCGCATCGAAAAAGTAATTCGCAATAATCAGGAGCGGTTGTGTGAGATCACCTTGTTGAATGACTTTTCCTGATACGGTTAAATGAAGCGAATCACTTTGCACGGCATCAAATTGAGCAAAATCAAGAATCCCTTGCTCGATAAATGGCTGTAATGCAGAGTGTTCTCTCCATCCGATCACATTATTCATTGCCAGATCTGTCATGACATAGTGATACTCCGGTACATCAATGCCTGCGTATTCTTTTAACTTCTGCAATTCATATAAGACATGGTAAGCCAGACGACCTGCTCCTGCTCCCAGTTCGACAATATAGACAGGTTCTGCACCTAATCCTTGATTCATCTGATCTTGTAAAAAAGCAAAAATCATTTCAGCATAAGCAATCGCTGTAGCAGGATTACTTGTAATGTATTGAGGAACTTGATCATTTCTCCATGCTTCTAAGCCTGCATCTTCGTAATATTTGCGTTGCAGACTCCATATCGGTGCTTCACTAAAACGGTAACGTTGTTGGTGCTGTTCTGTCATTTTATAATATCCTGCTTTCTTGAGATTAATCATCTACGATTTCATTGAAATATCTATAAATATATTGTAAACCACTACCTGCTTATGATGTAAAAAAGTTTATTATAACAATGCTTACATACTTTGGCGAAAAGTGAAGAAATATGATGAATTTCCTTATTAAATTGCCACTTTTTCATTGACACTGCTAGAGATAAAACGCTATATTATTGAGGTTGATAATCATTATCATGTATTACATATGCTTATATTTCATTTGAGTTTACTCATTTAAGATAATCAACACCAAAATCAGAGACTAAGTACCATTAACAATCATGTTCGGGTACGAAAGGGGATCACTATGAATACTAGACAGAAATTATCTTTTACCGCGGTACTGATCTTAATCATGTCGATTGTTGCTCTCGTTGGTTGTTCCAACAACCAAGCGGCTTCTACAACAACTCCAGCTCCAACAGAAACAACGAATACAGAGGCAGCCGCTACACCAGCAGATACAACAGAGTATCCAATCGTGATCAAGCATGCTCTAGGCGAGGCTGTGATCGAAAGCAAACCTGAACGTGTAGCTACAGTACAATGGGCGAACCAAGATGTAGCATTGGCTCTAGGTGTGGTCCCTGTCGGCTTTTCAGCAGCGAACTTTGGAGTTCAAGATGGTAGTGGACTTTTGCCATGGACAGCCAAAAAGCTAGATGAGCTTGGTGTGAAAAATCCGAACGTTTTCCAAGATACCGATGGTCTAGATTTTGAAGCGATTTCCGATTCTAATCCGGATGTTATTCTTGCAGCATACTCTGGTATTACGCAAGAAGATTACGATACACTCAGTCAGATTGCTCCTGTTGTCGCTTATCCAACAGCTCCTTGGGCAACCACTTGGCGTGAACAAGTATTGCTCAATGCGACAGGAATGGGTATGAAAGCGCAAGGCGAACAATTGATCAAAGATACCGAAAAATTAGTCAACGACAAGCTAAGTGCTTATCCGCAAATCAAAGGTAAAACAGTCGTATGGGTGAATTTCTCCGATACGGATATGTCCAAACTTCATATTTATACACCTGCTGATTCTCGTGTATCGTTCTTAAAAGAATTAGGCATGGATGCTCCAGCAAGTATCACAAAAGAAATCAAAGATCCAAAAAGCTATTCTTTAAACTTGAGTGCTGAAAATGCAGAAGTATTAAATGATGCCGATATCTTAATCGGATATGGCGATGACAAATTGTATCAAGCCGTCAAAGCAGATCCATTGCTTGGTAAAATTCCTGCAATTCAAAGAGGTTCAGTAGCGTTTATCACAAGCGATACTCCTTTGGTAGCTGCTGGAACACCTAATCCACTTTCGATTTCATACACCATCGATGAATATTTGAAATTAATCGGTGCTGCTGCTGATAAAGTAAATGGATAGTTCAACTCTTTCAAATGAGAAACACTTACACTCACATATGCCTAAAAACTTCGTATGGGTGCTGATCATTTGCTTGATCTTGCTCGGGTTCACTGCTATTGCCTCCCTGGTCTTGGGTTCAAGATCAATAGGATGGCACGAATTAATAGACGGGTTATTTTATCCGAATGTCGATAGTTACGGCGCTAATATTGTACGTAAACGCATTTCTCGCACAGTGTTCAGCTTATGTTGTGGAGCAGCTCTTGGCGTATCCGGTGCATTGATGCAAGCAGTCACCCGTAATCCGATTGCTGATCCCAGTATATTAGGAGTGAATACAGGGGCGTCCTTGTTTGTGGTTTTTGGGATCGCTTTTCTTAATATCAGTCATGCTAATCAGTATATCTGGTTAGCTCTGGCTGGAGCAGCGATCACCGCGGTATTTGTATTCGGGATTGGTTCGATGGGTCGTGGCGGAGCTACACCGATCAAGCTGGTCTTAGCCGGTGCAGCAACCAGTGCGGCTCTATCTTCACTCGTAACAGCGATTATGATTCCTCGCTCGTATGTGATGGATCAATTTAGATTCTGGCAAGTAGGTAGCGTCGGCTCTGCAAATTGGAGCGCGATAGCTACCTTTATCCCGTTTTTGGCAGTCGGCTTATTGATTGGCTTTATCACTGCACCTGCACTAAATGCGTTAGCACTTGGTGATGATGTGGCTACAGGTCTTGGTGTACGTACGGGCACCCTACGATTGATCGCCGCTTTGGCAGGAGTTTTATTATGTGGAGCAGCGACTGCACTTGCTGGCCCGATAGGATTTGTTGGTCTACTTGCTACTCATGTGATACGGCTGATTCTGGGAGCCGATTTGCGGTTTGTGATTCCCATGTCTGCGATCACAGGCGCTATTATTTTGACGGTATCTGATGTCGGTGGCAGACTGATCAGTAATCCGGGTGAGCTTGAAGTGGGAATCGTCACTGCCTTTATAGGGGCTCCTATCTTAATCGTAGTAGCGATGCGCTCGAAAGTGCGTTCATTATGAGCCAAGCTGCGATTGAATTTATCCAAGCAGGCAGACGTCAACGCCATCGCCGCTGGCTCATTGTGACCAGTCTGCTTGCTATCATTGCTGTTGGTCTATGTTGCGCAATGCTTGTACTAGGCAATACCATCTATCCACTGGGTGATGTTATTCGTGCTCTATCAGGAGAAAAGATTAAAGGCGTATCCTTTGCAGTCAGTACGATTCGCTTACCACGTATGTTAGCAGGACTGTTTGCAGGCTTTGCTTTTGGCGTAGCTGGCTATACTTTTCAGACGATATTACGTAATCCACTTGCGAATCCAAATGTGATCGGGATTACATCAGGTGCAAGCGCAGCAGCTGTTTTTTGTATTGTGATTCTGCATGCTAGTAATGCAGTCATCTCGATTGCTTCTGTGGTTGCAGGGCTGATTACTGTTATTTTTATTTATGTATTATCTAGAGGCAAAGTCTTTTCGATTGGACGTTTAATTCTGATTGGTATCGGTATTCAGGCAATGTTGGATGCAGTGATTTCTTATCTGTTATTGATCAGTGCTCAACAAGATATTCCTTCAGCCCTTCGGTGGTTAACAGGTAGTCTGAACGGTTCGCAGATGCGTGAATTACCCCCACTGATCATTATTGTGCTGATCTGTTCACCGCTAATTATTGGACTTAGCAAGCACTTGAGCATCTTAGAATTAGGAGAGCAATCTGCTTTCTCATTAGGTGTGAACACGGATCACACACGGATTGCGCTGATTGTGAGCTCGGTCTGTATGGTGGCGATTGCGACAGCGACTACAGGGCCGATTGCTTTTGTCTCCTTTCTAGCTGGGCCAATTGCCAAAAGATTAGTAGGCGTAGGTTCGTCTAATATTATGCCCGCAGGATTGGTCGGTGTGAATCTAGTGCTAGCTGCCGATCTGATCGGACAATTTGCGTTTGAGTACAGATTCCCCGTAGGTATCATTACTGGATTACTCGGAGCGCCTTATCTGATCTTCTTGCTGATCCGAATGAATCAAAAGGGGGAACTATAATGAAGCCGACACATCTTTTTCAAGCGGAACAATTAGTAGCAGGATATGAAAATAAAACCGTTATTCACGGCGTAGACCTCACGATACCGAGTCACCAAATCAGTGTGATCATCGGTTCAAATGGTTGCGGTAAATCGACGCTACTCAAAACATTAGCTCGATTGATCAAGCCTACTTCCGGTCATGTAACACTGGATAGTAAGCCGATCAGCAAATTCCCTGCCAAAGCCTTAGCCCGCATTATCGGACTGCTTCCCCAGTCTCCTATCGTGCCAGAAGGCATCTCGGTTGCTGATCTAGTCGGTAGAGGACGGTTCCCTCATCAGAAGATGTTCGGAAGCTGGAGTAAAAAAGATTATGAAGCTGTTGCAGAAGCGATGACAATTATGGATATTACGCAATTCGCTAATCATAATATCGACGAGCTGTCTGGTGGACAACGTCAACGGGTCTGGATCGCGATGGCACTCGCACAACAAACGGATATTTTATTTCTGGATGAACCGACCACGTTTCTAGATATCACCTATCAAGTAGAGATTCTCGATCTGTTGACCGATCTGAATCGCAAGCATGGCACTACGATTGTGATGGTACTTCATGATATCAACTTGTCGGCACGATATGCAGATCATATCTTTGCTCTTCATACGGGCAAGCTGGTTGCAGAAGGTTCTCCTGCGGAAGTGGTCACCAGTGAACGGGTGAAAGAGATTTTCGGATTGGATTGTACCGTGATCGAAGATCCTATTTCAGGTTCGCCATTGGTCGTGCCGAAGGGACGGTATCATGGAAGTGGAGTTACGGTGTAATGATTATTTTATGTACAGTAAAGTCATTCAATATAAAAAAGAGGTTCTCCTACACTTTGGATTTAGGAGAATCTCTTTTTTTATTTTTTATTTATTTAAATAATTGATAAGTTCTTGCTCTGTTTGTTCCCTATTCAGTGCTGAGTTATCGATGAGCACTTTGTCTATATGTAACTGCTCCAAAATCTCTAATTCCAATCTTCTTCGCACTTGCAGACATTCTATCAGTCCCTCTACCCCGCTTAATTGATGGGCTTTGCCATATTCTTGTTCTGTATAATACCAGATCACAAAGTCTAACCATTCAGAGGATCGTTCTGCACTTACTCGATGTAGTGTTCTACTGATATCTTCTTCATATAGATAAATAAGCACAGGTTGAAGCGGCTTAACAATATCAGCAAGCTCAAGAATATACTGCGTAATGACTGCCTGATCGGCATTACTTTTGGCTAATAACATACACATTGGATTTTGAAAAAAACAACATTCCAAAACAATGACTTCATCCTTGTCAGCTACACGATCTACAAAGTCTCTCCAACTCTGTAAAAGCAATTCGCAATGTCTAGCTAATGGTAATTCGTAAATATCGTAAGTTGCTATATATGTATATAGATCATCTGGAAATGTATCGTTTAATATCTGTTTTGCTTTTTGATAAAAGAAAAAATGATTGGATCCTTGCGAGTAAACCATTTGCTGAATACACTCTTTATCATGTTCAAACTGTCGTAATAACGAGCGATATTCGTCCTCATTTAGACAAGCTACACTTTCAAAATCGACAGGATGATCCAGATCACCTTCAAGAAATAAACTCGCTTGTATATGCTGTTGCTCCAAGTACTTTTGGAGAAAAGACGCTGTAGACGTTTTGCCTGATCCCATAAGACCTTCAACCATAATTAATTTTGTGCTCTTCATAGGTACTCCTTTCAGACTGTATTAAATTTCATCATAACACTTCACCTAAATAAAATGAAAAAGAAGCGATCAGAGCAAGATAATCTACCCTAATCGCTTCTTTTTATGGTTTATTTTAAAATCAGCAAGCGATCATCATTCTTCTCTGGTGTTCCGCCTGCGGTGTTGTTGGTGATTACATAAATCTTACCGTTGTGTACCGCTACATCACGAACACGTCCCACATCTGTTAGGATATCAGTCATCTTTTTAGAAACAGGGTCAAACTCTTTCAGACTTTTACCTGCCAGTGTCGCAACAAGTATCGTATCATCTGGTGTTGTAGCGATACCGGATGGAGCGATTGCTTTGGAACTAGCGACATAGAGTGGAGAAACCATATTTGGTGCGGTTTCGTTGCCCATAATCTTCGGCCAGCCATAGTTAGAACCGGGCTTAATCAGATTCATCTCATCCAGACCTGTGCGATCTGTGCCACCGCCCGGGATGGGAGCGCCACTTGGGCCATGATCGGATGCATATAATTTGCCGTCAGATGTCCATGCAATCCCTTGCGAATTGCGTAGTCCATAAGCATAGACATATGAATTTTTGATTGGATTGTCTTTAGGGATTTTACCTGTAGGTGTCATGCGCAGAATTTTGCCACCCAAGCTTTTCAGATCTTGAGAAAGCTCTCTGCGATTTGTTTCACCGGCTGTACTATACAACATACCGTCTGGTCCAAACGCTAAACGTCCACCTTCATGAATACGCCCGCCGGGAATGCCTTCCACTAGCTTGCTTTGTTCTTTCCAGACATTGCCGACTAACTTCACTTTGACAATTCGGTTGAATCCTTCACCATTTTTCTCATACGCATGGTAGATGTAAGCCATTTTATTTTTAGTAAATTTAGGATCAAGGACGAAGCCTGTCAGCCCTGCTTCACCTACAACACGAAGTGGCTTTTTGGTCTGTACTTTTTGTACCGTTTGCTTACCGTTCTTAATCTGGACAATGCCTCCACCACGTTGTGTGATATAGACGGTATTGCCAGAGAACTGTATAGACCAAGGTACATCTAGCTTGGTAGCTGCTACTGTGTAGCCACCCTTCAAAGAGTCTGTAAGATTCGATGTAGTAGCAGTTGTAGAAGATGTAGCTGCAATAGCCGTCTGTCCTAAAGTTAACGATTGGATCGTTCCTGTAGCTGTAGATAGAGGTAAAGCGAGTAATAAAGCAACTGTAATCATTTTCCCTTTTGATTTCATATTAAGCATTATATTCCTCCTCTTCCTTTTGTTATTTTTTACCCGTTGAGGAGGTATCTAATCGGAAAACATAGAGAAATATGGATTTTACTTATTTTTTATTCGCTCATTCGTATTTATTCATTTACTTCATTTACAGGATCAATCTCTACTAAATCCTCATCATCCTCTATTATTTTCTCCAATCGTAGTCAAATTTATGTATCTCAGTAAACAATAAAAAAGAGAACTCACCTAAGAAAGTTCTCTTTTTCATATACTTGTTATATTTATCTTACGTTATGAACGAACATTAAACCAACCGGGCATAGCATGAATAATATTCCAAAGTTTTTCAGGAAGTTGTACTTGGGAAGGATCGAGTTCGGAAGTGATCTCAGACTCACGTCCGCTTTCTACTTTCTCCACCCAATCTGGATTCATAATTAATGTATGTCCAAGCGCAATTACTGGTAAACCTAATTCTACATATTCAATCGCTTCATCTGCTGTTGTGACAGAACCTGCTGCTAATACAGGTACTCTACCGTTTGCTTTTTCAAGAATCAATTCAAGTCTTGTTTTATCATCTTGAGCATCTACTGGCTTCGAAGACAAATGATCTAACGAAGCATGGATATAATCCAGATCTTGTTCTACCAGAAAATCGATTAATTCATACGTATCTTGCATACGCAATCCATCTGATTTAGATGATTCTTCTGGCGATAAGCGATATCCTAGCATGAAAGGCTTGGTAGCATGCTTTGCAATAACAGATTTAATTTCTTCAATAATAGCCAATGGAAAACGCAACCTTTTCTCAAGCGTACCACCCCATTGATCTGTCCGTTGGTTAGTCGAAGGCGACCAGAAGTTTTGAATTAAAAATCCATGTGCTCCGTGAATCTCAACACCATCGTATCCTGCTTCAATCGCTCTTCTTGTGGTATCTCCAAAGGCTTGAATCATCTCAAGAATTTCTTCGTGTGATAGTTCTCTTGCTGCTACTGTTGATCCAAGAGCCGTTACCTCAGGTAGCGATTCACTGGAGCTAACCACATCCAGTCCAGGTAAAGCTTTATTACCTGCATGGAAAATCTGTAAGATCGCAGGGGCTCCTCCACTTTTAGCGGCGTTCGCTAATTGACGTAAACTAGGAATAAATGCATCATCGTATCCG
Organism: Paenibacillus nuruki; assembly: GCF_963311185.1. Classification (NCBI taxonomy): domain Bacteria; kingdom Bacillati; phylum Bacillota; class Bacilli; order Caryophanales; family Paenibacillaceae; genus Paenibacillus; species Paenibacillus nuruki. The sequence goes on along the minus strand of NZ_OY725677.1, from coordinate 4,291,654 downwards.
GCAAATTCATGTGTAAACCCTTGTCCATTCGGCGTCACATGCGTACATCCTGTAATCACCAGTCCAACACCATTCACACGTTCTTGATAATAGCTAATTTCTTCCTCGGAAACGGTAAGATCTTCATTACTTGCCCATGTAGTCATCGGTGCCATAACCACTCTATTCTTGATAGTCACTCCACTTTTAAAAGTAAAGGAATCAAATAACTTGCTATATTTTTTATTCATATGGTTAGCCCTCTTTATCTTTTATTTTCTGAACAATACTTATTGTATTAGGTTGTCCTAAGGGCAAGTAAAGGATAATTTTTTATAGCGCTATAATAAATATTTTAGTTTTCTAATTCATTTTCGTGCTATGATTAGGTTACAGTAACTGTAACTAAAGGTGGAGACAAATAATATGACGTATTCTATGAATTATGTAGTCGAAAATGTAAATATATCTGCAAAAACACTGCGCTTTTATGAAGATCAGGGCATACTACCAAACATATCTCGTGATGAAAAAGGAAGACGAATCTACACTGAACAAAATATAGACTGGCTTTCTTTTATTCGTTGTCTTCGAGAAACTGGCATGTCTATTGCTAAAATAAAAGAATATAAAGAGCTTTTTGAAGCGGGGAATATCACTTTTGTAGAAAGACAAGACATGTTGAAAGATCATAAATTAGAAATACAAAAGCATATTGAGAAAGAACTAAAACATTTAGAAGAAATCAACTACAAACTAGCGATGTACGATCTTCAGGAACACGAAGTCAAAAATAATCCTGATCATGTTTTTAAATGTCATGGTCTGGAAGTAAGTACAATGAATTAATCTAAGGATATCGGTAGATATACAAAACCTCATTTTATTCAAACAACTGCACCTTAGGCTCCCGCTTCAACACATGCACTAGCATTGCATGCAACTGTCCACGGTGATGGTAGAAATGTGCTTGGGTATCCAGAAGCCATTCATAACGGGAATGCGTTCCACCCCAGAATGCTGTAGTTTGTTGTAAAAGCTCTGATTCTTCTAGCTGTGCTATCCCTTCTTTGAGAAAATCATAATGATGCAATAACGCCTCTGCGATCGCATTCAGATTAGGTGCAGGTTCTGCTTCTTCGTAAAAAAGATCGATCTCTTCCTCAGAGACACCTTTCCCGATCAGAAAGTCCGCTTTGCAAAGTACAGACATATGCGCAAGCAATTCGCCGATCGACATTTTCTCTGCGGTGGGTCTAATACTCAGATCTTCATTACTCAATGTGTTGATAAGCTTAATCACAGAATCAACAGCCATATCCATCTGTTTAAAAATCCCCTGACAATAGATGTTCATTGGTATATCCCTCTTTTCTTAAAAAAGAATGTTCGATCTTCTACGGATGCAGTCTGCTTTTCTGTATGAAAACAATCGCAATATACTTACTCTACTATACTCTGTATGATCGAATATATACCGAAAAAATGGCATTAAAGCTATAAATAAATGTATATAGCAAAAAGACACTGCGATGTGATGCACCAGTATCTTTTTGCTATATAGAGGCTATGCTATTATCTTATTTATTGCGGCACTAGAGCTTATTCACTCTAATCATATCGCTGTCTGTTAAACTAACTTAATTAATTCTTCTAGCTCATCTGCCAAACGTTTAGCCAGTTCAAAATTCGTATCTTTTAACGCCAATTCTATTTTCATTTCAACAGCTTTTTTATTTTTTTCCGCTTCCAAATAGCCTTTATCAAAATGGCTATCATAAATCATTTGTTTGAATTCTTCCATACTCATTTTTTTAACCGTTTTGTCTTCAATAATCAACACATAATCCATACCATTCACAACCGAATAGAAATCATGCGAAATCATAATAATAGCACCTTTATAATCTGCAATCGCTTTTTCGAGTGCGATCTGTGTATAGGTATCTAAATGGCTTGTTGGTTCATCCAGAAATAAGATGTTAGCATGACTGGCAGAGACTTTAGCCAATTGAAGCAAGTTTTTTTCGCCACCAGATAACGATTCGATCTTCTGATTCAGAATTTCGCCTGCAAAACCGTAGTCTGCAAGATACGCTATAATCTCCTCATACGTTTTAAATCCTGCTTCGATAAATTCATCCAAAATTGTATTGGAATCTTGAAGCATTTCGCCCTGGAATTGAGATAAATATGCCATTTTGGCATCTGTTTTGATATCAATAGACTCTTTGTTATTATGGAAAATGTCCCGCAGCAACGTCGTTTTCCCTGTACCGTTGGGCCCGATTAGAGCGACTTTATCTCTAGGTTTTATTTTGAAGCTTACATTTTCCAACAGCAGTTCGTCAAAAGAAACGCTGTAATCACGGACATTGATCGCAAATCTACTTTCAATCTCATGATCAATATCCAAACGAATATCCGGTTGCTTGATATCCACAAATGGTGCTTTGAGTCGACGTGCTTCCAATCGTTCCGTAAACCTCACTCTAGCTTTGAGCGCTCTACCACGGGATGCTTCTGAATTATACGTCGCAATTTCTCGAAGATTATCGACGATGCTCTCGTTGCGCTCAATCTCTTCTGCTTCAGCAACAGTCAATTCTTGTAACTCGATTTTAGTCTGAAGAAGAGAGAAGTTATAATCAATATAGCGCCCGTCAAACTCTTGCAGTTCTGTATTTTCAAGGTGGATGATTTTGTTAAAACAATGATTCAATAGGTAGCGATTATGCGTAATCACAAGTAGCATACCTTTATGAGAATTGATTAATTTTTTGAGCGAATTCAGGTTTTCAAAGTCTAAAAATACATCTGGTTCATCCATAATCATCAAGTCTGGACGCTGAAGCATTTCCTTCATCACTTGAATCAGTTTGAATTCGCCACCGCTCAAGTCGGATACGTTTAGATCTTTGATCTTCATGAGGTTCGCTAGATTCAACTGCTTATTAATTGTACTTTCAAAGTTGTCCCCATCCATCGCATCGAATGCGTCTGAAGCCAATTGATGCTTTTCCATCAGCGCTTCCATATCGGATGTCGTTGCCATTTCAGCATAAATCGCCGTAATCTCATCTTGTATCTTTATAAATTCTTCTGCGATATATTCAAAAACCGTCACTTCTTTGGTTTTATCGACTTGCGAGAACTGACTGACCAGCCCAATTTTGCAATCCGGATCAATCTCTAACTTGCCTTCAAACAGATACCTTTCCACATCCATTAGGATATCGATCAAGGTACTTTTCCCACTACCACTTGTTCCGATAAAAGCACAATGTTGTCCTTCTTCAAGCGTAAATGAAATATGATTGTAAAGCTCTTTCTGAGGAAACGAGAAGGATAAATCTTCAACTTTTATCATAGTGTTACCTTTCTGTATAGCTAAAATGGTGATGATTGTATAAGAAGTCTTGCCGACCGTAAGTTTGGAGTTTGCCACTCCTCAGAGTAACACGGTTTACGGGTAAGTACAATTGATTTATGATTTTTGAGCGCATTTTACCCATCATTAAAAATTGAATGAAGGAAACACCAAGATATTGAATTATATTTTGCTATTTTAATAGAAAGATAATGTTATCTTTACTTAGAGTACGGTTTACTGCTTTACATCCAAGCCAAAATAACACTCAACTTTAACGTGCATATCCGCATACAAAATAAAAACCACTCCTAAGTATAGAGTGGTTTGTTTGAAAAGCATTTCACTTTTATCGTAAGGTCGTCGTTCTCTTTAAAGCCAATTATCCATTTGTATCTAACATTGCCGGCATGTTGATTTCTTTGACACAAGAAGCTTTGGACAGATTCATCACGCATTTGACTAAAGAAATCAAATCTTGAAGGGGAATCTGGGTTCCACCATATGTAGACAATACTTTTTCAATTCCATCTTCTAAGGGAATTTGGGTTGCAATTTCACCCGGATTTATACAAGTGACACCGATTCCATATTTCTTTACATGCTCTCTGATCGAATTTCCAATACCACGCAAGCCAAATTTGGAAGCTGTAAATGAAACTTGGGTAAAATCATTATGTTCCAGACCTGCTGTAGAACCAATCAAGAAAATCTTGGCGTTATCTGACTTTTTCAGATTCGGTAAAAGCTTCTGTATACAGGTAATCGCAGAAGTAACATTGATATTGATAATGTTCGCAATTTCAGCAGGATCGTCTTTTTCAAAATCATAGTCGTCTCTGAACCCTTTGCTCTCCCATATGCCTACATTGTATATCAATACATCGATAGTCACATCATTCAATGTATTCGCAATCAGATAGCTTGCATCAGGTTTCGCCAAATCCGCTTCAATCCAATATTTCTCAATACCATCTTCAACATCTAAACTGTTAGGGTAAGTTCTAGAAACCACCCACACCCGATCACCTTTTTCGGGTAGTCCTTTAACGAATGCTTCCCCTAATCCTTTACTGGCTCCAAAAACAATAAAATTTTTCATAACGTATCCTTTCGACATCATTTTTCACTACTTATGATTAAACATCATTTTACCCATTTACATATCACGAAGCAACGAAGGATCTAAATACGCTTTTCCCAAATAGCCACTACAGAGCACAGGACGGGCAAGGATTTCATACGTTTTTGGATACTGTGGTGCTTCTTCAGACCAGATTTCAAATGAATCGAATTCTTGCTTTGAAATCTGATGAAACTCTGAGGTGTCAGTTATCCCTGTTAACATCTCAAATACATAAATATCTTCGCCAAATTTCCCTACAGACTGGTATTGACCTGTTTTCATACGTACATAGTCGGTATATCTGATACTCATGTTATCACTCATCCTTTTATTGATTCTCTATAATTTATATCGCATGAAATTATAATGTTCTGTTTAACGATGTCTTTATCCTTGCTTACAGTACAACTCGGTAGGACAGGTCTATCGGCGAATAACTATGGTAAACTATTAAAAAAGCATCTTCCAGCTATTACAAAGAATGTTTTACAACCAAATAGAGATAAGTATACCGCTAAGCCTAGTTAGAAAGGAGCTTCCATGCGTCGTTTCCAGAAAAAACGGATGACATCATTATTCGTACCGATAATTCCAGGTGCAATCATCATTATTGTAATATTTTCTCTTGATTATTTCCAATTTGAACTCGTTGAAAAATTTTTACTGTTTGCCGCTTTTATTATTGTACCTCTAGTTATTTTATTGTTGAAATATGATGAAAAGAGTACCTATCAACAGATCATATTTACTACTGTGAAGCTGTTTCAATTCCCTGCCGCGCTTTTTGTTCTAGCCTCTATGATGAGCAGTAAAGTTTGGGAGTTACAAGGTACATCTATACAGGGTGCACTTTCTCTAGGTTGGCTATTGCTCACAGGGCTGCTTTGTATATACGGGATAATCAATATAGTGATACATAAGGGAAAAATAGCAGAGACGGCGATTGGCGCGGGACTCATTTACTTTTTTATCGGAGGTATTTGGTTCACCCTTTATCAGTATCAATTGAACGTCTTTCAAGCTAATCCTGACACCCATGCATTAAGTTCGGTTCACTTCCATTTTTCGTCTGCTATTGTTCCGATTTTTATTGGTATGCTCGGACGGATCATGACGAAGAAAAGCTGGTATCCATGGGTCGTTGCTATCGATATTATAGGACCCATCTTGATCGCGATCGGTATGATTTTCTCCAAGCCCATCGAGTACATTGGTGTCACTTTGTTTGCTTGCAATATTGTGCTTTACACCACCTATCTCCTTACCTATTTGAAGCGAAAAACATTGTACAAAAAAGCAACCTACTTTTTAGTTCTTTCTTGTCTCGCTTTCTACATCGTTATTATCCTTTCGATGTTCTATCCGTTGCTAAAAAATAGATTTGATTTAACCATACTTGATTTCATTCCCATTTACGGATCACTGTATGCATTTGGATTTGTTTTATTTGGATTAATCGGGTGGATATACATGTTAGACTTTCTCAAGGAAAAAAAGCTTTATAACTATCAGTAGCTTTATAGACAATAGCGAAATTTACATTTTCTCGAAGCTTATAAATAGCAAATATGAATAAATTCCATCCTCATGCTTATTTCACCGTACACAAAATAAAACTGCGCTATGGATGCGCAGTTTTATGGATCATTTTGGTGTGGCAGTTGTAAATCCTTGTTCCCGCCGCAACCTCATTCTGTAAATCACAGCTTCTATGACGAGCAGATTAGGAATCCAACAAAGCCAGGCCACCACCCGAAATGCCGCCTCAAAATCGCCAAGCAGAATAGCTAGTGGCGCTAATAAGATTCGAAGTGTGACAGCCGAAAAAGTGAGTGCATAACTGCGAAGCATCCATGTTTTATGAGCTTGGATATCTTTGGCGATAATTTTTCTCACTGCAATAAGCGTAGTCCCCACCCACAGTACATCGAGCGACATAAACCCAAGCCCGGCAATCCAACCGCCTGTCGCAAAAATGGATAAATACACATTTACGATCCCACTAACTATAATTGAAAAAACATATACGTACCCGAACAGGCGATGCCAACGTTTTCTGGCATTTGTTGGAGTTATAAATAGTTGAAAGGGTCCTATAATCAAAGCAAATATCGCGGTGAAAATATGGATGTATAGCACATATATCCATGGTTCGAGTTCAAAATTCGGTTTTTGCAATTTGAAAGAGACCAGTCCAGCATTACTAGCGTTAAGAAAGCCATACTGAACAATGGCGTATCCGGCAATCGCAAATGCAAGAATGAACACGAGTCCCCTAATCATTTTATTTCCCATATGAATGACCCTCCTCTTTTGTTGTATGCTAATGAAGCCTGTCGCTTGTGTAACCCATACACGCATTTTCAAAAAGCTCTTTCCTATCGGTAGGATGTTTACTCTAAGTATAGGGGATTGAATACTTTGGTATTTGCCTTTTTCGTCGGAGTCTTTGCCTAATTCAACAGATTTCATCGTTTAATAAAAAAAATCCGCTAGGCTCCATGCCTGCGGAAATTGAAAATAAGTTTACATGTGCGTTTCACTTCAACTGTTGTTAGTCCTAATGCCACCTTGTGATATCTCTAGTTGGAGGGACTGTTTGTTGTTAGAATAATAGTTCTAGCCTATTTTGCAGTCGCTATCTTTGTACCAGTTCTTAAAAGTTCGCCCTACTTATGATACGGCTCTCCACGGTTAATCTTCACTGCCCGATACACCTGCTCTACAAGCACCAATCTCATCAACTGATGAGGTAACGTCATGCGTCCAAAACATAACTTCTGCTGCGCTCGCTTCAATACTTCATCCCCAAGCCCGTGACTCCCACCGATCACAAACACCACATGACTGCTACAATCTTGACAATAATAATGTGCAGTATTGACAAATGAATACCTTATTAATATTATTGATATTATTAATATTAAGAAAGGTGGTTTTATCTATGTCGAAGGAAATAGTATCCCACAATAATCCAGAGCAGAATCTAATCCTGTTTGTAGCTGATATTTCTAAGCAGTTAACCGATGTGAAAACTACAGTTGACGAAAAAAAAGGATTAGCAACCGTTACAGGCAAGAAAGATGGTAAAATTTTGTCTATGTCTATTGAACAATCTGAAATCGGTGAGACAAGAACAATGTCTACTTACAGTGACCTAGAAAAAAAGTCTGATTATAAAGATGAAGTAAAGAACCTTAGAAAAAAAGGAATAAAACAAAAAGATATTGCTTTACGTTTAGGCATATCTCAATCCTTAGTATCAAAATTATCAAACGAATAAAATCCTTTTCTTTTGTATCACCTATAATTATAGCCGTACCTCTACAATACAATTATATTGATTACAACCTGCCCTCAGCTAACCTAATAACACTGAGGGCGTTTTTACTTGTATTCAAGTGTTTATGCAACAATTTCGCCCTACTTATGATAAGGCTCCCCACGGTTAATCTTCACTGCCCGATATACCTGCTCCACGAGCACCAGCCTCATCAACTGATGCGGTAACGTCATGCGTCCAAAACATAACTTCTGCTGCGCTCGCTTCAATACTTCATCCCCAAGCCCGTGACTCCCACCGATCACAAACACCACATGACTGCTACCATACGTGCCTAACCGATCCAGTTCACTCGCTAGATCTTCCGAACTCCATAGCTTTCCGTCCAGTGTCAAAGCAATCACATGCGCATCTGGCTTGATCTGGGACAATATCCGTTCGCCTTCTTTGTCCTTCACGATCCGTACTTCGGCATCGCTTAACGTATCCGGTGCTTTCTCATCGCTCACTTCAATCGTCTGGAACTTGATATAAGGCGTGAGACGTTTGCTATATTCTGCGATTCCTTGTACTAAGTATTTTTCTTTTAATTTACCGACCCCAATAATCTGTATATGCATGACGTTCTCCTTTAACTATCCTTTGGCTCATCGTGAACCTGTTTACTTTTAAGTGTACACTATCTGGTCTGGGGCAAGCATCTCTTTTCCTACTTATAGGTATAAGCTCATTATTCTACTCCTATGAATACTCTGATAAATTGAAAACTCCCCGCACGCTAACTGTATCTCAGTCGGCATGCAGGGAGCACTTATGAATCCATCTTTTCTTTTATCGGTAGTTAGTAATAGGTTGTGAATACCTTTTTGAAATAATAATGGATTTATTTCCTTTATATCCCATATTACTATTTTAATGCTTTGACTACCAATGCAGCATAGGCGCGTGCACCCGATGGATTCAGATGGACACCGTCTGGGGCAAAGTACGAATCCTGTCCAGCACTTGCTGAATACCAGTCGATGATCGTAATCCGTGAATCTTCTGCGGCGGCATCGCTAAGTGCTTGATTGACCATACTTTCCCACGGACGAGGAACACGTGTGTTGACTACAATAATCTTCTTCACACTATCGCTTTTCAGATCAGCCAGAAGATCGTCTAATTGTTCTTTGGTAAATGATCCATTGGTTCCGAGTTCCAAGATCACTTTGCGACCTAATTGTCCGTTACGTGAAAGCTGTTGAACAACGCCTGATGCTTCGGTTAATTGTCGTCCAATTTTGCCGTCGATCACAATACCCGGCATCACTTCACTCAGATAAGGAGCTACATCTAACATCACCGAATCACCAATTGCACTAATACCTTTACCGGAAATGGTATCGACTTCTGGCGTTTTGGCAGGCTCTTGATGGGTAGACGTTGATTTTTTCTCTTCGGTACCAGTTTTACTGGTCTCGGTTGTTGGTTGTTTACTTTCTGGTGAATGCTCTGTTGTTGCTTCCGGATCTGCTGTAGGCTGATCGGTTGACGTGCCTGACTTCGATGATTCGGTAGGAGTAGGATCTGTTGTTGCTGAGTGAGACGATACATTTTTAGGTGCAGGTGTAATCACTTGGGCTTGATTGACTGCATTCTGCGCTACGGCTGTCTCTTCTTTATCTGTTGTAATCAGATGACTAATGGCTGTTGAAGCTAAGACGAACACGACGACGATCACAGCGCCATGCAACCATCCTCGAGACGTCATATGCTGTAACCGATATCTTAAGCGAAGACTACGGAATCCCTGATGACGAATCGGTTGTTCTACATATCTCCACGATAACTCTGCCAGTAGCAGACTTACCCCTACCTGTATCATACTTTTGATAATAGAAGGCTCTGTCGTGCTGATCTGTGAAGTCGAGAGTGTAATGACTGGAAAATGCCATAGATACAGTCCATACGATCTTTTACCTAACCAACGTAAAGGCTTGCAACCCAGTACAATCGCAAGGCGACTGGCTGGATGTGCCAGTACAGCGATAAGCAGTGCTGTGATAATTGCGATCAGTACCATTCCACCACGGTAAAGGAACGGCTGATACTCATTCGTATGCCAGATCATCCAGCCGAGTAGGAATAGAGTGCCGACACCGACCACATCTAATACGGTACGTGCTTGATTGGAGACACGTGCTTTGAGCTTGGCACTTGGCCATACAATCGCAAGCGATGCTCCGATTAATAAAGCAAAGATGCGTGTATCTGTTCCATAATAGACACGGCTTGGATCACTACCCGGTTCGTATAATACAGCCATTAACAATGCTGAGATTGCAGCTAGACTCAGAATCCAACCGGCTAGATTGATACGCTTCGGTAGGAATTTCAGCCCTAATGCAAGTAGCAATGGCCAGATCAGATAGAATTGCTCTTCGACAGCTAGCGACCATAGATGACCTAGCGGTGAAGCTGGACCGAAGCTTTCGAAATACGAGACTTTATGGAAAATAAACCACCAGTTGCTCACATACAGTAATGCGGCAGGTACGTCTCCCACTAGAGCAGGCAGACGGGAATGGTCTACAACCAGACACCACAAGACGACTATAATAACCATAGCGAACATCGCAGGCAATAAGCGTCTAGCACGTCTCATCCAGAAGTCGATCAGATCGAATCGTTGATGACGTTCCCACTGGCTTGCAAGAATATCTGTAATAAGATAACCGGATAATACAAAAAATATACCGACACCTAGTAGCCCACCCGGTGCCCAATCTATATTGAGGTGATACAGTACCACTGCCATAACGGCAAAAGCACGTAACCCATCCAGTCCTGACATGTAACGGTGTTCTTGAAGCGCCTTAGACATGACTGAACCGCCCCTTATGTAAAAGTGCCCAGATCCTATTCATTTCTTCTACCCTTTCTGTACATGTTCCTCATTTATTTACCCATTTTCTATTCTTTTATTATATACAAGCCTACTATGCAGAGAATCTCAGCAAAGTTAAAAAATAATGACAGTAACGTCAAAGTATTGATCACTATACCATATCAAAAAGCACATACACTCTGTTCGGGCAAAAGGAAATAAGGAACCGTGCTTACGGTTCCTGCCCCTTTTGATCCGTTCATGATCTGTACGTGCTGGTTAGAATGCCTATTGGTTATAAATTCATGATTACATTCGTTTGATTTCTCTATCTACAACGTCATTTCATGAATGCTTAAGTCACTGTATAGTAGTTGCGATCTTGTTACCTAATCGGTCAGACAACTAAAAATTCAGCATGTTGTTCGCAATAACTACATTTTGCAGGCGGGTCCCAGTCCGAAAATTCGGTCTCTTTTAGATCGACAACATCCGGTGCTTCTTCCAATTCATCTACGAATTCTTCCAATGCTTTTTCAATGTGTTCTTTACATACGACATACATCAATAGGGTCAAGCTCCTTTACTGGTTCAATATCTATATAGGTGAAGTGGTTAATCCGGCTTGGACTGAAGTTGAAGTGTAGCACTCTTCTTCACGTCATCCCGATAATAGGTGATCTCAAGCGAATCACCGACCTTCTTATGATTATACAAATACTTGCGTAAATCAAGTGTTGAAGCCATTTTTTCTTGATCTAATTGTACAATAATATCATCTGCCAGAATACCAGCTTCTTTAGCAGGTCCACTCGCTTCGACCACAATAATACCTTCTGTTACGCCTTTCGGCAACTCCGGCTTTTTATAGTCTTTCTCTTGCTCATCGAATAAACGATAGGCATTTTTATTATCAAAATCTGTTGTGTACACACCCAGATAAGGACGACTGATTTTGCCATTTTTAATCAATAAATCAACATTTTTCATCACTTCATTGATCGGAATCGCAAATCCAAGTCCTTCGACTCCTGTATCCGAGATTTTCATCGTATTAATACCGATCACTTGTCCGTTCAAGTTCACCAATGCTCCACCACTATTGCCTTCATTGATTGCAGCATCAGTCTGGATCACATTTTGTTCCCAATCATATGTACCATCTTGATTCAATGATACTGGAATTAAGCGATTGTTGTAACTGATAATACCTGATGTCATCGTACCATTAAATCCTAGTGGATTGCCAATAGCCATCACCGTCTCACCCAGTTGAAGTTGATCCGAGTTGCCTAATTGAGCGATTTTGTCGATGTTTTTACTGCTAATCGATAACACCGCAATATCGCTGATAAAGTCGGTTCCGACTACAGTGGCAGCTAATGTGGTGCCATCACTAAGAACAGTTTTCACTTGATCGGCATCTTGGATCACATGATTGTTAGTGACGATATAAGCTTTACTACCTTCTTTGCGGAAAATAACGCCCGATCCAAGTGCCGACTCATTCAGTGTAGACGACTCATCCTGATAATTTACAATACTCACCATCGCAGGTCGTACTTCATTGGCGACATGAATTAACTGCTCATAGGGATTACCGTCTGTTGATTGCGCCATGGTCGGTACGATACTACTGGCTACAACAGATGATGAACTATCGCTGCTATACCATCCAAATAGGCTTACAATAATCATTACGGTCACAGCACTGCTGATGGAACTTACTGCTATGACTTTGAAAGTAGATCCTGATCGTGAACGTTGAGTCAATGAACGCTTTCTTCTCGATAAAAAGGGCACAGACATGTTACGTTTGGATCGTCGTGATACTTTGGTATTGTAGAAATCATCATCAAATAAGCTCATCCTGATCGCCCCTTCGCTTGTCTATGCTAATCAGATCAAATATATGATTTCAATTTTACCAAAAATAACCATTTTGTGAACATAAATTTATTTATCGCTTATCGTGTCCCATGGTGTTGGGCGATCATAATACGTTTCACATAGCTTAAATTCATGATCTTTGTAAAAGCACCCTCTACTTTCCATCGCATCACGTACGGTTAACTTTGCCAGTTCCATCATATTGTGATCACGACTCAAGTGAGCCAGATACGTCCGCTTGGTTTTGCGTGTTAACAGCTCACTTAATGCTTCGCCTGCTGCATCGTTGGATAGATGACCGATATCGCTAAGAATACGTCGTTTGGTATTCCACGGATATCTGCCCATACGCAACATTTCAACATCATGATTCGCTTCAAGTACTAACACATCCGAGCCTGATATACTTTGCATCACTTTATCACTAACATATCCCAGATCGGTAGCTAGACTGAGCTTCTCATCTCCATCTGTAAAAAAATAACCGACAGGCTCTGCGGCGTCATGTGAGATACCGAACGATTCAATTCGCATCGAACCAAAAGTAAGATGATCGCCTGTTTGCATAATCTGTTTTTGTTCAGGTGATAATTTGCCGATCGAGCGTTCCATCGCACCCCATGTTTTTTCATTGGCATAGATCGGTAATTCATATTTACGAGCGACAGCGCCTAATCCTTTAATATGATCAGAATGTTCATGTGTAATCAGAATCCCGTGAATCTGTTCACCGGTTAGATCACGCTCTTGTAACAATTCACCGATTCGGCGTGCACTTAATCCAGCATCGATTAATATCGTTGCATCTTTATTTTGAACAATGGTCGCATTGCCTGTTGATCCGCTTGATAAGACTGTAAACTGTATTCCCATGTGTCTACTCTACTCCTTATTTTCTGCCGCTGGAGGAACAATCACTTCTCCATTTACTGCTTGTACATAATAAAAGGCTCCACTATCCAGAGCAACACGCCATACCGGTACAGCGAGCTGATGAGTCGTATCCAGTGTCTGCCCGTAAAAGCCGAGCGCTATATCTTTCACTACCGAACTTTCAGGTAATTCTTTTTCGATTAAAGTACCCAGTGCATTGGATGCCGATATAATTTCTTGCTTGGGTTGGTCTTGATTGGAACTTACCGTCCATTGAGGCTCAATATAAGAGGTAATCTTCTGATTACTATAATACAACTGTAAATTCATATTAAATAGAGGAAGATCACTATTAATGAGCGGATGCATCATAAAGATACTTTCTTCGCTCACTAATGGATCATACCGATAATTTTCAATATCAGGAATTTCATTGGATAATTGATTGCGCAATTCATCTTCGTTAAAGATCAATTGGCTATCTACAGAACTTTTGAGCTTAATGGGTGTTGGCACAACATCTTGCCCTGTATATTGATAGATCACTTTGGACAAGATCGGTGTATCTCTTGGAATCTGTGCAGTCACCTGAATATGTTTGTCTTCCATCGCTTGCTGCGCATTATCGCTTAATGAGGTAAAGTCCAGATTGGATTGGGCTTGATCACGTACATCCACCCACAACTGATATCCCAATAAAACGTTCAGCAATAAAAAAGCACAGATCAGTACGCTTTTGGCTCTTCCCCAATCCATCGTGGACCTCCCAAATCATGTTCATTTTTTCATACTTATAGACGTATTGCTTGATGTTAGGACGATACTTTGACCATCTTGTAGCTTCACCATCCAGACTGGATTGAGTACGACTACTCCATTACCAAGTGTTGGACGATAAGCTGGATAGATATCACGAATCGTCTGATCCGCTGGAATCTGGGCTTTGATCATATTTTGCAACACTTTCCCTCCAGGTAACGCAATCACTTTCGCCCGTGAGATATTCGATTCATTGAGGGGCGGATTGTTGATACCTGTATACAACATCGAGCGTTCATAAGAAGATACGGTTCCATGTTCCATCACTAGCTTCATATACCCGAACTTTAATTTCTCAGTATCGACGATTGGATAAGAATGAATATACTGACGGAAAATAAATTCTTTATTGTTGTTCGAGTTATTATCCATCGTTAACATATAAGAGCCTGGCCAACCACCATGTTGATTCACAAAGTCAATCGCAGACAATACATTATCCGATACATTATTGGTACCTGTTGTCGGAGCGGTAGGATCGGTATATGTCATCCATTTCTGCTTGGTATCGACCTGTAGACTTCGCTTACTATCGGTATAGATTTCTGTTCCATTTTCCTCATTAATATTACGTGTAGCTCCTGGATCGAAAAACAGATTGCGTTGCATCTGTTCAGTTGTGTACATTTCAAGCTTCAAAGTTAGCGATTGAATCTCTAGTGCTGTCTGCGGAATATAATAACCATTCGTTTGATACAGATAATTGGTTGCTGTTGTATTCATTAACGTCATCTGCTGAATATCAGCGCTTGTCCAATCCAGATCTGTAGCTTCATAGACCACATCTCCACTCGCACTGAAAAAGAAAGCGCGTGGCTTGGTACTATTGGCTGTATTGTAGATCCAGATTCGATTGACGGTATCCCCTTCAAATAGGGAATCAGGGCTGATATCAAGCGTTCGTTCTAACAGACTTACAGGAATACCACTACTGAATGTCATTTCCAGTCCTGCATCGTTACGAACTTCATTCCAATTCACTGTCTGTACCGATAGACGTCTAAACTGACTAAAATTACTCCCTTTTAGACGACTATAAATGGCATTATAATTCGATGAGGCTGGATAGAACACCGTATGCTTGTTATTTTTGAGATGCAAAATCATCTGATCTGGAAAAATAGTATTCTCTATACTGGTACGTGGACCTATATCTTCGGTCTGTACATAACTGGCTTCCGAATTAGCCACCGAATCAGCTCCAGGCATCCGATAAATCAAATAATAACTTTGCACCAGACTGACTACAATTAAGCCTACAAGTAAGATGGATTTGATATTTTCTCTCAATGTGCTCCATCTCCTTCTTCATGCAAAGGTAGCGTAACTGTCACTTTGGTCCATTGTCCAAACTCGGATTCTAGAGAAATATGTCCTTCATGAGCAAGCACCATTTCCCGGGCAATAGAAAGCCCTAATCCAGTTCCCCCCATATTACGAGAACGTGCTTTGTCTACCCGATAAAAGCGTTCAAATATCCGATTCAAGTCTTGTTTTGGAATACCTATTCCTGTATCAGTTACCGTTATAGCGACCATTCCATCTTCTGTACCGTATGCACCCAGTGTCACTTTACCACCATCCGGTGTGTATTTTAACGAATTAGAGACTAGATTATCGAGCACTTGATCCATATGATCTCGATCAATCCACACACTACCTACATCTGCATCTAGGTCGGTAGCCGATTTAATATCTTTTTGCTGCATCTGAACAGAAAAGCGATCAATCGTATCTTCTAATAACTCTCGCACATCGGTACGTTGTTTGCGTAACATCGCTTCACTTGAATCTAAGCGTGATAAATGAAGCAAATCGGTCACCAGACGAATCATACGTTGGGTTTCATTTTGGATTACACCAATAAATCGCTCTGCAAGTGCTCGTTCTTCTAAAGCACCATCCTCCAGTGCTTCTGTGTAGCTCTTAATCGTTGTCAGTGGTGTACGCAATTCATGCGATACATTAGCGACAAATTCACGCCGTGCTCCTTCAAGCTTTTCTTGCTCCGTGACATCTTGTAAAACGGCAATAATACCCGTAATACTTTCTTTACGGCGATGAATCGGACTGAATGTGACCCGTACAATCGAAGAATTACCTTCATGTTCTTCACCAAGCTTCAATACGGTGCGTCGCAGTGTACCCTGTAAAAGTTTGGTACGTTCATTTTCAGGAAGATATAGAAGGTCTGCTAATTCTTTGCCTACGATCTCTTCTTCACTGACATTCATCATCGTTCCAGCCACACGATTCATCAAAATCACGCGTCCTTGCTCATCTGTAGCGACAACGCCATCGCTCATATTTTTTAGAATAGAAGCCAGTTTATCTTTTTCTTCTTCATTCTGTGCGAGGGCATCACGCAGACGACTGGTCATATAATTAAAAGCTTCACTAAGCTGACCAATCTCATCGTCACTATAGACGGTCATCTGATGATCAAAATTCCCTTCCGCTACTTCTTTGGCTCGGCGGGTCATTTCTTTGATTGGTTGTGTAATCGTATGCGCTAAAATCACGCCTAACACAGCTGTTAAAGCCAGTGCAATCAGAATACCGGAAAGGAAAATACTATTGATCCGCTTCATCGTGCTATATAATTCTTTCATGGAAGCAACAATATAGACAGCACCTACTGTTTTGCCACCACTAATTACGGGCTTGGCAACAACACGTTTGCGCTCTCCTGTCTCATCAATAATATACTCTTCGTTATCACTTATCCCTTGTAGCGCGCGACTCACTACCGTCTGTGTATTACGCCGACCTTCCAAATCGGTACCTGATTCCAGAGAGGAAATCACAACTCGTCCGCTGATATCCAGCACTTGGATTTCTTGAATCTCTGTTCCACTCATATTGTACAAATTATCCACCATCAACTTCAGATCGTTGATCGCATTGGAACCTGCTTCTCCGCTACCTGACCATTTATCTGCAGCCAGCACAGAAAGTAATTCTGCTCGTTCTTGTAGATCCTGCGTAAAATTACTGGTTAATGAATTTTTCATAGCGCTCACAAAATAAACGCCGATTAACTGCATGGCGATCAAAATAAGCAATACATAAATAATGATCAGCCGTGCTTGAATCGTACGGCTGAACCCTGGAAGCAATGGAAATCTGCGCTTCACGTTACAGTCCTCCTGATTTGGGACTACGCATCATATAACCTAGACCACGACGCGTCAAAATATACTCTGGCTTACTAGGATCATCTTCAATCTTTTCACGTAAACGACGAATCGTCACATCGACTGTACGTACATCGCCAAAATATTCAAATCCCCATACCGCTTGCAGTAAATGTTCACGAGTCATCACTCGACCTGCATTTTTCGCCATATAATACACCAATTCGTATTCGCGATGAGTAAGATCAAGTGGCTGATTTTCTTTATACACCATATACATATCGGTATCAATAAATAGCTCGATCAAACGGAGCCCTTTTTTCTCTTCTTCTTTGGCAGCTGGTGCAGTTGGTACAGCTGTTAATTTTTGCTGACGACGAATCTGTGCTTTGACCCGTGCTAACAATTCGCGTGTGCTGAACGGCTTAGTGACATAATCATCTGCACCTAGTTCTAACCCGAGCACTTTATCAATCTCAGCATCTTTAGCAGTTAACATAATAATAGGCATATGCATACGTGTGCGTATTTCCCGACATACATCCATGCCGTCTTTTCCCGGTAACATCAGATCCAATAAGATCAAATCCGGTTCTTCGGCAAATGCTAATTCAACAGCCGTTATTCCATCAAATGCACAGATAACTTCATAACCTTCTTTTTCTAAATTGAATTTTAATATATCTGCGATCGGTTGTTCATCATCGACAACCAAAATTTTTCCCTGCATTTGTATTATTCACCCCATGCCTGCCTGTTATGCTTTCATTTTAACATATCCCTTTACTCCACGACATCATTGGTATCAGGCAATTTCAATCTATAGATATAAAAATACAGCTTCTATACTCAAAGTATATAGAAGCTGTATAGAATCCATTCTATTCGATTTATGGTAAGTATCCTAGTGGATTCTGGATCACCCCACCTGTATGCACTTCAAAGTGTAAATGAGTTCCTGTTGAATGCCCTGTGTTACCCATAACGCCGATATGTTGTCCTTTCTCGACAATCGCTCCAGTGCTTGTATCAATCTGGCTCAAATGACCATATAGCGTCTCATAGCCATTGTTATGATTAATAATAATGACATTTCCATAACCCGTCATCGTTCCTGCATAGCTGACCACGCCATCATCGGCTGCCATTACCGAAGAACTACCTACCAGATCGATCCCTTTATGCGTTTTGCCCCAACGTTGTCCATACGGACTGGTCACGCTCGCACCGGATACAGGCCACATGAAATTACCTGAACCTTCGCCTTGTACCACTTTAGTACCCTTTATAATCACTTTAGGCGATGATTTCTTGGTCACTTCCTGACCTAACCATTCTTCGCGAAGCATTTGACCATTTTGCTTGGTCACACGATAATCGATTCGTTTGAGTCCTTTACTACCTTGAGCGACAACTTTAGACTCCCCTTCACGCATCGTTTCGCTTTTGCGAATCTCTACAGCTGGCTCTGTCACAATTTGCTCCGAATAGTCTTCAAATGTAGTTACAGTAATTGGAGGTTGCGGCACAGTTAACATCAGTTCATCACCGATCTGCATCGCCATTTCGTCGATTTTCGGATTATTCGCAAAAATCTCTTCTTGTGTAATATCATGATCTGCTGCAATAGAACTAATCGTATCACCTTCACGCACCACATAAGTAGTTGGCGATTCTACGCCAGTCATCATCACTTTCGCTAACTGAGTACTGCTTAACAATTTATTTGGATTAGCTTTGATTTCAGTCGTTGATACTTTTTGTTTCAATGTTACTGATTCTAAGCCTGTGACTTGTTTAGGATAAGCTTTCTTTGAGGTTTTGGTAGATGCTTTAGCAGATACTGCTTTTTTCGTATACTTCTTTTTGACCTGTTCTAATGCTGCATCAATCACTTTTTGATCTTTGACAACACCGATCACTTTACCATCTATATTGACATCTACACTTTTAGCATATGCCGTTAGCATACCGTCCAGTGTTTTGAGTGTATTTGCAGAATTAACCTGTGCTTTATATGCACGTTCTTCAGTTGTTGTTATACCATTAGTGTTCAGTACCATTGTCGCTTTTGGATATTTCTTTTGATACGCAGCACGCTTTGTAGTAAAGAGTTGCTGTAATTCTTCTTGATGCAAAATCGTTCCAATCGCTTGTCCTTTAACAGACACCACATAATATGGAATTGTATTCGCAGTCACATACTGTGTACCTGCCCAAATAAGCCCCCCGACAACCACCAGACTTCCAGCAGCGATCATCAGCCGACGACGCATTTTATGTTTTCCCTGACGAATCGAATCTACTGTGATCGTATACCATGGTGAAGATGTTTCTGGCTGATCGGTAGATTGCTGTTCACTCTGCACTTCTAACTGTGGATCACGCGACTGATCTTGCTCGGGCGTGTTCCCCATCCCCAGTTTACTTTTAAACCCTTTCATGACCGTCTCCTTTTATCCTTATCCCTGTTCATGGTTAGATACTTTATTAGTGAAGTTCAGTTAATTATGTGTATGATATATGCTAATTATTAAAATTTGTCATTTAAAAGTGTCAAAAAATTAACCTTTTCTACTCCCCGTTTACTTTACCATAATCTCGACAAAATTTTCAACTTTACTCTTCATTAACATTTCACTTCTAAATGAACTAGATTAAAGAACAGCAAAAAAGACACCCTCACGGATGTCTTCTCTGAATATAGCTATAGTTTATGCTTCATCTATAGGACTTACTAAGATTAAAGCAATATTAGATATAAATCGGTGCTACTTGATTCGTCTGCTCACGGTTACGTCCAACTGAGAAAATAGCAATTGGAATACCTGTAAGTTCAGATACGCGACTTACATAGTTACGTGTAGACTCTGGCAATTCGTCCAATGTCTTCACGCCTGTAATATCTTCGCTCCAACCTGGCATTTCTTCATATACTGCTTCACATTCAGCAAGCATTTTAAGACTTGCAGGATAGTGGGTAATAAACTCACCTTTGTATTTATATCCTGTACAGATTTTAACTGTATCCAGACCTGTTAATACATCCAACGAGTTCAAAGACAATCCTGTGATTCCACTTACACGACGAGCATGACGAACAACCACACTATCGAACCAACCTACACGACGCGGGCGACCCGTTACTGTACCGTATTCATGACCTTTTTCACGGATAGTATCACCTGTTGCATCATTCAATTCTGTAGGGAACGGACCATCACCCACACGAGTCGTGTATGCTTTCGCTACACCGATGACTTGTTGAATTTTGGAAGGACCTACACCGGAACCGATACATACTCCACCAGCAGAAGGATTAGATGAAGTAACAAATGGATATGTACCTTGGTCGATATCCAGCATCACACCTTGTGCACCTTCAAAAAGAACACGTTTGCCAGCATCAATAGCATCATTCAATACGACAGATGTATCTTGTACATACTTACGTAAAAATTCTGCATATTCCAAGTAATCTTTCAAGATTTCTTCGACTTCTACAGGCTCGCCGCCATAGACTTGAGTAATCACTTGATTTTTTTCTTTCACTTGATGACGCAATTTAATTTCAAATTCTTCTGCATCCATCAAATCAGCAATACGGATACCCGAACGAGCGGTTTTATCCATATAACAAGGACCAATCCCTTTACGAGTTGTACCAATTTTGTTAGGACCTTTACGATCTTCTTCCAAAATATCAAGTACCATATGGTAAGGCATAATCACGTGAGCACGATCGCTGATTGTTAAGTTCTTCGTCGTAAACCCATTGTCATGCACATATTTAATTTCTTCGATCAATGCAGATGGATTAATAACCATACCGTTACCGATCACACAAGCTTTATCTTCGTAAAATATTCCAGAAGGAATCATCGTTAATTTGAATTTTTTCTCATTGATTAGGATGGTGTGACCTGCGTTGTTACCACCTTGATAACGTGCAACAAGATCAGCACTCTCTGAAAGATAGTCGGTAATTTTACCTTTGCCTTCGTCTCCCCATTGCGTTCCCACAACGACTACAGTTGACATGAAATCATTCCTCCGTAGGTGTTTTTATACACCGTGAATTTGAGCTGTCCGTTGCAAAAAAACAACTGATCAACAGCGAATATAATGCAAACAGCCAGACAGCATGAAAACTTCCTTGCGAGGAACGGTCAGACGTGCGCCAATGATAATGATCCGTTTCGCAGTGGAAGGGCGTAGCAGTGCTGTAACGCAAAGACTTACTAAAGCAATGTAAGCTTTTCAACACCATTATCAGTGTAACAGGCTGCTTTTTTAAAGTCAAATGAAAAGCGAACAATACATTCAATTAAAAATATTATCGTTCGGAAATACTCACTTAACTTCTCCATACTCCACCTTTACTCAACGTCAAACCGCATTTTTGGTAAAAATAAGCATGTTCTTCTGTAAACGTACACGTTACAATTTCGATTTGATTGTACCGAGCTTGTTGTAATAGTGTACGTACCAAGCTTGTCCCAAGATGCTGATGACGGTAATCCGGATGGATCAGAATATCTTCTAAATAACCGTGTTGCAAGCCCATACCTGAGATATATCCAAACACAATTAGTCGCTGGTGTTCATCTCGCGCGCCTGCATAAAACTGACAACGTTCTAATAAAGCAGGATAATCTTGCTCTCGACGCTCCCACCCCACCGCTTCACGCAGATCTGGTACTTCGTAAGGTTGAATCGGCAAATCAATATGTATATCGTAAGGCATTTGTATACACCTCATTATGAATAGTTTACATAAAAATAAGAACTCCAATCATCATATCAATACCATACGATTGGAGTTCTTATTCCGTCAAAGCTCTATTTCAGATCGCTAACCTGCAAACATATCCGATTGCACACGTTCATAGTTCACGAATTTATTAAAGTTTTTCAAAAATACAAGTTCAACAGTACCTACCGGACCATTACGCTGTTTGGCGATAATAATCTCGATAATATTTTTCTTTTCTGTATCTGCATTATAATAATCATCACGATACAAGAAAGAAACGATATCCGCATCCTGCTCAATCGAACCGGATTCCCGCAAGTCAGACATCATCGGACGTTTATCCTGACGTTGCTCTACACCACGACTTAGCTGAGACAAGGCAATAACCGGTACAGACAATTCACGAGCAATTTGCTTCAGTGTACGCGAGATTTCAGAGACTTCTTGCTGACGGTTTTCGCCCGCTTTACCGCGTCCCGAAATGAGCTGAAGATAATCAATTACGATCATACCCAGACCTTTTTCTTTTTTCAGACGACGACATTTAGCACGAATCTCTGAAACGGTAATTCCGGGTGTATCATCAATATAGATTTCGGCTTCAGACAGAGAAGAAATCCCCATCGTGAGCTTTGCCCAATCTTCATCACCTTTGAATTCACCGGTACGCATTACATTCGCATCCAGATTGGCTTCCGCACAGATCATACGTTGTACCAGCTGTGCAGCCGACATCTCTAGACTGAAAATAGCTACCGTTTCTTTGGCACGTACCGCTACATTTTGCGCAATATTTAGTGCAAATGCCGTTTTACCTACCGAAGGACGAGCAGCCACAATAATCAAATCGCTTCGCTGAAATCCAGCTGTCATTTTATCCAAATCAACGAATCCAGACGGAATACCTGTTGTATTTCCACTGTTCTGATGTAAAATTTCAACCCGTTCAAATACTTCCATCAACACATCACGAATCGCGATAAAGCCACTACCTGTACGACGATTGGAAATTTCCAAAATCCGTCGTTCGGCATCGCCAAGCATACTGCCGACATCTTCGCCGCCACCATATCCTTCGCTTACGATCTGTGTTGCAGTTCGAATCAATCGACGTAACATCGACTTTTCTTCGATAATTTGAGCGTAATAATCAACGTTAGCTGCTGTTGGAACTGCATGAGCAAGCTTCGCCAGATAACTAACGCCGCCAATATCTTCTAACTGTGATCGATCTTGTAATAACGAAGTTAATGTAATCAGATCTATCGGCTGATTTTCTTCACCGAGATTAACCATTGCTTCATAGATCAGTTGGTGTGATTTATCGTAAAAATCCTCGCTGTCTACCCGTTCCATCACTGTAATTAACGCTTCCGACTGAAGCAAGATCGCTCCGAGTGCCGCCTGTTCCGCTTCTACATTCTGTGGCGGAACCCGATCGTAAAACATTTCGCCGCCCATTTTTACTCCTCAGTAACTTGGACTTTGAGCGTTGCTTTAACATCATGATGTAATTTTACAGCAACTTGTGTTACACCCAGTGTACGAATAGGCTCATCCAATTCAATTTTACGTTTGTCGACTTTATGTCCTTGTTTGCTCAAAGCTTCTGCGATTTGTTTGCTGGTAATCGCTCCGAATAAGCGTCCACCTTCACCTGATTTAGCTTTCAAATCAATCGTCAAAGCTTCTAATTGTTTAGCTAGTACTTCTGCTTCTTCTTTTTCTTCTTGCTTTTGGCGTTCTACCGCTGCTGCTTGATTTTCAAGAATTTTAACATTACCACCTGTTGCTGGTTTAGCATGACCGTTTTTGATCAAGAAGTTTTGTGCGTAACCGTCTGCCACCTCTTTTACTTCACCTTTTTTACCGCTACCTTTTACGTCTTTCAGAAAAATAATTTTCATTCAAATAACCCCTCTTCCTTTTCCATTTGATCTAGTACTTCACGAAGTCGTGACTCCGCATATTCAATACTACCTTCAAGCTGAACAGCTGCATTGGTCAAATGACCGCCGCCACCTAATCGTTCCATCACGACCTGTACATTCATTTTACCAAGAGAACGGGCACTAATTCCAATCAAGCCGTCCATTCGCTCGCTAATCACAAATGAAGCATGTACATTATTCATATTTAGCAGCGAATCTGCTACCTGTGCAATCAGCAATTGCGGAACCTGATGACCTGGTTCGGTTACAGCTAATGCCACATGGTTATGAATAATTTTGGCGTGTTTGATAATTTCAGCTTTGGCGATATAATCACCTAAATCTTCTTTAAGCATTCGCTGTACCAATACGGTATCCGCACCATTACGACGTAAAAATCCTGCCGCTTCAAATGTACGTGAACCGGTATGTAGTGCAAAATGCTTCGTATCTACAATAATACCTGCTAGAAGCGAAGTGGCTTCCAGTGTTGTAAATTGTACTTTATCATGAATATATTGCAATAGCTCGGTCACAAGTTCACAGGTAGAAGAAGCATACGGCTCCAGATAGACCAGAACAGCATCATTGATAAATTCTTCTCCGCGACGATGATGATCCACTACGACAACACGCTTCGCCCGATCGACTAACTTCGGCTCAATCGTCATCGAAGATTTATGCGTATCGACTACAACTAATAATGTCTGTTCAGTCATCGCATTGAGTGCTTCATCCGGTGTAATAAAGCGTACCGATAAGCGCTCATCCAGTTCGATCCGTTCCATCATTTTCTCAATTGATGGATTCACTTTATCCAGCACAATATACGCATCTACATCGTACATATCTGCTGCTTTGAGCATTCCGATCGCTGCACCGACAACATCCATATCCGGTATTTTGTGACCCATAATAAGAACTTGATCACTATCTAGCATGAGATCACGTAGCGCATGAGC
Source organism: Paenibacillus nuruki (assembly GCF_963311185.1). Lineage (NCBI taxonomy): Bacteria > Bacillati > Bacillota > Bacilli > Caryophanales > Paenibacillaceae > Paenibacillus > Paenibacillus nuruki. The sequence goes on along the minus strand of NZ_OY725677.1, from coordinate 4,266,659 downwards.
AATAACACGTGCACGTACTCTGGTACGCTTCTCTACTGCATTAGACTTCCCACCATAAAAGGATAGACGTTGATCTGCTTTGACTGCTGCCTGATCTCCACCGCGTCCTAGTGCCATATCCAGACTGGATTGTGCCAGTTCACCAAGCTCACTGATACTACCTGCCCCGAATCCTACACCTACACTAAGTGTTAATGGCACTTTGAGATCAGCTGTCATTTCTCGAATCTCATCCAAAATCACAAATCGACTTTGTTCCAATTCACGTAATGATTTCTGATTCAGTAACAATAAGTAACGCTCAGAGGATAATCGTCTTACATAAATGCCGTAATTTTTAGCCCAATCAGTAATTCGTGTCGCTACACGAGCGATTAAGCTAGTCCGTTGTTGATCATCCATACCTTGTGAAGCTTCATCAAAATTATCTAAAAATACAATGCCCAGTGCTAGACGTTCTTCTTCATGACGATCACGCAGATCGGCAAATGTCGTTACATCTTGCAAATAAATCAATCGTTCATCCGGTAAAATAATCAATTCGATCGTCAAATGTCCATGTGGCAATTCAAAGCGTACTTCTTTCGAAGATTCTTTACGCGCTTCTTCTTTAGCCTGCTGATAAGCATCCACAAATCGAGGAAAACATTCTTCAAGCGATGTACCGACTAACGTTTTGCGACCAAACATACTTCCGATATACCGATTATGCCATTCAACTGTATATTGATTGTCGTACAAAATAAGACCAAAAGGAAGCGTACTGACCGCTTCCTCTTCTACACGCCTGATCCGAAAAGATAATCCAGCAATATACTCATCTAATTCCCGTCGAAATGTAAGCTCTGCACGAAGTAAAGACACACCGAACAAAATCACACAGCAAAGTGCAGCCAGTCCGATAATCCAATTGAACCAAGACAGCAAAATGACCAGAACCAGCATAAGCAGAGATGCCCATACTGTTCGATAACCATGCCAGCGGTTTAACAAAAAATTAGGCATCATTCATCACCTTACCGTTTCGGTCTCGTAATATATTCGCGGAGCGGGAAAGCTAGATCGATAATACCAACAATCCGAAGTGGAGGAATCAATACCACCACTAGAGATAATAGAAACGGAAGAAACGAATTCCATTTCCGATGATGCGCCATAAAGAATACAAATCCGATCGTTTGGATCGTAAATGCAATATGTACCAGCGGCATAAAGTTAAGCACAAACGCTGCCAATACACCTGTTATATTGCTAGCTACGAAATACTCTAAAAGTACAGCAAGCAAATAATACCAGATCAAAGAACGTGGTAATCTCCACTCACGCGCAGGTCTTAATTTAGAAACCGAATAATTCATACTTTCCAAAATTGGACGACAGATCGCATGGGTAATCACAACCATTGTAAATGAGCTGATAATCAATGCGAAAGGAATCATTTGTAGCGTATAGTTCCATAATCCACGCACAAATTCCGGTGAGAAAATATCAGCAATATCTGGATTGATATCTGCCATCGCTCGCATAGGAGCTACCGAGAATTCTACAATATCTTTAACATAGACGGCGAGATTAAACTTATAAACGACAGTAGCAAAAATTAGCAATAGCAACATTTCTACAAGGGTGGTGATGCCTGTCGTAAATATGACTCGCAAAGCAGAAGCATTTTTCTTGTACAATCGTCCCATAACAATACCAGGTACCATAAAGAATATACCAAGTACCGCTACATAAATGCCTAACCTACCTTCCAGTTGAATCGCTACGATCATCGTAATCAACCAGATCGGAACCAGGTGCATAATGAATTGGCGCAGGTTTAGTGTCGAGTACAGCACGACTACAGGCACAATCAGAAAAAATATCGTTATAATGGATAATGAAGTTAATAAAGACAGCAACAGAAGCAAATAAGCTATACTCCATGCCACCGATGTCCAGCGCAATTTCAAAACATTCACCTCTTACCTACATGTTATTCAGCAATTAGCTAAAAAAGATTTACTCATCATTATAGCATAAACGCCAATAAACACACATCGATTTATCAATACCGCTTACGTAACTTTCATATTCTTAGCCATTCTTGATTTTTCAGGGCTATACTCCCCGCTACGTACAAATTGCTCACAATATTCTATAATCTGACTACGTCTAACAATACCGATAAAACGATTCATATCATCGACAACTGGTACAAAGTTCTGCACTTTTGCCAGATTGATCAAATCTTCCATATTGGCATCGATCGATACAGGTTTATTATCTTTTTGCAAAGGTACATCTGACATGAGAAATTTAGAAGCGTTCTCAAAAGTCACTTTACCTTCTGAATTTTTCATAAACCATAGCAGATCGCCTTCTGTAACTGTACCTGCGTAGCCTCCATCTTTATTCAACATAGGTACAGAAGTATAACGATGGTATTCCATTCTTTCAAGCGTCTGACGTAGTGTCGAATTAAGGGTGACACAAACGACCTCCTGCTTCGGTAGCAGAAAAAACGCAATATTCATGAAAAATCCTTCCTCTCATCATCTCAAAAACTCTAACATGATCTTATTCTAAATCCTTATTTCTTACTCCATACGTTTATGCTCAATCCTGTACAGTACGTAATAAGAAATACTTCGTTTCAGGATTCTCTTTTATTTTAAGCGATATCGCCGCTACAATAAAGCGAGTTAGTGAATCTGAGAGTCAGCAGGCTCAGCGGCTCTGTCTGCGGAATCCCTATTATTTATATCGGAATCAGAAGCGTCTGATTTCATCCATTCATTGATCAAATCGCGTGCTTCTTTAATTTCACTTTCACGTGGCACTTCGTAATAGACACCATCTACATATTCTCCATCGCCAGCAATCGTAAATGAAGTCACTTCAGGCTTACCACTACGCAGTATTTGACTCGCTAAGCCTGTAATCGTTTGTGGGCGCATATCTGTTTTGAAATTATTGCCCATAATAGTCAACAATTGAGGAATTTTTTCAATCTGGTTAAGTTGTATCGCTTGATCTGCTAAGGCTTGTAAAAAAATCTGCTGACGTTTGGTACGTCTAAAATCACTATCTTCCCGATAGCGTACATAATAAAGCGCATCCTGCCCTGTATAAATAGGCTTACCACCTTCTATGGTAAACTGCTCATGGTTAGGATCTTTATTGACGATATCTTCTTCTATCGGTAATTTTATGCCTCCTAAGGCATCTACAGAATCGATCAACCCTTGAAAGTTAATCGTTGCATAATAATTAAGCTTTTCATCCATTAGATTCTCAACCGTATCCATCGACATTTCAATACCGCCGAATGCATAAGCATGATTGATTTTATCTTTTTTGCCTTTGCCTACAATTTCTGTGTACGTATCACGTGGAATCGAGATCAATAACACTTTAGATTCCAACGGACGCATCACAGCAAAGATAAGGGTGTCTGAACGTGCTGTTTCGTTATCTCGCTGATCACTTCCGACCAATAACATCGAAAACGGCTCTGTCAGTACAGGAAGTTCTTCGGTGGCTTCTTGCTCGCCTCCAATTTGACGTACAGGTTGATAGGTCTGCTCTAATTGATCTTCAATACTGCCCGCTACGAACCAATCGAACATCAATGCAGAGATAGGTTTGCGTAACAGAAACAGGCTTCCAGCTACGACCACTAATGCAATTGCAGCTCCAATAGCTATTTTACGTTTTCTCGCCATTCATCCATTCCTCTTTTCAGACAGACCCGTATTATCATCATTAAACGTTTGATAACGACTATGACACAGGTTTATGGTTTTGCTCATTATACTTCAAAATACATTTTTACAACATAAAAAGCGCACAGGATCACATCTTCGAAATCCAGACATGATTCTGTACGCTATAGAAACAGACAAATCAACGATTTATCTGCATATATTTATAATAGTAATAAATATATACTACTCAGTTGTGTAAGGTAGCAATGCGATTTGACGAGAACGTTTAATCGCGATAGTCAACATACGTTGGTATTTTGCACTTGTACCTGTTACACGGCGTGGCAAAATTTTACCACGTTCGCTGATAAATTTACGAAGCAAGTCCGTATCTTTATAGTCGATGTGCTTAATTTTGTTTACAGTGAAAAAACATACTTTACGACGTTTGTTACGGCCACGGCGTCCACCTGGACGTCTGCCTTCTCCATCGCCGCTTTCGCGTCTATTGAAGCTCATATCATTCAGTCCTTTCTTTCATTAAAATGGCAAATCATCATCGGAAATATCTATCGGTTTACCGTCATCAGAGAATGGGTCCTGGTTATCTCGTGAGTTGTTGTTTCCATTATTACTATTATAGTTGCTACGGTTATTACTACCGCCGCCGCTATTGCTAGTATTATTAGAAGACTCTTCACGGGAAGATCCTCCACTGCCACCACCATCACGATTAGACTCAAGGAAACGAACATTATCAGCTATAACTTCAGTCACGTATACACGTTTTCCTTCATTATTCTCATAATTACGTACTTGAATTCGGCCTTCAACCGCAGTTAAGCGACCTTTTCGTAAATAGTTAGCACAAGTTTCAGCCAGTTGTCTCCAAGTGACGACCGGGATAAAGTCCGCTTCGCGCTCTCCACCTTGGCTCGTAAAAGGACGATCCACTGCTAATGTGAACTGGGTTACAGCTACACCAGCGGGTGTATAGCGAAGCTCCGGGTCTTTGGTTAACCGGCCGATTAAAATGACACGGTTTAGCAATCCAATCCCCTCCTCGAACGGTTATTACAGTTAAGCAGATTATTTAGTAACGTCAAGAGTAATGAGATAACGAATAACATCGTCAGAAATCTTCATAAGACGTTCTAGTTCAGCAACAACTTCTGGTGCTGATTGGAAGTTTACCAATACATAGATACCGTCACGAATTTTCTTGATCTCATACGCAAGACGACGTTTACCCATTACATCATGCTTTGTAATTTCGCCGCCGTTTGTGATGATGCCTTTGAACTTCTCAACAGCTGCATCTACAGCTTCTTGTTCCAGTTCAGGACGAAGAATGTACATCACTTCATAATTGCGCATAGTTTTCACCTCCTCTTGGACTAAGGCCCCTAATCAATGTCAGGAGCAAGGAACGAGCATAGACTCGAACTATATGATTATACCAAATTATAGTACATGAATACAAGCTTTATTTTAAGAAAATATATTTATAGAAAAAATATGTGTTAGAAATTAAAAAAGCTCCATCGCAATTCTGCGACAGAGCTTAGTAAACAAATATGTAGGTTGCAAAAATCATTGGGAAAAGAAGTGGCGGAGAGAGAGGGATTCGAACCCTCGCACGCCCTGAAGCGCCTAACTGATTTCGAGTCAGTCCCCTTATAACCTCTTGGGTACCTCTCCACGTCCGAGTTGACAACAGAATTGATTATACTCCATTATATTTGGGTTGGCAAGAATCGATTTCCCTTTACAGAACAGGATTTAACGCCTATATTGGTACCTGGTCATAATCTTATTTATACATATTCATTTGTGATATTCCTTGATAATTCATTCTGTACTATAACAGTTTTAGCTCACTTATTGCCATTAGGCAAAGCTTTATACAGTCTATGCATTTTTATGAATTTCAATGAATATAGCGTTATTCTCTCTGATTGTACGATTAATAGTGTTAATTTACTTCTCTCCTACTCCCTCATCCTAATCAGCTTGTTCCTTTTTAAAAGGAATCAAATAAACCCCCTTCACTCGTATGTTATTGTCCCTTTACTTGGATCTATTTAAGTCATTTGCTTCATAAAACTTGCCTTTGATCGCTGCCTGTTATATTCTACTAACTCATTATGCAATCGATCATATCTGCTTATAAAGTTATACACAATCATGCTATACAGCAAATAAAAAAGGTTATCCACTGTGGATAACCTTTAAAATACTATTTTCTTCTTTGTTTTCTGTTGATAAATTATCTTTGCTTCTTACTCACTGGCTGGTTGTATTTCACCCTCAACCGATCGTAATACCTTTTTCATATTTTTCTCAAATTTGGCTCTAGGTACTAATACACTATGCTTGCATCCCACGCATTTTATACGGATATCCATCCCCATCCGTATAATCTCCATCTCATTACTTCCACAAGGATGTGGCTTTTTCATTTGCACAATATCGCCCAATTGAAAAACCTTACGTTCCATTTCTTCACCCTCCACATATCCTTATCATCATAACTTTCTCTATCGTACTATACTGTTATATTCTAGCAAACTTATCCACATGTTTATATTATTTCAATCATTCTTTTTATTGATCATTTGATATATTTTCATCGCGTTTGTCTTTGACTTGCGATTCAAGTTCTCCCTCACCTTGTAACGGTCGATCCGCTGCTTCTTGTTCTTTTGCTTTTTGAGCCTCTTCTTCTTGCTGTTTGGCTTCTAATAATAAGCGTTCTTCCTCTTCATGATCCAATGCTTTTTTCACAGCTGTTTGTACCGCACGCTCTACACCTGCTCTTGAGTTTGGCTGACACTCAGCCACAATCCTAATCGCATACTCTGCTGTTGTTAATGATTGAATCCCTAATACTTCTGGCATTTTCAACATTTCTGGATGATCGTCTTTCAATTCTTCTACCGCTTGTTTGACTAATTTCAATGCATCATCCATACTACGTTCTAATTTTAGAGGCACATCGACAACGGCTAATGAATTTGAAAGTGAAAAGTTGGTTACACTGATAATTGATCCGTTAGGAATAATGTTTACCTCGCCATTCCAGCTCACCAGACGTGTTGTACGTAATCCGACCATCTGTACGGTTCCTTTATACAGTCCGACCTGAATGACATCACCTACAGCAAATTGATCTTCGAAAATAATAAAGAATCCTGTAATAATATCTTTTACAATACTTTGAGCACCAAAACTGATCGCTAAACCTGCTACACCGGCTCCTGTTAATAGCGGGGTCAGATTAAATCCAAATTCATTCAACACTAACATGATCATAATAAAGTTAAACACACTAGAAACTACATTTTTTAATAATTCGCCAATTGTAATAAATCGTCTTGGATTTGTTCTGAGTCTAGTTTTATCTTTCCCTTGCAAAGAACGCTCAATGACTTTGCTTATCACCTTGATAGCGATTTGAGTCAGTATAAAAATCAAAACGATACGAATACTGGAAAATAAAAACTGCCACCACATATCGGTATCGCTTGCCCATTTCCACAAGCCACTTGTAAATCCACTCACTTGATCTGTCGCTGATTCAGTTAATTGTTGAATATCCTGACCACCTGTTTGTTCACTTAAAAATCCTTTCATTCTTTCACCCTCCTATAACACAATCTGCTCATATGTCTGTTGTTGATATTTGAAAATGCCTCGAATATCTACTTGTTCTGTTTGGATAATTTCGCTCACTTCTGGCAAATCAGCTTCTGGAAACTGGATACATAATGCACAACCCGCTGTAATTTCTTTAGGTGTAGGGAACATATCATTTTCAATATCTGCATATTCCAGTAACATCTCCGCACGTAAAGCTTGCTGCGTAGAATCAAAAGCAATCACCAGTATACCATCCATCTTTTTCTTTACCCCCTTTTACTATCGATGTCCCTACCAATAACCCAACTTCTTTCTTAAAGCTTACACGTATCTGCCTATAGATACAAAATCGCCGCCATCCACAATAAGAGCTATGTTAGCATCTTGTTGTAAATGACGGCGTTCCTATCGTATTTGAATCTAAATTATACTTTGGTTGATGCAGGTGATTTAGCAAGTTGAATGGCTTCTTTTTCTTCAGGAGACAGGTTGTAGGTAGATTCGCTTTTGACAATCGGTTTCGCATACATATAAGAGCTATCTCGATTGTGAAGCCCTGTAAGAATAACACCGTCTGATTCATCATTGAGAATCGCTAATGAAAAACTAAGATCACTACCATGCTCCGAAAAAGCATTGTATCGTTTCATACCAATATGTGCCGGTACTTGACGCAAACGATGTTCGATCGCTTGAAAACGATCCCGTTTGTTTTGCTCATCATCTTCGATTGAATCCATTTGCAATTTTAAGTCTAGCAATAATGTTTCTAAGTTTTCTACTCCACTGCCTGCCATCATCTGATTGTACCGTTTGCGCATTTTGCTTAATTTGACTGCTTGCACAATAGCAATAATCAAGAAAATAATCATGATAATTGCTATACCTCCTACAAACAAATACAACTGTTCTGCTATCAGTCCATTCAATTCCGCCATCGTTGTCTGCTCTCCTCTTTCCTTCTTTTGTTGCTATTTATATTTTCTAATAAGCTTAGTTAGAACATTTTATTATTCGTCTACAACTACTTTGGCTCAAGTACGATCAATATATTGAATAGCTTCGATCAGTCGATCTATATCATTTGATGTTGATCGGTAGCCTACACTAGCACGTACTGCCCCTGTAGCAAGTGTGCCTGCTGCTATATGTGCCAGTGGAGTACAATGCATACCTGCGCGTACGGCTATACCAAATTCTCGATCTAAGCGAAAAGCGATCTCTGCACTGTCTTTATACTCCATTATAAAAGATACAATACCTGTACGTTCTTTGCCAATTTCAGGTCCCAGTACATGTACACCCTGTATATTTAATAACTTTTTGATCATCATTTGAGTTAATATTTGTTCTTCTTCAGCGATTTTGGTAACAGAACGCTCCAGTACATAACGAGCTCCTGCTTGTAGACCTGCTATGCCCGGCGTATTGGGCGTTCCTGCTTCATAGCGGTCAGGTCTTACATTCGGTTGGTTAATCTCTTCTGACTGGCTACCAGTGCCTCCATATATCCAAGGGTTCAGATCCATATCAGGAGCTATATACAATCCACCTGTTCCTTGCGGCCCAAGCAATCCTTTATGACCTGGAAAAGCAGCCATATCAATTTTCCATTGGGATAAATGTACAGGAATATGTCCTGCACTTTGAGCGATATCAACTAGTATTTTGGCACCATGATCATGAGCTATACTCGACAATTCAGCAATCGGTAATATACTGCCTAACAGATTCGAACTATGATTACATACCAAAAGCCGCGTTCGCGGCGTAAAAGCTTGGTTAACTTCAGCTAAGTTGATCTCCCCTTGAGCATCAACAGCAATATAAGTAACTTCTATCCCTATACTGCGCTTAAGAGCTTCTAAAGGTCGACGTACCGAGTTGTGTTCTGTCATCGTAGAGATCACATGATCTCCTGCTTCTAGATAACCTTGAATAGCCATATTCAAAGCTACTGTAGTATTGGCTGTAAATGCAATATCTACAGGATTATGTACATCCAGAAGTTTGGATAATGTTTTGCGACATTGAAATAACTCACGACTAGCTTGAACAGCCATCCGATGACTACCTCGCCCGGGATTAGCTGAAGCTTGCTCCAAGGCATACAACAATGCTTGACTCACTTCAGGCGGCTTTGGAAAAGAAGTGGCTGCATGATCCAGATAAATGATCGGTTGAGTCTCATGATCTTGAGATGACAATATAAAAGCCTCCCGTTTACAACTGATTTAGCATTTCTAACAGTCGCTCTAGATCTTGCTTGCTGTAGTAATTCAATTCAATTTTACCTTTGTCTTTTTGACTATGTTTGATTTTGACAGTCGTTTGAAAACGATCCCGTAAAGTCTCTTCTACATCCACCAGATAAGGATCTGATTTTTTGATTTTACTTTTAGCAGAATCATCTTTCTTTTTATCAAGGTTCTGTACAGCTTCTTCCAATTGACGTACATTCCATGATTGCTCTATCGCTTTATTAGCTAAAGCAATAATTATTTCTTGTTTTTTGACACTGACTAATGATCGTGCATGTCCCATCGACAATGTTCCACGTGAAACATATTCTTTCACTTCATCAGGTAACGACAATAATCGTAAAAAGTTAGCGATATGCGAGCGTGATTTTCCCACTTTAGTCGCCAGTTCTTCTTGCGTCATTTTGAATTCTTCCATCAACGCTTGATAAGCAGTCGCTACTTCAAGTGCATTCAAGTTTTCACGTTGTACATTTTCAATCAATGCAATTTCCATTACTTGTTGATCAGTGAAACTACGAATAACTGTAGGAATCGTTTTTTTACCAGCGACTTCTGAAGCACGATAACGGCGTTCGCCAGCAATAATTTCATATCCTTTTAGAACTTTACGCACAATAATAGGCTGAATAACACCATGCTGACTGATCGATTCTGCTAATTCTTGAATCGATTCATGATCAAAATTTTTGCGTGGTTGATACGGATTAGGACGTAATTCTTTTAAGTTAACTTCTACTATTTTATCGTCATCGCTGACAGACAATGAAGGAATCAATGCATCTAGCCCCTTACCAAGACGTTTACTCATAAGAAACCACTTCCTTTGCCAGCTCTAAGTAAACTTCTGCTCCTTTAGAACGAGGATCATACGTAATAATCGCTTTGCCATGTGAAGGTGCTTCACTCAAGCGAACATTACGTGGAATAATAGTCCGGTATACTTTATCTTGGAAATATTTTTTTACTTCTTCGATGACTTGTATGCCCAGATTGGTACGAGCATCCAACATCGTTAACAATACGCCTTCAATCTGAAGATCTGTATTCAAATGTTTTTGTACCAAACGCACTGTATTCAATAGCTGACTAAGACCTTCAAGCGCATAATATTCACACTGGATTGGAATCAACACTGAATCTGCTGCTGTCAATGAATTAATCGTCAAAATGCCTAGCGATGGTGGACAATCGATCAGTACATAATCGTAATCATGCTTTACTTGACTGATTGCATTTTTCAAACGTAATTCTCGTGAAATAGCAGGCACTAATTCCACTTCTGCTCCTGCTAACTGAATCGTAGCCGGGATAATATGCAATCCTTCAACTGCTGTCGATTTGATCGTCTCTTTTGGCGGGACATCGTTGATAATAATATCGTAAATGCAGTTTTCGACATCTGCTTTGTTGATCCCTACTCCACTGGTTGTATTCCCTTGTGGATCAATATCGATCAGCAGAACACGTTTGCCCAGCGTGGCTAAACAAGCGCCTAGATTGACAGATGTAGTTGTTTTACCAACGCCACCTTTTTGATTCGCTATAGCTATAATTTTCGACAACTCATTCACCCCAGTGTATGAAATTCGCTTGATGATAACAAAAATTCACTTCATGTCCGATCAGCGTTTTGGTATCTTAATCACTATTTCATAATGGTCTTCGTGATCTTGTTCAGACGTATTGATCGCAAGCCCTGAGCCAGACACAAGATCTATCGATTGACGAATCGTATTCAAAGCTAGACGTACATCTTTGGTATAAGAGATTCGTTTCGATTTTTTGACTGTTTTTGTTTTTTCTTTATAAAAAGCCACTCTGGCTTCTGTCTGCTTTACATTGAGTTCTTTCTCAATAATTTCGTTCAACACACGAAGCTGTAATTCTTCACTTCCAAGTGACAATAATGCTCTAGCATGTCTTTCTGTGACTTGACGGGACATTAGGGCTTGTTTGATCACTTCAGGTAAATTCAATAACCGAATTTTGTTGGCAATCGTAGATTGGCTTTTGCCTAAACGTTGTGCCAGACTTTCCTGAGTAAGATCATGCAGATCAATCAATTTCTGATAAGCAAAAGCTTCTTCAATCGCAGTTAATCCTTCACGTTGCAGGTTTTCAATTAAAGCAATAGAAGCTGCTTGTGAATCATTGAACTCACGAACAATCGCTGGAATCGTAGGTAGACCTAATTTGGTCACTGCTCGCCAACGTCGTTCACCTGCAATAATTTCATACTTTCCATTACGCATACGTACAACAATAGGCTGAATTACACCATGAGTTTTGATCGTCTGGCACAATTCTTCGATTTTGGCATCATCAAAAATAGTACGGGGTTGATACGGGCTGGTTGTGATATTAGCGACCGGTACCTGTTTGACTTCTTCCCCATTTGCGCGTTCAGTCAAGCCAAACAATTTGGAAAATTGTTCTTTCATTCGGTATAAGACCACCTAATCTCATGATAGCAACACCTGAAGCACAGGTGCACTTGATAATACGGATCGTACATTGATCTGTTTTCCTCATACTTCCATCTATTTATTTTAGCACTTTTCAAGTCATAATCCTATGATAGAACAACAAAAATTGTGACTAAAATTATAGCATTCTATATTCAAACATAACAAAAAGTTGTATAGCGAATGTTCCACGTGAAACACTGCTATACAACTCTTTACGAACACTATAATAACGCTAATAAATGATAGATCAATATTAACCTAACGGCTCTTTCATCGGTGTACCTGCTTTACGCGGATATCTCGCTGGAGTCGCTGCTTCTTTGTTAATCAGAATAATATGGCGATCTGATTCTTCAACAGGCAATTGGAAATGATGAACTTCACGAACTTTTCCTTTCAACAATCCTAGACTGCGAAAAGCATGCTGAATTTCTTCTGCCGGATCGATCCCTTTCATCGCTGCAAATGTACCGCCTGTTTTGACAAAAGGTAAGCAGAATTCATTTAGAACTGAAAGTTTAGCCACTGCTCTAGCCGTTACTAGATCATGATGATCACGATATCCTTCTTTTTGTCCCCACTCTTCTGCGCGTCCATGAATCAACTCGACATTTTGCAGTCCAAGACGATTCACAACACTTTGCAAAAATTGAATACGTTTATTGAGCGAATCAATAATCCGTAGCTGGATATGTGGGAACATGATTTTAAGTGGAATCCCTGGAAATCCAGCACCTGAGCCAATATCAGCAAGCGTCTGTATTTCATTGAGATCCATATAAAAAGCAAGTGAAATCGAATCATAGAAATGCTTGTTATACACTTGATCACGATCTGTGATTCCAGTCAAATTCATTTTTTCATTCCAGGTAATCAGCTCTTGATAATACCCTTCAAACTGCTCTAACTGTTGCTCATTAATTTCGATATTTTGTGCTGCTAACGTTTCTGTAAAATGCTGTTGAATTGAATCCATTTGTTACCCCCGTGCTGCGGTTACCCGATTATAGTGTTCCAGATATACAAGTAGAACTGAAATATCTGCTGGTGTTACGCCTGAGATTCGTGAAGCTTGTCCGATCGATAATGGACGAATCTTAGCCATTTTTTGCTGTGCTTCTGTAGCCAATCCTTTAACTTCTTCATAGACAATCGTTTCAGGCAATTTCTTTTGTTCCATCTTTTTCAGACGTTCCACATGCGATTGTTGTTTTTCAATATAACCTGCATATTTAATCTGAATCTCTACTTGTTCTTTCATATCTTCTGTCAAAGGCTCTGGTGAAGGCGATACAGCTTCAATAATGCTATACGATACTTCTGGACGACGAAGAACGGTCAAAAGATCCACACCATTTTGTAGTGCTGATGAATCTACTGTTGCTAACAGTTCATTGATCTCAACAGGTTTTACTTTTGTTTTGCTAAGACGTTTAACTTCTTGGTCTACTTTAGCTTTTTTGTCCAAAAATCTCTGATAACGCTCTTCTTTAATTAGACCAATCTCATGTCCAATATCAGTTAAACGCATATCTGCATTATCATGACGAAGCAATAAGCGATATTCTGCACGAGAAGTCAGTAGACGGTAAGGTTCATTTGTTCCTTTAGTCACCAGGTCGTCAATCAATACACCGATATACCCTTGTGAACGATCCAATACCACGCCTTCTTTACCTTGTGCTTTGCGCGCAGCATTGATTCCAGCCATAATCCCTTGACCTGCTGCTTCTTCATAACCAGAAGTACCATTAATTTGTCCAGCTGTGAATAAACCCGGCATTTTTTTAGTTTCTAACGTTGGCCACAATTGTGTAGGCACCATTGCATCATATTCGATCGCATATCCGTTACGCATCATTTCTACTTTTTCCAACCCCGGAATTGAGCGCAATACTTGCAATTGTACTTCTTCAGGTAAGCTAGTAGATAGACCTTGTACATAATATTCAGATGTGTTTTTGCCTTCCGGTTCTAAGAAAATTTGATGCTTCGGTTTATCGCTAAAACGAACAATTTTATCTTCAATAGATGGACAATAACGAGGTCCTGTACCTTCGATCATTCCAGAGAACATCGGTGCACGGTGAAGATTGTCGCTGATGATCTGGTGCGTTTCTAGAGAAGTATATGTTAACCAGCAAGGCATTTGCTCATTGCTTGATGACTCTGTTTCATAAGAGAAAAATTTAACTTTATCATCGCCTGGTTGAATTTCAGTTTTAGAAAAGTCGATACTATCACGATGAACACGTGGAGGTGTACCTGTTTTAAAACGAACCAATTCAAACCCTAGCTCTTTCAAATGCTCCGATAATTTGATTGAAGGTTGTTGATTATTTGGGCCACTTTCATAAGCCAATTCGCCCATAATCACTTTACCACGTAAATACGTGCCTGTTGTTAAAACAATCGATTTAGCTTTGTATGTTGTACCTGTTTTGGTGATTACTCCTGTACAATGTCCATCTTCCACGATCAGACGCTCTACCATCCCTTGACGCAACGTCAAATTCGGTTCTTCTTCCATCGTTTCTTTCATTGTATGCTGATAAGAAAACTTATCTGCTTGTGCACGTAGAGCATGTACAGCAGGACCTTTAGCTGTATTTAACATCCGCATTTGAATAAACGTTTTATCGATATTGCGTCCCATTTCGCCGCCAAGTGCATCGATTTCACGTACCACATGCCCTTTAGCCGGACCACCTATAGAAGGATTACATGGCATAAATGCCACCATATCCAGATTGATCGTAATCATCAATGTACTGCATCCCATACGTGCTGCTGCTAGTGCTGATTCACAACCTGCATGCCCTGCACCGATTACAATAACATCATATTCTCCACCCATATATGTCATGGAGTGTACCTCCTCTATATTTCAAGCCATACAGACTTCCTGCATAACTAAACATTATATTATTTATTGCTCAAGTCATCATCATTCATGTTCAAGCCTACACTCAAGTATATCGTAAAACAACTGTAATCATGTGATAAAATTGCAAATTTAACGCAATTTTTAAATGTTTATTTTTCAAACCGCAGTATCACAACTTATTTTCCCAGACAAAATTGAGAGAAAATCTGATCAATTAATGAATCTGGAGCGGAATCCCCAATAATTTCACCTAATTGCTCCCATGCTAGACGAACATCAATCTGAATCAAATCGATTGGTATCATGTCGTCAGAAGCTTGATAAGCATCTTGTAATGAACGCTTCGCTTGCTTCAACAATGCAATATGACGAACATTACTTACATACGTCAGATCAGCCGACTCTAATTTACCACCAAAAAATAAATTCGAAATCGCTTCTTCCAATTTATCGATCCCTTTTTGATCTTTAACAGACATCGTAACAATACTTTCTTTCGGGAAATACTCTTCCAACTTCACAAGATCCAATTGGCGATACAAATCCATTTTATTTACAATAATAATCACTTGGCGATCTTTAATCTGTTCCAGTAATTGAATTTCATCTTCATGTAAAGCTTCATTATGATTAAGCACCAACAAGATAAGATCGGCATCATTTACAGCTGTACGTGAACGTTCAACACCGATTTTTTCCACGACATCAATCGTTTCTCGAATACCTGCTGTATCTAATAATTTCAAAGGAATATTATTGATCGTCACAAATTCTTCGATCACATCGCGAGTCGTTCCTGGAATATCTGTAACGATCGCACGGTTGTCTTGCGCTAACGTATTCAAAAGCGAAGATTTACCTACATTCGGACGCCCTACAATCGCAGTAGTGATTCCTTCACGTAGAATCTTGCCTTCATTAGCAGTACGTAATAACTCATCAATGCCATTCATCACTTCTAATGATTTTTGCTTAATAAAATCAGAAGTTACCGATTCTACATCATGTTCAGGATAATCGATATTCACTTCAATATGAGCCACCATTTCAATTAATATTTGTTGCAATGGCTTAATTTGACGTGACAATTTCCCTTCCACCTGACGCAGTGCAACCGAGAAAGCTTTATCTGACTTCGAACGAATCAAATCAATAACACCTTCTGCTTGCGACAAATCGATCCGTCCATTTAAAAAAGCACGTTTGGTAAATTCGCCTGGTTCTGCAATCCGAATCTGTTGTTGTAATAATAGTTCCATCAGGCG
This sequence comes from Paenibacillus nuruki, assembly GCF_963311185.1. NCBI lineage: Bacteria > Bacillati > Bacillota > Bacilli > Caryophanales > Paenibacillaceae > Paenibacillus > Paenibacillus nuruki. Next base: position 4,250,441 of record NZ_OY725677.1, on the reverse strand, counting down.
ACGTACAGATACTACCCCACCATGAGAACTAATCTCTACTACATCTTCGGTTGTAAATGAACGAGGTGCACGCATAATTGTTACCAATACTTCTTCCATCTTTTCGCCTGAATCTGGATCAATAATATAACCGTAATGCACGGTATGACTATCCGCATCCACTAATGATTGTTTACCTCGAAAAAGTTGATCTACTTCCATAATCGACTGTGGTCCACTGACACGAATAACTGCTATCCCGGCTTCTCCGACAGCAGTAGATATAGCAGCAATAGTATCACTTATCATAATAAAGATTCCCCTTCTTTCTTGAAGATCATGAATGAACATACTTGTAACTAAATAAAAAGCAATGATCTTCTGCCCGAAGGCAAAAAATCATTGCATGACGTGTACTCATTATCGAAGTGTAATCACTACACGGCGATTAGGTTCTTCGCCTTTACTGATCGTTTTCACGCGAGCATGGTTTTGAAGTTTGGCATGAATCACTTTGCGTTCTTGCGAAGACATAGGTTCCAGTACCACTTCTTTACCACTACGGATCACTCTACCTGCTAAACGATCTGCTAGATCTTCTAATGTTTTCCGGCGACGTTCGCGGAAATTTTCAGCATCCAACAAAATGCGTACATATTTGTCTGAGTAACGATTGGCTACAATATTTACTAGATATTGAAGAGCATCCAGCGTTTGACCACGGCGACCAATCAATAATCCTAGATCACTACCCGAGATGTTCATGGTATACCCATCACGGTTACGCTTAATATCGACTTCCAATTCAAGACCTATACTTTGACCGACTTCTTTGACGAACTGTATCGCTTCATCATGAGAATAAGTGGATGCACTGCCTTCCTTGTCTGCTATCTCTGTAGTTGATGGAGATGCAGTAGAACGATCTTCCAAGGAGACAGGGACAGCAGAGCTAGAAGGAATATGCACAGTCGGCTGAGACAACAGTGTCAATTCTACTTTGGCAGGTTTTGCACCAAATAGACCCAGGAATCCTTTTGACGGCTGTTGCAATATTTGCACTTGCACATGTTCCTTACTCGTATTTAAACGGGTAAGCCCTTCTGCTATAGCATCATCAATGGTTTTTCCAGACGTAATGACTGTGGTCATTTCGAAATTGGGCCCTCCCTTGTGGTGCTCAGAGTGTAAGATCATAGATCAACCGTAGTAGTTGATTGTATATTTAGAACGCTGCCCCGGGGAACAGCGCTCCAATTGTATTTCTTAACGACGTTTCTTTTTCGCTTTTTTCTTGTTACGAGCTTTGTTGTTAGCAATTTTGCGAGCAGCACTTGTTGTATCTGTAACTGCACCAAGATCTGTAACCACTGTATTTTTGTTGCGATACAAGAAATAGTTCTGTACGATTGTGTAGATGTTACTGTATACCCAGTATAGCGGAAGTGCTGCTGGGAATTGATAAGACATGACGAAAATGATGATTGGATACATATACATCATAATTTTCATAGGACCCTGCATTTGCGCCGGGTTCATACTCATCATCATTTTAGTTTGAAGGAATGTGGTGATTGCAGCGATAACCGGCAAAATAAACCATTTATCCGGTTCACCTAATTGTAACCATAAAAACGTGTGCTCACGAAGCCCTGTGTTATAAATGATCGCATTATACAAAGCGATAAAAACAGGCATCTGAATAATCAATGGTAAACAACCGGCAGCCGGGTTAACCTGATTTTCTTGGAACAACTTCATCGTTTCAGCTTGTTGTCTTTGTGGATCATCTTTGTATTCTTCGCGCAATTTCTGTAATTGCGGTTGAATTGCTTGCATTGCTTTAGAACTTTTGACTTGTTTTAACGTCAATGGCAAAATCAATGTACGTACGATAAGCACCAGAACCAAAACCGCCAGACCATATTCCCCGCCAAACCAATCAGCGAATGTGTCTAAAGCGTAGGCAAACCAGTACACGACGTAACGTTGCCACCAACCTCCGTTCTGTAAATCCTCTGTCGAATGCGTTGCCATATTAGTCGGTGTACAACCTGCTAAAATAGCCATCATCAATCCGGCAGCTATGAGGAGCATCCATCTTCCTCTGCGAATCTTCAATAACGACACTTCAAAACCCCTCTCTTAGCCATTCCATTTCCCTGCAAATCATACCATATTTAGCAACACAAATAAACTGATAGCACTACCGTTGTGAACGCTTAATTAAAGAAGATTTACGTAGGACATGAAGGATACTTTTTTCAAGCTCCTTATATTGTAGAGAAAGCGCACCTTTACGTACGATAAATACCATATCGATCTGCGGTACAATCTCAGCAGCATGATGACGTACAATTTCCTTCACCATACGACGCATCCGATTACGGACCACTGCATTCCCTACCTTTTTACTGATAGATACACCCATCCGAAATTGCTCAATATCTTTTTTGTGAAACCAGTACACCACAAATTGATGATTTGCAAAAGAACGACCATGACGGTATACACGGCTGAAATCTGCTCGGTTTCGTAAACGCAGCTTTTTTTGCACCGTAATTTCCCCTTAATTTCAAAAACAAGATAGTGGACTTCTTCTATATAGTAAAATATAAAATTTTTTAGTATTTTTTAGTGTAAAGAAAAAAAGACCACCGCAGTGGTCTTAAAGTAATTTACGCGCTTAGGACTTTTCTGCCTTTAAGGCGACGAGCCGCCAGCACTTTACGGCCATTTTTAGTACTCATTCTTTTACGGAATCCGTGTACTTTACTACGTTTTCTTACGTTAGGTCTGAATGTTGGTCTCATATTGTGCACCTCCTTGCAGGAAATCTATATTCCATATTTAATTGGTTCTATTCACATAAAAATTCCCTTATACATTTAAACACGAAATGTCTATATAAGTCAATGAAATTTCATTTATTACATTTTGCAGTTGGTACTTCTATGTATAAAGAGGGAGCTATCGCTGTTTATTTTTATCGTCCACGCGCATTACTTTCTGTTCAAAAAATCATTCCTTTTTACGTTTATCCACAGGTTAAAATAGATCCTCTTTTTTCCACAGTTATACACTTTCTAAAAAACTGCCTGTGTATAATTCAAAAATTCTTCCACAAGCAAAAAGTTTGTTCCGAACAATTTATAAACAATATCTAGTGGTGTGCATAAGTTTTATACACAACAGATTGAATTTGTGGATAAATTATCGGTTTTCGTTGAAATAAAGGGTTCTTTTTGGTATTATTATATTGTTTTTGACTGTGAATAGATTATTCTAACCTAAAAATTATCAACAGCCTGTGGATAAAGTTGTGAACAATTTCTTCTTATCCTTTTTTTAGTTTATCCACCTTCTGGTATTCTGGGGATAATTCTACGCCATTCATCATAATTATCATTTTCAATATTTCCGATATCCGCGCATGGCTTCAGCCACACATTGGAAGTTTAAAAGGAGTGACAGTCTGTGGACAGCCATACTTCCGAATTATGGCAGCAAATACTATCCATTATTCAAACAAAGCTGAGCAAGCCTAGCTTTGACACTTGGTTCAAAGCAACCAAAGCGCTGACTTTTACCGAGAACTCTATTGTAATTTCAGCACCAACCACTTTTGCTGTAGAATGGCTTGAAAGCCGGTATACCAAATTGGTAAGTTCGACCGTTTTTGAATTTTTGGGAAGACAAGTAGACGTTAAGTTTGTGATCGAAGAAGCACTTCCTGAAGAATCGCTTTTACCTGCACAGACTCAATCGCAACCTGCTATTTCGATGCGAGAAGAACCACTTGCTAATATGCTCAATACCAAGTATACGTTTGATACATTTGTTATTGGCGCTGGCAATCGATTTGCGCATGCTGCTTCATTAGCAGTAGCGGAAGCACCAGCTAAAGCATATAATCCATTATTTTTATACGGTGGTGTAGGACTGGGCAAAACTCATCTTATGCACGCCATCGGACATTATATTTTGGAACATAATCCAAATAGCAAAGTGGTATACATTTCTTCCGAAAAATTTACAAACGAGTTTATTAACGCTATTCGTGACAACCGCGGGGAAAGTTTCCGAAACAAGTACCGTAATATTGATATTTTATTGATTGATGATATTCAATTTTTAGCGGGCAAAGAACAGACGCAAGAAGAGTTTTTCCATACGTTTAATGCATTACATGAAGAACGCAAACAGATCATTATTTCTAGTGATCGCCCGCCAAAAGAGATTCCAACGCTTGAAGAAAGACTTCGTTCGCGGTTTGAATGGGGATTGATTACTGATATTCAGCCTCCAGATCTAGAAACACGCATCGCTATTTTGCGGAAAAAAGCGAAAGCGGAGAATTTAGATATTCCCAACGAAGCCATGGTCTATATTGCTAACCAGATCGATACGAATATTCGTGAACTAGAAGGCGCTTTGATTCGTGTTGTGGCTTATTCGTCGTTAACCAACCAAGATGTAACTTCTCATCTTGCTGCTGAAGCACTCAAAGATATTATTCCGTCCAGCCGTCCACGAATGATTACGATTCAGGATATTCAACAAAAAGTTGGCGAATTTTATAATTTGAAAATGGAAGATTTTAAAGCGCGTAAAAGAACCAAAGCGGTGGCGTATCCACGTCAAATTGCAATGTATTTGTCACGGGAATTAACAGATTATTCTTTGCCGAAGATTGGAGAAGCTTTCGGAGGACGAGATCATACGACTGTTATCCATGCTCATGAGAAAATTTCAAGAACGCTTAAGATTGATCAGGAGTTATTCAAAGTTGTGAATAACTTAACGGAAAAGATTAAAAATCCATCCTGAATAAGTCACAAGCCTATACACAATCTATACACATGTGGATAGGCTTACTTACACGTGGGTTTGAGGGGGTTATCCACATATCCACTGCCCCTACTACGATTACTATAAAGATTTATATATATTCTTCTTATAAAAACACATTCTGAAATTCATCAAATGACTTAACACATTTGTGATAAAGATGAACCTTGCTGATTAGGAGTGAAACCATGAAGATCCAAATTTCCAAAAGTTATTTGAATGAATCGATACAACATGTTTCCAAAGCTATTTCTAGCCGTACAACAATCCCTATTTTGACAGGCATCAAATTTGATGTTTCGTATACAGGTGTAACTTTAACGGCCAGCGATACAGATATTTCGATCCAATCGTTTATTCCTGCTGAAGACAATGCCAAAACAATCGTCCAAATCGATCGTGCAGGCAGCGTTGTTTTACCTGCTAAATTTTTCGTTGAAATTATCAAAAAACTACCTTCTTCTGAAATCGAAATGGAAGTTCGTGATGGTTTCCAAACGTTTATTCGTTCAGGTGCTACAGATATCCAACTGGTAGGTCTTGATCCAGAAGAATTCCCTGTTTTGCCAAGCATCGAAGAAAACCAACAAATCTCAATCCCGGGCGATCTGCTCAAAAATATGATCAAGCAAACGGCTTTTTCTATTTCCACCCAAGAAACTACTCCTATTTTGACAGGGGTACTTTGGAATTTGAACGAAAGTGAACTTAAATTCGTTGCTACTGATCGCCATCGGTTAGCAAGTCGTACCGTTCACATGAGCGAAGATACAGGAGTGCGTTTTAGCAATGTCGTTATTGCAGGTAAAACGTTAAACGAACTCAGCAAAATTATTCCTGACCAAAACACATTATTAGATATCGTTGTTGCGGATAATCAGGTATTATTTAAAATTGATCGTGTTCTTTTCTATTCCCGTATACTCGACGGTACGTATCCTGATACGTCTAAAATCATTCCGACCAATTTCAAAACAGAAATCGTGATTGATACCAAAAAATTAGCAGATTCAATTGATCGTGCTTACTTGTTATCTCGCGAAGAAAAAACCAATATTGTGCGTATGCAAACATTGGACAATGGAGCCGTTGAAATCTCTTCTAGCTCTTCTGAGTTAGGTAAAGTAACCGAACAACTTGAAGTTTCTCGTTTTGAAGGGGAACCTTTACGCATTTCATTCAACTCCAAATATATGTTGGATGTGCTAAAAGTGATCGAAAGTGAACAATTAGCGATTCAATTTACAGGGGTAATGAGCCCGATCATCATCAAGCCACAAGATGATAGCCGTAGCCTGTATATTATTTTGCCTTACCGTACAACCAACTAATCCAATAGCTCAAAATAAAGGATTAAATAAAATAGCCAGGTATTTTGCAACAAGTTCCTGATCTGTTCACATCATGAGAACCGTTGATAAATACCTGGCTATTCATATCCACAACCTATGTTGCTACACGAAAGGACGATACTTTTCACATGGAAAATATAACGATATCAACAGAATATATTAAGCTGGATCAATTTTTAAAATTAGCAGGTTGTATATCCACAGGAGGAAGTGCCAAAGCCCTTTTACAAGAGCAAATGGTACAAGTCAACGGAGAATTGGAAGAACGTCGTGGTCGTAAATTGTATCCTGGAGATGAAATTCAGGTACAGGGAGAAGGTTCATACAAAGTACACAGTGAACAATAATCTGGAGGACCTCATCCATGTTTATTAACCAAGTCAGTCTGCAAAATTATCGCAATTATGATCATCTCCAACTGGATTCCTTCGCTGCGGTCAATTTGTTTATCGGGCAAAATGCTCAAGGAAAAACAAATTTGATCGAAGCTCTTTTCGTTTTAGCACTTTCCAAATCTCACCGAACCAATAAAGATAAAGAACTGATTGCTTTTCACGCAGAGCAAGCTCGAATTACGTGTGAAGCTGAAAAAAAATATGGCAAAGTAAAGCTAGAGTTAAACTTTACGAGTAAAGGCAAACGTGCTAAAATCAACGGTCTGGAACAACGCAAATTAAGTGAATTTGTAGGGACGATCAATGCGGTTATGTTTGCGCCTGAAGATTTGGAGATTGTTAAAGGATCTCCTGGAGTGCGGCGCCGTTTTTTAGATATGGAGATTGGTCAAGTACAACCCAGTTACCTTTTTCATTTGCAGCAATACCAGAAAATTTTAATACAGCGTAATAATTATTTAAAACAAGCATGGAGTTCAGGCTCTAAAGATTCAACGATGCTCGATATCTGGAATGAACAACTGGTTGAACATGGAGTCAAAATTATCAAAAAACGAAAACACTTTATCCACAAGCTTCAAGGTTGGGCAGAAACTATCCACATGGGGATAACTGGTGGCAAAGAGAATTTGGTTCTTTCTTATGTCCCATCGTTCGGAACCGCAGATGAGGAAGATGAAGCTGTCTTATTTGAGCAATTTATGGTAAAATTATCACAAGTGAAAGAACAGGAATATCGTCGTGGAGCAACCCTTGCAGGTCCACATCGTGACGATTTAACTTTTCATATCAATGGCAATGAAGCAGCTGTTTTTGGTTCTCAGGGACAACAGCGTACAACCGCCCTGTCATTGAAACTAGCAGAGATTGAACTGATACGTGAAGAAATTGGAGAATACCCTATTCTTCTGCTGGATGATGTACTATCTGAACTTGATCCTTATCGTCAGACGCAACTGATTGAGACATTTCAAGGTAAAGTGCAGACATTTATTACAGCAACCGGAATCGAAAGTTTAAATACAGAGCGTCTTAAAGAAGCTCAGATTTTCCATGTCCATCAAGGACACGTTGAGAAGTAGGGAGGACTACAGACTATGTATATTCACTTGGGCGGCGAGAAGATTATCCGTTCCTCGGAGCTTGTCGCGATTTTTGATATATCGATCGAAAAGTCTTCCAAAATTTCTAAGCAATTTGTAAATAATGCTCTTGAAAATAAAAAAGTAGAATCGATTGGTGAAGAAGAACCCAAATCGATCGTAGTCACTAAAAACAAAGTGTACTACTCCCCTATCTCTTCCTCGACGCTCAAAAAGCGAGCAAATAGTTTTTTTGTTAATGCATGAACGCAGTTATGGGATATAACTGCCTGAAATTATAGAAGTAGGTGAAAATCGCATGTCTATGAATCAACCGGCTTATGATGCGAGCCAGATACAGGTACTTGAAGGACTAGAAGCGGTTCGCAAGCGTCCGGGTATGTACATTGGATCCACAAGCTCTAAGGGTCTTCATCACTTGGTTTGGGAAGTCGTAGATAACAGTATCGATGAAGCACTTGCAGGTCATTGTGACCATATTGAAGTGACTATTCACGAAAACAATAGTGTAACTGTTGTCGATAATGGACGTGGAATTCCTGTAGGGATCGAAGCGAAGACGCAACGTTCTGCACTAGAAGTTGTTATGACTGTTCTACATGCTGGTGGTAAATTCGGCGGTGGAGGATATAAAGTATCAGGCGGTCTGCATGGTGTAGGTATCTCTGTTGTAAACGCATTGTCTGAACATGTAAAAGTGGTTGTCAAAACCGAAGGTCAAATTCATCAACAAGAATATATGCGCGGAGCTCCTCAGTATGATATCAAAGTCATCGGAGAAATGGGAGCAGATGAAGATACAGGTACAACGGTTACATTCAAACCTGATTCTCAAATCTTTACAGAAACAACGGTATTTGATTACGACACATTGCTTGGTAGAATTCGTGAATTAGCTTTCCTGAATAAAGGAATAGCAATGACGATTACAGATGAACGTACAGGTGTAACCAACACCTTTAAATACGAAGGCGGTATTATCGAGTACGTTCAATATTTGAACAAAAATCGTGAAGTACTGAATGAACAACCGATCTATGTTGAAGGTTCACGTGACATGATTCAAGTTGAAGTGGCTTTGCAATATAACGAGAGTTATGCAGAAAATATTTATTCTTTTGCTAATAACATTAATACGCATGAAGGTGGTACTCATGAATCTGGATTTAAGAGTGCACTAACACGTATTATTAATGATTATGCTCGTCGTAACGGATTGCTCAAAGACAATAACGGTAATCTGACAGGTGAAGATGTGCGTGAAGGACTGACAGCGATTATTTCTGTCAAAATCCCTGAGCCTCAATTCGAAGGACAGACGAAGACCAAGCTAGGAAACAGTGAAGTTCGTGGTATTGTTGAATCTCTTTTCTCAGAGAAGCTACAAGAGTTTATGAACGAAAATCCTGCGGTTGCTCGTCGTGTACTTGAAAAGTCTTTACAGGCGTCTAGAGCACGTGAAGCTGCTCGTAAAGCGCGTGAATTGACTCGCCGTAAAAGTGTACTAGAAGTCAGTGCTTTGCCCGGTAAGCTGGCAGACTGCTCTTCCAAAGACGCTTCGATCAGCGAATTGTACATTGTCGAAGGTGACTCTGCTGGTGGATCAGCGAAGCAAGGACGTGATCGTCACTTCCAAGCGATTTTGCCATTGCGTGGTAAAATTCTAAACGTTGAAAAAGCACGTTTGGATCGTATTCTAGGTAATGCCGAGATTAGAGCGATTATTACAGCTCTAGGTACAGGGATTGGTGAAGAATTTGATCTTTCCAAAGCACGTTATCACAAAGTCATTATTATGACTGATGCTGATGTCGATGGTGCTCATATTCGTACACTATTGTTGACTTTCTTTTATCGTTATATGCGTCAGCTTCTAGAAGCGGGCTATATCTATATTGCACAACCGCCTTTATTCAAAGTAGAACGCAACAAAACAGCGGTCTATGCTAACTCTGAAAAAGAGCGCGATCAGATCATTGCTGGTTTTGGCGAAAATGCTAAGTTCAATGTTCAACGTTACAAAGGTTTGGGTGAGATGAATGCAACTCAACTTTGGGAAACAACGATGGACCCTGAAAGTCGTATTATGTTACAAGTCAGTATTCCTGATGCGATTTTGGCAGATACGATTTTTGATACGTTGATGGGTGATAACGTAGAACCGCGTCGTGACTTTATTCAAGAACACGCTAAATACGTGACCAATCTTGATGTTTAATTCCTATTATTTATCAATGTAACGATATAAATATGCAGTAGATAAAGAGCATCTTGTTGTATACAGATGCTCTTTTATTTTTGTAGCAACTATATTTACAAAAGCTTTGAAAATCATGATGAAATACAGGACATTATTCAAGAAAAATGGTATAATAAAGTGATGTAGTCGTAAGCATAGCTAGAGCGGACAACACAGTACAGAGTAGCAACTTTTAACCATATTCTGGCGACAAGCAACTTATTTTATACATTGTATAAGCAAGCATTTGTGCAAGCAAAACGAAGGCTGCAATAAGGGAGGTTAAGCTTAACATGGCGGAAGAAAAGATTTCGCAAATTAAAGATCGGGACATTGGTGTAGAAATGCGTGATTCCTTTATGGATTATGCAATGAGCATCATTGTGAGCCGGGCTTTGCCTGATGTACGTGACGGTTTGAAACCTGTGCATCGGCGTATATTATTTGCCATGTCAGAGCTTGGTATGGCTCCAGATAAACCGTACAAGAAATCAGCAAGAATCGTCGGTGAAGTTATTGGTAAGTATCACCCGCATGGTGATTCGGCTGTATACGAAACAATGGTACGGATGGCGCAAGATTTCTCTATGCGCTATATGTTGATAGATGGTCATGGTAACTTTGGATCGATCGATGGCGATATGGCAGCAGCAATGCGTTATACCGAAGCACGTTTGTCCAAAATTGCTATGGAAATGTTACGTGATATCAACAAAGAAACGATCGACTTTGCGCCTAATTATGATGGTGAAGAAAAAGAACCGATTGTACTACCTGCTCGTTACCCTAACTTATTAGTGAACGGTGTATCTGGTATTGCTGTAGGTATGGCTACCAATATTCCTCCGCATAATTTAAGCGAAGTTATTGATGGTGTACAAGCTATGATCCAGAATCCAGAGATTACTTCGATGGAACTGATGGATTATATTCAAGGCCCTGATTTCCCAACATCCGGTTATATCTTAGGACGTTCGGGTATTCGTCAAGCCTATCAAACAGGTCGCGGATCAGTAACGATGCGTGCCAAAGCAACGATCGAAGAAAATAACAACAAAGCTCGTATTGTTGTTAATGAATTGCCTTATCAGGTCAACAAAGCTCGTCTAGTTGAGAAAATTGCTGAATTGGTACGCGAAAAAAGAATCGAAGGCATTACCGATCTACGTGATGAGTCTGACCGTAACGGTATGCGTGTCGTTATTGAATTACGCCGTGATGTGAATCCAAGTGTTGTTCTAAATAACTTGTACAAACATACAGCGATGCAATCTACATTTGGTGTGAACATGCTAGCTATCGTTAACAATGAACCTAAATTGCTAACTTTACGCGAAGTATTACATCATTACATTCAGCATCAGATCGAGGTTATTCGTCGTCGTACACAGTATGATCTCAAAAAAGCAGAAGCACGCGCTCATATTTTAGATGGTTTGCGTATAGCTTTAGATAATCTGGATGAAGTTATTCGTATGATTCGTGCATCCAATACCAGTGATGTGGCTCGTGAAAGCCTTATTGAGCGTTTTTCTCTAAGTCTGGAACAAGCACAAGCGATTATGGATATGCGTTTGCAACGTTTAACAGGATTAGAGCGTGAGAAGATCGAGAACGAATACAATGAATTATTAGTCAAAATCGCTGAATACCGCGAAATTTTGGCAAATGAAGATCTTGTTCTTGAAATTATCAGTACAGAGCTTAATGAAATCAAAGAACGTTTTGGTGATGAGCGCCGTACAGAGATCACAGTTGGCGAAGAAAGTATTCTGGATGAAGATTTGATCCCTAAAGAAGAAGTTATTGTTACAGTAACTCATACAGGGTATATCAAACGCTCACCAGTCACTACATTCCGTAGTCAAAAACGTGGTGGACGTGGTGTTATTGGGATGGATATGAAAGATACTGACTTTGTGCAGCATCTCTTTGTAACCAATTCTCATAACCATTTGTTATTCTTTACAGACAAAGGTAAAGTATACCGCATCAAAGCCTATGAGATTCCTGAATTGGGCCGTACTGCTCGTGGAACACCGGTGATCAACCTTATTCAAATCGAACAAGGCGAATCGGTAAATGCCGTAATCTCTGTAGAGCAATTTGAAGGAGATCAGCATCTATTCTTTGCAACCAAACAAGGTGTCGTGAAGAAAACACGTCTGGACGATTATACTAATATTCGTAAAGGCGGTCTGATCGCAATCAATATGCGTGAAGATGATGAGCTGATTGAAGTTAAATTAACAGATGGCAAACAAGAGATTATCATGGGTACATCTTATGGTATGTCGATTCGTTTCTCTGAAGGCAATGTTCGTCCGATGGGACGTAGTGCTACAGGGGTAAAAGGAATCACCTTGGATGAAGGCGATGCAGTGATCGGTATGGATATCGTGGATGATGATCAGAAAGTATTGATTGTAACATCCAAAGGTTACGGTAAACGTACGCCAGGCTCTGATTATCGTATTCAGACACGTGGTGGTAAAGGCATCAAAACGATGAATGTCACCGATAAGAATGGTAAGTTAGCAGGTCTTAAAGTTGTTAAAGACGAGGAAGATCTGATGATTATCACCACAAGCGGAACATTGATTCGTATGGATATTGAAGGTATTTCCACCATGGGACGTAACACACAGGGTGTGAAATTGATTCATATTCGTGATGAAGACTCTGTAGCTACGATTTGTCGTACAGATAAGAATGAAGACGACGACTCACCGGATGATGATGTATTTGCTGAAGATGCAATAGGTAGTACAGAAGAGCAAGAGTCTGTGCAACAACTGGACAACCCAGAAACATCGACAGATCATACAGAAGAAGCGGAATAATATATTTTAAATATTCAAAATAAAGAGAGAACTTTCTATCCAAAGAAAGTTCTCTTTTTTATTTAAAAATAGTTAAGAAGTTTACTAAATTAGATTGAAGAAATGACAAATACGGCATATAATAAGTCTAAGTAATCAAGTCTTTAGTCCCTATTTTATACATAACTTTTTAGAACTAGCGAATTATTCATAATGCAATCTAAAGGTTTTTAGTATTTTAAAATAGAGTGAGGTTAATCCAATGGTAGCGATATTAATTGATGATGTAACACCAGGAGTCCGAATTACACACGATGTATTCACAACTCAAGGTAATTTGCTTTTTCCTAAAGGCAAAACAGTCATGCCCAAAGATATAGAAATTTTACGTGCTTTTTTAATAGAAGAAATTAATAACGGTAAAAGTCCTAAAGAAGAATTAAGTGCTCGTCCTGTAGAATCTAATGCTCTAAATGAGATCGGCGCAAAAGTTAAAGCGATACAAAAAGTATTATCTTTTGAAAAAGATTATGAGAAGATGATTACATTATTAAAAAATGTATTTCGTAATGTCGCAGTTACTGAAATCCCTGTGTTGGAATTACGCATCCAAATGGAGAAATTATTACAATACTCAAGAGAATACAATATTCTCACTTTCTACCCTAAAAGTATAAACAAGCAAGATTATTGGTATCATAATGCTGTATTAACCGGACTCACTTCTTATAAGATAGCTCATTGGTTAGGGCTTCCTGTAAATGAAGGGATGCAAGTCGCTTTTGCAGGACTTTTTCATGATATCGGTAATGCCAAGATCGATTTGGATATTCTACAAAAGCCTTCAAAGCTAACAGCATCAGAAGTCGAAGAAATACGTCGACATACCATGTATGGTTATGAGCTACTCAAGAACGTTAAAGGGATTAGTGAAGGCGTACGTTTGGCAGCACTACAACATCATGAGAAAGTGGACGGTTCAGGGTATCCGCTTCGTCTACAAGCTGACCAGATTCATATCTATGCCAAAATCGTTGGTGTCGCCGATATCTTTCATGCAATGACGCTTTCCAAAACATATAGCCAGGCACAATCTCCTTATCTAGTACTTGAGCAGATCGATTCAGAAGCTTTTGGCAAATTAGATCCTAAAATCGTAACTACCTTTATTAGCAAAGTCACACAGTTCCATAATGGGACAATGGTTCGTCTAAGTAATGGTCTGATAGGAGAAATCATTTTCTCTGATCGCTCATATCCCACACGTCCGCTAGTCTCAGTAGATGGTACGATCTATAATCTAATAGAAAATCATCAACTGTTTATACAAGAGATTATTAAACGAAAAGAAGTATTGCAAAAAAGTTAAGATTTATTCGTTCTTTGCTATCTATAGAAGATAGGTTATATAGAAGATACATGAATGAATATAGAGAGTAGATCTATTGCTTGTTACTATAAAGAGCAAATGATTTACTCTTTTCTTTCTATATAGAAGGAAACGATAATATAGAAAGAAAAGATGTACTAATCAAAGTAGTTTAATAATAAAAATATATTCTCAAAAAAAGTGTTGACTATCTAACTCGATACATGATATATTATAAAAGTTGTCACGAACGAACGACAACATCCACAAAATATCATATGAAAACAACTTGAAAAAACACTTCAAAAAAAGTGCTTGCCAAGTGGTTGAAAACATGATATGATATAAAAGTTGTCACCGAGAAACATAGACAACGAAAAACGAAATGTTTGATCTTTGAAAACTGAACAACGAGTGAGTAATGAAGGTCTTAGCCGACCTTTAAAAAATAGAGAACTTCGGTTCTCGCCAGTTTTAGATTTGAGCACGTCAAACACTTTATGGAGAGTTTGATCCTGGCTCAGGACGAACGCTGGCGGCGTGCCTAATACATGCAAGTCGAGCGGAGTTGATGAGAAGCTTGCTTCTCGGATACTTAGCGGCGGACGGGTGAGTAACACGTAGGCAACCTGCCCTCAAGCTTGGGACAACTACCGGAAACGGTAGCTAATACCGAATACATGATTTGTTCGCCTGAACGAATTTGGAAAGACGGAGCAATCTGTCACTTGAGGATGGGCCTGCGGCGCATTAGCTAGTTGGTGAGGTAACGGCTCACCAAGGCGACGATGCGTAGCCGACCTGAGAGGGTGATCGGCCACACTGGGACTGAGACACGGCCCAGACTCCTACGGGAGGCAGCAGTAGGGAATCTTCCGCAATGGACGCAAGTCTGACGGAGCAACGCCGCGTGAGTGATGAAGGTTTTCGGATCGTAAAGCTCTGTTGCCAGGGAAGAACGTCCGATAGAGTAACTGCTATCGGAGTGACGGTACCTGAGAAGAAAGCCCCGGCTAACTACGTGCCAGCAGCCGCGGTAATACGTAGGGGGCAAGCGTTGTCCGGAATTATTGGGCGTAAAGCGCGCGCAGGCGGCTTTTTAAGTCCGGTGTCACAGCCCAAGGCTCAACCTTGGGTCGCACTGGAAACTGGAGAGCTTGAGTACAGAAGAGGAAAGTGGAATTCCACGTGTAGCGGTGAAATGCGTAGAGATGTGGAGGAACACCAGTGGCGAAGGCGACTTTCTGGGCTGTAACTGACGCTGAGGCGCGAAAGCGTGGGGAGCAAACAGGATTAGATACCCTGGTAGTCCACGCCGTAAACGATGAATGCTAGGTGTTAGGGGTTTCGATACCCTTGGTGCCGAAGTTAACACATTAAGCATTCCGCCTGGGGAGTACGGTCGCAAGACTGAAACTCAAAGGAATTGACGGGGACCCGCACAAGCAGTGGAGTATGTGGTTTAATTCGAAGCAACGCGAAGAACCTTACCAAGTCTTGACATCCCTTTGACCGGACTAGAGATAGTCTTTTCCTTCGGGACAAAGGAGACAGGTGGTGCATGGTTGTCGTCAGCTCGTGTCGTGAGATGTTGGGTTAAGTCCCGCAACGAGCGCAACCCTTATGCTTAGTTGCCAGCACATCATGGTGGGCACTCTAAGCAGACTGCCGGTGACAAACCGGAGGAAGGTGGGGATGACGTCAAATCATCATGCCCCTTATGACTTGGGCTACACACGTACTACAATGGCCGGTACAACGGGAAGCAATATCGCAAGATGGAGCCAATCCTTAAAAGCCGGTCTCAGTTCGGATTGCAGGCTGCAACTCGCCTGCATGAAGTCGGAATTGCTAGTAATCGCGGATCAGCATGCCGCGGTGAATACGTTCCCGGGTCTTGTACACACCGCCCGTCACACCACGAGAGTTTGCAACACCCGAAGTCGGTGGGGTAACCTGCAAAGGAGCCAGCCGCCGAAGGTGGGGTAGATGATTGGGGTGAAGTCGTAACAAGGTAGCCGTATCGGAAGGTGCGGCTGGATCACCTCCTTTCTATGGAGAATCGTTTCCTGCAACGGAAACATTCGAACGTCGTTCTTTTCGAAGAACGACAAACGCAGAACACTTCGGTGGATCTGTGGTCATTCATTGAATGGCAAAACTCACTCGTTGTTCAGTTTTGAAAGAGTAAACCTCTTTCAAACTGTTGATCCTTGAAAACTGGATACCGAAAACGAAACATCGCGTTTTAGAATGTTTCTTCTCTACGACTGTGTTAAACAGCAGTAGGCGAGAAATAATATACACCGTTTCTATTTTAATAGAAACACTTAGGTTAAGCTACTAAGAGCACACGGTGGATGCCTAGGCGCTAGGAGCCGATGAAGGACGTGGCGAACAACGATAAGGCCTCGGGGAGCTGTAAGCAAGCTGTGATCCGGGGATGTCCGAATGGGGAAACCTAACTGGATTCATCTCCAGTTACTCACACCTGAATACATAGGGTGTGCAGAGGCAGACGAGGGGAACTGAAACATCTAAGTACCCTCAGGAAAAGAAAACAAGAGTGATTCCGTCAGTAGCGGCGAGCGAACGCGGAACAGCCCAAACCAAGAAGCTTGCTTCTTGGGGTTGTGGGACGTCTCTTTGGAGTTACAAAGGAATGAGGTAGGCGAAGAGGTCTGGAAAGGCCCGCAAGACAAGGTGAAAGCCCTGTAGCTTAAATCTCATTCTCTCCGAGACGGATCCCGAGTAGTGCGGGGCACGTGAAACCCCGTATGAATCTGCCAGGACCATCTGGTAAGGCTAAATACTCCCTAGCGACCGATAGTGAAGCAGTACCGTGAGGGAAAGGTGAAAAGGACCCCGGAAGGGGAGTGAAATAGAACCTGAAACCGTGTGCTTACAAAAAGTCAGAGCCCTATTAATGGGTGATGGCGTGCCTTTTGTAGAATGAACCGGCGAGTTACGTTCCCGTGCAAGGTTAAGGTGAAAAGCCGGAGCCGCAGCGAAAGCGAGTCTGAATAGGGCGACTAAGTACGTGGACGTAGACCCGAAACCAGGTGATCTACCCCTGTCCAGGGTGAAGGTACGGTAACACGTACTGGAGGCCCGAACCCACGCACGTTGAAAAGTGCGGGGATGAGGTGGGGGTAGCGGAGAAATTCCAATCGAACCTGGAGATAGCTGGTTCTCCCCGAAATAGCTTTAGGGCTAGCCTCGGAAGTTGAGTCGTGGAGGTAGAGCACTGATTGGATGCGGGGCCCGCAAGGGTTACCAAGTTCAGTCAAACTCCGAATGCCACAGACTTTATTCCGGGAGTCAGACAGTGAGTGCTAAGATCCATTGTCGAAAGGGAAACAGCCCAGACCATCAGCTAAGGTCCCCAAGTGTGTGTTAAGTGGGAAAGGATGTGAAGTTGCACAGACAACCAGGATGTTGGCTTAGAAGCAGCCACCATTGAAAGAGTGCGTAATAGCTCACTGGTCGAGTGACTTTGCGCCGAAAATGTAACGGGGCTAAACACACCACCGAAGCTATGGCTTGATACTTTGTATCAGGGGTAGGGGAGCGTTGAATGAAGATTGAAGGTGTACCGCAAGGAGCGCTGGACCTCATTCAAGTGAGAATGCCGGTATGAGTAACGAAAAGATCAGTGAGAATCTGATCCGCCGAAAACCCAAGGATTCCTGAGGAAGGCTCGTCCTCTCAGGGTAAGTCGGGACCTAAGGCGAGGCCGAAAGGCGTAGTCGACGGACAACAGGTTGAAATTCCTGTACCACCGAAAGCCGTTATGAGCAATGGGATGACGCAGGAGGATAGTGACGCGGACTGATGGATGTCCGTTCAAGCAGTGAGGCTGGTATGTAGGCAAATCCGCATACCGCAAGGCCAGGCTGTGATGAGGAGCGAAAATTGTAGTAGCGAAGGTCATGATTTCACACTGCCAAGAAAAGTCTCTAGCCAGGAAGCAGGTGCCCGTACCGTAAACCGACACAGGTGGGTGAGAAGAGAATTCTAAGGCGCGCGGAAGAACTCTCGTTAAGGAACTCGGCAAAATGACCCCGTAACTTCGGGAGAAGGGGTGCCCCGGTAGTGTGAATAGCACGAGGGGGCCGCAGTGAAAAGGCCCAAGCGACTGTTTAGCAAAAACACAGGTCTGTGCGAAGCCGCAAGGCGAAGTATACGGGCTGACGCCTGCCCGGTGCTGGAAGGTTAAGGGGAGTGGTTAGCGCAAGCGAAGCTATGAACCGAAGCCCCAGTAAACGGCGGCCGTAACTATAACGGTCCTAAGGTAGCGAAATTCCTTGTCAGGTAAATTCTGACCCGCACGAATGGCGTAACGATTTGGGCGCTGTCTCAACGAGAGATCCGGTGAAATTTTAATACCTGTGAAGATGCAGGTTACCCGCGACAAGACGGAAAGACCCCATGGAGCTTTACTGCAACTTGATATTGAACTGGGGTGCGATTTGTACAGGATAGGTGGGAGCCGTAGAAACCGGAGCGCAAGCTTCGGTTGAGGCGCCGTTGGGATACCACCCTGATCGCATTTGAGTTCTAACCTCGTACCGTGATCCGGTACAGGGACCGTGTCAGGTGGGCAGTTTGACTGGGGCGGTCGCCTCCTAAAGTGTAACGGAGGCGCCCTAAGGTTCCCTCAGAATGGTTGGAAATCATTCGAAGAGTGTAAAGGCATAAGGGAGCTTGACTGCGAGACAGACACGTCGAGCAGGGACGAAAGTCGGGCTTAGTGATCCGGTGGTACCGCATGGAAGGGCCATCGCTCAACGGATAAAAGCTACCCTGGGGATAACAGGCTTATCTCCCCCAAGAGTCCACATCGACGGGGAGGTTTGGCACCTCGATGTCGGCTCATCGCATCCTGGGGCTGAAGTAGGTCCCAAGGGTTGGGCTGTTCGCCCATTAAAGCGGTACGCGAGCTGGGTTCAGAACGTCGTGAGACAGTTCGGTCCCTATCTGTCGTGGGCGTAGGAAATTTGAGAGGAGCTGTCCTTAGTACGAGAGGACCGGGATGGACGCACCGCTGGTGTACCAGTTGTTCCGCCAGGAGCATCGCTGGGTAGCTACGTGCGGAAGGGATAAGCGCTGAAAGCATCTAAGCGTGAAGCCCCCCTCAAGATGAGATTTCCCAGTATGTAAGACCCCTTGTAGACGACGAGGTTGATAGGTTGGGGGTGGAAGTGCCGCAAGGCATGGAGCTGACCAATACTAATCGGTCGAGGGCTTATCCAAAATCTACAAACGCGATGTTTCAGTTTTCGGATTCAGTTTTCAGGGAGCAATACAGCCTGACTGTTTGGTAATGATGGCGGAGGGGTTCCACACGTACCCATCCCGAACACGACCGTTAAGCCCTCCAGCGCCGATGGTACTTGGACCGCAGGGTCCTGGGAGAGTAGGACGTTGCCAAGCAACGCGCAAGACCCAAAGAGTGATTCCTGTTTACAGGAGTCGCTCTTTTTTTGCTTTGTTTTGTTTATTGATTTTGTTTGTTTTCATAGACTTTAAAGGATAGGTAAGGCAGACTAGAACTCCAATAGCATCTATACCCTTTGATTTTAGAGGATGGGTAGAGAGATATAACATGGATTCCAACGGCAACGGGTTAGGGCAATCTCTTCTCTGTATCGATATGTAGATGTAGAGGATTTAATTTCTGAGAAAGAGCATAAGGTTTGAGTATAAGTGGCTTAGGAAAGATTGTATGGATTGTATTTGGATTGGGGTATAGATAGTATTTTGGTTATGATTAGATTAAACAGGGTGTAAGGTTAGATCAAGATGACCGTTATTCTTCTTATACTTTCTATAGATAGCATATATAGAAGAAATCCTTATATGAATCTCTATACAAGTTCAATGCTGCCAATGCTGTGATACATTGTAATCGTATGTATTAAATGTATTAGATCCTTTTCTATATAGAATCTAATAAAGTAGCTTCAAGGAAAGAACAGCTATAATTTTTAAAATTACTTATGCTAAGGCTAATCGCCTTCAGACTTCTTATTCCTCTGTTTGAAATTCAGAACGATACCGTCATAATTCTACAATAGAATACACTATCATATAAGTATATCTAGGTAGTATAGGCGTCTACTTCTGTGCTAGAGGCTTTTGTTGGCAGTGTAAGATCATGATTTTCTTGCTGTATGTGTTTATTACTTTACATAATTATAAAGCGAGCAAAGAGTGTAGAATGAATGATATTTTCATAAGATGGAGTACAAGGAAATAGATAGAACTAAAGTTAGAGCTTAAGAACAATAATATTTTGTATACGTTTTGATTAGGCAAAGAATAAGTCAGTGAGATGGATCATTTCTTGTTATGACTACATGATGTTATATTTCTTCATGTATCTTTGGATCTTCATCTATATAAATACATAAATAAGCTATAGATTATAAGATATTGTATCTTAATCTTAGTGAAGTGTAACTGTTTTGTTACAGAAGTTGTTATAACAAATAGTATACTGATATAAGTATTAGATAGTTCTAAAGTCACGATAGCGAAAAAAAGTGATATTCGTTTTATATAGAAAAATTTAATTTGAAGTCATAGAGCGTAATTAAGTATATTTATTATTAATAGAATGTATAATTATGCAGTATGCGAATTTGATTGTTGATTATACCTTATATATTCACAAATATATGAACATGATGAATTCTATCTTTATTTAGGGGGACGATGTGATGTGGTGGAAGAACAAGCATCGGATATGGAATGTATTATTATTGGGAGTGCTTTGGGGAGCATTAGTAGGTTGTTCGCAAGCTAATATTTCTTGGACTCATTATCAGGGTGCTTTTGTAGAGTCTAGTTTTCCTATTCCAGAAGAAGTGAAGGATATGGATACTGTTATTAATAATAGGCAAATGAATTATGTACGTTATAAGCTTCCAGGAATAGAAGCATCTACATTACCAGATCTGTATTTACAAGAAATTAAAAATTGGGGTTGGAAACAACAACAAGAGAATATAGATGAAGAGCAGACTAACTTTGTTTTTGTACAAGGTAATCGTACACTACAATTAGTATTACAGAATAATTATTTGACTGTTATTGTACCTGATAAAAGTTCGAGAGCACCTATTGCTGAAGCTACGATCAATCCTTAGCATTTGACTAGTGAAGTAGATGGAAAGTCCAAAATTAATACAGAGAACAGAGAACAGAGAACAGAGAACAGAGAACAGAGAACAGAGAACAGAGAACAGAGAACAGAGAACAGAGAACAGAGAACAGAGAACAGAGAACAGAGAACAGAGAACAAAGAACAGAGAATAGAAGTTAAAATTATAAAATAAAAATCGGTTATCTTCTGTATTTAGAAAGATACCGATTTTTTGTTGTATTGACTTATTTTATGAACGTGTTTTACTTCTGTATCTAATGGAGTTTTTAGATGTTTTGTTAATAGAGTTATAACGTTTACTTTTACTAGCTTATTTGTTTGTAGAGTTCAGTAATAGATTAGAAATTAATTAGAATAGATAAAATAGCAGGTATTATGCTGTAATTGCTAGCAATATAGTCATTACCGTTAATAATGAGTGAGTAGTGAGTAGTGAGTAGTGAGTAGTGAGTAGTGAGTAGTGAGTAGTGAGTAGTGAGTAGTGAGTAGTGAGTAGTGAGTAGTGAGTAGTGAGTAGTGAGTAGTGAGTAGTTATGAGAGTACTCTATTAAGAAGTACTCCCTTAATTTTGATATAATAGTCTAGTTATAATGTTGGAAGTCGAATTATTGGATATAATAAGATACTTCTTCTTTTGTTAATTTAATAATGCCATCTTTGCGTTTACGGAATAAACGAAGCAAGATGATTAAACGGGGTAAGCAAAACCAAATATGCCACATAACTAAAGAAATTGAAAAATTGACTGGGAGCCACATACATAAAACAGCAGCAAAGCATAACCCGATCCACGTTGTATGTAATAACACTCTGCGGAATGTAGAATAGCCCATAAATTGATCAGGCAGATAACCGATCCATGGAAATTGAATTTGAAATTTCCATCGTTTGCGTAAATGATTGACCGTCATAATCAATACAGAACGAGAAATAACATATTGAATCCATAATACTAATGGAAAAGAAAGCACCCAAAAACCAAAACTAGACCATGAAAAGTAATACAGTTCAATCGCTAATGTTAGAATAGGTATAAGTAAATATATTAAATTCCAGACTTTGGTCACTGGCCATTTTTTGATGAGTTGATATTGATAAAAAGTTGCATTTTGTTGAGCTTCTGCTACCATCCGGTGCGACCCTCCTTGTATTGTATTATTGTTATCATTTGGTAGTGGTATTTAACTTTTGATCTTCATATTTTCCACGAGAAGTAGTCTGTATCCAATCGCTAGTTGTTACCCTTATATCGGTTAAATATGTACCTTTTGAAATACACGTACTCAAATTATAAGTACCTAGCATATATCATAAGTCAGTTTGAGACGATATCTGTTATTTTGATTATAATAAGAATAGGGAACAATACACAATAAATATTATAGGAATGACTATATGACTAATCAATGGAAAGCTTCTACAACCAAATTATGCAAAGCACCTTTATATGATGCTTTGACTCATTACGCTGGTTCAGATCAGCGTAGCTTTCATGTGCCTGGACATAAAAATGGTATGATCTATACGGATGTGCTCAAACCAATCATAGGAAATGATTTATTTAGCTCTATACTACAACTGGATGTTACCGAAATTAGTGGTACCGACGATCTTCATCATCCTGAGGGTGTTATTCAAGAAGCTCAGCAGTTGGCTGCCCAATGTTTTGGAGCTGAGGAGAGTCATTTTCTTGTAGGTGGTAGCACAGTTGGTAATCTAGCTCTTATTTTAACAGTATGTAGTCATCCAGGGGATATTATTATTGTACAACGTAATGTACATAAATCGATATTACATGGATTAATGATGGCAGGAGCTAAGGCAGTCTTTTTAACATCGGAGTTAGATCAAGCAAGCGGTCTGGCTGTAATTCCAAATCTAGAAAGTATTGAAGTAGCGTTGAAGCAATATCCGACTGCCAAAGCTGTTCTACTTTCTTCGCCCAATTACTATGGTATGGGTAAAGACTTGAGTGGAATTGCTGAAGCTTGTCATCGCTATCAGATACCTTTGCTAGTTGATGAAGCCCATGGAGCACATTATAGCCAGCATCATCGTTTCCCTATCAGTGCGTTAGCAGCAGGTGCAGATGGTGTTGTTCAATCTACTCACAAAATGTTGGCAGCAATGACTATGAGTGCGATGCTACATGTGCAGGGGGATTTGATTGCACGTTCTTTATTAAAGCAACGATTGACGATGGTTCAGAGTTCAAGTCCTTCCTATCCGTTGATGGCTTCTCTGGATCTAAGTCGTTATTTATTAGATTGTTATGGAGAGCAAATTTTCACAACCGGATTAGAAGCTCGAGATCATTTTATGGATAAATTGGTGGAAAACAAAAGATTCGATTATTTATCTTTTTCAGATGAGAGATATACACAAGATCCTTTTAAAGTGGTGATCTATGATCTAGAAGGGTATTTGTCTGGTGAAGTCTTGCAAGAGCGGTTAGAGCACTATGGTTGTGTACCTGAGATGAGTGATGATCGGTATGTTGTGCTCGTATTTAGTCTGGGTTCGACATTGGAAGATAGTCTGCGCTTGTTAGATGCTCTTCATCAGATCGCTCAAGAGCCACTCACAGTTAGTGTAGAAGATCATCAAGTAAACAACGTGGAACAAGATAAGAATCAAGCTACAATAGAGCGTACACGATCTTCTGAGGGCACTGAGGATGACCATTTGTCAAAAAAGAAGAGTTCAGTGACTTTATTTCATTCTAATGCGGATAGTGCAGATCAGAAAATTAATGATCATACAGAACAGCATAGGGATCAAGCAACAAATCAAGGCAAATCCATCAATCTTGATAAAGATCAATCTAATGAGCAAAATAAGTACAATATATCAGAGCCTATTTTGTTTACAATGACACCTATTGATGAAGAAAATGTAGAGGTAGTATCTCTAGAACAAGCAGAAGGACGTATATGTGCAGAAATGGTGATTCCCTACCCTCCCGGTATTCCCATTTTGTATGCAGGAGAAATCATACATTCTTCTGTATATGATAGACTGTTAACATTACGAAGCCATCATCACAAAATACAAGGCACTGCTGATTCTACATTGAATACATTGCGTGTCTATAAATAGATGTCTACCGAGCAGTAGTCTACAGAAAGCAGGAATAAGAATGAAGGCAAAAGGTTTATTTATTGTATTAGAAGGTATGGATGGTAGCGGTAAAACGAGTCAGCTTGAACATATTAAACGTTATCTTAATGAACAACAGATTGATTTTTTATCGACTCGTGAACCGGGGGGAATCTCTGTATCTGAACAAATTCGTGAAGTTATTTTGAATGTTGATAATGATATGAGTGGATTAACAGAGTGTCTATTATATGCAAGTGCTAGAAGAGAACATTTAATTCAAAAAGTGATTCCAGCGCTTCAGGCAGGAAGAATCGTTATCTGTGATCGATATGTGATGTCTTCTTTGGCTTATCAAGGGTATGGACGTGAACTGGGCAAAGCTGTACTCGATATTAATCAATTAGCGATAGATGTAGAGGGTCAGCAGTATTGGGCAGATATGAATATCTATATTGATGTTAAGCCTGAAGTAGGATTAGAGCGCATTATGTCTAAGTCTGGTGAACGAGAAGTCAATCGTCTGGATCTGGAAGCATTGGAATTTCATCATCGAGTACATCAAGGATATATGGAACTATCTGAACAACACGCAGAACGGTTTGTTATGATCAATGGTGAGCAAGATGAACAGCATGTTTTTAACGATATTAAGCAAGTATTGGATACATTAATTCAGCAGTATCATGTATAAGAATAAGGAATATGCTTCTTATTCAGGGTAGTCGGTTACAATATGGATAAAGAGTAAATAGAGGTATTATGCTTATCGATGTCGAATACAAAAAGCAGGGCTTGGTGCCTTACAGATCTGTAAAAGGAGGGCTATTATAATGAAACTGATTATTGCGATCGTGCAAGATAAAGATAGTAACCGTCTATCAGGCGAATTGGTAAAAGCTAATTTTCGGGCAACAAAACTAGCCAGTACAGGTGGATTTTTACGTGCTGGAAATACAACATTTATGATTGGTGTTGATGATAGCCAGATCGAAGCTGTTATGGAAGTCATTCGTAATAGTTGTAAGATTCGTGAACAGCTGGTTACACCAGTTACTCCAATGAGCGGTACAACAGATTCGTATCTTCCATTGCCAGTGGAAGTACAAGTAGGTGGCGCTACTGTATTCGTAATGCCTGTTGAGCGATTTGAACATTTCTAAAAAAGAATTTTATTTTAAAAAATACGCAAAAATCAGTACATCTTTAAACATAATTAAATAATAAAGAGTATAATTAAGAAACAAACAGAGGATCGGTTACGTTATTGGGAACCGGTCCGTCTTTATTATCTGCTGTAAATCTATGATCGTTCGTTGTATCGATACGTAAAAATTGAACTTTTTTTCATTTTACTATTCGTAAATCAGTGAATATGAACGATACTAATTAATAACGACTCTGTTTAGCGACTGCTAATTGATATATACACTATCCGGCATATATAAAGAAGATCTGCCTATAAGCAGAAGTTCAATGCCAGCAAAGAAAGGAAGAAAATAATGAAAATTAACCCCGGTTATCCTCCATTAAAAAGTAACCCTATCGTATCCGATTCTCCCAATAGAGTAGTGCAGCAACGGAATTTCTCGGATGTGCTTCAAAATAATAGTGCTCAAGCGACACATGATGATATTCAGCGTCAATTTAAAGAGATTCAAATGCAGGGTGACCGGCTTGCAAAATCGATGACACTACGTGAACTTAAAGCGTATCAAATGTTGGTTAAACGCTTTTTGGAAGATACCGTGCGTCGCGGTGTCAAAGTAAAAGAAACGCAAAGCTTCGATCGTCGGGGTCGTGGTAAAAAGTATAAATTGCTAGATGAAGTAGATTCTATGTTGATGAATATGGCAGAAGAATTGCTTCAAAGTGAAGAAGGACGAATCGAGTTATTGCAACGGATGGGTGAAATTCGAGGTATGCTTATTAACTTTTTATATTAATATAGTGAGTATAGATCTTGAAGTGAGCTGTTCAGTAAGGAGGCACCATGTCTTTTCAAGAAATTGTCGGGCAAGATATTGCTAAGCAGATGTTACAAAATGGTCTGCGTAATCAAAAGATTTCTCATGCATATTTGTTTAGTGGACCAGCAGGTAGCGGTCAGATGAAGATGGCGAATAGCTTTGCTAAAGCATTAGTCTGTATTCATAAAGGCGACGAAGCCTGTGGAGAGTGCATACAGTGTCGCAAGATGGAACATGGTAATCATCCTGATTTTCATGTGATTGAACCAGATGGATCTTCAATCAAAATTGAGCAAATCCGCGATATTCAGCGGATTTTTTCGTATCGTTCAGAATCGGGTAACCGTAAAATATATATTATCAAAGATGCAGATAAAATGACGATACAAGCGTCCAATAGTCTGTTAAAATTCTTGGAAGAACCGCCAGCACCTGCTGTAGCTATTTTGCTCACAGAAAATGCACAGTCAGTATTGCCTACGATTCGTTCCCGTACTCAACCTATAGTATTTACGCCACCAGATCCTCAAAAAATGGCTCAAATCTTAGGAGATGAAGGCTTTCCAATGCCTTTAGTACGATGCGTTGTTCATATTGCGTCTGATCTGGAGGAATGCCGAGAATTGCTAGCACAGAATTGGTTTGCAGAAATCAGAAACGTAATGTTACAATTAGGGAAGGAATCCGCAGGTAGAGGGAGTATGAGCCTTATTACTGCTCAGCAAAAGCTGTTTAAAGGCGGACTTGGAGATCATATTGAGCACGTATTTGATCTTTTCCACTTATGGTTTAAGGATATCATTCATATCCAGATTGGAAGGCACGAGAGTATCGTTTTTATAGATCAGTTAGAGTCTCTCTCCAAGGTGGCTACCACTCGTGATATGCAGCATTGGATATCGTGTATGTCGCTTGCTGCAGAGTGTAAGAAAATGCTTCGTTCTCATGTGAATCCACAGTTATGCATGGAGCAATTTCTTATAGGCGTTAGCGGTTGAAGGAGCTTCATCACAGACCGGACAGTGTATAACATCATGCAGAGTGCACAAAGCTTTAAACAAACGCACATTTTTTGAATACGTCATGTCAGGTGAGAATAAGAAGTAATTCTTCATATCGGAATTTTTGCCGTAGAGTTGAAAAACGGTATTGGCAAATGAGGGGGCTTATCTTTTGTATAGTGTAGTAGGAGTCCGCTTTAAAAAAGCGGGTAAAATATATTATTTCGATCCGTTAGACTTTCCAGTTGAAAGTGAACAACACGTTATTGTAGAAACTGCACGTGGGATTGAATATGGTAAAGTAGTGATTGGTAAAAAAGAAGTCAATGAATCTGATGTCGTTCTTCCTTTGAAAAAAGTGATTCGGATTGCAGAAGATCATGATGCTCAAGTAGTAGAAGAAAATCGGATCGCAGCTAAAAATGCTTTCACAACCTGTCTTAACAAAATCAGAGAGCATGAATTGAAAATGAAGTTGGTCGATGTAGAATTTACATTTGATCGTAATAAGATTATTTTCTATTTTACAGCTGAAGGTCGAGTCGATTTTCGAGAGCTGGTTAAAGATCTAGCCAGTATCTTCCGTACACGTATCGAACTACGCCAGATTGGTGTACGTGATGAGGCTAAAATGCTAGGTGGTATAGGTCCTTGTGGACGTATTCTATGCTGTTCTTCCTGGTTAGGAGATTTTGAGCCAGTATCGATCAAAATGGCTAAAGATCAAAGCTTGTCCTTGAATCCAACCAAGATTTCTGGATTGTGTGGACGTCTAATGTGTTGTCTTAAATTCGAGCACGATAATTATGAGAGCGTGAAGGAAGAGCTTCCGGCTATCGGTAAATTTGTCGTCACTTCGCTAGGCGATGGTAAAGTGGTGGGTATCAATGCCGGTTCGCGTACTGTACATGTTCAGATTTTTGACATCAGTAAAGTCAAAGAACTGCCATTGGATGACGTGGTCGTGAAGTAAACCCGATCAAGGCTGCTTTTGAGGTGGGAACTTGGAGAAGAAAAATCTTTTTACACACATTCACGAATTGGAAACACAGATGGATCATATGCATGGAGATATGGGTAAAATGAAGCAAGCTGTGAAAGAACTGTTAGAAGAGAATCAACGCTTGAGTACCGAAAATGAACAGTTGCGCAGAGTCTTGAAAAAAGAGGTTCCTGTTATTGAGCCTAAATCTGTTGGCACCTATTCGTCTAAATTGTATTCAGACTTACCTGATCTAGAAGTCGTTGGAGAAGGTTATGATAATCTAGCACGTATTTATCACGAAGGCTTCCATATCTGTAATGTGTATTATGGACATTTGCGTACAGAAGGCGATTGCTTATTCTGCCTTTCTTTTTTGAATAAATCTGAATAGTAGCATTATCCAAACCGCGGACAGCATTATGCCGCGGTTTTTATATAGTGTAATCATAATGTAGTATCATTTCTAAACAACGCAGGATAAGAAAGGAAATACCATGAACGAACAACCCCTTCTGGCAGATGAGCGTATTGATGATTTGCTTACGTATGACCTTAAAATTATTCAAAGTCGAGAAGTGTTCAGCTTTTCGATGGATGCTGTACTGCTGGCACGGTTTGCCAGTATTCCTAAGCGTGGTAAAATAATTGATCTATGTACTGGCAATGGGGTAATACCTATTCTGTTATCGACACGGACAAATGCTAGTATTGAAGGTGTGGAAATTCAAGAGCGCTTAGCAGATATGGCGATGCGTAGTGTAACCATGAATAACTTACAAGAACAGGTGAAAATTCGCATACAAGACCTTAAAGATATGCCACTTGCAGGTGAACGAGAAGCTTATGATGCTGTAACCGTTAACCCTCCTTACGCTCCTGTAACAGGAAGCGATATGAAGTTAAATATTCATCATGCGATGGCAAGACATGAGATTGGTTGTACGTTAGAAGATGTGATTCAAACGTCTGCCAAGCTTCTTCGCAATGGTGGTAAGCTGTCTATGGTTCATCGCCCGCACCGGTTAGCAGACATTATTATTTTGATGCGTCAATATGGAGTAGAACCGAAGCGTATTCGATTTGTACATCCTCGTCAACATATGGAAGCGAATATGGTGTTAATTGAAGGATTACGTGGAGGTAAGCCAGAAATGCGTATGCTACCACCACTTATCGTATATGATGAACATGAACAATATACACCTGATCTCAAAGCTGTCTATTACGGGTTAAAGGAGTCACTATGAGCATACAGATTCAAAAAAGTTTTGCTAAAGGAGAGTCTGCTGTTCTTCATGAAGGGGCAGGCACTTTGTATTTAGTTGCAACACCGATTGGTAACTTAGAAGATATGACGTATCGAGCTGTACGGACATTACAGGAATGCGATATTATTGCTGCTGAAGATACAAGGCAGACTCGCAAATTGCTAACTCATTTCGATATTACACCAGGCAAATTACTGAGTTATCATGAGCATAATAAAAAAGCCAGTGGACCGGAGTTAATTCGCCTTATTATAGAAGGAAGTAGTCTGGCGCTTGTGAGTGATGCTGGATTGCCTGCTATATCTGACCCAGGGCAAGAATTAGTGAAGTTAGCACTGGAGCAACAAATTGCTGTGGTTCCTATTCCTGGAGCGAATGCAGCACTGTCTGCTTTGATTGCTTCTGGATTATCGACAGATCGATTTACGTTTATTGGATTTTTGCCTAGAGATCATAAAGGTCAAGAAGAAGTACTGGGTAGTGTGAAGCATGGAGCAGGTACATTGCTGTTATACGAGTCTCCACACCGAATTATCAAAACATTAACAGCGATTGCACATCATTTAGGCAATCGTAATGTGGTATTAGCACGTGAGCTGACAAAGCGTCATGAAGAATGGACACGTGGTAGTGTAGAAGAAGTATTGGAATGGTTAGAATCGCATCCACCGATTGGTGAATACTGTGTTGTAATCGAGGGACAATCTATCATTGAAGCCAAAGCTGAAGCCAGCGAATGGTGGCAACAGATGACGATAGAAGAGCATGTGATCTATTACGAAAATAAAGAGAATATTTCACGTAAAGATGCAATGAAAAAAACAGCAAAAGATCGTGAAATCTCTAAACGTGATGTATATCAAGTGTTATTAAATGAAGAAGAGTAAGACGCATATGAGTGGTTACGAAAGAGCTTGCTTGGTAAATACATTTATAATAGAAGAAACTCGTTAAATAGATGAGTTTTTAACAAAAATAATGAAGAAAATAAGCGTGAAAATAGAGGAATCTTGATCTGTTCGAGGTTCCTTTTTGATGTGCAAATTGGAAGTGCTATGCAAAAGGAAGTATAATGAAAGATAAGCCTTTTTTGAAAACCAAAAGAAAGCAAAAAAATACCTTTACCCAGACAAAATGCTGAGTAAAGGTTCAAGGAGATATTAAAAAGGTTAGAATTAATAAGTTGATAGTTCTAGTATAACCTATTTTATTTATTTTGTCACAGGGACAGGAATTTCGGAAATACACTCATTACAAACGATTTTTCCTTTAAAATAAGTTACATTTTCAGCGTTACCACAGAAAATACAAGCAGGCTCGTATTTTTTAAGCATAATGCGCTCGCCATCAACGTAGATTTCCAAAGCGTCTTTTTCTCCGATACCTAGTGTACGGCGAAGTTCGATAGGAATTACTACGCGGCCCAATTCGTCTACTTTTCTTACAATACCAGTTGATTTCATCATTACTGATCAATCCTCTCAAATTTAAATATATTAGTTGTTATTGTTTTGTTTGATGTGCTAACATTCGACAAATTTCTATGTTTTATGATATTCATAATACCAACGTTTCCCAAATCAGTCAACCTATAATTTAAGAAAAATACAGTTTTTTTCACTTTTTTTTGAAAAAATATTTTTATATAGCGGTATTATCAAGTATTATAGGGTTAAAATTATTTTGTCGATTTGGAAATTCATAGCTTGTATATACCGACAACATTCGACAATATCGTCGAAAAAACTATTTTTAATTTTAAATAGTTAGGGTTTATTGATAGAAGGAGGAATTTATTTTGAAGCCTGTACAACCTTTAGGAGAAGAAAAAGTATTTAAAGATCCTGTACATAATTATATCCACGTGCAAGATCGTTTAATCTGGACTTTGATTAATACACCTGAATTTCAAAGATTACGTCGTATAAGACAATTGGGAACTTCCTATTTAACTTTTCATGGAGCAGAGCATAGCCGTTTCTCACATTCATTAGGTGTATATGAAATTACACGTCGTATTATTTCTCAATTTGAACGTGGTGGTTTTGAAGATTGGCCACGTGAAGAAAGTCTGGTGGCATTATGTGCCGCTTTATTACACGACTTGGGTCATGGACCTTTTTCTCATTCTATAGAAGAAGCTTTTGATATGGATCATGAAGAATGGACGTGTCGTATCCTACTTGGAGATACCGAAGTGAATCGGGTATTGGAAGAAGCAGAGAGTGGTCTTGCTGAACGAGTCGCTTCTGTTATTCGCAAAGATTATGAGAAAAAGATCGTTGTGAATCTGGTATCGAGTCCGTTAGATGCGGATCGGATGGATTATTTGTTACGGGATGCTTATTTTACAGGAGTTAATTATGGAACGATTGATGTTGATCGTATTTTGCGGATGCTTCGTCCTCACAATGGACGCGTCGTTGTCAAAGAATCAGGTATGCATGCGATCGAAGATTATCTTATGGCACGTTATCAGATGTACTGGCAAGTGTATTTTCATCCAGTAACTCGAAGTTCAGATATTGTATTAAAACAAATTTTCCGTCGTGCCAAAGAATTGTTCGATGAAGGATTCGATTTTAAATTTTTGCCGTATCCTTTACCTGAGTTATTCAAAGGCGATATTCAAGTTGGTGATTATTTATTGCTAGATGAAGCATTAGTACAGACAGCATTTATGCAATGGACAAGGGAAGACGATGATATTTTGGCAGATGTATGTCATCGTTTTATGCAGCGTAAGTTGTATAAATATGTAGAGACAGATCTAATTGATAAGCAGACGATTAGCAGTATACGTAGTGAATTTGCTAGAGTAGGATTACATCCTGATTATGATCTAGAAATCGATTTTCCCACCGATCTTCCTTATGATGTATTTCGTCCAGGTGATCCTAAAAAAGAAAAACAAATTCTATTATTAGATCGTCAAAACCGAATCCAAGAAATATCAGAAGTATCGGATATTGTACGTTCGATTAGCGGGATTCATCGCGGTCGATATCATCTCTATTATCCGCAAGATAAGTTGGAGAAAGTTATTCATCAATTATCCGAAGAAGTGGCAGCGATATTTGAAAACAAAATTAATCCGCCACAGATGGAATTTGAAATATAAGATTAACGAAAAAAGAACGAGAAACAGAGAAGGAGTGAGAAAAGTATATGTTATTTGATACACATACTCATTTGGATTCGATCGAATTTGCCGATGATCGTAAAGAAGTGATTGAGCGTGCTTATGCACAAGGGGTAACCCGAATGATCAATGTAGGATTCAACCGTGAAACGATTCCCACCACGATGGAATTAGTCGAAAGTTATGAATTTATATATGCGGCTATTGGCTGGCACCCTGTAGATGCGATTCATATGCAACCTGGAGATCTGGAATGGATCGAATCGCTATGCAAACATGAAAAAGTAGTAGCGATTGGTGAGATTGGTCTGGATTATCATTGGGATACTTCACCGAAAGAAGTGCAGCATAAAGTATTACGTGAACAAATCGGTCTAGCACGTTCGATTAATATGCCAATTGTTATCCATAATCGTGATGCTCATGAAGATATTGTTAAGATTTTGCGCGAAGAAAAAGCACATGAAGTTGGAGGGGTTATGCACTCCTTTTCAGGTAGCTGGGAAACGGCTAAAATGTGTCTCGATATGGGCTTTCATTTATCGTTTGGAGGACCGATTACTTTCAAAAATGCGAAGCAACCTAAAGAGGTGTTACAACAGGTTCCAATGGACCGTCTTTTGCTTGAAACAGACTCCCCATTTTTGACACCACATCCTTATCGTGGAAAACGAAATGAGTCCGGTTATGTGACACTTGTAGCAGAAGCTGCTGCTGCGCTAAAAGGGGTATCACTGGAAGAAATTAGTACAATTACAACTAAAAATGCACTGGAACGATTTGGCATTCGGTGAAAAAGAGAGTAAATCACGCAAAAAACAGCGTTAAACGGATATATGAATAAATTATAACCAAAAAACAAGAGAATATGACAACTTTTTAACCATTTATTCAGAAAAACGTGCTTGCTGGTCGCTTTACATGAGGGTTGGGTTCGGGATATTATTTCATCAGTGATTTAATCTTGCTGTTATTACGCAAGATTCCATGATTCGGTCTCGCTGAGTTTCCTGCATAGGAAAACGGGGGAACCAACATATGTCTTCAAGCCATTATTATCAGAATACCGAAGTCATTATGTATGATTCCTTTTACAGGGTCTATGGGGTGAATTGGAGGTACTCGCGCCATGAGCGGAGGAGCCTTCAAAGGGCAAGAAATATGATGTGTCCGAATCCGACAGCTAACCCCGTAAGCGATGCAGAGGCAACCTCGTATTTTCTAACGTTTTCCGAACTGTATTTAGATACGTCGGAAGCCAAGGAAAAGTTGCTTTGCTCTTTTCCAGAGGCTTCTTTTGTTTTGGGCTAAACGAAAAGATTCAGAGAATACGATATTTGAAATTTGATCTTTCAGATATTAGGTGTGTCCCTTAGACTGACCATGGCGCAGGCATTTTTGAACATCACGAAAGATTATCACACAGATTTGGTAATCTTATGCTTACGATCAGCCTGTGAAAATTCTGTTATATAGTCGCGTCATATACAATTACGTCACAGCTAGACGGCGAGACTATGAAGGAGGACGGAAGAAGTGGCAATTGCTCCTTTCGAAAAAACCCATGGTTCGCGCTCATCCAGCATGTCTTACGCGCTGAGTTGGAAGCAACAAAACCTACGCTATGTATTGTGGGCTGCATTATTAGTGATCGCTCTTGCAGCGATGCTATTGTCCCTACTTTATAATCAAGCGGGTAAAAATATTTCTGTAGTCATTGACGGCAAAGCACAAACCGTGGAAACACGTAAATTGATGCTTTCTCAACTGCTTGATGAAAATCAAATTAAAGTGGCACCACAAGATAAAGTATCTATGCCTATGAATGGCGCGCTTCAGGATGGGGACAAAGTTTATATTAACCATGCGGTTGCAGTAAACATTACGGCAGATGGTGGAACCAAGAAAATTTATACCACCTCTAAAACAGTTGGTAACACATTGGAGCAGGCTGGGTTAACACTGTCAGGTGAAGATCAATTAACACCTGCGATGGAATCTTCAGTTCATGACAATATGGATATCAAGATTGTGCGTACCAAATCATTTGTAGCGAAAAAAGTAGTCAAGATTCCGTATCAAACGGTTAAGAAAACCGATGGTTCTATGCTTGAAGGTAAAACCAAGTTAGTGCAAGGCGGTCAAACAGGTAAAGTGGTTCAATACATCGAGAAAGTATACGAAGATGGAGAATTCGTCTCCAAACGTATGGTTGATAAAAAAACAACCGCAAAAGTAAAAGATAAGATTGTAGCTATTGGTACCAAAAAAGAGGAGCCTAAACTTCTCGCAGCTGCTTCTTCTAGTGGAGGATCAAGTAATAGTACTTCCAAAGCAGGTGTAGATTTCTCTTATGCGAAAGTACTGAACAATGTATCTCTAACTGCTTATTCGTCTCAAGAACCTGGTCTAGGTACAGTGACTGCTTCGGGAGCACGTGTAACAGAAGGTCGTACGATTGCAGTCGATACGAGTGTCATTCCTATGGGATGGTGGGTATACATTGAAGGCATTGGCTTCCGCCGTGCTGAAGATACCGGTAGTGCTATTAACGGTAATAAAATCGACGTGTATATAGACAGCTTGAGCCAAGCGAGAGCATTTGGACGCAAATCCGGTTACACTGTATATGTAATTGGCCCGGTTAAACCCTAGAGAGGGTGTTGATTGGGATAGCACCATTGCTTAAGCCCAGTCATCTGTTATATGATATAAATAATATTAACTATGAGCGTGCATAAAGAAAACAAAAAGAAGAGGATAAATCCTCTTCTTTTTGTTCTGTTAAGATGAATATCGAACAGATTATCTTATCATTTAGAGAGTGAAGGGAAGCGTACAATCAACGTGATTAAAGAAGTGATTGTTGTGGAAGGACGAGACGATACCGTAGCGATTAAAAGAGCTGTAGACGCAGATACGATCGAGACAGGCGGCTCAGCTATAGGTGCTCATGTGATTCGTCGTGTAAAATTAGCTCAAGAACGACGCGGTGTAATTATATTAACTGATCCTGATTTTGCAGGTGAACGGATACGTAAGATCGTAGCGCAGAAAGTCCCTGGATGTAAGCATGCTTTTATCCCTGAAAGTGAAGCTACGCTCAAAGGTGATATCGGTGTCGAAAATGCTTCTCCAGAAGCTATTCGTGAAGCGTTGGCGCGTGTACACTCTGAGATGCCAGAAGCGGAAGTTCTGATCGATTGGGAAGATCTGATCATGACAGGACTTGTGATGCAACCTGATGCTGCGGAGCGACGAATGAAAATGGGCAATCTGCTCGGCATAGGTTATGGCAATGGAAAGCAGTTCCATAAACGTTTACGTATTTTTGGAATTAGCCGTGAAGAGTTTGCAACAGCACTCTCACAACTGGAAGCGGAGGAAGAACAATAATATGGATGAACGATTAGAAATAGCTACACCCAAACGCACCAAAGAAATTATTAATAAATATGGATTCTCGTTTAAAAAAAGCTTAGGTCAGAACTTTTTGATCGATTCCAATATTTTGAACAAAATTGTAGAAGCAGCTGAATTAACGCCTGAAAATGGAGCATTAGAGATTGGACCCGGAATCGGTGCATTAACCGAGCGTCTAGCTCAAGAAGCAGGTGCAGTCACAGCAGTTGAGATTGACCGTCGCTTGATTCCGATTTTGAAAGAAGTCTTAGAGCCTTATCCTCATGCTAAAGTACGTCATGATGATGTGCTCAAAGTCGATTTGCATCAATTGTTCCGTGAAGACTTCAGTGAAGTTGAAAAAGTCAGTGTGGTGGCTAACTTACCATACTACGTCACTACACCTATTGTGATGAAGTTGTTAGAAGAACGTTTACCGTTAGACAATATCGTCGTTATGATTCAAAAAGAAGTCGCTCAGCGCATGGCAGCCCCTCCTGGAGGCAAAGACTACGGAAGTCTTAGTATTGCTGTTCAATACTATTGCGTGCCTGAATTGATCTGTATCGTCCCTAAAACGGTATTTATCCCGCAACCGAATGTAGAATCTGCTGTCATTCGCTTGAAACTAAGGGATCGTCCGGCAGTTGAAGTCGAAGATGAAGCGTACTTCTTTGAATTAATGCAATCTTGTTTTGTACAGCGTCGCAAAACAATCGCCAATAACTTGCGTAGCCGTTATTTTGAAGGTGGCGATCGTACACAATTAGAGCAACTTTTGGCAGAAGCAGGAATCGAACCTTCTAGACGTGGAGAGACACTTAGTTTGCAAGAATACGCAACTTTGAGCAGTGTATTTTTGAGAGCAGGTATCCGTTGAAAAAATTCGTTGACAAGATAAAATTAATACTGCTATAATTTAATGTTCATTTGACAAACACTCTTTTCTTTGATATAATGAAGAGGGAAAGAGGTGGTTGTAGTCAATGGCTAACAATGCGCTTTTGGAAATCAAACGTAGTCTTGATGCTCATGTAGGGCACAAAATTACGTTACGTGCTAATGGTGGTCGTAAGAAGACCATCGAACGAACCGGAGTTTTGGAAGAGACCTACCCTTCTGTTTTTATTGTCAAGCTCGCTGAAGAGCATCAGACATTTGAACGTGTGTCTTACAGCTATGCCGATATATTGACAGATTCTGTGGAAGTCACCGTCTGTGATGACGATTGTCAGACACGAATCGAATATGTTGGGAATTGAATAACTGTTTTAGTATAAGACAGTCTTTATCTCCTTTCGGGGTAGAGACTGTTTTGTTTTGTGACTATATTTGATCTACATGAACGGAACCCGATACCCATATAATAGACTTTGTACGTCATTTTTTTTATAATATGGATTATTCGTAATGATAAGCACAGGAACCCGTACGCAGCGTATCAAATCGTTCGGATGGAATGTTGAGGGTGGAGGAACAGCATGAAGATATATGAAAAAGCGCCAGCAAAAATCAACCTGATGCTGGATGTGTTACATAAAAGACCGGATGGGTATCATGAGGTCGAGATGATCATGACAATGGTGGATCTAGCCGATCGCCTAACGATCACTGAATTGTCTCGAGATACGATCCAAATTTCTAGTCAAGCAGGATATATTCCTTTAGACGAGAAAAATCTGGCTTTTCAAGCTGCTCAAAAAATTAAAGCAAAATATAATATTAAGCAAGGCGTACATATTCATATCGATAAGCAGATTCCAGTTGCGGCTGGTCTAGCTGGAGGTAGCAGTGATGCTGCAGCAGCGCTTAGAGGATTGAATCGTCTCTGGAACCTCCAGATTCCCCATGAAGACATGATGGAGCTAGGTGCTTCTATTGGCTCTGATGTTCCTTTCTGCATCACAGGGGGGACAGCGCTCGCTACAGGACGTGGAGAGCTACTCACTCCACTGACCAGTCCACCAGATTGCTGGGTTGTGTTAGCGAAGCCACCTATTAACGTGTCTACTGCCGATGTATACGGACGGTTTCGTGCAGATAAGATCGCTAAGCATCCTTCTGCTCTAGAAATGCAAAAAGCGTTAGAAAACAAATCTTTTGATGAGATTTGTCATCAACTGGGTAACGTGTTGGAAGATGTTACTCTGACTCATTATCCGCAAGTTCAACAGCTCAAGCAGGCGATGATTCAGTTGGGAGCCGATGGTGTGCTTATGTCAGGAAGTGGACCCACTGTATTCGGATTGATCTCGCGCGAGTCCAAAGTAGCTCGTGTCTATAATGGATTACGTGGATTTTGCAAAGAAGTCTATGCTGTGCGGATATTAACTTAAATGATTTCAAATCGCAGTCTTTTTAACTCTAAATGGTGCTCGATGATAAGCCATAAGAGAAAAAGATTGCGATTTTCTTTTACAAACACGTACAAAAATGTTATATTCACTTTAATTATTCGGATTTAGGGTATAAAATGTCAATATTTTGTAGATAGCGAGGCGTTATGGTGAAAAAATTAAAGAGAAGCGCGCGGTTAGTTGAATTAACTCAATATTTAACTTCACGACCACATACGCTGATTCCATTAACCACTTTCGCTGATCGATACGGAGCGGCCAAATCATCGATTAGTGAGGATCTGACCATTATTAAAGAAGTTTTTGAAGAAGATGGTACGGGAGAATTATTAACACTTGCAGGAGCAGCAGGCGGAGTGAAATATATTCCAAAGCTGGCGAAAGAAAAAGCATTCTCATTTATGGAAGAAATCTGCGGTCAATTAGGACAACCGGATCGTCTGCTTCCAGGTAACTATATTTATATGTCTGATCTGTTAGGGCAACCTGCGATTTTGAATGAAGTAGGTAAGATTTTTGCTTCAGCTTTTGCAGATACGCCGATCGACGTCATTATGACAGTAGAAACCAAAGGAATTCCTTTGGCTCATGCTACAGGTACGCAATTGAATCTGCCGGTTGTACTGGTACGCCGGGATCATCAGATGACAGAAGGATCTGCGGTAAGTATTAACTATGTATCAGGTTCCCACAAGAGTCTGCATACGATGACATTGTCACGCCGCGCACTTAAAGAAAAATCACGTGTATTGATTATTGATGATTTTATGAAAGCTGGCGGTACTATTCAAGGTATGGTTGATCTTTTAGGAGAATTTAATGCAACGGTTGCTGGAGTCGGGGTGCTTTTAGAATCTGGTTCTGTCGACACGGATGATCGTCTGTGGGCAGATTATATATCACTTGCGAAAGTAACTGATATTGATCCTAAAAACAAAAAAATTACGGTACAACCTGGGAACTACTTTGAAAATGATTCTAATTAAGCTTTTCTGCCGATAATTTTCATTTTCGTAATGAGAACGAATATCATCAAAATCAGGTGAAAACGGTAGAAATCGAGCCTAAAGATAAATAAAATAAAAAAATATACAATTAATTTGGAGAAAAAAGAAGGAATTTGACTTCCATGTGTGGAATTACACAACCAAGTCTTGAATAGACAAAGGTGGTGAACACATATGGAAATAACGGATGTAAGACTCCGCCGAGTAAATTCCGAAGGCAGAATGAAAGCAATCGCATCCATCACAATTGATAGCGAATTTGTCGTTCATGACATTCGTGTAATTGATGGTAACAATGGAATGTTTGTTGCAATGCCAAGCAAACGGACACCTGATGGCGAGTTTCGCGACATCGCACATCCTATTTCTTCTGGAACTCGCGAGAAGATTCAGTTAGCTGTATTAGCTGAATATGAACGTGCAGGATTGGAAGAAGAAGCGATTGAAGAAGTGATTGAAGAAGGTGCTTAACGTTTACTTATTGGGGTTTGAAAGAAAAGGGAGCCACAGGGAGCTACATTGTGGCTCCCTTTTCTTTTTGTCTGGAATAAGATATATTCATTAAGGAGTTTTAACGATAAATCTAACATAATGATTTAAATATATGAGTTCGAATAAGGAGGTCTGTATTGTTGGATTCAAAAAGAATGGCAATCATACTCGCAGCAGGTAAAGGTAAACGCATGAAATCCAAATTGTACAAAGTTCTACATCCGGTATGCGGTAAGCCGATGGTAGGTCATGTACTGGATGCTGTACAGCAAGTTCATTGTGAGCGCAGTGTAGTCGTTGTAGGTCACGGAGCAGAAGCGGTACAAGCTTATCTAGGCGATCGTGCAGAATACGCACTACAAAGTGAACAATTAGGAACCGGTCATGCGATTCAACAAGCAGAATCTTTGCTGGGTACTGAAAAAGGAACAACGATTATTATTTGTGGAGATACGCCTTTGGTAACTCCTGAGACACTTGAAAATATTATTGCTAATCACGAAAGTCAGGGTGCAGCAGTAACGATTTTGACAGCTTCAATGACTGATCCTACAGGATACGGTCGTATTATTCGTGGAGCTGATGGTAGTGTACAGAAAATCGTTGAGCAAAAAGAAGGCACGCCTGAAGAATTAGCTGTACAAGAAATCAACACAGGTACGTATTGTTTTGATAACAGCAAATTGTTCCAAGCTCTTTCTCAAATTACGAACGATAATGCTCAACAAGAATATTATCTAACAGACTGCATTACTATTTTGCGTGAACAAGGTGAAATGGTAGCTGCCTACGAAACATTTGATCTAGCTGAATCAATCGGTGTGAATGATCGTCTAGCGTTGTCAGAAGCGGAAGGATTTATGCGCGCACGCCTTGCAAAAAAACATATGTTAAACGGAGTTACCATTATTGATCCATCAGCGACTTATATTGGAGCTGATGTGGTGATCGGATCAGATACAGTCCTTTATCCAGGAACCGTCCTTAACGGTGCAACAGTGATTGGTGAAGATTGTATCATCGGACCGAATACAGAAATTGAAAATTCCACAATAGGCAATGGTTCAACGGTTCGTCAATCGATTCTGTCCGGAGCTGAAGTAGGGGCTGAAGGTAATATTGGTCCATTTGCTTACTTGCGTCCGGGTACAAAGTTAAGTGATCAAGTAAAAGTAGGCGACTTTGTAGAATTGAAAAATGTAACTGTAGGACAAGGTTCCAAAATTCCTCATCTCAGTTATGTAGGGGATGCTGTTGTAGGTTCAGGCGTTAATATTGGTTGTGGGGCGATCACAGCTAACTATGATGGACTCAACAAAGCTGTTACAGAGATTGGTAACAACGTATTTATTGGAAGCAATTCGAACTTGATTGCTCCTGTACGTATCGGTGATGGCGCTTATGTGGTAGCAGGCTCAACCATTACAGAAGATGTAGAAGCTAACGACATGGCAATCGCTCGTCAACGTCAAGAAAACAAATCAGGATATGCTGAAAAAATTCGCGCTAAAGCGAAAGCAATTCATGATAAAAAGGAATAATTAACATTTATAACAAAAATTAATGATGTGTAGCTAAAATTATTATCGATTCTTACGAACAAAATGCCACTATTCGCTAAAGAATTATTATATAATATGAAATATATAATGCTTGTTGTATGATTTGACGGATCTAAAGAGAAATGAACGCCGAGTTGATAAGCATTCCAATGAACCACCACGGAGGGTTTTAACCATTATGACTTATTGTGATTCTAAATTAAAAATTTTCACTTGTAATTCTAACCCTAAGTTGGCGGGACAGATTGCTGACTATATTGGTATTCCTATGGGTGAATCTCGTACGACTGGATTTAGTGACGGAGAGATTCAGGTGAAGTTGTCTGAAAGTGTTCGTGGTTGCCATGTCTATGTCATCCAATCTACGTGTGCACCTGTCAATGATAATCTGATGGAGCTGCTAGTTATGGTAGATGCATTAAAACGTGCTTCTGCTAAAAGTATCAATGTGGTTATTCCGTATTACGGATATGCACGTCAAGACCGTAAAGCACGTTCACGTGATCCGATCACAGCCAAATTGGTTGCGAATCTGATTGAAAAAGCAGGTGCTCATCGCGTTATTGCTATGGATCTACATGCGATGCAGATTCAAGGATTCTTCGATATTCCTGTAGATCATCTACTTGGAGTACCGATTTTGGCTCAATATTTCCGTTCCAAAAAAATTGAGAATCCTGTTGTCGTGTCTCCTGACCACGGTGGTGTAGTTCGCGCGCGTAAGCTTGCTGATCTACTCAGTGCTCCGCTTGCGATTATCGATAAGCGTCGCCCTGAACCGAATGTGAGTGAAGTGATGAACATCATTGGTAATATCGAAGGTAAAACTGCGATCTTGGTAGATGATATTATTGATACTGCGGGTACTATCGTATTGGGTGCAAATGCTTTGATCGAAGGTGGAGTGAAAGAAGTGTATGCTTGTTGTACACATCCTGTATTATCTGGCCCAGCTATGGATCGTTTGGAAAACTCACCACTCAAAGAAGTTATTGTTACAGATACTATTCCGATTACACATCCTAATCCTACAAGCAAATTAAAAGTATTATCGGTAGCACCTCTTATGGGCGAAGCGATTATTCGTGTTCATGAAGAGTTGTCGATCAGTAAATTATTTGAAATTGAATAAGCGTTGATGTAATAAAAGGGTTACTTGCCCCATCTGAGGCGAGTAACCCTTATCGGCGTATCTATTTTAATAACCTGGTCTTGATAAAAAAACATGACGTTGCCGATGGTACAATACACGATTCACTTCAATAAACTGGTGATCATACGCCGTAATCATTCCGATATCGACAGGAATATCACGACGATAAATCTGCACAGGCACTTCCTGTTTAAAATGATCATAAAAATGACGGTTTTTCAGCAATTGCTGCCCAAAGGTGTACATGCTGAATCCCCCTCTCTACTGGTTAGTCGTGAAGTTGATCATTTGCAGATAAGTATCAAAAAGCGGATACGTATTCAATAATCTGATTTTAGCAAAAAATGTTAGTGACTGCACGATAATATAGCAACCTTTAATTTTTGCATCATTGCCTATTTCTAAAGAAAAGAGGATATGTACGAATGAAATGGATTGTAGGTTTGGGCAATCCCGGATCTGAATATGCCAAAACTCGTCATAATGTAGGTTTTATGGCATTAGATCGTTTAGCAGATCGCCACGGGATCGCTATTAATCAAGCTAAAAGTAAATCGCTGATCGGTGAAGGACATATTGATGGAATTAAGGTCGTTTTGATCAAGCCGATGACCTATATGAATTTATCTGGCGAAGCGGTCAGAGGATATATGGATTATTATAAAGTTGCTCTAGAAGATATGATTGTAGTCTATGATGATATGGATACCGAAACAGGTAAAATTCGACTGCGTTACCAAGGTAGTGCAGGTGGACATAATGGGATCAAATCGATTATTCAACATACCGGTACACAGACATTTGATCGTATTCGAATGGGTATTTCAAGACCAACGCCTGGTTA
This sequence comes from Paenibacillus nuruki, assembly GCF_963311185.1. NCBI lineage: Bacteria > Bacillati > Bacillota > Bacilli > Caryophanales > Paenibacillaceae > Paenibacillus > Paenibacillus nuruki. Next base: position 4,206,878 of record NZ_OY725677.1, on the reverse strand, counting down.
TGCGATTGTTGATTATGTTCTATCTCCTTTTGCTAAAAAAGAAAAGGAACTGTTAGATGAAATGATCGAAAATTCGTGTAATGCGATGGAATATAGCTTAAAGCATACCTTTGAGCAGACGATGGCTAAATTTAACGGTTAATGCTATAATAAGCCTTAATTCGTAAGCAAATACAGACATTGATAACTGTCCCAAATTCATAAGTACCGCCTTTGAGTCTGATCCGTAATAAGGGTTGGATAAGAAGGCGGTTGTTTATAGGCAAATCGAGATGAATCCGATTTGTCGTTTTACCGTTTTTACCTAAGGATAAGTGAGGTGCCGTTTTGTTAGAAACTCTGATACAAGCATTTGCCAAAGATAAGGATTTTGGTTCTGTTACATCTGGTATTGTGTCCGGGATGAAAGAACAACTCATCTCCGGTTTATCCGGTTCTTCACGCCAGATCATGATGGCTAGTCTGTTCACAGAAGTTCAAAGACCGTTATTGGTTGTCACTCATAATATGTTTGCTGCTCACAAGCTTGCTGAAGATTTACAGGAAGCGCTAACACCTGAGCAGGTTTTGCTATACCCTGCGAACGAACTGGTAGCCGCAGAGTCAGCGATATCAAGCCCTGAGACATTAGCTCAACGCATCGATGTATTGATGAAATGTGCTGCTGGATTCAGAGGCATTGTTGTTGTGCCTTTTTCCGGTATTCGGCGATTTGTACCTGCTCCCGAGTCATTAGCAGGTGCTGAAATTGAATTGCAAGAAGGCGGTACACTGGTTCTAGACACATTTCTGACGCGTATGATTGAGCTTGGCTATGAGCGTGTAGAACGTGTAGAATCACGTGGTGAGATGAGTGTACGTGGCGGGATTATCGATTTTTACCCTGCGACTGCTAATCTGGCTTACCGGATAGAATTATTTGATGAGGATATTGATTCTATTCGTACATTTGATCCTGATGATCAGCGTTCGATTGATAAAGTCAAATCGATTATCATCACTCCTTGTCGCGAAATTATTGCTGATCGTACCCGTATGAATCATGCAGCAGATTTGGCTTCTGCTCGTCTTGAAATGCAAATCGAAAAAATGACCGATCGTCAGGCGAAGATTCGTCTACGTGAAGAAATTGGTCGTGAAATCGAATTGATGCGCCAACATATTTATTTCCCAGAAATATATAAATATATCAGCTTGCTGTATCCAGAGCAGGTGACTTTATATAATTACATGCCTGAAGATACGATTCTGATTATGGAAGAACCTGCACGATTGCTAGAGACTGCTAAGCAATTAGAGCGTGATGAATCCGAATGGAATATGCATTTACTGCAAAATGGTAAAAACCTGCCTTCGCTTGAGCTTGCTGGAGACACTGATGACATTATGTATCGTAGTGGCTTCCAGACGATCTGGACGTCGATCTTTTTGCGTCAAGTTCCGCATGTGCTACCTGGCAATATCGTTAACTTTGTCAGTCGCACTATGCAAGATTTCCATGGACAGATGAACGTACTCAAGTCTGAGATGGAACGCTGGAAAAAAGCAGGCATTCAAGTATTAATGGTGGCAAATGGTGAAGAACGGATGGAGCGTGTACGCCGGGTTCTTGACGATTATGATATTGAGACACCGATTATGATTGATGGAAGTCTACAAACAGGGTTTGAATTGCCATCGATTAATCTAGCCGTTATTACTGAAGGCGAAATGTTCTCTAAAAAGCAGCGTAAAGTCCGCAAAGTCAGTAAGAATGTAGATAATGCTGAACGGATTCGTAGTTATACCGAACTTAAAGTAGGCGACTATGTAGTTCATCAGAATCACGGTATCGGTAAATATATGGGGATCGGTACACTTGAAGTAGCCGGTATTCATAAAGACTATATGCATATTATGTATGCAGGTGGCGATAAGCTGTCTGTACCAATCGAACAGATCGATTTGATTCAGAAATATGTAGGTTCTGAAGAAAAAGAACCGAAAGTCTACAAGCTTGGTGGCAATGAATGGACGAGAGTAAAAAGTAAAGTTCGTTCTTCGGTTCAAGATATTGCAGATGATCTTATCAAACTGTATGCTGAGCGCCAAGAAGCTTCGGGTTATGGATTTGAAAAAGATACAGCAGAACAGCAAGAGTTTGAAGATATTTTCCCATACGATGAGACTCGTGATCAGTTACGTGCGATTGATGAGATCAAAAAAGATATGGAACAAACACGCCCAATGGATCGTCTGCTTTGCGGTGATGTAGGATATGGTAAAACAGAAGTAGCGATTCGGGCAGCCTTTAAGTCGGCTATCGAAGGTAAGCAAGTGGCTATTCTTGTCCCAACTACTATTTTGGCGCAACAGCATTATGAGACATTCCGTGAACGATTTGCTGAATATCCATTCAATATCAGTGTATTAAGCCGATTCCGTACACGTAAAGAGCAAAACGATACGATCAAAGGCATCAAGCAAGGTACAGTTGATATTGTTATTGGTACGCATCGACTATTATCTCAAGATATTATTTTCAAAGATCTTGGTCTATTGATTGTCGATGAAGAGCAACGATTCGGTGTATCCCATAAAGAAAAGCTCAAACGCCTCAAAACCAATGTCGATGTACTGACACTGACAGCAACACCGATTCCGCGTACGCTTCATATGTCGATGCTTGGTGTGCGTGACCTTTCTGTTATTGAGACACCGCCAGAGAATCGCTTCCCTGTACAGACGTATGTGGTTGAACATAGCTATACTCTGGTTCGTGAAGCAGTAGAGCGCGAATTGATTCGTGGTGGTCAAATTTATTATCTTTATAACAAAGTACAAGGCATTCATGAGATGGCAGCACAAATCTCGGAACTGGTTCCTGATGCAAGAGTTGCTGTTGGACACGGTCAAATGTCTGAGCAGGAATTGGAGAAAACGATTCTTGATTTCTTAGACGGTGAATTCGATGTTCTGGTCAGTACCAGTATTATTGAGACAGGCGTAGATATTCCAAACGTGAATACGCTAATTGTGCATGATGCTGATAAAATGGGTCTTTCTCAGCTTTATCAGTTACGTGGTCGGGTTGGACGTTCGAACCGAATTGCGTATGCTTATTTTACGTACCAACGGGATAAAGTCTTAACTGAAGTGGCAGAGAAGCGTCTGCAATCGATCAAAGAGTTCACAGAGCTGGGTTCAGGCTTCAAAATTGCGATGCGTGATCTATCGATTCGTGGAGCAGGTAATCTACTAGGTGCAGAGCAATCGGGCTTTATCGCTTCGGTCGGGTTTGACTTGTATTCACAAATGTTAGCTGAAGAAATTCAGAAACGTAAAGTGACTATGCTAGGCGAAGAAGATACCAAAGCGAACGATTGGAATACCGTTATCGATCTGTCTATTGACGCATATCTTCCAGCTGATTATATTTATGACAGTATCCAAAAAATAGAAATTTATAAAAAGGTCGCTGTCTTATCTGCATTTGATGATATTGGCGAACTTGAAGATGAGCTGTTGGATCGTTTTGGCGAATTGCCTGAAGCGGTATTGCAGTTGTTACAAGTGGCACGACTCAAGCTGTACGGCAAGCGTTATGGGATCGAAAATATTTCGCGCCGTGGAGACGATGTGTTGCTGAAGTTCCATACAGGGCAAGAAAAAGCATTCAATTTGTCTAAACTGTCCCAAGTTGGCAATCGCTTCGAAAGACGTGTACAATTTAATCAGGGTTCCAATATGGTTATTCAAGTCAAAGGTAAAGGACTAACGGATGGCGAGCTACTTGAACTGCTCTGCCAATTCCTCGAGGCTATCATGGAATCATTCAAACTAAAGGGGGAACTACAGGATGTGGCCAATTAAAAAAGCTGCGCGGAAAACGACGATGTTAGCAGTAGTTGCTATTCTGTGCATCAGTCTGTTAGCAGCTTGTAACAAAGGAACAACCGCAGAAACAAAGAATGATGAAACGAAAGATACAAGTGCGGTGGTTGCCGAGTATAAAGGCGGTACAATCACTGAAAATGAATTTAATCATGAAGTTAGTATGATGAAATTCTTCTCTCCTCAATATGCACAAATGTTTGATATGGACGAATATAAAGAAATTTTGCTTGAGCAAGAGGTAGCTTACAAATCTCTTGATGAAAGTGCAAGCGAAGCAGCAAAAACAGCAGGTGCTAAACAAGGTGAAGAACAACTTAAGCAATTTAAAACAAGTGTAGATCCTGAACAACTTGCTACTATGCTCAAAGAAGCTAATTTGACAGAGCAAGATGTTAAAGATTATATGACACGTGTATTGACTGCTTCTGAAGTGATGAAAGAAAAAGTAACCGATGCAGATGTAGAGAAATACTACACTGATAACAAAAAAGATTATGCAACAGCGACTGTACGTCATGTATTAATCGGACTACAAAGTGCTGATGGCAAAACGACTCGTACAGATGCTCAAGCATTGAAATTAGCTAAAGAAGTTAAAGCTAAATTGGATGGCGGAGCAGACTTTGCAACCATCGCTAAAAAATATTCTGACGATACAGGTTCTAAAGACAAAGGTGGTCTTTACGAAAATGAGAAAGTCGGAAACTGGGTTGAAGGTTTCAAAAATGCAGTACTAGAACAAAAAATCGGTGTGATCGGTGATCCGGTTAAAACAGATTACGGTTATCATGTAATCGAAGTTGAATCTCGTACAGAAAAAGCATTTGCTGATCTTACAACAGAAGAAAAAGAAACGATTAAATCTCAAATTGCTTCTCAAAAATTCAGTGAGTATATGTCTAAAGAAGTACCAGGTATGATTACGAAGAAAAATCTACCTAAATCTGAAACGGCTCCAGCAACTACAGCTCCAACAGCGCCGACAGAAGGTACAACAGCACCAGCTACAGAGGGAACAACAGCTCCAACAACAACTGCACCTGCTACAGAAGCACCAGCAGAAAGCAGTAAATAATATTTGATGACTGATTGGCTTCTATAGCAAAAAGTAGATTGAATGAGCAAAACAAATAGCGCGGAGTCTCCGCGCTATTTTTGTGTAATTTATTCCGAAAAAAGAATGCCACGACTGGCTAGAAAGGAGCACCGTGCATATGAAAGAATCATCTCCATCGTCCCGCATGCTCAAAGGAGCATTTATATTAGCGTTAGCTGCTGTATTGTCTAAATTAATCGGCACAATCCAAAAAATACCGTTGCAGAATATCGGAGGCGATGGAGTATTCGGTATTTATAATGCGGTGTATCCTTTTTATACACTCGTTCTTCTTGTAGCCACTGCTGGTTTTCCAGCTGCCGTCTCCAAATTTGTAGCTGAACGTATCGCCGCAGGTAATGAAGAAGGAGCAAGGCGCGTACTTACGATCTCATCCGTGATGTTGATCGTGTTAGGCGTAGTGGGTGGCATTCTGATGTACATAGGAGCACCTTTACTAGCAGATTGGATTGATAACCGACATACAGAAGCCGCGATACGTAGTTCAGCACTCGCTTTGCCGTTAGTACCGATCATGGCAGGGTTAAGAGGGTACTTCCAAGGAATGCACAATATGATTCCTACAGCTGTCTCTCAGGTTGCTGAACAGACGATTCGAGTAGCCGCTATGGTTATTCTACTACTGATGTTAGATCGTAATGGAGCCGCAGATGATTGGATCGCCGCAGGCGCTACATTTGGTTCTGCTGCTGGTGGAGCCGCTGGACTATTCGTGATGCTGATCTACTGGTGGATTTATCGGCAGAAATCAGCGAACAAGTTGTCTTTATCCTCTCAATCACATAGCGTGCATGAACCTATATTTCCGCTACTTAAAGCTTTATCATTATATGCACTCCCGATCTGCTTAGGTTCTTTGTCTGCTCCTTTAATCAGTCTGGTGGATACTTTTACTGTACCACGCTTATTAAAAGGGATCGGCTGGAGCGAAGCAGAAGCTATGGTACAATTCGGGATATACAATCGAGGTATGCCTTTAGTTCAGTTAATGTCGATGTTAGCGACTTCCTTATCAGTGCTATTTATTCCTGCGCTGGCAGATGCTAGAGTGCGTGATCGGATGGATCTGGTGCAATCGCAGAGTCGGCAGGCATTAAGCTGGTTTTGGTTACTGGGGCTTGCTGCTTCAGCGGGTGTAGCTGTATTAGCAGTTCCGCTAGATATTATGTTGTATCAAGATGATGCAGGTAGCGAAGCGATGCGCTGGTTAGCATTTACAGGTGTAGGAGCTACCGTATCTATCGTGACCGCTGCATTATTGCAAGGAATGGGTTCTGTCAAAGCGCCAGCAGTACATCTACTACTTGCTACTGTGGTCAAAGCAGTGCTGAATATTATATTGGTACCGTACTTTGGTATTAATGGGGCTGCTTTTGCGGGTATTGTTGGGTATGCGGTAGCTGCTGTATTGAATACATGGTTATTGATACGATTAACACGTTTGCAAGTTACCTGGAAGCAAGATGTAGTGAAGCCTTTATTTTTAGTGGCTGTGATGTCTGGTGCTGTGATCGCATGGATGTTCGGCGCTGAATATCTATTTGATCGTTGGGGATTAGATGGACGTATTCAAGCTTCACTGATTACTTTAGGCGGAGTATGTATCGGTGGTGTTGTGTTTGCCGGCGGGATATTCCAGTTGAAAATCATGACAACAGCAGAGATTATTGCTTTGCCGAAAATAGGCAAAAAACTAGCAAAATTACTTCAAAAATTCAAATTAATTTCGTGAAAATAGGGACATTATTGAGAAATGTGAGGAGGAACAATATGAGTGCTCAAATTACAATAGTTGGATTGGGTTCAGGCGATGTTGATCAATTGACCGTCGGAATTTTTCGCAAATTAGAACAAGCTGAAAAGCTATTTGTTCGCACCAAAGATCATCCAGCATTAGAAGCTTTACAGGCTGATTTTGTCACATTTGATGATGTATATGAATCGAAAAATTCATTTCCAGAAGTGTACGCAGAGATTGCTAATCGATTGTTACAAGCAGCAGTAGAGGGACTAGATACAGAAGAAATCATCTATGCTGTACCCGGTCATCCGATGGTGGCTGAGAAAACAGTTCAGATTTTGCGTGAGCAGGGACAAGCGCTGAATATTACTGTAAATGTACTGGGTGGAGAAAGTTTTTTGGATGAGGCATTTACCCGTCTAGGCTTCGATCCTATCGAAGGATTCCAGTTATTAGATGCGGCGCAGTTGAATGCTCAATTGCTTCAGCCTCAGCTTCATACGGTCATTGGACAAGTGTATGATACGTTTACCGCTTCAGATGTCAAATTAAGCTTAATGGAACTGTATCCTGATGATTTTGAAGTGATCGTGTGTCACTATTTGGGAGTGCAAGGCAAAGAAATAATCGAACGTACACCTGTATATGAATTAGATCGTACTGAAAACTATGGTAATTTATCATTGATCTATGTACCTCGTACAGAAGATGAGCAGATACGTAATCGTACATTTGCTCGTTTGCATGAGATCGTTGCTATTTTACGTAGTCCGGGTGGTTGTCCATGGGATCAAGAACAGACTCACCAATCGCTTCGCCAGAACTTTATTGAAGAAACCTATGAAGTGTTAGAAACGATAGATGATGATGATCCAGAACATATGCAGGAAGAATTAGGCGATGTGTTATTACAAATTATGCTTCATGCTCAGATCGAAGAAGAAACAGGAGCTTTTACTGTTTATGATGTGATCGAAAGTCTGAATCAAAAATTGATCTTCCGCCATCCGCATGTATTTGGCGATCGTGAAGCCAATGATGCACAGACAGCACTCCAAAATTGGGATGCGATGAAAGTAGAAGAGAAAAAACTCAAAGGTACATTAGATGTAGCCGCTTCTCTTCTGGATGGGGTTCCACGTGATCTGCCTGCACTACTAACTGCTTATAAAATTCAGAAAAAAGCAGCTAAAGTCGGCTTTGATTGGGAAAATATCGAAGGTGCTTTTGCCAAAATGGACGAGGAAATTCTAGAGCTTAAAGAAGCAGTACGTGAAGGACATTCTGCATTAGATCAACAGTTGGAGCTTGGAGATGTGTTGTTCTGTGCAGTGAATATTGCACGCTTTATCGATGCTGATCCTGAACAATCTTTAGCATTAGTCAATCGCAAATTCAAACAAAGATTTCAATATATCGAACAGTCTTTACACACGCAAGGCAAAGATATTCGTTCGATGACACTGGAAGAACTGGATCAATTATGGGATGAAGCTAAATTGCAAAATAAAGGGTAATCAATTATTTCGAAAAAAATAAGCAGAGCATACGTTCTTATGTTATGATCTTCCTAGCAGCGTTGAAGCACACGCTTACGGTATGCTATGATGCATATGGCACCAAAAACTCTAGTGAAATATAGAGGAATTTGGGATGTCGTGAAGAATGTAATATACTGTAGGCAAGCAACTTTGCGTAAACTTATTGTGCATGTATAGACAATCAGAATAACGCAGCTATATTTCTTTGAATATTTGGGAGGCTTTGAATAATGAATAAAACAGACTTGATTAACAACATTTCTACAAGCAGTGGATTGACAAAAAGAGATGTAGAAACAGTATTAAACGGTTTCCTTAGCGAAATTACAGATGCATTAACAAAAGGCGATAAAGTTCAATTGATCGGTTTCGGTACGTTTGAAACTCGCAAACGTGCAGCTCGTACTGGACGCAACCCGCAAACAGGTGAAGAAATTAACATTTCAGAATCTACTGTTCCTGCGTTTAAAGCAGGTAACAAACTTAAAGAAGCGGTAAACTAATGCGTCTGGACAAATTCCTGAAAGTATCGAGACTGATCAAGCGCCGTACTGTGGCAAAAGATGTGTCCGAGCAGGGACGAGTCCTGTTGAACGGACGTGAAGCCAAGCCTAGTGCTACACTTAAAGTCGGTGACGAGATTACAGTTCAATTTGGACAAAAGCTAGTCACTGTACAAGTAGAACGGTTGGCAGATAGTACGCGCAAAGACGAAGCAGCAACGATGTATACATTGCTTAAAGAAGAGCCTATCGTCAGACAGGATGATATCTTTTCCAAAGAGTAATTTGGAGAGATATCCAATGGTACATGTATTGCTCAGTGTTTAAAAAAGGTTGTCCTTAAGTCTTCGGACTGGAGGACAGCCTTTTTTGTTTTTGTTTTAATTTGTCGACAAAGTGTTACAAATCGTTATTTTGTGGTAATGTTAATTAAAATGTAATGTTGGTGATACGATAACGACAGACCATCAAGGAGGCAACCCGATGATATCAAAACCTACGCCGATTCGAAGCGGTAGCTACAAAACAAATAATCAGTCATCTCAAGGAAACAATGGGGCGCGCAGACGGCTACGGATTTGGATGCTTTTCATGGTGTTATTCCTGGGCTGGGCGATCTATACTTTCATCATGCAGTCGATACATCTAGCGGATAAAAAAGAAGAACTCGCACAGCATCAAGTGCAGAAGCAAAAAGCAGATGCAGCATTTGCTCAATCACAAAGTGAAGTGAAGCGATTGGAAGATCCTGAATACATCGGACAAGTCGCTCGTAAGCAATATGGTATGTATTTACCAGGTGAAACACCGATTTGGGCAACCGATGCAACAGACAGCAAATGAATAATGAAGTGAAATAAGTCGTAAAACTGAGCATTAGTGAGTTGACCTTATTTTCGGCTTCCGTTATAATTTAATCAACGCAGATTGTAATCCGTAAGGGATTTTACTGTATATTTTAAGGGAGGATTATTTTACTCTATGGCAATTGAAGTGGGCACCAAGTTAGAAGGCAAAGTGACGGGAATAACGCACTTTGGAGCATTTGTAGATTTGTCGGGAGGTGTCACTGGTCTTGTACACATCTCGGAAATTGCCGACAACTATGTAAAAGACGTTAATGACCATCTTAAAATGGGCGACGTCGTTACTGTTAAAGTCATCAATGTCGACAAAGACGGTAAAATCGGACTTTCGATCAAGCAAGCCGTTGACAAACCAGCAGAACCAGCACCATCTTCTAGACCACCTCGTCCTGAGCGTAGCTTTGAGCAACGTAACAGCGGTGGCGGCGGTAGAGACGGCGGAGAACGTTCTGGAGGCGGCGGTGGCGGATTTAACCGCGGCGGTGGCGGTGATCGTGGAGGTCGTTCTTTCAACAAGCCAGCAGTTGGCAAACCTACGTTTGATGATAAATTGACACGCTTCATGAAAGATAGTGAGGAACGCATTTCTTCACTCAAAAAAAATACGGAATCCAAACGTGGAGGCCGTGGTGCCAAGCGTAGTTAATCCTTACCTTGCATATAGAACACAATAACGACCGTAGGTGCCTAGGCATCTGCGGTTTTTTTGCTATAGGTATGGTACACTAAATTGAGAGACTGCCCTCAGAGGAGAAGGAGAAGCCCGGTGTCAATATCAACTAATTCTGAATTGCCGCCAGGAACGATGATTAGCGGAAGAACCAGAGGACAACAGTATATGATACAGCGCGTACTGGGCACCGGAACCAACGGAACCGTTTATTTAGTGTCTGCTCTAGCGAATGGTAATCTATATGCATTGAAAATGGGAGCTTATAATCGTACGTTACAAGCAGAGATCAAACTTCTTTTTTCTTTACATAAGCATTGGAAAGAAACAGGAAAAAATCAGGTCAATCGTTATCTATATGATGCCGATGACTATGAAGAAGATGGGCTCATTATTCCTTTTTATGTGATGAAATATGTAAAAGGTCAAACATTAAGTAATTTCCTTCGATCCAAAGGAAGTGAACATATAGGCAAAGCAGGTCTAGGGGTGCTAGAAATTTTACGTGATCTGCATGAAGCAGATTGGGTATTTGGCGATCTCAAAGCAGAACACGTAATTATTACCGACGAAGGACAGGTAGAATTGATCGATTACGGTGGTGCAAGTCAAGCAGGACGAAGTCTGCATCAATTTACAGAATGGTATGATCGCAAATTTTGGAAAGCAGGCAGTCGGACAGGAGATTACGCCTATGATTTGTTTGCTTTTGCCGTGATGTGTATCAAATTATTCAATGAACCAGGCTTACAAAAAGTGATAGCTACTCAATTGCCACAAATACGAAGTTCTGCCGATCTGGTAACGCTGGTCGATCAGACGCCCAGATTGAAACGGTATGCTCCTTGGTTAAAGCGTGCTTTGCGCGGAGAATTTGACAGTACTGGCGAAGCTTATCATGCATGGAAAGCAGTAAGTGGTTCAGGTGTATTGAATAGATATGGAGACAATGGCGATCCAGTGACCAGGCGCCTAAAAAATGCGCTGATCTGGTCGATCATTATATTAGGAATTACATTACTTATCGCTTTATTCTTTACCAAGTAAAAAACGATCAAGAAACGGGGAGAGTATGATGAGTGGAAAGACATGGCAATCGTTGTTAGAGCATGTCAGAACACTTGTAAAAGAACAGCGTCTTGGTTCAGCTGGCGATACCATTATTGTCGCTGTGTCAGGTGGGTCAGATTCTGTAGCACTACTTCATGTTTTGCATGCTTTATCCGATGAATATCAATGGAAGCTAGTCTGCGCTCATCTTAATCATGGATTTCGTCCAGAAGAGTCTGCACAAGAAGCGCAATATGTAGCTAAGATATCGTCAGACTTGCACATTCCTTTTGAGCTAGAAGAAGTCAGTACGCCTGATTATATGGTAGAGACGGGTCAAGGACCACAAGAAGCTGCACGTACATTACGCTATGATTTTTTGCATCGAATCGCTGAGAAATGGTCTGCACATTCGATCGCACTGGCTCATCATATGGATGATCAAGCAGAAACGGTATTGATGCGAATTTTGCGTGGATCAGGGGCTGAAGGATTAAGCGGAATAAAAATGCGTAGAACTGAAAAAAATGTGGAACTTATACGTCCGTTCTTACGTATATACAAGACGACCTTGATTCATGCCTGTGAAGAATGCGATTTTGGTTACATTACAGATAGCAGTAATCTTCACCGCAAGTATACACGTAACCGTATCCGATTGGATGTTTTACCATTTTTGGAGCAATTTAATGAGCAGTTGGTGCCATCACTGGCAAGGCTTGCTGAAATTGTCGGAACTGAAAATGATTATATTCAACAGGAAACAGGGACGTTATACGCAGAATTGGTTAAAGAAGAAGAAGGATCGTTTTCATTTGAAGTTACTTCTTTCGTGGAAGTGCATGTCGCTTTACAACGGAGGTTGATTAAACTAATATTGAGTTATCTGTCACCATCTTACGAAAAATTTGATTTTTCCAAAATTGAGATGGTTCGGGGACAGATTATGCAAAGTGGTCTCACAAGTTGGAGTCTGGATATTGGCGATAAGGTCACTTGTGTCCGAGAGTATCAGAATATCCGATTTATACGAGGAGTACCCAAGTTTTATGAACCATATTGTATTCCGATTTTGCGTAATAATGAGGTTATATCTATTCCTTTTACCAAGGAGCAATTAGATATCCGATTATTGCCATGGAATAGGAATGATTCAGACCAGATGGAACTTTCTTCGGAGGAAGCGTTTTTTGATGCGGATTTACTGACTTTTCCGCTTTGTTTGCGTTCTCGCCGTCAAGGTGACTCGTTTAAACTTACAGGAGAAGGCGGAACGAAGAAAGTTAAAAATCTTTTTATCGATGAGAAAATACCATTATCTCAGCGTAATACTTTGCCTTTATTGGCTGATTTTCACGGTCAAGTGCTATGGATTCCAGGAATTCGACGTTCGGGATCAGCTTTGGTGCACCCGGGTACTTCTTGTGTAGTACATATGAGGCGAATAAAAACTGAAGAAAATGTTTGATTATCGTCGATTCGGCTTGATAAGTATAATGTAGGAGGTTCAACCAAGTTGCGCAATGACATTGAAGAAGTACTCATCAGTGAAGAAGAGATTCAGCAGAAGATTTTAGAACTTGGCGCTAAGCTAAGTGACGATTACAAGGGACGCAACCCGCTTGTGATTTGTGTATTGAAAGGTGCTTTTGTATTTATGGCTGATCTGGTTAAACGGATCGATGTACCGCTTGAGATCGATTTTATGGCGGTATCCAGTTATGGAGCATCTACCAAATCATCCGGTGTTGTCAAAATCATTAAAGATCTAGATGTTTCTGTTGAAGGACGGGACGTATTGATCGTAGAAGACATTATTGACAGTGGACTCACGCTTAGTTACCTTATGGAGGTATTGCGCGGTCGTAGTGCTAGTAGCGTACGTGTAGTTACTCTTTTCGATAAGCCAGCAGGCAGAACCGTTGACTTAGAAGCAGATTATGCCGGTTTTGTTATTCCGGATGCTTTTATTGTTGGATACGGTCTAGATTATGCTGAGAAATACCGGAATCTCCCCTACATTGGGATTTTAAAACCGGCAATTTATTCAAACTAATTACCTATGCCTGAATAGCAGCAATATCCGTTATTTGGCTTCGAGCTCTATTGAGAACGTAAGTCTGGCTATGGTAAAATAATTTAAGTGTCTCGAGAGGAGGTAGGGGATGAATCGGTTCATCCGGAATTCGGGTTTCTATTTAATTCTTTTTTTAGTCGTGGTGGGCATTGTACGTTACGTTAGTGACGGAAGCGAAGCTACCGATAATCCAAGATATGATCAGCTTAAAGCAGCACTTGCTGCTGGTAATGTCTCCTCTGTTACGGTTCAGTTTGATAACTATGCGTATTTAGTTACAGGTGAATACAAAACAAAACCAGCAGATGCGAAGTCGAATGCATTTTCTTCTTACATCCCTGCCACTGATGCAGCGATCAACGAGATCGAAACAGCTAGTGACAATGGGGGTACACAAGTAACCATTAAGCCGATGGAAGGCGACAGTATTTGGTTGTCATTCATCACTTCGATGATTCCACTTGTGATTATGTTTATTCTGTTCTTCTTCCTCTTCAATCAAGCTCAGGGTGGCGGCGGCAAAGTGATGAACTTTGGTAAGAGTCGTGCTCGCTTGTACAACGAAGAGAAGAAAAAAATTACATTTGAGGATGTAGCAGGGGCTGACGAAGAGAAACAAGAACTCGTCGAAGTTGTTGACTTCCTGAAAGATCCACGTAAGTTTAACGCCGTTGGAGCTCGTATTCCTAAAGGGGTACTTCTTGTAGGTCCTCCGGGTACTGGTAAAACATTGCTTGCTCGTGCAGTAGCAGGAGAAGCAGGCGTACCATTCTTCAGCATTTCCGGTTCTGATTTCGTAGAAATGTTTGTCGGTGTCGGTGCGTCGCGTGTACGTGATTTGTTTGAAAATGCGAAGAAAAATGCACCATGTATTATTTTCATCGATGAAATTGATGCTGTTGGTCGTCAACGGGGCGCAGGTCTTGGTGGCGGTCATGATGAGCGCGAACAAACGCTAAATCAACTTCTTGTTGAAATGGATGGATTTGGAGCAAACGAAGGTATTATTATCGTTGCTGCAACTAACCGTCCAGATATCTTGGATCCTGCATTGTTACGTCCAGGTCGTTTTGACCGTCAAATTACGGTGGATCGTCCAGACGTTAAAGGTCGCGAAGCTGTACTGAAAGTTCACTCACGCAACAAACCGCTTACGTCTAACGTAAGATTGGATACAATTGCGAAACGTACAACAGGTTTTACAGGTGCAGATCTGGAGAACTTGATGAACGAAGCAGCATTGCTTGCTGCGCGTCGTAATCGTCGTGATATTTCGATGAATGAGGTTGATGAAGCTATTGACCGTATCATCGTAGGTACAGAAAAACGTAGTCGTGTTATTAGTGATCGTGAAAAACGCATCGTTGCTTATCATGAAGCGGGTCATACGATTGTAGGTTATTTCTTGGAGCATGCGGATATGGTACACAAAGTAACAATCGTACCGCGTGGACGTGCTGGCGGGTATGTTATTATGCTTCCTAAAGAAGACCGTATGCTTGTAACGAAACAGGAATTGTTGGATAAAGTAACTGGTTTGCTAGGTGGACGTGTTGCTGAAGAATTATTTATCGGCGAGATTGGTACTGGAGCATATAGTGACTTCCAACAAGCAACTGGCATCGTACGCAGCATGATCGTTGAATACGGTATGAGTGAGAAGCTTGGACCGATGCAATTCGGTACTGCTCAAGGTCAAGTATTCTTGGGTCGTGATATCGGACACGAGCAAAACTATAGTGATAAAATCGCTTATGAGATCGATCAAGAAATGCACCGTTTTATTACGGAATCTTACGAACGCTGTCGCGAATTATTGCAAAAGCATTCAAGAGAAATGCATTTGATTGCTCAAACATTGCTTGAAGTAGAAACATTGGATCTAGAACAAATCAAAGAATTGATTGAAACTGGATCTTTAAGTGATACTGGCAATAGCGATGGTAATAGCGGTTCAGGCGAAACACCAGAAGGTGGCGAACCAACTGTAGATACAATCGGTGGTTCTTTGAGCTTGGAGAAAGATAACACTCCATCTACACCTGGATTGGGCAAAGACGGAGATATTCCGAATAGCCCTACTAATGGCCCTGGCGAAGATCGTGGACCAAATGGAACAGGTGGAAGTACACCCACTTCGTAATCAATAACAAAAATGCAGTAAATAAAAAGCCTGAAGATCAATAGGATCTTCAGGCTTTTTTTGCGTTTAAAGCATTTGTTCAAATTCATAGATTGACAAGTGAGTATAGCATTGTGTACATTATTGGTTGAACCTGATCACAAATTTGACACAATTTACACGGTAGTACGGGATATTTTTCACAAACTATTCGATCAGAAAGCTATAACTATCTTAGAACATACTTCTCTGCCAAACATTGTGAAATGAATCTCAATCAATTTGAAGGAGTGATTACGATGGAAGCGTTAGCACTGGAAAAGAAAGCAGAACGGGATGCACAGCTCAAGGAACGTCTTTTAGAATTAAAAAAGGAGCGCAATGCTATTATTCTAGCTCATTATTATCAACGGGATGAGATTCAAGAAGTGGCAGATTTCCGTGGCGATTCTTTTTTGTTAGCGCAAAAAGCAGCTCAGACTGAAGCGGATACGATTGTGTTTTGTGGAGTTCACTTTATGGGTGAAAGTGCTAAAATTCTAGCACCTAACAAAACAGTGATTATCCCTGATGAGCGGGCTGGTTGTCCAATGGCAGATATGGTCAATGTAGATGGTCTGCGTCGATTAAAAGAAAAACATCCTAATGCTAAAGTGGTTACTTATATTAATTCATCTGCTGAGATCAAAGCAGAAACAGATATCTGCTGTACTTCGGCAAATGCGGTGAAAGTCATTCAGTCTGTTGATTCCGACGAAATCATTTGGGTTCCTGATAAAAATTTAGGGCATTATGTACAACAGCATACCGATAAAAAGATGATTATCTGGGAAGGATATTGTAATACCCATGATATGTTGACGGTCAAAGACGTAATGGAAATGAAAGCGAAACATCCCCATTCTGAATTTGTTGTCCATCCTGAATGTCGTCCTGATGTTGTTGCTTTAGGTGACTTTGTAGGTAGCACAACAGCGATTATCAAATATTGCAAAGAATCGCCTTGTCAGGAGTTTATCGTAGGGACAGAAGATGGTACAGGTTATCAGCTTCGCAAAGACAGCCCTGATAAAACATTTCGCTTTGCTAGCAAATATTTAGTATGCCCTAATATGAAAGTGAACAATTTAAAAAAATTAGTCAATTGCTTAGAGCAGATGAAACCTCAAATCTATGTACCACCTGCTGTTGCTGATCAAGCTCGTGTTTCTTTGGAACGTATGCTACAAGTATCTTCATCTTGAACGATTGAGAGGGAACAGATTATGATTCCAAATCGCCTGATAGATTATCATCTGAGTGAATATATTCACAAACAAGTCGATGTTATTATTATAGGTTCAGGAATTGCAGGATTGTTTGCTGCTATTTCGGCAAGTGAATATAAGCACGTTCTTATGATCACAAAGAAATCATTATTAGACAGTAATACTCGTTATGCTCAAGGCGGGATTGCAGCTGTGATAGCAGCAGATGATTCTCCTCTTTATCACCGTCAAGATACATTGCTTGCAGGAGCTGGTCTTTGTTCCTCGTCTGCCGTAGATGTGCTTGTGCAAGAAGGCCCAGCAGGTGTACAGGAACTGATTCGTCTAGGCACTTTATTTGATACGATTGATGGACAATTGGAGTTAACACGAGAAGGGGCTCATAGTCATCGCCGTATTTTACATGCAAATGGGGATTCTACAGGATATGAGATTGTTAGAGCATTATCTCAGCATGTGGCTGAACATCCACGTATTGAAGTTTGGGATGAGCATTTGGCAATTGATCTAGTCACGCATCACAATGAATGTACAGGCGTCATCGTAAAGCAACCAGATGATCGTCTCGTCTATGTCCAAGCAGAAGCGACTGTGATCTGTTCAGGAGGTAGTGGACAGCTATATCAATATACGACGAATCCTGATGTGGCTACAGGCGATGGAGTGGCGATGGCTTACCGCGCAGGAGCACAGGTACGAGATATGGAATTTATTCAATTTCATCCGACTGCTTTATGTTATCCAGGTGCACCGCGATTTCTGATCTCAGAAGCGTTACGTGGCGAAGGAGCTATTTTGCGTAATCATACAGGTGAAGCTTTTATGGCAAACTACCATCTGTTAAAAGAACTGGCACCTCGAGATATCGTAGCTAGAGCGATCATCAGTGAAATGGAAAAAGAAGAAAGTACTTGTGTCTATCTGGATATCACACATGAGTCTGAAGAGACATTGAAACGCCGTTTTCCTACTATTTTTGCAACATGTATGAGTTACGGATTAAATATAGCTCAAGACTGGATTCCTGTGGCACCTGCGGCTCATTATATGATGGGCGGTATCAAAACCGATCTTCAAGGAGCAAGTAGTGTGCAGCGATTATTTGCTTGTGGTGAAGTCTCTTCTACAGGTATTCATGGGGCAAATCGATTAGCAAGTAATTCATTATCCGAAGCGATTGTTTTTGGCAAACGGGTAGTTCAGCAAATTCTTCAACTACCTCCACTGGTTGAACCCGAGAAAGAATCCTCTTTATCAACAAAAGATATGCTTTCTTATGATAAGAATGTACCTGAATTCACAAACTACGCCGAGCAATGGATCAGTTGGCGCTTAGAACTCCAACAGATTATGGGACAGTACGCTGGACTTCGTCGTACCTCTGTATCTCTTCAAGAAGGCTTAACTAAGCTTGAAGCATTAACGATTATTTTCCAATATTCAATGGATACAAAGGAAGCTATCGAGCTGTCCAATATGTTGACATGTGCTTTGCTTGTGATGCGTTCAGCATTGTATCGGGAAGAAAGTCGTGGCGGACATTATCGAGAAGATTTTCCAGAGCGTAATGATACAGATTGGCAACAGCATATTGTGCAACAGATTCATCAAGGGCTAACAAAGGAGAGTAGTGATGATGTTTAACGGATACGAAGACAATCTAATACAATGGATCAAATTATGGCTAAACGAAGATGTAGGCGCTGGAGATATCACTACAGCAACCACAGTTCCACAAGGACATAGCAGTCGCGCCGTTATTCATGCTAAGCAAGATGGAATACTTGCGGGGCTCCCGGTAGCGGAGTTAGTATTTCGCACAGTTCATCCTGATCTGAAGTTTCAACCTATCGCTCAAGAAGGACAAAAGCTACACAAAGGTGATATCATTGCAGAAGTAGAAGGTAGTACACACCATCTACTGACAGGAGAACGTCTAGCACTTAATTTATTGCAACGGATGTCGGGGATCGCTACTCGTACTCGTGAATATGTAGATGCTATTCAAGATTTGCCGGTAAGATTGGTAGATACACGTAAGACCACACCGGGACATCGTATGCTTGAGAAATATGCTGTACGTATTGGTGGCGGACATAATCATCGTTTTGGACTTTATGATGCTGTGATGATTAAAGATAATCATATCAAAGCAGCAGGCGGAATCACCGAAGCGGTCAACTCAGCTCGTCACCAGATTCCGCACACAATGACGATTGAAGTCGAGACTGAAAGTATAGAACAAGTACAAGAAGCTTTGACTGTTGGAGCAGATATCATTATGCTTGATAATATGTCACCAGAACGTATGCAAGAAGCAGTGCATATGATTCGTGAGCAAGCCCCGCATATCAAAATTGAAGCATCGGGCAATGTATCGTTAAATACAATTTATAACTTAGCAGCCACAGGCGTTGATATTATATCTGTAGGACGACTGACGTATTCTTTTGAAAATCTGGATATTAGTCTGGATTTGGGTGCGAAGAAAGGGGAGTGACGCACTTTGATAGTTGTGATTGATATTGGAAATACGAATATTGTGTTGGGCGTATATCAAGGAGAACAATTGCTTCATCATTTCCGTATCAATACGAATCGTCAAGCTACACCGGATGAATATGGAGTGATGGTGCATAACCTTTTTCAGATGTCCAATATTGTGATTGATCATATTCAAGGAATTATTATTTCTTCTGTTGTGCCTCCAATTATGAACACGCTAGAAGAAATGTGTAGAAAATATTTACATCATACTCCTATGATTGTCGGACCGGGCATACGCACCGGTCTGAACTTGCGTTATGAGAACCCACGCGAAGTGGGAGCAGATCGGATTGTTAACGCAGTAGCCGCTGTTGCAAAATATGGTGGTCCTGTTATTGTTGTTGATTTTGGTACAGCGACTACATTTGATTGTATTGACAGTAAAGGTGATTATCTAGGCGGCGCAATCGTCCCTGGAATTGGGATTTCTACAGAAGCTTTGTATCAACGAGCTTCCAAGTTACCGAATATTGAATTAGAGAAACCTAAAAAAGTCATCGGACGTAATACCGTTCATGCCATGCAATCTGGTATTATATATGGATACGCTGGACAAGTGGATGGAATCGTCAAACGAATTCATGCTGAAATGGGTGTGATTGGTAAAGTCGTGGCTACTGGTGGTTTGGCAGAACTGATTTCCAGTGAAACCGAAACGGTCGATGAAGTGAATCCGATGCTTACACTTGAAGGATTACGTTTGATTTATGAGCGTAATGTAATAACCACACCGATAGACAAAACTTTTGGTACGCCTAAAGCGTCTAAATAAAAATAGAAGAACCATGCTCATTGGAAAATACAGCAAGAGCAACGAGAGGAGCCATTACAAATGGAAAATCAACAACACACAAAACCGGACCTTGTTGTCCGTGGTATAGCATTAGGTGGTAAAGTACGTGCATTTGCTATTCGCTCTACTCATTTAGTCGAGGAAGCACGTCAACGTCATGATACATGGCCTACAGCAACAGCAGCAATGGGTCGTACGCTGACAACAGCTGCAATGATGGGTGCTATGCTTAAAGGCGAAGAAAAATTAACATTACAAGTAAAAGGTGACGGCCCGATCGGTCAGATCGTAGCGGATGCTAATGCCAAAGGCGAAGTTCGTGGATATGTTGATCATCCACATGTTCATTTGCCAAGTAATGCGATGGGTAAATTGGATGTAGCAGGAGCAGTAGGTACAGAAGGCTTTGTATATGTAATCAAAGATTTGGGACTTAAAGATCCTTATCGTGGAAGTGTGCCGATTATTTCAGGAGAGCTAGGCGAAGATTTCACGTACTATTTTGCGAAGTCTGAACAGACTCCATCTGCGGTAGGTATTGGCGTACTTGTAGATACAGACAACTCTGTTATTGTAGCCGGCGGATTTATTATTCAATTGTTACCCGGTCTTACCGATGCAGAAATTGACCAAATCGAACAATCGATCAGCACGTTGCCACCTGTAACGACTCTTTTAGCAGAAGGATTAGAGTTAGAAGAACTGTTACGCCGTGTTGTGCCTGATGCTCAAGTGATGGAAACATCAGATGTGCGATTCTATTGCCCTTGTTCTCGTGAACGTGTAGAACAAACGTTGATGAGTCTAGGTGAATATGAATTGACGCAATTGATCGAAGAAGATGGACAAGCAGAAGTAGTATGTCATTTCTGCGGTGAAAAGCATTTATTCAATCGTCAAGATCTGGAATCTATTCTTGCTGAAGCTAAAAGTTAAGGAATACGAAATATATGACTAGAGGCAGATCACCTGTATGGACAGCCGTCTTGGTCTTATTATCTGTAATTATTATGCTGCTCGGTGCCTTTTGGGTGATCCGGGCAGTTCAACATTCTAGCTCTTCTACAGTAGCGATGGTAGGTAATGAGTCGATCAGTGAACAAGAATGGGTTAATGAATTGAAGCGAAGATATGGCAAAGAAATTTTGACACAAATGCTGAATCATCAAGCGGTCAAGCTTGAAGTGCAAGTACGCCATATCGCAGTTACTGAAGAAGAGATTCAAGATGATCTAGCAGAGCGTATTAGCGGATATTCTTCACCAGCAGACTTTTATCAAGAAATGAATACTCAATTTGGATTAAGTGCAGATGATCTGAGACAAGAATCTGAATATCAGATTGAACTGGAAAAGATCGCTACAGCAGATATCAAAATTACAGATGCAGAAGTGGATGCGTACTTGAAGCAATACGAACAATCGATGCAAAAGCATCAATTTGATTTGGCGTGGATTGAATTAGACACTGAAGAATCAGCGCAACAAGCGATAGAACGTATCGATCAAGGAGAAGTGTTCTCCTCAGTTGCACAATCGATGTCAGTGGATACATTTTCAGCACCACAAGGAGGAGCACTTGGATGGATCGATCAAGATGATCCTTTTCAACCACCTGAATTGTTAAAAGCTATTCAAGATATGCAAGCAGGTGATGTTGTTGGACCGATTGCATTAAGTACAGGTCATTATGCGATTGTACAAGTCACCGATATTCGTCCAGCTCCTTCTGCCAAGCAGAGCATGAGCCGGGAGACTGCAAGACGCAAAATTGCTCTAGGACAAGCCAAACCTTTAAATGAAATTGAGCAACAATTAAGAGAAAAATATAATGCGTACATTTTATCTGTGGCAGAATAAAATATTTATTCAATCTTAGCGATTTCGTGTTATTTTTGCTAAATGCTAGATTGACAACGCTGTGACAGATTGATAATATAAAAGTATATTAAAACCTACTATTTTACTCGGAATAGCGTAGATTAGACATATAGAATAGAGTTCGTATTCACAGCTACGTTCTATCATTTGAAGGAGGGCTATAGGCATGGCAAAAGTCGTCAATAACATCACAGAACTTATCGGAGGAACACCGCTAGTTAAGTTGAATAGTATCGTTCCTGAAGGAAGCGCAGATATCTATCTGAAGCTTGAATATCAGAATCCGGGTTCCAGTGTCAAAGACCGAATTGCAATCAGCATCGTAGAAGAAGCGGAAAAACAAGGTTTACTCAAACCTGGTGGTACGATTGTTGAAGCAACTAGTGGTAACACAGGTATTGGACTAGCTATGGTCGCTGCTGCTAAAGGATATAAATGTGTAATTGTAATGCCTGAGACAATGAGCATAGAGCGTCGCAATTTGCTGCGTGCATATGGAGCAGAATTGGTTCTTACTCCTGGATCAGAAGGTATGAATGGAGCAGTCAAAAAAGCAGAAACGATTTTGAGTGAAAATCCAGATTACTTTATTGCAGAACAATTTAAAAATAAAGCGAATGTTAAAATTCACCGTGAAACAACAGGCCCTGAAATTGTAGAAGCGATCGGTTCGATCGGTGGAACATTGGATGCTTTTGTAGCAGGTATCGGTACAGGTGGTACTATTTCTGGTGCGGGTGAAGTTTTGAAAGAATCTTTCCCAGAGATCAAAATTTATGCAGTAGAACCAGCAGCTTCTCCTATTTTGGCAGGTGGTCAACCAGGCCCTCACAAAATTCAAGGAATCGGCGCTAACTTTATTCCTGAAATTTTGAACCAAAACATTTACGATGAAATTATTCATGTTGAAAATGAAGAAGCCTTTGAATGGGCTCGTCGTGTAGCCAAAGAAGAAGGGATTCTTACAGGTATTTCTTCCGGTGCAGCGATCAAAGCCGCTCTTCAAGTGGCTAAAGAGTTAGGTACAGGTAAACGTGTCGTTGTGATTATCGCAAGTAACGGTGAACGTTACCTTAGTACACCGCTATACAACTTCGAATCGTAATTAGAACTATCGGATGATCTACAGTATCTTTATTGATATGAAGATGTTTCCGTATTGAGATCAAGTTGTATGATACACTGATCTTTTGTTCTAAGATGTTATATTCGAATATATATGGATCTCAAGCTTCTACCTTTGTCTACACGGCATAAGGCTAGAAGCTTTTTTATATTCCGCATCTTCTCATTCGATCCATGCTTTAGTATACTAACGACAATGAATAGATCATCAGGTTGGAGGAAGATCGATTGACCAAAGTATATACATCATTTCAACAATGGACAGACTGGCAAGCAGAAGGATACACCCAACTGCCTTATATCGTTCGTATCCCGTTAGAAGATCAACTTTTACCGGATAGCTGGGAACAATTGTGGCAAGAAGAGATGCCTTATTCTTTTGTATTGGAAAATGGGAAAAGTGGCAGATACAGTTATGTTGGACTTTCTCCTGTATCTATACTCAGTGGTCAAGATCAGCAAGCACATATTCGAAAGTCCACAGATACCACTCCTGTTTTGGCTATACCCAATGCACAACCTGAATATATAACTGATGCCTCTTATACAGGCAAGCCTTTAGATATATTACGAACATGGATGTCGACCGATCGTGCTCCCAAATTACCAGAGGTGCCTCCATTTACAGGAGGGTGTGTTGGCTTTCTAAGTTACGATGTCGCTCGTTCTTTAGAAAAATTACCTGATCATCTAAGCAATGATCTAGGGATGCCAGATTATCTATGGATGAAATTTAACCAAATCTGGGTGATTGATCATACAGATAAGCAGTTGTACTGTTGTGTCCATACCTCTATAGGTAACAGTACAGATCATCAATCTTCGTATAATCATGCGGCTACATGCGCAACGCAGATGGCAGAGCAGTGGCAGAATATTCTACAACAAGCTCAAGCATCATCGACAATAGCACGTAAGCAATTTCTAACAGAACATCCAATAGCATTAACCGATTCACGTACGGATGGGTATGGATTTGAGACCGAATTTGATCAGATTCAATTTGAAAAAGCAGTGCAAACGATTCAGGAGTATATCCGTCAGGGTGATGTATTTCAAGTCAATTTGTCTTTACGCAGTCATCGACCTTTAGCTTCGACACCAGAATCGGTGTATGAATGGCTTCGTTTAACCAATCCGTCTCCGTATATGGGATTGCTACGTACACCTGATTTTTATTTAGTATCGGCTTCACCCGAATTATTGGTACGTGTTGTAGATGGCAAAGTTTCTGCAAGACCGATAGCAGGTACAAGGCGTAGAGGTACAACTGAAATTGAAGATCAAGCGATGGAAGACGATCTTTTATCTAATGAAAAAGAACGTGCCGAACATATTATGCTGGTCGATCTTCAGCGTAATGATCTCGGACGAATCGCCAAATACGGTACAGTACGTGTGCCTGAACTGATGACGATCGAACGTTATTCTCATGTGATGCATTTAGTCTCCGGAGTCGAAGGTGAACTAGCCGAGTCCAAAGATGTATATGATGTTATCGCTGCTGTATTTCCCGGTGGAACAATTACCGGTGCACCGAAAGTGCGTACGATGGAAATTATTGAAGAATTAGAACAGACTCGTCGTGGTGCGTATACAGGTTCAATGGGCTGGATTGACTATAATGGTAATATGGAATTAAATATTATTATTAGAACATTAACGGTCAAAGACCATATAGCGTATATGCAAGCAGGTGCAGGTGTGGTGATCGATTCGGAACCGTATCGCGAATATCGCGAATGTTTTAACAAATCGAGAGCGATGGCAAGAGCAGTCATGTTAAGTGAGCAATACGATCAAGTGCAAGCAGAGAAAGGGAGAATATAATGATACTCGTTATAGATAACTACGATTCATTTACGTATAACCTTGTTCAATATTTAGGCGAATTGGGTGAAGAGGTTGTTGTTCGTCGCAATGATGAGATCGATATGGCGGGTATTCGCACAATGGCACCCGATCATATTTTATTATCCCCGGGTCCATGTACACCGACAGAAGCAGGTATTACTTTAGACGTGATCAACCATTTCAAAGGCGATATTCCGATCTTCGGTGTTTGTCTGGGTCATCAAGCGATTGGTCAAGCTTTTGGAGGCAATGTTATTCGTGCAGAGCGATTAATGCATGGTAAGACGTCACCTATTTTGCATGATAAGAAATCTGTTTTTGAAAATCTACCTTCTCCATTTACTGCGACTCGTTATCATTCATTGATCGTAGAACGTGAAAGTTTACCGGATTGTTTAGAAATTACAGCGGAGACAGCGGAAGGCGAAATTATGGGTCTACGTCATAAAGAATATGCAGTCGAAGGTGTGCAATTCCATCCTGAATCGATTGTGACCGATCATGGACACGAAATGTTGCGTAGCTTTTTGAGTCGTAAAGTAGATAAAGCACCAACATTATGAAATATGTATCATTAAACGGACAAGTTATTGCTACAGATCAAGCCGTGGTCTCTGTCATGGATCACGGTTTTTTGTATGGAATGGGATTGTTTGAGACGTTTCGTACTTATAATGGACAGCCTTTTTTACTGAAGCAACATCTAACTCGACTATCTACAAGTTGTAAATCGCTGGGAATCATGTGGAACGAATCGGTAGATCAGGTGCAAAATCAGATTCGAGATCTCATGTATGCTAATGAATTAACAGAGGCGTACATTCGGTATACGATTTCAGCAGGAACCGATATATTAGGTTTGCCTTCTGGAGCCTATGAGCAACCGAATATCATTATATATGCCAAATCATTACCTCCAGCACGTCCTGATTCTATGTCGCTTATCGATCATCTATATAGTCATAGCAAGTCATTACGTTGTTTACACACATTACGCAACACACCAGAAGGCGATATTCGTTTTAAGTCACTCCATTATATGAATAGTATTTTGGGCAAACGCGAACTGATGCAATATCAAGATCATCCATCTACGGCTGTAGAAGGGCTAATGCTGACCAAAGAACAACATATAGCAGAAGGTATTGTAAGCAATCTCTTTTTTGTGAAAAATCAGCAACTGTATACGCCTGCTATAGATACAGGCATACTACCCGGCATTACACGCGCTTTTGTTATCCAATTAGCTATGGTAGCAGGTATTGTTGTGCATGAAGGTCATTATACATGGAAGCATTTACTTGAAGCAGATGAAATATTTTTAACCAATTCAGTTCAAGAAATTGTTCCTGTAAAGCAATTATTAGAAGATACAGTAACGTATGAGGTTCCTCATGATCTTTCCCATTCAATGACTTTGCAATTAGCTTACGCTTATCTTAAGGAGGCTTATCAGCAGTGAAACAGCCTATGCGCTATACAAGAACATACGATTTGGGTTCGACCAACTTAACACTTGGAGATACAACATTAATAATGGGCATTTTGAATGTCACTCCAGATTCTTTTTCAGATGGAGGACAATATACATTAGTCGAGCGAGCTGTCGAACATGCTTTGCAAATGATGCAAGACGGAGCAGATCTGATTGATATTGGTGGCGAATCCACTCGTCCCGGACATGATCCCGTATCGACAGAGCAAGAGTTAGAACGTGTAATTCCTATTATTGAAGCTTTGCATCGTCAAGCTCCCCATATTCCATTATCAATAGACACCTACAAAGCAGAAGTGGCTAAGCAAGCACTGCAAGCCGGAGCACATATCATTAATGATGTTTGGGGCGGACAAGCTGACCCTCTGATGGTACAAGTAGCTGCTACTGCCCAATGTCCGATTATTTTAATGCATAATCGAGATAACATGGATTATACCGATCTGGTATCTGATGTTCGTCATGATCTTCAGATTTGTATCGATCAAGCCTTACAAGCAGGAGTACAAGCTGAACATATCATTTTAGATCCGGGTATCGGATTTGCCAAAACAGCGCAACACAATTTACAACTGATGTCGCAACTCGATCAACTATCTTTACTAGGCTATCCATTATTATTAGGAACATCTCGCAAAAAGTTTATTCGGACAGTACTTGATCTACCTGCTAACGATGTAGTTGAAGGAACAACAGCTACCACTGCTTTTGGGATTGCTCAAGGCTGTCAGATTATTCGTGTGCATGATATTAAGCAGAATAAGCGGATGGCGATGATGTGTGATGCAATGCTAGAGTCTACCATCGATCAATAGAAGTTAATCAAAGAAACAGATACACAGGAGGATAAATACTCAATGGATAAAATGATTCTGACACGGATGGAATATTACGGTTATCACGGTGTTTTTGAAGAAGAACGTAGATTAGGTCAACGTTTTTATGTCGATTTAGAATTAGAAATGGATCTGGCAACTGCTGGACAGACCGACGATCTTAGCACAACGATCAACTACGCTGAAATTCATGAAAAAGTAAAAAAAATCGTTGAAAAGCAGTCTTTTAAATTGATTGAAGCTCTAGCAGAATGTATTGCATCCTCTTTACTGGACGCTTATACTGGGTTACATGCACTAACTGTTAGAGTAACCAAGCCTCATCCACCGTTTGATATTCATTTTCAAGGCGTTACTGTGGAATTGCGGCGTACACGAAAGTGAGAGTCGGTCATGAAGTCATCTGTTCCCTCTGAATATTCAGAGGCTTATATTGCTTTAGGCGCTAATTTGGGCGATCGTGAGCAGACCTTAACAGAAGCTATACAGATGCTTGGTGATCATTCCGATATAGAGATTGTTCGTTGTTCAGGTCTGTATGAGACAGCACCGGTCGGGTATATCGATCAACCTTCTTTTTTAAATATGGTATTAATGTTACGTACCACATTAGAACCGGAACCGTTATTAATGAGCATGTTGGATGTTGAGAATAAGTTAGGTAGGGTACGAGATATTCGCTGGGGCCCACGTACAGTCGATCTCGATTTACTATGGATGGATCATCAACAATTGCATACCGAGCGTTTAGAGTTACCTCATCCACGGATGAACGAACGTGCTTTTGTACTGGTGCCATTAGCAGAAATAGTATCCTCTGATCAGCACCCCGAGTTATTTTATTCGGTTCAGCAATCGCTACAGCTTATTGAAGCCGAACAACAAGGAATTCACTATGTCAAAGCTTTTACTATGCCCTTTAATTCAAAATTAAAATAAATATACAGATTATAAAATCTGTTGTTTGATATAGGGAATCAGTCGCTTGTTTGCATGCTACATTATGGATAGAGATACAAGGAGTGAACCCGAATGTTAAAAATCGGTGATATAGAAATGAAAAATCAGGTCGTACTCGCACCTATGGCTGGAGTATGTAATCCTGCTTTTCGTTTAATAGCCAAAGAATTTGGTACAGGTCTAGTCTGTGCTGAAATGGTAAGTGATAAAGCCATCTTGAATGGTAATAAGCGTACACACGAAATGTTATTTGTGGATGAACGCGAGAAGCCGCTAAGTCTGCAAATTTTTGGAGGAGATCGTGAATCTCTAGTTGCCGCTGCCAAAGTGGTCGATCAAGATACCAATGCAGATATTATTGATATCAATATGGGTTGCCCGGCTCCCAAAATTAACAAAAGTGATGCAGGAGCCAAATGGCTACTTGATCCGAATAAAATCAATGAAATGGTCGCTGCTGTAGTTGCTAATGTAAGTAAGCCTGTTACCGTTAAAATGCGTATCGGTTGGGATAGCGATCATATCTTCGTAGTCGATAACGTTAAAGCGGTAGCTGATGCAGGTGGTAAAGCGGTCAGCGTACACGGTCGTACACGTCAACAACTATACACAGGACAAGCTGATTGGTCATATATCAAGCAAGCCAAAGAAGCAGTCTCTATTCCAGTAATCGGTAATGGAGATGTGATTACTCCTGAAGATGCGAAGCGTATGCTGGATACCACAGGTTGTGATGGGGTTATGATCGGACGGGGTGCTCTAGGGAATCCATGGATGTTATACCGCACGATCGAATACCTGAAGACCGGTCAATTACTATCGGAGCCAACCGCAGAAGAGAAAATCAGAATAGCGATTTTGCATATGGATCGTTTGATTGATCTCAAAGGGGAACATGTGGCTGTGAGAGAAATGCGTAAGCATCTTTCTTGGTATTTAAAAGGGATCAAAGGATCAGCCAAGATCAAAGATTCTATTATGGAAGAAGTAAAGCGTGATGAAATGGTACAGATTTTGCACAACTTCTTGGAAGGACTTCCTGTAGGTGAACTAAGTTCTCCGGGGAATGAAATCGAAGAAGCAGAGCAAGTATGTAGCATCTAAATGATCGTCATAGGTACAAATAATAAAGGCAGGATACAGTGTTTAATACTGCTCCTGCCTTTTTATTGACATTTCGTAATCATTCCCATATACTTTTTCAGTATAAATTTGCCTGAACTAAAGGTTTAGATACAGTAATTAAGCCTCTTTGGGGAATCCCTATTGCAATCATCATTTCGACAAGAAACCCCGAAGCGCGATGAGCGAAAATTATTCACATGACAGGAGAATCGGTTGAGATGAGCGACAAAGAAGTCATTTTAACACAGGACGGTCTGAAGAAGCTGGAAGACGAGCTAGAAATGCTTAAATCTGTAAAAAGACGTGAAGTAGCAGAACGGATCAAAGTTGCTATCGGGTACGGTGATATTAGTGAGAACTCTGAATACGAAGATGCTAAGAACGAACAAGCATTTATCGAGGGACGCATTATTACACTTGAAAAGTTGCTACGCAACGCTCGTATTATCAATAGTGATGAGATCGTTACTAATATCGTAAGTATTGGTGCTACTGTTATTGTAGAAGATATGGAATTTGGCGACACAATGGAATATACCATTGTAGGTAGTGCTGAATCTAACCCTTCACAGAATAAGATTTCGAATGAAAGCCCTGTAGGTAAAGCTATTCTTGGTAAGCAAAAAGGAACAACCGTTGATGTTAGCGTTCCTGCTGGCGGTGTGATCCAGTACAAAATTCTTGAAATCAAAAAATAAGATTGTCTTATGTACGTTAAGATAAGTAGATCGTATTTATGTTATATCCTATGAAAAAGCTTCCTTTGGGAAGCTTTTTTCTTGAAATGAATACGAAATATATGGACATTTCGCAAAGGTTAAGCAGATATTATCAGTTAAAATCGTTTTATAGATTTATGAATACTGCCAAATCAGTTACACTATACTCATAGTGTATATTTCATAGCCTGTATGTAACGCGATTAATAGATATGAAATATAGCCAACAGGTATTACTTTGAAGGAGTTGAAGTTCAGCAATGTCTGAAGAAAATGTAAACCCCAATCCAGAAGAGATGGATAACGAAAACGAAATAAGTGAGCTATTGCAGATACGTAGAGACAAATTGGACGAGTTACGCGGTCTAGGTATTGATCCATTTGGTCAAAAGTATGTACGTACTTCTACAGCAGCAGACGTTATTAGTGAATATGATAGTTTGACCAAAGAAGAACTAGAAGAAAAAAGTATCACAGTAAGTTTAGCAGGACGTATTATGGCTAAACGTGGTATGGGTAAAGCAAGCTTTGCACATATTCAAGATTTAAGCGGACGTATTCAAATCTATGTTCGTCAAGACAGCACGCCAGAAGTGAAGTACCAAGCGTTCTCTATTCTAGATCTTGGAGATATCGTAGGTGTTACAGGTAAAGTATTCAAAACCAAAACAGGCGAAACTTCTATTAAAGTAAGTGATCTAGAAGTATTGTCCAAATCACTATATCCATTGCCAGAGAAATATCATGGTCTAAAAGACGTTGAATTGCGTTACCGTCAACGTTATGTAGATTTGATTGTGAATCCTGAAGTTCAGCAGTCATTTATCACGCGTTCCCGTATTATTCAATCAATGCGTCGTTATTTGGATTCATTAGGCTATCTAGAAGTGGAAACACCTACACTACACTCTATCGCAGGTGGAGCCGCAGCCAAACCTTTTATCACGCATCATAATGCGCTAGATATGGAACTGTATATGCGTATTGCAATTGAGCTTCACTTGAAACGCTTAATTGTCGGCGGTCTGGAGAAAGTATACGAAATCGGACGCGTATACCGTAATGAAGGAACGTCAACGCGCCATAACCCTGAATTCACAATGATTGAATTGTATGAAGCATATGCAGATTACAAAGATATTATGAGTCTAACAGAGAATATGATCGCTCATATCGCTCAAGAAGTACTGGGTACAACACATATTCAATATCAAGGACAAGATATTGATCTAACTCCACAATGGCGTCGCCTGTCTATGGTAGATGCTGTTAAAGAAGTAAAAGGAGTAGACTTTGGCGTACACATGACGAATGAAGAAGCTCATGCACTAGCTAAGGAACATCATGTTAAAGTAGAACCGCATATGACATTCGGTCATATTTTAAATGAGTTCTTTGAACAATTTGTAGAAGAGACATTGATTCAGCCAACCTTTATTACAGGACATCCGGTTGAAATCTCTCCACTTGCTAAACGTAACACAGAAGATCCACGCTTTACAGACCGTTTCGAGCTGTTTGTTGTGGCACGTGAACATGCTAACGCGTTTACAGAGCTTAATGATCCGATTGACCAACGTCAACGTTTCGAAGCACAAATGGTTGAAAAAGAAAAAGGAAACGATGAAGCACATGAAATGGATGATGACTTTATTCGTGCACTAGAATACGGTATGCCGCCTACAGGTGGATTAGGTATCGGTATAGATCGTC
>NZ_OY725677.1:4120000-4172500 GCF_963311185.1 Paenibacillus nuruki | reverse complement strand
TAAGCAAGCTGTGATCCGGGGATGTCCGAATGGGGAAACCTAACTGGATTCATCTCCAGTTACTCACACCTGAATACATAGGGTGTGCAGAGGCAGACGAGGGGAACTGAAACATCTAAGTACCCTCAGGAAAAGAAAACAAGAGTGATTCCGTCAGTAGCGGCGAGCGAACGCGGAACAGCCCAAACCAAGAAGCTTGCTTTTTGGGGTTGTGGGACGTCTCTTTGGAGTTACAAAGGAATGAGGTAGGCGAAGAGGTCTGGAAAGGCCCGCAAGACAAGGTGAAAGCCCTGTAGCTTAAATCTCATTCTCTCCGAGACGGATCCCGAGTAGTGCGGGGCACGTGAAACCCCGTATGAATCTGCCAGGACCATCTGGTAAGGCTAAATACTCCCTAGCGACCGATAGTGAAGCAGTACCGTGAGGGAAAGGTGAAAAGGACCCCGGAAGGGGAGTGAAATAGAACCTGAAACCGTGTGCTTACAAAAAGTCAGAGCCCTATTAATGGGTGATGGCGTGCCTTTTGTAGAATGAACCGGCGAGTTACGTTCCCGTGCAAGGTTAAGGTGAAAAGCCGGAGCCGCAGCGAAAGCGAGTCTGAATAGGGCGACTAAGTACGTGGACGTAGACCCGAAACCAGGTGATCTACCCCTGTCCAGGGTGAAGGTACGGTAACACGTACTGGAGGCCCGAACCCACGCACGTTGAAAAGTGCGGGGATGAGGTGGGGGTAGCGGAGAAATTCCAATCGAACCTGGAGATAGCTGGTTCTCCCCGAAATAGCTTTAGGGCTAGCCTCGGAAGTTGAGTCGTGGAGGTAGAGCACTGATTGGATGCGGGGCCCGCAAGGGTTACCAAGTTCAGTCAAACTCCGAATGCCACAGACTTTATTCCGGGAGTCAGACAGTGAGTGCTAAGATCCATTGTCGAAAGGGAAACAGCCCAGACCATCAGCTAAGGTCCCCAAGTGTGTGTTAAGTGGGAAAGGATGTGAAGTTGCACAGACAACCAGGATGTTGGCTTAGAAGCAGCCACCATTGAAAGAGTGCGTAATAGCTCACTGGTCGAGTGACTTTGCGCCGAAAATGTAACGGGGCTAAACACACCACCGAAGCTATGGCTTGATACTTTGTATCAGGGGTAGGGGAGCGTTGAATGAAGATTGAAGGTGTACCGCAAGGAGCGCTGGACCTCATTCAAGTGAGAATGCCGGTATGAGTAACGAAAAGATCAGTGAGAATCTGATCCGCCGAAAACCCAAGGATTCCTGAGGAAGGCTCGTCCTCTCAGGGTAAGTCGGGACCTAAGGCGAGGCCGAAAGGCGTAGTCGACGGACAACAGGTTGAAATTCCTGTACCACCGAAAGCCGTTATGAGCAATGGGATGACGCAGGAGGATAGTGACGCGGACTGATGGATGTCCGTTCAAGCAGTGAGGCTGGTATGTAGGCAAATCCGCATATCGCAAGGCCAGGCTGTGATGAGGAGCGAAAATTGTAGTAGCGAAGGTCATGATTTCACACTGCCAAGAAAAGTCTCTAGCCAGGAAGCAGGTGCCCGTACCGTAAACCGACACAGGTGGGTGAGAAGAGAATTCTAAGGCGCGCGGAAGAACTCTCGTTAAGGAACTCGGCAAAATGACCCCGTAACTTCGGGAGAAGGGGTGCCCCGGTAGTGTGAATAGCACGAGGGGGCCGCAGTGAAAAGGCCCAAGCGACTGTTTAGCAAAAACACAGGTCTGTGCGAAGCCGCAAGGCGAAGTATACGGGCTGACGCCTGCCCGGTGCTGGAAGGTTAAGGGGAGTGGTTAGCGCAAGCGAAGCTATGAACCGAAGCCCCAGTAAACGGCGGCCGTAACTATAACGGTCCTAAGGTAGCGAAATTCCTTGTCAGGTAAATTCTGACCCGCACGAATGGCGTAACGATTTGGGCGCTGTCTCAACGAGAGATCCGGTGAAATTTTAATACCTGTGAAGATGCAGGTTACCCGCGACAAGACGGAAAGACCCCATGGAGCTTTACTGCAACTTGATATTGAACTGGGGTGCGATTTGTACAGGATAGGTGGGAGCCGTAGAAACCGGAGCGCAAGCTTCGGTCGAGGCGCCGTTGGGATACCACCCTGATCGCATTTGAGTTCTAACCTCGTACCGTGATCCGGTACAGGGACCGTGTCAGGTGGGCAGTTTGACTGGGGCGGTCGCCTCCTAAAGTGTAACGGAGGCGCCCTAAGGTTCCCTCAGAATGGTTGGAAATCATTCGAAGAGTGTAAAGGCATAAGGGAGCTTGACTGCGAGACAGACACGTCGAGCAGGGACGAAAGTCGGGCTTAGTGATCCGGTGGTACCGCATGGAAGGGCCATCGCTCAACGGATAAAAGCTACCCTGGGGATAACAGGCTTATCTCCCCCAAGAGTCCACATCGACGGGGAGGTTTGGCACCTCGATGTCGGCTCATCGCATCCTGGGGCTGAAGTAGGTCCCAAGGGTTGGGCTGTTCGCCCATTAAAGCGGTACGCGAGCTGGGTTCAGAACGTCGTGAGACAGTTCGGTCCCTATCTGTCGTGGGCGTAGGAAATTTGAGAGGAGCTGTCCTTAGTACGAGAGGACCGGGATGGACGCACCGCTGGTGTACCAGTTGTTCCGCCAGGAGCATCGCTGGGTAGCTACGTGCGGAAGGGATAAGCGCTGAAAGCATCTA
The DNA here is from genome assembly GCF_963311185.1 of Paenibacillus nuruki. NCBI lineage: Bacteria > Bacillati > Bacillota > Bacilli > Caryophanales > Paenibacillaceae > Paenibacillus > Paenibacillus nuruki. The sequence continues at coordinate 4,169,800 of NZ_OY725677.1, read as the reverse complement.
AGCGTGAAGCCCCCCTCAAGATGAGATTTCCCAGTATGTAAGACCCCTTGTAGACGACGAGGTTGATAGGTTGGGGGTGGAAGTGCCGCAAGGCATGGAGCTGACCAATACTAATCGGTCGAGGGCTTATCCAAAATCTACAAACGCGATGTTTCAGTTTTCGGATTCAGTTTTCAGGGAGCAACACCAGCCTGACTGTTTGGTAATGATGGCGGAGGGGTTCCACACGTACCCATCCCGAACACGACCGTTAAGCCCTCCAGCGCCGATGGTACTTGGACCGCAGGGTCCTGGGAGAGTAGGACGTTGCCAAGCAACGAGCAAGACCCAAAGAGTGATTCCTGTTTACAGGAGTCGCTCTTTTTTTGCTTTGTTTTTATAGATTTCGTTTGTTTTTATAGACTTTAAAGGATAGGTAAGGCAGACTAGAACTCCAACAGCATCTATACCCTTTGGTTTTAGAGGATGGGTAGAGATATACCCATCTGAGCTACACCGGCATATGGTGGTGGAGATTGACGGGATCGAACCGCGGATTCCAACGGCAACGGGTTAGGGCAATCTCTTCTCTGTATCGATATGTAGATGTAGAGGATTTAATTTTATAGAAGAGTGTGAGATTCGGGTATAAACCGCTTGAGATAGATTGTACGGACTACATTCTAAGAATATCTAAGTGATCTTTTAGCTATACTTGGTTTGAACAGCGTTTAAAATATATCCAAATGATTAGTACACGTTGCGTTTGAATTCTATTAACTTTTACTTTCGATTAAATATAGAGAGTACGAATAAAACTTAGATTATATATAGACAAAATGAGCTTTTCACAAAATACTTATATTGCTTTTAGTTGATAAATAAGGAAAAAAATGCTTGAGTGTCTCTATTGGATGGACATTAGTTTGCGGGGAGAAGTCAAATCAAGATAATGCTTTAACATTCTTGACAGTCTATAATACGCTTTGCTAAGATTGCAATAATATATTTTCAGAAACTGTTGCAGAAACTAATTCTAAGCTATTTTAACGCCTTATTTGTGTAAGGTTTTTTTATTATAGAATGAAAAAGAATAAGGGAGGAACATCCTTGTGTGGGAAACAAAATTTGCTAAAGAGGGACTAACATTTGACGATGTATTGTTGGTACCCCGTAAGTCTGAAGTTTTACCAAAAGAGGTAAGTGTCGCTACTGTTCTTAGTAAGCATGTGAAATTGAATATTCCTTTAATTAGTGCAGGAATGGATACAGTCACCGAAGCTGCTCTAGCTATTGCTATGGCTCGTGAAGGCGGTATCGGTATCATTCACAAAAACATGTCTGTCGAACAACAAGCAGAAGAAGTAGATCGTGTAAAACGTTCTGAAAGTGGTGTTATCACTAATCCATTTTCTTTGACACCCGATAAAAAAGTATCTGATGCAGAAGCAGTTATGGCAAAATACCGTATCTCTGGTGTACCTATCGTAGATGAGAATAATACTTTAGTCGGTATTATCACCAACCGTGATCTACGTTTTATTCATGACTATAATATTGATATTACAGAAGTTATGACTAGTGAAAAATTGGTTACTGCTCCTGTAGGCACTACTTTACAAGAAGCAGAAGTACTATTGCAACAACACAAAATCGAAAAATTACCTTTAGTAGATGAAAACAATATTCTTAAAGGTCTTATTACGATTAAAGATATCGAAAAAGCAATTCAGTTCCCTAATGCAGCGAAAGATGCTCAAGGTCGTCTATTAGTAGGTGCGGCTATTGGTGTATCTCAAGATTCCTTTGTACGTGCTGAAGCATTAGTAAATGCAGGTGTTGATTTGTTAGTCGTCGATTCTGCTCATGGCCATCATATTAATATTCTAGATGCTGTCCGCAAACTACGCTCGATGTTCCCTGAACTTACAATTGTAGCAGGTAATGTAGCAACAGGTGAAGCGACTCGTGATCTCATTCAAGCAGGAGCTTCTGTAGTTAAAGTAGGAATTGGTCCAGGTTCGATCTGTACCACACGCGTTATTGCAGGTATTGGTGTACCTCAAATCACAGCTATTTACGATTGTGCAACAGTAGCTCGTGAATATGGTATTCCTATTATTGCTGATGGTGGTATCAAGTATTCTGGAGAAATCACTAAAGCTTTGGCTGCTGGTGCTGATGCAGTTATGTTAGGAAGTCTATTTGCAGGAACAGAAGAAAGCCCGGGCGAGTCTGAAATTTATCAAGGTCGCCGCTTTAAAGTATATCGCGGTATGGGTTCTATGGCTGCGATGAAACAGGGAAGTAAAGATCGTTATTTCCAAGATGACGATAAAAAACTTGTTCCTGAAGGTATCGAAGGACGTGTCGCTTATAAAGGGCCATTGTCTGAAACGATTCATCAGTTGATCGGTGGTCTTCGTTCGGGTATGGGTTATTGTGGTACAGCTAACCTTGATGAATTGCGTAACGATACACAATTTATCCGTATTACAGGTGCAGGATTGCGTGAAAGCCATCCACATGATATCCAAATTACCAAAGAAGCGCCTAACTATTCGATGTAAGTTAGATCCATTTAACATTTTAACTAAATGTAACTAATCTTAAGATTAAATTACAATATAATAAGCTAGAAATGAGCAAAAGGAGAAGGATTTGATATCTTCTCCTTTTACATTTTAATTGACGTTTAGACAAGCTTGTGATTTTAAGACAAGCTTGTCTTTTTTTGCGTTTAACCGTATGTTAAAATGAGAAAGTCATTGCGATATTCGGTAATTTGTAGTCTAAACCTCTATATGGCAATACATAATGACCAGGAACAAGAAATTGTAGAGAATGATATGATTGTATTGGATTGTATGACTATGTTTGAATTTAATTTAGGTTAAATTATATCGTTCATATAACTGTAAGCTACTTGGTTGGAATAGACTCTTTATAAGTCTGGTCATTGTAAGTGATAGCAGGCTTATTCGGAGTATAACTGTAATGAAGTAGCGGGAGTCTTTTGAACACGATTTACATGCTTAAACATTTGAGGGGAGCATCAGCACATTGAAACGCAACAAAGGGTTGGAAAAAGGGATTTGGAATAAGTCGAAACGTCAAATGGTTAAACAGGGAATTACAGTTCTGATGTTGGCAAATATGTTCTGTATGGCAGTCGTTCCTACAGTTACATTAGCTGCAGCCGCTGCTACAGATTCGAAGAGTACGACAACAGATAGTAAATCTACAGCAGCGACTTCAAATGCTACCGGGAAATTACCAACAGCTGAATCACTTGGGCTGGATGTAAAATCCGCAGTATTGATGGAAGCTTCTACAGGTAAGATTTTATTATCTATTAATGCAGATGAAGCTTTGCCACCTGCTAGTATGTCCAAAATGATGACAGAGTATCTGGTATCTGATTATGTAAAACAAGGTAAAATTAAATGGGACGATGTTGTCACAGTATCTGAAAATGCTGCTGCTCAAATCGGATCACGCGTATTTTTGGCTAAAGGCGATAAGCATACAGTACTTGATCTGTATAAAGCGATGGCTATAGGATCAGCCAATGATGCTTCAGTAGCATTAGCAGAATTTATTGGTGGAACAGAGCAAGATTTTGTTAAAATTATGAATGAAAAAGCAAAAGAGTTTGGGATGAAAACAGCTCATTTTGCTAACTCTACAGGTTTAGACATTGCAGATATGCCTGCTGCGACAAGACCGGATTCGGATCAAGAAACAATTATGTCTGCAATGGATACAGCGTTATTAGCTCAACATATTGTCGATGATCATCCTGACTTTAACGATGTTACTAAAATTCAATCGTTTAAATTCCGTCCAACAGACAAAGATCCTGTTGTGAACTGGAACTGGATGTTAGAATCGAATGCTTCTATTACTAACTTTAAAGCTTATGCTTATAAAGGATTAGATGGTCTAAAAACAGGTCATACGAATGCAGCAGGACAATGCTTTACAGGTACAGCTGAACGTAATGGTATGCGTCTGATTAGTGTAGTCATGGGTACGACATCCGAACCTGAACGCTTTATTCAAACGAAAAAAATCCTTGATTATGGATTTGATAACTTTGAAGTGAAGCAAGTCGTTGGAGCTAAAGCGGCTGTATCTGGACTAGCATCACTTCCAGTAGTGAAAGGAACGGCTAAAGAAGTGGGTGTTGTTACAGATGCTGCTGTTAATGTGGTTGTTCCTAAAGGTACAACACCTAAAAACGTAACGTATACTGTAGCTCCTGCTAATGAAGCAGCACGTACTGCACCGATCGAAGCAGGCAAAGCATTAGGAACGATTACGTATACGTATAAAGATTCTAATATGCCTGAAGATCAAGTAGAAACAGTGAATTTGATTGCGGCAGAGCCTGTTGAAAAAGGAAGTTGGATTCGATTGTTTTTCCGTGCGATCGGAGAATTGTTTGTTGATTTATTCGATTCTGCTAAAAATATGTTTTAATAGATAAAAGTTGCGTAACTACAATACGGATGATCCTATCAAATGTATTGTATATTCAATAGCTCTACTGTAAAATGATGAGTTAGATTCTGTCTCAAATTTAGCGATGAATTTGAGAAATAAGCATCCAGTTATTTATGATTCCTTATGGAGTATAAATAGTCTTTGTAATCGAAGAATAATCTTATGTTATATATCGAATTCAGGGGGCATGAACATGGAAACCGGTACATCAAGAGTTAAAAGAGGTATGGCAGAAATGCAAAAAGGCGGCGTCATTATGGACGTCATGAATGCAGAGCAAGCTAAAATTGCAGAAGCTGCTGGTGCTACAGCAGTTATGGCTCTTGAACGTGTGCCTTCTGATATTCGCGCCGCTGGTGGCGTAGCTCGTATGGCTGATCCAACGATCGTAGAAGAAGTTATGAAAGTTGTATCCATTCCAGTAATGGCTAAGTCTCGTATCGGTCATTATGTAGAAGCTAAAGTATTAGAATCACTAGGCGTAGATTATCTGGATGAGAGTGAAGTTTTGACTCCAGCGGATGAAGTTTTTCATATTGATAAACATGAATTTACAGTTCCTTTTGTCTGCGGTGCTAAAGATTTGGGAGAAGCTCTTCGTCGTATTGGTGAAGGCGCATCTATGATTCGTACTAAAGGTGAGCCAGGAACAGGTAATATTGTAGAAGCTGTTCGTCATATGCGCTTTATCAATAGCCAAATTCGTAAAGTAACGAATATGTCTAAAGATGAATTGTATGCTGAAGCTAAAAACCTTGGTGTTTCTTACGATCTATTGGTAGGTGTACACGAAGCAGGTAGCCTTCCAGTCGTTAACTTTGCAGCAGGCGGCATTGCAACTCCATCAGATGCAGCGTTAATGATGTATTTGGGAGCAGACGGAGTCTTTGTAGGTTCAGGTATTTTCAAATCAGATAGCCCTGAGAAATTTGCACGTGCTATCGTTGAAGCAACTACACATTATGATGATTATAAATTGATTGCTGAAGTATCCAAAAACTTGGGTGCTCCTATGAAAGGTATCGAAATCTCTAAATTAGCTCCTTCAGAACGTATGCAGGATCGCGGCTGGTAAGAAAGAAGGTAGACCATGAAGATTGGTGTATTGGCATTACAAGGCGCTGTTGCAGAGCATCTGAGAAGTCTTCAGTTAGCTGGCGCAGAAGCGATCAGCATCAAACGTACCGAGCAACTTGAAGAGATAGACGGATTGGTTATCCCTGGTGGTGAAAGTACAACGATCGGTAAGCTGATGCGGAAGTATGGGTTTATCGAAGCCATTCAGCAATTTTCGGAACAAGGAAAACCATTGTTTGGAACTTGTGCGGGTCTGATTGTATTATCAGAACGAATTGCTGGGCAGGATCAACCGCATCTTTCTTTGATGGATATGACGGTTTCTCGTAATGCTTTTGGGAGACAGCGGGAAAGCTTTGAAACAGATCTTGATGTGGTTGGGATTGATGAACCTATTCGAGCTGTGTTTATCCGTGCGCCGCTTATCCAAGAAGTTGGAGAACAGGTGCAAGTACTGTCTACGTATCAAGATGAGATTGTAACAGCTAGACAAGGTCATTTGTTAGCTTGTTCTTTTCATCCCGAATTAACCGATGATTATCGACTGCATCAGTATTTCGCAGACATGGTGCAGGAACATATCGCTAATCAATAATTAAATGCTGTAATGATCCAAAGCGTTAAAATCCATTACACCTTAACTCTTGGCAGCTTCTGTGATTAGAAATACCTTCTAATGCAGATTGCGGCAAGTTCTCACTTGCCCGGTATAAAGCATTCACTCTTTTTGTAAAAGAATGAAGCTTGACGGCGGAAAAGAGAACCAGGAGTTAAGGTTATTTTCATTAGGAGGGTTTATAGATGTTAGACGTAAAGATATTACGTAATGACTATGCACGCGTAGAACAAGCACTACAAAGCCGTGGCAAATCATTAGATTTGATCGCAGAATTCCCTGCACTTGATTCTAAGCGTCGTGAATTATTGCAAGAAACAGAATTACTTAAAAATCGCCGTAATGTAGTATCTGGTGATGTGGCTAAACGTAAAAAGAATAAAGAAGATGCGGAAGAATTGATTCTTGAAATGCGTGAAGTATCTGATCGAATTAAAGGATTAGATGAAGAAATTCGCCAGTTGGAAGCGCAAATCGATATGATGATGCTATCTATTCCTAATATTCCTCATAGCAGTGTACCTGTAGGTGCTTCTGAAGAGGATAATGTGGAGATTCGTCGTCATGGCGATCCGCGTGAATTTGCTTTTACACCGAAAGCGCATTGGGATGTAGCACAAGATCTAGATATTATCGATTTTGAAGCTGCTGCTAAAGTAACAGGTTCACGTTTTGCTTTTTATAAAGGATTTGGAGCTAGACTAGAACGTGCATTGATTAACTTTATGATGGATCTGCATAGCAGTGAGCATGGTTATGAAGAGATCTTACCTCCTTATATCGTAAATAAAGATAGTCTTGTAGGTACAGGACAACTGCCTAAGTTTGAAGAAGATTTATTTAAATTAAATGATACAGAATACTATTTGATCCCTACAGCAGAAGTACCGGTGACGAATTATCATCGTGAAGAGATTTTGCCAGTAGATCAATTACCAAAACATTATGTTGCGTATAGCTCTTGTTTCCGTTCTGAAGCAGGTGCTTCTGGTCGTGATACTCGTGGATTGATTCGTCAACATCAATTTAACAAAGTTGAAATGATCAAAATCGTACAACCTGAGACATCTTATGATGAATTAGAAAAAATGACTGCTAATGCAGAGCGTGTATTACAGTTATTAGGTCTGCCTTACCGTGTACTTGCTCTATGTACGGGTGATATGGGCTTCACAGCGGCTAAAACGTATGATTTGGAAGTATGGTTGCCTGAGAGTAACATGTACCGTGAAATCTCTTCTTGCTCGAATGTAGAGGATTTCCAAGCGCGTCGTGCAAATATCCGTTTCCGCCAAGATACTAAGAGTAAGCCAGAATTTTTGCATACGTTAAATGGATCAGGATTGGCTGTAGGTCGTACGGTTGCAGCGATTCTAGAAAATTATCAGCAAGAAGATGGCAGTGTAATTATCCCTGAAGTATTACGTCCATATATGCGTGGAGCAGAGGTTATTACAAGCAAAAAATAATTTTTAAATCTTTTTTGATAAAAAGCTTGTCAAATCTTAAAATCCATGATATGATATTTATGTTGTGCAAGATTGATAAAGCTTTTCTGGAGAGGTACCGAAGCGGTCATAACGGGGCGGTCTTGAAAACCGTTAGGGGGCAACTCCACGTGGGTTCGAATCCCACCCTCTCCGCCATATATTTAAATCCAAGTCGTTCCTTTATAGGAGCGGCTTTTTTGTTGTTCATTTATAGAGTGTGAAAAAGGATAAGGAATTTTATAAGTCTGTATTTGATTTATGTAGGACAACCCACTATTTTATGTCATAATAAATAGTGAATAATATGCATATTTATTATGATCTTTTGATCGTATAGGATGTTATTACTTTAAGCCCACCATATGGCTTACAGAAAAATGTGTTACCAAACTCTATATCTCTACGTACATAAGAATAGGAGGACATACCATGGTAGATAGTAATCAACCTCCCGATTTATCAACGTTTGTACCGATTAAGCATGGAAGAAGGTCTTTAAAAAGTACAATCCTACGTACGTTGCTGATTGTACTGGGTGCCATGATTGTAGCAGTGGCATTGGAACTTTTTCTGGTACCTAACAATATTACCGATGGTGGTATTACAGGTATATCTATTATTTTGTCTTATATCACCAAGTGGCAATTAGGTTTATTCTTATTTGTGATTAATATTCCATTTTTGATTATTGGATATAAGCAAATAGGGAAAACATTTGCTTTGTCTACACTACTGGGCATAACAGTAATGTCGATCGGTACATTCTTATTGCATCCTGTAGAAGCATTTGTTAAAGAAACGGTTCTTGCATTTGTATTTGGAGGTATGTTCCTAGGGTTAGGTACAGGTCTAGTGTTGCGTTCTGGTGGATCACTGGATGGCACAGAAATTATAGCGATCTTACTGTCACGGCGTTCTATTTTCTCTGTGGGCGAGATTGTTATGATCATTAATGTATTTATTCTGTGTGGAGCAGGCTTTGTATTTGGATGGGATCGGGCGATGTATTCGATCATTGCTTATTATATTGCCACCAAAGTAATCGATATTACGATCGATGGCCTGGATCAATCCAAGTCGGTATGGATTATTAGTGATCGTATTCAAGATATCGGAGATGCTATTATTCATCGGCTCGGAAGAACAGTCACATACTTATCCGGTGAAGGTGGATTTTCTGGAGAAGAGAAGAAAGTTATTTTCTGTGTCATCACTCGTCTAGAAGAAGCGAAGTTAAAAGAAATCGTGAATCATTTTGATGAGACCGCTTTTATGGCAGTAGGAAATATCCATGATGTTAAAGGTGGAAGATTCAAGAAAAAGGATATCCATTAACAAAGTGTAACTTCATTTTCCAAAATGTATGGTATGTTGGTAAAAGGTTATCTGTTAGGGTATAAGTGAAAAGTAAGTAATAATAACCATTTTTGAGTTTGTATCTTTCAAAATTAGCTGAAATGGGTTATTATGTATGCTGGCTTGATACCTGTCGTGCTTTGAAAAATGGAGTAAACACTTCATCGTTGTACAAAAAGAGAGGGGTAACAAAATGAAAAAAAGAATGACACTTGGGCTTTTAGTTATGCTCATGATACTTACAGTGGCACTTGTAGGTTGTACAAAGAAAGCTGAACCGAAAGAAGCGGTAAAGGCAGCAACAACCAATGCAGCTAAAATGACATCTTACGCTATCGCAACCAAATTGAAAGTAAATGAATTATCGTTTACTTCTGCTGATGGAAAAGCGACAAGTGATGCTCAAAGTGCACAAATTGCAAGCTTACTTAAAAATGCAGAATTTAATGTAACAGGGGTATACCAAGGTGACCCAATGCAAACAGAATTGACTATGGAATTGAAATTGAGTGGCGATATGGCAATGACATTTACAGTGCCTATGGTTATGACTCAAGAAGTTCTATATGTAAAGATTCCACAAATTCCAATGTTGGCATTGCCTGATACATTGGTAGGTAAATTCTTGAAAGTGGATCTAAAAGAATTGGCTGCTAAAGAAGGTCAAGAATACAAACCTTTAAGCCCAGCGACTACACAACAATTAACTCAAGATTTGTCTACTGCTGTTCTAGACAAATATGATCAAGCTAAATACTTCAAAGATGTAGATACGAAAGATGCTGCTCTTCCTGAAGGTGTAGACGCTAAACAAGTCGTTCAATTCGCAGTAACGAATGAAAATGCAAAAGAAGCAGTAACGATCTTCGTAAAACAAGCATTGCCAGCAGTATTGGATGTTGTGTCTAAAGAAGAATACCGTAGTGCTTTGAATATCAAACAAACAGACATTGATGATATGAAAAAAGAACTTCAATCCGAAGATTCTCAAAATAGCTTCAGCAAGTCTGTAAATGAATTGGATAAATATTTAACTCTAAACCAATTCCATATCAATACAGCAATCAACAAAGATGATTTCCCTGTATACCAACAAATGGTGATGGATGCTGTATTCTCTGACCCTGATACTAAACAAAATGTTAAATTGTCTTTAGATGGTAGCAGTCAGTATTCCAAAATCAATGAAAAACAAACATTTGCTATCGGTATTCCAGCAGATGCAGATGTAGTTACAATGGATGAATTCCAAAAACAAGTAGGTTCTATGTACGGTGGTTACTAATTAGTTGTAACAAAAAGCTCACTGCTTAAGCAGTGAGCTTTTTTTATGTTCAACATGAATGGGTATGAGAAGTAATAGAATTTAAAAGTGAGTTATATCTGCGGTAGAGTCGATAGATTGAGGGGAAAATTCTTCTTTTAAAATCGAAAACATCTGATGATCTTCCCACTGATCGTTAATTTTAACCAATTTGCGTGCAATTCCTTCGGCTTGGAAGCCACATTTCTCCAGTACGCGCCTTGAAGCAATATTATGAGGCAAAATACCTGCTTGTACCCGATGAAGCCCTAGAGAGCGAAAAGCGTACTCTAAAAGCAATTGTACACCCCCAGTCATATACCCTTGACCTTGAAAGTGATGATCCATAGAATAACCGATATCTGCAAATTGACCAACACCACGTACTAAATGCGTTAACGATAACGTGCCAAGCAATTGATGATCGACTTGTGCAAATAAACCAAATAAATAGGCTTTGTCTTCCCAGGCTTCTTGTTGTCTGCGGTAGATCAAGTCCAATTGGCTAGGAAGTGTAAAAAATTCTTTGGGATATCTTGGTTCAAAGGTCTGATTCGCTTCGCGACTGTTCACTCGTAATTGCAGAAGAGCCGAAGCATCCTCTGGTTCGAGCAGACGAATATAAATACCAAGTGTGCTATTCGATAATTGTAGCGACATATCATCCCTCCTTAGGCAGAATTATGATTGTAAAGGTCTAGGCTTTTTGAGTCGCAAACGTAACTGCTTGAAGAAGTCTGTTAATAGCAGAGCACATTCAGGTTGTAAAATATCTGTGATGATCTCCGTACGATGATTAAATCTAGGTTCTTGAAGCAAATTCATTAATGTGCCGGCACAGCCAGCTTTGGGATCGACAGTTCCATAGACAACAGTAGGAACACGACTCTGCACGATAGCGCCTGCACACATAGGGCAAGGTTCTAAAGTGACATAAAGAGTACAATCAAGTAGCCTCCATGCCCCTAACGATTCACTGGCTTGTCTGATCGCTATAATTTCAGCATGAGCAGTAGCATCGAATGAAGTTTCTCGTAAATTATAACCTCTACCTACGATCATATTGTCTTTAACAACAATAGCTCCAATCGGTACTTCACCGAGCTGTTCCGCTTTGCGAGCCTCGGCTATAGCTTCTCGCATCCAGTACTCATGTACTTCTTGAGAAATAATAAACCCAACCTTTCACTGTGGATACTTTCTTTACTTGTACATCGAACAGATATTCGTTGTTAACACGTTGTGGATAGAACTGTGGATAACTCTTAAAAAACGAAAATGATAACGTTTTAGCTCAAAAAGTTGTGGATAACTATTTTAAAACGATCAAAAATAAGTCGTATCTACTATTTTAGGCAAACTGCAATTTATTTTCAATCCATCTATGGTAAACAAAATAAAAAAAGTAGACCTTAGATATACTAAGGTCTACTTTGAGTGATCATTATTATTTGCCGTTGTTCGCCATCGATTGAAGAGTAGGATTCACATCTTCATCCACATACTTACGAATAATCGATACTTCTACACGACGATTTTCTGCACGTCCCAAGTTGTTAGAGTTACTAGCAACAGGACGATACTGTCCGTAACCAATCGCACTAAATTTACGTGGATCGAGTTTGTTATTCAGCAATAGAATTTTCATAAAGTTAAGTGCACGATCTGAACTTAAGTTCCAGTTAGATTCATATTGTGAATTGGAGATAGGAACATTATCGGTATGACCTGAAACGATAATATCGTAATCCGGGAACTGTTGTAAAATATTTGAGATTGATTTGGCGAGTACACGAGACTCAGGCTTCACTGTAGCTCGTCCTGAAGCGAATAACGTATTATCACTAATCGTAATACTTAATTGAGATTGATTAAGCTTGGTCGCTAACTGTTGGCTTAATCCATTGTTTTTGATGTAGCTGTCTAGTTGACGTTTTAACTTCTCTAGATTTTCCTGCTCTTGTTGTTTGAGTTTTTCACGTAAACTTTCTTTGGTTTTCTGAGTATTATCAGCAGGTGAAGCAGCAGATGCTGGTGTTTCATTATCATCCGATTTAGGCGTTTGACCGCTTGTTTCTTCCATAGCATTTTGCTCTAGAACACCTGTACCACCAGTGAAAGCTGCATTCATGGCTGCTGCCATTTGTTGAAATTTGGATGCATCTAGTGAACTCATTGCAAATAGAGTAATAAATAAAGCAAGCAATAGGGTCATTAAATCAGAATACGGAAGTAACCAGCTTTCATCTGGATGTTCTTCGTGCGGCTCATGCCTTTTTTTACTCACTCGGTACCGCCTCCCCTACGTTGCCACTGCTACTTTCTTCGCTGTTCATTTTCGCATTTTCAGTAGGTGTTAAGAAGACTGCCAACTTCTGACTAATCGCAATTGTAGATACACCGGATTGAATCGAAAGTAGACCTTCTACCATCATCAATTTCACTTCTACTTCAGCTTTGGATAAGCGTTTAAGCTTAGTCGCCATAGGATGCCATAATACATAACCACTAAAGATACCGAGCAATGTCGCCATAAAAGCACCGGCAATCGCATGAGAAAGTTTTTCTAAGTCAGTCAAATCTGCCATCGCAGCAATCAGACCAACTACCGCTCCAAGTACACCCAGTGTAGGAGCATACATACCTGCTTGTGAGAAAAGAAGTGCGCCTGAACGGTGACGTTCTTCTGTCGCATTAATATCTTCCATCAATACATCTTGTACAAATTCCTGATCATTACCATCAATAATCATACGCATTCCGTTACGAAGGAAAGGATGATCAATTTCTTCAACTTTAGATTCCAATGCAAGTAGACCTTCACGACGCGTAATTGAAGCCCACTCCATAAACATACCGACTAGATCTTTTTTGTCCATTAATTTTTGTTGAACAAATACGACTTTAAACAATTTACCAAGGCGTTTTACTTCGTTCATTGGGAACGCCATAAAAATGGTTGCTGCTGTACCTACAAAAATGATGACATAAGCGGCTGGATTATTCACCAGATTGATTAGGGGAGCACCCTTTAAAAGCATACCGAATATTAGTGAACCCAAACCAAGTACTAGACCGATAATTGTTGAAATTTGCATAATACACCTCGTCCGTGAGTATAATAGTTTATCTTTTTCATCATCCACTTCCATGTAATGATGTGTTTTCCAAAAACATCTGATACTCTTTTATCGACAAGATATGCTGCATTGTTAAGAGTTTTTTAGTGTATATTTGCGTTATAATGTAAATAAGCTGGAAAATGTAACAATATGGACAGATCGGGAGGTTAAGTATGGGCGTTAAGCATGGAAGAGATTATGAGGACATATTAAGTGATTTAACATCAGCAGTAGGGATGATTCCAGACAGTTATTTATTTTTTGATATGGAACCTCAAGAGTGGGAAGTACTTGCTGAAGGTGAACGACATGAAGTGAATGAAGCATTGGCAGAAGATTTATTTTTTGCGTTAGGCTCAGAGTCTATGATCAATGTAGGTAGTGGAGTTGTCATTTACGATGCAGATACCCATCGAATCGATATTCTGATTGGCAAAGAAGAAATGACTTTCGTAACTTTAATTTAAAACATCTATTATAGGTATGTAAAAAAAGAAATACACAAAAAGCACAGAAGAATGAGTCTTATCATTCCTTCTGTGCTTTTATTTTAGAGATTAGGATAACGTGCGTTAGGCGGAGCTTGATAGACCATACAATAAAAAGGCTTCATCCCATCAGGCGTTCTGCGTTCATACATATCTGTAATATAAAAATCTGCTTTCTGATAGGTGCGAATAGCCCGTTGATTCCAGGTCAATACTTCTAAATCAATCTCTGCGGTAGCACTACGTTCCTGAGCCGTCTGCACAATTGCTCGTACAAATTCTTCTCCATAACCATGACCACAAAGATCGGGACGCATTCCTATACCTAGTCTAATCGTATCTCCTAATGGAAAAAGTTGAGCAAATCCAGCTAATTGTTCATGTTTATCTAGAACAGATAGATATTGTTCTTCTCGAATTATCGGATCTCCAAATTCAATCCCTAATTCTTTCATTTGTTCCCATGCCATCCAACCATAGATATTATAAGGTGGTTCATAGATCCATGTGCATACTTCAGCGGCATGTAATTCTGTCAAAGGAATAGTATGAAAAACAGAATCTAGTGATGAGCTCATCCAGTAACCTCCTATGACCATACTTCATATGTATACCATAAAAAAAAGATAAAAAATTTGCAATATCCTGTTTACCATAATTACGAGTAGGTTAATAATAAGTAGACATAATTATAACCACAACAAAATATAAATTTTCAAAGATTCACAATTTTATGTAACCTATTAGACGTTCGATACGTCTTACTTATATAGAAACATAAAAAAACCACCAAAGATTCTGGCGGGAATCTTAAGTGGTCTGTAGGTTCATTTATATGAGTTGTTAATAGGATAATTAATTGTCAGTTGCGAAGGTGTTATATGTGGAATCACTCATAACGCGTTTAGCACCAACGTAACGATTTTGATAGTAATCCATGCTCAAACTGTCAATTCTCACACCTTTAGAAGTAGAAGCGTGTGCGAAGTTACCATTTCCTACATAAACTGCTACATGTGAAACTCCAGCCCCGGTAGTATTGAAGAATAACAGATCTCCAGCAATTAAATCACTTTTTGATACAGGCTCACCTACTTGATATTGAGAACTAGATTGGCGAGGAAGATCAATGTTCATTTTGCCGAATACATATTGTGTAAATCCAGAGCAGTCAAAACCGCTGAAAGATGTTCCACCAATACGATAAGGTGTTCCAATAGCTCCATCAATTACTTGATCCATTTTAGAATCTGCATGTGCACTTGTTACTCCAAGTGACGTAAATGCAATAGCAAGTCCCATTACTGCGGCTGTTAGTTTCTTTTTCATGTTCAAAATCAATTGTCCCCTTCCAATTGCCTACGAGGTTAGCTTAAGGATTCGGTAGAAGGTATTCCCCTATGATCCCTCCGAAACAAGATCAATTCACCCAAAACGGTTCCCCCGTTTCCCGGTACCAAGGAATTTGGCTCAAAGCTTGGTATGTACCGTTCACGGATCATTACGACAAAACGACAAATTTTTCATTACGCTATAAAGGTTACAGCATTTCGTTTTAAAGTTTACAAAGTTGTTACTAAAATCTCACTGGATTTATTCTACCAGAGGTTTTTTACTTTGGCAAACGTTTATTCATCTGTTTTTAATATTTGCTTAAGCATTTTGACGAGTAATCTCTGTCAAAGCCTACGGTTGTCATGTTCTTAAAAGTTAAAAAAATTTAATCTTTTGATCAGATGTGGGTGGTTATTAGTGAATGATGACCACTATATATACTTTCTTCGGTTCACCAATCACAATAATGAACGTTTTTTACCTTTTTTTATGAAAAATCGTGACAATAATCGACTTTATTGGCTTTTAACTCATTATTCGCTACAATATGAGTAATAGATTAAAGTACCATTTATATGTATAACAGTCTTTATTTATACTGACCTACAAAGGAGTATTCTAACAATATGGATGAAAATCAACCAAGTAAAAAGTCAATGTCACTGAATATTGTAAGTAGTAGTGCAAAAAGTAGTAAACATAAGGGGTTTGGATCAGGAGCGATTAACCTCAATAATGTTTCCCCTATCATTATAGACCATGGCGAAGCAAAAATCGATGTTGGCGCTATGCATGCCAAAAGTAAGGTAGAAAAAGGAATCAAATTTACTACCAATCGTGAAGAATTAAATGGTGGTCGCCAAGTATGGTTAGTATGGGTCGCTGTAGATAAATTAGCTGAAGGTGTTAATTATGCAGGAGCGACGGCTTGTGAGATGTGGATCAATGAAGAAGAGAAAAAAGGCTGGAAAATTCTTGCCGAGCATGTGAATAAGTTAGATTATGCGATCAAGCGTCGCATTATGTTAGAGGGCTTAGGAACAGAAGAAAAAGCAGCGCTTAAAAAGTTATTGGTTGCCCATAATGAAGAGTGGTGGAATCAGTCTTCAGAAGAGTTTAAATCTGCATTAGAAGGTTAATAATAACTAACATAGTCTACGTATTACACAAAAGACCGACGACCCTCAGATCGTCGGTCTTTTATCATTTCATGTCACCATTTTGGTATCACTTTTAAAAAACTTCTTCTATAGAAGAATAATATTACACCAACAAGTATTAAGGATTCAAAATAGTAGGATTATCTTTATTTATATCATATAATAACAAGTAAAATATGGTAAAAAAGGTTATGAATGAGGATGGGATGTCAAATGACTATAAAAATTGGAAATTTACTTCCTTCTATCTCTAAACCCTTGTTATAATTAAGAGAAAGTCATCATCGTAGGAAGCTGTCCCTTGCGTGACTAAAATATTCTACAGATGGAGGGAACACTAAATGCAAAAAAGCGAAGCTGCTTACACCAAGACATTAAAACAGCCTATTAGTACAGGTATCCCGGGACTGGATGATATTTTATGCGGTGGCATTCCCCCAGGAGGCGTCGTTATTCTGGAAGGTGAGCCAGGTACAGGCAAAACAACGATAGGTATGCAATTCTTGGTTGAAGGTGCTATTAAACATAACGAGCCCGGTATTTATATTACATTCGAAGAACTTCCTGAACAAATCTACGATGATATGGAACGGTTTGGATGGAATTTGAAAGATTTGGAACGGCGTAACTTATTACGTGTGATCTGTATAGAACCGGAAATTTTATTAGAACAGATGCTTGAACCCAATGGATTATTTGAATATATGATCAAAGAAATTGGTTGTAAGCGTGTAGTTATGGATAGTATTAGTTTATTTAGATTAATGAGTAGTGAACAAGAAGCCAGGACAAACGTATATACCATTCGCAATATTATGCGAAAACATGCGTTGACTTCTTTTTTTATTAGAGAATATTCCGAAGTGGAAGGTATGCATATTCCTTTCGAGAATTATATCTGTGATGGTATTGTCAGGCTTTCTTTGAAGCCTTTAATGGAAAAATATCGTAAGCGGACGATCGAAGTACTCAAAATGCGCGGTACTCGAATTTTGGAAGGTGAACATACGTATAAGTTTGTTGAAGACGGCGTCTATATTATTCCTTCTTTATCAATGGCAGAAGACAAGATACTGGTACAAGAAACCGAAGTATTATCGACAGGTATTGATTCGCTAGATGAACTTCTGATGGGTGGTATTCCTAAAGGTAGTGTCTTTATGATCGATACGAATAGTAAAGCCAACTATAGATATCTTCTTTCTTCTATTTATGCACAACGAATCAAAGATGATGATTGTACCGTCACGATGATGTCTGGTAATACGACACTTGATATGTTTGCAGATACGATTGATTTGTTTGGCGTTTCTTTGCGTCAGGCGGTCGATGAAGGTAAAGCTCACTTTATTGAGCATTACAAGCGGGCTGTAGATAGTGGATTGGAAAAAGCACTGATTCGGGTAGACGATGTTGAAAATGATGAATATGCCAATACGCTGAATGACAAGCTTTCTCCTATTTTTGAATGTGAAGAGCTTTGCGATAAGCGCTGGTTTATTTATTACGACCTGAATACGATCATTTCAGAACGTGGTAAAGAATTTGTTGTGAAATACTTCTCTGAAGAAATTTCGCTCTGGCGTGCACTTGGTATTACAGTTATGGCTCATTGTAACTTTAGTGAAATTGGAACAGAGACGGCTTCCTTTTTGGAACGTACCTGTAATGGTGTTATTAGAACATGGGTAGATGGGAATTATCAGTATTTGCAGGTAACTAAATCACCAAGCGGAAGAGTGTCAGCCCCACACATCGTAGCTAATATCTCAGAAACACCATTTGTCCGGCTGGTATAAGGAGGGATTAAGCTTTTATGGTAGCAGAAAGCGATGTAATCACACTACAGATGGAATGTACCTTATTTTTTGAAAATAATCCTTACGCATTAGAAACCAGTACGGGCATGTCCAAAAGACTTGGACGAAATGCAAATTTGATTGAACGTGCTTTAAATCGTTTGACTGAATTGTCTATTCTTGAAAAAAACGGTCAAGGTACGCGTGCTATTTACCGTTATAAAACACCGTACATTCAGACAGAAGTGGACATGAATGCTTATGATTGAAAGTTACTTTATAGATGATAACGCAGACAGCTGTCAGGAACTCCAAAATGTATATGCGGAACTTACCGGTTTGTTTATTTTTATCACGAATGATCAAGGGCATTTATTAAGTACGCCTTCAGATGCTGAAATTGCTTCTCTTTTTGTAACGTATCCTAAAGAACTTGAAGATTCATTAAAAGCCGAGATCGATAAGTTAAAAGGTCTTCGAGTGACTGCTTTGTCGGATCAATGGATACCCGGAATCAAGTGGATTATTGCACCGGTTAGTATTGATCAGCAACCGATTGAAATGTATATCTGGGCAGGTATTATGATTCAAGAAAATACCCGTCAAGCGATTATCGATCATGTGAACTATAATAGTCCAGATTTGAACGGGCCTAGTGAAGTGTTCCGTATGATGCGAGAACGTATTCAACGTATCCCTGAAGATCAGCCCACACAGATCGAATACAAAAAAGAAAAAATTAGCAAGTTGTCTAAAGCGATTGCTTTGATTTTGAAAGCAGGATATAAAGAAAAGCAGTTTGCACAGCGGTTAACAACACTCAACGAAACGTTACGCTCTGATACTAGTCGAAATATGCCGATTGAAGAAGTGACCCGTGCAGTACTGGCTTCGAGTGATCTGGCAGACGTATTTGGTTTTGCTTTAAAAACATCGCCTGGCACGTATCGAATAGTGAGTAGTACTGGACCTGCGGCGGCAGAGTTAAAAGGAGCTATTTTCCATGAGGGTGAAGGTTTCTTAGGGCAAGCGGTATTGAGTGAACAACTCAGCCATTGGAAAGATGTAGGTAGAGATCCACGAAGTCACTTTTTTCTACAAAAAGGGTTAGCTTCGATCTATGAAGTCCAATGTTTCCCTATTCGTTATGATGACGAGAATTATGGTCTATTATTCGGTATTGGATTGGAAGAAAAATTATCGGCAACAACGAATGTGCGCTTTGAAGAAACATTGATTTCTCTGATCGGATGGTATATTGGTAACCATATTACACATGGTCGAATGGAAAAGCAGATTCAACGCTTTAAGCCTTTAATGGAATTAGCTAGCGTTATGGTATCTGTACAGGATATTCAGCGCGTTTTGTTTATGTTGGTGGATATGAGCTTGAATCTAGTGTGGACTCCATCTGCTTCTATTGTAGTGCATCGGGCGAGTGAAGATGAGAAAGTTCAGATGGTAGCTCGTGGTATGGAAAGCCCGGGTGGAGAAGCATATGCCAGAGATATTGCACGTCGTTATTTGGAAAATGGAAACAATCAGCCAGCAACAAGTTCCTACCTGAACCGTTCTGTCCCATCCGCATTGATGATAGAGTATCCAATTGTCTATGCAGATAAAACGAGAGCTGTCTTAGCAGTCGCTATAGGAGATGAACAAGAAGGCGAAGAATGTCGTGAAATTTTATCAGCTCTGGCAACCATGGGTAGCGTAATTATGAAACTTCTCTATGATCGACAGCAATTTTTGTCGAACAGCAATCGATTTGCTCATATTTTACATGAGTCCATTCGTGAATGGAATGTGGCTCAATATCAATTAGCAACCGATGCTCAGAAAATTGTGATGGAATTTGCTTTGTGGGGTGGCTTAAGTAAAGAGGAAGGTGAAACGACAGCACGTGCTTGTCTCATGTCGTTCTCTGATCCGAAGACGTTGCGTAGCTTCCCGCACTTGTTTGAACAAGAAGCAGCAATGATAGAAGACTTTAAGCAAATTCAACAGAATCCTAATCAATCGTCTTCTCAGACATACTGTAAAGGCGGGCAGATTATGGTATTAGTATTTGCCTTAGCTGCTTCTGGCGATAATGATATACAGCTGATGAATGATTCCCAATTTACTAATATTGATCCAGCATTAATAAGTCAATTCCGTTTATTTATGCTTAGCCGCCATACTTTGCAGACTGAAATCAGCTTAATGGAAGAGAAGCCTGTTCCTCGGGCATTAACTGCTGAGGTGGCAGAAGGTCGTGGTCTGGATGCAATCGTTAAAGAATTTGGATTATCCCCACGGGAAAAAGAAGTATTAGAATTAGTAGTAAAAGCTTCTAGTAATAAAGAGATTGCTGCTGCTTTATTTATCAGTGAACATACGGTCAAAAATCATTTAACTAATATTTTCAACAAAATGAGTGTGACCGATCGCGCTCAAGCGATTGCTGCTGTATTTAACAAAAGTATAGGTTAGAAAAAAAGATCATCTTTTTTTAAAAAAGGGTGATCTTTTTTTCTATTTATGGCGATAAAAGGAAGAGGAGGGTTTTCCTATTTACTAATATGTATAAAATAGGAAATAAAGTCTATATATAACTGAGGCTGTTTCTAGGAGAATGAATCTGTAAGCTTAACAGGGTATGTTATTTGTTGGGACAGGTAATTTGACTAAAACAAAAGGGGAGAAAAATATGAAGAAGCAGAGCTATTCGGCCTTTGTAGTATTTTTAATTGTAACTTTAATTTTTACAGGCCTACCTCGATATGCGAATGCTGCTGTTGGCTCAATGACAGTTACTTCTGCAAATGGAGTACAAGTTGTTGGACAATCAGCTAATTTGTCTGTCACTTATAATTTAGGGGAGGTTCTTAGTCTTCTGGGGAGTATTACGTATACGTTACCCGCAGGGATTAAAGCCACAACGACTGACCAGATCAATGGTAGAAATCTGGTAGCTAGTGAAATTACCAATAATGGACAGACAGTTACAATTTCTACAGTCGCTTTGCTTTTATTACCGTCTACAACATTGACTCTTAATAATAAAACATTACCAGCCGCTGGTACGTATCAATTTACCGGAACCTCTAAAAATACATTAAATGTTTCTATCGGTAGTGCAACACAACAGGGGAGCTTTACCGTACTTGCTGCTCCAACTGCCCCTTCTTCAGCTCAAATTAGTGTAAATAATGTAGTCGTAGGCTCTTCCACGGTTACAGTTATCGGACAGACTTCAGGAGATACAATCTCTGTATATAATGCTAGTAATACTTTACTCGGCTCGGGTGTAGTCAACGCGCAAGGAACAGCTACTATTACAGCAACATTGGTTCCAAGTGGCGGCACAATCAATGTGAGTACCGTTCGTGGTACTGCCGAGAGTACTAAAACTTCTTTTACGTATGGCAGTGCTGTTTTAAATTCAATCCCAGCTGCCAATATCGCAGTCGATAATAAATATGGTGATCAAGATACAGTAACGGTTACAGGTGTCAGCTCAGGAGATGTCGTAACAGTATACAATGGTGCAACAGCTATCGGAAATGCTACAGCTAATGCTAGCGGTGTTGCTACTATTACAACTACATTAGCACCAGAAGGTGGAAGTGTAGGTGTTACTTTAAAGCGTAATACTATTGAAAGTACGCCAACAACAGTTAGTTATGGAGCACAGGTTATTCCTCCGATTGTTTCTGGAAATATTACAGTAACCAATTCTTATGGTGGAGCTTCTATTGTTAAAGTAGATGGTTTGACTATAGGCGATATCGTTACAGTATCATCTGGAAACACAGTATTGGCGACAGCGCCAGCACTTACAAGTAGCTTGAGTTTGCCTGTTGTTTTGACACCTACAGGTGGTAGCTTAAGTGTAACGATTAAGCAAGGATTAGTACAAAGTGCAGCAACGACTGTGAACTATCCTTCAATTACGGTTCCGCTTATTGGAACAGCTAATATTCAAGTTAATAATCGTTCAGGTAATACTTCAGATACAGTTGTTGTTACAGGTCAATTAGCTGGAGATACCGTGAACGTATATAATTCAGACGGTTTGTTAGGCACAGGAACTGTAAATGCTCAAGGTACAGTCACAATTCCTGTCGTTTTAACTCCTCTTGGTGGAAGTGTAAGTATCAGTTTGAATCATAATGGAGTAGATAGTTCTCCAACAGCAATAGGTTATCTGGCTGAAGTCGTTACGCCACTACTTAGTAATCAGATTTCGCTTTCTCCTATTGTTGCAGGCAATGCAACCGCAACGATTAATGGTCTGACCAATGGAGATATTGTGAAAGTCTATGGAAATGGTACGGTCTTAGGCACAGCAACTGCAGGAGCAACAGGTATTGTTAATATTCCAGTAGCTGTGAATCCTTTGGGCGGAAGTCTAGGAGTAGGAATTACACGAAATGGAATTGATAGTGTAACCACTTCGATCACGTATGGTGGGATTGTTGTTCCTGCTATTCCAGTAGCTAATATTACGGTGAACAATCTTTCAGGTAATGCAGATACGGTTCGAATTACAGGCCAGACTCCTGGAGACATTGTAACGGTATATGGAAATGGATCAGTGATTGGAACAGAGATCGCGAACGCTCAAGGTACTGCATTACTCAATGTCACCTTAGTTCCTCTTGGAGGTGCTATTGGTGTAACGATAACCCATCAAGGTGTTGAAAGTATTGCAACACCAGTTCTTTATGGAGCAGAAGTGACACCTGCTATTTCTGCTAATGCTATCTTGGTTACCAATAACTCGGGTAATAACGATGTTGTCCAAGTAAGTGGATTAACAACAGGCGATAGTATTGAAGTATACGGAGCAGGCTCCCTATTAGGAACTGCAACTGTACAAGCAGATGGAAAAGCAACATTAAATACAACATTGCTACCTATAGGTGGTACGGTTGGAGTTACTTTGGTTCGCAACGGTGTAGAAAGTGCTGCAACACTGGTCAATTATTCAACTGAAGTTGTAGCTTCCCTTTTACAAGCAAATGTCTCTATTGTTAATGATATTGCAGGCAACTCAGCAGTGACTGTAAAAGCATTACAAAATGGAGATATCATCAACGTTTATGCTGACGGTTCTTTAATTGGAACAGCGCCAGCAGATGGCAATGGCATAGCAAAAGTAGCTACCGATCTAGCACCTAATGGTGGCGTGATCAGTGTAAGTCTTGTTCGTAATACAGTAGAAAGTGCAGCAATCCAGGTTGGATATGGCTCTATCTTAATTCCAGCTATTCCTTCGCAAGATATTGTACCTGCCAATAATTATGGCGATAACGACACAGTCACAATAGAAAATCTAGATGAAGGTCAAAAAATAAATATTTACTCAGGGTCAGATTTAATCGGTACTGGAACGGCTTTAGCTAATGGTATAACGGTTATTGATGTAATCTTAATCCCAACAGGTGGTGCAATTAGTGCTACTGTAGAATATTTGGGATTAGAAAGTGAACCGGTTTCTGTTAATTATCCGACAGAAATCGTACCTCCTATTCCAGCAGCTTCGATTACTGTTGTGAATAATACAGGTAACTCAGATACCGTTACAGTTACGGGTTTACCAGAAGGAAATAAAGTTACAATAGCAGAAGCGGGTTCCATTTTAGGTACAGGAACTGTAGCTGCAAGCGGAAGTGTTACTTTAAATGTGACTTTGAATTCAACAGGCGGTACGATCTCAGCTACAAATACACACAGTGCTATTGATAGTGTACCAACACCTGTTGTGTATCTGGCTGAACCGACTCCTGTCTTGGCACTACCAGATATTCAAGTGCTCAATAATGTTGGTAATAGCGATACGATTAAAGTAAGTAATGTTCAATCAGGCGATATGATTTGGATATTGGATTCAAATAATACTGTTTTGGGAACAGGAATTGCAGATGGTAGTGGTCTAGTAACTATTCAACTTGAATTATTACCAGCAGGCGGACAAGTATCTGTCATTTTATCTCGTAACCAAGTAAACAGTAATATTGTAAATGTTACGTATGCAGCAGAAGCAGTTGCTCCACCAGCAGATACACCGACAGCCGAGTTCACACAAGTACTAGGTGTTGATGGAGTTGTTACGGTGATAGGTATGGTCGAAGGAGAAATAGCCAAAGTATACGACGACGACGATCAGATTTTAGGTACAGGTGTAGCTAACTTGGATGGACAAGCAATTGTTAATTTTAAATTCTTGAAAGCTCAAGGTAGATTGTTTGCTCGTGTAATAATTAATGGTGTAGAAACGACAGTGAATACATTTGATTATCAAGGTATTCAAGTGCCAGTTGATCCAGCGACACCAACAGCAGTGTTATCTGATATTGTTGGAGATCAAGGAACAGTTAGTGTAGCTAATGCTACAAACGGCTCTACAGTGAAAGTATACAGTGAAGATGAGCAGGTATTAGGTACAGCGATAGTGGGTACGGATGGTACTATTATCTTGAACTTTACTTTTCCAAATACTCAAGGCGAATTGTCAGTACGAGTGACAGTGAATGGAACAGAAACGGAAATTGCAACGTTACCATACAGTGGCATTGATATTCCAACGACACCAACACCTGATGCTGTATTGTCAGATATCACAGGTGATCAAGGAACAGTGAACATCACTGGAGTGGCAGTCGGCGAAGTGGTGAAAGTATACGATGCAGACGACAATGTACTAGGCACAGCCGTAGCCGGAAGTAATGGAACAGCACAAATCGTATTTACATTCCCGAACGCACAAGGGGAATTGTCAGTACGAGTAACACTGAATGGAACAGAAACGGAAATTGCAACCTTGCCATACAGTGGAATTGATATTCCAACGACACCAACACCAAGCGCAGCATTGACAGATATTACAGGTGATCAAGGAACAGTGAACATCACTGGCGTGGCAGTCGGCGAAGTGGTGAAAGTATACGATGAAGACGACAATGTACTAGGCACAGCCGTAGCCGGAAGTAATGGAACAGCACAGATCGTATTCACATTCCCAGATGCACAAGGGGAATTGTCAGTACGAGTGAACATCAATGGAACCGAGACCGAAATTGCAACATTGCCATACAGTGGAATCGACATTCCAACGACACCAACACCAAGCGCAGCATTGACAGACATCACAGGTGATCAAGGAACCGTCAATATCACAGGAGTAGCTGTTGGTGAAGTCGTGAAAGTATACGACGCAGACGACAACGTATTAGGCACAGCAGTAGCTGGAAATAATGGAACAGCACAAATCGTATTTACATTCCCGAATGCTCAAGGAGAATTGTCAGTACGAGTAGTTATTAATGGAACCGAAACTGAAATTACAACCTTGCCATACAGCGGCATTGATATTCCAACAACGCCAACGCCTGATGCTGTATTGTCAGACATCGCAGGTGATCAAGGAACAGTGAACATCACTGGAGTAGCAGTCGGCGAAGTGGTGAAAGTATATGACGCAGACGACAATGTTCTAGGAACAGCAGTAGCTGGAAATAATGGAACAGCACAAATCGTATTCACATTCCCGAACGCACAAGGAGAATTGTCAGTACGAGTAGTTATTAATGGAACAGAGACTGAGATCGCAACATTGCCATACAGCGGAGTTGTGATTCCAACGACACCAACACCAAATGCTGTATTGACAGACATCACAGGTGATCAAGGAACCGTCAATATCACAGGAGTGGCAGTTGGCGAAGTGGTGAAAGTATACGACGCAGACGACAACGTTCTAGGCACAGCCGTAGCTGGAAGTAACGGAACAGCACAAATCGTATTTACATTCCCAGATGCTCAAGGAGAATTGTCAGTACGAGTAACCATCAATGGAACCGAGACTGAGATCGCAACGTTACCATACAGTGGAATCGACATTCCAACGACACCAACACCAAGCGCAGCATTGACAGACATCACAGGTGATCAAGGAACCGTCAATATCACAGGAGTGGCAGTCGGAGAAGTCGTAAAAGTATACGACGCAGACGATAACGTTTTAGGCACAGCCGTAGCTGGAAGTAATGGAACAGCACAAATCGTATTTACATTCCCGAACGCACAAGGGGAATTGTCAGTACGAGTGAACATTAATGGAACGGAAACGGAAATCGCAATATTACCATACAGTGGAGTTGTCATTCCAACGACACCAACGCCTGATGCTGTATTGTCAGACATCGCAGGTGACCAAGGAACAGTGAACATCACTGGAATAGCAGTCGGCGAAGTGGTGAAAGTATACGACGCAGACGACAACGTATTAGGAACAGCAGTAGCCGGAAGTAATGGAACAGCACAAATCGTATTTACTTTCCCGAATGCACAAGGGGAATTGTCAGTACGAGTGAACATCAATGGAACTGAAACTGAAATTACAACATTACCATACAGTGGAATCGACATTCCAACGACACCAACGCCTGATGCTGTATTGACAGACATCGCAGGTGACCAAGGAACAGTCAGTATCACAGGAGTGGCAGTCGGCGAAGTCGTAAAAGTATACGATGCAGACGACAACGTTCTAGGAACAGCCGTAGCCGGAAGCAATGGAACAGCACAAATCGTATTTACATTCCCGAATGCACAAGGGGAATTGTCAGTACGAGTGAACATTAATGGAACGGAAACTGAAATTACAACATTGCCATACAGCGGCATTGATATTCCAACGACACCAACACCAAGCGCAGCATTGACAGACATCACAGGTGATCAAGGAACCGTCAATATCACAGGAGTAGCTGTTGGTGAAGTCGTGAAAGTATACGACACAGACGACAACATATTAGGAACAGCAGTAGCTGGAAATAATGGAACAGCACAAATCGTATTTACATTCCCGAACGCACAAGGAGAATTGTCAGTACGAGTAGTTATTAATGGAACCGAAACTGAGATTACAACCTTGCCATACAGTGGCATTGATATTCCAACAACACCAACCCCTGATGCTGTAATTACAGATATCATCGGTGATCGAGGAACAGTAAGAATTACTGGTGTTACAGCAGCAGCTCCAGTTAATATGTATAGTGCTAATAATGAATTGCTTGCTACAGGAACAGCGGATGGAAGCGGACAAGTAACATTGACATTTGTATTCCCAGATGCTCAAGGAGAATTGTCAGTGCGAGTAACAACAAATGGATTGGAAACTGAAGTTGCGTCCTTACCATACAGCGGTATTGATATTCCAACGACACCAACACCAAGCGCAGCATTGACAGACATCACAGGTGATCAAGGAACCGTCAATATCACAGGAGTGGCAGTTGGCGAAGTGGTGAAAGTATACGACGCAGACGACAACGTTCTAGGCACAGCCGTAGCTGGAAGTAACGGAACAGCACAAATCGTATTTACATTCCCAGATGCTCAAGGAGAATTGTCAGTACGAGTAACCATCAATGGAACCGAGACTGAGATCGCAACGTTACCATACAGTGGAATCGACATTCCAACGACACCAACACCAAGCGCAGCATTGACAGACATCACAGGTGATCAAGGAACCGTCAATATCACAGGAGTGGCAGTCGGAGAAGTCGTAAAAGTATACGACGCAGACGATAACGTTTTAGGCACAGCCGTAGCTGGAAGCAATGGAACAGCACAGATCGTATTTACATTCCCAGATGCTCAAGGAGAATTGTCAGTACGAGTAACCATCAATGGAACCGAGACTGAGATCGCAACGTTACCATACAGTGGAATCGACATTCCAACGACACCAACACCAAGCGCAGCATTGACAGACATCACAGGTGATCAAGGAACCGTCAATATCACAGGAGTGGCAGTCGGCGAAGTCGTAAAAGTATACGACGCAGACGATAACGTTTTAGGCACAGCCGTAGCTGGAAGCAATGGAACAGCACAGATCGTATTCACATTCCCGAACGCACAAGGGGAATTGTCAGTACGAGTAACACTGAATGGAACGGAAACGGAAATCGCAACATTACCATACAGTGGAGTTGTCATTCCAACGACTCCAACGCCTGATGCAGTATTATCAGACATCGTAGGTGACCAAGGAACAGTGAACATCACTGGAATAGCAGTCGGCGAAGTGGTGAAAGTATACGACGCAGACGATAACGTTTTAGGCACAGCCGTAGCTGGAAGCAATGGAACAGCACAGATCGTATTCACATTCCCGAACGCACAAGGGGAATTGTCAGTACGAGTAACACTGAATGGAACGGAAACGGAAATCGCAACATTACCATACAGTGGAGTTGTCATTCCAACGACTCCAACGCCTGATGCAGTATTATCAGACATCGTAGGTGACCAAGGAACAGTGAACATCACTGGAATAGCAGTCGGCGAAGTGGTGAAAGTATACGACGCAGACAACAACGTATTAGGAACAGCAGTAGCCGGAAGTAATGGAACAGCGCAAATCGTATTTACATTCCCGAACGCACAAGGAGAATTGTCAGTACGAGTGAACATCAATGGAACTGAAACTGAAATTGCAACCTTGCCATACAGCGGCATTGACATTCCAACGACACCAACACCAAGCGCAGCATTGACAGACATCACAGGTGATCAAGGAACCGTCAATATCACAGGAGTAGCTGTTGGTGAAGTCGTGAAAGTATACGACGCAGACGACAACGTATTAGGCACAGCAGTAGCTGGAAATAATGGCACAGCACAAATCGTATTTACATTCCCGAATGCTCAAGGAGAATTGTCAGTACGAGTAGTTATTAATGGAACCGAAACTGAAATTACAACATTGCCATACAGCGGCATTGACATTCCAACGACACCAACACCAAGCGCAGCATTGACAGATATTACAGGTGATCAAGGAACGGTCAATATTACAGGAGTGGCAGTCGGCGAAACGGTAACAGTATATGACGCAGACGACAACGCTCTAGGCACAGCCGTAACTGGAAGTAATGGAACAGCGCAAATCGTATTTACATTCCCGAATGCACAAGGAGAATTGTCAGTACGAGTGAACATCAATGGAACCGAAACTGAAATTACAACCTTGCCATACAGCGGCATTGACATTCCAACGACACCAACACCAAGCGCAACATTATCAGACATTACAGGTGATCAAGGAACCGTCAGTATCACAGGAGTAGCGATCGGCGAAACAGTAACAGTGTATGACGCAGACGACAACGCTCTAGGAACAGCCGTAACGGGAAGCAATGGAACAGCACAGATCGTATTCACATTCCCGAATGCTCAAGGGGAATTGTCAGTACGAGTAACACTGAATGGAACGGAGACCGAAATTGCAACATTACCATACAGTGGAGTTGTCATTCCAACGACACCAACACCAAGCGCAACATTATCAGATATTACAGGTGATCAAGGAACCGTCAGTATCACAGGAGTAGCAATCGGCGAAACAGTAACAGTGTATGACGCAGACGACAACGCTCTAGGAACAGCCGTAACGGGAAGTAATGGAACAGCGCAAATCGTATTTACATTCCCAGATGCTCAAGGAGAATTGTCAGTACGAGTGAACATCAATGGAACCGAGACCGAAATTGCAACCTTGCCATACAGCGGAATTGATATTCCAACAACACCAACACCAGCCGCTGATCTTACTAATATTACGGGAGATCAAGGAACAGTGACTGTAAGTGGAGTAGCTGTTGGAAATACAATTTCAATCTATAGTGAAGCCAATAACGTATTAGCAACGGGAACAGCTAATGCTAATGGAGAAGCAGTATTAACATTTACTTTCCCGAATGCACAAGGTGAGTTATCTGTACGTATAACGATTAATGGAACCGAGACTGAAATCACAACATTACCGTACAGTGGGATCGACATTCCAACGACCCCAGCACCAGCCGCTGACATTACAACCATTACGGGAGATCAAGGAACAGTAACCGTAAGTGGAGTAGCTGTTGGAAATACAGTTTCGATCTATAGCGAAGCTAATGAAGTATTAGCAACGGGAACAGCTAATGCCAATGGAGAAGCAGTATTAACATTTACCTTCCCGAATGCACAAGGTGAGTTGTCGGTACGTGTAACAGCTAATGGAACCGAAACAGAGATTGGTACACTGCCATATAGTGGAGTTGAAGTTCCAACAGACCCTACTACACCTGCAACACCAGTTGTAAATCTAGTTGATGTTCAAGGGACACAAGGAACGATTGAGTTAAGTGGATTACAAGCAGGAGATGTAGTCACCGTACAAAGTGATGTCTATGGACAAGGTACAGTTCAGTTAGGAACTATTACGATTGGAGCAGACGGAAATGGAAATGTTAATATCCAACTTCCAGCTTCTGAAGGACAATTGGTAATTACACTGAATCGTAACGGCAATACAAGTGTTCTTCAGACGATTAATTATCGTGAAGGAGAAACACCGCCGCCAACCAATCCACCAACGAACCCAGGAACATCGGATGATGACGACAATGTAGGATCTAATCGTACACCAGGAGTTCTAGGAATACCGGCACCTGTCACAGCAGCAACTGTAGATACACCAGTACCCGCTGTAGAAGAGCCAGTAACCCCTCCAACAGATAATGCTGTTGAAGCAGCTAGTGGAGAGGCGACAGATGTAGAACTAGATAATGCTGACAAGATTACTCTAGTGACGACAGATAAACAGAACTTCAGCGATGTGAGTGGACATTGGGCAGAAGCAGAGATTAACCGACTACAAGATTTGTCTATTTTGAATGGTGTCGGCGATAATAATTATGATCCAAATGCATTGATTACACGTGCGCAGTTCACACAAATGATCAATAACTTATTGAAGCTATCACCAAACACATCCAGTAAAGCATATTCAGACGTTACAACAGACAAATGGTACTACAATGCTATCAATGCAGTATCTGCTACAGGCATCACGAAAGGATATACAGACGATTCTTACCAACCAGATCAACAGATTACACGTGAAGAAATGTCGAATATCCTTACTAACACATTAAGCTATTTAGAGCCATCGACATCGTTTGACGCAGATGCTAATCAGACGCTTACACCATTTAGAGATAGTAACAACACATCCGATTGGGCAAAAGAAAGCCTTGCAACAACAGTAAACGAAGGTATTATGCAAGGTAGACCTAATGGATTAATCTCACCAAAAGACAATACAACACGTGCAGAAGCAGCAATGACGATCTCACGCTTAATGCAAAAAATGGCAGAAAAATTTAACATCACAGAATAAGCAAAGTCACATGATATCTTTTTATTAAAAATAGATGGTACGATTCGTAAAAGAATCTACCATCTATTTTTTTAAAATCAAAAATTGGGATAATTTGCTATAACGAAAATAAGTGAAGTAACCGTTCTATTAAGTATAGAGCTGTGTACAAGGAGGTTGAGTATGGAACACATGTATATTCATTACAATTTTACGATTGTCGCATTATCTTTAGTCATTTCGATATTGGCGTCTTATATCGCATTGAATCTGGCAAATAAAGTCTCTCAATCGAGAGGTACACATAAAATCATATGGTTAGGTTCAGGTTCTTTTGTAATGGGTGGCGGGATCTGGGCGATGCATTTTGTAGGGATGTTGGCTTTTCATACAGGTGTCAATATTCGTTATGATGTAGGGACTACCTTTTTATCTGCTTTTGCCAGCATAAGTGCGTCTTTCATAGCCTTTTATGTCACGTTAGATTCTGTGATGCGCTTGTGGAAAATAGCCGTAGGTGGAGCAGCGATGGGTATAGGGATTGTAACGATGCATTATACCGGAATGGCCGCCATGGAGATGGATGCTGAAATTACGTACAATCCTTTTTATTTAATGTTATCTGTTCTTGTGGCTTTGGGGGCGTCGTATGCTGCTTTATTTTTATTCCGTCGTTTTCGGAATCGACCGAACTTCAGTCTCTGGAAATTGTATAGTTCGATTGTGATGGGGTTTGCAATATCTGGTATGCATTATACAGGGATGGCGGCAGCTCAATTTCACTATACACATACCGATTCAGCAGATGAGTCGATGAAAGGACAACTGTTTTTGATTACAGGGGTTGCTGTTGTGACGTTTTTGATTTTGGCTGTTTCATGGGCTGCGATTTTTGTAGAACGTCATATTCTGGAACGTATGGCCTATAGTGATCCATTAACAGGTTTACCGAATCGACATGGATTACACCGTTATTTTGAAAAAGAATTTAAGTCGCAAAAAGCAGGTGCTGTTCTTTTTCTAGACTTAGATCGGTTCAAGTCAATCAATGATACGCTTGGACATGATATCGGTGATGAATTACTGGTCGAAGTAGCACGCAGACTTAAACTGTATATGATGGATCAGGGCGTTGTTTTCCGCTTAGGTGGGGATGAGTTTTTGATTGCAACAAATAAAGGGATGACCGAAGAGATTGAACAGCTTGCAGAACAAATTTTAGAGGTGATTAAGAAGCCCTATCAATTAGGAGGCATTGAGTTATTTGTCACTGGCAGTATAGGTATTGCTCTAGTGCCTCAACACGGGTATGAACGTTCTTTTCTGATGCGTGCAGCAGATACAGCTATGTATGTATCCAAAAGTTCAGGAAAAAACAAATACAGTATATTTAGTGAAGATATGAATCGTCGTCAGATTCGAAGAATGGAGTTAGAAAATGATCTACGGCGAGCGTTTGAAAGTAAACAACTCTTTATTGTGTATCAGCCGAAATGGGATTCATTGCATGATCGTTTGACAGGAATGGAAGCTTTATTACGCTGGAACCATCCAGAATTGGGTATGGTATCTCCAGCAGAGTTTATTCCTGTTGCAGAAGAAACAGGGTTGATCATGTTGATTACTCATTGGATGCTAGAAGAAACGTGTCAGCAGAATTTGACCTGGCAAACGCAACATCATATCTATGTCCCTATTTCAGTGAATATGTCAGCGCGGATGTTTGAATGTCCCAAATTTGCAAGCAATGTAGAAAAGGTGATCCAAGACACAGGCATTGAAGCTCGTTATGTAGAGCTAGAGATTACTGAATCCATTGCGATGAACGGTATCGAAGGCACTGTAGAACAGTTGCAATATATACAGCAATTGGGAGTCAAGATTTCACTAGATGATTTTGGCACCGGTTATTCATCATTAGGCATTTTGGATGAAATTCCGATTGATATTCTGAAGATCGATCAGATCTTTATTCGAAAAAGCGATATTCCTTCCAAGCAAGCCATTATTAGCACGATTGTCGCTATTGCTGATAATCTAAATTTAGATTTAGTGGCAGAAGGTGTAGAGACGCAAGAACAAGTCGAATTTTTGCAATCTAAAGGCTGTTATGTGATGCAAGGTTACTATTATGGTCGGCCGATGACTATTTCGCAAATGGATCAATGGATACAAGCTTCTAATCAAAAGATGTCGCTAGCAGAGTAAATCTTCTGCCTATAGCGACATCTTTTTTTAGATTAAGAATCCAATAGTAGTGTAGTAGGCATCGCATTTTTGGCAGAAACATAAAGATGATTTTTGATATAAAAGCGCCAAGGTTTACTTGCGTATTCTTCAGCATAATCAATATTGATTCGAGGTCCACATTCAATTTCAAATGACTCGTTTTCCAGATCAGGCGATTGTTCTAGGCGAAGTAAGCCCCCACTAGCGAGCAAATTTATACCATTTAAAGACTTATCAATCGCTAATGCCTGACAGAGCTTACCGGGGCCATTGGATAGATTGCGCATACGGCGTGAATCGGTGGGTCTTAAAGTAGTCATTAATTGCTCGTCTCGCTTCGTTAAAGGTTCTACGGCACGAATAAGTACAGCTTGTGGATCATCAACATCGCCAGTGACTACATTTACACAATGATACATACCATAGATCAGATAGACGTAAGAAGTTCCACCTTGTCTAAACATCATCTCAGTACGAGCTGTTCGA
Organism: Paenibacillus nuruki; assembly: GCF_963311185.1. Lineage (NCBI taxonomy): Bacteria > Bacillati > Bacillota > Bacilli > Caryophanales > Paenibacillaceae > Paenibacillus > Paenibacillus nuruki. The sequence goes on along the minus strand of NZ_OY725677.1, from coordinate 4,135,641 downwards.
CGATTGCCATAAGCATGACTTCCTTTATCTTCAGCACCACCATAGCTCTCTGTCTCAACGATGCGACAGCGTATTTCACCCGCTGGAGTTATTCGGCTAATAATTTGACCCAGTAGACGTGGAGCCGCATCAAGTGCCTTCATTTGGACAATATCTGAGATGTTCATGGATTCGACTCCTTTTTTAAAATGTATGATCTTTTTGTATCGTAGGATTCTATACGAATGGCTTTAAAGTTCCTTTTGCAGTCTAGTCTTATATCGCGTATAATGCGAAATGAATGTGGTAACATCGACCTTTTCGATTCCGATAAATATATGCGAAAGAAGGTAATAAATATGGAATTATGGTATACCGAAAAACAAACGCCGGTATTCGGCATTACAGCAAAAATTCGTGAGACACTTGTCACTGAAAAAACAGAATTTCAAGACTTAGCGATGATCGATACAGAAGAATTCGGACGCATGCTCGTACTAGATGGCATGGTTATGACTACCGTTAAAGATGAATTCGTTTATCATGAAATGGTTGCTCATCCTGCATTGAATACGCACCCTAACCCTAAGCATGTATTAGTTGTTGGCGGCGGCGATGGTGGCGTTATTCGTGAAGTATTGAAGCATCCAGAAGTAGAAAAAGCAGTATTGGTTGAAATCGATGGTAAAGTGATCGAATATTCCAAAAAATACTTACCTGAAATTGCTGGCGAACTCGACAACCCGCGTGTTGAAGTATTGGTTAACGACGGTTATATGCACATTATTGAAAACAAAAATAAATATGATGTCATTATGGTTGATTCTACAGAGCCTGTAGGACCTGCTGCTCCACTATTTGAACGTGGATTCTATCAAGGAATCTATGAAGCACTGAAAGAAGACGGAATCTTTGTAGCGCAAACCGATAATCCTTGGTTCAAAGCTGATCTGATTCAACAAGTTAATAAAGATGTAAAAGAAATTTTCCCAATCGTACATGTATACGGTGCTAATATTCCGACATATCCTAGTGGTCTATGGACATTTACAATGGGTAGCAAAGTACATGATCCACTTCAAGTTGACGAAGCGTCTATTCCTGAAATGGAAAGCAACAAATATTATACACCACGTCTACACAAAGCGGCATTTGTTTTGCCTAAATTTGTAGAAGATCTGTGCAAATAAGAGATTTATTTTAGAAATAAATGAGTGAATTGAGAAGATCTGTATCCTCTTTTATATAATATAGAAGAAGACAGGTCTTCTTTTTGTATGAATAAGGGTAATATTATATAGTACATAGACGAATATTCCATGTATGTAACATATTCTAGGAGGATGAATAGATGAAGATGAACAATAATCGTGTTTCATATGGATCGTATCCATCGTTAAGTATAATGATGGTATTAGTTTTGTTACTAGGAATGGTTGGATTCAGTGCAACTCCTGTATCTGCCAAAACGTCAAAAGCATGTGATGTGAATAGTTCTACTCTTCAATCTCAATTGGAGCAAGGGCGTTCATCTAGCATTCAAGAAGATATTCATTTTACCGATACCGATTTTCTGAGTCAGACGACAGGTCGAGCAGCAGGAAATGGATTTTTGATCGGTACATCGGATAGTGGATGTCACTGGCAAAAAATTTATACGGGTACATGGCAGTTCAGTCAGATTGAATTTAGTAACAATACACAAGGATGGGCATTGGCCAGTGCAAAATCTGGACAAAAACCTGTATTTTTAACGACAACCGATGGCGGAGCAACTTGGAAAAGTCCGTATAAAGGTAATATTAGATTTAACAAAATCGATAAGAAATCAGGCAGTACAGGTTTTGCATATACCACATCAGGTGTATACAAAACGATAAATGGTGGCGCAGCATGGACAGCGATTCCTACACCTGCGAATACGCGCGGTGGTTATTTTCAGGATAGCAATACAGGTTGGGTAGTCAAAACAGTATCAGGTAGCAACAGCGGCTACCGTATTATGCAGACAATTGATGGTGGTAACAAATGGACAACAGCCCTTAGCGTAGGTTCACTTGAAGTCTCTGGTGGAGAAATTTATGCGAGTGGTAAGCAAGTATGGGCAATCTTGTATGGCGGAGCAGGTATGTCTCAAGTCTCTTACTCGGTCTATGCAAGCTCAGATAGCGGCAAAAGTTGGCGTCAAGTCTTTGGACAATCGACAGCCGGCGGTGGCAAAGCACCGGGTACAGGCGCTCTAGGTAATGGTGAAGGACCTGCCCAACCGGGTGGACATCCAGGTAATATGCAATTTGTAGGCAGTACGATCGCTTATCTTGCAGGCGGATCACCAGCGGGTGGTAAAGTAGCGGTTGGAAGATCTCTGGACAGTGGCAAAACGTGGAACAATATGCCAGCTACAATTGATGGTATCAGCGCAGACATTTCGTTTTTAAGTCAAAATGTAGGCTATCTGGCTGTAACCGATTCATTAACGCCAGCGATCTATACGACCAAAGACGGTGGTAAAACATGGTCTGCTACATTAAAATTTGTAGCTACAGATAAACAGTAAGCATAAAGTAGAAGCGACTCTATACGGAGTCGCTTTTCTTTTCGTACATATTTTGTAGAGACAGAAGTCAATGACAGGGATCAGAATCTAAAGCATATTCCAATAAAAACGTATTTTTTTGCTTAGAATCTCTACGTACGGTTCAATATAATGGTACAATAGAAGAGATTGAGCTTATTGAATTAATCGTGAAAATGTTCTATATTCAACAAGCTAACATGGCGCATCATCAAAAATGGAGCTGGATCTTATGACTGAATTCAATCAGGTACAATTGACATTGCATAGCGATCAAGATGGAGAGCAAAGCACAACTCAATTTATCGGGCAGGCTTTTCAAAAAGGCAGCAGTTTATATATTCGTTACACTGAATCCGCAGATACTCTTCAGCAGGAAGTTCGTACTGTCGTGAAGATCGATGATCATGAAGTGAAAATTATGAGACGTGGTGGGGTAGAATCAGATCAGACTTTTCGTCAAGAAAAGCAACTACCTGGTTCGTATCGTTCGCCGTTTATGACATTTGTACTTTCGACACACACCACAAAATTGACACAAGAGCTAGATGGACATCTTGGACGTGTAAACTGGGAATACGAATTGTATGTGCATGAAGAGCTTACAGGGACATTTAAGATCAGTTTACATATACAGGCATTGGATACGCACGAAATAGACGAAGTGTGAACCATGCGAACACAGGAGGAGCAGTAGAAGATGACACGTAATCCATTGGAACAAAGCCGCAGTGCAGTGAAAGAAGCTGTGCATGCAGCAGTAATCGCAGCTAATATTGTAAGTAGTGAAGAAGTACCTGAAGTGGTGCTTGAAGTACCTAAAGACAAAGCGCACGGAGACTTAGCAACCAATATTGCGATGCAGTTAACTCGAATCGCTAAAAAGAATCCACGTCAGATCGCCGAAGATATTATCGCTAACCTCGATCTCAAACAAGGCGATATTGAACACGCTGAGATTGCAGGGCCTGGATTTATCAACTTTACGCTGAACAAAAGTTATCTATATCCGGTTATCCAAGTTGTCGCAGAACAAGGTGAAAACTATGGACGTATCGAACACGGTAAAGGCGAAAAAGTCGAAGTTGAGTTTGTTAGTGCGAACCCAACAGGTAGTCTACATTTAGGACATGCTCGTGGAGCTGCTTTTGGTGACGCATTGTGTAATATTTTTGACTTTGCAGGTTACCAAGTCACTCGCGAATACTATATTAATGATGCAGGTAATCAGGTATCGAACTTGAGTAGCTCGATTGAAGCTCGTTATTTGCAAGAGCTTGGGCAAGATGCAGCGATGCCTGAAGATGGTTATCATGGTGCAGATATCAAAGGCTTTGCTAAAGAATTAGTAGCACAAGAAGGCGACCGTCTATTATCGCAATCACCGGGTGAGCGAGCTGCCTTTTTCCGTCAATACGGTCTTGAGAAAGAATTGCAAAAAATTCAGCGTGATTTAGAAGCATTCCGCGTGAAGTTCGATATCTGGTTTAGTGAGACTTCGCTATATGAGACAGGTCAAGTACTAGACGCATTGGATGAGCTACGTGAGCGTGGAGAAGTCTATGAACTGGATGGCGCAACATGGCTTCGTACGACTGCTTATGGCGATGATAAAGACCGCGTATTGATCAAAAACGATGGTACGTATACGTATTTGACACCAGATATCGCTTATCACAAAGATAAATACGGTCGTGGTTACGATAAAATGATCAATATCTGGGGTGCAGATCATCATGGATATATTCCACGTATGAAAGCAGCGATGCAGGGATTGGGTAACGATCCTGAGAAATTGGTCGTGCTGATTGCACAAATGGTTAGTCTTTTCCAAGATGGCGAGAAAGTCAAAATGTCCAAACGTACAGGTAAAGCTGTAACGATGGAAGACTTGATGGCAGAAGTAGGCGTAGATGCTATTCGTTATTTCTTCACGATGCGCAGTATCGATTCTCATCTTGATTTTGATATGGATTTGGCGATCTCGACTTCTAACGAAAATCCTGTGTTCTATGTTCAATATGCACATGCACGGATTTGTAGTATTTATCGTCAAGCCGAAGAGCAAGGTATCCAGTTGCCTGAGTTATCTGCAATTGATTACAGCTTATTAACAAGTGAGCATGAATATAATCTATTGCACAAAATGGGCGAATTGCCTCAAGAAGTTGCCCTAGCAGCTGAGAACTATGCTCCACACCGCCTGATTCGCTATGTCTACGAGCTAGCATCTATGATGCATAGTTATTACAAAGCAGAACGTACACTGACAGACAACGAAGCACAAACAGCTGCTCGTCTGGCTTTGTTAGGTAGCGTTCGTACTGTTATTGTGAACGTACTTCGACTTGTTGGAGTATCTGCACCAGAGCGTATGTAATCGACGAATATTGGTACAAATTTAAAACGTTATATCTCAAAACATGCAAATCATCCGATTTTTTGTAAAAAACTTGATTTTTGCTGATAAATAGGTTTTACTTAACTCAGCATTTTGCATTTTTTGTGCGAAAAAACGTGAATGATAAAGCGTGAAAATGGATCCGAGAGGAAGTGTCCGTAAGTGAGTACACCGCAAGAATTAAAAATCGATCCGGAAAAGGTACACGAAATTCCGATGGTAGATTTGGCTGTTGCTATTTTGAAAAAAATCAATACGCCTCTATACTACCGTGACCTTATGAAGGAAGTTGCAGAACTACGTGGCTTTACTAAAGCACAAACTGATGAATATATCGCTCAACTATATACTGAAATTAATGTAGATGGTCGTTTTGCCTGTGTAGGTACAAACCTATGGGGTCTTAAACGTTGGTATCCGCTTGAGCGTGCAGAAGATCCAATCGCTAATGCGAAGCGTCCTCGTATTATCAACGATGAAGAAGACGATGATATCGAAGACGAAGAATTCAATAACGAAGATGTTGTTGATGCAGATGAGCCGGAAGATGAGAACTACGATGCAGTAGATGAAGATTCCGATGATATCTTTGTTGACGGTGAAGATGATGATGAAGATAAAGCTGATCTTGTTATCGACGACGAAGATGATGACGACGATGAAGACGAAGATGAAGAATATGTAGAAGAAGATAAGAAAGATTAATCTTCTATCAATAAGGATCAAAGTCTGCCTGTTTTAGGCAGGCTTTTTTTCTTGAGGATATGTCTTGACACGGTATTAAGATACAGAGTAAACTATTGCTTGGGCTTATCATTTAAACCTATAACTAAACGTATACGCATTTTCTCAAATGCTGTAATAAATAAAAGTGCCCCGTAGCTACGGGTGTCACTTTTTTTGTTTTTTATAAGGAAAAGGGGCTGTGTAACCCCCCATATATCGCCGGAATTTCTGGAAAATAATTAGGAGGTCATACAGTGGCAAAGTATATTTTTGTAACAGGCGGAGTCGTATCATCACTCGGCAAAGGTATTACAGCGGCATCACTTGGTAGGTTGTTAAAGAACAGAGGTTTGAAAGTAACGATTCAGAAGTTTGACCCGTATATCAATATCGATCCAGGTACAATGAGTCCTTACCAGCATGGTGAAGTATTCGTAACTGATGATGGCGCAGAGACAGATCTAGATCTAGGACATTACGAGCGTTTTATTGATATTAACTTGTCCAAAAACAGTAACGTAACAACAGGTAAAGTATATTCCTCCGTAATTAGCAAAGAACGTCGTGGCGAATATTTGGGTGGAACAGTACAGGTGATTCCACACATTACAAATGAAATTAAAGAGCGTGTATTCCGTGCAGGCCGTGAATCAGGTTCTGATATCGTAATTACCGAAATCGGGGGTACAGTAGGTGATATTGAAAGCCTTCCGTTCCTTGAAGCAATTCGTCAGATCAAAAGCGATGTAGGTCGCGACAATGTGATGTATATCCATGTAACTTTGATTCCTTATATCAAAGCAGCAGGTGAAGTGAAAACAAAGCCAACACAACATAGTGTTAAAGAATTACGTAGTATCGGTATCCAACCGAATGTGATTGTATGCCGTACAGAGTATGAATTGTCTGAAGATATGAAAGCTAAAATTGCATTGTTCTGTGATATTGATGCTAATGCTGTAGTTGAATGCCGTGATGCTTCTTCTCTTTATGAAGTGCCACTAAATCTACGTGATGAAGGTCTAGATGAGATCGTAGTAAATCATCTCAAACTAGATACACCTCAACCAGATATGACAGAATGGCAGAGCCTTTTAGATCGTATCAAAAACTTGGAAAAAACAGTCGAGATTGCGATTGTTGGTAAGTATGTAGCCTTACATGATGCTTACTTGAGTGTGGTTGAATCATTGTCTCATGCAGGATATCATGCGAATGCAGATGTCAAATTGCGTTGGGTCAATGCAGAAGAAATTACAGACGAGAACGTACATGAATTGCTTGGCGGTGTGGGTGGTATCCTCGTTCCAGGTGGTTTCGGCGATCGTGGTATTGAAGGTAAAATCAGTGCAATTCGCTATTCCCGTGAACGCAGTATTCCTTACTTCGGTATTTGTTTAGGTATGCAAGTATCTGTTATCGAATATGCACGTGCTTTTGCAGGATTAGAAGGAGCAAATAGTTCTGAAATTAATCCAGCTACACCTTATCCAGTAATTGACTTGTTACCAGAACAAAAAGATATCGAAGATTTAGGAGGTACAATGCGTCTTGGATTGTATCCTTGTAAATTACAACCAGGTTCACTGGCTATGGAATGTTACGGTGAAGAGTTAGTATATGAGCGTCACCGTCACCGGTATGAATTCAACAACCAATACCGTGAGCAAATCGAGAATATGGGTATGAAGATCTCGGGTACTTCACCAGATGGTCGATTGGTAGAAATCGTCGAAGTTCCAGAACACCCTTGGTTCTTAGCAGTACAATTCCATCCAGAATTTACTTCTCGTCCGAACCGTCCACAACCGTTATTCCGTGAATTTGTCAAAGCATCACTTGCACATCAAGGCTAATCAATAGATGATGATAAGGCGACTTCTTTCTTCCATTCGTGAAGAAAGAAGTCGCCTTTTTATGTATACATACACGTATTTATCCTAACTAGCTTCTCAATAAGATCAATTAACTATATAATTAACCTAATAAAATAATTATTACAATTAGTGACTAATATTAGAAAGTAAACCTAATTTTTGTCGAAACAAATTTGGGAACAAGCAGGAAATGTACGATAAAAAGCGAATTTATATACTATGTTATCCGACGTCAATTTTGATATCTGTAAACTAATCGTTTGAATTGTACGTTCCTCCTCATTCTAATTAAGAAAAAATCACAGCATACTATTCTAGCAACGATGAAGGGAAGGATGACCCGTGGAACAGAAGAAAATCCTTATTGTCGATGATCAAAACGGAATTCGAATTTTACTTATGGAACTTTTCGGTAATGAAGGTTACCAAATGTATCAGGCAGCAAATGGTAAAGCAGCGCTTGAAGTGGTAGAGCAAGATACACCTGACCTTGTTCTTCTGGATATGAAAATTCCAGGTATGGATGGATTAGAAATTTTAAAACATATCAAATCAACGCATCCGCAAATTAAAGTGATTATGATGACAGCTTATGGAGAATTAGATATTATCAAACAAGCCAAGGATTTAGGCGCTATCAGTCATTTCACCAAACCTTTTGATATTGATGAAATGAGAAATGTAGTGGATCAAAACCTGCGCGGTAATCAAGTCGATCAGCAAAAATAGAATCTATCCTACAAAGATAGGTTTTTTGCTATGCAAAGACGCATAGCTCTTTTTAAATTGCTTGTTTAGTATTTGAAGTGGGTTGTGTTATAATAAGCAACGTATGCGAGTATCGGCTTACAAATACCATCATTCTCAAGGAGGATATCATTATGCCATTAGTATCTATGACAGACATGTTAAACAAAGCACTTGAAGGAAAATATGCAGTGGGTCAATACAACATCAATAACCTGGAGTGGACTCAAGCGATTCTGGGAGCAGCGGAAGAAGAAAAATCACCAGTAATCCTTGGTGTATCTGAAGGTGCTGCACGTCATATGGGTGGATTCACTACTGTTGTTAAAATGGTAGAAGGATTGATTCATGACTTGAAAGTTACAGTTCCAGTTGCTATTCACTTGGATCATGGTTCTAGCTTTGACAAATGTAAAGAAGCAATCGATGCTGGATTTACATCTGTAATGATCGATGGATCTCACCATTCAATCGACGAAAATATCGAAATGACTAAAAAAGTAGTTGAATATGCACACGCTAAAGGCGTTTCTGTTGAAGCTGAAGTTGGTACTGTAGGCGGACAAGAAGATGACGTTATCGGTGGTATCATGTATGCTGATCTTAACGAATGTGTACGTATCGTTAAAGAAACAGGTATCGATACATTAGCTCCAGCATTGGGTTCTGTACACGGTCCTTACCATGGCGAGCCTAACTTAGGCTTCAAAGAAATGGAAGCAGTTCGTGACGCAGTTCAAATTCCATTGGTATTGCACGGTGGTACTGGTATTCCTACAAACGATATCAACAAAGCAATCTCTTTGGGAACATCCAAAATCAACGTAAATACAGAGAACCAAATCGTATTTGCAAAAGCAGTTCGCGAAGTACTTGCTGCTAAACCAGATGCTTACGATCCTCGTACATTTATTGTTCCAGGTCGCGATGCTATCAAACAAACAGTTATCGGTAAAATCCGTGAGTTTGGCACAAGCAACAAAGCATAAGAATATTGTTTTTGTATAAGACATTTTAAATAATAGATTGTGGGAAGAACACCGCCTAGTCGGTGTCTTTCCATTTTCATTACCAAAATTCAACATCACGTATCGTTTACCGGATGCAAAACACGTAGGGGGACATTAAGCTTTATGGAAAAATTAATGATTAGTGGCGGACGCCCGTTGCAGGGAACTGTAACGATCAGCGGTGCAAAAAATAGTGCCATTGCGCTTATTCCTGCGGCATTGCTTGCGGAATCGGAAGTCGTGTTGGATAACTTGCCGCTATTAAGCGATGTAGCCGTTTATGCAGAAATTTTAGAAAATCTTGGAGCAAGTGTAAGCTGGCACGAAAGTGAAAACCAGATGCGTATTAACCCAAGTGATGTCAGATCTATTCCTATGCCGAATGGGCCTGTCAAAAAGTTAAGAGCTTCGTATTACATGATGGGTGCACTACTTGGACGTTTTGGAGAAGCAACGATCGGTTTGCCAGGAGGATGTAATTTTGAGCCTCGTCCTATCGATCAACATATCAAAGGTTTTGAAGCTTTAGGAGCGACAGTAACGAATGAGCATGGTTCTATTCATTTATATGCTAAAGAATTACGTGGAGCTAAGATTTATTTGGACGTTGCAAGTGTAGGAGCAACGATTAATATCATGCTTGCGGCTGCAAGAGCCAAAGGGCACACTATTATTGAAAACGCGGCGAAAGAGCCTGAGATTATAGATGTAGCAACATTGTTGAACGCGATGGGAGCCATTATTAAAGGTGCAGGCACAGAGACTATTCGTATCGAAGGTGTCACTGAAATGCACGGCTGTAGACATTCAATTATTCCTGACCGTATTCAAGCAGGAACATATATGGTGGCAGCAGCAGCCACTCGCGGAGACGTTTTGATTGATAATGTTATTCCTAAGCACTTGGAAGCTATTACAGCCAAGTTATTAGAGATGGGTGTTCAAGTCGAAGAGTTAGACGAAGGTATTCGTGTAATGGGTAGACCGACGTACAACCATGTTGATGTAAAAGCATTAACGTATCCAGGATTTGCGACAGATTTACAGTCACCAATGACAAGTCTGCTTACGCAAGCTCAAGGGGTTAGTGTGCTTAGTGATTTTGTATACAGTAGTCGATTTAAGCATGTTCCAGAATTAGCACGAATGGGCGCTAAGATCAAAGTAGAAGGTCGTTCTGCGATTATCGAAGGTTCCCCACTGAATGCAGCCAAAGTCAAAGCGACGGATTTGCGTGCAGGTGCTGCTCTTGTGATTGCGGGTTTAACGGTTCCTGAAGGAATTACAGAAGTGTCAGGTGTTGAATTTATCGATCGTGGTTATGATCATTTGGTAGAGAATTTACGCAACTTAGGCGCAGATGTTTGGAGAGAAATCGTATAAATAGGTCAGACCATCGTTTTTGAAGTCATCCCTCTGTTGGGGAGGAGAACTCTTTTGTATTTTCCAATAAAATACATACCTCTTGAATATCTCCTCCCAAAATGGGTAATGCTATCCTATGAACGCATTTGAAATAATACACTCCTTTTACATGTAGTTTCTCCATTTTCCTATCTTTATATTAGTAGGCTTATATTTGTCTCAACAATCTTGATAAAATTGAATAGGTGGTTATTTTATGGATTTACAAATTTCCGATTTGGAAGAAATGAAGCTGACTGATCTGTATAAGCTAGCTAAACAGTATCAGATTCCTTATTATGGACAGCTCAAGAAAAAAGAGTTAATTTTTGCAATCTTGCGTGCACAAGCTGAAAAAAGCGGTTTGATGTTTATGCAAGGTGTGCTTGAAATTTTACCTGAAGGTTATGGTTTCTTACGACCGATTAATTATCTTCCAAGTCATGAAGATATCTATATTTCAGCATCACAGATTCGTAAGTTTGATCTTCGTACCGGTGATCTGGTCTCTGGTAAATGTAGAGCACCTAAAGAAAATGAACGTTACTTTGGATTACTTCAAGTCAATGCAGTCAATGGAACCAGCCCTGAACAAGCCGCAGAGCGTCTTCATTTCCCAGCATTAACTCCTCTTTATCCACAGGACAAACTAGTCTTAGAAACCGCTCAGAATAAACTATCAACTCGTATTATGGATGTTCTTGCCCCTGTTGGACTTGGACAACGTGGTCTAATTGTTGCACCTCCCAAAGCAGGTAAAACTTTGCTTCTTAAAGAGATTGCGAACAGCATCTCCACCAACAATCCTGAGATTGATTTGTTTGTATTGTTAATTGATGAGCGCCCGGAAGAAGTAACAGATATGCAGCGTTCCGTTAAAGGTGAAGTTGTAGCTTCTACATTTGATGAATTGCCAGAAAACCATATCAAAGTTGCTGAATTGGTACTTGAACGTGCACTTCGTCTGGTAGAACATAAAAAAGACGTGGTTATTTTGTTAGATAGTATTACTCGTCTGGCACGCGCGTATAACTTGGTGATTCCGCCATCTGGACGTACACTGAGCGGTGGTATTGATCCAGCAGCATTCCATCGTCCTAAGCGTTTCTTTGGAGCAGCACGTAATGTAGAAGAAGGCGGTAGCCTAACGATTCTAGCGACAGCATTGATCGATACAGGTTCACGTATGGATGATATTATTTACGAAGAGTTCAAAGGTACAGGGAATATGGAGCTTCATTTGGATCGCAAATTGGCAGAACGTCGTATTTTCCCGGCGATCGATATTCGTCGTTCTGGTACACGACGCGAAGAAGATTTACTTGGCAAAGAAGAACTAGATACAATCTGGCATATTCGTAAAAACATGAACGAAACGCCAGACTTTGTAGATGGATTCCTCAAAAAAATGCGTAATACAGAGACGAACAAAGAGTTCTTAGCTTCGTTTGATACCTCTGAAGAAACCAATACGAAAAGCAAAAGCAGTAGCGCGAAAAAGCCTACCAATAGCAGTGCTTCAAGTAGTCCGGGAAGACGACCAACACGATCTGCAACTCCAGCTTCGACAAAGTGACATAAGATTGAAATCTAGTGGCGTTTAGGATTCGAAGCGCCACTTTATGTGATAAAAATGAACTTTTTTAAAACAAAATATCTTGTCCATTGCATTAGAAGCTTCTCTCGGTTATAATAATTTAATGCCGTGCTAGATGGGGAGGTAGCGGTGCCCTGTAACTCGCAATCCGCTGTAGCGAGGTTGAATTCCTGTTTTAGGTTTTGTCGATGTGAGGCTGGTATCTGAATACGGTGTTGACGGCTGGGTCCTTCGCAAAGGACTGCTGTGAATCTGGTCAGGTTCGGAAGAAAGCAGCCATAAGCAGTTTTGTTCTTGTGCCGAAGGAGTGCCTATCCTGAGTCGTGGTTCAGAAAAACCGCTTGGATCGCAATAATCGATAACAGGTGCACGGTATATAATAATGTATTCAATAACACCTTCTGTCTCAGGACATCAGGTGTTTTTTGTTTGTAAAATAGAGCTTCGGATGTTTTGCTTAGGTCTAATCTATAGTATAATTAAATGAAGTATTCAAAGAAGAAAGAGGGTAAGCAAGTGGAGCATATCGCACTTTATCGTGCTTGGCGACCGCAGTCGTTTAAGGACATGGTTGGACAGCAGCATATCATTCAGACGCTGCAAAATGCCATTCGGGAAGAGCGTATTTCACATGCCTATCTGTTTAGTGGTCCAAGAGGAACAGGTAAAACGTCTGCTGCCAAAATTTTTGCAAAAGCGATTAACTGTGAACATGGGCCGGCTATAGAGCCGTGTAACGAATGTGAAACTTGCAAAAGGATCACATCAGGCAATATTATGGATGTGCTTGAGATCGATGCTGCATCCAACCGTGGTGTAGAAGAAATTCGTGATCTACGGGAAAAAGTCAAATACGCGCCTACTGAAGTACGACGCAAAGTATATATTATTGATGAAGTCCACATGTTAACAACAGAAGCATTTAATGCGTTGCTTAAGACGCTGGAAGAACCACCAGCTCATGTTGTTTTTATTCTAGCTACAACAGAACCTCATCGATTACCAGCTACGATTATATCACGCTGTCAGCGTTTTGATTTTCGCCGTGTATCTTTAGTAGAGCAGACAGATCGGCTTGCATTGATCGCTGGAGAAGAACAAATTGAAGCCGATCGTGATGCGTTAGAATACATTGCTCGTTTATCAGATGGTGGGATGCGTGATGCAGTTAGTATTCTGGATCAAGTATCAGCTTTTACAGATGGCAAAGTAACCTATACTCAAGTATTGCAGATGACCGGTGGTATCGCTTCTGAACAGTTTGCGGAACTAGCCTCTGCATTGTTACATGGAGATATCGGCAAAGTACTACAGATGGTAGAGTCATTTATGCAAGAAGGTAAAAGCGCAGAGAAATGTATGGAGAATCTACTCTATTATTTCCGTGATGTATTGATGATTAAGATGATCCCACAAGCAGGAGATTTAACAGAGCGAATGCTCGATCCCGAGATTTTTCGAGAAACAGCAGCTGCATTTACAAAAGAACAATTGTTTGCCATGATTGATACGTTGAATCATTATCAGACTGAGATGAAGTATGCTGCTCAGCCTCAGATGTTATTTGAGGTCGCTCTATTGAAATTAGGCAGTATACCGAATACAGGATCACATGGAGATCATGCGGCAGAAGTGACTACATCTTCAAGCAGTCATGGGCCAACAGATGCTTCAGAGATTCGACAACTCAAACAGCAATTAGCTCAATTAGAACAAAAGCTAGATAAAGCGTTAAAATCAGGAATAGCAGCAAGTGGCGAAGCAGGCGACCGTAATCAGACAGGAAGCTCTGGAAGACGTCCCCCAACAGCAAGAGTATCTTCAGCAGCCAAAATTCCTTCTCAGATTCAGAGCTATGTGAGCAACCGCAATCATAGCGATTTTACAAAAGTATCAGGATCATGGGGCAAAATCCTACAACGGGTTAAAGAAGAGAAGGTGACTATTCACGCATGGTTTGTGAACTGTGAGCCTGTTTCGATTCATGAAGATGCTGTTTTGGTTGCTTTCAAACATGATATGCACCGGGAAACGATTGAAAAATCTGTGAATAAGCAGATTGTAGAGTCTGTATTAGAAGAAGTTCTAGGCGGTTCTCATCGATTGGTTACCATGATGCAAAAAGATTGGTTAGAAGCAATAGAAGGAGCTCATGAAGATCCGGTTGAAGCATTAGAGCTAGAGCACGAAGGCGAAAATGCGGGTGAACCATTAGTAGACGAAGCTATTCAATTATTTGGAGAAAGCTTAGTCGTTGTTAAAGAATAGCTACTAAATTTAAGATTTATACTTTAATTGAGGAGATGATAAGAATGGGTAACATGAACCAAATGATGAAGCAAGTTAAAAAAATGCAGGAACAAATGTTGAAAGCACAGGAAGAACTAGGAACAAAAACATTAGAAGGTAGTTCTGGTGGTGGCGTAGTCACTGTACAAGTGAATGGACACAAAAAAGTAACAGCGATCACAATCAAACCAGAAGCAGTAGATCCAGACGATGTAGAAATGTTACAAGATCTAGTAATCGCTGCGGTCAACGATGCGATGGGTAAAGCAGAAGAACTAGCTAACAAAGATATGGGTAAATTTACAGGCGGTATGAATATTCCAGGCCTGTTCTAAAATAATGAATAGTCATGCATAAAGGGACTGTTCTCAAAGGAGATCGCTGTATTGTATTATCCCGAACCGATTGCCAAACTGATAGAAGCCTTTACACACTTGCCGGGAGTCGGACCTAAGACAGCAGGGCGACTTGCTTTTCATGTGCTCCGTATGAAGGAAGACGACGTGATCGATTTTGCTAAGGCTCTGGTTAATGTAAAGCGTAATCTCCACTACTGTTCTGTGTGTGGGAATATTACAGACACAGATCCATGTCAGATTTGTCAGGATAAGACCAGAGATGCGTCTGTCATTTGTGTTATTCAGGAAGCCAAAGATCTAGTAGCTATGGAACGTACTCGAGAATTTGACGGGTACTATCATGTGTTACATGGAGCGATTTCTCCGATAGAAGGTATTGGACCTGATGATATCAAATTAAAAGAGTTATTGAATCGTCTTAGTGATGAGCGAGTACAAGAACTGATTCTGGCAACAAACCCTAATATTGAAGGTGAAGCGACCGCTATGTACATTTCTAGACTGGTCAAACCTTTCAATATAAAAGTAACAAGAATTGCTCATGGATTACCTGTAGGTGGAGATCTAGAATATGCGGATGAAGTTACATTATCCAAAGCATTAGAAGGACGCCGAGAATTATAATTAGGTAAAGTGTATATATACCGAATCATAGTAATAACTCAAAAAGGCACAAA
>NZ_OY725677.1:3587500-4117500 GCF_963311185.1 Paenibacillus nuruki | reverse complement strand
AAAGTTGATCCTTGAAAACTGGATACCGAAAACGAAACATCGCGTTTTAGAATGTTTCTTCTCTACTGCTGTGTTAAACAGCGTAGGCGAGAAATAATATACACCGTTTCTATTTATAGAAACACTTAGGTTAAGCTACTAAGAGCACACGGTGGATGCCTAGGCGCTAGGAGCCGATGAAGGACGTGGCGAACAACGATAAAGCCTCGGGGAGCTGTAAGCAAGCTGTGATCCGGGGATGTCCGAATGGGGAAACCTAACTGGATTCATCTCCAGTTACTCACACCTGAATACATAGGGTGTGCAGAGGCAGACGAGGGGAACTGAAACATCTAAGTACCCTCAGGAAAAGAAAACAAGAGTGATTCCGTCAGTAGCGGCGAGCGAACGCGGAACAGCCCAAACCAAGAAGCTTGCTTCTTGGGGTTGTGGGACGTCTCTTTGGAGTTACAAAGGAATGAGGTAGGCGAAGAGGTCTGGAAAGGCCCGCAAGACAAGGTGAAAGCCCTGTAGCTTAAATCTCATTCTCTCCGAGACGGATCCCGAGTAGTGCGGGGCACGTGAAACCCCGTATGAATCTGCCAGGACCATCTGGTAAGGCTAAATACTCCCTAGCGACCGATAGTGAAGCAGTACCGTGAGGGAAAGGTGAAAAGGACCCCGGAAGGGGAGTGAAATAGAACCTGAAACCGTGTGCTTACAAAAAGTCAGAGCCCTATTAATGGGTGATGGCGTGCCTTTTGTAGAATGAACCGGCGAGTTACGTTCCCGTGCAAGGTTAAGGTGAAAAGCCGGAGCCGCAGCGAAAGCGAGTCTGAATAGGGCGACTAAGTACGTGGACGTAGACCCGAAACCAGGTGATCTACCCCTGTCCAGGGTGAAGGTACGGTAACACGTACTGGAGGCCCGAACCCACGCACGTTGAAAAGTGCGGGGATGAGGTGGGGGTAGCGGAGAAATTCCAATCGAACCTGGAGATAGCTGGTTCTCCCCGAAATAGCTTTAGGGCTAGCCTCGGAAGTTGAGTCGTGGAGGTAGAGCACTGATTGGATGCGGGGCCCGCAAGGGTTACCAAGTTCAGTCAAACTCCGAATGCCACAGACTTTATTCCGGGAGTCAGACAGTGAGTGCTAAGATCCATTGTCGAAAGGGAAACAGCCCAGACCATCAGCTAAGGTCCCCAAGTGTGTGTTAAGTGGGAAAGGATGTGAAGTTGCACAGACAACCAGGATGTTGGCTTAGAAGCAGCCACCATTGAAAGAGTGCGTAATAGCTCACTGGTCGAGTGACTTTGCGCCGAAAATGTAACGGGGCTAAACACACCACCGAAGCTATGGCTTGATACATTAGTATCAGGGGTAGGGGAGCGTTGAATGAAGATTGAAGGTGTACCGCAAGGAGCGCTGGACCTCATTCAAGTGAGAATGCCGGTATGAGTAACGAAAAGATCAGTGAGAATCTGATCCGCCGAAAACCCAAGGATTCCTGAGGAAGGCTCGTCCTCTCAGGGTAAGTCGGGACCTAAGGCGAGGCCGAAAGGCGTAGTCGACGGACAACAGGTTGAAATTCCTGTACCACCGAAAGCCGTTATGAGCAATGGGATGACGCAGGAGGATAGTGACGCGGACTGATGGATGTCCGTTCAAGCAGTGAGGCTGGTATGTAGGCAAATCCGCATACCGCAAGGCCAGGCTGTGATGAGGAGCGAAAATTGTAGTAGCGAAGGTCATGATTTCACACTGCCAAGAAAAGTCTCTAGCCAGGAAGCAGGTGCCCGTACCGTAAACCGACACAGGTGGGTGAGAAGAGAATTCTAAGGCGCGCGGAAGAACTCTCGTTAAGGAACTCGGCAAAATGACCCCGTAACTTCGGGAGAAGGGGTGCCCCGGTAGTGTGAATAGCACGAGGGGGCCGCAGTGAAAAGGCCCAAGCGACTGTTTAGCAAAAACACAGGTCTGTGCGAAGCCGCAAGGCGAAGTATACGGGCTGACGCCTGCCCGGTGCTGGAAGGTTAAGGGGAGTGGTTAGCGCAAGCGAAGCTATGAACCGAAGCCCCAGTAAACGGCGGCCGTAACTATAACGGTCCTAAGGTAGCGAAATTCCTTGTCAGGTAAATTCTGACCCGCACGAATGGCGTAACGATTTGGGCGCTGTCTCAACGAGAGATCCGGTGAAATTTTAATACCTGTGAAGATGCAGGTTACCCGCGACAAGACGGAAAGACCCCATGGAGCTTTACTGCAACTTGATATTGAACTGGGGTGCGATTTGTACAGGATAGGTGGGAGCCGTAGAAACCGGAGCGCAAGCTTCGGTCGAGGCGCCGTTGGGATACCACCCTGATCGCATTTGAGTTCTAACCTCGTACCGTGATCCGGTACAGGGACCGTGTCAGGTGGGCAGTTTGACTGGGGCGGTCGCCTCCTAAAGTGTAACGGAGGCGCCCTAAGGTTCCCTCAGAATGGTTGGAAATCATTCGAAGAGTGTAAAGGCATAAGGGAGCTTGACTGCGAGACAGACACGTCGAGCAGGGACGAAAGTCGGGCTTAGTGATCCGGTGGTACCGCATGGAAGGGCCATCGCTCAACGGATAAAAGCTACCCTGGGGATAACAGGCTTATCTCCCCCAAGAGTCCACATCGACGGGGAGGTTTGGCACCTCGATGTCGGCTCATCGCATCCTGGGGCTGAAGTAGGTCCCAAGGGTTGGGCTGTTCGCCCATTAAAGCGGTACGCGAGCTGGGTTCAGAACGTCGTGAGACAGTTCGGTCCCTATCTGTCGTGGGCGTAGGAAATTTGAGAGGAGCTGTCCTTAGTACGAGAGGACCGGGATGGACGCACCGCTGGTGTACCAGTTGTTCCGCCAGGAGCATCGCTGGGTAGCTACGTGCGGAAGGGATAAGCGCTGAAAGCATCTAAGCGTGAAGCCCCCCTCAAGATGAGATTTCCCAGTATGTAAGACCCCTTGTAGACGACGAGGTTGATAGGTTGGGGGTGGAAGTGCCGTAAGGCATGGAGCTGACCAATACTAATCGGTCGAGGGCTTATCCAAATCTACAAACGCGGTGTTTCAGTTTTCGGATTCAGTTTTCAGGGAGCAACTAACCTGTCTGTATATGATTTAACATGGAGAGATACCCAAGTGGCTATAAGGGGACCCTCTGCTAAGGGGTTAGACTGCGTTAGCGGTGCGAGGGTTCGAATCCCTCTCTCTCCGCCACTAGATCTTATGTTAAATAAGAATAGTGGACAGCATATCATGAAAGACTAGTTTTTAAATGTGGCGGTGTAGCTCAGCTGGCTAGAGCGTACGGTTCATACCCGTGAGGTCGGGGGTTCGATTCCCTTCGCCGCTACCATACATATCCCTGGAGATTTAGCTCAGCTGGGAGAGCATCTGCCTTACAAGCAGAGGGTCGGCGGTTCGATCCCGTCAATCTCCACCACCATATGCCGGTGTAGCTCAGTTGGTAGAGCAACTGACTTGTAATCAGTAGGTCGGGGGTTCAAATCCTCTCGCCGGCACCATTTTCATTTCAAAAAGTTATACAACCCTGGAACCGTGGTGTAGGGGTTAACATGCCTGCCTGTCACGCAGGAGATCGCGGGTTCAAATCCCGTCGGTTCCGCCATTTTTTTAATTAAATAAAATATATAATGAATATGTTATGGCTCGGTAGCTCAGTCGGTAGAGCAGAGGACTGAAAATCCTCGTGTCGGCGGTTCGATTCCGTCCCGAGCCACCATTTTTTGTATTCATTATGGAGGCTTAGCGAAGTGGCCAAACGCAGCAGACTGTAAATCTGTTCTCTCCGAGTTCGGTGGTTCGAATCCATCAGCCTCCACCAGTTTTATTTACTTTAAACTTAATATGAGTCATTAGCTCAGTCGGTAGAGCACCTGACTTTTAATCAGGGTGTCGAAGGTTCGAGCCCTTCATGACTCATCATATTAAAAAGCATCTTGCTAATCAGCAGGGTGCTTTTTGTTTTGTCTGCTTTTTTGTATAATTTGATGGAGTAGTCTTATTATGTTGATTTTTTATCCATATAATAAGTAGCCATCAATGTATGATTCTAGCTATGGAAGGAATTTATGATATGAACTGGAGTACATTAAAAGAACATATTGAATCAATCATAGATTACCGTATTGAAGAACAGTCTGTGGCTGTGAAAGATTGGGAATCAGATACGTATCGAGCGGGTCGAGAAGAAAGTGGATGGATCGCTGTGAAGCAAGATCTTGCTATAGTTACGTTATGGCAAATTCAACCGAAAGCTATTTCTTTAAACGCTTCTAGTACTTCCAAAGATTCAGAAGAGTCACTCGATAGTGATCATCAACATGTTATCCTTAAGCTTAGATCATTGTTGGAATTATTGTTGCCTGCATTTACAGCATCTATGGCTACAGCAAGTCAGCCTTCTTCATTGTCTATTCGTGAACAAGGGATACAACAGCTAAGTGCTTGGATGACAGAGCAGCTAGATATAGGACAGTCAAAAGCGATTATTCCGGATGGGTATCTTCTGAAAGAAAGATTAACCAGTTCGATGATTCCTTTTTTATTAATTGCGGATAGTCTTCAGACGGGTGTGCTTACAACCAAAGAATTAGAGAAGCTATTATATAGTTATTTTGGTGGAGAAGTATTATTATTGCCATTATCCCCAAATGAATGGTTTATCCTCACAAATCGTGAACTGATTGAAGATAGTTCTGATTTAAAACAAAGTCATGGTCGTGACTCTGATATAGAAGTAGAAGATACGGAAGAAGATGTACTGATGGATTTTTCATTAGGATTGTATGAATTGATTGCTAGTGAATGGGTAGGTATATTTCATATTGGTGTATCCAAGCCGATTGTTCCTAGTGAACGATTACTGGCTGAAGTCTCTCTATTGAAAGAAACAGTCACTCTAGGTAGACTTTTTCATGTTAAAGATCATATTCATCTTCCCGGGGAACTGTCTTTGGAGCGTCTATTGTACCGGATTCCTGATGAAGACCGTGCAGATTTTGTAGCTAGAGCAGATCAATATTCAGATATGCTGGCTGATGAAGAGACAGTGGCTACGTTGGAGACTTTTTTCAAAATGGACTGTAATGTTAGTGAGACGGCAAAGCAATTGTATATTCATCGTAATACATTATTGTACCGTTTGGACAAAATTAAGCAGGAGACGGAATTGGATGTACGGCGGTTTGAAGACGCTGTTTTGATGAAGTTAACACTGCTATTGTATAAAGTGACAAAAAGCTGATGATTTTTTTGTATAGTTTGTCGATAGATGTCTTGGCGTGATTAGGGTAAGATAATAATAGAAAAAGAAATCGGTTACATAGGCGATCGTTATCACCTTCGCAGCCGTAATTCATAGCTGATTTTACTATTGAAATGAAGTTATAACTTATCGAAAAGATGTTGTAAACTCTACTCGATATTACAAATCAGACTACGGATTGATCAAGGACATATGCTCTATGATGTAACGTTATTACACTTTTAATTACAAAATGACATTCATATTCCAGGGAGGCTATTATTATGGCAGGCGTACGCTTAGAACACATTTTCAAGAAATATCCGGGTTCTGACAAAGCAACAGTTATCGACGTTAATTTGGATATCAAGGATAAAGAGTTCCTAGTACTGGTTGGACCTTCAGGTTGTGGTAAATCTACAACTCTTCGTATGATTGCTGGTCTGGAAGAAATTTCAGAAGGTAAATTGTACATTGGCGATCGCGTTGTTAACGATGTAGCTCCAAAAGACCGCGATATCGCGATGGTATTCCAATCTTACGCTTTGTACCCACATATGGATGTATATTCTAATATGGCGTTTGGTTTGAAATTGCGTAAAGTGAAAAAAGACGAAATCGAAAAACGTGTACGTGAAGCAGCTAAAATTCTCGATATCGAGCATTTGCTAGATCGTAAACCAAAAGCACTTTCTGGTGGTCAACGTCAGCGTGTTGCTTTGGGACGTGCGATTGTCCGTGATCCTCAAGTCTTCTTGATGGATGAGCCTCTTTCTAACTTGGATGCTAAACTTCGTGGTCAGATGCGTGCTGAGATTACTAAACTAGCTAAACGTCTTCAAACGACTGTTATCTATGTAACGCATGATCAGATCGAAGCAATGACAATGGGTGATCGTATCGTTGTTATGAAAGATGGTATTATTCAACAAGCAGCTTCTCCAGAAGAATTGTACAATCACCCACGTAATATGTTCGTAGCGGGCTTTATTGGTTCTCCTACAATGAACTTTATCCGTGGTACATTGTCCGAAAAATCAGGCGGTCTAACATTCAGCGCTGCTGGTGTTGAGCTTGCTATCCCTGGTGGTAAAGCGCAAATCTTGAAAGACCAAGGATTCACAGGTAAAGAAGTGATTCTGGGTGTTCGTCCAGAAGATATTCATGAAGAGCCTGTATTCTTAGAAGCTTCTCCAGCGACTGCTTTTACAGCTAAAGTAGACGTATCTGAGAACTTGGGTCATGAAATGTTGCTATACTTGAGCGGTGTAGGTACAGACACTGTTGTTGCTCGTGTTGATGGTCGTTCCACTACTCGTGATAACGCTACAGCAACTATGGCTATTGATATGAACAAAGTTCATATTTTTGATACAGAATCTCAAGATAACTTGTTCTACACAGATCCTTCTTAATCCGTTACATCATATAACGTAAGAAGTTCTGATTGAACATTCGATAAAAGACTTACTATTCTGGTTTCGATCAGAAGGGTAAGTCTTTTTTTATGATAAAATGCGCATATCGAATAATGAACATGTAGTAGAGTTAGACGTGTAAACAATCTATAGATTTGTAAGTGAATCTGCCAATATAATTGATTTAACTAGCATTTTCTATTACGATGAGTACATTGGACATATTATGTACAGTGCGGAAAAGGATGGTTTGTGAAAAATCTATCTTTTTGGCGATGATCGTTTGGCTTTGGATTATGAATCACATAGAATACACCATACAGGATAAGCAACCTACTTAGAGAAAGGAAGAACAGAATGGCCAAACATGTGAAAGTTTCAGAATTGGTACAAATGTTCCAGCTTGAAGTTGTATCTGGAGGACTTGGCTTAAAGCGAAATATTATGGTAGATGACTTGAACCGACCAGGATTAGAAATGGCGGGGTATTTTGAATATTATCCGACAGAACGTGTACAGATTCTAGGTAGAACTGAACTTGCGTTTTTCAAAATGTTAACTCATGAAGAAAAAGCAGATCGTATGAAGCGCCTTTGTAATGATGAGACACCTTGTCTGGTAATTACACGTGGACTTGAAGTACCTGAAGAGTTGATTGCGAGCAGTGAAGAGCATAATGTTCCTGTCTTACGTAGCAATCTGGCAACAACGATTTTATCCAGCCGTATTACAGGCTTTTTGGAGAAAAAATTAGCACCAACGGCTACGATTCATGGTGTATTGGTAGACCTTTATGGTGTAGGGATGCTGATTACAGGTAGTAGTGGTATTGGTAAAAGTGAAACAGCTCTAGAACTCGTCAAACGTGGACATCGCTTGATTGCCGATGATGCGGTAGAAATCCGTCAAACTTCGGATAATCAGCTTCATGGTACAGCTCCTGAATTGATTCGCCACCTACTTGAAATTCGTGGAGTCGGTATTATCAACGTGATGACTTTGTTTGGTGCAGGTGCGATTCGTAACAACAAACGAATTACTCTGGTCGTGCGTTTAGAAGCATGGCAACAAGAGAAACAGTATGATCGTATCGGATTGGATGAAGAAACGACACGTATTATCGATACAGATGTACCTTTAGTAACGATTCCAGTACGCCCAGGACGAAATCTAGCTGTTATTATTGAAGTGGCAGCGATGAACTTCCGCTTAAAACGTATGGGTTATAATGCAGCATTGCAATTTACTCATAAATTAACGGAAACGATTGCTGAAGATCTGGATGAACTGGACTAAGGAGAGTGTTACATGGGGACATCATTAATTAACCCGATTGCTTTCTCAATCGGAGCGCTTCAGGTGCACTGGTATGGATTAATTCTAGGTACCGGCGCATTAGTCGGGTTATTGCTATTAATTCGTGAAGGACGTCGATTCGGGATTCCACAAGAATTTTTTATGGATCTGGTGCTATTCGGCGTTCCTTCCGCTATTATTGCAGCACGTATCTATTATGTAGCATTTCGCTGGCCGGATTATAGAGATAACTTTTGGGATGTTTTTAAAATTTGGAATGGCGGGATCGCTATATATGGTGCATTAATAGGTTCGATTATTTGTGCGATCATTTATACGCGTAAAAAAGGATATAGCTTCTGGCGTATTATGGATTTATGTGCACCTTATTTGCTTGTCGGACAAGCGATTGGGCGTTGGGGGAACTTTGTAAATCAGGAAGCCTATGGCGGCCCTGTAGAAGAATCTTTTTTAAGAGGTAATCTTCATTTGCCTGATTTTATCGTCAATCAGATGAATGTGAATGGCGTGTTCCATCACCCTACCTTTTTGTATGAGTCGATCTGGAACCTTGTTGGTGTAATTGCTTTATGTGTATTACGCCGTCGTGCTTTCGTACGTAGTGGAGAGATCTTCTTCTCGTATCTGATCTGGTATGGAATTGGACGCTTCTTTATTGAAGCACTTCGTACAGATAGTCTTACTTTTGAAGGTCCGCAATGGTTAGTTGCTATTGTAAATGGTCTTTGGACTCCAATGACATGGTTTGGATTCCAACAGGGAGCGATTGAGCCAGGATACGGAAATATCCGAGTATCCCAATTGTTATCGCTTATCTTGATTGTAGCGGCTATTCTGTTAATCATTATTCGTCGTCGTGCAGGTCTATCTAAAGAGCATTATAGTGATCCTATTGTGTCATCTAAAGTAGCTCAACATGAAGTAGACACAGAACACGATAAAGCTACAGGATCTTCTTCAGCACCAACGGTTGATTCATCATCTACTGCTAAAGATAGATATGATCATCCAAAAGAAGATAAGATTCACAATGAACGCAAGGAGTAGTGAATTTATGATTGATACGGTTTTATTAGATTTGGATGGAACGATTGTAGATACCAATGAGTTGATTATTGCTTCGTTTATCAATACGTTGGAAAGTAATGGATTGAATCCATTAACTAGAGAACAAATTATTCCTCATATGGGATTAACTTTGGAACAGCAACTACGTGCTTTTTCGGGTGTAGACGATGTAACTTCTTATGTTACAGCATATCGTGAGTATAGTGCGATTCATCATGATGCGATGGTGGCTCCTTTTCCAGAAGTGAACGAAGTATTAACACGTTTACAAGCAGCAGGGATTAAATTGGGTGTAGTGACAACCAAAATTCGTCCCAATACGCTCAAAGTATTGGAAATGTTTCAATTGGACCAATTTATGCAGGTGATTATTACACAGGATGATGTTGAGCATACCAAGCCTCATCCTCAACCGATTGAACGTGCTATGGAAGCTCTAGGTTCTTCTCCTGAGCGTACACTGATGGTGGGTGATAGTCCTGCCGATTTGCAGTCTGCATCAGCAGCAGGTGTAATGTCAGCGGCTGTTGCCTGGTCGCTTAAAGGTGAGGAAGAGCTGTCCAAGTATCACCCGCAGTATATTTTGCACAGCATGAGTGATCTATATGAATTGGTGCTTGGCGATACGGTCGATCGATGAGAAAAACCGAGCGTTTTCCTGTCAAAGAGGGACCTAATGCCTTGCGTCAGATTTATCGCACAGTCAGCCCGTGGAAAGGCGTTCGGAACTTTATATGTATTCAAGCTGCGCGGTATTGTCCAATCTTGGAATGGAAAAATTGGATTTACCGCCACTTGCTACATATGGAAGTCGGCAAAGATACGGCTTTTGGACTGATGGTGATGGTGGATGTATTTTTCCCGGAAAAAATAAAGATTGGGACGAATACGGTAATTGGATACAATACAACGATTCTTGCTCATGAATATCTAATTCGTGAATATCGCTTAGGGAATGTAGTGATTGGCGATGAAGTGATGATTGGAGCAAATACTACGATTTTGCCAGGTGTTACGATTGGTGATGGTGCAGTCGTTGCTGCTGGATCGGTTGTACATACAGATGTAGCCGCAGGTACATTTGTTGGTGGTAATCCGTTGCGTGTCTTAACTAGACGCAATCCGGAGAATACAATAAATCTCAAAAATGATGAAGATCTACTGCATTAAATAGCTTTACAAGAGCGTTGTGGTACAAGAGCGCAGCATTTCTGGACTTGTTCGGGAACAGAATAAGTCGAAATATTGCATCATATTGATGTACCATTTTAAAGAATAAGGGGATGCTTTTACATTGAATCAAATAAAGAAGGAACGGCTAACACAGCTTGATTTCTTCCGTGCGATTGCCATTATTGGGGTACTGCATGTTCATTCTACATCGGTGGCAACGACAGAAGCGATGAATACGTCGATTTATTATCTGTTTAATTTTCTAAATATTTTCTTTAAGTATGGAACACCTTCATTTATCTTTTTGAGTAGTTTTGTATTGTTTTATAATTACTATGACAGACCACTTACAGGCAAACTAATCGGGAGCTTTTATAAAAAAAGAATGCTCTATATTTTGTTGCCGTATGTTTTGATATCGGCTTTGTATTTCTGGTATAAGCTTGCTCAGCGTGGTCAATTAGATGATCCCCCACTTCAATTGTTAGGGGATTACTGGTATGCGATCACTCATGGTTCTGCCTATACTCATTTGTATTTTGTATTTATTAGTGTGCAGTTCTATCTTCTATTTCCAATTATGCTTGCTTTGCTGAAAAGTCAGCGTTGGGTAGCACGTTGGGCGATTCCAATCGGGCTTGCTTTGCAGTGGGGATTCGTAATCTGGAATAAGTATGATCTTCATTATGCTACAAAAGGCAGTCTGGCGATTTCGTATTTCTCTTACTATATGATGGGTGCATTTGTAGCGATTTATTTCAAACCATTTCGTGCATGGCTCATGAGCAAATGGACAGACATGTCTGAAAGGCAAAGAGTTAGTACGATATTGTTGTGGGGTACTTGGCTAGTTACTGGATTGATCTATGTACAAATCTGGTATAGTGCTCGTATGACCAATGAATGGTTAGATTCGTTAGTTTATGAACTGATGTGGAATGTATATACGATGTTATCTTCATTAGTATTACTTCACTCTGCTTTTATTCTTAATCGGATAGCTCCCAAATGGGTATTAGCGATTATGCGCCGATTAGGAGAATTATCGTTTGCGATTTATTTAGTTCATCCATTTGTATTGGCTTACTATCGTGAAACAAGAGAATTTCTTACGTTAGGCACATTAGGTTATTTTATCTGGATCTATGGCGGAATGTTATGTGCATTAATCATTTCAGCCGTCTTCGTACAAATGGTCTTTAGAAGAGTATCGTTCTCATGGGTATTGCTAGGCAGTATTCCAGCTTCATTATCTGGACGACACAAAAACAAAAAACAAGCAAAATCAAATAGTCGTACAACCAAAACAGACGCTGTGAAAAGACCAAGTCCCTAACAGTTGTCATGACATGATTCAGTTGAAGTCTGTATGTGCAAAACCACCTTTAAAGCTAAGGTGGTTTTTTTATTTTCCGGGAAATAATGTGAGATATGATTAGCTAGGATTAGTTAGGTTGATCGTATGGTTAATGATACAATTAGAAATATAAAAATCTGATAAACCCATCTACTTTGGAATACATATTTACAGGTAAAGTTGCGTTGACGGTCGATATCGATTTGTGTTATTATATCCAATATCCTTTACTTTATTAGCAAAGTAACACTTTAAAGCGTTAAAATATTGATCAATTAGAGGTGACTGTTTTGTCCAAGCCCAAAGGATTCGAAAAGCCCGCAGGTGTACGTGATTATCTACCGCATGTTGTAACCAAATTGCGTCATATTGAACGCAATGTACTGGACTGCATGTCTGAGTGGGGCTATCGTCAGATTATAACGCCTACAATGGAATATTATGATACGGTTGGTGTAGCTAGTTCTACATCAGATCGCAAACTATATAAAATGTTAAATAACCGTGGAACAACGATGGTATTACGTTCGGATATGACTACACCGATCGCTCGTGTAATGGGTTCTGTTTTAAAAGAAGAATCATTACCTGTTCGTCTGTCTTATCATGCCAATGTGTTCCGCTCGATTGAAGAAAAAGCGGGACGGGAGACAGAATTTTTTCAAACCGGTGCAGAATTAGTAGGAAATGATTCAGCTGAAGGAGATGCAGAAGTGATTGCTTTAGCGATTGCTTCATTGCAAGCAGCAGGAGTAGAAACATTCAAAATTTCACTCGGACATGTTGGATTTTTGACAGGCTTATTGGAAGAAGTATTACCGGATCAAACGATCGAACAAGAAGCACTGAAAGAAACGTTGCTTAATCGTGATTTTGTTGGCTTCCGAGAACAGTTAGCACATTTTCAATTGTCTTCAGAACAGCGCCAAGAATTAGAAGGATTGCTTCGTTTGCGTGGAGCGCAAGATATTTGTCGTCAAGCGACAGCGTTAAGTAGTAATCCACGTGCTATCGCTTCGATTCAGCATTTGTGCAAAGTATGGGAAGTGCTAGAAGCGTATGGCGTATCTGAGCATGTGATGATCGATTTAACGATGATCGGAGACTTTTCGTATTATACAGGTATGGTATTTGAAGGGTATGCAGCAGAGCTGGGCTTTCCTGTATGTAGTGGAGGACGGTATGATAATCTGCTTACCCAATTCGGAAGACCTGTAGCTGCTACAGGATTTGCTTTGAAAACGAATCGGATACTGGACGGGGTTAATCTTCTTTTACCACAAGAAGAAGCACCCGTACTGATCGCTTATGATGTAAATAGTCGACGTGAAGCATTCGCACATGCTACAGAACTTCGTCGCCAAGGCAAAATTGTGATCACTGAACATATCGAAGCGACTCACAGACTAGAACCATCTACAGATACTCATCCATTAACAGTGAAATATAGTCAGACAATTCGTTTTACCGATGGACAAGTCATTTCTATCTAAAACGTAATCAGATATATAGTAAATAACAGGGAGATGTACCCTTCTATGACACAAATTCTTAAAGTTGCGATGCCAAAAGGGCGTATCTATAAAAAGGCAGCAGAGCTTTTTCGTAAAGCAGGGATTGAGGTTCCTTTAGATGTCGATGATTCACGGAAATTAATTGTACATTTACCTGAAGTGGGTATGGAATTTATTCTAGCCAAGCCAGTCGATGTACCGATCTATGTGGAACATGGAGTTGCCGATATCGGTATTGTTGGTAAAGACGTACTGATTGAAGAAAATCGAGCAGTATACGAATTATTGGATCTGGGTATAGCTCGTTGCCGGATGTCTGTAATTGGTCTACCGGATTGGAAGCCCGGTATTCAGCAACGTGTAGCTACCAAGTATCCAAATGTGGCTTCTCAATATTTCCGGGAGCAAGGACAACAAGTCGAAGTCATTAAATTAAACGGTTCGATCGAGCTTGCACCGATGATTGGTCTTGCTGATCGTATTGTGGATATGGTCGAAACGGGAGAAACATTACGCGAAAACGGATTAGTTGAAATGGAGACTTTATTTGGTATTACCAGTCGCTTAATTGCTAACCGTGTCAGTTATCGGATGAAAAATGAAGAAATTCAACAGCTATGCGATCAATTACAACGGGTGATTCCAGAGCCAACATGACTTGAATAAATATAAAGTAATCTGTATAGATGGATATATTACACCCTAGATAAACAGAACACAGTGGGACAGATAAGGGGGAAATAGCAGTGAAGATCGTATCTGCACGAGATTTTGATTTGCGAAGAGAAGTGGATTACGGATCACCAGAGCAAAATGCAACTGTGAAGCAAATTGTGCAAGATATCAAGCACACTGGAGACCAAGCTTTGTTACAGTATACCAAGCAGTTCGATGGTGCAGACCTGACAGCAGACTTGCTTCGTGTCACCGATGAAGAGTTGCAAGCAGCTTATCAAGAAGTAGAACCTTCTTTTGTCCAAGCGATTACAGCGGCGGCTCATAATATTCGTCAATTTCATGAAAAGCAAAAACGTAACTCATGGATGGATCTACAATCGGATGGAAGTCTATTAGGGCAAATCATTCGTCCGCTCAAACGTGTCGGTGTCTATGTTCCCGGTGGGAAAGCAGCTTACCCTTCTTCTGTACTAATGAATGTAATTCCAGCTCAAGTGGCAGGTGTACCAGAGATCGTGATGGTGACCCCTCCTTCAACAGGTGGTAAAGAAGGAATTAACCCTTATATTCTAGTCACCGCAGCAGAAGCAGGAGTGACTGAAATGTATCGTGTCGGTGGAGCTCAAGCGATAGCGGCACTAGCCTATGGTACTCAAAGTATAGAACCGGTGGATAAAATTTGCGGACCGGGTAATATCTATGTTGCACTGGCGAAGCGGGAAGTGTACGGTGTTGTTGATATTGATAGCATTGCAGGCCCAAGCGAAATTGTTGTACTAGCAGATGAATATGCGAATCCAGCTTATATTGCAGCAGACTTGTTGTCTCAAGCGGAACATGATGAGATGGCTTCTGCCATTCTAGTGACTTGTTCTGAACAGCTGGCAGCTGCTGTAGCTTCAGAAGTACAACAACAATTAGAAACATTGCCTCGTCAAACTATTGCTAATGCTTCGATTCAGAATCATGGAGCAATTATTGTGACAGAAACGATCGCAGAAGGTATCGATGTAGTCAATCGACTTGCTCCTGAGCATCTGGAGATTATGGTCGAACAACCGATGAATTATGTAGGCATGATCGAAAATGCCGGGGCGATTTTCCTCGGAAATTACAGTTCAGAACCAGTAGGCGATTATTTTGCTGGACCGAATCATATTATTCCGACCAATGGAACAGCGCGCTTTTCTTCCCCTGTAGATGTCGATGATTTTATCAAAAAATCAAGTATGATCTATTATAGTAAAGAAGCATTGTTAACGAATGGGAATACGATTATGGAGTTAGCTCGCCATGAAGGATTAGAAGGTCATGCACGCGCAATCGCGATTCGTTTGGAACAAGAAGGTTAAGCTTTGACCCATAGATACTTTAGAACCCAAGCAGGAGGTATAGGTATGTCAACTGAAAGCCAGAATACACGTCAAGCCGATGTCAGCCGTAAAACCAATGAAACGAATATTCAGCTTGCTTTTAACGTCGATGGAACAGGTATTTCTGAAATAGAGACAGATGTTCCTTTTCTAAATCATATGTTGGATTTGTTCACCAAGCATGGACATTTCGATCTAAATCTCAAAGCACAAGGTGATATTGAGATTGATGATCATCACACGGTAGAAGATATCGGTATCTGTCTTGGACAGACGCTACGTGAAGCATTAGGTGATAAACGTGGGATTAAACGTTATAGCAGTGTATTTATTCCGATGGATGAAGCTTTGGCACAAGTGGTGATTGATGTGAGTAATCGTCCGCATTTTGAATATCGTGCTGAATATCCTTCTTCACAAGTAGGCAGTTTCCAGACAGAACTGGTTCATGAATTTTTGTGGAAATTTGCTTTAGAAGCGCGAATTACTCTTCATGTCATCGTACATTATGGGCAAAATACGCATCATATGATTGAAGCGATTTTCAAAGCATTAGGACGTGCTGTGGATGAAGCAACAACGATTGATCCACGTGTGACAGGAGTACCTTCGACGAAGGGAGTGCTATAACAGATGGCGATCGCTATTGTTGATTATGGAATAGGCAATCTGCATAGTGTCAGCAAAGCGATTGAACGATTAGGCTATGAAGGTATAGTCACAGGCGATCGTGATGAGATTCTGAATGCAGAGGGTGTCATTTTACCAGGTGTAGGTGCTTTTGGAGATGCAATGAATCATATTCGTGAAGGCGGTATGGATCATGTTGTGCTTGAAGTTGCCAACAGTCGTAAGCCTTTGTTGGGTATTTGTCTAGGGATGCAGTTGTTATTTACAGAAGGTGAAGAGCATGGTATTCATCAAGGACTGAATATTTTACCGGGCAAAGTGGTGAAGTTCGAAGATAGTGATTACAAAATTCCGCATATGGGCTGGAATCGACTAGAGTACAAACAACCGGATCATCCTCTTGTGCGTGACCTTTATAACGGGCATGTATACTTCGTTCATTCGTATCATGTCAAACCCGATCATGCAGATGATCTGATTGCTGTATGTGATTATGGGCAACCGGTTACCGCCATTGTAGGACGAGATAATGTATACGGTATGCAATTTCATCCTGAAAAAAGTGGAGAATTGGGTACGTTGTTATTACGCAATTTCTTAGCATTATGTACGGGTGAGCGAACGAATTAAGTTGAAAAGAAATCGTTAAATAGATTTTATATATTTTATCGAATGACTTATATAATCAAGGGGGAAATCATATTGTCTTCTTTTACTATTTATCCTGCTATTGATATTCGAGGAGGTCGCTGTGTTCGTTTGATTCAAGGCGATTACAATCAGGAAACTGTCTATAATGATGATCCTGTGGCTGTAGCTACTGATTTCACAGTAAAAGGAGCACAATATGTCCATCTTGTCGATTTGGATGGTGCCAAAGCAGGGCATCCTGTCAACCATGAGTTAATTGGTCGTATTGCTAATGCTGTGTCTGTACCTGTACAAGTGGGTGGCGGATTACGTACGCTGGCAGATGTAGAGACGTTATTGAATCTTGGTGTCAGTCGTGTCATTATCGGTACAGCGGCTATCGAAGATCGTGAATTTACAGAGTCTGTGTTGGGTACATACGGCAATCGTGTAGCAATCGGTATCGATGCACGTAATGGATTTGTAGCGACTCGTGGCTGGTTAGAGACTTCAGAAGTGAAAGCAGAAGTGTTAGCCAAAGAATTAGCGGCTAAAGGAGCCGAAACGTTTATTTTTACCGATATTTCACGTGATGGTATGATGCAAGGTCCTAATATTGATGCGATTGCAGCAATTGCTCAAGCTTCAGGTAAACAAGTGATTGCTTCTGGTGGAGTAACTGTACTGGATGATCTCGTGAAGTTAGCAGCACGTCGTGAAGAAGGAATTAGCGGAGCTATTGTAGGAAAAGCAATCTATACAGGCAATATTGATCTGGAATTAGCTTTACGTACGATTCAGTAAATGTTATCAAGCTTGAGGAGGGCGAACCATGCTTGCAAAGCGTATTATTCCATGCCTTGATGTTAAAGAAGGGCGAGTCGTCAAAGGTGTGAATTTTGTTAATCTGCGCGATGCAGGTGATCCGGTAGAATTAGCGGCTCTGTATGATCGGGAAGGTGCAGATGAGATTATATTTCTGGATATTTCAGCTTCGATTGAAGGCCGGGAAACGATGATTGATGTTGTACGCAGAACAGCGGGTGAAATATCGATTCCTTTTACAGTAGGTGGCGGTATTTCTAAAGTCGAAGATATGAAAAATATTCTACGTGCGGGTGCAGACAAGATCGGAATCAATACAGCAGCAGTACTCAATCCGCAATTGATCAATGATGGTTCACAGCGATTCGGAGCACAGTGTATTGTGGTTGCGGTAGATGCGAAGTTCAACCCGGAATGGGGCGAGTGGGAAGTGTACACTCATGGAGGACGCAAACCTACAGGTATTCGTGCATTGGCATGGATCAAAGAAGCGGAACAACGTGGAGCTGGTGAAATTCTGCTAACCAGTATGGATGCGGATGGAACCAAAGATGGATTTGATATTGATCTGACTTCCGCTGTCTGTGAAGCGGTTAATATTCCGATTATTGCGTCAGGCGGAGCAGGAACATCAGAGCACTTCTATGATGTATTCACTAAAGGCAAAGCTGATGCCGGGCTAGCGGCTACTATTTTTCATTACAAAGAGATCGGTATTCCTGAGCTTAAAAATCAGTTGAAAGACAAAGGAGTGGAGATTCGATGAGTGGATCTGATTTTCAACACGAGATTATTCATCAGTCTTTATCTTGGGAACAACTGGTCGCTAATATCAAATGGGATGCTGATGGGCTTGTACCTGCGATCGTACAGGATGAGAATAGCAAACAAGTACTAATGATGGCTTATATGAATCAAGAATCGTTACAACGCTCTCTAGACTCTCAAGAGACATGGTTCTGGAGCCGTTCTCGTCAAGAATACTGGCATAAAGGTGGAACATCAGGCAATACTCAACAGATTACATCGCTATCTTATGATTGTGATGGAGATACGTTATTAGTCATGGTTCATGCAAAAGGCCCTGCTTGCCATACAGGCAGAATAAGCTGTTTCTATAATGAGGTGAATGAAGTGGATAATCAACCAACATTTAACAATAATGAAGAACAAGATGCAACGTTATTGGCTTCTGGTAAAGATCGCTTTGCCATTTTAGCAGAATTGGAACAAATGATTGCTGACCGTGATCGTGATCGTCCTGAAGGTGCGTATACAACGTATCTGTTTGAAAAAGGAATCGATAAAATTTTGAAAAAAGTAGGCGAAGAAACGGCTGAAACGATCATTGCAGCTAAAAACCAAGATAATGATGAACTTCGTTATGAAGTTAGTGATCTGATCTATCACTTGTTAGTATTATTACAAGAGCGTAAATTGCCTTTAGATGATGTACTGGCTGAATTGGATCGCCGTCATGAGCGTCCACGCAAAGATTAAGAGCGGAGGCGAAAGTCTATGCGAATAGATTATCATACCCACCATGCACGCTGTGGACATGCTGTAGGTGAGCTAGAAGAGTATGTACAGCGAGGTATCGCTATCGGGTTGTCTCATCTAGGGTTATCGGATCATCTGCCACTGATTCATGTCGATCCTGCAACGTATTATCCTGAAATGGCGATGCCCATGGATGAGTTACCTCGTTATATTGAAGAATGTCTGATGCTCAAAGAAAAGTACCGTGATCAAATTGCGATCAAAGTTGGTTTGGAAGCAGACTATATTGAAGGATATGAAGAGAAGATTCAGCATATTCTGAATCAGTATCCTTTTGATTATGTGATTGGTTCGGTTCATTTTCTAGGAGAGTGGGATATCTCCGATTTTCGCCAGACCGCAGGTTGGGAAGGTAAGCATGTACTGGATGTGTATCGCCAGTATTATGATGCAATCAGCAAAGCGTGTGCGACAGGATTTTATGATATTGTAGGGCATTTGGATGTGATTAAGCGCTTTGGTTATGTACCGTTGCCAGAAGAGACAGAGGAGCGTATTGCTCTGGAAGATATGGCGCTACAAGCAGTAAAACAGGCAGATATGGTGATGGAGCTTAATTCATCCGGTCTATCTAAAGTCTGCAAAGAAATCTTCCCCAGTCGTCGTATCGTGGAGCAAGCGATTGCGCTTGATATTCCGTTAACGCTAGGCTCTGATGCTCATGATCCGCTGAAATTAAGTGATCATTTGGATGAAGCTAGAGCATTGTTGCAAGAGTTAAATGTGCAGCAATTAGCAGTATTTGAACAACGTCAACGTTCGTTTGTTCCTTTAAATGGATAAAAAATAACCCTTTAGCTGAATTCAGTTAAAGGGTTATTTATATGGTATATCAGGCTATATTATTGGTCTTGTTTGAAATGTACTTACGAGTACGATTATACTTTTTGTGGTTTACCACCAGAAGGTAAAGTAGCAGATGAATCAGTAGATGTTGTATTCACACTAGTATCAGATGTAACGACAGTTGTACCACTATCTGTAGGTCCTTCAGGTAGAGTATTCACACCATCCCGTTCAGCTTTGCGTGCTTTACGACGCTCGTTCAAGATCAGTAAGAAGATCACGAACAGAATACAAGTGATAAGAATCAAGAATCCACCTAGCTCTTGTGAAAAGTATTTTAGATCTCCACCACGGAAACCAAGTCCGCGTAAAAATTTGAAATGCCAGGATAGAGGTAATGCATGACTGACCTGTTGCAAAATAGGTGGCAACAACGCTACAGGAATCTGAGCACCACTTAAAATAAAGGATGGTAACAGGATCATCGTAATTCGACCTGCTGCTTTGGCAGGAGAGGAAGCACTCCAACCAACCATCATACATAGCAACGATAAAGCGATAGTATACATAATGAATGGAATAAATAACTGAAATACATTCGCTTCAAATCGTAATCCGCCTACTTGTTTGAGACAACCCATAACCAAGTACATCGAAGCTGTCGCAATTAAAGAGTAAGGGATAACTCGGAAAACGATGCTAAGTGGTTTCTGTACCATACCTGCAAGTAAACCTTGTTCACGTAGACGCGGTACGATCCCCAATGTGGCTCCACCTAGAATCGATAGAAATACCGTATTTACAAATCCGATAACTGAACTCATTAACATGTTATTCGTAGGGTTATATAGTAATCGAGTCTGCAAATTGAGTCCTGTAGATAAATTAGTAGCCTGTGTAGCGTTCAGTCCCATCGCTACAAGCTTTCCTGAAGAAGCAGTAGAGTTCTCTGCTGTGATGACTTCAGTAGCCCCTGTACGCAAGCTAGCAGTCGCTGTCGACAAAGCTGTATCCACGTAGAATCCAATATTGCTTTGGTTCCCTTGAGCACGAGCTTTCTCTAAGCCGGCTGGCAAATAAATAACACCTAAATATTTTTCATTGTATAAAAAATCATTTGGATCGGTGTAGTTATACGTGATGTACTTGATATCAATATACTGATCGGCATCGAGTTGTTCAATCAGATGTTGACTGTATGTGCTGTGATCCATATCGACCACAGCAACAGGTGCTTCATTTAATTGATTGTTTTTAAAAACATAACCAAAAGCGGCTGAAATAATCAATGGAGCAATAATGATAATAAAAATAAATTTACCATTCAGAATGAGCTTGAATTCATCAATTATTGCTTTCATTGGTTAGAACCTCCACCGTCATTCCCGGCAGCAATTCAGATGTGCGTTTCACATCGACACGCACAATGAAAGAAGTTGTGTCGGCTTGACCTTTTTCACGGCTCATCCGCAAAGCAGCATACTGTGGTGCAGATGTAATATAACGAACAGTACCTTGTACATCTTTATTAAGTGAAATCACATCTGTTTTCACTTTAGCGCCAGCTTTGAACGTTTTGATATTTTCTTCGCCAACATAAAGGTCATAATACAATTTACCTGTTTCGATTACGACTACCGGTGTACCCGCAGAAACGTTTTCGCCTACTTTGGGTACGACACGAGTTACTTTACCGTCTACCGCTGCTTTTAGCACACGACGATTTTTTTGAACGTTTAGTGTATCTAGGTTGATTTGCAATGAATCTTTTTGTTTTTGCAACAATTCGATATTGTATTTACCGTTACCGATATCTTCTTGCCCTTGTTGAATTTGTTTTAAAGCTTGTTGAGCTTGTGCTACTTTGAGACTAGCTTGCTCACGATCTTCAGCAGTTGCTCCATTTTTCATTTTTTCAAGTGCGGTTTCTTGTGCTTTTACTTGATTACCTGTGAGTTCTACTTGTTTTTGCGCAGTCGCTAATTGATCTTGTGCGCTTTGTAATTGTTTATTTGCGGTATCTACAGCATTTTGAGCACTATCTACACTCGCTTGTGTAGCTAATCCATTATCAAAAAGAGATTTGTTACGATCAAAGCTGGTTTGAGCGAAATCAGCAGCTTGTTGAGCAGCTGATACAGCCGTTTGTGCAGAAGTCACTGAATTATTCGCAATTTCGACTGATTTTTTAGCCGAATCGACAGCGATTTCTTGGCTGGTAATATCTTCGGCACGAGCGCCTTGATTGACTTGAGTCTCTGCTAGTTGAGCCGCTTGAATATTTAATTTAGCATTGGCTTCTTGTTCTGCTAATTTATTAGATTGACTGGTTAAAGAGCTTCTAGCTTGACTGATTTGGACATCGACTTGAGACATTTGTTCTTTGATTCCTTTGATTTGCAAATCAATATCATTGGTATCTAACGTCATCAGAACTTGTCCTTTTTTCACACGTTGCTCTTCGATAACTTTAACAGAGCTTAATTTACCAGCTTGTCCTTCAAATGAACTGTTCACAGTATCAATAGTGAGGACACCTTCTTTTTTGAGAGCAGCCATAGAAACAGCATCTTTACCATGCATAGTTAGTAAGTATCCACCTATACCTAGGGCAGCTATTAATACAATAATAGGGATTAGTTTTACGATTTTCACTTGTTTGTGCTCCTGTTCTTCATCAATTAAATATCATTTTTTTAATATAAAATTCAAACTATCTCCTCGACGTTATCTTAAAAAGATATGGTACGGGGGCTGATAGTAAGGTTCCGTATTACTTTGCCAAAAAAAAGTTAACCTTGTTTAGATGTTTCTAGTCCTGCTTGAATCTTGTACAATAAACGATGTAGCACTTTTTGTTCATCATCGGTTAGCTGAGACATCATTCTATCAATCTGTTCCATATAGATAGGAAGGGTGTCATGAATCAATTGCTTACCTTCATCGGTTAAATGAATAGAGGTCATTCGGCGATCCTCATGTGCACCACGTCGAATTAATCCGTCTTTTTCCAGACCATTAATGAGTCCAGTCATTGTTGAACGAGTTACACCTGAATATTCAGCAAGATCGGAAGGTTGTAGCGGTTTTTTGCGTAACAATAATGGCACCAAAATACGCATTTTACTTGGTGATAGTCCATGTCTAGCAAGCAAAGTGGATGTTTCATTAAATATTTCATGCGAAGTACGAATTAATAAAATCGAAGTACGCATACAATCGATATTGAAATCAGGGTATAATTTACTTAATTCGCTTAATTTGTCCATCTCTTCCGATGGAGTATGCTCATCAGATGATTCTATTATCGACATTTTCTTCACCTTTCTTTAGGGCAAAACTAACATTTCAATAATAACGGCTTATGACTTGATTAACATATTGTACGGTTCCGTACTACATTTAGTCAAGAAAATTTTATGAAAGTTTCTGAATATGGTTTTCTTTAACGCTTTATAATGGTTTCCGGTATGATAGAAATAATTAATCTATCTGTAACTACCGATAATATAATGTTAGGTTGACGGAGTCTGGATATGAAATAGGAGGCGCTTATGAAAGATAAATTACGTATTTTCTCAGGATCATCTTGCCCGGAGTTAGCAGCTCAGATTGCCGAGCGACTCGGTGTACAGCTAGGCAAAATTAAATTATCTCAATTCAAAAGTGGCGAAACCTATGTTCATTATGAAGAAAGTATTCGTAATATGGATGTATTTTTGGTGCAATCGTTATCGCATCCGATCAATGAAATGTTTGTCCAATTATTAGTGATGATTGATGCGGCGAAGCGTGCTTCTGCGCGTACGATCAATATCATCGTTCCTTATTATGGATATGCAAGACAAGAACGCAAGTCCGCTCCACGTGAACCGATTTCTGCCAAAATGGTAGCTGATGTACTGACAACAGTAGGTGCTCATCGTGTGATTACAATTGATCTGCACGCATCGGCTATTCAAGGATTTTTCAATATTCCTGTCGATCACCTAACAGCTCTGGATCTGATCAGTGGTTATCTTAAAACGAAAAAAATAGAAGACGCTGTCGTGGTATCTCCTGACGCTGGCCGAGCTTCTATGGCGGAAAAGTTAGCTAATCGTCTGGATTCTCCTTTTGCTATGATGATCAAAAAACGTCCGGCACATAATGAATCGGTTATTACGCATGTGATCGGTAATGTAGAAGGCAAAACGCCTATTATTATCGAAGACTTGATTGATACAGGAACAACGATTATTAATGTAGTCGAAAGTTTGAAAGAGCGTGGAGCCAAAGAAGTGATCGTCTGTGCTACCCATGGTCTTTTCTCAGGAGCAGCTTTGCAACGTTTGGATCATCCGTATATTCGTGAACTGGTTGTGACGGATTCGATCAGCCTGCCTCCAGGACATCTGGATCGCTTAACTGTATTATCGGTTTCGCCGATGCTTGCTCATGCCGTACGCATCATTATGGAAGGTGGCTCTATCGCTACTTTATTCAGTGATGCAGGGATCTAATTATACTTTGGTAGTAGGGTGATAGAACCGTAGCTTTAGTGTGTCAGAGGGATATGATATACTTACTTGATAATGATTTTTAAATGACAATCATAGTCGTCTAATTCTAAATAAATGATATAACTATTGATAAATGTGGTATAGAAACAAAGGAGGTGCCTTGATCCGGTGAATGATTATAAGCGAAAAGTAGAAGAAGATGGGCGTAAAGTCATCTCTCTTCATTGGGATGCTAACTTCTTTTTCGAAAGAGCTGTCCGTTCATTAGACCGTCATCATTATGACAAGGCATTGAAATATTTTCAAAAAGCTGTTGAATATGAACCTAATAATCCTGTGAATCATTGCAATCTAGCGGGTATATTATCTGAGATGGGTAATTATGAAGGATCGAACCAAGTACTTGCTGATATTCTGGACGGCGTAGACCCTGCAATGGTTGAATGTCATTTTTATATGGCGAATAATTATGCCAATATGAGTCAATTTGAACAAGCAGAGACTTCATTGTTAACCTACCTTGATTTAGATAAAGAAGGTCAATTTCTAGACGAGGCTGGCGAAATGATGGAGCTATTGAATAAAGAATTGAAGCGTTCATCAAGTACCGATTCACATACGCAGTTACCTGTGAGTGATTATGATGCAGCTCAGCGTTTATTGCAGCAAGGGCATTTTGCAGAAGCATCTGAAAGCCTAAAGCAGATCATAGCGGTGCAACCTGATCTGCATGAAGCACGTAATCAGTTAGCGATTGTGCTGTACTATCAAGGGAAGATTACAGAAGCGGCTATACAGATTGAAGAGGTTCTTTTACAAGATCCTTATCATTTGCATGGGTTATGTAATCAAGTGATTTTGATGCAACATCTCGGACAGACCGAACAAGTGAAGCAACGTATGAATATTCTGAAACGAATGATTCCTTTTCAACAAGAACATTTGTTAAAGTTAGCGACTACACTTGGTATGCTGGGGGAACATCAATTAGCGTACACGTATTTTCGCAAGCTGATCAAACAGCAAGAATCGGTTCATCAATGGGCAATTTATCATTATGCGGCAACAGCAGCCTGTCATTTGCAAAAGGTAGATGAATCTCAGAAGTTATGGCAGATGATTTTGCGCTTTGAGCCAGAAGCGGAAGTGCCTGCATTTTATATGGAACATTTGGAACAGATTAAGCTTGGTGAATTGATGCCTTCTTATCAGTATCAGTTGTTATCTCCATCAACAAGTACAGCGTATCCCAGCGTGAGTATTGAACATTATATGTATGCAGAACCTACATATATTCAATTGCTCCATATGTTAGCTCATGGAAATGAACAACAACAGCTACGTGCGCTTCAATCTTACGTATTTGATGATAATGATGAAGTGTATCAAGCTTTACGCCAATTGTTGATCGAGCCACAGATTTCAGAGACATTACGTACTGAAGTCAAGCGGGTATTACGACAATGGACAACAGCACAGACATTGCCGACTGACTATTTTAGAGTGGATACAGAACTTGCAAAGTCTAGTCTACCTATTGTAGATTAGAAAGCTTGTCACATATATCTTTTAACTACATCAAGGAGGTTTTCTATTTATGTATAAAACAATCGTTATTGGTACAGGACCTGCTGGATTAACAGCAGCTATTTATTTGGCTCGTGCAAATCTAAAACCGTTAATTATTGAAGGCCTACAACCAGGTGGACAATTGACTACAACCACAGAAGTAGAAAATTTCCCGGGATTTACAGAAGGTATTATGGGACCTGAATTAATGGACAATATGCGTAAACAAGCAGAACGTTTTGGTGCAGAATTCAAATCAGGATGGGTAGAACAAGTTGATCTATCTCAACGTCCTTTTAAAGTAAAAGTAGAAGGAATGGGCGAGTTAGAAGCCGAATCCGTGATTATTTCAACAGGTGCTTCTGCAAGATATCTAGGCATTCCTGGAGAGCAAGACAATATCGGTCGCGGTGTAAGTACATGTGCGACTTGTGATGGATTCTTTTTCCGTGGTAAAAAGCTAATTGTTGTCGGTGGCGGCGATTCAGCAATGGAAGAAGCAAGCTTCTTGACTCGTTTTGCAACCGAAGTAACAGTCGTGAATCGTCGTGATGAGCTTCGTGCTTCCAAAATCATGCAAGATCGTGCACAAGGCAATCCTAAGATCAAATGGCAGTTAAACCGTAAGCCGCTTGAAGTAGTATCAGACGGTATGGGTGTTAAAGGTCTAAAAGTGCTGAACAATGAAACAGGACAAGAAGAAGTCATTGAAGCAGACGGTGTCTTTGTAGCGATCGGTCATACACCGAACACTGGTTTCTTGGGCGAACAGATCCATACGGATGGACACGGTTATGTCACAGTTACTCCAGGTACAACAGAAACCAATATCCCAGGCGTATTCGCTTGTGGTGATGTGCAAGATACACGTTACCGTCAAGCGATTACAGCAGCAGGTAGTGGTTGTATGGCTGCAATGGATTGTGAGAAGTATCTTGAAGGCAGTATGGTACACGACTGGAGCGAATCACTCAACGAGTAAGAACATAGATGGAGAGGGAGCCATTATGGCTCCCTTTTTGGTGAGATTAGACAAGACAACAGAGCCGTGGGTTCGCTTGACCAGAATCTAAGGTTCGCTTATAGTGGGATACGTACATTCAACTGAATCGTGTTCTATCTTATATATTTTCAAGCCTAATCCTATATATGATATTTATTCATCATTTTGTATACTTTTCTATGTCTAGAAGGATGATACAATGACATATAATCATAGTAGTGGTTAGAGATCTTATAAATCATGAACTATTAAACTTTGAATGGAAAAGGTGGATCGGTCATATGTCTGAAAATATTTATATTGGTGTTGATCTTGGCGGTACAGCTATCAAAGTAGGTATCTGTAATCAAGAAGGAGAATTGCTTCATACGTACGAAGGTCCGACTGAAAAAGAAAAAAGCTCAGATGCGGTTATCGGTAATATTGAAAAATATGTACGTCATATCGTAGAGCAATCACCTTATGAGTGGGATCAAGTGGTAGGTGTTGGAGCTGGTGTCGCTGGCTTCACTGATGTTCGTGCTGGTGTTATTTTGATGGCTCCTAACATCAATTTTCAGAATGTGCCGATCCGTGCTATTTTGGAAGAACGTCTAGGCAAAACGATTCGTGTCGATAATGATGCTAACGTAGCGGCTCTAGGTGAAGCTTGGAGTGGAGCAGGCAAAGGGATTACGGATTGTGTCTGTTATACGTTAGGTACAGGTGTAGGCGGCGGTATTATTGTCAATGGTCATATTTATCAAGGATTCTCAGGTTTAGCTGGTGAAATTGGTCATATTTCAGTTGTGCCTGATTTGGAAGCGATTAAATGTGGTTGTGGCAAAATGGGCTGTCTAGAAACGGTATCTTCTGCAACTGGTATTGTTCGTATGGCCGTGGAAGCTGTAGAACGTGGCGATCATACATCATTATCTGCCATCGAAAAAGTATCTGCAAAAGATATTTTTGATGCAGCTAAAGCAGGCGATGAAGTGAGTATCCGTATTATTAATCGTGCTGCTTTTTATCTTGGTAAATCGATGGCTGCTGTTGCAGCAACATTGAATCCAGAACGCTTTATTATCGGTGGCGGTGTATCCAAAGCAGGCGATATTTTGTTCAATGAAATCCGTAGAGTATTTGCTGAACTCACTCCTGAACCGTTGCAACGTGGAGTAGAAATTATTCCTGCGAAGCTTGGTAATGATGCAGGTATTGTTGGAGCAGCTGGTTTATTGTTACGTTA
This sequence comes from Paenibacillus nuruki, assembly GCF_963311185.1. Classification (NCBI taxonomy): domain Bacteria; kingdom Bacillati; phylum Bacillota; class Bacilli; order Caryophanales; family Paenibacillaceae; genus Paenibacillus; species Paenibacillus nuruki. Next base: position 4,089,599 of record NZ_OY725677.1, on the reverse strand, counting down.
AGGTATAGAGATCATATCAAAGTCTAGATTCGTTAAAGGGAGGGTACTTGAGCATGAGCAAAAGCGAAAATTCATCGATAGCCACAATGATTATTATTACCGGAATGTCTGGAGCGGGCAAAACGATTGCTGTACAGAGCCTTGAAGATCTTGGGTTTTTCTGCGTAGATAATCTGCCCCCTGTACTGATTCCAAAGTTCGCTGAATTAATAGAGCAATCCAATGGTAAAATCGGTAAAGTTGCATTGGTTATCGATTTACGCGGACGTGAATTTTTTGCTGCTCTGTCTGAATCCCTGAATTATATCAAAAACCATTATACGATTCATTCTGAAATCTTATTTCTGGATTCTAGTGACTCTGTATTGGTTCAACGGTATAAAGAAAGCAGACGTCGCCATCCGTTAGCGCCTGAAGGTATGCCGCTCGATGGTATTCGTTTAGAACGTCAGATGTTAGATGATCTCAAAACATCAGCGACTCAAATTATAGATACAAGTATTATCAAACCTGCTCAATTAAAAGAGAAAATCATTTCTAGCTTTTCTCACTTGGAATCGAATCGCTTGTCGATCAACGTCACATCATTCGGGTTCAAATACGGTATTCCAATCGATGCAGATCTAATTTTTGATGTTCGCTTTTTGCCGAATCCTCATTACATCGATAATTTAAGACCGCATACTGGGCAAGATAGCGATGTCTACGAATATGTAATGAAATGGCCGGAAACACAAGCTTTTCTGACCAAATTATTAGATATGCTACACTTCTTAATTCCTCATTACCGGAATGAAGGTAAAAGCCAGGTTATTATAGGAATTGGCTGTACAGGCGGTAAGCATCGTTCTGTTGCGATTTCTGAGTACTTAGGCCGTATGCTTGGTGCAAGTGAAACAGAAACAGTACGTGTTAGTCATAGGGATGCTGATCGTGATCGGCATTAAGGAGTGAAAGATATGTCTATTTCACAACCCACTTTACCTGTGGTTCGTCCTCGAATCGTGGTTATGGGTGGTGGCACAGGGTTGTCGGTTATGCTTAGAGGTCTCAAAGAAAAGCCCCTTGATATTACCGCTATCGTCACTGTTGCAGACGATGGCGGAAGTTCAGGGATTCTGCGAGATGAGCTAAAAATGCCGCCACCCGGTGATATTCGTAATGTACTTACCGCTTTAGCAGATGTAGAACCTCTTTTATCAGACATGCTCAAATATCGTTTTCAAAAAGGCGAAGGACTTGCAGGTCATAGCTTAGGTAACCTGATTCTGGCAGCAATGACAGACATATCGGGTGATTTCGTGACTGCTGTTCGAGAATTGAGTCGTGTATTTGCTGTGCGAGGACAAGTGCTTCCAGCAGCAGAACAGGCTGTTATTTTACACGCCGAGATGGAGGATGGCTCTATCGTCACTGGGGAGTCTAAGATTCCCGAAGCCGGTAAAAAAATCAAACGTATTTTTCTGGAACCTGATCATGTAGAACCTTTGCCTGATGCGGTACTTGCGATCGAACAGGCAGATGCGATTCTGATCGGACCTGGTAGTCTGTATACCAGTCTGTTGCCCAATTTGCTCGTGCATAAGCTTGCAGAAGCGATGTTAAATTCCAAAGCCCTCAAGCTATTCATTTGCAATGTGATGACACAGCCAGGAGAAACAGACCACTACACGGTGAGTGATCATTTGAATGCGATCTATGAGCATGTCGGTCATCGATTATTTGATTATGTGATTGTGAACAACGATCCGATTCCTTTAAAAATGCAAAAGCGCTATGCCGAACAAGGAGCCAAGCCAGTGATTCTGGATCTAGAAACAGTGGAATCGCTGGGTTATAAAGTGATCGCGGATAAGTTGGTACTTTATGGTACGTATCTTCGTCATGATGCGGATAAGTTAAGTCATCATATTTATGAGCAAGTTAAAAAATCTATGTTATCGAAAGGGTGAGTCCATTGTCATTTGCGGCGCAGACGAAAAAAGAATTAACGATGGTAGAGGCTGATGACTGTTGTGAACATGCAGAACTGTCTGCGCTTATACGGATGAATGGTTCAGTGCAGATTTCCAACAAAAAAGTCATTCTGGATATCTCCACTGAAAATGCCGCTATCGCAAGACGGATCTATTCCCTGATCAAAAAGCATTTTGCTGTGCATACCGAATTATTAGTGCGCAAAAAAATGCGTCTCAAAAAAAATAATGTCTATATTGTTCGTATTCCTATGGGTGTACAGAGCATTTTGACGACGCTCAAAATTGTTTCTGAAGGATTTATGTTCACACCGGGAATCAATACCGAAATGGTACGCAAAAACTGCTGTAAACGTGCTTATTTACGGGGTGCTTTTATGGCAGGCGGATCGGTCAATAATCCTGAGGGATCATCGTATCACTTGGAGATTGCTTCGATGTATGAAGAACAGTGTCAGGCGCTCGTTGATCTTGCGAATGAATTCGAATTGAATGCTCGCTGTATTGAGCGAAAAAAAGGATTTATTTTATATATCAAAGAAGGCGAAAAAATTATTGAATTTTTGAGTATTATCGGAGCGCATCAAGCGCTATTCAAATTCGAAGATGTCCGTATTATGCGAGATATGCGTAATTCTGTGAATCGTATCGTCAATTGCGAGACTGCTAACTTGAATAAAACGATCGGTGCAGCGGTTCGTCAGATTGATAACATCAAATTTATCCAACGCCGTATTGGACTGGAACAATTGCCTGATAAATTACGTGAAGTGGCAGAAGTCCGTTTAGCAAATCCTGATATCAACCTCAAAGAAGTCGGTGAAATGCTCAAAGGTGGAGTCAGCAAGTCAGGAGTCAATCATCGGCTACGTAAATTAGATGAGATGGCTGAAAAAATGCGTAATGAGCACTATGCTTGAATAAAATAATCTCACGTAAGCTTTATTTTTTTCTAGTACGGTGCGTGCTATAATGGTATAGTGTTATGAACATGGTATTAAACACTGTGAGCTACTTAGGTATGCTCAATAGATGTAATGAATATGTATTATAGGGGGTAACGATCTCATGACAAAACACCCGGTTGTTGTTCGATTGAAAACGGGATTACACGCAAGACCTGCAGCATTGTTTGTACAGGAAGCGAATAAATATTCTTCAGAGATTTTTGTTGAAAAAGATGATAAAAAAGTGAATGCTAAAAGTATCATGGGCATTATGAGCCTTGCGATCAGTTCGGGCACTGAAGTATACATTAGTGCAGAAGGCGCAGATTCAGAATCTGCTGTAAACGCTTTAGTCAGTCTAGTAAGCAAAGAAGAATTAGAAAACCAATAAGCCCCCCATACGATATGGAGGGCGTGCCGTCACAGATTTCTGTGGCGGTTTTTTGTATAGAGATATTCGTTTAACTCAGGAAGATCCCTTTTTTGGCAAAATTCAATTTCAACTGAAAAGCATTCCAGGAGCTCTGGTAACCAAAGCCATCTCGCAATACAGCAAATGGAATATACATACGTCCGTTGACAACCTCCGCATCAGGTCCGTTCCACTGATGATTGTTCAGACGCATAGTAACGCCAGAACCGCTCATGATCATATCGAGCTGATCATCATTTTGCAATAATGTATATGTTTTGACACCGGATTCGTATCGCAACGTCATTCCAATAGAGTCACGCAACATGACTACTGGAATCATGGTATTTCCGCCGATTAAAAGTCCATTTTGTGGAAGACGGGTTCCATTCCATTCTAACTTCACTTCACGCGGCTTGGCTGGAGTGGCAGCTTGAACAGCTGTTGTATTAAAGATTAGAATACCCATCATAAGCAGAATGGAACCCCATAGACATTTATTTTTTAACATGGTGACTCTCCCCTCATTCTTATTGTTCCCGATCTCGTGTACTCATTATAGCTCTAAAGTCCATAATGGTGGGATTATATGAGATTATAAAAAAAATAATCTAACTTGTCACGATGAACTTGAACAATGTGTAACTTGTTGTGTGAAATAGACAATATCTTCTCTCTATTCTTGTTATTCTTCAGCAAAATAAACGATCATTCTTCTTCAAACAGAGCGTTAAATCATGAACGATGCAACTTTTATTCACGCCTTATCGTTTAGTAGGTATAACCTTTAAGGAGTGAGTAGCATGAAGAAAACAAGTAAATCCTTAGCTTCATTGATGATCGCAGGTACACTATTAACAGGAATGGGAACACTTATAGCACTGCCTAGTCAGACGATGTATGCTGCTGAGACAGTTGCTCCTGCAACAGCAACAGGCGTGATTAACGTAAGCGGTACAGGTAAATTAACCGTCAAACCCGATATTTCATACCTAGCGATCGGAGTACAAACAACGTCTACAACAGCAGCCAAAGCGCAATCGGCTAATGCTGAGAAAATGGCGAAGTTGAATACTTTACTCAAAGGAGACTGGAAGATTCCAGCTGCGGATATTGAGAGTGTTCAATTCTATGTACAACCCAACTATGACTATAACGGTAAAGACCAGCAAAAAGTTACAGGGTATACGGCATATCATAGTGTACAAGTGACTTACCGTGATCTGGACAAACTAGGTTCGTTGTTGGATGCTGCTGCTAAATCAGGAGCGAATAATGTTGGATCTGTGAGTTTTGGTATCGAAAATGAAGATACCTACCAAGAGCAAGTTATTGCTAAAGCGATGGCTAATGCCAAAGCAAGAGCACAATCGATTGCCAAAGCAGCTAACCTTTCACTAGGAAGCCTATTGTCTGTTAGTGATCCAGGAGTGAGTGCACCACCTGTAGTCTATATGGAGAGACAAAGTGCTAAAGCAACAGAAGATTCTGCTGCTGCGAGTACAGCTATCGAACCAGGTACAATCGAATTAAATGCTACACTTAATGTGCAGTACTCTATGAATTAATAGTATGGAGCCACAATTGAATCTGATTTTGACAAAATAATCAGATTTGTAACTAATTATACGTGCAAATCCACGTATCGTTTCAGTATAGTAGAAGTTTACTAAAGTAGAACTATCCTCAAATTAGAAACGTTTATCCTGTTCAATGTGTATGCGATCAGGGTAAGCGTTTTTTCTATATTTAACCAATTGAGTGCAAAATGTCTTACAGTTTCATTACTTTTACTATCGCAATCGTGACTATGTTGTAAATTGATATTTAGTTATTTGTAAATCTATCTATGGTTGTTCAAAGTATAATGATAAAGGTTAAACTAAATATAACATGATACATATGATAAGGGAGAGATGATTTATGAAAACAACTCAAAATAATACATCTAAAACACATTTGAAAAAAATATCTGCATTTTTGTTAGCAACCACATTGGCAACGGTGGGAACAGTAGCGGTTCTGCCAGGTACTTCTTCTACGGTGCAAGCTGCAACAACCAAAGCTTCTACTGCGAAGTCAGCTATTCATGTACAAGTGGAAGGCAAAGCAATTGCAACTACAGGGATTGTAAGTGCGAATGGTAGCTCATTGCTTCCTTTGAAAGCTACAGCCAAAGCAATCGGTGCTACAGTCACTTTCAATGCGAAAGAGAAAACAGTAACAGTGACAAAAGATAAACACAAAGCATCTTTTGCTCTAGGATCAGGTTCAGATGACGGTGTATTTGTGACATTGGATGGTAGTACCATTGGGGATAGTTATGATGCCAAAATAGTCAACGGTACTTCTTATGTAGCAATCAAAGCCGTGACAGATCAATTGGGATATCGTGCGGTATGGAATGGTGCTACACGTACTGTAAATATAACCAAAGAGGGCTTAAACAATATTGAAGTAACAACAACCACTCTAAAACCAACCAAAACGAATAATTATACAGAGACCAATATTAAATATCCAGTGGTATCCGGTCTAGACAATGCAGAAGCTGAAGCAGCGATTAATAAAGCTTTTGCAGCACACGCTCAAACGTATTTAGAAAAAGTACAAAAACAAGCTAAAGAATTTGGTGCACCTCCTAAAGATTCAGTTATCACTTATGAAATCGATAGCGGTTATAAAATAACGTACAATCGTAATGGTGTACTAAGTATCCTAGTGACTGATTATGAATATCTTGGTGGTGCGCATGGTAGTTCTATACAAACAGGCATGACATTCTCATTAAAAGATGGCAAGCAAATTCAATTAGGCGACTTGCTCAAATCCAATAGCAATTATCGTAAAGATATCGACAAAATTATCAATGCTCAAATGAAAAAAAATGGAGATCTTTACTTTAAAGATAGTTTTAAAGGAATTGCTGCTAATCAAGGATACTATTTAACAGATAGCGGAATCACTCTGTTTTTCCAACAATATGATATCGCACCTTATGCAGCAGGTATGCCAGAATTCCCGATTACTTTCAAACAAGTGTTGCCATCAGGCGTGAATCCACTTGATGCATACAAAGCTTAAATAAAAAAGTATACAAAAAAGCCTCCGGTTTATACCCCGGAGGCTTTTTTGCGTGTTGTTCCAGCATGCTGGAGTAAAATTATACCCCTTGTGGAGGTGTATTTTCAATCACTTTATCAACGATACCGTAATCTTTTGCTTCAGCAGCAGTCATAAAGTAATCGCGGTCTGTATCTTTTTCGATACGTTCCAACGGTTGACCTGTACGTTCTGCTAGAATTTTATTCAATTTATCACGCATTTTAAGAATACGACGAGCACGGATTTCGATATCTGTTGCTTGTCCTTGTGCTCCACCAAGTGGTTGGTGAATCATAATCTCGCTGTTAGGCAATGCAAAACGTTTACCTTTAGCACCAGCGTTAAGTAAAAATGCGCCCATACTTGCCGCCATACCTACACAGATGGTAGATACATCAGCTTTGATAAATTGCATTGTATCGTAAATAGCCATTCCCGCAGTGATCGAACCGCCTGGACTGTTAACATATAGGTGGATGTCTTTCTCCGGGTCTTCGGCTTCCAGAAACAGCAATTGTGCGATAATCGCATTGGCTACAACATCATTGACTTCAGAACCGAGAAAAATAATGCGGTCTTTTAACAGACGAGAGTAAATGTCATAGGCACGTTCCCCACGACTGCTTTGTTCAACGACCATTGGAATATAACTCACTAGAAACCCTCCTTCAAAGTTGTACATCATCAATAGAATAATTATAGATCAAATATTGTATTAGAAGATACTCATTGTTCTTACCACATTATAGGATAATTCAAACCAAAAGTCAAAGAAAGTCAAACTATCCTGACCAAAAGTGAAGGAACTTCTGCAAAATAGGTTAATGAAGAAGAGAGCAACCTAATTTTGGGTATAAAAATAACCAGCATCGGCTGGTTGAAGGGTATTCTGCGTTTATAGGTAATTCACTTAATGTTGCGCAAATACTTCTACGATAGGATAGAACATAGTAAGTACGTACATAATCGTATTGATCATAAAAACAACACTGCATTATAACTTAATTAAATGGCGCGCCCGCCAAGAATCGAACTTGGATCTCAGGCTTCGGAGGCCTACGTCATATCCATTGGACCACGGGCGCATGTAAAACAGCAGTACGATTGATTATAGGATATCTACCTATAAAAAGCAAGTTGACGATTCATACCATAATCAAGAAAAACGATAACATCAACCTCTCACAGAATAGTTGCATGAAAAACTTGCTTCTGCATGGAAAATTGGTTAAGATAGACGTGGGACTTAAAAAGTTACGCCGGGACGTTTTAAGTCCAATTTATTGAATAACGGATATAATGGACACTGAGCGAGATAAGTTGCAGGAGTGGAATGCATGCGAAAAATATTAGAAATACAAAAGCAGCTTCTGCCCGATCTCACCGAAGTACTCAAAAAAAGATATACGATTCTGCATCAGGTTATGATGGTAGGGCTGGTTGGAAGAAGATCACTCGCCACATCGCTTAATATGACTGAACGCGTCTTACGTGCAGAGACCGATCTTCTCAAATCGCAAGGATTGCTTGAGATTGAAAGTACGGGAATGAAGGTTAGTGAAGCAGGCAAGCAATTGCTTGATGAACTTGAGCCTATTATTCAGGAACTGCTTGGATTATCCAATCTGGAAGAACGTATTCGCACTTTCTATAAGCTGAGACAAGTCATTGTCGTTCCTGGTGATAGTGACATATCTATTATGGCTAAGCAAGAGCTTGGACGAGCAGGAGCCAAAGCGCTGCTCAGTGTAATCCGTGAGGACGATGTCGTTGCTGTAACAGGAGGCTTTACATTAGCTGAAGTCGCCGAGCAACTCAGTCCATCCATACCGGCACCTCTCAAGAATGCCTGGTTTGTACCGGCAAGAGGCGGACTTGGAGAGAGTATGGAATTTCAGGCGAATTCGATTGCTTCCACTATGGCAAAGCGTGTAGGCGCACAGTATCGGTTATTGCATATTCCCGATTTGTTACGTGAAGATGCTTACGAATTGCTTTATCAGGATCAGAATATCCGTGAAATTGTGGGTCTGATTCGTAAAGCACGTATCATTATGCACGGAATCGGAGATGCGATGGAGATGGTGCGTCGCCGTAGACTTGAACCCGAGGCAGCGGAAGAAATTCATGCCGCTGGAGCTGTTGCTGAATCATTCGGTCATTATTTTAATGAACAGGGTGAGACGGTGCACCAGATGTTGACGATGGGACTTCAGCTCGATGATATTTCCAAAGCGGAAGTGGTTATCGGTATTGCTGGAGGCCGTAGCAAGGCCAAATCGATTCATGCTGTACTCAAATTCGGTCAGGAAGATATTCTGGTCATTGACGAAGCCGCCGCTAGAGAAATTGTGAAAGAACTAGACTAGTCCTTTTGCTTCATTTTCGAACGTCTAGCGGTACGGCACACAAGTTTTACTCTATAATGTTGTCTTGACATGCCTTTAACGGGTGTGTCTTGAAATAAATTAAATACACTATCTCTAGGAGGAATTAACTCATGGTTAAAGTTGGTATTAATGGTTTCGGACGTATCGGACGCTTGGCTTTCCGTCGTATTCAAAATGTAGCAGGTATTGAAGTGGTAGCAATTAACGATTTGACTGACGCTAAAATGTTGGCTCACTTGTTGAAATATGATACAACTCAAGGTAAATTTGACGGCGAAGTTGAAGTTCATGACGGATTCTTCAAAGTAAACGGAAAAGAAGTAAAAGTTCTAGCTAACCGTAACCCAGAAGAACTTCCTTGGGGAGATCTTGGTGTGGATATCGTTCTTGAATGTACTGGATTCTTCACAACTAAAGAATCAGCTGAGAAACATTTAACAGCTGGTGCTAAAAAAGTTGTTATCTCTGCTCCAGCTACTGGCGAAATGAAAACAATCGTTTATAACGTAAACCATGAAATTCTTGATGGTACTGAAACTGTAATTTCTGGTGCTTCTTGCACAACGAACTGTCTTGCTCCAATGGCTAAAACATTGCAAGATCAATTCGGAGTAGTAGAAGGCTTGATGACTACAATTCATGCTTACACTGGCGACCAAAACACTTTGGATGCTCCACATGCTAAAGGTGACTTCCGTCGTGCTCGTGCAGCTGCTGAAAACATCATTCCTAACACAACTGGTGCTGCTAAAGCAATCGGTCTAGTTATCCCTGAATTGAAAGGTAAATTGGATGGTGCAGCACAACGTGTTCCTGTAGCAACTGGTTCCCTTACTGAATTGGTAACTATTTTGGAGAAAAAAGTTACTGTTGATGAAGTTAACGCTGCTATGAAAGCTGCTTCTGATGCTGAAACTTATGGTTACACTGAAGACGAAATCGTTTCTTCTGATATCAAAGGTATGACTTTCGGTTCCCTATTCGATGCTACTCAAACTCGCGTTCTAACTGTTGGTGACCACCAATTGGTTAAAACTGTAGCTTGGTACGATAACGAAATGTCCTACACAGCACAATTGGTTCGTACTCTTGAGTACTTCGCTAACAAAGCGTAAGAATCATTCGTGAACTGAAATAAATATTAATTCCATAAAGCGGAAACAGGTTTCTTGTGTTTCCGCTTTTTCTAAATGAATATCTGTTTTAAATTGCTCGTTAATCAAAATTCAGGGCATGGAGGAACAATATAATGAATAAGAAAAGTGTTCGCGATATAGAAGTAACAGGTAAAGTGGTATTTGTACGTGTAGATTTCAACGTACCTATGGAAGACGGTAAAATCACAGATGACAAACGGATCCGTGAGACATTACCTACTATTCAATACCTTGTTGAAAAAGGTGCAAAAGTTGTACTTGCAAGTCATATGGGTCGCCCTAACGGTGAAGTGGTTGAATCATTACGCTTAACTCCACAAGCAACGCGTCTATCTGAATTGCTAGGTCAACCGGTTGCTAAAGCTGACGAAGCGATTGGCGATGCTGTAAAATCACAAATCGCTGAATTGAAAAACGGTGACGTTTTGGTTCTTGAAAACGTACGTTTCTACCCTGGCGAAGAGAAAAATGATGCAGACTTAGCTAAATCTTTTGCAGAATTGGCTGATCTATTCGTCAATGACGCATTTGGTGCAGCTCACCGTGCGCATGCTTCAACAGAAGGTATTGCACACCACTTGCCAGCAGTATCTGGTCTTTTGATGGAGAAAGAATTAGATGTATTGGGTAAAGCTTTGACTAGCCCTGAGCGTCCTTTCACAGCAATCGTAGGTGGATCTAAAGTAAAAGATAAAATCGATGTAATCGATAACCTAATCAATCTTGCAGACAACATCATTATTGGTGGTGGATTGACTTACACATTCTTCAAAGCTCAAGGTCATGAAGTAGGACAATCTCTTCTAGACGAAAGCAAATTGGATGTTGTACTTGGATTCGTAGAAAAAGCAAAAAAATTAGGTAAAAAATTGTACCTTCCAGTAGATATCGTTGTTTCTGACGATTTCAGTGCAGATGCAAACACAGATATCGTAACAATCGACAAAATCCCAGCAGCTTGGGAAGGCGTAGACATCGGTCCTAAAACTCGTGAAATTTATGCTGATGTTATCAAAAACTCTAAATTGGTTGTATGGAACGGACCAATGGGCGTATTTGAAATCGCACCTTTCTCTGGTGGTACAAAAGCAGTCGCAGAAGCTTGTGCAACAACTGAAGCTTACACAATCATTGGTGGCGGTGATTCCGCAGCAGCAGCAGAGAAATTCGGCTTAGCTGACAAAATGGACCATATCTCTACAGGTGGCGGTGCTTCCCTAGAGTTTATGGAAGGTAAAGCTCTTCCAGGCGTTGTGGCATTGAACGATAAATAAGTTTAAAATAGATATAGATTTGGGTGCTTTGGGTCATACAAAGCACTTCAGTATGGCTTAGGTTAGAATACTGTAGTTATGCAAACAGAAGGAGTGATATCGCAGTGAGAACACCAATTATTGCTGGGAACTGGAAGATGTTCAAAACCGTTCCTGAAGCAAAAGCGTTTATTGAAGATATCAAAGGCAAAGCAGAAGTAGATGGCGTAGAAAGCGTAATTTGCGCTCCTTTCACTAATCTTCCTGCTTTGGTTGAAGCAGTAAAAGGAACTTCGATCAAAATCGGTGCACAAAATCTTCATTTTGAAGACAATGGCGCTTACACTGGCGAAATCAGTGGCGTAATGTTGAAAGATCTTGGTGTGGACTATGTAATCATCGGTCACTCTGAGCGTCGTCAATATTTTGCTGAAACAGACGAAATCGTTAATAAAAAAGTACATGCTGCTTTCCGTCATGGTTTGACTCCTATCGTATGTGTAGGTGAAAAGCTTGAAGAACGTGAAGCTAATCAAACTAAAGAAGTATGCAAAGTACAAACAGAAGGTGCTTTTGTAGGATTGAGCGCAGAGCAAGCGAAAGAAACTGTTATCGCTTATGAGCCAATCTGGGCAATCGGAACAGGCAAATCTTCTACATCCCAAGATGCGAATGAAGTTATCGCTTATATTCGTGAATTGGTTAAAGGTCTATACAACGAAGAAGTGGCTAACGCAGTTCGTATTCAATACGGCGGTAGCGTGAAACCTGAGAATGTTAAGGAGTATATGGGACAAAGCGATATCGATGGCGCACTTGTCGGCGGCGCAAGCTTGCAACCTGATTCTTACATTCAGCTCGTTGAGGGGGCGAAGTAAATGTCAGCACCCAAACCAGTAGCATTAATCATTATGGATGGATTCGGTCTACGCGCAGAAGTAGAAGGCAACGGTGTTGCTCAAGCGAAAAAACCCAATTATGATAGATATCTAAGCGAATACCCACATACAACTTTGACGGCTTGCGGTGAAGCTGTGGGTCTGCCTGAAGGACAAATGGGTAACTCGGAAGTCGGTCACTTGAATATTGGTGCAGGTCGCATTGTATATCAAGATTTGACTCGTATTTCCAAGTCGATTCGTGACGGAGACTTTTTCCAAAATGAAGCGTTGGTTGGCGCATTTACAAATGCAAAAACAAACGGTAAAAAATTGCATGTGTTCACCCTGTTATCCGATGGCGGTGTACATAGTCATATCGATCATTTATTCGCTACACTGGATATGGCTAAACGCGAAGATTTCCATGATGTACTGATTCATGTATTCTTGGATGGACGCGACGTATCACCAGATAGCGGTAAACGTTATATGGAACGATTGGTTGCTCAAATAGCAGAAGTTGGCGTAGGTAAAATTGCTACGGTTCAAGGTCGCTATTACGCAATGGATCGTGACAAACGCTGGGAACGTGTGGAAAAAGCTTACCGTGCTATCGCTTTCGGCGAAGGTCCGGCATTCAAAGATCCAGAAAACGTTATTTCTTCTTCTTATCAAAATTCAGTATTTGACGAATTCGTTGAACCATCTGTTATTGTCGATAGCGAAGAAAAACCAGTCGGTACAGTAAGTGATGGCGATTCAGTGATCTTCTTGAACTTCCGTCCTGACCGTGCTATTCAGTTATCTCAAGCCTTTACTCAAGAAGCATTTGAAGGATTCGATCGTGGACATGCACAACCTAAAAACCTGTACTATGTATGCTTAACCACATACAGCAATACAGTAAGTGGAACGGTAGCTTATGGACCGAAGAATCTAAATAATACACTTGGTGAAGTTTTAGTACAGCATGGCAAAAAACAATTGCGTATTGCTGAGACTGAAAAATATCCTCACGTTACTTTCTTTTTCAGTGGCGGTCGTGATGTAGAACTAGAAGGCGAGACTCGTATCTTGATTAACTCTCCTAAAGTCGCTACGTATGATCTACAACCGGAAATGAGTGCGCGTGAAGTAGCAGATGCTTGTATCGCTGAGATTGAAGCAGAGCGTCAAGATGTTATCATTTTGAACTTTGCTAATCCTGATATGGTAGGTCACTCTGGTAAGCTAGAGCCTACAATCAGAGCGGTAGAAACAACAGATGAGTGTGTAGGTAGAGTCGTAGATGCGATTCTAGCTAAAGGTGGCGTAGCTCTAATTACTGCTGACCATGGTAACGCTGAGACAGAGATCGACGAATTGGGTCGTCCGCAGACGGCACATACAACGAACCCTGTACCATTTATCGTCACAGATAAAAATGTTACTTTGCGTGAAGGTGGTATTTTAGGTGATATCGCACCAACCATTCTTGATTTTGCACAATTACCTAAACCGGAAGAAATGACAGGTACATCTATTGTCAACAGCCGTAAGTAATTGCTCGCTATAAAAGATATGCATTAAAATGTAATGATCATTTATGATCTAAAATAACGATTTAAAAGGAGAACATTTAACCATGACTATTATTTCTGATGTTTATGCACGCGAAGTTCTTGACTCCCGTGGTAACCCTACAGTTGAAGTTGAAGTATACTTGGAATCAGGCGCTTTGGGTCGCGCAATCGTTCCTTCTGGCGCATCTACTGGTGCTCATGAAGCTGTAGAACTTCGTGACGAAGATAAATCTCGTTACTTGGGTAAAGGCGTTCTTAAAGCAGTAGAGAACGTTAACGAAATCATCGCTCCAGAAATCATTGGTATGGATGCTCTTGATCAATTGGGTATTGATAAAGCAATGATCAAATTGGACGGTACTCCTAACAAAGCTAAATTAGGTGCTAACGCTATTCTTGCAGTATCTATGGCTACTGCTCGCGCAGCTGCTGATGCTCTTGATCTTCCATTGTATGTATACTTGGGCGGATTCAACGCTAAACAATTGCCAGTACCAATGATGAACATCATCAACGGTGGTGAGCACGCTGATAACAACGTTGACGTTCAAGAATTCATGGTATTGCCAGTTGGAGCTCCTAGCTTCAAAGAAGCTCTTCGTACAGGTGCTGAGATTTTCCACAGCCTTAAATCTGTATTGAAAGCTAAAGGATTAAGCACTTCTGTAGGTGATGAAGGTGGATTCGCTCCTAACTTTACATCTAACGAAGAAGCATTGACTTCTATTGTTGAAGCAATCGAAAAAGCGGGTTACAAACCAGGTGTTGACGTATTCTTGGGTATGGACGTTGCTTCTACTGAGTTCTACAAAAACGGTAAATATGAACTTGCTGGCGAAGGTAAATCATACACTTCTGCTGAGTTCGTAGACTTGATGGCTTCATGGGTTGATAAATACCCAATCATTACAATCGAAGATGGTTGTTCTGAAGATGACTGGGAAGGTTGGAAATTGTTAACTGAGAAATTGGGAGACAAAGTTCAATTGGTTGGTGACGACTTGTTCGTAACAAACACTGAGCGTCTTGGTCGTGGTATTGAAGAAGGTATTGGTAACTCTATCCTTGTTAAAGTTAACCAAATCGGTACGCTTTCTGAAACATTTGATGCGATCGAAATGGCTAAACGCGCTGGTTACACAGCTGTTATCTCTCACCGCTCTGGTGAATCCGAAGATAGCACAATCGCTGACATCGCTGTAGCGACAAATGCTGGACAAATCAAAACAGGTGCTCCTTCACGTACAGACCGTATTGCAAAATACAACCAATTGCTTCGCATCGAAGATCAATTGGGTGACCTTGCTAAATACGATGGTCTTAAATCTTTCTACAATTTGACTGCACACAGAGGCTTAACTAAATAATTCACTTTTAAGTGATAGACAACCATCTGGTATCATGCCGGGTGGTTGTTTTTTTATATGTGTTTTATATCTATAGGTGCTCTTTAAGATTATGTATATGTTGACACCTTAAAAGAAGAGCTGGAGTCAAAACCTTACTTCACGATACATATCGGAGTAAAAAGATTGCTTTTCACTTGAAAAATATGCTAAAATAAGAATGCTGTTTTCTATACGATTATTACATACGATAGTGGTGGTCAATCACTGTTGTTCTTATATGATAACGATAGATGTTCGGCGTATTCGTTTGAGGAGGTGGAATTCATGTTATTGACTTTGAAAGTACTGCTCATGATTTTTTCCGTTGGGTTGATCGTTATTGTTCTACTTCAAAAAGGTAAAAGTGCTGGACTTTCTGGTGCCATCTCCGGCGGTGCGGAACATCTTTTTGGTAAAACCAAAGCGCGCGGAATGGAACTGGTGTTGGAACGTACAACAGTAGGACTGGCTATTGGATTTTTTGTTCTAGCTATTCTTGTAGCGGTATTTAGTTAAATCATGAATCGCCTGAAGTGGTAAAGGATAACTTTACTGCATCAGGCGATTTTTATATGGTAAGCAATTGTAAATAGATGCTCTTTGGTAAGTGATTGTTCATAGAGAATTCATATAAGGGAACTATACTTGGAATTGTTCCCGAGCTTGTCCATTATTCCCACGTAAGTCAAGTAAGGCCGAAGTGCATGATGTGCAATACCTTTCAGGCAGTTTTGTTATTCCCAACCAAGGAGGGGATAATAGAACTGCCCTCTTTTTTTATGCAGAAGGATACAGGAAACTGAATATTTCGGTCGAATTGAATAGGTGAGATTAAATTAGTGTATACTAGGGTATGAGTATACTAAACGCTACAATGCATGCAGTTATACATACGGATCAAGAAGGGAAGATAAGCTTACCCTGAAGGTCGTCCGAGGTGAAATGATATGATTACTGAACAACAAGTATTAGATGTAATAAAAAGTATCGACTATAAACCAATGACTTATCAAGAATTGGAGCAGCAGCTAGAGATTCAAGCGGCTTCAGACTTTAAAGAATTGGTCAAAATATTAAATGAACTTGAGCGTACAGGAATCATCGTACAGAACAAGTCTCATCATTATGGTCTACCGGAACATATGGATTTGGTTCGTGGACGTATTCAAGCTCATGCCAAAGGATTTGCTTTTCTAATTCCTGAGGAAAAAGAGCATGGTGATGTCTATATCAATGCCAATGATATGGGAACCGCAATGAACGGGGATATCGTGTTTGTTAAAGTGACGTCTCGCAGTACGACAGGAGGTCGTATGGAAGGTGAAGTCATTCGTGTCATCACTCGCAAAAATACACGTGTGGTTGGTGTATTCCAAGGATTGGATACGTACGGATTTATTATTCCAGATGATAAGCGGATTAACCGCGATATTTTTGTGCCCAAAGAAGCATTCGGTGGTGCAGTAGAAGGCGAAAAAGTGGTTGCTGAAATTGTCAGCTACCCAGAAGGCAGAGCAGCAGCAGAAGGACGAATTGTTGAAGTGTTGGGTCACAAAGATGATCCGGGCGTAGACATCTTGTCTGTTATTCGTAAGCATCAACTGCCAGAGTCTTTCCCTGATGAAATTATGGATGAAGCGCAAGCGGCTCCTGATTCCATTACAGATGCAGAGATCGTCGAACAAGGCAGACGCGATCTACGTGACAAAAATATCGTCACGATTGATGGCGAAGATGCCAAAGACTTGGATGATGCTGTTAATGTAGAGCGTCTAGACAACGGACATTACCGTCTAGGCGTGCATATTGCAGACGTAGGTTACTATGTCAAAGAAGGCTCTAAGCTCGATATCGAAGCTTACAACCGTGGATGTAGTGTGTATCTAGTGGATCGCGTGATTCCAATGTTGCCACATCGTCTATCGAACGGGATCTGTAGTCTTCATCCACAGGTAGATCGTCTAACTCTTTCATGCGAAATGGAATTCGATGAGCATATGAAAGTCGTGAAGCACGAAGTATTTACCAGTGTAATCAAAACCAAAGAGCGTATGACGTATACCAATGTACGCAAAATTTTGGAAGATGAAGATCCAGAATTGTTAGAGCGTTATGCTCCGCTTGTCGAAGATTTCAAATTAATGCGTGAACTTGCGATGCAGTTACGTGAGATGCGTGCTCGTCGTGGCGCAGTTGATTTTGATTTTGACGAAGCGAAAATCATTTTAGATGAAAAAGGCAGACCGATCGATATTGTGAAGCGTGAGCGTTCTGTTGCAGAACAGATTATCGAAGAGTTTATGCTAGCTGCGAACGAGACTGTAGCCGAGCATTTCAGTACACTTCAAGTGCCGTTCTTGTATCGTATTCATGAGAATCCAGATCAAGAAAAATTACAGAACTTCTTAGCATTTGCTTCTAACTTTGGTCATGTTATCAAAGGAACAGGCGATCATGTTCATCCACGTGCATTGCAACAATTGTTGCAAGATATCAAAGGTGAAAAAGAAGAAACAGTAATCAGCACAATGATGCTTCGTTCGATGAAACAAGCGAAATATTCCGCAGACAGTTCAGGTCACTTTGGACTAGCCGCCGATTACTATAGTCACTTTACATCACCGATTCGTCGTTATCCCGATCTGGTTATTCACCGTGTCATTCGTGAAGTGATCGAAAATGGTGGTAAGCTTAAGCCGAAGCGTCAAGATTATCTGAATTCACGTATGGCGGATATTGCACAGCAATCTTCAGAACGTGAACGTGTTGCTGTAGATGCAGAGCGTGATACCGATCAACTGAAAAAAGCAGAGTATATGCTGGATAAAGTAGGCGAAGAATTCGAAGGTATGATCAGCAGTGTTACTAGTTTCGGGATGTTTATCGAACTGGATAATACGGTAGAAGGTCTGATCCGCTTAGGTATGCTGACTGACGATTATTATCATTTTGACGATAAACAAATGATCTTACTTGGTGAACGTACTTCCAAAATCTATCGTATCGGTGATGCGATTACCGTACGTGTAGCTCGTGTGAATATGGAAGATCATACGATCGACTTTGAGCTGAAAGATATGCCGAAAAGCAATCGTCCTGAACGCGCAGATCGTGGCGCTCGTCCTCCACGTGGAGATAGCGACCGTAAAGGCGGACGTGGCGGAGATCGTGGTAAAAACAAAGCAGCTGGTAAAGCGGCGAAGTTCGGTAAAGCAGCGAAGGCTGCAAAAGCGAGCAAAGCGCCTACAGCATCTGTAGCTCCAACCGCAGATAGTGGTAGCAAAAAGCCGGCAAGACGCAAACGTAAACCATCTACAGTCTCTGGTCAAACGAGTGCTGTAAGTGTACCGAATACACAACAGCCGCGTGCTACAGAAAATACGGTATCTGCGAGTACCAGTAATAGTGAAGGTGCGCCTAAAAAAGCGAAAGGCATTTCGACTCATGCTCCGAAAAGTTCGAGTAAAGACAACTCTCGCAACTTCAACTTCGGTTCAGGTAAAGGTGGCTATAATAGCCCTGTCGAAAGTAGCAAAAAGCGTAAAGGCAGTCCAGCACCAAGACGTAAAAAGATAGAAGGCCCTGTATTCGATCCAGAAGCAGGCAATATCCAAACGTCTTCTGCCAAAGCAGATCCTAGCAAAACAGGTGGCGAAGTGAAAAAGAGTCGTCCACGTAAACGCAAACCAAAACCAACAGAGCAAAAACCTGAATAAATAAGATATCGATCGGCTTTCTTCTTTCTCTGTACACCTTAGAATGAGGATAGAGGATGGAGAAATGCCGATCTTTATTTGTAAGTAGAGTATGATCACTAATTCGGTAATAAAGGAGTGAACCCTTATGGCGCCTAAAAAGGGTGAAAGTAAAGTTTTAGCGCAGAATAAAAAAGCATCACATGATTATTTTATCGAAGATACGTATGAAGCAGGAATGGTCTTAACCGGTACAGAGATCAAATCATTGCGCCGGGCAAGAGCGAATATCGGTGATGCGTTTTCCACGATTCGTAATGGCGAAGTGTTTTTACACAATATGCATATTAGCCCATTCGAAGAAGGCAACCGTGCCAATCCAACCGATCCGACACGTACTCGTAAACTGCTATTGCATAAAGGTCAGATTAGCAAATTGATCGGTGCCTCTAAGCGAGATGGGTATACAATTGTTCCACTTAAAGTGTATATTCGTAACGGATATGCCAAGCTATTAATCGGTCTGGGTAAAGGTAAGAAACAGCATGATAAACGTGCGACAGCAGCCAAAAAAGATGCAGATCGCGATATTCAACGCGCTTTGCGGGATAACCAAAAGGTTTCTCGTTAAGTGAGTTGGTTAGAAGATGGAGCGAGATGGGTAAATGGATAGAAGTGAGATACTAAAGGCAACTGGACAACTGTTCAAAGATGCTGAAATGTGGTATACTCATAGTCTGTGGTCGTTGTATATTCTTTCAATAGAAACAGCTTATGGCTGATACAGGCGACACTTTGCAGTTCTTTCTTATGGAGGGAAAGACTGTTGCTGTATATTCGGATAACGAGACTCATGTGATCCGTTCTAATCCAGCACCCTTATATTAAGGGGGCGTTTATGGATTCGACGGGGGTAGTTCGAGCATGAGTAGCGGGTAGTGGGGACGCGTCCGCTTTATCAACGCTAAAGCCTATTAAACGGCAAACAACAAACTAACTACGCTTTCGCAGCTTAATAACCTGTGAGCGTGCTCTCCCCTCGCATCGCCCATGTGCCAGGACGAGGGCCCAACTAATAGTGGGCTACGCTGTCACATCTCCGCCTGAGGTGTGCTGAATAAGATAACCAGGCTGACCCAAAGGGAATCCGGTGACAGGGAGTTCCTAGGGTGACATCAAATCTGTCACTACACCCGTAGAAGCTTATGTAACGTTGCCTTCGGACAGGGGTTCGACTCCCCTCGCCTCCATTATGATTTATCAGTAAGACCGCCTGCAGAGGCGGTCTTTTCTGTATTTTAGTAATATACTGTAAGATGATGTTACGTTTGAAAATACTTCATAGATAAGAATAAAAGTGAAGGCTGTTGTTACAACTAATTATAGTAACTAACGTTAATTATAGTAGCTAGCAATATGTAATAACCTAAAAAAGTAAATAAGATTCTGTAATTATAAATCTTTACTAACATAAGATAACGTTTTCACAGTATAATATTTTATTATACAAATTTAATCAAAGGTGGCATTTAATTGAAACAGATACCATTCGAGATAATAGAACAGATGATACAATGCTTTGGTCGTTGTTTTCATTTTAAAGATCCTGTTGCCAATTTTATGACTTCTTCAGGAGTCCCTAGAGACCTTATTAATCGGTATAAACATGAAGCAAAATTTGTGTGGGCAAGACATGTACTTAGTGAATTGAATGAGACAAATGAAGGCACATTAATTCAAAGAAGAATTCTAACTAATTTATGCTCTCTTCGTGATATTCCTGATAAAGAGGTAACTGATCGAAATTCTGGTCTGGATGCACTGCGTAAATTGAAAAATTTAGCAATGGAAAATGAACTATTAGTTAAAGAAGAAAGAAGGAGTGTAGATCAGAGACGTACCCAATCTGAACAAAGACAAAAGCAACTTCAGGAGAGAGCAAAAAAGCTTGAACACTTGAAAATACAATTTAATAATGGATTAATTGATCCCAATCGTCAAAGAGCTGGGTATTCTTTGGAAGAGTTATTAAATAATCTTTTCCAACTTAATGATATAGAGTATCGCAAGTCATATAGAAATCCAAATAACACTCAGCAGATAGATGGTCACTTCAATTTTGGAGGTTTTGATTATTTGGTGGAAGCGAAATGGCGAAAAGATATGCCAAATAGTGGTGAGATTGGTGGGTTTAAAACTAAAGTCGATTCAAAACTAGAAAGTACTCGCGGATTATTTGTTTCTATAAATGGATTTCGACCAGAAGTTATTGAAGAATACAATGGTAGAGGTGCAAAAATAATTTTCTTAACAGGAATGGATTTAATTATAATATTAGAAGGCAGAATTTCTCTAGATGAAGCATTAAAGATAAAAATAGAAAAAGCAGCTCAAGAAGGAATAACCCACTATCCATTAAGTTTTATTGATTAAAATTAATAGTGTAAACGGGCAAAAAAATGAATTAAATAATCAATGGATAAAGATTTGTATGAGTATTCTCATAAGCATAAAATAATTTTTGGAATCTCAAAGTAGTAATCTAGCAAGAAACTCTAGACGAAATTAATTATTGTTGTTTTTACTTCATAACGATGCATTTGATATCACTTTTATGATACGTGGTACAATATAAATAGGGGAGAAATTTTAGTGCAATTAAGAACTAGATTTGTGCTACCGGAAGTATTATATCACGGTACAAAAATGTCAGCTGTTTTAAACCCTAATGGCTTTTCAAACAAAGTCATAAATGAAAATTTTATGAATAACATTCGTTCAAATGACCGCGATTTCGGCACTGGTTTTTATACAACTGTAGATTTTAGACAAGCTGCTAATTGGGCTAAAAAAGCATTGGTCTCGGCTGAAAATTCTGGATTTGAAACTTATCCTGAGCAAGAGTTGCCAGTTGTTCTAAAGATACATTGTCAGCTTCCTTCAGAGTTTGATGCAATTGAAGTTTATGATTTTCGTGGTGAGAGTGATAAGTGGTCAGATTTTATTTTACTTCATCGTTATAAAAGTAGCTTAAATAATTGTGCCTGCATTAACATTTTTGGACACGAACATCCTCAAATTGTTTGCGGACCAATGGCCGATAATGATACAGGTAGTGTAATAGCACTTTTTAAGGATCAGAAAAGAGAAATTCTTAATGAGAGTGACCGGATGTGGTTTCGCGAAGAGATTACAAAAAGTGAAGATGGAAGACGTAGGGTGGGTCTTGATTTAGGTGATCAGTTGGCTTGGTTTGGAGAAACTTTAAATTCCTTTTTAACATTGGATGGATATTATAAATTAAACATGGATAGTTTTTTAGGGGATGAAGTGACTGGAAAAAATTATTGGGGGGAGTGGGACTATTATGGAAATTAACAATCGTGATTTGGCTATTAAGGCTTATAAGAACGCAGTCTACTCCGAGTTAAAAAGACGATTAGAATCTTCTGATAGAGCTTCAAACATGATGGACACTTATTATAAACCGCTAAAACAAACATGGGGCTTGGAACTTAATCCCGAAGCTCTGGTAGAAGAGATGATTAGACTTGATTATATCAAAACTCATTCTTACGATGCTAACATTATGATTAGACCACATTTTAGAACAAGCAGAGGGAAATCTAGCTATATTATAGGTCATAGAAGGTTGAAAAACATTTTAAAAAATGCGAAGGTAGTTATAAAAGAAGATCCTACAACAGGGACAAAAAATCTTCATAGAAATTAATTTATATAAGAATAGCTAATGATTTATTGAGAATGAAATTTATACAACTGATTTAAGAACTTTAATAGGAGTTTTTTTCCAAAGAATGTTCTCTTTTTATCTTGAAACCAAGTATTAATTTGATTTTACTGATATTTAAAGCATTTAACTTTTATTCTATTTATCATAAAAATAAACTTTCGCAATCATTGTTCTATATATTCTCAACATTGGAAGAAGCTCGAAGCCAAATTACCGATTACTTAACGTATTACAATGAAGAACGTTTTCAAAGAAAACTAAACGGCCTTTCCCCGAAAGAATTTCGGGAAAAGGCCGTCGTTTAAAAACATACTTTTTTAGTGTCTACTTGACGGAGCTATGGCCATTTTAGGTGGTCTTTTTTGATTCTATTTTGTTATAGCTGTTTTTTATTGCATAATCAATACGATCGAAATACTATATTAGATGATCTAAATCAATAATTTTCGAAAGGAAAATTATTGACTATTTTTAAAGTGTGGATACGTGCTACAAGTTCTTTAATCACCAGTTAAATGCTAGATATAGTGAAATAACCTTTAATAGTTACTAATATTTAATCGCTATTTATAAATTACATAAATATGGAGACCATTCTACGTTTACAGAGATTGCTAACCGATTAAGTGTGAAAAAGTCGTCTGTTGTTGAAATGGTCAAAACGTTGTTAAAGCATGAGTATGTTATTAAAAAAGAGATTTTAGAGAAAGTGGCACAGCATTTAGAAGATGAGGTGTTCCAATGATTATTTGGATTAATGGAGCTTACGGTTCTGGCAAATCGACTTGTGCGTATGAGTTGCATTGCAGACTGCCTAATTCATTTGTCTATGATCCTGAGAATGTAGGCTATTTTATTCATAAAAATATACCTATATCCTTGCATGAATCTAATTTCCAAGACCATCCTCAGTGGCGTTCGTTCAATTACGATATGCTGAAATATTTATCATCTACATATGAAGGTACGATTATCGCACCTATGACATTGATCGATCCTGGCTATTACGATGAAATTATTGGTCGCTTGATGAGGGATGGTGTAGAATTACATCATTTTATCCTTTATGCGGACAAGGAAACGATTGAGAAACGACTCAAAAAACGTTTTGAACGGGGAACATGGACGAGGGAAAGAATTGAGCCGTGTATGTATGCTTTTGACCATATCATTACAGAAGAGAAAATCATAACAGACGATAAAAGTATCGATCAGATCATTGAGGAGATTGCAGATCGAAGTCATCTTCACTTAATAAAGGATTCTCGCAGTGCATTTCAGAAAAAGATGGATCATTATAAAACCACGTTAAAACAGATACGTTTTTAGATACTTTTTGTCATAGCTAATAACTATAGCCAGATATACCTTTTCAGCTTACGTCAAGAAAGTCTCCTCATGTTAAAATAAACAAATAATATTAATCGTGAACAACACCAAGGGGGATTTTAACATGAGTGATAAATTTCAAATCGTAGGTAGCTTGTTGCGACCGGCTGAGTTGTTAGAATATAAAACACAAATCGAGCATCGTGATGATATTAACTATCCATTTTATCAGGAGTTCGATGGATATGAGCAGACAGAAGCGAAGGCGATCCAGTCTGTCGTGGAAAAAGAAATCGAAAATGACCTGTCGATCATTACAGATGGTGAATATTCTAAATCCATGTGGCACCTAGACTTTGTTTGGGGCTTCCAAGGAATTGAACGTTATATTGCAGATCATGGATACTTTTTCCGCGATACAGATGGAAATTCCAAATACGAGACACGCAAAGATATCGGACTACGGATCACAGGCGAACTCGGCGGGAAAAATCATCATTTTATCGAAGTATTCAAAAAGCTAAAAGATCATGCAGGCGATCGTGATACGAAGCTTTGTGTACCGTCTCCATCCCATATTTTCGGTGAATTGTCATGGTCGGATAATATCGGTGGTACTGATGCGGTCTACCAAAATGCGAAAGAACTCAAAGCAGGTCTGGTCAAAGCCTATACTGAATTTGTGAAAGAATTTGCAGAAGCGGGCGGTAAAATCCTGCAATTCGACGATTGCTTGTGGGAACTATTTGCAGATGATAACCCGAACTCTCCGTATACTGGCGAGCATATTAACCAAGAAGAAGTACAGGCGCTGGCGACTGAATTTATCGATATTAGCAATACTGTTATCGACTATGGTCACAGTCTGGGTCTAAAAATGTGGACACATAACTGCCGTGGTAACTATGATTCTCGTAATATGGGCGGCGGTTCGTATGTGAAGATTGCGAACTTGTTCTTGAAGCAACTCAAGTACGATCGCTTCTTCTTGGAGTGGGATGACGAGCGTGCAGGTTCACTTGAAGCACTTGCTGTGTTCAAAGACAAACCAAACACTGAGGTTGTTTTGGGCTTGCTATCCTCCAAAACAAGTACGTTAGACGATGAAGAACGTGTTCTTCGCTTGTTGGATGAAGCGTCTACGATTATTGATAAAGATCGTTTGTTACTTTCGCATCAATGCGGATTTGCTTCTTGCGATGGTGGTAATGAGTTGACCGAAGCAGAGCAATGGAAAAAAATCAATCAAGGGCAGAAGATTGCGGAGCAGTATTGGGCGAAGTGATTTTCCAATTGATGAAAGAATATACATGTGATTAGATTCTTGAATGAAAGTATAAAAGAAGCCATCTATTAGATAATGATAGGTGGCTTTTTACTATTAACTATGATATTCTCTACTCAAAGTTATAACAGTTATAACTTTATAACTTGAATGATTAAACAAATAATAGAGGTGATTAGAGTGCACAAAACGATAAAGCTAAATCAAAAAAAGTCAGATCATAACGTATATTCTCGTAAAATTGGTCGGATGGGTAACAGTCTTGGAGTTAGCTTTCCAAAGTTGCTGGCTGAGAAGTTGGATATTTCTCAAGGCGATGAGATTGAATTTATTGAAAATCATGATGGTGAGATTATATTAAGAAAGGTTCGTCAGATAGAGCTTCCTGAACATGTTCGACCTGAAGTATTAGAAGCATTTTATGATGTTTTTGAGGAAGATCGTGCGATATTTGATGATTTGAAGGACAGATAATATGACGCTATTTTTGACTAAAGAAGAAGTGATTGCTGCTCATTATTATATGATGCGACAAATGAATGATGTAGATCAGGCAGGGATCAAAGATCATACCTTGCTTGATTCTGCTATACATAGACCGATGCAGAGTTTATTTGGCGAAGATGCGTATCCTAGCTTGTTTGACAAAGCGGCGGCGTTTTTAGAATCACTTGTTAAAAACCATTGTTTTCATAATGGTAATAAACGTACAGCGTATTTAGTGGTGAAGTCTTTTTTGATGATTAATGGTTACCATTTGAGAATGGAACGTGTATTTGCTGTTGAATTTATTGTGGATATTGCTACAGGAAATACTTCTTTTGAACAAATTGTAGAGATACTTCGTAAGTACTCTGCATCCAAATAGTATTCTATGGAAAATGTGAAAATAAATATAAAAACAAATGTATCTCGACCTAGTATAGATATTTCGGTTTAATTATGATAGCTTTTTCTATAATTAGCAGTACATCTATCTGTGTTGTTGAAAGAACTCTTGATAAATCTTTAAAGCACTATAAATAAACCAATAGAACGGAGCCAAAGCCCATGACCAACTTATCGCTTGAAATCCAAAGCGCCACTGGCAAAGTCTTAGCTTCTCATACCGACACCAACCAAGTACATCTCGTGTACACCCAAGCGTACCAACCCGAAGATATCATTGTCCTCAAATGCTCCAAACCCAATACATATCTCATGATCCAACTGGAAGACTCGATGGGTGAAGCTTTTATTTATTTTACAGGCGAAGAATACCCATACTCAATACCTTTTGCTGAAAAAAGATCTTCATACTCACCGAAATCGTTTACAGGCGAGATGCATCTGTTGACTGCACGTTTAGCAACGACGGAAGAGATTCAGGCTTATCGCAATTTAGCTTACAACCCTTATGATCAACATACCAATGAAACCTGCTATCCACATGCTTCGGCAAATGTAGAGACGCGTGGTGAAGCTGTTTTTGCAGCGCGGAATGCAATCAATGGTAATCGTGCCAATCATTCGCATGGAGAATGGCCTTATGAATCGTGGGGGATTAATCAGCGTCCAGATGCGGCGATTACGATTCATTTTGGGCGCAATGTATTGATCCATCAGGTAGTGTTGACGTTACGAGCTGATTTTCCACATGATAATTATTGGGAGCGGGTGACGTTGACGTATTCGGATGGAAGTTCAGAGCAAGTGAATCTGGTTAAGACGCATCAACCGCAAATCATTTCGATCCAAGAAAAAGCAGTAGAATGGGTTACATTGAGCGAGTTAATCCAATCTGATGATCCTTCTCCTTTTCCAGCTTTGACACAGTTTGAAATATATGGTCGGGAAGCTTGAGATCGATGTGATTTTTTGATATCATGTTCCACTTATCGTAAAGAACTAATTTTAGTCAGCAAAGTTAGTTTTTTTTCATTATGTACACTTGCTCTACGTTTTGCTTTTGCACAAGATGAAGTACATAATATAGATAGATCAACTAATCAGGAGGCGATACATTTGAGTACATCAACGATAGGCGTTCCATTAAAGGGATTTGCAGAATTTAGTCGTAAAGTGGCTGCTGAAGGTGCAGTATTATTGAAAAATGAGGGTCAGGTTCTTCCGATTCAGAAAAAAGAAAGCGTTTCAATATTTGGACGGACACAAGTTAATTATTATCGCAGTGGTACAGGTTCTGGTGGTAGTGTACATGTAGCGTATACGACTAATCTGTTGGATGGATTACGCAGTAAAGCGGATATTACAGTCAACGAACAATTAGCATCTGTCTACGAAAAGTGGATCGAAGAAAATCCGTTTGATAACGGTGGCGGGGGTTGGGCTGCAGAGCCTTGGTTCCAGAAAGAAATGCCGTTAACAGATGAATTGGTCGCCGAAGCACGTAAACATTCGGACAAAGCGATTATGATCATCGGACGTACTGCTGGTGAAGATCAGGATAATGCAGATGAGCCGGGAAGTTATAAATTAACGATTGAGGAACAATCCATGTTGCAACATGTAACTGCTCATTTTGACCAGACGGTTGTGATCTTGAATGTATCCAATATTGTAGATATGAGCTGGATTAATGATACAGGATACATACACCCGATTAGCAGTGTCATCTACGCATGGCATGGCGGAATGGAAGGCGGTAACGCGATTGCAGATGTGCTTGTCGGTGAAGTGACACCTAGTGGTAAGTTAACCGATACGATTGCTTATTCGATTGCAGATTACCCGTCTACACGTAATTATGGTAACGAATTTAAAAGTGTATATGAAGAAGATATTTATGTAGGTTATCGCTATTTTGAAACGTTTTGCCCGGAGAAAGTACAGTTTGAATTTGGATACGGCATATCTTATACAGACTTTACGATCGATGCCCAAGAAGCTAAAGTGATCTCCAAAGACGGAGAAGAACATATTGAGTTCACGGTCAATGTGCAGAATAGCGGGTCTACGTTTGCAGGTAAAGAAGTGGTACAAGTCTATGTAGAAGCACCTCAAGGAGAACTGGGCCAACCTGTCAAAGTGTTAGCAGGATTCGGCAAAACGAAGCTGTTACAACCGGGAGAAGCAGAAACGTTAACGATTACGTTCCCTATGTCTTCTTTGGCTTCCTACGATGATAGCGGAGTAACAGGGCACCGTTCTGCTTATGTTCTAGAAAGTGGGACGTATATTTTCCATGTAGGAACCAGTGTGAAAAAGGTACAACCTGTACAGGTAAATGGACAAAGTGGTTATGTACTGGAACAGTTGCATGTGGTGGAGCAATGTGCAGAAGCGATGGCTCCTATTGAAAGCTTTAATCGGGTCAAACCGGGTACTCGCAAAGAGGATGGCACGTATGAACTGAGTTCTGTCGAAGCTCCAACACGCCAGATTTCGCTAAAAGAACGCATTCAGCAAAACCTTCCTGAAACCCTAGCGCAGACAGGAGATAAAGGACATAAGCTGAAAGATGTAGCCGATGGCAAAGTCAGTATCGAAGAATTTGTAGCTCAATTGAATAACGAAGACTTGGCTGCTCTAGTCCGCGGAGAAGGGATGAGTAGTCCACTGGTAACATCAGGGACAGCATCTGCTTTTGGCGGCGTGAGTGACAATCTATTTGGCTATGGTATTCCAGTCGCATGTACAGCAGATGGCCCGTCTGGGATTCGTATGGATAGCGGAGAGCAATCTACACAGGTGTCGATTGGAACACTGCTTGCGGCAACATGGAATAGTGAACTGGTTGAAGAATTGTATATGATGGAAGGTCAGGAAATGCTGATTAACCATATTGATGCATTACTTGGACCGGGACTTAATATCCGTCGTAGTCCATTAAATGGACGTAACTTTGAGTATTTTTCAGAAGATCCGTTGATCTCAGGTGTGTTCGCAGCGGCTTGTACGCGTGGAATTATGAAAGGCGGTTCGAATGCGACACTGAAGCATTTTGCTTGTAATAATCAGGAGAAACATCGTAGTAAAGTCGATGCTGTTGTCTCTGAGCGTGCGCTTCGCCAGATTTATTTAAAAGGATTCGAGATTGCTGTGAAGCAAGGTGGAGCGAACTCGGTCATGACTTCATACAATCCGATTAATAGCCATTGGGCGGCTTCCAATTATGATCTGAATACAACGATTCTACGCGGTGAATGGGGCTTTAACGGTATCGTGATGACCGACTGGTGGGCGATTATGAATGATACGGCTGAAGCCGGTCCTGCTGATCGCAAAAACATGAACGCTATGGTACGTGCGCAAAACGATCTGTATATGGTTGTGCCTAACTATGGAGCAGAGACGAACGCTTGGGGCGATAACACGATCGAATCTCTAGCGAATGGATCTTTAACCGTAGGCGAGTTACAACGTTGTGCGATTAATATTTGTGAATTTATTATGCAAGCGCCTGTGTTTGCCCGTAAAGAAGCCTTTGTTGAAAGTATTGATCTATTTAAAGGCAATGCAGGCTTATCCGCAGAACAAGCACAAAAAGTAACACCTAACCAACCGATTCCACTGGATACCGATGAATCTACATTTATCGAAGTCAAAGAAAGCGGAATGTACCGATTGTTCGCTTATGTCATGTCACCTGATAATGATCTGGCGCAAAGTGCTTGTAACTTAACGTTTAATGATCAGCTTGTGACCACGATCCAGACGAATGGTACAGAAGGCAAGTGGGTTACACAGAAGTTAGTGAAGGTGGAATTAGAAGCAGGAGTATACGAATTGAAGTTTGAATTTGTGAAGCCAGGAATTGAAGTGAAGCATTTGGAATTGAGAAAAGTGTAAGTATTCTTCATAAAATGAAAGATAACAAAACCACTAGTGAGCAAAGGGCTAGTGGTTTTTGCTATCATTTTTCTAAAAATCGACATCCTTTTCTACTTATTTTCCACTAATTTCAAAATTAAGCATTGAAAAGTATAGCCATAGTAGAGTAATATGGCTATATAATATGCAATTATATTAATTTATTAATATTTATATTAACTATAGAGAGTAGATAGGAGAATAATCATGACTCAACTACAAGATCAACTCATCGTACATTATAAGTTTGATAATCCAGAACATATTGAGCAAGATTCTTCAGGTAAAGGAAATGATGGGATCGTCGCAGGCACGATCAAGCCTGTAATCTCTGAAGTCTTTGGTAGACATGCAGTTACGTTTGCAGGAGGACGAAATGGTAGTTCATTTATTCAACTTCCTGTTCACGCACTTCAAAATGTAAGCGATAACAATGGAATAACAATCACAACATGGGTGAATTTGGGCATGGGCGTGAGTATATGGGAACGCCTTTTTGATTTTGGTAATGGAGAAGGAAGTCCGTCTTTATTTATGACACGTCAGATGCGCGGAACCCTGACTGCTGATGGCGATCTAGCGATAGATCCGGGTAAAGGATTTGTACGAGATGAATGGATGCATGTGGCTTTATCTGTGAAAGGAACAGAAGGTGGAACGCTCAGTAGTGCCGGCCCTGTGGTCTATGTAAACGGTGAAGTACTTGCCGATGGATCGATTAGCCAGACGTCTAGCGGTAACTATGCACGCTTGCGTCACTTTTTCCAAGCATTCGCAGAACAGACTACAAAGAATGCAAATTATATCGGACGTTCTCAGTTTGTTGCGGATGATGATTTTGTGGGTTCGCTAGCTGATTTCCGTGTCTATGAAGCAGGATTATCTGCGGATGAGATTATAGAAGTGATGTGCGATTCATTAACCGATGAAGAGATTATTGGACTAGCACGAGATAAATATTTGTCTTTCCCAACAACGATTATTACCAAAGATATTGCATTACCACAGGAATTGATGGGTGGACGGGTAAATGTAGCATGGACTTCCAATCAACCAGCATGGTTATCGGATCAAGGCCAGATGGGACAAGTTACTGAGCCACAAGCAGTTACATTAACAGCTGTATTGACTAGAGGCACGACTAGACTTGAAAAGAGTTACCACGTGTCTGTATTACCTGCTCATTTGCCACCGTATACGCTAACTATTCATGGCGATCAGGAAGTATTGGATGTTAGTGAAGTGATGTACGGTTTATTTTATGAAGATATTAATAATGCAGCCGATGGCGGAATCTATGCAGAATTGATACAAAATCGTTCGTTTGAATCGTTTGCATTTGATACCTATTCTCATGCTTCTGGTGAATGTGGATGTTCGACTGGACGTAACCGTGAGCCGTTATTTGCATGGTTTGGAGATACAGAGCAGATGACTCCACAATCCAGTGGTGGGTTAAATGAACACTTTGGCGTACAAGATCCAGAAGTGAACTCTTATTATGTGACAGTAGCGGATGAAGCAACGATTTATAATCGAGGATTTGGCGATACCAATCATAATTGTGCGATGGCGATTCGTACAGGGGCGCAGTATAACTTCACGATTTGGGCAAAAGCGGAATCTGCTGGAAGCATCACGATCCAACTACAATCTGCTGAGCATGATAGCATCAGCGAGCCAATTACGATACCGATTGAAGGCAATCACACATGGAAAAAATACGGAGTCGATGTTCCGATTACATTGACAGGTACAGCAGATACATTCGGGCAATTAGCGATTACGTTTGATGGCGAAATCTCTATTGATATGGTCTCGTTGATGCCGTTCGATGTATGGGGGGCGACAGAAGAGATCTCATCTTCTTCTGCTCATGCTAACTATACAGGCAATACGAATTACCGTTTGCGTAAAGATCTGGTTAACGCATTGGTTGAAATGCACCCTAAATTTTTACGTTTTCCAGGTGGTTGTATCTCTGAGGGTTCATTTATCTGGGAAAATGTATACGACTGGAAAGACTCGATCGGAGATATTGAATTACGCAAAGAAAACTTTAACGTCTGGGGCTATATGATGACGATGGGTCTCGGTTATATGGAATATTTCCAATTAGCTGAAGACTTGAATGCTGTTCCTCTTCCTGTCATGGCATGTGGTGTATTGTGTCAGGCACGCTCTGATTATGCGCATCCAGCAGGTGGGGAATTACGGGATTACTTTATTAAGAACTTTACCGATCTGATCGACTTTGCGATTAGTATGGATTTTGAAAATAATGAATGGGCAGCGATGCGTCGCCATATGGGACATGAAGCACCATTCGATCTTCGTTATCTAGGCGTTGGTAATGAAAACTGGGGTGTAGAGTTTTTTGCTAACTTTGAAGTGTTTAAGGTCGCGATTGATCAGTACATGGAGAAGCATTATCCGAATCATGAACTCCATATTATCTCAACCGTTGGAGCACAAGCAGATGATGATGCCTACCAACAAGGCTGGAAATTTTTGAGTGGCAATATGGAAGGGTCAGCAGAAGTGGCTTTTGCCGATGGGGAGAAAGTAACTGAAGAAACTGTCACATGGTATAAAGATCAATCCAATTATATGGATACGATTGCCGATGAGCATTATTACCGTTCCAATGAATACTTACTCAGTAATGCAGATCGGTACAACTATTATTATCGAGCATATCATCCAGATGGCAGTATCGACTGGCAACAATCGTCTAAAGTATTTGTCGGTGAATATGCGTCTACAGATAAAAACACGCTTGCAGGCGCTGTAGCCGAAGCCGCCGTGATCACTGGTTTTGAAAATAATGCAGATGTGGTTCGTCTAGCCGCTTATGCACCACTATTTAACAAAGTATTAACCGATGGAACATACCGCTGGACACCGGATTGTATCTGGTTCGATGATGAAAGTGTCTGGTTTACTCCGAACTATTATGTACAGCATTTATATGCGAAATATCTGGGAACAAAAGTACTGGGAACTTCCTTTTCAACTTATAAAAATGGAAAATCGATCGAATGGATTCCGCGTGGTGGGATCGAGATTGCGACTGGCAATGCTGAGATGATCGTTAGCCGTGTCAAAGTGATATCGAATAAAGATCATTCTGTACTGCTGGAACAAGATTTCACACAAGAGTTACAACCGATCTGGCAAGACATTCCGGGTTCTGTAGGCTATACGATCGATCCAGCACAAGGATTAATTTTGAAAGCACAAGCAAGTGGGCTTAATGGACTTTATATTATCAATGAAGAGTGGACAGATTACACAGTGGAGGTGGTGGCTTCTAGAGTATCCGGTACCGATGGATTTTACATTGGTGCAGGTCTGACTGATATCTCTGCGGAGAACAAAGATGTGATCGAGTATGCGATTGGTTATGACGGTCACGCTACAGGTGTTAAAGTGCATAAGCAAGGCGTAGAAAGCTATACATTAGGTGATTATTCGACCAGTACAGCCGCAGGTAATCTAAGAGCAGCTAGCTATGAACCGATCACTAATCATACACCGTATACGATTACAGTTAATTATGGTGGGGATACAGGCAATCGCTTAATCTGCTTCTATACAGACGGTCAGACAACAAGTAAAGTACACGATTACAAGCTAGAAGCCTACAACCGTGAAGTATTCCATTCCGTCACCAAAGACGAGAAGCATATCTATATCAAATTAGTAAATGCTGATGATGCTGACAAAGCTACACGCATCAACCTGCAAGCATTAAATGTCTCACCAACAGCTCAATTCATCACGTTAACTGGTGATGCTGAGCTTGTACATGTTCCCAATGTAAACAAAAAGAACGACGAGAAAGTGGTACCTCAAGAACAACAGCTACAGATCGAGGATCAATCGTTAGTCGTTCCATTGTCTGCAAATTCTGTGAATGTGCTGGTGTTGGATATACAGTCGTAATCATTCATTTCTATTCTTATTTTAGTCACAAAGAGCGGATGACTATGATCCGCTCTCATCTTTATTATGCGGAAGGGGCACAAGTAATGAATAAAGGTTGGATTCAAAAAGCAACTGCACTGACATTGATGATCTCATTAACGATTCCTGCGATTGGTTTTGGAGGAACTACATCTCATGCAGAAGAATATGAGTTGAAGCAAGCCGTCACTAGCCCTACATTTTCCAATGTATCGGTACATGATCCTTCGATTATCAAAGCAGGTGGAACGTTCTATGTATTCGGTTCCCATATTTCTGCTGCTAAATCACAAGATTTAATGAATTGGACTTCATTTGCAAACGGTTACACTACTCCAGGAAATACGATCTATGGCGATCTTTCCAAAAACCTAGCCGGTTCATTCAAATGGGCAGGCGAAAATGATGCAGATAGCAAAGGTGGATTCTCGGTCTGGGCGCCAGATGTGATCTGGAATCCTAAATATGTGAATGCGGATGGCACCAAAGGTGCATATACTATCTATTACTGCACATCTTCTACCTATATTCGCTCTGCCATCGGTATGGCGGTATCTCAAAAAATAGAAGGACCTTATACGTATGTCGATACAATGATCTATTCTGGATTTACCAAAGATAAAGCATTCGACAACAACAGTACAGTTGATAAAAAATGGACGAACACCAATATACAGACGTTGATCAATCAGAAAAAATTAAGTGGTGAAAGTTCAGCATGGTTCAATGCAGACGGAACCTATGCGAATCAGAACTATCCTAATGCGATAGATCCAACGATATTTTCGGATACGAAAGGTAAGCTATGGATGACTTATGGTTCATGGTCTGGCGGTATTTTTGTATTAGAAATCGATGCCAAAACAGGCAAACCGATCTATCCGGGCAAAGATGGGCAAACCAAAGATGGACGCTTGATTGATCGTTATTTCGGCACCAAAGTTGCTGGCGGTTACGG
This sequence comes from Paenibacillus nuruki, assembly GCF_963311185.1. Lineage (NCBI taxonomy): Bacteria > Bacillati > Bacillota > Bacilli > Caryophanales > Paenibacillaceae > Paenibacillus > Paenibacillus nuruki. Next base: position 4,054,726 of record NZ_OY725677.1, on the reverse strand, counting down.
TCAGTCTGGTGAAGGGCCTTATATTCAATACAACAAAGAAAGTGGATACTACTATCTGTATATGACGTATGGCGGATTGGCTGCAAATGGTGGATACAATATGCGTGTCTTCCGCGCGACCAAGCCAGATGGTCCCTATCAAGATGCGAAAGGGCAACAAGCCACATGGCCTGCGCAAACGTCTAATGTGACCTATGGTAATAAGCTAATCGGTAATTATTTATGGGATAGCAAAGTAGGCGATCCCGGGTATGGAGAAAACTTCGGCTATGTTTCTCCAGGTCACAACTCGGTCTACACCGATGATAAAACAGGGCAGACATTCCTTGTCTTCCATACTCGTTTCCCGGCGAGAGGTGAAGAGCATGAACTTCGTATTCACCAGATGTATATCAATAAAGAAGGCTGGCCTGTTGTATCTCCTTACCGGTATGCAGGTGAGACGTTAGCTAAAGTAAGTGAAGAGATGGTTGTAGGCGATTATCAATTTATCGATCATGGGAATGATTCTTCTGCGGCGATCAAAAATACACAATATATTCGTCTCAACAAAGATCGTACGATCTCGGGCGAACTGCAAGGAACATGGCAGAAAAAAGGCACAGCAGATGCTATACTCACGATTGATGGTGTGAAGTATACAGGTGTATTTGTGAAAGATTGGAATCCAGTGACCAAGCAGTATAATATGACATTCACAGCCTTATCGACCAATGGAACAATGGGTTGGGGTAGTCGTCTCGTTGAGGAATCGGATAAGCAAGTGGTCGCAGATGTGTATAGTGATCTGAGTCTAGGTGATGTATCCAATATAATCAGCAATGTACAATTGCCGACTGTAGCGAGTCGTGGCACATCGGTAGTCTGGACAAGTTCCAATCCAGCAGTTGTTAGTAATACAGGTGTAGTCACTCGTCCGCAAGCAGGGCAAGCACCAGCAAATGTTACACTGACTGCTTCTATTAGCAAAGGTAACATCAAACAAACCAAAGTATTTCAGGTAACCGTACAACCTTTTGTAGAAGCTACATTAACAGCACAATACAGTTTTGAACATAATTTAAAAGACACAACGACAACATTCGGGCAAGGAACAGTGACTGGAGATCGCTTAGATTCTACAGTGGGAACGATTACGTATGGTACTGGAGTCAGTGGACAATCAGCTGTTTTCAACGGGACATCTGGTATTCGTTTGCCACAAGGATTGATCTCTAACAATTCGTATTCGGTTGCGGTATGGGTGAAGCCAGATCAATTGACAACCTATTCACCTGCCTTTTTCGGGGCGAAAGATACCGATCACTGGGTAAGCTTAATTCCGCGTGGTGCAACAGCAGACAAGGCGATGGTCTGGTCGGGCACAGCGTGGTATGACGGAGTGACAGGCGTGACGATTCCAGCGAATCAATGGACGCATCTGGCTTTCTCTGTCGATGAAGGTAGCTTAACGATCTATGTGAATGGCGTCCAGCAGTTTAGCGGGACGAACTTCCCGGATATTTTTACAGGTGGTAACGCTAGCTTCGGTCTAGGTGTGAACTACTGGGATACTCCTTTCAAAGGGCAGATGGATGAGTTACGTATTTACAAAGGTAGTCTAACACCTGCTCAGCTTTCTCAATTAGCGAAATCATAAAAACATCCAAGATTGCGCCAAAGTATTGTTCTTTCATGTAAAGAATGATATATTCATGTACGCAATCGACGGACATGTGCTTGGACAACAAGCTTCTTATATTGACACTATCAATCATGCTCTTCAGTTGCTTTTGACCTGAAGAGCTTTTTTATACTATTTTTTTCTAGTTATATTGTAATAAAGCCCTTTTGATACACTAATGTCGGTCTATTTCTCAGGTATGCCCATTCTAATGTAAAAGAAGTGAACTATGATGCAACCATTTGAACTTAAGTTTAAGCGAAGTCATCGACTACTAGATAAGTACTTTTCAGGATCAACGATTCATTATCGTCAGATGATTGCGCTGTTTGTACCGATTTTGATCGATCAGATTTTTATTATGGGATTGAACTTAATCAATACTGCAATGATCAGTTCAGCAGGTGTAGCCGCAGTCAGTGCTGTCAATATGATCGATTCGATCAATATTTTTCTACTGAGTGTATTTATTGCTGTTGCGACAGGCGGAACCGTAGTTGTTGCTCAGTACAAAGGACGCGAAGATGAGCGTGGAGTCTCTGAAGCGAGTGCAGGAGCCGTTTCTTCGGTCTCTTTACTGGCGATAGCGGTAGCTTTATTCGGGATTATTTTTCATGCACCGATTTTGAATATCCTTTTTGGATCGGCTGAAGCGGATGTGATGAATCTAGCACGAACGTATTTAATCGGAAGTTGTACTTCTTTTCTGGGCATAGCGATCGTGGAAGCCGTATGTGGAGCATTACGTGGGGTAGGTAGTACACGAGCTTCATTGATGTTATCGCTGATTATGAATTTAATTTATGTGTTGTTGAATTTTGTCTTTATTAACGGGTTACATATGGGCGTATTCGGAATGACATTGTCGGTGAATATTGCAAGATATTTGGGCGCTGCTTGTGCAATCTATTATCTGTTCAAAATGGATGTTAACCTGAAAGTTCAATTGCGTGAGATTCTGATTATCAAGTTCTCGATGTTGAAAAGAGTACTCTTTATCGGTCTTCCTTTTGCCGCTGAACAAATGTTTTTCAATGGGGGTAAAATTTTAACCCAGATCTTTATTGTAGGTATGGGAACGTATGCCATCGCTACGAATGCGATCTGTTCTTCATTAGCAGGCGTGATGCAGATTCCAGCCAATGCACTAGCGCTTACGATTATTACAGTAGTTGGTCAGTGTATTGGTAGCGGACATATCCAAGATGCTCGCAAATTTACCAAGTCATTTCTTATTTTATCGTCGCTTTCATTTGTCGTGATGGGACTATTGATCTTCCCATTCTTCTATCCATTAATCTCGATCTTTAATCCACCAGCAGAGATTGTAGACGATATTTTCTTAGTTCTTTTAATTAATACGATTGCTCAAGTTCCTTTGTGGGCGATTGCGTTTATCACTCCTTCTTCTTTACGTGCAGCAGGAGATTCCAAGTTTACTTCACTGGTGTCAATGTTATCTATGTGGTTATTCCGGGTTGTACTGGGTTATATCCTTGGGATTACGCTAGGTTGGGGTATTCTCGGGATCTGGATCGCGATGGATTGTGAATGGGCCGTCAGAGGCTTGATCTTTATGAAACGATTCCGAGGAAATAAATGGCTTCAACATCGAGTCATTTAGACAAATATCAATAAGCCTTGATTGCAGATGCAAGACGTCTGTAGTCAGGGCTTTTTTTACGTTATTTTAAAGTATAGTGAATAGGGGCATTACGAATAGAATGCTAGACAGTCATCAGATTACGTTTATAATGGGACATGTTCAGATCTTTAATCAAGAAAGGATGAGTATGAATTGCAAAAGTCTCAAATATATCGTCTGCTTCGTCTGGGTTGTGTATTATGTATCGGATTATTGATTTCTTGTAGCCAACCTTCAGCAGAAGCAGCAACGAACACATATTATGTCTCGCCTACAGGTAAAGATAGTCAGAAAGGAACAATCACTTCTCCCTGGAAAACGCTCCAACATGCGGCAGATACAGTGCCCGCAGGCAGTACGGTCTATCTGCGAGAAGGTGTCTATAAGCAACAGCTAGCGATTACTCGCTCAGGATCAGCAAGCAAAGGCAATATTACTTTTACTCCTTATTCTTCGGAAAAAGCAGTCTTAGATGGAACAGGTCAAGCCGTTGATGGACTGCAAGGAATGATCGATATTCAAAATGCTAGTTATATTACGATCAAAGGATTAGAAATTCGTAATTATACGACTACTCATGCGGATGAAGTACCAACAGGCATCAGTATACAAGGAGCAGGTAGTCATATTCAAATTACAGGAAATAAAATTCATGATATTAAAAGTACGGTCTCATTATCAGGTAATCATGCAACAGGTCGAGATGCACATGGTATAGCAGTGTATGGCAACAAAGCACCAGAGTCGCTACATGATATTACGATCGATCATAATGAACTGTACAATCTCGTATTGGGTTCAAGCGAATCGCTAGTCGTCAATGGGAATGTAGAGAAATTTACGATCAGTCATAATCGTTTACATGATAACGATAATATAGGGATTGATGTGATCGGATATGAAGGAACAGCGCCTAATGTGAAGTACGATGTTGCCCGTCAAGGCGTGATCAAAGGCAATACCATCTACAATATCTCATCTAATCGCAATCCTTTTTACGGGAAAAAGATACCCAATAACAGCAACTCGGCAGGCGCTATCTATGTGGATGGTGGCAAAGATACAGTGATCGAACAAAATAAAGTGTATAACAACGATATTGGGATTGAGATCGCTTCAGAACATGCCGGCAAATCAACCGACAATATTACAGTGGGAAGCAATATTATTTTCAGCAATCGACTTACAGGCATCGCGATGGGCGGATATGATACCGAGCGAGGTTCAACGATCAATAGTCATATTATGAACAATACGCTGTATAAGAACGATACTCTCAATCGTGGTAACGGACAATTGTATGTGCAATACGATACACGCAACAATGTGATCAAAAATAATATTATGGTCGCTGGTGCATCCAATGTGCTTATCTACAATGAATACACCAAAAATAGTGGCAATATTATTGATTATAATCTGTACGATGCACCGAATGGTAGCGCAGAAGCCACATGGATTTGGAAAAATAAAGAGTATGCAGGCTTTCCAGATTATCGTAAACGTAGTGGTAACGATGCCCATTCACTATTTGCTAATCCCAAATTAGTAGATCCAGCGAAGCGAAATTTCCATGTACAACAAAGCTCGCCAGCCATTCATCAAGGGATTGCTGATCCATCTATAGTAGGTACACTGGATATCGATGGACAACCTCGCAAAAGCCATTCGCCGATTACTATAGGTGCTGATCAATAACAATCATAATGCAGTTACATTTTAAATATGGAGCCAGTACCGTATTCCAAGTCCAACCAGTATACCGATGACAACAGTAAGCAGAAATGAACGGGTGACTTTAATCATTAATGCAGCTGCTATAGAGCCACCGAGAATAGGCAATGAGATAGAAGATGATCCATGGTTAGTCGTAAATATTTGATCTACAATAAGCGCCACCATAATCGTAATCGGAATAAAGTTGAAATACAAGCGCAGGGTGGGATTCAATACTCGCCCTGCCATCATTTCAACACCGATCAGACGTGACAGAAAAGTCAAGATACATAGAACAATAATCAAAATCCACGGATCAGCCATGATGTGACCTCCTTACAATATAGAGTCCAACTAATGGAGCGATAATACCTGTTAAAATAAGATTAAATTCACTATTTGGCATCATATGATGTAATAGACTAGCCATACCTAACGCCGTGATAGCAGTAGCAATAATCGGTTTGTGAGTCAGAGTAGGAATAAGTAAAGCTACAAATGTAATTGGAAAAGCCAAGTCCAATCCCCAACGTACAGGATCAATAAGATCACCAAGGTAGGCACCGATATAAGAAGCAACAACCCATGCACTATAAAATGTTCCTGCCACCACTCCAAAATACAAAGGATCTGCTCCATACTTCTGATAACGTATATTTCCCAGAACAAATGATTCATCTGATACACCAAATGCTAATAACCAGCGATATTTTCGAGAAGCAGGTGCTAGATTATCTGCCAGTGCAGCTCCATATAACAAGTTACGCAAATTAAGCAATACCGCAGTGATCAGCATACTTGGCAAAGCAGCCCCTGATATAAACATAGCCACGATCACCAATTGCACAGAACCGGAAAAGACGAGCAAAGACATAAGTATCGTACTCCACAGACTCCAATGTGCTTGTGTAGCCAGTACTCCATAAGATAATCCATAAGCGGCTATCGCTAATGCTAAAGGTAAAGCTTCAAGCAAAGCGGTTCTAACGGTTTGCTGTTTAGTGAGCATATACCAATTCTCCTTGTATTCTATTTTGTGAAAGTATAAAGTAATAACTAATTAGTATATTATAATTAACTTTTGTATGATTATAGTATAGATTATAATTAAAAGTAAAATAAAATTAACTTTTTATAAAATAAAATATACTTTCGTGTAGAATAAATAAGAAAGAATTGAATATAAAAGGAGCTTACTATGGATACAACTACTGAATTTCAAGGAAAAGAAGAAGAAGTGGGTAAGCAGATTGGAATTAACTTACGACAATTTCGAACAGCTAAAGCGATTACAATCGAAGCCTTTGCTAAGCAAATAGGAGTGAGTAAATTAACATTGATTAAGATTGAACAGGGAGAAGCAAACCCTACTTTATCTGTGATCTGGAAAATTGCAGATGGTTTACATATTCCGATTGCAGCATTGTTATCTGGAGAGTCAGATGTGTCTATTATTCGCAAACAAGCAGGGATGCAGTTAAAAAGTTCAGATGACATTTTTGTGGTAGAACCTTTATTTCGCTCGAATGGATTTGAGTTGTATCGAGGATATTTACAGCCGAATCGTTCATACACATCTGAAGCGCATCAAGCTGGAGTGACTGAATTTGTAACCGTAATGTCAGGTCAACTTACCGTAGAAGTGAATCAAGAACGGTATGATCTGATGGAGGAAGAATGTATTCGTTTCAAAGCGGATCGTCAGCATACGTATAGTAATTCATCTGAATCTATGGCTATTTTACATTTTGTGATTACCTATCATTAAGATGGTCTGATCTATTTTAAAGCTAATAGTAAAGAAAAATGGATTCATCGATTATGTGAATCCACCCTATTAATATGTAATATGAAAATTATTGTTCTTCCTGACTTTTTAATTTGTTATTATACTTTTCTTTAAGGATTTTTATTAAAACCACTGAAAAGAATAACAAGCCAACAATCATAAATAATATACTGATTCTATAAGGAGTCTGTAATGAAAGTTCTTCCATTGCAGTAAAAAATCTTCCTGGTGGTGTAGACCAACCGGGTACATTAGGGACAAAATTAGCAACCGCAATTGGTGTCATACCTAGCAATAGAGTCCCTGAAATGAACATGATAGCTCCTATAAAGACAATTAATTTGCTCATAATTATACTATTCCTTTCTAAAATGACTTTGAATTAAAGTGGTAATCAATAAAATAAGTGTATACAAAAAATAAAGCTGCTGGATTAATTATCCAACAGCTTTTATAGTAACACAGTCGCAGAATAACACCATAAAAGGGTGCGTATCCTGTTCTTTTTATCTACATATATAGAGGGTTAAATTTACGCTTCGCCCCATGCACGATCACCGGTTAAATACTTTTCCGTCAAAATGGAAAGCAGTTGAATGCCCACTTCATTTTGTCCGCCTTCAGGAATAATCAGGTCTGCATATTTTTTGGAAGGTTCAATAAAAGCTTCATGCATCGGTTTGACTGTGGTTAAATACTGCTGGTGAATCGATTGAATACTACGTCCACGCTCTTCAATATCTCGCAATACACGACGTAAAATCCGCACATCTGGATCGGTATCGACAAATACTTTGATATCGAGTTCTGCACGCAATTTCTCATCAGATAATACATGCAAACCTTCCACAATCGCAATATGATTGGGATGCAATTCGAGCGTCTGATCCACAAATCGTGAGTCGGTTGTAAAATCGTATACAGGAGCAAAAGCCGCCTGTCCTTGTTTGAGCAAATTGAGATGTTCGATCATTAATTCATTATCAAAGGCAAACGGATGATCATAATTAATCAATCGGCGTTCTTCCGCAGTCAGTCGGGAGTGCTCTTTATAATAATTATCCTGAGATATAAAAGTGACTTTGTCTGTGCCAAGACGTTCAATCACTGAACGAGCAACAGTTGTTTTTCCTGATCCGGTTCCTCCGGCAATACCAATAATCAGCATAGTGATTACTTTACCCTCCCTAAATGTTCCCAATACAATTCTAATATTGTAGCATAGCAGCAACGTTTTTTCATTATATTTCATCAAAATACAGTGACAAATCCATGATGATATTAACGGTGTGTAAAGGAAAATAGACAAAAGGAAGTATTCAAACCAAAATGTAGCATAAAGTAACTTTGAAATTAGATAAAATATGACACAATGTCAAATGACTTTTCTTCAAATTACGGTAAGATGTAAGATAGATGATCTTATTTATTTTATTTAGTATGGAGAAATATGAACTAATTTTTAATATGCATTTAAAATATAAGTGTCACTCAAATAACGCCTAACAGAATGGAGAGATCGAGATGCAACAACAAAAACTATTTATTAATGGTCAGAGGTTAGCAGAAACGATCGAACACTTTGCCGATTTTGGACGCACAGACAATAATGGTGTGACACGATTGGCATTGAGTGAACAGGATATCGCTGTACGTGGATATTTTCGCTCCTGTTGTGAATCATTAGGAATGACGGTTGTTGTGGATGATATGGGATGTATGTATGCAACACTAGCAGGTGTAGAAGATGTACCTCCGATTGTCATAGGTTCTCATATGGATACTGTAAAAAAAGGAGGTCGCTTTGATGGTATATTAGGTGTCATCGCCGGGCTAGAAATTGTCCGTACTCTAGTCGATCATGGAATTAAGCCGCGTATTCCGATTACTATCGTGAATTTTACGAACGAAGAAGGTGCACGTTTTGAACCTTCGATGATGGCTTCTGGTGTATTATCTGGGAAATTTGCCAAAGCCGATATGTTAAACAAAAAAGATAGCGACGGCATTACATTTGGCGATGCATTAGCTCAAAGCGGTTATGCTGGAGAAGTCAGTCACCGAATTCAAGAAGCTACAGCTTATTTAGAATTACATATTGAGCAAGGACCTGTATTAGAACGAGAAGAATTACAGGTTGGATTAGTCGATTGTGTGGTCGGTATGGTCTGTTACGAGATTGAAGTCATGGGTGAATCGGATCATGCTGGCACGACCCCTATGGATATGAGGAAAGATGCTTTTTTTGCTATGAATGATCTAGTGACGATGTTGCGCACGCAATTAAGTACGTTGGATTCGGAGTTAGTGTATACGATGGGACGAGCGAATGTATTTCCAAATATTCATACGGTCATTCCCAATAAAGTGACTTTTACATTAGAAGCTAGACACAAGAATGAAGAGATTGTACGTGAAGTGGAGCATATCATCCAAAGGTTACCTGCGATGCAAGGAGATTGCGAAGTAAAGAGCACACTATTATGGGGACGCGATACCGTCTGGTTCGATCTCACCATTTGCGAAAAGTTGGAAACTTCGGTACAGGCATTGGGATATTCTTATAAAAAAATGGCAAGCGGAGCCGGACACGATGCCCAATTTGTTGCTCATTTTTTACCATCTGCGATGGTATTTGTACCTAGTGTGAATGGAAAAAGTCACTGTGAGGAAGAACTGACTTCGTATGAAGATTGTGAGAAAGGGATTAATGTGTTGTTGGATACCGTGTTGGGGATGTTGGAGAGTTGAATGGGATTCAGAATTTTATAAATCATACGTACCGCCTTTCGATAAATATCGTTAGGTGGTTTTTTTATAATAGTAATTAGGTCATTTAATAACAAAATCAGTGAAAATATTAACTTTATCCCAAGACACCTGAGAATATTAGAATCGTGAAAGAGACTTTGTTATTTGAATGTATAGTATGATGATGTACATATAAGATATATTATTTACCAGAATAGCTTCTAACTAGGGGGAAGTAATATGGAAAGAGATAAAATGAACTACCAAAAAAAGTGGGAGTTTTTAGATAAAAGACCTAGTCAACCTGGCATGATTATTGATGGCGAGAATGACATTGAGTTATGGATGAATTATAGTCAGGAGGAAATAGTCCAAAACCATATAAATCAAGATTTAATCGAAGATTCTATGTTCGAATTTGTAGAAATGTTTTGGAGTATAGAGCCAGATTATCAAGTATTAGAAATTGTATTTAACAAGGATTTTATATATGTATTGAATGGTAAATATGTAATGGTAAATAATAATGTTACAGATAAGAATAAATTAACCGTTCCTAAAATTAAAGAAATTCAGATGACACTTGATCCAGATACAGAATATATTCAAACATTTGAACTTATTTTATACGAAATGCCTGATGTAATGATATTAAACGAAAAAGTAAAGCAACTATCTCAAGAATTAGAATTTAAGAAGGATAATAATACATTGAAACTAATGGTGTCTGGAAAGGTTTTAATTATTTCTAACTGATCAAAATAATGAAAAAAGAATTTGTTTAGTATATAACGTGTATAAAGAGTATATAAATTTTCTATATCAAATAACAAATTAGAATAGGAGCACACATTGAGAATACTTACAGTTGTATTTAAAGGAATCTGGATAATAGCTATAACCATAAATGTATTATCGCTTCTATGGTTAGTAGTAGGTTCAACAGCTAATTTTCAAAGTTCCATGGATATCGTAGCTAGATACACATTATTTTCTGTCGGCATTTTCTCCATTATTCTGATCTCTCTATCTATCTTTTATTTGATAAAAACAAAAAAACAAAATATAGGGATTGCAGGTTGTGCTGTAGCTCTTGTTTTCTCGTTATTCTTACTGGGTTGCTCCTCCATGAATCAAGAGGGTGTGGTCGATAAAGAATGGTTTCGTGACTCTGTAGATCAAGATCCTATTAAATCTACAACAGATGTGAAGTATGATTATCGTCTAGAAATTATTAATGGAGGACAAAAAAATGCGCGCCAACAGTTATATGTTAAAGAGTTAGCTACAAAACAAGAAAAATATATTGATATTCCAATTAAAATGGAGCCTTCTTATGGCTATTCTTTAGGTACAGGTGATTGGGCTTGGGCACGTATGAAAAACACGGAATATTTGAATGAGTATATTTTAACAACAACTAGTGAATTAGGTGTTCCTATTCAATCATTTAAAATAAATACAGATGAAGGAAGTGCTGATTCGATTCTTTCTCAATAAGAATAGTAAAACGTAGCAAAATTATAAACGATTAAAACATCATATCTTGTTATAAAGTAGGAGGGTGCAAATTGGTAAGTGTAGTCATTGAAGAATATACACTTGAACTTAGCAGTCACAAATCAATTACGGGTGGAGTTTATTTTCAAATAGGAGATACATTTTTCCCTGATTGCCATTGGAATGATTTTATTATAGTTATTTTGACATGGTGGAATAAATCTATAAAATTACTTGAAACTTCGTCTGTTGGAACATCACAAAATTTTGATTTTATGGATGGTCCGTTCTATATGCATGGAGTAAAAAAAGATAGCTCACATATCACATTAGATTTTATAAAAAGAAAACAAGTTGGCTTGGAAGTCATTGCATCACTAGATACAGAGATTATTTTTTTTAAAAAATCAATTACAAAGGCTTCAAAAAAAGTGATGGGAGAAGTAGATGCTAAACAATGGATGACTGATGATATAGAAGAGTTGAGAAAGCAAATAAAATAATAGATATTTCGATGTTACAACCTTAGAGAAAAATTGAAGTTCACCCCTTAAAATAAACATTTGAGGTATCCATTACGTTATTGAAAAGGTGATAGAATGAATAAAGATAACTTATTAGAATTATCCAAAAATCTAGATACTGAATATGAGATAGGAATTTGGTCAGAGACAAGGGACTTACTTGAAAGACAGGATAATATCACAGACTTTTCTATTAAATATGCTGAGGGTCAGTATAATATCATAATTAAACTACAAGATCTTAACTTACACGCGGCAAAAACTTTATTTACATTATTAGTACAATTTATAGAGTATAATTCAACATTTTATGTAAGAGAAGATAAGAAAGATTCATTTGTATACTATTTACTTTCTTCAATGGATAGCAAAAAAGCGTTCTTATGTTATATAGTGATCCAATAAGTTTGAGATTTTGAGTAGGCAATATTCAAGGTTTTTCTTTATATCTAAAAGAAATGAATTGAAATATAGTATTCTAATAGAATGCTTATTACCTCATATTCAAATTTGGAAAATAGCTTATAAGAATTCAATAGTTGAAGGTGAGTACTCTTGTTATTATCCAATTCAAGAAAAAAATATAGCATCTTATGTTCTAAATGCTATAAAGAACTTTATGGAGTAGGATTTGGAAGTCGATCAGATAAACTACAATGTTTTCACTGTAACATTTATTATGACTACAATTTAAAAGGTAAAGTTCTAAAAGAGGATAATGATTATAGTAAGCTGTTAAAAAAATGGGATACAGGTAGTGGGGAATATCCTGGTATACTCACGAGCCAATTGTATAGTCCGTGGTATTTGAAGATATGTATTAGATAATTAATAATCTATGAGGTGATTCCTTGTTTGAAGAAAAAAAATTAAAGAGATTTATAAATATGTCTGAAAGTATTTTATCTTTAGAAGGATTAGAAGCTGTAACACATTATTTTGAATATGATGAATACGAAATGTCATTTGAAGGTTTAGTTATAGAACTTTATACAAGTAAAATGTATACTGCAAAGTTCGATTTTACAGAATGGAAAGAACTTGCATTGGCTTTTGGATTAGATAAGGAATCTATTTTTGACGAGAAATTTTGGGATAACTTTATGGAATGGGGAAATGCGTTTAAGGTTAATGAATAATTTGATTAAACTGGTTTTTAAGAAATAAAGGATTACAACATTTCATATCATTAGATTATAATAGTAGTTCTTTTAAAAAAATAGTCACTAAAATAGTGTAACAGCTAAAATAATTACATACGTATTTAAAGGAATTTGACTAATAGAGATCGTTATTAATTAACAGTATTTAAGAGAAAACGACATATAAAAATAGGTATACTTTTACTGGTTTTTTAATATGAAAGAAGAGTAATTAAAATGTTTAATATTCAGCTAATTTTGAAAAGCGCACCTTCTATAAATAGAGTATCAATAACGGATTCATCATCTGAAATGGAACTGGATGGTCCACTAGCCATTTTGATTGACATATGTGAAGTTTTTGAAATTTCAGAATCGATTATATTTCTTGTTTCTGGTTTCGGACAAGAGCAATGGCCTGTCGATTGTAGAACTGATCTGTTAACAGTAATCGAACAAATTCCATTTATTTTAAAGAAAATAAGTAAAAAAGATTTCTCATTTCAATTGGATTTTTATGAACAAGGGATTGAACGATTGCTTATTTTTGAAGAAGAGAATAATCAAGTCAGGATAAACTGTGTAAGTTATACCAATTGGACACCTGATGATGCTATTTATATAGAAAAAGACGAGCTTTTAATGATGTTTGAACATTTTTATGATCATTTTTTAGAATATAGTCAAATCTTATGCCCTAATCTAGCGGATCATATTTTGCTAAATGATTGGAAAAAGAGTGAGAATGAACATATCTTATATTGAAAAAAGATATAACAGTGTATATTTGTATATTGATGCTATATTAGTAAAGATACATATCACACAATAAGAACTTAGGAGGAATGATCATGGATCAGCAAGAAATATTTATGCCAGCTTATAGAGATAAAGGTATCAAAATAACTTTTCTTGATAATTTGTTTGTAATCGGATTGTACGTTAATTATTACTACTCCAATAATGTTATTGTGATTTGTCCTGAAGAAGCTCATGATGATACAAGAATGCTTATTCCTATGACTGCTATCAAAAAAATAGAACCTTGGTCTTTGGATGATTATGAATTAGACGATTAGAATATGCTATTGTGGATCATGAATAGATAAATGATTTTTCATATAATACATTACGCATTTATAGATAGATATGATAACGTTAACTTAAAGCCATAGCAAAAAACTCACTTCATCTGACATCCAAAGGAGCTTATATCTATGTACAATAATCCTGAATCGACTTCAGCCCAGCAACCTTCTTTAACATTACGAGAAGCGTTTGCGCAAACAAATTACATTTTAGTAGGGAATGGTGATCGGAATATACATGTGTTGCAACAAGCATTTGCAGATATCAATGGAGACCTTGCAAGTGATATGTATGGTCGGGGACCAGTGATCGAAGATTTCCAGAAACACATGGCAGATGTGTTAGGCAAAGAAAGCGCAGTGTTTTTCCCAACAGGTACCATGGCACAACAGATTGCTTTACGTATCTGGTGTGATCGCAAGAATAACCGTAACGTTGCGTACCATCCTTTGTGCCATTTAGAGATTCATGAAGAAGACGGATTGAAAGAATTGCATCATATCCATTCGATTTTACTAGCGGATCAAGATCGCCTGATTACACTTGCAGATGTACAGCAAATGGATCAAAAGGTGGCTTGTCTGCTACTTGAACTACCTCAACGCGAAATCGGAGGACAATTACCAGCCTATAGTGAACTACAAGCCATTTCAGCATATTGCCGAGAACAAGGAATTTTACTGCATTTAGATGGAGCTAGATTGTTTGAAATTTTACCGTATTACCAGAAAACGGCTGCTGAAGTATGCGCGTTATTCGATAGTGTCTACATATCCTTTTACAAAGGTATCGGGGGTATTGCAGGAGCTATCCTAGCAGGGCCAAGCGACTTTACCGCAGAATCTAAAGTATGGAAAAGAAGACACGGTGGCGATCTGATCAGCTTGTATCCTTATATCCTGAGCTCCAAATATTACTACGAACAACGTATTGGCAAAATGGAACAATACTACAAAGAAGCAGGGCAACTGGCTCATGAAATTAACCAGTGTACAGCGGTTCACACGCTACCAGAAGTGCCTGTCTCCAACATGTTCCATATCTATTTTGAACTACCCAAAGAACAAATCGAACCGATCTTGATCGAAATGTGTCAGGCTACTAATGTTGGATTAGCTCCTTATCTCACTGACAAAAAGGATGGAACACAGTGCTCTACCGAACTTAGCATCGGCGACCGCTATGGACAGATTCCTTTGGAGCACATCCAACAAGCTCTACACTGGCTAGATCAACGCTTGAAAGAAGTCTCAGCAAACCAATAGAAAGAGAGTGCCCCGCCAATTCCAATTGAATGGAAGAGATAGAGTGATCTACATCATTTTAATAGAAAAACAAAAAAGCTAAGTCGTTGATCCTACGCATCTTTCAACGACTTAGCTTTTTTAATGATGCCAATACTTCTCTAATCCTGTTCAAACTCACAAATTCTTTCCTCAAAAGCTTAACTCCACTACCAAAATAAAAAAAGAGAGCCACATTAGCAACGTTGCCAATGCCACCCTCTCTACAAGAACGGTTTTCAATATTGAGAATATTCTCTCCACACAGCGACGGCAAGAACAATATTTTTGCTGAAGCGGTTTCCCTCAGAACATTTTCCTTGTGTAAAACCAACCTAACTCAGTCTAATTTAATATTATAATCTTCACTCAAATACTGATGAATACGTTTGAAATCTTCTTCATTTAGATCACGTAATTTTTTCGTTTCATGCCCTAAAATAATGCCGATCGTCTCGGCTGCAAGTGCAGTGGTGGGTGTAATACGTGCGCTACCATAAGCTTTGATCGAAGCACCGATATTTTTACCAGCGACTAGAACATTATCGTAAGACTTTAACTCAAATGAACGCAGTGGAATCCCATAGAAATCCGGTTTACCGTATCCTTTACCGGTTGGGACAGAACGTGTGCCTTGAATGTCCATCGGATAACCACCTATACTGACATTATCCCAGAACATTTTACTTGCAACCACATCTTCGTAAGGCAATACATAATCTGTTTCAAATCGATTGTAGTCTCGAATATACAAGTAATCCGGGAACCCGTTTAACTCTGCATGTTCATATCCCGGAATATTTTCTTTGAGAAACGTTAATACACGTGGTGCTTCTGCTTTGCCTTTGGCTATAGCGGCTTGGACAGATTCTGGATTCGCAGGATCGACATCATAGATTAGTAGCGCATTGATAATGACATCACCATCTTTCTGATACGTCGAGTTGATGCCACGTAATTTGAGCTGTGGATCTAGTGATTTGAAGTTTTCTGTGATTTTGTTAAAGCCTGTTCCAAAATCATAATCGACATACGTATTGGTTCCATATTTCGCTTCTAGATTAGTCAAAGGATAATCTAACAATGTGGCACTATGCAGCTTCAGCCAATCGACCCCTTTGAACCGTAACATATAAGTCGCCGCCATATATTCAGGCTTATCGCCACCGAAAATAGATTCTACACCTGGAATACGAGTGACATGAAGCTTAGACGTTAATGCGTTATAATCGCTATTTTCGACCCAATATTTTGCTGCGATCGTATGAGATTGTTGATCCTTTGTTTTGTACGTTAATGAAGTGATCGCATAGTTAGCATCGGTATCGCTTTGCTGAATCTGATCAATTTGAATCCCACTTTCTAGCGGAATCCCTTGAATTAAGCTGTTATAATAGTCTGTAAATTGTTCTTCCGTACGGATATCGCCTGCATTATAAGCGTTGTAGAGCTTTTTCATTTCACCTTGTACCAGACTTTTCTTTTTGTTTGTATTGGGTTCATCCAGTACAAGCATTTGTCCTTGAATTAATTGTCCCCCTGGCTTTTCTCGTGGATCGATAATCAGCACCTTTTGACCTTCATCATGTGCAGCTTTTGCCATTAAGATTCCTTCGACTTCACTACCGATCACTACAAGATCGTATGTCTGGGAAATGGTAGGTGTAGCAGGTTGGGGTGTCGGTATATCTGCTGAATCATATGTAGAATCTGTTGTCGTTTCACCGGGTGGAGATGCTTGCTGAGTAGGATTAGATGCGGAGAATAGATTCATTCCTACAGGAATAAGTGCAATAATAACGATAAGTAATAGACCCCACAAAAGTAAAGATTTCTGTCTTTTCACTGTTGATATAACCACCTTATGTATAATTTTCATTGTACGGATTAAGGCTTGAAGCAAAATGCCGTATCTATTCTAGTGTACTGTAAAAGAGAGTCAGCAAGGTTACAAAATATAAATATCTACCTATAGAGCAAAGGAGCACAGCATAATGAATCCAACATCAACAGACAATCTATCTTTATCCTCTGAGCAATTAACATTAGCAATGGGATGCTTTTGGAACCCTGAAGCTTTGTTCGGACAATTCAACGGTGTGATCCAGATGGCAACCGGATATGCAGGAGGAACTACAACGCATCCAACATACCGTAATCTAGGAGACCATTCGGAAAGTATAGAGATTACATTTCATCCGCAACAGATATCTTTAGAACAATTACTTCATACTTTTTGGACTCATCATCGTCCTGAAGCGATCAATGGATATAAAGGAAGACAGTATATGTCGATTCTTTTTTATCGCAATATAGAGCAGTATGAAATAATGGTACATGTTCAACAACAATATGCACCCCAATCGCTTCATACAGAAATCTTGGCGTATACCGATTTCACACGAGCAGAAGAGCGTCACCAGAAGTATTATTTGCAACGGAAACCAGAGCTATTGAAGCAGGGGATAAAACATTTAGATTCACAAGAAAATCTTTTTCATTCAATGATAGGTGCACGATTAAATGCATGGGCTAAAGGATACTTATCTGAGGAAGAACTTATACAAGAAGTGCAAAAGAATGAATATAACCATATTACCAAAAGGCAACAACATGAAATATTAGAATCGATTCAGCAATATTCATCAAAACAATAATTACTGCTAAACCGTATATTAAATAACGATCGCTATGATATTATGGATAACTTTTTCGCTCATAATAAGGTAAATATATAATAAAAAGGCAGAAATAAGCCTATTTTTAACCGATTTTGCTTATAAAGTGGTCAAAATAAGCTTGTAATCAGGTCTGAAATCATCTATGATAGTTCCAATATCAAAAGTTAAAGCGCTATAACTTATATAAAATTGTTTTGTTTCGTGGAAACATAGAAGTGGAGAAATACTATTTATCTCTTGAATATCTTCACAATCGTTATGCATAATTATGAATTTATATTCTTCAATGCAAAAAGTGATAGGAGAATGATATTAACTGTAGGAGGTGAAAATAATACGATTTATTCCAGATATTAATCTAGCGTGTATTGTTTATTATTTCAAAAGTTAAAGCGTTATAACTTTTATTGAAGCAGAAAAGATAGACTCTCTTCAAAAGAAAGATAGCATCTACAGCCGTCTTCTGATCGCAAGCATGATACTTCTATTGTTGAAAAGAAATCTATATCTAGTCGTTCAGTGCAATATAATAAAAACGCTTATTCACACAAGAAATAACGATTTAGCGCATTACAGTGTAGTCCCTATCCTATATCATCCTGTATAATGAGCAAAAACAGGATGTTCGTTTTTTAAATAGTTGGCATATCTATGTCCTACTTTCGAAAAACGGCATCAATTAGGAGAATACAAAATGAAAGCCAGTATATTTGATGTTGCTAAAAGATCAGGATTATCGGTTGTTACCGTTTCACGTGTGCTTAATGGTGCAGGAACCGTACGAGAAAATAATCGTCAAAAAGTGATGGATGCGATTAAAGAGTTAGATTACCGTCCAAGTGCTGCGGCTCGTTCACTCGCTCGTGGACGTACAGGAATTATCGGACTGATTGTTACCACGCTACAAGATTCATTTTTCGATGCTGTTGCTAAAGAGATCAATGATGCTTTAGCTCTGCAAGGTTATTTTTTAGCGGTATCCGTATCCCGTAGCTTTGGCAATCAAGAAAGTCATTATTTGATTCAAGAAGATCGGGTAGATGGATTGATTTTATTATCTCCCGTAGAAGAAGAACGTTTCGTATCGGAATTGAAAAAGCGTAATATTCCGTATGTGCTTATTGATAATCAGTTGTCTGAAAATAATGCTTCTGCGATCACTGTCGACAATTACAACGGTGGTTATGAAGCGACTCGTCATCTTCTGGAATTGGGGCATACAAAGATCGCTCATTTGTGTGGATTAGATGTATTTACGAGTACCAAAGAGCGCCGACAAGGATTTATCGATGCTCTACAAGAAGCAGAATTAGAACCGTTTGCGATTGTCGAAGGGGATTACAGTATGGATTTCGGTTATCAGACTGCAAAAAAATGGTTAGCAGAAAATAATCTGCCTACAGCTGTTTTTGCAGGGGATGATTATATTGCGATTGGTCTGATCAATGCCCTCATGGAAGAAGGTATTCGTATACCTGAGCAGATATCTGTAGTCGGATATGACGATCAAAATATCGCTTCGCAATTGCGTCCTTTTTTGACGACGATGAGACAACCGGCTGATCGGATTGGACTGGCGGCGGCGGATATGATTTTGCGTAAGATTAGTAATCAGAGTAAGCGTACGACAGGACTCAAATTAAAATCAGAATTGATTATAAGGCAATCTACAGCACAATGTAACCAGGATTAGAGGTGACTCATATTGGAGTATTACCTTGGTATAGATGCAGGGGGTAGTAAAACGCTTGCTTATATTACCAATGAACAAGGACAGTTGCTTGGACAAGGACTTGCTGGCGGTGGGAATCATCAGACAGCAGGATTACTGGCTGGAGAACAGATTGGATCTGCGATTGAACAAGCATTACAACAAACGGGTATTCAGCGTGAACAATTAACATCCAGTTGTTTTGGCTTAGCAGGCGCCGATCGACCAGCCGATTATGCTATTTTACATCCGATGATTCGTAGCCTTGGATTTGCAAAGTATGATCTAGTTGGGGATACGCTGATAGGGCTTCGCGCTGGAACAACGCAACCATATGGTATTGCTGTGATCTGCGGTACAGGAACGAACAGTGCAGGTATTCATCCATCTGGCGAAAGTTATCAGTGTGGTGGATTCGATTACAAGTATGGAGACTTCGGCGGTGGTGGCTCATTATGTATCGAAGTCTTTCGTTCTGTGATTCGAGCATGGGATGGAAGAGAGCATCCTACGGTGCTAACAGAATTGTTATTAGATATGTTGAATTATAGAGATGTAGAGACACTGTTTCACGATTATTTGGATCATGATTATGACGTGCCTTTACGTGCGGCAGAATTATTATTTACCGCTGCTGCATGGGGAGATGGAGTTGCTTTAGACATTTTAACCAAACAAGGACAGGAAATCGGAAAGTCGATCACAGCAATTATACATCGACTCGCTATGCACACGTTAACATTCGATGTCGTGATGGCTGGAAGTCTATTAACACGTGGAGATCGGGGTTGGATTCGCCCCCAGATCGAGCAAGCCCTACAACAATCTGCTCCACATGCCTCATTAGTTAAGTTAGAAGTTGAACCTGTGATCGGAGCGATATTAAGAGCTATGGAGCAAGCAGGACGTTATATTACACCACAAGTATATACGCAGTTGCATGATATTGGACGCTTGAATACAGCGCCTAGCACAGAGCGGTCGATCCAATCTTAATTACAACCATCATAGGATACCACACGTCAATGTCTACTATTTTATAAATACAGGATGTGATTATGAATGAGTAAAGGGTTAAAGGTAGCTGTAATCGGCGGGGGTTCTTCGTATACGCCAGAGTTGGTCGAAGGATTTATTCGCTATTATCATGATCTACCGATTCGTGAATTGTGGTTAGTCGATATTGAAGAAGGACTTCATAAGTTAAATATCGTTGGCGAACTGGCTAAACGCATGGTTAAAGCTTCAGGATTGCCGATCACAATACATTTAACAACGAATCGAAGAGAAGCTATCAAAGATGCTGATTATGTAAGTACACAAATGCGAGTAGGTATGTTAGAAGCGAGAAGTGTAGATGAACGTATTCCATTGCAATATGGAGTGATCGGACAGGAAACGACTGGCCCTGGTGGAATGATGAAAGCGCTACGAACGATTCCAGTATTGCTTGAGATTTGCCGTGATATCGAGGAGTTAGCGCCACAAGCATGGTTGCTGAATTTCACTAATCCAGCAGGTATGGTCACTGAGGCGATCCATAAGTATAGTAAAGTACGCAGTATTGGCTTATGTAATGCACCGATCGGTCTAATCAAATGGTTAACAGCACATTATCAAGTAGAAGCAGATCGGATCTATGCTGAATTTGTAGGACTGAATCATCTACACTGGGTGACCCGAATTGATGTCGATGGGCAACCGAAATTAACAGAATTATTAGAACAACGCGAACAATATGCAGCTGCTAATGTTCCACAGCAAGGTTGGGATGCTGATTTTCTTCTCTCTTTGCAAGCTTTACCTTCGTATTACCTCAAGTATTTCTATATGACACCTCAAATGCTAGAAGATCAATTGCTTTCTTTTGAAAATGAAGGATCACGTGCTCAAGTGGTACAGCAAGTCGAACAGGAATTATTCCAGCTGTATCGAGATCCTGAGTTGAAAGAAAAACCAAAACAATTGGAGCAACGTGGAGGCGCTTACTACTCAGAAGCCGCTGTTAATCTGATGCGCTCTCTGCACAATGGCACAGGCGATATACAGACACTGAATGTTCCTAATCGAGGAACGATAGATTTTTTACCACATGATGCTTGTATTGAAGTCAACTGTATCGTGACTCAAAATGGCCCGTTACCGATTCAATTGTCGACTGTACCCGAGCCTATTAAAGGCTTAATGCATGCCGTCAAAACCTATGAACAATTAACGATCCAAGCTGCGATGACAGGAGATCGTCAAGTCGCTTTGCAAGCAATGGTGCATCATCCTTTGGTACCTTCGATTGCGATTGCCAAAGACATGCTCGATGAAATGTTAGAAGCCAATCGAGCCTATCTACCTTTATTTTTTCAAAAAGAGAATATAGCTGTAGCAGAGACGATTTAAGGAAATTTCAAAATATCCAAATATCAAAAAAGTTAGATAGCTTTACCCAGTTCAGAATATGAAAGTCTACCCTATGATAAGGAGGAATTACTATCATGCGTACTCTATTGCCTGTATCTATTGCAACACGTTTAATAAGTCTTTCCCTTGTGGTTGTATTATTCATGATCTCGTTCTTGGGAATGTTTGGAGTATCCACTTCTGCTTATGCTGCAAATGAGAAGAAACCTTTTCCACAACAAATCAATTATACAGGGGTCATCAAGCCCAATCATGTGACCCAAGCCTCGATGAATCAATCGGTCGCTTCCTATTATAGTTACTGGAAATCTACGTATATCAAAAATAACTTGTCTTCTTTGCCGGGTGGTTATTATGTACAAGGTGATATTACAGGCGATGCGGAAGGGTTTGAACCGCTAGGAACATCAGAAGGTCAAGGATATGGCATGGTTATCACGGCTCTTATGGCAGGACAGGATACGAATGCACAAACCATCTACAATGGACTATTCAAAACAGCTAGAGCATATAAAAGTTCAGGCAATCCTGCACTGATGGGCTGGGTAGTAGCAGATGATGTAGCTGCTCAAGGTCATTTTGGTTCAGCCACCGATGGAGATCTGGATATTGCGTACTCTTTATTACTAGCACATGATCAGTGGGGCTCTTCAGGAGCGATCAATTATTTAGCTGAAGCGAAAAAAATGATTGGTGCAATCAAGTCCAGTTATGTCACCTCTAACAATGGAATTAATCTAGGCGATTGGGATAGCAAAAATAGTTATGATACCCGCCCATCGGATTGGATGCTCAGTCATTTTCATGCTTTTTACGATGCGACAGGAGATCAGACATGGTTAAATGTAATCAACAATCTGTATAGCAAATATACTCAGTTCAGTAGTGCCTATTCGCCCACTACAGGGTTGATTTCAGACTTTGTTGTCGGCAATCCAGCCAAGCCTGCACCACAGTGGTTTTTGGATGAATTTAAAGAAACCAACGAATACAATTACAATGCTTCTCGGGTACCACTTCGAATCGTAATGGATTATGCGATGTATGGAGATACTCGCGGCAAAACGATAGCTAACAAAATGGCGGTCTGGATCAAAGGCAAAACAAGTGGCAAGCCTTCCAGTATCAAAGATGGATATCAGTTAAATGGTACAGCACGAGGTACGTATGCGACGGCTGTGTTTGTGGCTCCATTTATCGCATCAGGGGTGACTGATAATGCCCATCAAGCATGGGTCAATACAGGTTGGGATTGGATGAAGAATAGTAAAGAAAGTTACTTTAGCGATTCGTATAATCTACTCAGTATGCTATTTATTTCGGGTAACTGGTGGAAGCCAGCAGGAGTATGATCTTGGATCATTTTGGATGATAGCTCATCAAAGATGGGTTCAAGCGTAGATGCAAGTTAACGATTGATTGAGATAGGTTCATCATAAAAAACTTCAGTCCTTGCTAAATAAGCATCGATTGGAGTTTTTTTTCTGTATTTTGTATTTTTCTACATCATGACCTCTGTATCTCATTAAGATGTCTATTTGGGATTATGGTATAGTGAGATAAAGTATTAACCGGAGCAATATAATGAAAATAGATGGAGCAGGTGACAATCATTGAAATGTTTAACACTGAACACACACTCATGGCATGAGACCAATCAATTAGAAAAAATCATTCAATTAGCAGAGTATATCAATCAACAACAGTTCGATATTATTGCATTACAAGAAGTCAATCAATCCATGAGTGAATCAGCTGTAGATGAAGTGATCCTAGGAGAGTCACGTTATTACGCTACTGATGCTCATGTGATGATTCGGCAAAATAATTTCGCCTATGTCTTGTTACAACAATTATCGTCAGACTATCACTGGACATGGGTTCCCACTCATCAGACAAGACATACGTATGATGAAGGATTAGCGATATTAACCCGTACACCGATCGTACAAGCCAGTTATGATTTCGTTTCGCAACTACAAGATTATAACAATTACCGTACACGTCGTTTGTTAATGGTGCAGACGGAGATCAATGGACAGCCAGTATGGATAGCTGATGGACATTATGGATGGTGGCATGATGAAGAACATTTCAGAGGACAATGGGATTGTACAGAAGAGTTATTAGCGCCGTATCAAGATCAATTGATCTTCATGTTAGGTGATCTGAACAATGTAGCCGAGATTCGAGACGAAGGTTACGACTATGTGATGAGTAAAGGCTGGTTCGATACGTATACGTTAGCCAAAGTAAAAGACGATGGGCATACAGTTGTCAAAGCAATCGCTGGTTGGGAAAATAACGCGACCCATCTGCGGATCGATTACATTTTAACGAATCGCTCGTTGCCTGTTCATTCTTCTATGGTAGCATTGAATGGTGTGAATGGAGCGATAGTATCAGATCATTTGGGAGTGGCTGTAGAGTTAGAATTGGAGTAATTCTATGAGTATAATAGAACATTCCCCAAAATATAGTTCATTCAGATAGTAAGGAAAAGAGACCTCAACTAGCAGGTCTCTTTTTTGATTGTTATAAAAGTTATTCTTTATTTAAATCTTGAACAGCTTCGTACCAAATTTGATATGCTGTTGCTACTTCACCATAAGAAAAATGATGTAAAATTTGATTTTTAATAGATTCTTCTAAATCATCAAAATGGTCATCAAATATCTTATCTATCATACTATCTTGTTCTAAATCTTGATTAGCAATTGTATCTGTCTTCCAAATGAAAGGTGAGTTTTTCTGAGGTAGTTCAATAGCATTTTTTGTTTCTTGATAACGAATTTCAGCTTCCATATACAGTTCTGTATCATTCTTTTTAAAATCAATCAGAAGAATGTTTACAATAGCGAGAATATCTACATATTGATCGGTAATTTGATAAATAATACGTACCCCAGAACGTCTTAATTTCTTTTCTTTAGTACCTTTTAGATGAATTTGTCTTTTATTGCCTAGTAGTTTCCCTACTTGATCTGCTCTTTGTTCTAACGATTCCAGAGCTGTATTGACTTCTTCTATAATTGATCCGTCTAAGGCTTCATATTCTTTAAGAGATTTTTTGGTAAATTGAACTAAGAATCGTTTTTCCATTGCTTATTCTTTAGAACTGCGTCGAACGGTCTGCCAGTCTACAGAAGATTCAGGTTTAGCCGTTGCTTCTTCTGCACGATAATCTAGAACTTCTTGCTCTAGCGATTGGATACGATTATACATTTCTTCGTACGCTTCGTAGCTCAAAAGTACAGAATCTACATTTCCATTGTCTGTGATAAACAAAGGTTTTACTTTAGCTAACAATTTAACTTTGCTGAATTGACGTGAAATCGTAGCTGTATTTACTAATTGATCTCGTCCAAAAAGAATCGGCTGTTCTAGAGATACATCTTTTTGAGGCTCTAATAATTTAGCCATCATTTTCCTCCTAACAAAAACACATGATTATACGTTTAATTATACGTACAATCATGTGTAATGTCATGCTTTATTATTCCGCCCATTCACGACGTAACGCAAATAAGTCTTTTAACGCATCGTTAGATAGTTCAGTGATCCAGCCTTCTGAATTGGAAATCACATTGTCGCTTAGCTGTTGCTTACTTTCCAGCATTTCATCGATTCGTTCTTCCAGTGTACCGAGTGAGATAAATTTGTGCACTTGGACATCGCGTGTCTGTCCCATACGATAAGCACGGTCAGTAGCTTGATTTTCGACCGCAGGATTCCACCAGCGATCCACATGGAACACATGATTGGCAGCTGTTAAATTTAGACCGACTCCACCAGCTTTGAGCGATAAAATAAACACAGATGGCTTGGTGGAATCGCCTTCTACCGCAGGTGCTTGGAACTGCTCGATCATCCGATCACGCGCTGTTTTGGATGTACTTCCATTTAGATATAATACATTTTCCTGTAACTCTTCTTCCAAAATCTTTTGCATCAGCTGACCCATCCCAATATATTGGGTGAAAATCAGACATTGTTCGCCTTCTTCACGTAATTCTTTGACCATCGCCAGCAATCGCTCTAATTTGGCAGACCGACTGACCCATGCTTCGGTATTGAATCGTTTGCCTTTTTCCGGTTCAGGCAACGCTTCTTTGGTCACAAGAATCGGATGGTCACACAGTTGTTTGAGCTGAGTGAGTGCAGACAGGATGGCACCTTTACGCTTAATGCCATCCAGATCGTTCATTTGTTGCATTAAGCTATTGACTGCTTGATCATACAGTACTCCTTGTTCAGCTGTAAGATGAATATAGGTTTTCATTTCATTTTTCTCAGGCAAATTCAATTGAATATTAGGATCTTTTTTGGTACGACGTAACATAAATGGCTTAACCAGACGCTGTAAATGTAATGTTCGTTCTTCATCATGATCTTTTTCAATCGCATTGCTAAACCGTTCTTGAAATCCTTTAGCGGTTCCTAGGTAACCTGGCGTAATAAAGTCATATATCGACCATAATTCAGCCAATCTATTTTCGATCGGTGTACCAGTTAGCGCAACCCGATGCATAGCGGATAGACTACGAACCGTTTGCGATTGCCTTGTTTGTGCATTTTTAATATTTTGCGCTTCATCCAGACAAATGGTTGCCCATGTATAACTTTGAAGCAGTTCTTGATCGAGTGATGCTGTTGCATATGACGTTAGAATAACATCAGCTTGATCGATCAACTGCTGGAACTCTTCTCCTGAACGGCGCTTACTGCCATAATGGAGCGCTACTGTAAGTGAAGGTGCAAAGCGACTGATTTCTTTTTGCCAGTTCCCCAGTACAGAAGTGGGACAGATGACAAGGGAAGTCGGGCTGAAAATGGTCTCTTGATGCATCTGTTGCATTTCTTCGGTCTGATGGAATTGTTCGGCTAGTTGATGAATAGCGATCTCTGCATGTTCTTTAATATGCAGTAAATACGTGATTAATTGCACCGTTTTACCGAGTCCCATATCATCTGCCAAACAAGCACCCAGACCGAATTTTCTTAGAAAAGATAACCATGAATATCCTTCATGCTGATAAGGACGCAATTGCGCCTGTAGTCCTGCTGGAATCGGAGTGAGTGGAAGATCCACTTGCTGATTGATCTTTTCGATTAAAGAAGTCAGATGTTCATTCAATTCGACTTCCAGTTCTACACGTGTACTTTCTTCCTCAACCGCTTCTTCTTCGGCAACTTGAGCCGCACGATGCTGGCGCATCAGATGAAGTTGCAATACATCTTGAAAAGATAATCCACGTCGCTTATCGATCCCGTTCATCGCTCGCCGGATCTGTTCCAACAACTCAGGATCAAGCGCAATCCATTGTCCACGGAAAAGTACCAATCGTTCATTACGAGCCGCTAGTTCCAGAAACTCTTCTTCCGAAAGATCTGTATCTCCAATCGATACCCGCCAATCAAAGTCGATCAGTGCATCTAAGCCGAAAAAGGATTTGCCGTCCCGTTTTTCTTTATCTTCGCTAACTTTAGCACGTAATTTAGGCTTTTTGCGCCTTGCCGCTTCCCACCATGCAGGAAGTAACACTAACCAACCTGCTTGAAGCAGTCGATTACTTTCTGTCGTTAAAAAGCGCCATGCGGTTTCATTGTTCATCGGACGCTGTAAAATATCAGACGTTTCGGCGAATTGGGCTCGCGGTAAAGTGGCTCGTAGATGTTCGAGCCAGCCAGAAGCCCGATCTTGCACATGAATATTCCATGGCTCAGGCCATTTACCAGTCACATGTCCGTCAATTCCCAATTGTACAGGGACAAGAACCGTTTCATCGGCTTTGTCTTGTAGTACAAATTGGAGTCGCCAACCACTGTTGGAATCTTCCGGTTCCAGCAATTGAAGTGCCGGGCGAAAAGGAGCTGTATCACTTTTCCAACCGATCGACACCAGCCATGTTTCTTCATCTAGCCCTGCTGTACTCTGATTGCGATCAAATAATTGCGGATATTCACGTCTTAGATCAGCGGCTTCTGCTTCGCTGTTATAATATTGTCGGAACACAGTAGCGGAGAATGCCGCTTGTAATCCTTGTACAAATTGGAGTTGAGACGCATTTTTGAGCAAAGATCGTATCTCACGTTCGACTCCGTCTTCTTGCGCCCATTCTAAGAGCACATCTTGATCCCAGCTCCACTGTAATTTCCCTTTCCGATACGAAGCTAGACTGGGAAGATATTTACGTTCATCCAGACAACGTTCCAGATAGGGAGCCAACTTCCGAATCTGAGCGGTCTCGCCTTCCCAATTCCACTGCACATGATGAAGCAGAGGAGCCGATGCAAAATACGGAATCACCTGTTCAGCAGGGAGCACAATTAGTTCCACTTCAGGTGTTTCTTCTACTTCTAGCTCTGTTCCGTAAAAGGAATCTTCATGCCATGCAAATAGCAGATGCTTGAGATAGGTTGCAGGCACGAATCCATAAGCTTCTTTGGAGCCATAGATTAGAGCATCGCCATACTCGCTGAGTCCCATTTGGACAGTGATGTGTTGAAGATAATGACTCATGGTATCAGCTTCCCTTTCCGCAATTCTTCTTGAAGCGCACGTAGACGACTATTTCGCTGAGCAAATTGTTCGATAAAGTCATTCCAACGTGGTTCTTGCTTTATTTTTTTGTATAATTTAGCTAGACGTTTGAGTAATTTGACAGCGGCTTTGTAGCCCTGTCTGTTTTTGTGCGCCATATGTCGTTCTACCGCTTGATGGTAAAAAGGAAGTAACATTTCTGGTGCATTATTTTCGAGTGGTTGCAGTTCGGTGACTTTATAATTGGCAGGATCATTACCCGCAGACAACTGATAATCCATCCATAATTGCCATTTCCCGTACGATAACAATTTTTGCTCGTAAATGCGTCCACCGACAGGTAATAATTTTTCCAGTGCTGTCCACATTTGAAGCTCAGCTTCTGGTAGTTGGGTGATCACTTGTTCCCAATAAAGTGCATAATCTTGTAAATTAGATTGTTGCTGGCGTAATACATCAGCAAGTTCAGTCAGCCAATACGCTAATCGTGTCCAGTTCGCTTGATCGGTTAGACGCTCCAAGTAATCAGGTAGACGATCTGGATAGAAATCTTGCTTGGTCGCAGCAGTATGGATAAGAGCAAGAGATACTTCATCCTGCTCTGCTCCACGTTCAAACTGAATATAACTTTGCGCTAGCCACCATGCTTGCTTGAGCGCCGAATGGCCGGAACGTGGTTCTAATTGTTCGAGAAGCTTAACTTCAGCTTGTAGTGTTAGTTCGGTATCGTCTGCAACAGAATGAGTGAGCAATGGCAAAATCCAGTTGATCCATATCCGCATATAACTATTGAAAAAGGTAAAAGAATCGCGTGATTCACTAAGCATCTCGACACGAATATAAGAGAGTGTACCGCTTAACCATTCACGTTGTTCTATAGAAGTAACAGATGTGAGAGGAAGAGGTTCTGCAAAAAGAGATTCGATAGATTTTTGCAATTCAGCTACTGCCAGATGAGTATGATACCCAAGTGAAGACATCGTGCGACTCAGTTTATTTTGAACAGGTTGGACAACAATCTGTAGCATATACAGATAGGTATTCAGCTTAAATAACGCCTGTTCTATTGGATCATCCGGCAACCCTTTTTGGAAAATAAGGGCGAGCGCTTCTGTCGTATATTGCACATTCCGAATCCCTTGTCCCAGTGGAGCGATATTTTCAGCAAACTGCTCATGCCACTGTTGTACGGAACGATCTATATCTTGCTTTATATTCAATATCAACGTCATATTCTCTATTCTCCTAAGCGTGGTTCTCTATTCACGAATCTCTTTATTATACCATGATCTAGAGAAAGCTAGACAGTCTAACTAGAACTTGCACAACAAAAAAAGACACTATTCAGTGTCTTTATATTATGCGTTGCTTCTATAGAAATAAAGTATTTACTCCTATAAAGAGATTGATTATGCAGTCGTATTTGTTTTGATTTTAATCAACAGCCCGACCAGTCCGAGTCCGGCAAAGATCACAAATCCTACCGAATATGAAAATAGATCAATCACATTCCCCGCGATCAAAGCACCTACAAATTGCCCTGCACCAATCATCAAAAAAGAAAGGCTGATCCCCATAGAAGGTTGCTTGGTATAGACACGAGTAGACCACACAATACAGATACAGCTTAAAAAGATAAACGAAATTCCAAATAAGATAGCTGAAGCAAAGTTAAATCCAACAGACGGGATAATAAGGACTATGATTCCAATACTCATCATAAACATACCCAGACGATACGAAGCAGAAAGTCCAAGCCGATTGATCCATTTTCCAGAACTACCGGCAATCATACCTGATATCCCCATCACAATCCAAAACCAGATCGCTGTCGTATAAGATAATCCTTGTTCTACCGTCAAAAAGCTACGCGAGAACGTCCAATATATTGCAGAACTGCTTCCAATAAGTAATGAACCTACACACAATGCTAGACTGTGTGGCTGAAATAATTGGAATTGGTGCTGATCTTTAGTCGTAGCAGATGTAATAGGATGCCGATGCGGTATATTTTTGCTATTCCAATATAGGGTGATCAGAGCAATGATAGCGAATAGTCCATAACTTAAGCGCCAGTATTCGGTAAATAATAAAGCGATGGGACCGGATAACACCATCCCAAAGCTTGTTCCACTATTGATCCAAACATTTCCACGATCCCGATCGGCAACAGGAAGTTCAGTAGAAGCCGCATTGCCTAGAGCAGGCGATATCCAACCTGTACTTAATCCAGCAAAGAACAGACTGATCGTTAATATTAATGTATTTGGCGCCAAAGCCACACCGGCAATCCCAACCACTACACTGATTCCAGATAAGCGGATTACCTGATAATGTCCCCATTTGTGAATAAGAAAGGGTGCTGTTAATAATGCCAGACAATATGCAATATACATCACTGAACTGATCCAGCCTGCATCAGTAGTGGATAAAGAAAGAGAAGCAGAAATCTCAGGTAGAAATAGTCCAAAGCTGTATCTGCCTAATGTGTAGCAAACAGCAATCATCGCTATACCGGGAAATATAATTTTTTTAGCGTTCATAGGGTAACACTCCTTTATGTATTATAAATATATAGAACGATCATTATACTTTTGCTTAAATAAAAAGTGAGTATCTATATACTCACTGCGATCAGATATACTTTTGAACCGATAGAAATGATTGATCTTGGGTGCCAATAGTATGGCTATAACAGAATACTTACTTGTTTAAGCCGCACGTACAAATAGTTTTTCGGTCATATCAATTAATTGGGCGCATACGGTGGCTGTATCTTCTGTCTCAGCCAGAGCAGTAGATCCTTCTAACAACAGCGAAAATTGTAAAATTTGTTGCGAAGTCAGGGAAGAGTCCAATTGCTCGATAAATTTCATCACATTTTCTTTATGACGATTCACAGTCTGTACAACCGGATGCGTTGGATCACCAGCAAATTCTTCTTTTGCCCGTAAAAACATACATCCACGTGATTGAATATCCATTAAACGTTGCGCATGTCCTTTAGCCAAATTCAATAAAATAGCTTCACGATCATCCGTCAGAAAACGATGCAGATACTCCATATATTGTTGCTCACGTCGCTTCAACACTTCTACGATCAATTCATCTTTGGAAGCAAAATGGTTGTAGAGCGTCATAATCGCAATATCTGCTTCTGTAATAATCTGCTTCAGGCCAATCGCATGAAATCCATGTTCATAAAAAAGCTTTTCAGCTACAATCAGTAACGTTTCTCTTTTTTTACTCAATTGATACACTCCTTTATATAGAACGATCATTATATTTATTGTGAAGGAAAAGATGGATATTGTCAAACCACTTACATAAAGGTTAACGAATTGACTACAAAAGCGTATACTGTATAACAATCTTACATATACAAAACTATAAAAAAAGGAGAGACGGACATGATTAGTTTTGGAACGATGATTGCTTTTGCCGCTGTCGCTTTAGGGATGGTATGTGCGCCAGGACCGAATATGATCTATTTGATTTCGCGTTCGGTAACACAAGGAAAGTTAGCAGGCATGATTTCTTTGTTCGGCGTGATGCTCGCATTTGTCGTGTATATTGTAGCGACCATGATGGGATTATCTGCGTTATTTCTGACAGTTCCTATACTCTACAGTATGATTAAATGGGCAGGAGCAGTGTACTTGCTGTGGTTAGCGTGGAAAGCGATTCGTCCTGGAAGTGGAAGTGATCGCAATATACTGGAACCTCAATCATTAGCGATCGAATCGCCTAAAAAGCTATTTATAATGGGCTTTATGACAAATTTACTTAATCCCAAAGCAGCCGTATTGTATGTATCATTGTTACCACAATTTATAGATCCTGCACGGGGATCGGTATTGATGCAGAGTGCCACTCTAGGTCTGCTTCAGATTAGCATCAGCTTTATCGTTAATCTATTGATTATACTGGTAGCGAGTCAAGTGGTATCATGGTTCGGTAAACGTCCGATTTGGATGAGTATCCAGCGCTGGGTCATGGGAAGTGTGCTAACAGCACTTGCAGCAAGAATGGCATTCGATCGCAAATAAATAGGATGTAGCAGTATTGAAAAGAAATTCACATCATCCAATACAGAAATTCCCGAAACAGCCTAATGTGCATCCAATACGTTAGGCTGTTTTGATGATTTGGAAGAGGAGTTCTAGGATTAGCGATCATTATCATCTTCAAATATTTTGTCCCATGATTCTCTATTCTGTGTTAGCATAAAAATACTAATAGATAAATAATAAACTATACGTTTGAAAACGCTACCATAAATGGTATTCTGTAAGATTCTTGTAGTCTTCAGTAGAGTTATATAGGGAGTGTCATAATGAAAGAACTGTGTAGAATTTTGATCGTAGATGATGAAATTCTGGTAAGACAAGGAATTAAACACTATATGGTCTGGGAACAATTTGGATTTCAGATTGTTGGTGAAGCATCTAATGGAAAAGAAGCGCTCGAACTGGTAGATCAATTGCAACCTCATATTGTGATTACCGATATCGTCATGCCAATTATGGATGGCGAAGAATTCACACGAATTGTGAAGCAAAGGTATCCTCATATTGAAGTCATTGTACTGAGTAGTTATGGTGAATTTAGCTACGTACGTTCCACTTTTCAAAGTGGGGTAGCTGATTATATTTTGAAGCCGAAGTTAGAAACGCAAGAGTTGTTGCAAGTTCTACAAAAGACAGCACGTCGTATTCCTTCTCTTCAATATAATGAAGATAATGATCAAGAGTTATTGTCGATTGATCATATTATAGAAAAAGTGATCTCCGGATATGAAGTGAATTATGGACAAGAACTGATCAAGCAAGCTTTCCCGTATGAGCATTATTGTCTGATCGGCGTTCAGCCTTCCGGTTATATTGCGAACAACCATACGTCTGCGGCTGTACAAAGTCACTTATCTACTCTAGGAATGAGACTGGCAGAGGTGCTTGAATCGCTAGGGACATCGATTGTATTTCGACCTGCACCGGTCAGTGATTCCGGTCTAATTGTATTTCTGGTGAATCTGGAAGAGTCTCAATATTCAACGTTAGTGACCGTTATTCAGCAATTAGCCGATGATATTCATGCTCAGTCTCCACAAATCGGTTGGGTGATGAGTAGTCCTTTTCATACATTTGAGCAGATCGATCCGGTGTATCATCAACAGATTTTGAAATTGTTAGACTATCGCTTTTATTTCCCGGATCGCAGACTCATGTTAGAATCTGAACTTCCGCCACCGGTTGCAGTACAAGGTGCTTTCAACCTAAAGCAATTTGCTGAAGAGATGAAGCGAGAGCATTTTGAATTTGCTTTCCAAGAATTGCGCCAGTATGTCACAGCGATGTCGGGGAACTATGTCTCGACTCCGTTTGAGTTGAAATCGTTTCTAGGAAATGTCGTATTCAATATTATTACACTGCTTGGTAATCTGGATTATGATGTTGAACAACTGGATGCTGAGAAATATAACTATTTCAAACAGATTAACGAAGCCGAGCACATTAATGAAGCAATCGATTTGCTGAACCGCTTTTTATTAGTAGTTGATCAGCAGATTGCAGCACGTACACAGCCGAACAGTAACTCGAATATGAAAAAGTTATTAGAGTATATCGATATTCATTTTGCAGAGTCGCTCAGTCTGACCGGGCTAGGCCAATATTTTCATTTTAACCCTTCTTATTTATCCAGCTATTTCACAACGCATAATAAAGAAGGATTTAGTGAGTATTTGAACAAAATCCGCGTCGAAAAAGCCGCCGCCATGTTAAAAGAAGACGAGTTCACGATTGCAGATATCAGTAGCAAAGTAGGCTATTCCGACCCTAGTTATTTCACCAAAGTATTCAAAAAACTAACCGGACTATCCCCAAGCCAATACCGACGTAAACACTTGCGTTAAGCGCTTGGCAATATAAGCGCGACCCAGTTCAATAAGAAAGTGATTTTTGCGTAGCAAAATATCTTACATCAAGCGCTTGGCAATATAAGCGCGACCCAGTTTAATAAGAAAGTGATTTTTGCGTAGCAAAATATCTTACATCAAGCGCTTGGCAACATAAGCGCGACCCAGTTCAATAAGAAAGTGATTTTTGCGTAGCAAAATATCTTACATCAAGCGCTTGGCAATATAAGCGCGACCCAGTTTAATAAGAAAGTGATTTTTGCGTAGCAAAATATCTTACATCAAGCGCTTGGCAACATAAGCGCGACCCAGTTTAATAAGAAAGTGATTTTTGCGTAGCAAAATATCTTACATCAAGCGCTTGGCAATATAAGCGCGACCCAGTTCAATGAAAAAATGATTTTTGCGTAGCAAAATATCTTACATCAAGCGCTTGGCAATATAAGCGCGACCCAGTTCAATGAAAAAATGATTTTTGCGTAGCAAAATATCTTACATCAAGCGCTTGGCAATATAAGCGCGACCCAGTTCAATGAAAAAATGATTTTTGCGTAGCAAAATATCTTACATCAAGCGCTTGGCAATATAAGCGCGACCCAGTTCAATAAGAAAGTGATTTTTGCGTAGCAAAATATCTTACTATTATAGTATGTAATGAATGGGTTAAAGAAAAGGGAATGAGTATGAAGAAAAGTATCGACAATTTCAAACAGCAAGGTCTGTTTTTTAAATTGTTTATTGTTATGGTGGTCAGTATCATTGCTGTTTGTTTGTTGACTTCGCTCGTAACGATTCGAATGTCAGAGCGACTATTTGCCGAGACATTCAGTATCACCAACTCGAAAGTGTTGAATCAGATTAAAACAAGCTTTGAGTCGTTTAACGATTCGATTGTAAATGCAGTTAGCCATGCCTCTCAGACGGCTACCGTCAAAAGCTTTTTAACGAGCGGTGAAGGCGATTCGATCGCTACAGGTAGTTCTTATTTCAGTATGGGTCAACAGATGAAGCAGATTAAATCAAATGTAGACGCTTATGAAGTAGGCGTTACGGTCATAGGAGTGAATGGCAGAAGTTATGCTTCTGATTATGGATACTGGCCTATTCCAATGCATACGTTGTCTGAAAGTATGATTACTAAGAATACGATCGCTGAACCGAGACGGCTGATGTATCAGTATGATGAAGAATCAACAGCTATCGATCAGCCGGCAGAACATTACATTATTGCTTCCAAAGCTTTGATGGAGCGTACAAGTAACTTTCTGTATGGAACCATCTATATAGCCATTCAAGAGCGGGAATTCAAACGTTTTTATAGTAATTTTACCAGTACAGGCAACGATGTTCTGATTCTGAATGCGAGTGGACAGATTGTATCGAGTAATCGAGATGATCTGATTGGTTCTTTTTCACCGGAGCTCCTCAATTATGCGACCCAGATTAACAAAAAACATCTGGATTATATGGATGCGGATGTGATGGGTAAAGATCATATTATTTTATCGAATTATGTACCTGAATATGATTTTTATCTGGTTAATTTGGTTGATCGGGAATTTGCTGTTGGACAGATTATCAATGTGCGTTCAGTAGCACTGATCTGTATTGCGATTGTCAGCGGAGCGTTGTTGATTGTATTTTTAATTTCACGTCGATTGACCCAATCATTGACCCGTCTGGTGAAGCAGATGTCTACGATTACGGAGAAGAATTTTGATAATTATATTCAAGTGAGTGGAAGTTATGAAGTTCAGGAGTTAGGTCGAGCGTATAACTATATGCTGGATGAACTGAATGATTATATCGAACGTTTAATTCAGACGCAAAAAGATCAACGGAATGCAGAGTTAGCTGCATTACAACGACAGATCAATCCGCATTTCCTGTATAATACGCTTGCTTCGATCAAAATCCTGGTGCAAAAAGGAAACAAAGAAACGGCTGCGGAGACGATCAATGCACTGATTTCATTATTGCAAAATACAATCAGTAATGTCAGTGAAACGATCACGATTGAACAAGAGCTGGGTAATATGAAAAACTACGTATTTATCAACCATGTGCGGTATGGACAACGCGTACAAGTAAATTATTTCGTTTCTCCAGATTGTCTGGAATACCATGTGCCCAAATTGATTATTCAACCGTTTATCGAAAATGCGTTTTTCCATGCGTTTAATGAAAAACAAAACGGTATCATCTATATTATGGTGTCTCAATCCGATGGTGTACTGACCTGCGAAGTGGTCGACAATGGAGATGGTATGGACGGTCTTTCTGAGGTGGGCGAACAGAACCCACTACCGAATCCGAAAAGCAAACGTCAATTATTCACCGGCATCGGCATCCAAAATGTCCATAACCGCATCACACTACTCTACGGCGAACAATACGGCGTGACCATTTCCAGTACCAAAGGCGAAGGCACCAAAGTCAAAATCACCATGCCGTTAATTTTAGAACAACAATAACCTATAAAAAATACAAAAGACATCTACCATATCCCGTGTTCTAAACGGTATAAGAGATGTCTTTTGTATATAGAAGAAAGGTAGACACTTAGAAATAAGCGCCTACCTTTCTTCTATTTATAATGAAACAATCTATAAATATTCCTATTTTAAAAACACCAAGTATTTAATCCATAAACTTAACTCGATCTTTCTATATATAGTAGGCACAAATTCAAGATAGCTATATATTCACCAAGCCACTCCAATCTATTCTAATCCTCATTCTTTCCTGCCCCCGCTCCCCAACATTCAAATTGGTGCTCTAAATAAGCTATCCCATACCGAAAACCCTACCAGCACAGAGCGTAGGGGAATCTATTATTTCTGAAAGGAGCCTTTAAGACTCGGATATCGACCGCCTGCGGTCAAATCAAAATATCCGATCTTACCAGCGACGGCAAGAAAAAATAGATCCCCGAAGCGGTCTCCCTAAATTCCGCTCATACTCACTAATCCCACCCTATTTTAATCTACATTTTATACCATTATCCAAATATATTACTAATGATAACGCTATCAAAAATTTGAAATATAAGAAAATCACAAATCCTTACAAAGATAGTCATACCGTCTTCAAATCAAGAGGTGTTAAGATAAATATACCAAATGGTAAACGCTTTCAAAAAAAGAACAGGGGTTGAACAAAAATGAAAAAAATGATGTTTCTTTTACTAGCAACCGTTTTCATGTTGTCTGCATGTTCCGGTAATGCTGGTAGCGGTGCAAGTTCTGATCCAGCTAAAAAAGAAATCACAGTATGGGCATGGGACGCTAAATTTAACATAGCAGCATTGAATTTAGCTAAAGAGAGATATATGGCTAAGCATCCTGATGTTACGATTAACATCATTGAAAACGCTCAAGCGGATATTGTACAAAAATTAAACACAGGTTTGAACTCTGGTACAACTAAAGGTCTTCCAAACATTGTGTTGATCGAAGATTACCGTTCACAAAACTTCTTGCAAGCGTATCCAGATTCATTCCGTGATATGTCTGATTCGATTAAATCAGCAGACTTTGCAGATTACAAAGCAGGTCCTACTAACTACAACGGCAAACAATATGGTGTTCCATTTGATTCCGGCGTAACTGGTATGTATGTAAGAACGGATTATCTTAAAGAAGCAGGTTACACACCTGAAGATATGCAAGATATCGACTGGGATAAATTTATCGAAATCGGTAAAGCAGTAAAAGCTAAAACTGGTAAAGATATGTTAACTCAAGATCCAAATGACTTGGGATTGATTCGTGCAATGATCCAATCTGCAGGTACTTGGTATCTTAAAGAAGACGGTAAAACACCTAACATTGCAGGAAACGCAGCTTTGAAAGAAGCTATGGAAGATTACAAAGCAATGTTTGATGCAAATATCGTAAAAACGAACTCTGACTGGAGTCAATTCTTGGCTGCATTCAACAGTGGTGCTGTAGCATCTGTTCCTACAGGTAACTGGATCACACCTTCTGTTAAAGCAGAAGCTTCTCAATCTGGTAAATGGGCTGTTGTTCCATTCCCAACATTGAAAAACACACCAAACTCTGTTCACGCATCTAACATTGGTGGTAGCTCATGGTATGTCATGAACGTAGACGGACAAGATACTGCTGCTGATTTCATGAAAGAAACATTCGGTTCTGATAAAGAATTGTACCAAGATATGTTGAACAAAATTGGTATCATCGGTACGTTCAAAGCAGCTTCTACAGGTTCAGCTTATGACAAAGCAGACGATTTCTTTGGCGGACAAAAAATCTATGCTGACTTTGCAAAATGGACTACAGAAGTTCCTAACGTAAACTACGGTCTACACACGTATGCTATCGAAGATATCATGGCTGTAGAAGTACAGAACTACCTTGCTGGTAAAGACATTGACTCTGTATTGAACGATGTTCAAGCTCAAGCAGAAGCTCAACTGAAATAAAACATTTTGATTCATTAAAAAATCATACTGTACCCGATCTGCTCAAAAAGTGGATAGAGAAAGCTTGCTGGGCGTAAGGCAATAGAAACAGCAATGAAACCTTGGGCTTTGCCGTTCAAGGTTTTATTGCCGTATCTAAGCCATAAATAAAAAAATAAAACGACCACAAGCGATATAAAGGAGATGAAAGAAATGAAAGCAGCTCAACCTCAATCCAAGTTCGGCCCTCGTTTCAAAGCTGGCTTAACAGGATGGTTATTTATTGCATTAGCCGTTTTGATGATATGTGCATTTTACTTTTATCCAATGATTCAAGCACTTATTCTTTCGTTCCAAACGGGAACAGGCTCGAATCTATCATTCAATGGTATTGATAACTATGCTCGTCTGTTTACAGATGATATGTTCCTTACAGCAGTAAAAAACACATTTATTTATTTGATTTTCCAAGTACCTTTAATGGTTGTGCTTGCTTTGTTCATCTCTGTATTATTGAATAATCCTCGTTTGAAATTTAAAGGATTTTTCCGTACAGCTATTTTCTTACCTTGTATTACATCTCTAGTTGCTTATTCTGTTGTATTTAAATACCTTTTCTCTTCGGATGGTTTGGTTAATGCGTTATTGCTTAAAGTGCATTTGATTGGTGCTCCGATTGAGTGGATTGCTGATCCGTTCTGGGCAAAAGTAACGATTATTCTCGCTATTACATGGCGCTGGACAGGTTACAACATGATTTTCTATCTATCTGGACTACAAAATATC
Organism: Paenibacillus nuruki; assembly: GCF_963311185.1. NCBI lineage: Bacteria > Bacillati > Bacillota > Bacilli > Caryophanales > Paenibacillaceae > Paenibacillus > Paenibacillus nuruki. Next base: position 4,015,144 of record NZ_OY725677.1, on the reverse strand, counting down.
GATAACTCTATTTATGAAGCAGCACGTATTGATGGTGCTTCCGCTATTCGTCAATTTTTCAGTATTACTATTCCTATGCTAAAACCTATTATTTTGTTTACATCGATCACATCGACAATTGGTACATTGCAACTGTTTGATGAAGTCGTCAATATTACCAAAGGTGGACCCGGTAATGCGACAACATCCATTTCGCAATATATCTACAATCTGTCGTTCAAATATTCAGCAGACTTTGGTTATGCAGCAACCGTATCGTATTCTATCGTAATTATGATCATCATATTAGCATTTATCCAGTTCAGAGTGGCAGGTGATCGCAATGAATAAATCCAAAACGTTTTTTACTTATATTTTCTTGAGTATCGCTGCATTTATTTCGATTTTCCCGTTTTTCTGGATGCTCGTCAGCGCAACTAACCTTTCGGTAGACGTTACACAGGGTCGATTGCTTCCCGGTTCTCATTTGATCGAAAACTTCCAAAAATTAACGAGTTCTGTAGATATTATAGGCGCATTAGGCAACTCTGCTAAAATTTCGATCAGTACAACGATTTTGGCATTGTTAATCGCTTCGCTTGCAGGGTATGGATTTGAAGTCTATCGCAGTAAAGCAAAAGATATCGTATTTAACATTTTACTCTTGTCGATGATGATTCCTTTTGCAGCGATGATGGTTCCGTTATATCGTATGTTCGGTAAAATCAGTAATGTGGTACCAGTGATTGGGATCGATACATTAGCATCAGTTGTGATTCCAACCGTTACTACAGCATTCCTTATTTTCTTCTTCCGTCAAAGTACCAAAATGTTCCCGAAAGACTTGCTTGAAGCAGGTCGTATGGATGGATTAACCGAATTGGGATTGTTCTTCCGTGTATACATGCCAACAATGAAAACAAGTTATGCAGCAGCAGCAATTATTACATTTATGTCGAGCTGGAATAACTACCTATGGCCTTTGGTTGTTTTACAATCGCCAGAAAATCAAACGATTCCGTTGCTTATTTCTAACATGGGATCCAGTTATGCACCAGATTTCGGTATGATCATGATCGCTATCGTGTTCTCTACATTACCTACAGCTATCGTCTTCTTCGTTATGCAGAAGCACTTCGTAGCAGGAATGGTTGGATCGGTAAAATAAATCTCCGAGTTGTGGAGAGTGGCTGTGGTTGTTGATGGGGACCGCTTCGTCTAAGGAATTGTCCTTGCCGCCGCTGGTAAAGATAAATGCTTTAAATGACTGCCAAGCAGTCGCATTTATCTTTAAAGGCGACGTTCAGGACAATTTCCTTAGACTCCGCTCTGCCGCATCACAGCCACTTTGCCATGTCCACAAAAAAGAGATTTAGTTTTACTTCGAGTAGGTGGGCAGGGTAGGAATAAGAGATTTGAATTTTTAGGTTTGAGAATTTAGGACTTATAATTTTGGTTTAAAATCTAGAGTTTAGAATTTAGAACGTAGGGATTTTAAGAATTAGGGTTTGATAAGATTTTAAGGTTCCGATTTAGTAGTGCTTTAAGCTTATTCGATTTTGGGAGTAGCTTGAAATGCACTAGTTTGAGATCAAAGGCATTGTGATATCGATGCTAAAGTGAATAACAATGCTAGAGCGAGACTAAATATCATTATTTATGTAATGAAGAAACCATATAGCCAAAACGCATACGAGATCAAAATTCCAAAGCGACAATGTACTTCAAAATGATAATGTAATCTAAAGGATGATGTAAGGTGTAATCTTTCTGCGGAGACGCATTCAAATGGAGTAGCAGTTACCTCTAGCGGAGGGGAATGGTTATTCTGAAAGTCGCCTTTAAGACAAGGATATCGACCACTCAGTGGTCCAATCAAGATATCCCAGTCTTACCAGCGACGGCAAGAATAACCCTTCCCCGCAGCGCTAGTCACTCTAAAACAAAGAAAAGTCGGGGGTATGGACATGAACCAACAAAAGCCTAGTTTAGACTGGTTAACAGATGTCAGTGTATTTGCTGTAAATCGCTTGAAAGCGTACTCAGATCATAAATATTATGCAACGTTAGAAGAAGCACAGAAACGTGGCGAGATGAAGCTTCGCTCTTCTTTAAATGGAAATTGGAAATTCAACTATGCAACGAATCCAAGTACTCGTCCACAAGGATTTCAAGAAACAGAATTTGCTTGTGACGGTTGGGGAGATATTACAGTTCCCGGTCATATCCAGTTACAAGGGTATGGACAAATGCAATATGTAAATACGATGTACCCGTGGGATGGTCACGAAGATCTGCGTCCATTATTCACGTCTGAGACGGCTACAGTTGAAAATAGCCTTTCCACACAGTCCAATCCTGTAGGAAGTTATGTGAAGTACTTTACAGTACCTCAACATTTGCTAGAGCGCTCCTCAGGAGACAAGTCACCTGTTTATATTTCATTTCAAGGTGTCGAGTCTGCATTTTACGTATGGTTAAATGGACAATTTGTGGGATATAGCGAAGATAGTTTTACGCCAGCAGACTTTGATCTTACACCTTACCTGCAAGCAGGTGAAAATAAATTAGCAGTAGAAGTCTACCAACGCAGTACTGGTTCTTGGTTAGAAGATCAGGATTTCTGGCGCTTCTCCGGTATTTTCCGTGATGTGTATTTGTATACTGTACCTTCTGTACATGTACGTGATCTGCATGTGAATGCTGGATTAGATGATGCTTATACGCAAGGTCAGTTGTCGGTACAATTAACGTTAGAGCAGACCGTTGGAGCGAAAGCGATTATTGAAGTACAAGATGCTACTGGTACAAATGTAACTTCACTTGAAGCACAATTTGTAGATGGCAAAGCCAACCTTACAACAACGATCGATAGTGTACATACATGGAGTGCAGAACATCCTTATCTGTATACGTTATTGATTTCTATCTATGATGAGGCAGGTAACTTGGTAGAAGTGATCCCGCAAAAATCAGGCTTCCGCCGCTTTGAAATGATCAACAAAGTCATGTGCTTAAATGGTAAGCGTATTGTATTCAAAGGTGTAAACCGTCATGAATTCAATGCTCGTACAGGACGTGCGATTACAGCAGAAGATATGTTGTGGGATGTGCGCACGATCAAGCAAAATAATATGAATGCTGTACGTACTTCACATTATCCGAACCAGACGCTCTGGTATGAGCTATGTGATGAGTATGGTCTGTATGTGATCGACGAGATGAATCTAGAAAGTCATGGTTCATGGCAGAAGATGGGTGCTGTTGAGCCGTCTTGGAATGTTCCTGGTAATTTGCCAGAGTGGCAAGATATCGTAATGGATCGTGCGATCTCGATGGTGGAACGCGATAAAAACCACCCTTCGATTCTGATCTGGTCTTGTGGTAACGAAGCCTATGCAGGAGAAGTCATTTTGAATGTATCTAATTACTTCCGTGAAACAGATCCTACACGTCTTGTTCATTATGAAGGTGTATTCCACAACCGTGATTATGATGCAACCAGTGATATGGAAAGCCGGATGTATGCTAAAGTAGCCGATGTTGAAGAATACTTGAATGACAATCCACAAAAGCCGTATATCAGTTGCGAGTATATGCACGCTATGGGTAACTCGGTCGGTGGTATGTCTAAATATACGGATTTGGAACAGAAATACGAAATGTATCAAGGTGGATTTATCTGGGATTATATCGATCAAGCGGTGATGAAAGAAGATCGCTATGGTAAAGAGTATTTAGCATTTGGTGGCGATTATGATGATCGTGCAACAGACTATAACTTCTGTACCGATGGTATTGTCTACGCAGATCGTAAAGTTTCACCTAAAATGCAAGAAGTTAAATTCCTTTACCAAAATATCAAGCTTTTACCTGATCCAAGTGCGATTACAATTGTGAACGAAAATGTATTTGTAGGTACAGATGCGTATAACCTTGTCTACAGCTTGCACCATGAAGGTGTAGAAGTGTACAGCCATACAATGCCAGTTCAAGTGGATGCTCAATCCCAAGCACGTATTGAATGGGTATTGCCAGATACGCATACATCTTCTGGCGAATATGTGATTCATGCATCTCTTGTATTGAAAGAAGCCGAATTATGGGCAGATGCTGGGTATGAAATCGCATTTGGACAACATATTTTCCACGTGGAACCACAAGAAGTAACCGTCTTGCCTACAGGTACATTACGAGTAGCACATGGTGATGTGAATATCGGTGTACACGGTACAGGATTTAGCGTGATGTTTTCTAAAGGAGCAGGTAGCTTAACTTCTCTACGTTACGGTCAACGTGAAATGATCTCTACACCACCAGCACCGTTGTTCTGGCGTGCAACAACAGATAACGATAAAGGAACAGCTAGAGGATTCCATGCAGGCAACTGGTTCGCAGCTAGTCTTGCTCGCCAATGCGTAGGTATTGATGTGAATGAGCAAGCCGATCATGTGACGGTAACTTTCCATTATGGATTCAGTATTCATGCGGATTTGAAAGTAACGACAACATACACCGTATATGGAGATGGAAGTGTTAAAGTACAATCCACATACAATGGTGCTACAGGACTTGCGAATCTACCGATCTTTGCATTATCGTTTAAAGTACCGGCAGATTATGATCAATTAGACTGGTATGCTATGGGACCGGATGAGAATTACAGTGACCGTGCTTTTGGAGCTCGCTTAACTCGTTTCCAGAATCAAGCATCAGATAATGTATCCGGTTATGTTGTTCCACAAGAATCGGGTAACCGTACGGGTGTACGTCGTGTAGATATTACCGATCAACACAAACAAGGTATTCGAATTACAGCGCCATCAACTGCACCGGTAGAATGTAATATTTCACCGTATACGGCGTTTGAATTAGAAAGTGCATACCATCAATATGAATTGCCAAATGTGTATTACACGGTAGTTACAGTCGCTGGTAAGCAAATGGGTGTAGGTGGCGATGATAGCTGGGGTGCTCCTGTATTAGATGAGTATCAGATTCCTGCGGATCAACCGTTAGCCTTTGAATTTACAATTCATCCACTGGTATAAATGAATAGAGTATAATCACAAGACTTTCCTATCCGAACGCACATGTTCTGGATCAGGAAAGTCTTTTTTGTCTATCTAGAGGTATACGTCAAAACTAACCTTGCGATAGAGTTTATTTTTTGGCAATCATGCTAAGATTTAATGAAGAGATGAAGCGTAGAACAGACCGGAATATCATCTGTACAACTCAACATCATATGATCAGAGGAGTGGTAATCATGCTTAATATGTCATCGCGCAGTTATATTATATTCACACTTGTTATTAACGGTTTAATTCCGTGGGGCGTATATGTGTGGCTTTCCCCGTATGTAGGAGGTTTGGCTGCTTTGTCGATTGCGACCTTGATTCCTTTAGTAGATAATATCTTTCATTTTGCCAAGCACCGAACACTCGATGTGTTTGGAGGTTTAATGTTAATGACCTTTATTCTTTCCTTTGTGATGATCTTGTTGGGTGGCAGTGAGAAGATTCTTCTTTTGCGAGAGTCGATGATTACAGGTGTGGTAGGTATCGTCTTTCTAGGTTCATTATGTGCAGGCAAACCGCTTATTTATTATATCGCTAGTCGTTTTGCGACTATCACTCATTTCGAACAAAAATGGGAATATGCTTATTTTCGCAAAGTCATTCGAAATATAACGTTGATCTGGGGAGTTCTTCTGGTGCTAGAAGCTTGTACTAAAATAGTCATGGTCAACGAACTCAGTGTCACGCAGGTGCTTGCCTTATCCAGTATCGTATCTTATAGCTTTATTGGTGTAGCGATTGGAACAACGATACTTTATCGCCGTAGATCAGCAGTTCATATGAAGCATTTACAACAATCAATGTCTTAAATGATCCCTATAAAGAAGTCCTTCATCGTTGAAGGGCTTCTTTTTTAGGTGTATTTCCTCTATGATATTCACATTGTATATACAACAAAGATCGCATGACATGATCTACTTAAAGGAGAACGACTATGACCGAGCAGATTATCACAGTACAACAAGTCTTAATAGCAGATACGCCTAAAAGCTTTATCACTAGAGAATTACCTTCGATCGCTGTTGAACTGGCAGGTATTCCGGGAGATCGCCATTATGGATTGTTACGTCCTGCCGATTCCAGACAGAAAATATATAAAAAAGGCACAATGATTGCTAATCGTAGACAGATTAGTATTGTATCTTATGAAGATTGTGAACAGATTGCGATACGTATGAAATTACCAGAAATAAAACCCGAGTGGTTAGGAGCCAATCTGATGATCCGTGGCTTCGATCAGTTGACTCATTTGCCAGCAGGAGCACGATTAATTTTTCCTGATGGTACAGGTCTAATCTGTGAAGGGGAGAATCTACCATGTATTTTTCCGGGTAAAGTGATTGAAGAGGTATATGATATTCCCAAGTTACGTTCCAAATTTGTACCTGCTGCCCGCAAAGCAAGAGGTATTGTCTGTTCGGTAGAACGAGAAGGTAGAATTGCTCAAGGCGATACTGTGCAGATTATTACTGCTCATTTATAAAAAAACATAACTGATTGTGCTATGTAAAAATGACTTTTGATTGGACAGGAGCGCTCTTATACTACTAAGCGCTTACGGTATACTATAGAAATAACAACGATAGACCTGTACTACTTTCAGCAAGGAGGATGCCAACGTGAGTACCGAACTTCATTTGCCAACTATCGAATTATGGTGTGGAAAAACTGCTTTTGCTAAAGGGAAATCGTATTACCGTAATGGTAAAGTATCCTTTATTCAGTATGATCAATCATCTTCTGTGTACCAAGCCATTGTACATATTCGAGCGAAACTGACCGAGCAGGTTTCTTTAAATATAGATGAAGAAGGGGAAGTGTTTGCTCAGTGTACTTGTCCTTCTTTGTCCTCTTACGATCATTATTGTCAGCATATAGCGGCTGTATTGATCCATATCTATTATGCGCATCAGCAAGGGATTGTGCCGATCTTAATAGAGTCAGCGGTGAAGCCACAAGGGTTATCGATCGAACTACAACAAGAGATAGACCATCAGCAGGAAGCAGAACAGCTTATGCAGCAACAGCATGCGGATGCCGCGCAATTAACACAGCATTTGTTATCTTTATTTGCCGATAAAAAACAGCGTCCTAGTGGCAGTCGAGCCTACTTTGAGACGCGAACGACTCTTCAAGTGGAATGGATCTGTAAGCCAATTGCTTATGGTAATCGACAATATCGTATTGGAATAGAGATGAAAATAGGACCCAAGCGTCTGTATATTGTGCAACAGTTTATCGAATTTTTGGAATATGTGAAGCGCCGGGAAAGTTATTATTTTTCCAAAGCATTTACGTATGATCCTGAATTGCATAGCTTTACCCGTACAGATGACCGTCTTATTCAGCATCTACTGGATATTATGCAAGAAGAACAGCAATATGGAAGCTGGGAATCACAGGGTGTTGTAGCAAGGCAAAATCCTCGTCTGTTATTAATTCCTGCATCACACTGGCAGGAAATCTTGCAAGAATTGTCTCAAGCTTCTTCTACTGTATTGGAACATACCGGTCAGCCGTGGGGAGCAGTTGTACCCAGTGAAGAAGCATTGCCGATTCAATTTGAACTGGATCGTCATGAACCATTATCAGCAGATTCAATCAACTCTTCGCAGTCGTTAAGTGCACCACCTCGTTATGAACTGCATGTAGAAGGTCTAGAACACCTTATCGTCATGGAATGGTATGAAACGGTAATCTCTTATAGTCAGATTATTCATGTGCCTGAAAACGAGTGTCAGCGTCTGAGTGAACTTCAATCGGTATTGCAAGCTTCACCACAATATCGAACACACCAGACAATGACGATCCCTGAAGAACAATTAGAACCTTTTATCGAGCAAGTGATTCCCGGGTTAATGACATTAGGTCAAGTTCATATGACCCGTGCAGTCTCCGAATATATTGTACGCACACCGCTTCAAGCACGATTGTATCTAGATCGTGTACGTGATCGTTTATTAGCAGGCTTAGAATTCCAATACGGACAAGTCACCATCAATCCACTGGATATGCAAGGAACGCAATTGCCTGAAGGGCAGATTTTGTTACGAGATGGGAAGCAAGAAGAAGAGATTATGATGTTGCTAGATGAAGGTTCTTTTGTACAGACAGAAGGCGGGTACTTTTTGACCGATGAAGACGCTGAATATGAGTTTCTTTATCATCTGTTGCCCCGTTTAGAAAAGTGGGTCGAAGTCTATGCTACATCAGCCGTCAAAGCCAAATTATACAATCCTTTGTCTGCACCCAAATTAAAAGTAAATACCGATCCTCGTCATGATTGGCTAGAACTGACTCTAGAGTTAGATGGGATAGCAGAATCTCAGATTATTGAAGTGTTGAACTCCTTAAAAGAACAACGACGCTACCATCGATTACCTAATGGTTCACTATTACCTTTGGAACAACAAGAATTTCGCAAAATTATCGCTTTTATTCAGCAAACGGGTATGGCGAAGTCGATGCCAATGGATCAGTATCTGATCGACCTTGAGTCCAGTGAAGAACAGACCGGACAGTTGAAGATGCGTATGCCACTGATGCAAGGGTTAGCAGGGTTGGATCAAGAATCGCAAGACGAAAGTGTGCAGTTTGGCAAGTCTTTGCGATTATTATTGGAAAATATGCGTAATCCAGATCTACGGGAAGAAGCTGTGCCAGCGCATTTAGCTCCTATTTTGCGAGATTATCAGCAGTATGGTTATCAGTGGATGAGAACACTGGCTCATTATGGATTCGGTGGTATTCTGGCGGATGATATGGGGCTTGGGAAGACGTTACAAAGTATTACTTTTCTAGCTTCAGTCTTATCGGATATTCGGCAAAGTGGCAAGCCTGCATTGATTGTCACTCCGGCTTCGCTGATGTACAACTGGCAACATGAGATTCGGCGGTTTGCGCCAGAAATGAATATTTGTCTGATCGATGGTACCAAAACGGAACGGAATCGGCGGTGGTATCAATCGCTAAACCCTCAGACCAGTGATCAACCTGTAGTTGATGTGATTATCACATCGTATCCATTACTACGTCGTGATCTAGAACAAGCGCACCATTCTTCTTTTCACACGTTGATCTTGGATGAAGCGCAGACATTCAAAAATGATCTTACGCAAGTGGCGCGAGCAGTGAAGCAGATTCAAGCTCAGTATCGCTTTGCATTAACAGGCACACCGATTGAAAATTCGATCTACGAATTATGGGCGATTATGCATGTGGTATTCCCGCAGTTGCTAGGCGATAAAAAGTCATTTGCTGATCTCTCCAAAGAAGTAGTTGCGAAGCGCATCCGTCCTTTTGTATTGCGACGATTGAAAAAAGATGTGCTGAAAGAATTACCGGATAAGCAGGAGCATATGCTGGTGTCTGAACTTTTACCGGAACAGAAAAAACTATATGCCGCCTATCTAGCAAGGCTACAACAAGATGCACTGAAACATCTAAATGACAAAGCAGTTCCGCAAAATAAAATCAAAATTCTAGCCGGACTTACCCGTCTACGTCAGTTGTGTTGTCATCCGGCGCTATTTATCCAACAGTATCAAGGTGGGTCAGCCAAGCTGGAACAGCTGTTAGAGATTGTGGAAGAAAGTCTGGATGCAGGTAAGCGATTATTGATCTTTTCTCAGTTTACCGAGATGTTGGGGATTATCGGTCGGGAGCTTCAGCAAGCTCAAGTTCCTTATTTTAATCTGGACGGAAGTACACCTGTAGCGGAACGTGTAGAACTCTGCAATCGGTACAATGAAGGAGAGCGAGATATCTTTTTGATTTCGCTCAAAGCAGGAGGCACAGGGCTGAATCTGACAGGAGCCGATACAGTGATTCTATATGATCTATGGTGGAATCCTGCGGTAGAAGAACAAGCCGCCGATCGTGCACACCGAATGGGTCAGCAAAATACAGTGCAGGTCATTCGCTTAATCGCGCAAGGTACAGTCGAAGATAAGATGTATGAATTACAGCAGACCAAAAAACATTTAATCGACGAAGTGATCCAAGCTGGCAATGATCAACCAGCTTTAACAGCGTTAACCGAAGAAGAGATTCGCCAGATCTTAATGATCTGACGAATCTCTTTTTATAGTTAAGTGTGTATAACTTTAGTTGTAAGCAATCATTACGTATGCATATGCGTGTTTAGACCTTCTACACCTGCAATCACAATCGAATGATGAGCCAGTAGATCCAGATCATACGGAGAAGCTAACCGCTCGCCTGCTTCGTTATAAAGAATCCGAATAATAGGACGCTGAGTAATCGACTTATGAATATGAACAACAACACCTTTAAGACCATTGCTCAAAACCACCGTAAGACCGATCGGATAGATCGCAACACGACTTTTGAAAATTTCCATCATGTACTTATCATACATTGTTCCATAGCCTGCATATAAGACTTCCAATGCTTGATGAGGCAGTAGAGCAGAGCGATACACACGACTTGTCGTCAATGCATCATAAGAGTCTGCAATAGCGATCCATTTCGCATAGTCATGAATATCCGGTTCTGTAATTCCGCGCGGATATCCGCTTCCGTTCAATCGTTCATGATGCTGATAAGCACAATGTGCAGCAAGAAGAGGAATGCCAGGTTCGTCTTTTAACATTTTGAATCCGTATTCCGTATGAAGCTTAATTTCTTCATATTCCAGATCGGTGAGTCGTTCAGGCTTGGACAAAATAGAGCTAGGTATTCTGATTTTGCCAATATCATGTAACAGTGAACCAATACCGAGAACATGCAATTCTTCTGTGGAGTATCCGTGAACTTTGCCAAGTAAAAGGGTATAAATACATACATTTAATGAATGATGATACAAATATTGATCTTTGACATGAATATTCATTAACATGATCATCACTTCAGGATCGGTACTGATATCATTAAGGATAGAATCGACCACTCCTGAGAACGATCGTCCAATTAAAGGATAATTCTTTTTCTGAGCTTGAGGATCAATCAGACTGCGAAATCCAACCTGAATTTCTTGTAAAGCTTTGCGGCGTGTCTCCGAAGTGATAATATCTTCAACCACGATATCATCGGTATCAGCATCTTGAATATAGACATAATCTAGACCATGATTATGTAGTTTACGAATAATTCCGTTGGTTAATTCAGCATCTACAGAAAGGAGTACGACTCCTTCATCATTGTGTATTTTTTTGGCTAATCGCATTCCCGGCTGTAGGGAGGTAACAGGTATCAACCTCAATAGTAGTCACTTCCATCTATAATAGTTTAAGGTAACAATTCCACTTAGCTTATTAAGCGTAGAGTTTATAGGAGCGTCTTATTGAATCGTTCGACAATCATAATAAACAAGGTTAAAAAAACCTCGAACCAGCCGGATGGGTAAGTTTTCTTATGTTATTTCGGTTCGTGTCTATACGATGGAAGTATAATTTCAATAAGTGATACGTAATATACCAAATATGATAAAAGAAAATCACATTGGATTCCGCACAAAATGGGTATACTCATTATATCGACACTTCACACTTATTTAATAAATTATGTAAGCAAATTTGTGAGAAATTATAAAAAATAGTTCAAATTACAATTAAAAAAGTTTTTCACGAATCTACATGAATTATATAGGGATTTTTTAAAATGAACCAGAGAGATTATGGAAATCAATCACACAATTTTAGGAGGTTTTCACATGGATTTAGGATTGCAGGGGAAATCTGTATTTGTTGCGGCGGCTAGTAAAGGATTAGGCAGAGCCAGCGCACTAGAATTTGCCAGAGAAGGAGCAGAAGTGACGATTGCTAGTCGTGATCTTGAACAGTTGCAACAAGCGAAAGAAGAGATCGTTTCAGCAACAGGCGCAACAGTAGATATTGTACAAATGGATGTAAATGATGCTACACAAATCAAAGAAGCCATTGAACAGACGATTACACGCAAAGGTCGCTTAGACGTATTAGTGACCAATGCAGGAGGACCTCCTGGAGGAACATTTGCAGATATGGAAGATGAGCAATGGCAACAAGCTTTTGAGCAAAATCTGCTGAGTACTATTCGCTTGATCCGTGCCGCTTTACCTGCACTACAAGCAAATACAGGTGGACGAATCGTAAATATTGCTTCTTCCTCTGTCAAACAACCGATCGACGGCTTGATTTTATCGAATGTATTTCGTGCCGGTATTCAAGCATTGACCAAGACACTTTCTTCAGAATACGGGTCAAAAGGGATTCTAATCAATACCGTCGCACCCGGACGTATCGCTACAGACCGTATTATCGAACTAGATAGCAAACGTGCCCAATCTCAGCAGATATCTGTTGAAGAACTACAAGCGCAAGCTAATGCACAGATTCCACTTGGTCGAATGGGTACACCCGAAGAGTTCGCACGAATGGTTGTCTTTTATGGTTCTTTTGCAAATACGTATGTCACTGGACAATCCTTAATTGTAGATGGAGGAACCATCAAAGCTATATAAATAGAATATAAAATATGGATCAGATATCCGTAGATTCTTTATATTCGTAACGATACAGGGAGAGATCGACTATCGGATGGAGACCAAATGAAATTCCTTCTTCTTCAAGTAACATCTGCTGAAGAAAGCGAGATTCATCGTCTGCGATAGCGATCTCTCCTTTAATATTCACCACTCTATGCCACGGAAGATGATGCTTCTCGCTCATCGAATGTAAAATGCGTACTACTTGTCTAGCTCCGCGTGGACTTCCTGCTTCTGCCGCAATCTGCCCATAGGTCATCACTTTTCCATAAGGAATAGCTTGAATAATATGAATAACACGTTCAGTAAATGGTTGCATATAATCCTCCTATATCATTCTCTTGTATATAGTTATTAAATAAGTAAATTCCTCAGGTCTAAATACAGACACCAAAAGTCGTTTTTGTCTACATAATATGTCGAAAATTGTAATAAATACACTTTTTTTATAATAAAAAGATTGATTTTTAGATATAATGGGTATAAAGTCTTATACAATAAGAGAGTCAAAGGTACGAAATAAAGAATATAAGATATAAGAAAAAAGTCGTGTTTTTGCTGATATTTATCATTGTTCATCAAATTATATATATATGTAATCTAAAGGAGACCGGAAAATGTCTATTTTCTCACCGAAAAAATCAAGTCTTTCACTTCATTCCCTTGTTGAAGAAAGCCAAAAAATTCTAACCCAAATTGATCAGCAAAAAGAATTACCACAGTTAAAAGTAACTGACGCTTCACCTGAAGTACAAGCATTGGTTACCCATATGAATCAAGCGTTAGAAACACTATACAATCAGAAAAAAGATATTTCACTACGTTTGGATCTAGTGACTGAAGCGATTCAAGTCGGATTATGGGATATGAATGTCGTTGCTGGTGATCCAGTGAACCCAAGTAACAAATTTACATGGACAGATGAATTCCGTCATATGATCGGCTACCGTGACGAAAATGATTTCCCGAATGTATTAGATAGCTGGGCATCTCTACTTCATCCTGAAGAACAACAATTTGTACTAGATGCTTTTGCAGCGCATTTACTAGATCACTCCGGTCGTACTCCTTATGATATCGAATATCGTCTGAAATTGAAAAATGGACAATACCGTTGGTTCCAAGCTACAGGTACAACGATTCGTGATCGTCAAGGTGTGCCTTTACGTGTGGCTGGAGCTCTATTCGATATTCATGACAAAAAGTTAAAAGAACAAGAGTTACAAGCGCTTGTTACTCGTTATGATCTGATTAATAAAGCATTGATCGAAGCACCGTGGGATATGGAAGTGATAGCAGGCGATCCAGTGAATCCCAATAATGCATTCTGGTGGTCCCCACAATTTCGTTCAACACTGGGCTTCCAAGATGAGAAAGATTTCCCTAACGTATTAAGTAGTTGGAGTGATCGTCTACATCCTGAAGATAAAGAGTATTCTTTGAATGCTTTTGCAGCCCATTTGAATGATCATACAGGACGCACACCGTTCGATGTAGATTACCGTTTACAGTTGAAAAATGGAGAATACCGTTGGTACCATGCAGGTGGCGCAACGATTCGAGATAGCAAAGGATTACCGGTACGTGTAGCAGGAACGATTCGCGATATTACGTTTGAAAAAAATAAAGATATCGTTGTGGAAGGCATGAATAACCGTATGCAACAATTGTCTCAATCGATCAGCGAAATGACAACAGCGATGGCATCCGTATCCGAACAAGCGCAAGAAGTAGCTTCGGCTCAAGAGAAATCGACTGAAGCCGCCAATGAAGCGAAAAACAGTGCAGACGAAACCAAAAACATTTCTACCTTTATTCGTGAAATTGCGAACCAAACGAATTTGTTAGGACTCAATGCAGCGATCGAAGCCGCACGTGCTGGCGAATTGGGTATGGGATTTGCAGTAGTCGCCGATGAAGTTCGTAAGTTAGCGGTAAATAGTGCTTCTGCTACCGAAAATATCGAAACCAGCTTAAGCGATATGAAAGAATTGATCGAACAGATTCTAGAGCATATTGGTAATATGACGACGATGACACAGACCCAAGCCGCGTTAACTCAACAGGTAAATGCGTCGATGGATGAGATTAATCATATGGCAGAGTCTCTTGTTGATTTTGCGAAACAAATTTAAGTGTAGATGAAGAGAGTTTTACGGTAGTCTATGTATATAGCATAAACTAACAGAAGAGTACTCTTTTTATTTCTATAGATGTTCAAAAGATACTCAAAACAAAAAGACCTGTACACCGACCACTTTTCACAAAGTATCGGATACAGGTCTTTTTGATATTTATTCAAATCATATTAAAGGATGAAATTATACTTGTTGTACTTTGAGCAAGTTGGTATTACCAGATTGTCCAATTGGCACACCAGCAGACAATACGATAACATCGCCTTTGTTGATGTAACCTGTGTTGATGGCATTACGTGTAGCAGATTCGAACATCTCATCAGTAGTGCTTACAGCATCGCCTTTAACCGGGATCACACCAGACAATAGACATACTTTAGCCATTACTGAATCATGTTGAGTGACTGCAAAGATAGGTGCTTGTGGACGGTATTTGGAGATCATACGAGCGGTAAATCCACTCTCTGTTGAAATAATGATCGCTTTAGCCGCTAGTTCAAGCGAAGCACTTACCGCACTCTGGCTGATCACTTCTGTGATGTTGGTAGAGTGTGCTGCTCTTTTTTTAGAAAATTGTTCGTAGTAGTCGATCATCGTCTCTGCACGTTGTGCAACAGCTGCCATCGTTTGAACCGATTGTACAGGATACTTACCTGCTGCGGATTCACCAGACAACATGACTACGTCTGCGCCTTGCAATACTGCATTCGCTACGTCACTGACTTCTGAGCGAGTTGGACGCGGGTTCACTTGCATAGATTCCAACATATGTGTAGCAACGATAACAGGTTTACCTGCTAAGTTACATTTATCGATCATTTCTTTTTGCATCATGGGTACGTCTTGAATCGGAACTTCAACCCCAAGATCACCACGAGCAACCATAATACCGTCAGAAGCAACGATAATATCATTCAGGTTAGTCATACCTTCTTGGTTTTCGATTTTAGAGTAGATTTGAACATGTTCTGCATTGTTTTCAGCTAAGATTCCACGAATTTCGCGAATATCGTCGCCTTTACGAACGAAAGAAGCAGCGATCATTTCGATATTTTGCTCTAATCCGAAGTGAATATGCATAACATCACGTTCTGTTACCCCTGGCAAAGTCGTGTGAATACCCGGTAAGTTTACACCTTTACGAGGTTTGAGTGTACCACCGCTAATAATATCGCAGTAGATATCGTTTCCTCTGATTTCACGTACATTCAGATCCACCAGACCATCATCAATAAGAATGCGATCTCCTGCTTTAACAACTTCATTTAATTCAGAATAGTTTACACCGATACGTTCAGCATCGCCCAAAATTTCATCTGTTGTCAAAATCAATTGCCCGCCTGCACGTAATTCGCAGGAAGCTTCTCTTAATTTACCGATACGGACTTCAGGTCCTTTGATATCCATCATAATTGGAACAAATGTATTCAGTTCAGAAGCAGCTTGACGTACATTCTGGATACGCATCACATGATCTTCTAATTCACCATGAGCCATATTCAGACGAGCTACCGTCATACCCGCTTTAATCATTTCTTTTAACATTTCTACAGAATCACAAGCAGGTCCCATCGTACAGATAATTTTAGTTCTAAGCATTGGTTATCCTCCTAGAAGCGATTTTATTTAGTATACACTTGAATGATTTTCGCACAATCAAATCGATTCATATTTCTTTCAATAAACTTGATTGTACGAAAATCATAATCAATTTCGTGATTATTCTATATGCGATAAAACACTTTTCATAAATTATTGTACCTGTAATAAACACAGTATGCTATGAACTATAGTACAATTAGTAGACTATAGTACGCTAAAATACAAAAAGTGATGTCGGAAATGCTCATATTATAGGATTGAACTTGCGATAAAGGAGAAAAGATGCACATGTTGGAGATTGTTGATATACAGGAGCATGACAAGGTAGATTGGTATGAGAAAGAGCCATGTAGAGGACAGATCTATTGCCTTAGTCTGGTGACTTATGGAAAATGTGTATATTGGGTGAATGAGCAAAAGCAGATTATTGAAAAAGGAGAAATGCTACTTATTCCTGCTCATCTTGCATACTATGGCAAAAGTATTCCTACTATGATGCACACTAAATTAGTCATTTATTTCCGTGTGCAACAAGCAGATTTGGAATTATCGATTTTGCATCAAGCCGAGCCGTTAAGACTCAAACTAGGCTGTTATGATCTTATTCATGAAAAGCTAAAAGTGATTATTTTGCAATGGACAGAGCATACACCGTATTACGAATTGATGACACAGACGTTGTTAATGCAGTTATTAATTGAAGTCAGTCGTGAATACGATCAGAAGTTAATCAGTGCAGACAAACATCAATTAGTCGATATGATGAAGCACTATATTCAGCGTAATTACAACCATCGTATCACCAAAGAACAATTAGGTGAAGTGATTGAGCGAACACCGAATTATGCCGCTAATCTGTTTAAAAGTGTTACCAATCAGACGATCAGTGACTATGTCCATCATCAGCGGATGAAGCGTGCGGTGTATATGTTGACAGAATCTCAATTAACGATTGCAGAGATTGCTGAATTTTTGGGCTATCGTGATTTGTCTTACTTTTATCGTGTATTCAAGCGCATGATGGGGACTGTTCCTTCTGAATTGATGCAAGATCGTCCACCGATTTTATAACTAAAATATACGCACTACAATCGTTCACGAGTCTGTTTTGGCGAATGACCGATTACTTTTTTGAACATTTTAGAAAATAAAAAGGGATCTGTGTACCCGACTGAACGTGAAATATCGCTGATTGATAATTGACTATGATGAAGTAACTCTAACGCTCGTTTCATTCGGTATTCGATCATAAATTGCTGAAGCGATACGCCAAGTTCTGCTTTGAACAGACCGGATAAATAGGTACGATCCAGACCGACAGAAGCAGCGATATCCAGTACACTAATCTTCTGGCTGTAGCTATTTTCAATATATTCAATCGCTTGTTGCAAATAACGTTCTCTTGAAGGAGCTACCCGTAATGGAGTAGTTGATGCAGGAGCACAAGCTATTAATTCATAGATTAACTGATACAACATACCTTGCGCATAGACATCTTCGCCCGGTTCATTATAAGCGGCTAACAATTGATCATAAAAATGCTCAAACCATGACCGTCCCTGACTATCATACACAGGATGATCAAGTGTAAGATGCGCCCGTTGCATTAATGATTTGGCGTTGATCCCTTTAAATCCAATCCACGTATAGACCCACGGATCATCTGCATCTGCTTCATAATTCATAATCACATCTGGAAAAATCAGAAACCCTTGCCCTGCGGTAAGATGATATTCTCGCTCTTGAATCCGTAGAACACCTGATCCTTGATGAATATAGTGAAGAATATACGAATCTCTAACACCGGGGCCCCATGCGTGATTAGCCGTACATTGTTCAGTTCCAAAAAATAATAGGTTCAAATCCATAGGTGGGTAAGATACCGAATGAGTGTAATGCGTATACGGTAAATGGTTAAGCAACATCGTATCGATTCCTTTCCAAAGCACAATCGCTATCTATATATCTTTAGTATATCGTACATATTGACTTCATAAATAAAAAGATAAAATGGGATTATACCATGTTTATGATACTTTACTCTATGTTCTTATAAAGCGCTTACCTCTATAGTTAATCGTATTGAAGGCGCTTCATCAGATCTACATATGGAGGGAAATAATCATGAATAAAATTACTTTTATCGGTGCAGGTAGTACTGTATTTGTCAAAAATATTTTGGGTGATGTGATGTTAACAGAAGCTTTGCAAGGCTTTGAACTTGCTCTATATGATATCGATCTCAACCGTCTGCAAGAATCAGAAAATCTATTAAATAGTATTAAAAACACCGTAGGCAGTACATGTGAAATTGTGACGTATCAAGACCGTAAAGAAGCGCTACGTGGCGCTAAATATGTGATTAATGCGATTCAAGTCGGCGGATATGATCCATGTACGATCACTGATTTTGAAATTCCTAAAAAATACGGATTACGTCAAACGATTGCAGATACGTTAGGCATAGGCGGGATCTTCCGTAATTTGCGTACGATTCCAGTGATGCTTGAATTTGCGAAAGATATGCGTGAAGTCTGTCCGAATGCTTTATTTTTAAATTATACCAATCCGATGGCGGTATTGACCAATGTGATGAATACCTATGGTGGGATTCAGACAGTGGGATTATGCCATAGTGTACAACAATGTATTCCGAACTTATTTGAAGCGCTCGGTATCGACCAGACGGGTATTCAGGCAAAAATCGCAGGTATTAATCATATGGCATGGTTACTTGAAGTGACGCGAGATGGTGTCGATCTCTATCCTGAAATTAAACGTCTTGCCGCTGAAAAGCAAAAAACCAAACACGATGATATGGTACGTTTTGAGTTGATGTTAAGATTCGGTTACTATGTGACCGAGTCATCTGAGCATAATGCAGAATATCATCCGTATTTTATCAAGCGTCAGTATCCGGAATTGATCGAGAAGTTCAATATTCCATTAGACGAATACCCACGTCGTTGTGTAGAGCAGATCAAAGGATGGAATGAAATGAAAGAACAATTATTTGCGAGTGAGCATATCCAGCATACACGTAGTATGGAATACGCTTCTTATATTTTAGAAGCAATCGAAACAAATACACCGTACAAAATCGGAGCCAATGTGATGAATACTGGTCTGATTCCGAATTTGCCAACAGAAGCTTGTGTGGAAGTGCCTTGTCTGGTCGATGCTTCAGGTGTAACGCCAACATATGCAGGCAATCTACCTCCACAATTAGCGGCGTTGAATCGGACAAGTATCAATACTCAATTGTTGACGATCGAAGCGGCGATCACAGGTAAAAAAGAACATATTTATCATGCGGCTATGCTTGATCCTCATACTGCTGCCGAGTTATCAATTGACGATATCGTGGCACTGTGTGATGAATTAATCGAAGCACATGGAGATTGGTTGCCTAAATATATCTAAAAAGCTAGCGAGAAATATAGCCGAAATGGTACTCCTATGCTCCACAGGCATGTTATGATGAAGTCTAACATCACTTTGAAGAACATAGGAGAATATACTAAATGATGAGTAAAAAATCATGGTCTTTGTCGTTACTGAGCGTGTTACTACTATATATAGGATTCATGCCAACGATGTATGGTGCAAGTTCGACATCGACTTCAAGCGCAGATATCTGCTCGACCAATACCAAAGTACGCAAACATTATATTAATGTCTCTGTAGCGACTTTATGGAAGCAGCCCGGATTAGAACGTAAATTAGATGCCCCTTCGTTATCAAGTCCAGTCGATATGAAAAAGTGGACGTCATCGATGTCTTCCACTACACAGCGTAGATGGTTAACTGGCAAAACAGAAACACAAGCTTTGTATGGACAAGAAGTACGCTTGTTACAAGTCAAAGGGGATTGGGCACAGGTCGCTGTTGTGGGACAATCGACACCCAAAAGCAAATATGGTTATCCAGGCTGGTTGCCTAAAGTGCAAGTTAGCACATTAAGTACTATCAATTATAGCCAGTGCCCTGTAGCGATAGTGAGTGCTAAGACAGCTCTTGTATACAACGCCGATCAGACCACCAAACGTATTGAAGTTAGTTTTAATACACGTTTTCCTGTGATTGCTCAAGAAGGGAACTGGATGCAAGTCTGGACACCGGATGAAAGTAAGTCATGGATAAAGCAATCAGACGTGGCGGTATATGACTCATTGAAGGATATCCCTAAGCCAACAGGTGCTGATCTGGTAGCAACAGGTAAGCAATTTCTAGGATTGCCTTACTTATGGGCAGGTATCTCAGCCTATGGATTCGATTGTTCTGGATTTACATCGACGGTGTACGGTTATCATGGTATAGTCCTACCTCGTGATGCTTCAGCTCAGATCAAAGAAGGTACAGCGGTCAGCTGGAATGATTTACAACCGGGAGATCTGATGTTCTTTGCAACTAAAAACGGCAAAGGTAGTGTGCACCATGTCTCCATGTATATTGGGAATGGACAAATGATGCATTCACCAAAAGCAGGTAAAACGGTAGAAATCATTTCAATCAACACAAGCGCTTATGCTAAAGAATTTGCAGGTGCTAGAAGATATCTTGATTAAAATGATGCTCAAAATCAAAGATTAATCAGAACTCTATGCCTTGAAAAGGGTATAGAGTTTTTTATTTGAATTTTTTTAATTGAGTATTGATATTTTCAAAAGAATATTTCCAACTAAATATAGATGAATTTGCTTTATAAAATGTTCTAAAGGTTCCAAATGTTCTTTATGTTCTTTATATTTTATAGTATATTGAACATATCAAACCAAAGGAGCTGATGCTATGAGTACTTTAAAAGAGCGTCAACATGATCGAACGCTTTTGGAAAAAATGATAGCAAACGAAATGCAAGTAGATCCTGAATTGGCACATGAATTACTAAAAGATTATATTTTGCAACAACAGATAAAACGTAATCAAGAGCGATTAAAAGCAAGAAAACTGTCTAACCAGAAGATGCAAGAATTTAATAAGAAAATGGAACAGAAAGCAATGCAGGAAAATATTGAGCGGATTATAGAATACAGTGATGAAGAATATAAAGAAGAATTACTTTTGAATTATCCTAAATATTTCAACGTGCGTGAAGTTTCATTATATAAAGGGATTACTCCACAGCAAGTACGTCGAAATTGTATAAATGGAAAATATCAAGCCGAGCAAGTAGCAGGGGAAAACTCATCTTGGAGAATCCTAACAGATCAATTTAAAGAAGAAAATGATTTTTTCGATTTTATACAACAAAGAGCTGAGAAGTTTAAAAAGGTATCTGAGGCTTCTCAAATGGCTGTAGAATTATGGACAGAATCTCAAAATAGTATACAAATAGAGCATAAAAATAATGAGTAATCATCCTCTACTTTCAACAACATATGTACTAGATACTAATCTATTTAGATACCATACGGATAAAAGAAATGATGTTAATGTTAAAAAACATCGAAAAGCAGCTATTGATTTTTGGAATAAAATAATAGAGGAGTCGACTAATCAAGAAGCCGATGTTCTTATCCCTCTAGAGGTCAAGAATGAGTTACTTGTGCAAAGAAATCAGTTGAAAGATTCAGTGAATCAAAAGATTGATGAATTACTAAATCACTTTGATATGGATCATTATGTATTACCGTCAGCTATAGAATTAGAACTACGCTTGTTAAGTAGTTATGTAATAGGTAATTATCGCGATGTTATTCAACCTGTTGAAATAAATGGAAACGAGCCTTATAAAGTTACTTACTTGCAAGCTTCTGACGATCGCATTTTGGCTTCTGCTTACATGAATGAAGGTGTATTAGTAACTCGAAATATTAAAGATTTTATTATTTATCTTCTTCTATGTCCATCGGGATCTAAGTGTTTATATGATTTTGTTGAAAAGCAATACATTACTATTCCACAAGAAGCTAGGGATAAAGTATTACAAGATGTGAAATTTCAAGAAATGAAACGTAGTATCGAATCTGCTTTGTTATTGTAAAGTATGAATGAAATTCTAAATAATCGAATAAATAAAGATCATCAGAACATGCGAAGTGAATATTAACTTTGCATGTTTTTATTGATTTCTTTTTTAAATCAAATAATTCATATAAACATTAATTAATTTACATATAAATAAATAATTAGCTTGAAATAATCCAATAAACGCTATATATTTGTTTGTAAGCGTTTTTATAAACAAAAATTATATTGAATTACTAAATATAAAATATTCTAAAAGATAATAAATGTATTAACGATTAAATATCTTGCATCCAAAAGGAGACTCATTAATGACAAAACACATGTGGACCAAAACAAGTCTGCTGGCATTAACAGCTGCATTACTTTTACCGGTAGGGCCAGCATGGGCAAGTGATAATGGCAATACATTAGCAGCGTCTGAATCTACAACCAATCAAGCAATTCGCAATCAAGCCCCTACATACCAAGAAGCTTCTGTACATGATCCGTCTGTGATTCGTGTCGGCGATGAATTTTATATTTTTGGTTCTCATTTAGCATCTGCCAAGTCTAGTGATCTCATGAACTGGCAAATGATCTCTTCTGGTGTCGCCAATGGTAATCCGTTGATTCCAAATGTGAAAGAAGAGCTTAAAGAAACATTCGATTGGGCACAGTCAGATACCCTTTGGGCAGCAGATGTGATCCAGTTAGCAGATGGCAAATTTTATATGTACTACAACGCTTGTAAAGGAGATTCTCCTCGTTCGGCATTAGGAGTAGCGGTCTCTGATAATATCGAAGGGCCTTATAAAGATCAAGGTATTTTCCTCAAATCAGGGATGTGGGGCGAAGTTGGAGAAGGGGGTACGATCTATGATGCTACCAAAGATCCAAATGCGGTTGATCCCGATACCTTTTTCGATAAAGAAGGCAAGTTATGGATGGTGTACGGATCTTACTCTGGCGGTATCTTTATTCTGCAATTAGACCCTGTGAGTGGTAAGCCTCTTCCAGATCAAGGTTATGGTAAAAAGTTAATCGGTGGCAATCACAGTCGTATTGAAGGGCCTTATATGTTGTATAGCCCTGAAACCGATTATTACTACCTGTTCTTATCTTTCGGTGGACTGGATTCATTCGGAGGATACAATGTGCGTATAGCTCGGTCGCACAATCCGGATGGGCCTTTCTATGATGCACAAGGTAACGATATGACCAATGTCCAAGCCGATCCAGCCAAGCCACTATTCGATGATGCTTCGATTGCTCCATATGGTGTGAAAATTATGGGGAATTATCAGTTTGAACGTGCGATTGGTGATCCGGGTGAAGGTATCGGAGCTAATGCGGTGTCACCCGGGCATAATTCAGCCTATTATGATGAAAAAACAGGCAAGTATTTTCTGATTTTCCATTCACGGTTTGTCGATCGTGGGGAAGAGCATGAAGTACGTGTACATGAAATGTTTATGAACGATCAGGGATGGCCTGTTGTGGCTCCTTATCGTTATGCAGGAGAAGCCGATCCTACTTCAACCGTTCAAGCCAAAGATATCTCGGGTGAGTACCAGTGGATCACGCAGGATAAAGAAATCAGTGCGAGTGTCCATTCATCAGTGACTGTGCAACTGCAAGCCGATGGTCAGATTACAGGAGCCGTACAAGGCACATGGACATTGCAGGGCGATCATGATGTACAGATTAAGATAGGCAATGTGCAATATGATGGTGTCTTCTTACACGAGACAAACCCACAATCAGGTGAGACTACGCTAACCCTAACAGCGCTATCAGAAAGTGGTGTAGGTGTGTGGGGTAGCCAGATGCAACCCAGAAAAGACAAGCAATTCGTATCTGCTGTGGATAAAGATCTTGATCTGGGCGATATTAGCAGTGTGTTCTATAACCTTGATCTACCTGCTAAAGGTACGCATGACACGCAAATCACATGGAAATCATCCAAGCCAAACATCATCTCCGACAAAGGAGTCGTGACACGTCCTGAAGCAGGAACAGGTAATGCCAAAGTCACGATGATTGCAACGATCACCAAAGGCGATGCCAAAAAGAATAAAAATTTTAAAGTGACTGTGTTAGAACAAGGACGTGGCCCATTATTAGGTGAATATCACTTTGATCAGACGTCCGGTACAACTGTACAAGATAATACGTACAATCATTATGACGGTACACTTCATGGAGCGACTTGGACAACAGCAGGTAAGCAAGGTGGAGCAGTAGAGCTGAATGGTGCTGACGGTTATGTACAATTGCCAGGAACCGTTACCGATGGACAAGACTTTACATTTGCCGGTTGGGTGAAATGGCAAGGTGGGGCGCCATGGCAACGTATTTTAGACTTTGGGGACGGGATGAATAGTTTTATGTTTTTGACGCCTTCTCAAGGAACAGGGATGCAGTTTACGATCCATCAGCAAAATACGGATCAAAATCTAATCACTTCAACACCGCTTCCTTTAAATGAATGGGTACATGTAGCAGTCACTATTGAAGGAAACACAGGCAAATTGTATGTGAATGGGAAGTTGTCTGCAACCAATGAAAAGATGACTTTTAATCCGAATGAACTCATGACTCGTGAAGCATATTTAGGCAAAAGTCGCTTTGCAGCAGATGCGTATTTCAAAGGTGCCCTAGATACAGTGCAAATTTATAACAAAGCGTTAAGCGAAGCAGAAGTTCAAGCGTTAGCAAAATAAATGACTCGTGAATCACAAATAGAATGACAGACTAATCATGTACCAATCCAAAGGTAGTCATAAAAATCAAATAGCAAAAAAGCGTCGAGTGCTGTATAGGCTCGACGCTTTTTGCTGTTCTCACAGAAACAGTATCTACATTTGTAAAGTGTATTACATCATAGGTCTTCCTGAATACATGATACAGAGAAATTGCAATCAACTGAGATTAGACCAAATGCAAATGCTGTTCAATCTGATCAGCCATATCCCAATCTTGTTTGGCTTTTTCAGTTTCTCCTAAAAAGTCGTAGATATAAAAACGATTGCGATAATACAATGCACTTGTCGTAGGATCACATTCTATTGCTTTGCTGTAATCCGCTAGAGCCGCTTCATAATCTTTGAGCCTTTGATAAGCAAAACCGCGGTTATTGTACGATAAAGCATGTGTGGGATCAATAGAGATTGCTTGATCTAGGTACTGAATAGTTAATTCGTAATCTTTATTGTCTAGACAATACCAACTACACTCAAAATAAATCCAGACTGCATCAGGTTCAATCTCCATTAAGCGATGATAATCATGAATCACCCATGAACGGTATCCTTTGGCTTTGTACAGCGCAATTCGATTAATATAAGCTTGCTTATTGTGTTCATCTAGTTCTATCGCTCTCGCATAATCGTGTAAAGCCAGTTCGTCTTCTTGCTTGCATTGATAAGCCCAGCCACGACTTACATAATATTTAGATGTATTAGGATAGAACGTAATAGCCATATTATAATCTTGAATCGCTAAATCATATTGTTGACGATGAAGATAGATCAATCCTCTATTGTTGTAAGCTCGTGCTTGATTCGGTTGTAGCTCTATAGAGCGTGTGTAATCTTCAAAAGCCAGATCAGCACGATCATACACTTCATTATGAATCCAACCTCGATTGTAGTACGCATCACCATAACCGCTTTCTAAAGCAATATACGTATTCAAATCTTCCAGTGCCAGCGCATACTCTTGCAAATCGATGTACAATAGTGCCCGATTGTAGTGCATATCGATATTATAATCGCCACATTCGCTTGCTAATTGGTAATATTCTAACGCTCGCTGGGTATCCTCTATTTTGCCATAGTAGATTCCTAGATTCACATAAGCATTCGCATAATTGGCATCCAATTCGATTGCCTGTTCATAGTCAGCAACTGCTTGCGTATAGTTATCCACTCGGGCATAGGCGACACCTCGATTATAATACGCATTGGCATCGGGTTGAAGCTCAACAATCGTATTCGCATATTCGAGTGAACGATAAAGGTCTTTCTGTACAAAATAAATCTGACAACAATGATAATACGCATCGATATGTTTAGGATAACGATCGATCGCTTGATGGTAACTACGTAAAGCCAGATCTAAGCGTTGATCTTGTTCATATAACAATGCCCGTCCAAAATACGGAATATCATTTTCAGGATGATACTGAATCGCTTGTTGATAATCTTTAATCGCCAAAGCAGGTTGCTTCATATTCTCATAGACTTCCGCGCGCAAAATATGTATTCTCGCCAACAGCAAATCATCCGCAGTCTGAGCGATTAACATATTCAAGCGTACTAATTGATCATAATTATGTTCTGACTTACGAATATGATCCAATTGTTGCTGTACTTCTCGATGTAAGCTGAGATTGTGGCTCGCTTGTAATTGTACCTGTATCAAACGATACAGCTTTCGCAGACCTCTAACTGCATAGACCCCTATAGTAATCAATGCAAAAACAATACCAATTCCAATAACGATCCATATCGGATTCCATAGATCAGGCGTACTCCATACCAGAAGATAATGATTCATCAGCAACATCCCTTAATATTCTCAAATGTAGGAAATAGAATAAGTACATTATAAAGTTTTCCATATCATATATGAAAAAAAGATTAGAAACAATAAAAAAATGTCGAAAAAACACATATTTCTATTTGACATTCATTTAAATTCGTAATATGATTTGACCAGAAAACTAAATTGGTTTTTTGGTCATGGAGGTAGAGCGAATGAATGATATACTAAACCAGAACCACCATTTGGAAGAAGAGTCTTCTTTAGAACAAATGTTGACGCTATTCATTTTTGGATCACTGGAGGATATCATGATGGAAGAAATATATGTAGACGAACGACGTTTGAAAATTTTAAATGCAGCTAAACAGGTGTTTTCTTTGTTTGGTTATAAAGGAACGACTGTGGAGCATATTGCTAAAACAGCAGGCATTAGCAAAGGTGCAATCTACCTCTTTTTTGAGACCAAAGAAGATATTTTAAAAGCGATCATTCATAATGTGAATGATGATCTGGCTCAAACGATTGATGACAATATGGCTATAGAAGGAACGATTCATGAAAAGCTTCATCATACAATACAGGGGTGTATGCAGTTCCGTAAAGATCATGAATTATTAAATAAACTCGAGCAAGAAGCTGTTGAATATTCGACAGAAGCTTCTAAGAACGCACTGGCAGAGATCAATTGTGAGACCGTTCATTTTATCGCCAGTCGCTTGGAAAAAGCGGAACAAGAGAATTTGATTCAAGTACCGGATAAATTATTAACTGCTTTCCTATTGTGCCGTATGTATGAAGCATTGGTATTTGAATGGGAAAAGTTTGGTGATCCGTTGTCAGCAGATGAAGTGTTGGAACAGATTAAACGATTTATTTTATAACTATTTTTGGAATGATAAGGAGCAGATTAGAATGAAAATACGCAGTTTATCTGCTTTGTGCATCGTCTTAATGATGACTATTTTGAGCGCTTGTTCTACAGCAGATAGTCAAGCGCAAAGTGCCGAGCAAGCAAATGTGGAGTTAACCACTGTCAAAAAAGTAGCTTTAGATACAACCTATGATCTATCAGGAACATTAGCAACATCAGATGAATATCCAGTGTCTTTTGAAATTAATGGAACGGTAGAAGACGTTCGTGGCAGTGTAGGGGATACCGTGAAGCAAGGAGAGTTACTTGCTAATCTAGATCCTGCTGATCTTCAATTAAAAATAAGCGATGCAGCGCAAGCCGCTCAGCAAGCACAAGCCGGTATCTCTAGTGCACAAGCAACATTGAAAAGTGCTCAAGGTGGGCTAAGCAAAGCACAGGCTTCGAAGCAATCGGCAGCCGCAGGCGTAGCCGCTGCAAATGCTAAAGTAGAAAGTGCTCGTGCAGCAGAGCGTGGAGTCACCGATGGTGCACGTTCACAACAAAAGAATCAAGCTATTAATGCTGTTAACAAGGCACAGACGACATATAATCAAAACAAAATTGAAGCGGATCGAGCTTCTACTTTGTATCAAAATGGGCTATTAACTAAGCAAGAGTATGAGCAAGCACAGACAGCGGTAGAAGTCGCTGAGCAAAGTCTGAATGATGCAAAGCAACAACTATCTCTTTTACAAGAAGGAGCAAGTGCATCTGACCGTGCAAGTGCAGCATCAGCAGTTAAAGAAGCTCAAGCTGGCGTGCAATCTGCTGAAACAGGTATACAACAAGCAAATGCAGAAGTGGAGCAAGCACAAGCCGCGATTGCACAAGCACAAGCAGGTGTAGAACAAGCACAAGCAAGCTATCAACAAGCGATTGTCGCTCAAAAAGAAGCAGCGCTTAGTTTATCCAGAACGACATTGAAATCTTCTGTAAGTGGTGTGATTTTGGAGAAAGATATCTCAAGCGGACAGACTATCTCAGCAGGAACTCCTGTATTTACAATCGGTAAAGTGAATCAGCTTAAAGTATTGCTACCGATTGCAGACCAAGAATTGAAAAACTGGAAAGTCGGTCAAAAGATCAGTATCAATCTGTATGATCAAGTTCGTACAGGAACAGTCAAAAAATTATATCCAGCTACCAACAAAAATACCGGTTCAATCAATGCAGAAGTGGTCATTGCTAATCCACAGCAAGATTGGAAACCCGGGCAAGTGGTTAAAGCTTCACAGCAAGCTACAGGACGAACAGGCATTGCTGTACCTGCTTCGGCTGTGATCAGCACCTCGAACAATCCTTATGTATTTGTGAATCAAAAAGGAAAAGCAGTTAAAAAGACCGTTCAAATTGGTGAATTATACAATAATCAGTATGAGATCAAGTCTGGTCTACAAGTGGGTGATCAGATTGTCAGCAGCGGTGCCGATCGTCTAATGAATGGCGATGTGTTGCAAGTACAGAAGGGGCAATAACATGATTAATTATATCGTCAAAAAGCGCAAAATCACGCTGTTGTTTTTTATTGTTCTTATTATTGTAGGTGTAGCCAGTGGACTTCAATTACCAAAGCAATTAATGCCAGACGTTGTAGTCAAACAAGCGATGGTGACGACAGTCTATGCGGGTGCTAATCCAGATCGAGTCGAGCAGACAGTCACCAAGATTTTAGAGCAAAAAATCAAAGAAGTACCTAATCTCAAAACCGTTACATCTACATCCAGCGCAGGGGTATCGTCGATCTTAATCGAAGCACAACCCGATGCGGATGCAGAGACAGTCTGGAATGATTTGCGCAAAAAAATTCAAGATGTAGAAGCCGATTTACCAGATGATGCAGATAAGCCAATTGTGAATGATAATTTAACCAAATCGTTTGTTCAATCTTTTGCATTATATGGTAAGTCTACTGATGATATTTGGGCATTGAATGACTTGATGCACACATGGGAAGATCAATTGCGTTCGGTTGAAGGTGTAACAGATGTGGTGATTGATGGTATTCCGGAGCAACAAGTACGCATCGATGCCGATATGAATAAATTACAGCAGTACGGAATCGCCTGGGAAAGTATTTTGCAAGCGATCCAGTCTTCTAATGATCGAGTACCAACAGGAACGATTGATAATGGTACACGGAGTTATGAATTGAATGTACCGCTTAGTTATGATGTAAATAAACTCAAAAAAATCGTGGTATATCGTTCAGATACCAAAGTGCCTGTGTATCTGGAAGATGTAGCGAATGTGCAGATGAGCCATGCCAAAGCAGAATACCTTTCTTATTATAATGGTGTTCCTTCGATTGCAATTAAGATTAGCAGCGAAGTAGGCTCTGATGTACCTACAATGTATGAACGTGTAAATACCAAAATGACAGAACTTCAAAAAACATTACCTGCTAATGTAAAAGTGACTTCGTTATTTGCACAAAAAGATGAAACCGATCGTATTTTCCATGCTTTAACGGAAGAGACTTTAATTGCGATTGCTGTAGTTGTTGTGATCTGTATGCTTGGCTTAAATATGCTGACTTCGTTATTTGTGGCTTTGGCGATTCCCGTATCAATAGCGATAGCCATGATCTTACTGCCTTCGATGGGGATTACGCTCAATCAGATGACGGTTGTAGGTTTGATCATTGTACTCGGTATACTGGTCGATGACGCTGTAGTAGTCAACGATAATATCGAACGGCGATTAAGTCATGGAGAAAGCCCGAGCGAAGCAGCAGTCAATGGAACCAAAGAAGTGGCGATCTCTATTCTGACCGCTACCTTAGCGACAATTGCTGCATTTGCTCCATTATTATTACTTACAGGTGATATTGGAGAATTTATTCGTCCGATTCCCGTGATTATTTCATTAGCGATGTTGGCTTCCATGGTGATGTCATTAACGATTATTCCTATTTTCCGTGAATGGTATGAGACCCGTCAATTGAAAAAAGGCAAAGCGACACGTAGTAATAAACCATCTGGTTTACTAGGCAAACAGATTCAAGGTGCCACCGATGTTTATGCGCATCGAGTGATGCCTAACATTTTGAAACGTCCTGTGTTCGTCGCTATCTTGGGACTTTTATTTAGTACCTTAGCGTATGTATTGGTGTTATTCACGCCTGTAGAATTGTTCCCTAAATCAGACAATGCAGAGCTTACGATCAGTGTACAGATGCCTTCAGGAACATCGATCGAAGAAACGAATGATACCGTACAGAAAATGGCGGCATGGGTTAAAAAACAGCCGGGTGTAACAAAAGTGTCTTCTTCGGCTGGAGGAACAGCGGCGCCACTATTTTCTAATATTACAAGTGTAGATAGTTATGGAACCAATCAAGGAGCTGTCGTATTAACAGGAGACAAAGACAAGTTAAATGTAGCTACAGCGTCTACACAATGGGCAACAGCATTGAAGAAAGACTTCCCGGCAGTCACGACTTCTGTCAGTATGACAGAGCTTGGTATCCCTGTAGGTAAGCCGGTATCGATTCGTATTTCAGGGAATGACTTGGCTGAGATTCGTAAACTTACCGATCAGGTAAAAGGTATCGTGGCTTCAACCAATGGGGCTACCAATGTGAGTGATACGATGGGCATCGAAAGCTATTCGCTGGATTTTGTAGTGAATCAAGCAGCGATGGATCAATATCAAGTCACATACAAAAACTTAACTCAAACCTTATTAATGATGGGTACAGGGGTAAAAGTAGGCGACTTTGATACAGGTAAAGAGTTAATAGATATGAAGATCTATATGAAAGACTCTACCAAGCTCAATGCAGAAACGTTATTCCGTCAAGCCAATGTAACCAATGAAGCAGGTGTACAGGTTCCCCTTTCTCAGATCGGAGAGATGAAGCCTTCCTTCTCAATTAAGCAAATCAATCATTACAATCTGGAGCGCGTGAATACGATTGAAGCAGATGTATCCGGTCGTACCGCTACAGAAGTGATGGGCGATGTGCAGACTAAAATGGCAGGTGTATCGTTCCCTGATGGCTACAAATGGGAAACGGGCGGAGAAACATCCAAACAAAGTGATATCTTTGTCGATCTCGGTAAATTATTTATCGTCGTGATTATGTTGATCATTATTCTGATTACAATGCAATTCTACTCCCTCTGGATTCCTGTGATTATTATGACAACAGTGTATCTAGCGGCGGCAGGAGGAGTACTGGGATTATTTATTACCCGAACACCGATCGGATTTATGTCGATGATGGGTGTGATCTCCTTAGCAGGGATCGTTGTACGGAATGGTATCGTATTGATTGAGTTTATCGAAGATGCGCGTAAGGAAGGTAAAGAATTGAAAGAAGCGATTATTTTAGCAGCTTCGGCAAGATTCCGCCCGATTCTTTTGACTTCACTTGCAGCGATTGTCGCTTTGATTCCAATGGCGACGGTAGGAGAATTATTGTTCCGCCCGCTTGCAATAGCGATTATTTTCGGCTTATTATTCTCTACGGTATTAACTCTGTTAGTCGTACCTTCACTGTATATGGTACTGATCCGCTCACAAGAGAAAAGAAAACAACGCAAGTTGGCAAAAGAAGCAAAAGTATAAATAGAATCGATCAACAGATAATAAGGCGCTCTCAGGAGCGTCTTTTTGTTTATCATTTAGCAAATCGCACAAAATAAAAGTAACGATAAGTCATTTTTTACCTACTCAAGTGAACACAGTAATGTTATAATTTGGGTGATTTTCAATATGAGGCAAAGAATACATATCATATGCACTAACCAACTTCCAGACTGCCGCTAATCGGGAATTGCCACTTACATGATAAGAAAAGGGGTTAACCAATGTCCGACTTTCAACCACCACCGTATCCTCAAAACGATTCTAAAGATGTGCAAGACAATAAAGTGATGGCGATTTTAGCGTATATCATCTTCTTTATTCCTTTGCTTGCTGCTCGTAATTCACCATTTGCCATGTATCATGCGAATCAAGGATTAACGTTATTTTTAGTCGCTGTAGCGGCAAATTTAGTATTCTCCATTATTCCATTTTTAGGATTGTTACTTCCTTTTGTAAGCTTAGCTATTTTCGCATTTATGATTATCGGTATTGTTAATGCTTCTAAAGGCGAACGCAAACCGTTGCCATTGATGGGTAATGTTCAATTGCTTAAATAAAAAATAACTTCACAGTTCAATAGGTATACAGAAATCAAAAAAAACCTTTACTGCTCTATTATGCAGTGAAGGTTTTTTTGCGATATCCAAATATCTTAAGCGTTTGATTTATACAGATATAACTCAAAATCGTATTTAAATTACTGCCCTAACTGCTGGAACTGATTCATCAGTCCATTAATCTGATCGATTGTCTGAAAAATCTGCGAGTTATTTACTTTTTCTAGTGTAATCTGTCCGGCTTGAACTTGATCGATCAGTCCGTTGATCTCTGTGCCTAATGTTTCGTTATAACCAACAAGCTTCTGATGCAGATCTTGAGCAAAACCAGGGGCTTCAAGATTGGCGAATTGATTGATCTGAGTCTGCATTTGCTGTAACTCTTGCACCAGTTGAGTTCGTGCTTCTGTATCGACCACAGCTTGTTGTGTCATTTCAGGAAGTTGGCTAGAAAATTGAGAAGCTTGATCGATATAAGATGTTGCTTCACTCACATAATTGACGGATTGATTGACTTGATCGAGTGCAGAACAACCCGATAACAAGCTTATACTCAAAATAAGTAACAATAATCCTTTTTTCATGGTAGGTCACTCCTTTGACAGATATCGAAATCTTTTTGCAAAGTATCGTTATTAACGTATACTACTCTGAGAGGAACACAATGGTTTCATAAATATACAAGCCAATCTTAGAGCGACCAGATAAAGGGGACAAAACAAATGACAGATTCAACAACGATCGAACAGCATATCGCTGAATGGATGGTAGAACAGATCAAAAACAACGGTACATTAAAGCAAGAAGATGCGATTGCTTATGTACGTGCAGAGCATGGAGAAGAGTATATATTTACAAGTGAAAGTGGAAATGTCTCATTGTCCAAAGAAATCAAAAAAGCTTTTCGCAAGCACCATGCAGGTAGAGTCGCATGGGATCGAGACGGATTTTTCTGGGCATGGACATAATAGTGATCACAATCGTATCTAGCTGTTAAAAGCAGGATCATGGCGTAATTGTATGGACACAGTAGATGAGAAAGCGTTCATCCAAGCTCAGTCCATATCACACTTATTCTGGCGTGCTAAGCCAAGTTTCCATCTGTTGGCATATTCGATATACTTTACTCTAGTTGAAATGATCACTATCCATTGGAGGGAAATACATTGAACTCAACAGTAGTATTAGAACGCCAAAATGAGATTTTACGACGCAATATTGAAACGATGACGATTAAAAACAACAAAAATGGTCTAAGCCGTCAAGAAAGTAGCTTTTATCATACGATGGTAAAAGAATGGCATCAAAACCAGCGCGAGATCAATCATAAGCGTGATTAGATCATCAGGTACAACGAAGTAATATCGTCTGTACTGCTCTTACATAGGAATATGTGAATCATGATAGAGTAGTCATAAAATAAAGCATAAATTAGAAGTGTCTGCCACAGGTAGATGCTTTTTTTGTATGTTATGGAATGAATGGATAGTACGAATATTAAAAATAAGCAAAAAAATTTCAAAAAATGATCTTTAACTATTGCAAAGCCGTATATTCCGAGTATAATACTTGGTATATAGAAAAGGATGAAGGTGATGGTAACTGTGAATCGTATTCAAGCAATGATTTCCGAACGTAATGATGATTATTTGGATCTATTGAATTACGCGATCCAATTGGATGATGGACAGTGGCAAGAGGAGATTTTGGAATCGATGCGCAAGTTGAACGCTTCAGAAGAAACGCAACAGGAATGGGCAACAACCGAAGACCTGTGGAGACAATTTGATAAGATCAATTCCAGACTTACCGAAATCTACTATTCGATCCGAGCCAGTAAAGATGATGCAGATAAGCAGCGCTTATTGGAACAAATGTGGGAGCTTAAAATGCAACGCATTGATGTATCTCGTCAAATTAAATCCGAAACTTCTAATATAGAATGTTAATACTTTACACTGTATGTATACAAAAAAGTGCCAGATCATTTCGCACATGATCTGACACAAGTAATAATAGATGAAGTAAGTAATTGGATTTCGTAGATCTGATTAAACACAACAAGCTAGCTGTATTTCACATGGATATTGTGAATTACATGCTAGCTTGTTTCATGTCGCGCATCATTGTCATCATAGAAGTCATCATTTCGTCGCACTCTTGCAATTTACTCATCATCATATCCATA
Source organism: Paenibacillus nuruki (assembly GCF_963311185.1). NCBI lineage: Bacteria > Bacillati > Bacillota > Bacilli > Caryophanales > Paenibacillaceae > Paenibacillus > Paenibacillus nuruki. The sequence continues at coordinate 3,980,107 of NZ_OY725677.1, read as the reverse complement.
TCCATGCCCATATCTTTCATGTTCATGTCCATGTTTTTACATTGTGTCATCATCATGTTCATGTTAGTCATTTTGCTCATCATATCTTCCATAGACATACCCATCATCATTTGCATACACATTTTATCCATTGGCTCATCTCCTCAAAGTATAGTGTCTTGCCCCTTGACTATACTATATCGCTCAGACAGTTACAATATAATTGGAAGATATGTTTCTTTATGCCAAAACGAATAAAAGATTAGACAAAAAATGCTGTCTAGAACGATTGATTCTAGACAACATCTATGATGATTATGCTTATCGATACTGTTGCAAAAATGGATGAAGCTTGTTCACGACATAATGACTACCGCCCCGGCCGTTCACCTTTTCAATCACCGCAGCCAGTACAAAGGAAGACTTAGTATCAAATGTAATCACAAATCCATTCTCTTGACCCTGTTCACCTTTGGCTAATTTTAATTCAGCTGTACCAGTTTTAGCGGCAACTTGATAAGGAAGATCAGCTAGAGCATGAGCCGTTCCGCCTGAATTGCTAACGACTTGTAGCAAAGCGTTTTTGACTGTATCAGCTACTTCTGGCGTAATAATACGTTTATTCGCAGGTGTAGCCCTGTTTAATGCTTGATTTTCAAATAAAATAGGGCTGATTAATGTGCCTTCTGTAATAAAAGGTGTGAATGAAGCCGCTAAATGAATCGGAGACATTAACATTTCACCTTGTCCATAAGCCGTATCAGCTAAAAGAACTTCTGAATCCAATGCCATATGATCTTTATTCGCATACTGACTTGGCTTCAGATATAGAGCATCTAATCCAAACTGAGTATCAAAGCCGAACTTCTGAATGCCTTCGATAAATTTGGCTTTACCCATTTCGACTGCTTCTTGAGCAAAATAAATATTATCTGAATACATTAGTGCATCATTCATATTGACGTGTAGCACATCTTTGACACGAGTGACGTAATAGCCACCCCAACTATTATCTTTGCGCCATTGTAATCCTTGAATCGTATGCACTTTATCCGGTGTAGTGACTTTTTCGGTTAAGCCTGCTGCCGCTGTAATGGCTTTGAATACCGAGCCAGGAGCATAACGATTGGTGAAGCGATTGGTAAAAGGTAAATTTGGATCATTCGAATAGGCATCCCACTCTGCTTGAGATAAGCCAGTTACCATTTGGTTGGGATCGTAAGCAGGAGTGCTCACGAGAGCAAGCAACTTGCCGTTGGTTGGATTCATTAATACAGCTGAACCGGCATCTTGATCACTAGCCATCGTGGTATAAAGTTCTCGTTGTGCAGAGGAGCTGATCGTTAACGTTATATTTTCACCATTGACCTCTTTTTCTTCGGCAATCACCGATTTGCTTTTACCGGCTTCATTTACAATTTCGATACGTCCACCTTTGGTTCCACGCAATTGCTTTTCCATTGATTGCTCAAGCCCTGCTTTGCCGATCCAATCTTGCGCACTGTAATAGCCTTCGGTATCTTTTTCCAAATCTTCAGCTGTCGTCTGACGGACATATCCAATCAGATGAGCCGCCGCAGTGCCCAGAGGGTAAGTACGTACTTCTTTGGTCTGCATAGAGACACCATGTAATTCAGTCGGAATATCCGGTTTTGTAGTCGTACCTATAGGCACAAAATAATCGTCTTTAACCCATGATTGCCCTAATGCTTTTTCAATCGTAGCTTCAGGAACCTTGTAATACTCACTGATTGCTGTCATAGAAGCTGCTTTAGTCGTATCATCTGTACCTAATTTGCCAGGAACGATTCCCCATTCAAAGATTGTGCCTTTGGTGGCTAAAGGATATCCATCTTTGTCGAGGATTTCACCACGTTCGGGATGAAGAATCTGTACTTTCACTTTATCGCCTTTTTCCATTTCAGGTAAAATGAGTGACGGTTGCCACTGGATACGCCATGTTTTGCCATGATCACTATCTTGCTGGATCAGCTTCAGTTGATATTTTGGATCAATATTACCGAGAAATGTATTCATTTGAGCTGAATAATTTAATGTGTATTGATGCTTATCGTCAGGCACAGGAACGGGTGCGTCAGCATTTACTTCAATCGTAGAAACTTTCATACCGTCGAAGATTAATTTATATTTCTGTACAAATTGTTCTTTGGTCATACCGGATTGTTGTAATGATTCTGGTGTCATTAAGTTATAAAGCTCGTCATAATTTTGAGTCTGTAGCGTATTGATATATTTCTGAATTGTTGTATCTGGTTGTTCTTGAAAGCGACTTTGCATATATACATATAGACCAAGCCCGCTTGCAATCAGAAAAGAGAGCAACCCGTAAATGATAATATGTTTGGTTTTCAATCGAGACACCTCATTTATATTGATCTTATTCAGAATAAATCTGATGATCAGTAGGATTTGTTGAAATCACTTTAGTATAATAAGATAAGGCGATACCAGCGCCTGTTTACACTATAAAAGGATGTACGTTAGCAAACAATAGAACAAATCTGATGAAATTATCATTGTTTACGTATAGAAGGAGAGAGATTCCATGCCGGACGTTATCAAAATCGTAATCCACACTGCCGGTCAAGAAGGCGATGGTTCTTTTGTATATATCCAAAGAGGACAAAGCATTCAAATCGGTAGACATATCGGAACAGGACAGATGGATCTACCTATCTACAATCAATTAGTCTCCAAGCAACACTGCACGATCCACCGTGTAGGCGATCAACTATATATTGAAGACCTCGGTAGTAAAAATGGGACAGAGCTGAACGGGCAACGATTAGTTCCATATCAGCGTTATGCGTTAACCGCCCAAGATCAATTAACGTTGGTCAATGGATTAGTAGGGTTGCAAGTAGAACAAGGTAACTTGTTAGAAGAAACACGTGAGTATGTATTAAGCGATCTGGTCGATCATAGTATTCAATTAAATGACTTTTTCCAACGGATCGAAGTAAGTGGCGAAAGTATAACGTTATCGAAAAAAGAATATCAGTTGTTCCGGTTATTGTATGGATGTCTGGATCATTTTGTAACTCGTGAGCAGATTATTGAAGAAGTATGGTCAGAACGCTATAGCGAAAATGTCGATCTAGTAGGAATAGATGAAGTCAATTCGTTGATCTATCGCACAAATAAAAAACTAAATAAACACTTTATGATCAAGTCAGTCTACAAAAAAGGGGTATATATGAAGAGAAGTATACATCAGGAAGTCAATCACAAAGGGGACTACATATGACAGTACTTTTTTCTTTTTTGAAAAAATATCGGGTTGCGGCATTTTTAGCGCTAGGTATGATGCTGGTCGAATTGGCGCTTGAATTGTTACAGCCTTTTTTGATCTCCAAAATTATTGATGATGGTGTAACGCAAAAAGATATTTCGACCGTATTATTATGGGGCGGTATTCTAACAGGTGGAACGATTATTGCTTTTTTTGCAGGGATATTTGGTTCCTTTTATGCTGCTCATGCCAGTCAGGGTCTAGGTTATGATCTACGGGAAGCGGTCTATAACAAAGTGCAATCCTTTTCGTATGCGTTATTTAACCGTTTCTCTTCCTCCTCTTTAATCACACGATTGACCAATGATATTACCCAATTGCAAGATATGGTCTTTATGGGATTACGATTTATGTTACGGATGCCATTGTTAGTTGTCGGTAGTAGTGTGATGGCTCTACTTGTGAATGTGAAGTTAGGATTATTGTTAGTTGTGGGTATTCCGATTCTTTTATTCTTTGTCATTATTATTATGCGTAAGGCTTCAGGATTGTTCCAACAAGTACAGCGTCGCTTAGATACAGTAAATAGTGTGATGCAAGAGAATCTCACAGGAATGCGCTTGATTCGGGTGTTTGTCCGTAAAAATCATGAACGTCAGCGATTTGAAGAACGTAGTAGCAATCTTATGCAAGGTACTGTGTCTGCTTTACGTTTAACTGAAACGACAATGCCTTTTATTTTGTTAATTACGAATGCCAGTATTATTGCAGTGCTCTGGTATGGTCATCTTGATATTATTATTGGTCAAGCTTCCGTAGGTGAAGTGGTAGCGATTATTAACTATGCAATGCGTACGATGGGCGCTTTATCTGCATTTTCGATGATTGTAGCTTCGTTCTCTCGTGCTAAAGCTTCAGCAGAACGGATTCAAGAAGTGATGTTTACAGTGGAAGATGAACGTCCACTAGATAATCAAGATCAATATGTTGCAGGATCGTCTTCTGTAAGCGCATCACAATCATCAGATGTTTATGAAGTAGGTGTGGCTTTCCGTCAGGTGAGTTTCCATTATCCAGGTACAGAAGCTCAAGTGCTCAAAAATATAGATTTTACGGCTCGTGCAGGCGTAACTACAGCAATTATGGGTTCTACCGGTTCAGGAAAGTCTTCACTCGTGCAATTGATTTTGCGATTATACGATAGTGATCAAGGAGAGATCGATGTATTGGATCGACGTATCCAAGAGCTAGATGATCATCAATTACGTGGTCTGATCGGGTATGTACCGCAAGAGATTGTATTATTTACCGGCAGTATTCGTGAAAATATCGCATGGGGCTATGAACATGCCACTCTTGAAGAAATTCAAGAAGCCGCTCGTATTGCACAGATTCATGATACGATTATGAATTTGCCACATGGCTACGATACATTGCTCGGGCAACGGGGTGTTAATCTATCAGGCGGGCAGAAGCAACGGATCTCTATCGCTAGAGCATTAGTACGCCGTCCAGCAATTTTATTGTTGGATGATAGTACCAGTGCGCTAGATGTACGTACAGAATCATTGTTGCTTGATGCACTACGTGAATTGTCATGTACGACCTTATTGATTACACAAAAGATCAGTTCAACGATTCGAGCAGATCAAGTGTTATTGCTAAGTGATGGTCAGTTGATTGCACAGGGCGATCATACTCACTTGCTAGCGACCTCTGAGTTATATCAACAGATCTATGCCTCTCAATTTGGAAAGGAGGAACTAGAGCATGTGGAAAGCGTTAACTGATCCTTTACGGTATCCTAAGCCAGCGGTTATGACCGAAGCGATAGCGAACAAGTCTGCCAAAGTGGAACCTGTTCCTAGTAAAAAAAGGCGTGCCAAAGACTGGAGAGGTACGCTAGCACGAATCTGGGGCTACCTTGCAGAACGCAAACTCAAGTTAATGTTAGTTCTATTTATGGTACTGCTGACATCAGCGCTAACCTTGCTCGGACCTTATCTTATCGGGATAGCGATAGATGATTTTCTCGCTCGTGATGCAGGTCAGATGTGGGTATGGTTTCTTGTTGGATTAGCTGTTGTCTATATTCTGAACTCGGTAACTTCATGGCTTCAAAATATATGGATGATAGAGATTGCACAAGAAACGGTCTACCGGATGCGAGTCGATTTATTTTCTCATTTGCATCAATTGCCTATTCCTTTTTTCGGGAAAAGACAGCAAGGGGAATTAATGAGCCGGGTTACCAATGATATTGAAAATGTCAGTTCTACGTTGAACAGTTCGGCAATCCAAATTTTCTCCAGTGTATTGACCTTGATCGGTACATTGGTCGTCATGTTGTGGCTTAGTCCATTGTTGACGTTAATTACTTTTCTCGTAGTGCCGTTGATGGCTTTAGGAATGCGCTGGATTACCAAGCGTACAGGGCCTTTATATCGAGAACGTCAAAAAAATTTAGGTGATCTGAACGGTTATATTGAAGAGACATTATCTGGTGAAAAGATTATCAAAGCGTTTGCTCAAGAACAACGAGTGATTGGTGAATTTGGAGAGCGGAATGATCGTATTCGTTTATCTGGATTTTGGGCGCAGACGATTTCGGGGTTTATTCCCAAATTGATGAATGGATTGAACAATTTGAGCTTTGGTCTGATAGCAGGAGTAGGCGGTATCTTAGCAATCAAAGGTATGATCACTGTGGGTGTGATCGTGATTTTTGTTGAGTATGCGCGTCAATTTACCCGCCCGTTAAATGATCTTGCCAATCAGTGGAATACATTGCTATCAGCTATTGCCGGGGCAGAGCGTGTTTTTGAAATTTTGGATGAATCGGTAGAAGCAGAAGATGAACAGCATGCTGTCCATGTCGATCATATCGAGGGTGCTGTTGTGTTTGATGATGTATCATTTGCCTATGATACAGGAGATGGTGATAATACATTACAGCATATTTCATTTACCGCAGAGCCAGGTGAAATGATTGCACTAGTAGGACCTACAGGTGCTGGTAAAACAACATTAATTCAATTGATTTCACGCTTTTACGATGCCGATCAAGGAAAGATTACAATTGATGGGCGAGATATTCAGAGTATTAAGCGAGAAAGTCTACGTTCGCATACAGCTTTTGTTTTGCAAGATTCGTTTTTATTTGAAGGAACGGTTATGGATAATATTCGCTATGGAAGACTAGATGCCACAGATGCTGAAGTACAAGATGCCGCAAGATTAGCGAATGCTCATTCCTTTATTGAACGTCTGCCAGAAGGATATAATCATCGTTTGAACCGGGATGGTGGAGGGATTAGTCAGGGACAGCGGCAATTGATTAATATTGCTCGCGCGTTGTTAGCCGATCCTTCAATTCTAGTATTAGACGAAGCGACCAGCAGTATAGATACTGTGACTGAGATTAAGATTCAAGAAGGATTACAGCGCTTGATGGAAGGTAGAACGAGCTTTGTCATTGCTCATCGACTGAATACGATTCGAGCAGCCGACCAGATTCTAGTGTTACGAGACGGTCAGATTTTGGAAAAAGGTTCTCATGATCAGTTGCTAGACACCGGCGGATTTTATAGCGACTTATTTTACAGTCAACTTCATTCTTCCGATGCCCGGCAAGCTTGATCTGAAAGCTACCGTTATCATCCAACTTAGCTAAGCAGTAAAAAAAGTAACGCAAGCAAAGCAGGAGCACCTTGCATTAACCAGATTCTGCGACTAGAAGTTGCACCGCCATATAGAGCTGCGATCAAGACACAGATAATAAAGAATAATTGAATCTGGTAACCAAACTGCGCTGTCGGATGAACCAGTCCCCATATCAATCCTGCGGCAAGAAAGCCATTGTATAATCCTTGATTGGCAGCAAGTGATTTGGAAGACTCGGCTAGTTCAGGGGTAAGATTGAACGTTTTTAGTGTACGTGGCTTGGTCCATAGAAACATTTCCATCACCATGATATACAGATGTTCAACTGCAACCAGTACAACAAAGATTATTGCCAGTAAATGCATACGTATTTCCTCTTTTCTTGAAAATAGTCATTTTTCTTGGAGAAGCAGTGTTAGCGTAACAGAATTGCTTCATATAATGAATAATAACACGAAAAAAGATGCCTTGTTCAAGGGCATCTTTTTCTATGTTACAGCAGCAACATCTATTATTCGTTCTTATTCAATGAAATCGACGGTGGAATGACATTAGGATGAGGCGAAGCAGATGTCGTATCGTGAGCATGACGATCTGGTATAGGATGCTGACGTAAGTACTCGATCTGAGACAAAATATAAGCTTCTGTCTGATCATTCAATTCTTTGACCATTTTCGGGATCATAAATAAATCAATAACGATCCAGATAAATAAAGCTAATCCAAATAGAATCATAAATATCGTGAACACCATAGTACCGGTTTCACTTTCAACAATCGACATAAAAGCGAGTAAAAAATAAAAGATCATCGTAAACAAAAAAAGAACCAGTTGTACAATTCCACTAGGGATACGCTTCAAATAAAATCGGTGTATACCTAAATGACCACCAAGTAGCATCACATACGTTAAACCTAGCGACTTTTCTTTGCCTCGCATTTCAGAATTCAATAGCATCATTTCTTGCGCAGATAATTCGTATCGAGATATAGCCATCTTAATAACTCGGTGGATCAATCGGTTTTTGAATAAGAATCTGATCAATAATATTACTTTCTACATAATCGTTACGATCTTTAACCCATGTGTGAAGCAAGAATGCATCTACAATCCACCATATGCTGGTTACAATCGATCCGACTATTGTCAGCGTCAAGATTAATTGAGCAATAGCCGATCCTGTTTTCCCCATATAGAAGCGGTGTCCTCCAAATATGCCTAGAAAATACCACAAAATATAAGCAACCACCATGTTTTTACCGTACGTTTTGACTTCTGATTCCAGTAACATCAGCTCTCTTGTATCTAGTTGAGCTTTACGTTGCCAGTTGTTATAACTCATGCCCATATGCGTAACCCCTTTACTTTGATATCATCGTTCATTTCCATCAACACTGCCATTTTAACAAGATTATCCTATTTAATCTACTGTATTCTACGTTGTTAGACGAGGAAAGTAACTGATATGTAACACAATCTTTTAAAAAAAGAACCTCTCCATTTTAAAGAAGAGGTTCTTTTTTTTATGATTAATTACGCCATAACCGTGTAATTTTTAACAAAAGAAGGACGTGGGAAGATAGAGGGTTGTTGCGTAGTAATCCCTTCCGATGAATCCCGTTTGCGGTGTGCATGACTATAGGCTTGCGATTCTTGCCATGCTGTGAAATATTCTTCTGATGCCCATAGCGTCATGATGACATATGTATCATCATCAAGTGGACGCATAACCCGAATGCCGACAAAGCCCGGTTCATCTTCTACTTTGCGCGCACGATTGCTAAATCGTTCTTCAAAAGTAGAGCGACCATCCGCAGTCACAGGAATATTGTTCAGTACAGCATAGCTACCACCAATCGTTCCACTGCTATCAAGCACTTCATATCGTGATGAATTTTCCGTATGGAAATCCAGCGGTTCATCAATCTCTAATACATAACGAGTCTCATCATCATGTTGCAACGTAACCGCCTGTGGCAATTCAGCCGCTTCTGGAAAATGTTCTTCAAGCAGGTGCGAGCTAATATAAATATACATCGTGATCCACCTTTCTTTTGAGCGAGATATTTATAATTTAACATGTTTGCAGATGGTATCCTAATTTCTATTTAACTAGGTTCATCCCCGACTAAAGTCCAAACCATAAAACCGTCCTTAGGCGGTTGGAAAGAAGACTCTTATTTTCTATGATATAAGAAAGAGAATAAGAAAGAGGAGATCAATAATGAGAAAATTGTATCGTTCTAATCGGGATAAGTACGTTACTGGTTTAATTGGTGGACTGTCAGAAAGTTGGAATATTGATGCAAGTCTGTTACGGATTTTATTTGTAATTAGTGTATTTGCTACAAGTGGTGCTAGTTTGCTGGTTTATGTACTTGCTTTATTATTTGTACCGAAAGAATCAACGTATTGATGTATATGAATTGCATATGATTAAAAGTCGCATTTTCTTCTACATGTAGAAGAATGCGATTTTTGGTTTTTGTACTTATTATAATATAAATAAGCTTATTCTAACTTTCTCCATGTTCTCTATTGATAAAGTATCTATGTCATCTATGTATTTATCTGCCTGATAATTTAATATAGTACCAGCTCATATGCTATACTATGGAATGGAAATCCCCGGCAGATTCATGCGCTGTCACCATCAAGAGGAGGAAAGTTATGAAATCAAAATATTTGGCGGGTGGATCTTTAGCGATTATGGCGCTTGGATTTATAGCCACTCTGTTTTTTCCGAAAACAACGTTATTGTTGATTATTCAAGGCGGCTTTGAAGCCGGTCTTGTCGGAGGGATCGCGGACTGGTTTGCGGTGACTGCATTATTTCGTCATCCACTTGGTATTCCGATTCCGCATACATCACTTTTGACCCGTAATCGAGATAAAATTATTCGCTCTCTAATCTCAGCGATGGAGAATGAACTGCTCAACAAAGAAAGTATCGAAAATAAATTGCGTCAATTCCGTATTTTCCCGTTTGCACTGTCGATGTTAACCCGTCAATTGGGCAAAAAGAAAATGCGGCGTGAGCTGTTAAATATGATGATTCCACCGATTGAACGTTTGCCTCTTGAGCCTGTAGCTACATTTATTGGTAAAGGGTTAGCGAACTATACACAAAAAGCAGATTTACAGTCTGCGGCAACAACCGTATTAACGAATGCACTTAACGAGCGTTATGATGAGAAAGCATTAGATCATATTTTGAAAGAAGTACGCACATGGGCGGCTCGTCCACAAAGTCGTGATACGATGGGCAAAATTGCGCACGAGCAATTAGCTAACATCAACATGGGTGGATTGAAAGGTTTTGCTTTTCAAGCTTTCGCAGGCATGATGAATGAAGAAAGTCTAGGTAGCATTTTGCAAAATATGATCATTTCCGGTGTTGGCAAATTACAGGAAAAAGATAGTGAATACCGTGAAGCCATTATCCGTGAACTGCGTATCCAGATGTTCCAAGTAGTGGATGAAGAAGATAACTGGCTGAAAATCAAAGACTGGACCGCAGAGTTGATCCAGGGTGAATTTGCGAATGCATTCATGATGGAGCGTCTGGAAGAACTACGTCGTCTATTGATCTCTATGCTAGAACAAGAGCGAGATGGTGGCGGTCGTCATGTATTTGCAATCTATCGCTCGATTATCCGCGATCTAGGTAAAGACCCGCAAAAAGTAGCTGTGTGGGAAGATCGTCTACTACAAGGGATTATTCGTACCGTTGAGAAAAATCATTATCGTATCGGAATTCTGGTTAAAGAAAATCTGGATCGGATGGACGATGCTGCATTGGTCTATATGTTAGAAGAAAAAGTAGGACAAGATTTGCAATGGATTCGTGTAAATGGTGCGGTCTGTGGTTTCTTAGTCGGTATTATTTTATCGCTTGTTCAATTAATCTAATGTCTCATAAGAAAAGGTATCTTCACTGTGATCTACAGCGAAAGATACCTTTTTGGTTATATACATATGCAGATGGTGCTAGATGATATATTTATTGATCTAAAATCGACAATCCTCGGAAAGCTAACGATTCATACGGATGTAATGTTGTTTGTTGACCTGATTTCAATGCTTGTAAAACTTCTTCGGAGTGTTCTCCATGTGTACCTATCATCAGTTCAGATTGCTGAATACGCTCTACCAGTTGCTCGGGCAATTGAAGATCTGTAGAAGATTTGGAGAAGTTCAGGATGATCAACCAGTGTTCGTCATTCCATTCACGAGTGTATGCAAAAATATACGGATCATCTGAAAGTTCGCAAGCATATTTACCATAGATCAGAGCCGAACTTTCTTTGCGAATGCCGATCATTTTACGATAGAAATGAAAAACAGAGTCTTTGTCTTCCAATTGCTGAGCTACATTGATCTCTGCTTTGTTGGAATGAGCAGGTATCCAAGGCGTTGCTGTAGAGAATCCAGCATGTTCGCTGTCATCCCATTGCATCGGGGTACGAGCATTGTCCCTAGCTTTAGCACGAATGCGCTCCATAATAACTTCAGGATCTTCTCCTTTTTCTTCCACCATTTGTTTGTAATATCCCTGAGCTTGTTGTTCTTTGACATCTTCGATCGTTTTCATATGTTCAGCATTGGTCATTCCGATCTCATCCCCTTGATAAATATAAGGGGTACCACGTAGTGTGAGTAAGAACATTGCTAGCATTTTGGCAGAGTCTGTACGATACTCCCCTTCATGCCCTAGATAGGAAACAAGACGCGGGTGGTCATGGTTGCTGAGATAGATTCCCATCCAACCTTGTCCGTAAATATCTTCTTCCCATTTAGCGATGATTTCTTTGAGATCATGAAGCGACCAGTCTTTACTTTGCCACATATCATTATCTGCATCACAGACTTTGGATGCTTCAATCATCAAGACCATGCTCATTTCTTCACGATCTGGATTGGTGTATTTTTTAACATCATCGATAGAGACGCTTGCTGCTTCGCCTGCGGTAAACATTTTATAATGAGAAAAAACATCGGTATATAATTCATGTAAATATTCGTGAATCCGTGGACCATTTTTATAAAATCCTTCAGCATTGGCTTGAAGTTTGTCAGATGGGGGTGCATCCGGGAAGCTGGTATCTTTGGAGATCATATTAACAGCATCAATCCGGTACCCATCAATGCCTAGATCCAGCCAGAAGCGCATCATTTCTTTCATATCATGACGGACTTTAGGATTCTCCCAATTGAGATCAGGTTGCTTTTCACTATAAGAATGCAAATAGTATTCATTAGAAGCTTCATCTAATTTCCACATAGAATCTCCCAAGTAAGAGATCCAATTGTTAGGTGCTGATCCATCTTCTTTGGGTGCTTGCCAGATATAGTAATCACGATAAGGATTGTCTGGAGAAGAGATCGCTTGTTGGAACCATTCATGTTGATCTGATGTATGATTCACCACTAGATCCATAATCAACTTCATTCCACGACGATGCACATCGTCCAGTAACTCTTTCCAATCATCCATCGTTCCATATTCGGGTTGAATATCACGGTGTTCTTTAATATCGTATCCATAATCAACATTAGGAGAAACATATACAGGAGTCAGCCACAAAATATCGACTCCCAATTGTTGTAAGTAGTCTAATTTCGAACGAATTCCGGGAATATCGCCGATGCCATCATTATTGCTATCTTTAAAACTACGAGGATAAATTTCGTAAACAACACTTTCTTTCCAGAATTCTGGCTTCATAATCGTCTTCATTTGTCAGTCTCCTGTTCTGATGTAACATATCTAGTTACTTACTAAGTATTACCCCTTCATACATGACAACAATCGCAGGACGTTCAAAAGAAATAATGAGCCCTCACTATATATGACTAGAAAAATAAAAACAGGTTAAGTATAATGGTATCAAAGGATGGTATCATAATATGAACAATAAGCAACGTAATACATTAATAGATATTTTTGAAGATCCTTTACGTTCTAATATTGAATGGACAGATATTGAATCGTTATTAAAAGCTTGTGGTGCAGAAATTACAGAAGGAAATGGTTCGCGTGTTCGTTTCTATTTAAATGGAGTTAGAGCTGTTTTTCACCGTCCACATCCTAAAAAGGAAACAGATAAAGGTGCAGTGAAATCAATACGTAAATTTTTAATAGAGGCAGGTGTATATAATCATGATGAAATATAAAGGGTATGTAGGTGTTGCTCAATATGATAGCGAAGCTGAAATTTTACATGGCGAAGTTATGAATATCAAAGATGTCGTTACTTTTCAAGCTACTTCTGTCGAAGAACTTCGAATTGCTTTTCAAGAATCGGTAGATGATTATTTAGACTTTTGTGCAGAAAGAGGAGAAGAACCGAGTAAGCCATATTCGGGTCAGTTAACACTTAGGATATCACCAGAAAATCATCAGTTGATTACGATTGCAGCATACAAAGCTGGAAAAAGTCTGAATCAATGGATTGCAGAACATATTCAACAAGATGCAGAAAAAGAAGTGGGTACGTTGATATAAAAGGAGTAAGCAAAAGATAGTAAAAAGAACCTTAACCCCATACATGCTGAGGGATTAAGGTTCTTTTGTTATATTACTGAACTGTTCTCAATGCTCTTAACTACCCATCAATCGGACTTCGTGCAAAGTTGGAGTATACCAGTTGTTGGGATTGTTATGGAGTACAGCATTTACCATATTAATACGTACATAACGAGCCGTAAATGACACTGCATCTGTTGTAAAGCCATAGGTGGTATTGGTTGTGCGATCAATCGTCGTATAATTTATACCATCGGTGCTGTATTCAATTTTGTATTTATAATAAGCCTCAGAACCTTTGTACATAAACCATGAAATATCCACTTCACTAATCTTTTTCGCAGCGCCTAGATCGACTTTCCACCATGCCGGCCATGTTGCAGAAGCAGCCGCCCAAGAAGTCTGAGCATTACCATCATTGGCATTGCTTGTTGCAGAAGAAGAAGCGGTAGAAATGGCAGTTGCGGGTTTACCCAGAGCATGGTTGGTCAACGTTGGCAAGCTCACTGTACCTGTAGCGGCATCTATATTCCAACTGCTGTACCAATTCAATGTAGCTGTGCTGTTGCTATCATTTAAGGTTAAAGGTAACCAGATAAACTTGTGGTCACTGAGGTTAAGCGGATTCCAGCGATCCCCCATATAAATATAACTGGTACCTGCACTACCTGTAATGGTAGCGATGGAATGGATCTGTGTCGCATAAGCAGAAGGATCGCCAAAAGGAGACAGTGCCGACCATGTACCTGTTATCGAAGAAGCTGTTGCATAACCGCCTTGATTCGGATACCAGCCAGAAGCTTGAGAAGTGAACAGATAATATTTACTTCCTTTTTTCACAACCGCAGGTGCTTCCCGATAAGCTCCTTCAAATACCCAACCGACCAAAGAAGCGACACCTGTGTAATCATCGGTTAAGCGGAAGATTGCCATCGAATTGTTGGCACCACCATTATTTTGACGAGAAGCTGTAATGAGATAAGCTTTATTATCTGTATCTACAAATACCGTCATATCACGGGATTCATAATCGAGCGGACGGAAGCTTCCTTTATACGTGAAATTACCATCGGGTGTATCACTAGTCGCTACAGCTACACGAGCTAGCGAATAATCACTACCATTTTCATAATGTGCCCATAGAATATACTTTTTCGTTGTTGCATTGTAGATCACTTTGGGACGTTCAATCTTACTGGAATTAAGTTCAGTAGCGGAATTTTTGGTGAGGATGCTGTTGCCAAATGTCCAGTTTTTAAGATCAGTGGAAGTATATACGTTAACTTTATCAAATTTACCGTTGGTTGCATGTTCACCGTACCAGTAGTATGTAGCCCCGACTTTGAGAATATTACCACTGTTGGCTTGGATCGGATTACCAGCGGTATCTGTCCAGTTGGTGCCATTGGTAATCGTAGCACTAGCCGCTTGAGCAGATTGCCCGTTAACACCTAAGCCAGTGATAACAAGCACCAGACTAAGCCATAACATCAGCGTTTTACGTGAAAATTGCCAAGAGATTTGTAAAATAATAAAAACCTCCTTCGGTCATTCTAAGATAGTCTCTCTACAAAAGAAGGGAGACTTCAAATTAATCTTAAGTATTTTTGTAAGCGTTTACAATAAAATAATAACGAAATAATGACATAAAAATACAGTAGCTAAAGATTGTGAATGGTGGTTATAATCTATTTTGGTAACATATTCTATAATAGAAAGTTGAAGGAGGGTAGTCTAAATTGCACCATCTCTACATCTAGCAATATACGTCAAATACTGTGCAATGCTAACTTGCTATTTGGAAAATAAAATATCATATCAGTCTAACGCTTTATCGCAGAAGCGAGACGATCAAAGGGGAAACGTAGAAACACATGAATAAGCACAAAACTACTCCGATACATAAGATTCGGAAAATAGCTTTATCTGCACTGCTAATCAGCAGTCTCACGTTATCATTCGCGTCCACGACATGGGCAGCCGCTAGTAAAATCTATGAGTACGATATCAATGGAAGACTCTCCACCACGTATACCACGACCGAGAAGACCACATTTACGTACGATGCCAATGGAAATCTATTACGCAAGCAAGTGGAAAAAGGAGATTACAGCAGTCAAGTCAATCCACAAGCCCCTGTTGTGACACCAGAACCAACGCCAACACCTGTCCCACAACCAGAGCCGCCTCCAACGTTACCAATACCTGGAATTGACCCATCTATTGTCCCGCCGCCAGTTCCAGTACCTACAAAATCGGGATTACCGTCTAAGCTCATTTTAGATAGTCCCCAATTATCTCTTACTAGTAAAACGCTTGATCTGTATGGATGGTATCTTGATCCAGAAGGAATTGCCAAAGCAGAAGTATATGTGGATGGTGTCTACTATGGTAGAGCTAACATGGGTGGAAGTCGTGAAGATGTATATCAAGCATTCCCAGAGTATAACAATCATGTAGCAGGTTATTATATCAATCAGCTAACAGTAACTACTCAAGGTATTCAGTATCGGAAGAAAAATAATAAAGATAAAAAAGTTGATGTTCCAGGTGCATTTATTCATGAATTTAAAGTAATTGTTACAAATAAAAAAGGAGTCATGAAAGAAACATCCAGAGGAATAATAATCACTACACCAGTAAATTAGGTGAAAGAGTGATTATCCAATAGTTAGGTTTATATAAGTATTTCAAATGATAAGGAGCAATACTAAAAATTATGAATAAATTGATCCGTACAAATATATTATTTATGTTATCTGTATTACTTTTGTGTACAACAATAGTAACACCTGCATATAGTGCAATATCAACAGCTTCAAGTGACAATAAATCTCTTCTAGCTGTTAAGTCTCCTAGTAAAATAGTTCCTCTAAAAGATGCAGAGCCAGAACAATGGACTAGTGTTATGAAAAGCGTTTATCAAGATGTATACGAACCTGATAATCCTGAATTAGATAAAATTCAGGCTAAGTTAAATCATCTTGAAGAATCTCAATCTAAAAGACTGTTTACCTTTTCTTTGTCCGATCAATCTGTAAAAAGTGAAAAGAGTACTTTAAGTACAGAACAGGTTAATACGTTGGTTGAAGATGGCGCAGAAGTCTCAGATGTATATTGGTTAGAGTATCTGACCCGTATAAATGGTAATAACCCATTGACCATGTGGAGATATCAGCAAGATAATCAAAAATCGTGGGAAGAAGTTCAAGACCATTATGCTCAGACTTCGAATAATTCTCCATCTGTTACAGAAGAAGTATATAAATCTTCTGTAACAACTATGAGTCGTAATTTGAGTACGAATACGGTATCTATTGCGGCAACCTCAGACGAAGACTCTGATTTAGATGATAAGATCAAAGGTGCATTCGATAATTTAGTGAAGCAACAGATACTACAAGGAACTACAAAATCTCAATTTGCAGAACGTACAGAATCTACAGAAGAGATTAGCCAGTCTTCAGGAAGCTTAACTTGGAAAGAAGCTCAGATTAGTTTGCCTGGTCGTGATGGACTGAACTTAAATATTGGGGTTTCTTATAGTTCAAGTCAAAGCTCACCTTATGATGTTCATAGTACGCGTAAAGGTTCTACTAATATTTTCAAAAAAAATTATTTGGCTTCTCGTTATGATTTAGGATTAGGTTGGGAATTTCAGTTTCCTTCTTTAGAAGGTGCAGTACCTGCAATTTCTGCTTTGACCTATCACGATGGTCAAGGAGGAATTAAATCAGTCGATTTTATGGACTCTTATGGCATAGTAGGCAAAACCCATATTCAGGATTCTCAAAATACAACACAAGTATTCATGATAGATAACAAAAAGTTATTTTCAAATGGTGTAGATTTCTCTAATTTTTATATGGAATATGCTGATCAAAAAAGAGAATATTTTTCTGGAGATGGTCGTTTACTTGGGATTGTAGACCGATTTGGTAATCAAATTGTATATCATTATCAAAATCGTACAGATTTTTTAGGTGAATCTAAATTAATGATTTCTTCGATTACGGATTCAGTTGGAAGAACAGTAGAGTTCCAATATGATTCTACAATGGGACAAGGTGAAGAGTTTCAAGGCGAAGATATTAGAGTCATTGTAAAGGACTCTTTTGGAAAAGAAATACAACGTGTTACGTATACGAAAGGAAGAGCAGTTACTAATAATAGAGGGGTGCCTGAAGGATATGCACCAGTTCTTTCTAAAATAACAAATACTTTAGGCGAGAATGAAGTATTAGATTATGATTTTCCAGAAGGATCATTTCGCTTTACTCGTTCTAAATTAAGTGCTCCAAGATCATATGCACTTCTTAAAAAAGTGACATATCCGCGCTCAATTACACAATATCAATATGAATCTTCTACTCATATGGTAGGTAGGAAGGGAGATTCAGTAGATTATCGTATATTGTCACGAGAAGATTGGGCTATTGGAATAGATGGTTCACCGATCAGTAGCTTTAATCATGTAGATTATACGTATGTAGGAGACTATACATCTTATCCAGCAGGATATGATACCTTGGTATATAAAGCGGAAGATTATCGTTATCAACAAACAGCTACCGTCCGAAGTTTAAGTAGTTCTAATGGAATGCGAAAGACATACACTTTTGATGGTAAACAGAAATTAATAACAACAGAAACACAAAATAATAAAGGAGAAATACAAAAGAGTACAAATCTAAGCTTTCATCCAGAATTCAAATACACTCCAACCAGAACCCAAATGATTCAACAAGATGCAGATGGTAGTACTACTCGTACTAGCGAGACTGTTTATACCGATTGGGGAGGTATAAGTAGTCAGACAGATGCATTGATAGATAGCGATTTTAATAACGCAACAGTCAAAGCGCAACACACGGTAAATTATACGTATCAAGATCAATTTAAATTGCTAACTAGTAAATCGTGGTATCAAGATAATAACAAACAGGTTAGTGAGAAGTATACCTACAACTCAGATGGTCGCCCTTTAAGTGTAACCAATAGTTTGGGTGAAAATACCATTTATAGTTATCAAGCATCGCCCCAGAATGAACATCAAATCAAACAAATTACTGTATCTAAGCTTGTCCGTTCAGGCGTAACATCCACCACAACAACAGCGTATGGAGAAGCAACAAACTATGCTTATCCGACAGAACAGACACAAAGCATCACCAATACAGCCAAAGACGGTAGTAAGAATACACAAGTTATTCGTCAACAAACCAAGTATGATATGGGCACAGGCTTACCTACCCAACAAATCGACAGCAACGGCAAAGCCACGACTACAACATACGATGCACTGGGTCGCCCAGTCAAAATTGTATCGCCATCGATCACCAACTTGGATGGAACCGTCTATGCGGTGGAAGATCAATATGGCTATACCAATCGGGCGTATAGCACGGAAGCCGATAGCACCAATGCAGGCATCCTAACGATGCGGGTCGATGCGATTCGTCAATACACCAACACCGCTACAGGAGCCGTTACCGTACTGAGCCGTCAATCATCGTACTATGATGGATTTGGCTTTTTGCGAGTGGATGAGACGTACAACGAAAGTAACGGCTGGACTCGTTCCCAGTATCACCCCGACGATCAAGGACGAGCCATTTATGCGATCGATCCACTAGGGAATACGCAGACGGCGAGTTATGATGCATGGGGACAACAAGTCGAAGCGACCGATCCTTACGGCAACTTGTATATTACCGCCAACCATATGACCCAGCGGAAAAACAATCATTTTGCGATTGCAGCTGCAGATGTGTCCGCTTACCGTGCGAATGCAGATAACCGTAGTATCCGCCTGAATGCAGTAGAACAATCCTATGATTTCTATGGCAACCTAGAGACAACAACGGCGTTCAAAGACGGCGCATCTCAAAGTCAACCGATTCAAGAAAGCTACACTTATGATCTACAAGGTAATATCCTAAGCTACATCGATCCGAACCAGAGCAAAAACAGCAACGGAGTCACCAACAACTATACCTATGATGCTTTGAACCGACTGACTGCGGTGCAAGATGGGATCGACCAGACCACTCGCTATGCGTACGACGGTACAGGAGGTCTGACGAAGATCACTGTAAACGACTCTGGTGGCAAAAGCGAAACGTTATACACCAAAGCGTACAACGAAGCCGGACAACTGACCGACAAAACCGATACGTCAGGCAAAAACACAGCCAATAGCTACAGCTCTCGTGGCTTAGTCGAAGAAATGCGAGATCGCAACGGCACGATCACCAACTACCAATACGACGAGCGAGGTCAACGTACCGTAGCGACACTAACCGCAAGCAACGGCAACACGTTGCAAACCAAAACCATTTTCGGTAGTGGCGGCAACATCTTAACCGATCGACACGAACTGTATCTGAACGGCACCAAGACCGCGACTCAGACCAGTACGATCGACAAACAAGACCGGATCACCAGCCTGACATCGACTGGAACGAACCAGTACAGTTCTCGTCTGGATGTGGCATACGATACACTCGACCGCATCACCAACCAGAAAAACAGTCTGTCAGGTAGTAGCTTTTTCACCAACTATGGCTACGATAAGCTTCGTTTGAGCCAGATTCAGACGAACGGCGCACAGACACGTAACACTGCTAAAGCCAACAATGTGAACTACGAATATACGCCGTTGGGTATGGTGAAGGCGATCACGTTCCCTACGTTAGCGGATGGCAGTGTGCTCCAAGAAAGCTTCACTTATGATGCACTGAACCGATTGAGCCAGATGAGCAATACCAAAGGTAGTAACACGTTGTCTGCCTACAGTTACACGTACGACAACAATGGCAATATCCTTACGGTGAGTGAAAGTCTCAATGGTGGCGAAGCGAAAACATCCACCTACACGTACGACAAGCTCAACCGCCTAGCAACCGTGAAACGAATCGACGGAAGCACCGCCAGCTACACGTATGATCTACGGGGCAATCGGAAAACGCTGAGCGATACGCAAGAAGCGACAGCGACCAAAGAATCTAGTTATAGCTATGATCCTGATGATCGCTTAACATCAGCTACAATCGATGGAACCAAAACCAGTATCGACTATCTACCGAATGGCTTACGTTTCCAGAAAACAACAGGTACTATATCGACTCAGTACGGATACGATGCTCAGAACAATGTGACTTCTGAGAAAGTTAGTAATGGTGCTCAATCCACATACATCTATGGTGACCGTATTCTATTGAAAAAAGATCAGACAGCAAACAAAGATTACTATTATCTGTCTAATGGACATGGCGATGTTGTACAGATGGTAGATACCACAGGAGCCGTTGTTAATAGTTACGGATATGATGAATGGGGTAATCTGACGAAAAATCAGGAAACAGTCGCCAATAACTTCAAATATGCCGGCGAAGCGTATGATAGTGAAACGGGATTGTATTACTTGAAAGCAAGATATTATGATCCGAGTCAGGGACGATTCTTGAAAGAGGATAGTTATGAAGGACAGATTACCAATCCACTGACGCTCAATAGTTACACGTATGTAGAGAATAACCCAGTGAACTATGTAGATCCAACCGGATATAGTTCTATGCAACCAAGAAGTAAAAAATCTACTGCTGGTGGTAATGGAGGTGGAAGACCACCAAGAGGTGGAGGTGGTGGTGGTGGCGGAAAGTCATCTAGTAGTTCTTCAAATGGTAAGAAAAATAATAATACAGTAGAACCTGCGACGAAACCAAATACTAATAATCCAGATCAGTTAAAAAAAGAACAAGAGTTAATAAGAGAAGCTGTAAAAGCAAAAAATTATTTAATTAAAGGTAAGGGAATATATACACAATACTCAGGAGGTCTTAGACAATCAGCTAAAGAAGATCCTTCAGCTGATTTACTAGCAATTAAGCTTGGAGGGCAATCTAGAATGATATTTAAAAATGATCCTCAAGGAAGAGAGTTTGATGTTATATCTAATCAATATATTGCTCAGACCAAAACCTCTATAAATAGTTTGAGTTCACAGTATAGAAATCAAGCTAAAGCAACTATTGAAGCTGCAATCGAAACTAATAGAACAGCCTATTTTCATTTCGAGACAAATCCTGCTGAAAGTGTTGTTAGACAATTGAGAGAGTATGAAACGAGATATGGTGTTAAAATAATTATTGATGTATCACCATTAAAATAAGAGAGGTAATGAATATGTATCAGTATCATGGTTGGGCAGTTATTTCCCAAAGTGTGGATGATGAAATCAATGATAAAGAAGATCATAAAGTGTTACTAAAAGTACAAAATTATATTTCCCAGATGAAAGACAATATTAATATTATTGAGGTCAAAGCGATAAACGGACAATATCATTTTTTGATAACTGGTTTTTCTAATCATAAAATTCTAAGTAAATATAACCCTATAACCATTTTAAGACGGATAGGAGAAATAGCCCCTGGATCATATGGGATATTATATGTCTATGATGATGAGGATGAGGTATATTTTAATGAATTTCGAGTTTATGTTCTAACAAGAGGGTATTTAGCTGAAAAACAAGATCCGTTCTTATCACCTTTAATCCCAACAATAGCAAATAGATCAGAATTTGATAGCGAAAATTGAGAATATAACTAAAAAATATTTTTGCGTTTCTTCTGGTTATGACTCCATGAATGGATATGATTTTTACTCATTGATAAGAGGAAAAGATAGATCATATATGTATCCATCTAGTCCATTCATTGAGCTTTCGCCAGATGCTGATTATATTAGTATTGGAGAAGCTATTATTAAAGCTTTTGAATCGTGTGAGTAACATGATGAGTCCAACTGAGGCATAACTCAGTTGGGCTCATCAATAATTTGAGTTAATTTAGGAGGGCTGTTTAGTGATATTAAACTTCTTCAAGGACTTATATGATAGTCTGCTAAAAAAAACTAATCGAAAACTAATAAATGATTCTAGTTTTGTAGTAACAGATTCTTCAAATGATTTATATTATTCATTGGGTTATAAATCATGTTGGATTGCTGTTAAAACAAGTTCGATATCTTTTAATACAATTAAAGATATTTTTAAAGAATTAACTTCTGAACTTCTTGTATTTGAGTCTATCAATGGATGGACAATTATTTCTGGAGAGACTCTTCCTGAATTAGATGGATATAAAGGAAGTTATACACTATTAACTATTTTAGAAGAACTAAGTATTACATTTGGAGAATCACAGTATTTTGGTAACCACCGAACGGTAGGTTATTATGCATGGGTGAAGTTCGTAAAAGGTGAATTCATTAGAGGTTATGCGCATCTTTCTGAAAAAGGAATTACTTTCTTAGATCATGGTGAAGAATTAACTACTATCGAAAAAAGATTATTTAATGAATTAGAGGGTGAATCTTTTTTACCTGATGAGGATACAGTACTATCTATAGCAGAAGATTGGAGCATCATTCCTGAGGATTTAAAAAAAATAAATCATCCAATATAAAAGTACAAACGATTATATTTCGTTTGTGCTTTTTACAGTATAATAATTTATTTTGGCAATTGTGATTCCAAATTTTAATTTTTAAAAAAATAAGTATCGAAAGGGGCTGGTTCGTGTTAAAATAATTATGAAAATTAGATCAATATACATAATTTTCGTACACTAATAAGATAGGAGAACGTGTCTATGAGTAAGCAAAAAGATATTCGCTCAAGTATTCAGACGTATATCGATCAGCATCGGATTTCAATGGCTGAGTTCTCTAAAAGAGCAGGGATGAATCGAGGCAATTTAAGTACTGTGATGAATCATAGCACTCATAAATTGTTATCGTTGAAGCAATTCGATCAGGTGTCTACTGTTTTAGGCTTTACTCATGGAGAACTTTATCCTTTATATATTGATGAATGTTTTTACGGAACGGTTCATTGGGGAAAAATAAGGGAGTTTTTATTTCGTTGCGCAGAATGGGGATTGAAAGATCATACTCAAACAGTCATTCAACGGCTATCTGAAGATTTAAAGCATATTCCAGAAATCTTTAATACCGCAGAAGGTTTATTTGAACAAGGATATAATGAATCAGCCCAAATATTATATGAGACGGTTGTAGATAGTGAAAAACAACATTTATCTGAACGACTAGCTATGAGCTACTATCGACTGTTTAAAATTGATCAAAATAATATACATAAAAATCTCAAAGCAGCAACTCAATTTTTGCCTTATCGTGGACGGTTACCCGAATATCTTGCTTTAGATGGATTTATTTCTTTAGCACACTTATTTATTATTCGTGAAGAATGGAAAGAAGTCGAAGTATATGTTGAAGAGCTATATGATTTATCGCAAGCTCTTTTCAAAAACAAGACATGGAAGTCTTCTCATTTTCATTCAATCCGTCCATTTGTTTATTATTACGGACAAAGTTATTTGTTGAAATCTTCTATTTGTGTACAGAAGCAAGATTACGAACAAGCTTTAGCATGGACAGAAAAATATGCTGACTTGAGTGGGATGATAGGAGTAGATGCTCGCGATCAACAAGAGGTACTGAAACTAAGTCAATTTGCTACAGCTAACCGTTTATTATTTCGTATTAAATTAGGAGATCAGACGGTTATTTCTTCATATGTATCTTTTATGCGATGTCATCCAAAAGAAATTATAAAAGGATTAACGACACTTCTGGAATTTGCTAACATACATCATTATGATATGGATCAAGTCCTAGAAGAGTTTAATATTTTTACTGATCAAGTACCTTCTAACTTAGATGCGAACTACAACGAAGCATTTCAATATTTCAATAAAGTTCTTTTCTATAAGCAATATGCTATTTATGCATTGAAAAAACGAAACTATGAGAAAGGTGTACAATTTCTTTTAGAAGGAATCAAAATCTCGAAAGAGATTGAAAATCAAGAGATGTTGAATAAATTAACTACACTATTTGAAGTATATCGTGCATATGCTACTCTGGAACAGAATAATATATATACCATGATATGTAGAAAGGAGTGCGAGGATGAAAAACAAAATTATTACTTGGAGTTTCCAGCTTTTTCTAGTTAGTTTTTTCTTACTAGACCCTATTTCTAAAATTGTTCCTTTAATTCATGGACAAGGTGATTAAACGAAAAGCTTATGAATTATGTTTTTAATAAACAAGCCCTTTTATTTTAATAAAGGGGCTTTTTGAACTTAATTTGATGTTGTTAGTATAGTAAATTTTACATAAAATTGGGTGTTTGTAAATCATAGTATCAAGATGCTAGCAAACCTGTCTGTTCAGAGTAACATCGACCAAGACAACAGCAATATGGAGAAGCCGCGAACTATGCTTATCCAACCGAACAGACCCAAAGCATCACCAACACAGCCAAAGACGGTAGTAAGAATACACAAGTTATTCGTCAACAAACCAAGTATGATATGGGCACAGGCTTACCTACCCAACAAATCGACAGTAATGGCAAAGCCACGACTACAACATACGATGCACTGGGTCGTCCGGTCACAATTGTATCGCCATCGATCACCAATTTAGATGGAACCGTCTATGCGGTGGAAGATCAATATGGCTATACCAATCGGGCGTATAGCACGGAAGCCGATAGCACCAATGCAGGCATCCTAACGATGCGGGTCGATGCGATTCGTCAATACACCAACACCACTACAGGAGCCGTTACTGTACTGAGCCGTCAATCATCGTACTATGATGGATTTGGCTTTTTGCGAGTGGATGAGACGTACAACGAAAGTAACGGCTGGACCCGTTCTCAGTATCATCCTGACGATCAAGGACGAGCGATCTATGCGATCGATCCACTAGGGAATACGCAGACCGCGAGTTATGATGCATGGGGACAACAAGTCGAAGCGACCGATCCTTACGGCAACCTGTATATTATGGCTAACCGTATGACCCAGCGGAAAAACAATCATTTTGCGATTGCAGCCGCAGATGTGTCCGCTTACCGTGCCAATGCAGATAACCGTAGTATCCGTCTGAATGCGGTAGAACAATCCTATGATGTCTATGGCAACCTAGCGACAACGACGGCGTTCAAAGACGGCGCTTCTCAAAGCCAACCGATTCAAGAAAGCTACACTTATGATCTACAAGGCAACATCCTAAGCTACACCGATCCGAACCAGAGCAAAAACAGCAACGGAGTTACCAACAACTATACCTATGATGCTCTGAACCGACTGACTGCGGTGCAAGATGGGATCGACCAGACCACTCGCTATGCATACGATGGCACTGGAGGTCTGACGAAGATTACTGTGAACGACTCTGGTGGCAAAAGCGAAACATTATACACCAAAGCGTACAACGAAGCTGGACAACTGACCGACAAAACCGATACGTCAGGCAAAAACACAGCCAATAGCTACAGCTCTCGTGGCTTAGTCGAAGAAATGCGAGATCGCAACGGAACGATCACCAACTACCAATACGACGAGCGAGGTCAACGCACCGTAGCGACCTTAGCCGCAAGCAACGGCAACACGTTACAAACCAAAACCATTTTCGGCAGTGGCGGCAACATCTTAACCGATCGACACGAACTGTATCTGAACGGCACCAAGACCGCGACTCAGACCAGTACGATCGACAAACAAGACCGCATCACCAGCCTCACCTCGACCGGAAC
Source organism: Paenibacillus nuruki (assembly GCF_963311185.1). Taxonomy (NCBI): domain Bacteria; kingdom Bacillati; phylum Bacillota; class Bacilli; order Caryophanales; family Paenibacillaceae; genus Paenibacillus; species Paenibacillus nuruki. The sequence continues at coordinate 3,954,042 of NZ_OY725677.1, read as the reverse complement.
GAACCAATACAGTTCTCGTCTGGATGTCGCTTACGATACCCTTGACCGGATTACCAATCAAAAGAATAGCTTGTCCGGCAGTAGCTTTTTCACCAACTATGGCTATGATAAGCTTCGTTTGAGCCAGATTCAGACGAACGGCGCACAGACACGCAACACTGCCAAAGCGAATAATGTAAACTACGAATACACGCCACTCGGGATGGTACAAGCAATTACGTTCCCAACGTTAGCCGATGGCAGTGTACTGAAAGAAAGCTTTACTTATGATGCCCTCAACCGTTTGAGTCAGATGAGCAATACGAAAGGCAGTAGCACGCTTTCGGCGTACAGTTACACATATGACAACAACGGCAATATCCTTACGGTAAGTGAAAGTCTAAACGGTGGAGAAGCCAAAACATCCACCTACACGTACGACAAGCTCAACCGCCTAGCGACTGTCAAACGAATCGACGGAAGCACCGCCAGCTACACGTACGATCTACGTGGCAACCGGAAAACGCTGAGTGATACGCAGGAAGCGACAGCAACTAAAGAATCCAGTTACAGCTATGATCTAGATAACAAACTGATTGCAGCAACGATTGACGGAACCAAAACAACGATAGACTATTTACCAAGCGGTGTGCGTTCTCAAAAGACTAGTGGATCAACTAATATCCAATACGGCTATGATGCTTGGAAAAATGTTGTATCCGAAAAGTCTAGTGAGGGGAAACAGTCTACGTACATTCGTGGTGATCGAGTATTGGTGAAAAAAGATCAGACGGCAAGTAAAGACTATTATTACCTGTTCAACGGACATGGTGATGTGGTACAGATGGTCGATACTAGTGGCACGATTGTGAATAGTTACGGGTATGACGAGTGGGGGAACATTGCCAAACAACAGGAGACGGTCTCGAACAGCTTTAAGTATGCAGGCGAAGCTTATGATAGTGAAACGGGACTGTATTATTTGAAAGCGAGATACTATGATCCAAGTCAAGGAAGATTTCTAAACGAGGATTCTTACGAAGGGCAGCTTGTGAATCCTTTGACTACAAATGGATACACATATGTAAGTAATAACCCTTTATCCTATATAGATCCTACAGGACATATGGAATGCCAAGGAGCATCTAGCTGTGGGGCAGGTTCTACTTTTACTCAAAGTGAATGGAATGCTTTTACAAAAGCAGCTGTTGATTTTTATTTAAACTTCACTCCTGGAGTTAATGTCTTATATAGCAACTATCAGTTTTTTGCTAATGATGTTCCATTTTTATTTGATCCGAATGGATCTAAAGTGGAAAAAGCTCTTATATTAGTAGGATTTATACCTGACGGTAAAGTAGTGAGTCAGGGTGGGAAAATGTTTGTCAATATTATGAAGAATGGTGAGAAAATTTCTGCTGAAGTTTCTAGCAATGTAAAATGGGTGAAATACAAGAAGCATATTTCTCCACCTAATAAATCATGGAAAAAAATTATTGAGTCAACTGAGAATGGTGGCGCAGCAAAATATAAGCCAGAAGTCGATATTGAAGCTGCTGAGCGTTATGCGTGGGAATACGGTACACCTGCAAAAAATAGAGAGGACTTTAAAGTGATGGAATTTAAAGATGTTATAGGAGCAAGTGATGGTTCTGAAACTAAGTATATGCGAGTAGAGATGAACTCTGTTGGAGAAATACATGGACATCCAATTACAGAGCAACGTTACAAAAAATATTTAAAATAAAGGAGTTTTAATATGTTGGAAAACTTTGATTTTAAAGATGGAAAAGTTAATTTCAATTATTTCGGGAAAATAGATTACAAGTCTTCCTTACAAGAAGATGAATCTTCTCTTAGTGAAGATATGTTATCACTCTCATATTTTGATAATAAGTATATTATTGATATAGGCTGGTACGATAGCAATCAAAGTTTTATAATTCATTTAATAAAAGATGATGATTGGGAATTTCCACAAAAAACAGAAAAGTTTAAAAATAAAGAAAAAATAGAAGAAATATTACAAACATTTATAGAGGTAGTCTATAAAAATGTATAACGTTATCAGTTCTAAAGAATGTATGTCCTGAATGAGAAGCCTAATAATGGGAGATAAATCCTAACTCTCATTATATAAATACAAATCCTTATTAAAATGGGAAAGTGATACTGTGTTAAATGATCATGTGGATTTTAGAAGTGGAAAAATAGTATTCAATGATTTTGATTTAAATTCGGCTGTACCATTAAATGAGCAGATATGGTCTTTAAAAGAAGATATTTTACAAGTTGAATATAGCAATGAATATATATTAGATGTGGGTTGGGTACATGATTTTGATGCTGAAAAAGGTTGTTTTAAATTAGTAATTATTAAACAAGAAGATTGGTTAAATCCAATATTTGTATGGAAAACCAAGAGTGTAAGGCAATTATATAATTATATGAATGAAGCAGTATCAAAACTTGAATTATTAGTTAAATAATATTAAAAAATTTATTTTAAAGATGATTTAATTGATTTTAACTAGTTGGAGATAGCTACTTTTGTTTTCAATAACAAAAGTAGCTATTTTTCTTTGATTTATAACACGTATTAAATTTAACTGTAACATTTATAGATGGCTATAATAGACTGGATGAGAGATTTGGATTGGCTTTATAAAGAAGAATATGTATTGTTTATTAGATAAAAGTGTCACAGCATCTTAAAGGGGAATATTATGAATACAAGGATAGATTATTACTCAGCCTTTGAAGGAGAATCAGAAATTAATTTTCTTTATACGGGTTTAGATGGTATTGAATACTCAATAAATATGTGGATAGGGTATTTTGATAATATAATGGGGTGTGTTGAGCCCACTTCCGAAGGATGGAAAGGGCTTTCTTACTATTATCATACACATACGGGTTGGTATGAGCATTCTCCCTGGCAAGTTCCTGATATGTTAATTGTTCTTAGTGAATTACAAACTATAGATGATCTCCTTCTAGATCCGAAATCTCGCAAAATTTTAAAGCATATATGTAATTTATTTGCAAAAGCAATACAAGAAAAAAGATATATATGGATTCATTATAATTAAAAAATCATATAGAAGATTGGAGAAAAAAATAATGGAAGTAAATATTAAAGTACCCGAGTATTCTTCGGTTAACGGACTACGACTAGAATGGGAAGATAATTTTGAAATCTCATCTAGTATAGAAAATAATACCGTTACGATCACAGCCAACCAAGAAGGTCTGATTTCTCTAGCCAAACACTTACTTACATTAGCTCAAGTAGAAGTTCCTACTGGAAGCCATATTCATTTAGATGATATCAATTCGTTAGAGACGAATTCTGTTGAACTTATTTTTGAGAAAATATAGTGTTTAATTTTAGCTGATTAAGTATCTATCAGAGATTTCTAAAACATCTAAAAGGAATAACAAATGTCTATGATAAAAAAGAAGCTATCGATCAAAAAAATATATTGTTAGAAGAGTTAGGTTTTGAAAAATGTATATTAGATGATAATAAAATGTACAAGTATCATCAAAGCTATTATAAATTAACGTTTTGGAATACATTTCAAGCCTATATTATTGAATATGCATTAACTGTAGAAGAGGCAAAGAATAATAGGTTTGAAGACGGCGATCTGTATCCGATTTCGTTACAGAAGCAGTTTATAGATACATTGCGCTCGGATCTGCTTAAATACTATATGAGATAGGCGTAGATGATGATTAGAATAAAAGGGATTAACAACAAAATGAATCGAATTCAAATTTGATAATCAGCAGAATGTTAGTGAAATAATGATTTATTACGGTCCTTAATAAACAATCAGAATAAATCACATATAGATTGAGGTGAACATCTTATTTTTACATATATTCAAGCCAACAAAGAAATGACAGGAACATTAATTTATAGAAAAGAAGATCACTCATTTGATTTTGAACCGATGATGAGTAGCGACTTTTCGATCATGATTGGATATTTGAATATTACATTCGATTCGTATACGAGAGTAGCGCGGCAGATATGGGGATTTCATGCTATTGATTCATGGCAACATAAAATCCTTCAACAACCGATTTCGTTTCAAGGAGAATTATTATTAGACGATTCGATCAATATAGAGTCAGGGGAAGTAGAAAGAATTATAGAAGTAGATGAATGGTCAACGTTTTACGATCATCAATCTGGTTGGATTTGTATAGGTGATTCTGATGCTATTGCAGAAGTGGCTATAGAATTTGCTTTATCTACGATTGTTGTTCTTGAGAAAAATAGATTAAAAGCAATTTGGCTAAAGCCAGAGTTTGTAGATTAGCATTGAAATATTTATAGACCAACATTATGAAAATCAATGGAGTCTATTTCGAATTACAAAAAATAAAGTGGCTATAATCAATGCGATATAAAAGTTTCGATAAAAAAAGGAGATTGATTCATTCATATGAACCAATTTCCTTTTTTATCTTATATCAAATTCTTATAATATAAGTTCGTAGCATCCAGACTACCTGTTCCAGACTTAGCATAGTTTGGGATTTGCCCAGCTTGGCTGTATCCTAGTGACTGATATAGTCGATTAGAAGGGTCGCCATCCCGGGTATCCAGCACAAGTAGAACTCGCTGTGCCAGGCGTGCTTGTTGTTCGACATGCTCCATTAACAGCCTTGCTATACCATGACGACGATAATCCAGATGCACCATTAATTTAGCAACTTCCGCTCTGTGATCGCCATTGGGCTTGGTACATAGATGCAATTGAATCGTTCCTGCAATCACATCATTAATCTTAGCAACGTATAAAAGAGTTGCAGGTTGCACCACCTGTTCCCAATAGGCTACAGCTTCTTTGTGCTCCAGAGGCGGTAGGAATCCAATAGATGCACCCGCATCTACAATTTGTACAAGCATATCTGACATTTCATCCAGATAAGGTTCAATAGAGTTTACTTGTTCGATAACAACAGTCTGTAGCAAGATATCCACCTCCATGTATAAAATCTGTCGTGCTATACCTTTTATTCTATCGCTTGGCTGTAAGCATAAAAATAGCAAAATAAGCACGCATTATTTCCACTTTTAGTATGGAGTAGACTCTATCGCTTTAATAAATTACGTTTGGTGGAACCAGAGCGTATCGAAATTGATCCATCCTTTGTGATTAACATCCACGCCACGCAAAGAGTGATGATGAATGGTACTGGCTGTGCGTACCACTAGAAATGCACTTGTGCATGTATCACTCAATAGCTGATTCACAGCAGTAGACCAATGTGAGGGCGCATGTTGATCTGTAGAAGCAAGCATAGGATAGGTGAGTTGATCCAATTGAGCAACTATGTCTAAAGGCAATGAATGTCTTATAAAATTACGATCTGACTGAATATATTCAAGCAGATGCAGCGGATCTTCACTAACCATAGCTTCGAATAAGATTAGATCTGCTTGTTCCATCGTTGCCAGTTGAATCGTTTCTGACCATTCTACAATATGTACGTCAATCTTTATTCCATAATTCTGATACTGTTGTTGAAGCCAGTAGGCATCCTGAGCATGACGGTTAAAAGTATACAAATGTAGCGTTTCTCCAGCATATGTAGTGTGTTGCAGTTGTTCTAGCAGTGATGTAGATAGAGAAATGGATACTTTTGACTCCGACACATGTTCTGTAGATGCTGTTGGTAGAGAGTTTGTATGGATCTGTAATCCTTGCGCAGGGCACAGACGGGTTTCCCCTAATTTTTGTACCATATGCTGGCGATTGATAGCATGGACTAACACATTGCGAAATGTTTTATCTTGCAAAATGCCTTCTTTTCGGAGGTTAAAAGTAAGGGTGGATATCCCCGTGATTGTTTGTGTTAAAGGCATTTTTAAATCTTCTGGGATCGAGAACTCTCCTGTCACTACAGTCAGTACCCCGGGGCTAGTACCCAAACAAGCTTCTGCTTCATTTTCAGGTACAATAATAATCTCGATCTGGTCGATCTGACCACGGTATCCAAAATACGATGGAAAGACTTCCAGTGTACATTTTCCAGCATGACGTGATACGACCTGATAAGGACCTGAACCGATAGGTAAAGAAAATTCATGATTCGAATCTACCTCAGATGAAGGGAAGATCGATGCAGCACTATGACTCATATAAAAAAGAAATTGAGTATTCGGTCGGTGTAGTTGAATCTGGATTTGATACCTGGTGATCACTTGAATATGAGCGATATCTTGACCTAACCAGTGATGAACCACAGTCGGTGATTGTAGTTGTATCAGACTGGTATATACATCTTGTGCCGTCAGTTCTTGCCCGTTGTGAAATGAAATACCTTTGAGCAGATCAAATGTCCAGCAAGTAGCATCTGAATTACTTTCCCAGTGATGAGCGATGTCTTTGGTAAATGTACGCTGAACAGGATCGTAATGTACCAGTCTACTAAAGACCTGACCGATCAGATGCGTATCAAAAGCATATAGCGCATTAGCAGGCTCTAACGAGACAATCGGTCGATAAATGGGCAAACGCAATGTCTCGATGATACGATCTTGCCCGATCTGCTGAGTCGTATATCCAAAATAACGAATAAGCCATTCCAAAAACAGTGGACGTACCACAGCTAGTGCTTCATGTTGTTGTAGCCACTCAAAAGCAGATTGTACCTCTCCTTGTATCACCCGTTGCTTGGCCTCATCTAATAATACAGTCGTCACTGGCAACAAAAAGGTAAGCTCAGAAGTATGTCCACGACCTCGACCAGAGCGAAATTGTATCCATTGCGCATCTACCATTTTGGTGATGATGATTTTGGCATTACGAGCTGTACAAAATAAAGCCTGTGCTACTTCTTCCATCGCTATATGAAATGATTGCTGATCTGGATAATGGTGAAAAGCCAATCGAAGCTGTACATAATCTTCTGCTATTCGCAAATCTGACCGCTCCTTTCGATAATCTTCAAATGGATACTCTATAGATTCTAATGTACAACATCGTAGCAAAAAAAGAATTGTAAAGAAAAGTAAGTTATGATTAGAAAAATAGATATAATAGATAGATATCTGATATTGATTTCGAATGGAGACCCATACATGTGGATCGCATTACTCATCACAGCTAGTGCTTATTTAAGCTACTGGATCTATCAGCAAATCAAGCCAAAGCCGTTGCAGCCACCAGTCAAAGTCATAATAGGATTAGATATTCCGCCACCTACATTATTCTTTTGGCAAGATACAGCAGAAGATAGCGTTATCGATTTTGGTCACAAAGCTACATGGTTACGCGTTAAAAGTACAGACTCTATCGCCGTCCAATCTGAAATAGATATTATTTTAGCTCAAATAACTAACGTTTCTCCACCACAGCCACAGACTAGAGAACAATGGATTTTGACGACAGTAGAAGATTGGGTACTGGTTAGCAGTTATGATATTCCCTTTCCTGATGATGCCCAGACAGTGATGCAACTCAAGCAACTGGTACAAGAATTAAGTAGGGTATTTGGAGAAGTTCATTATTTTGGCAATCATCGTACAGTCCAGTATTACGCCTGGGCCAAAGCAGTATCAGGTACATTAATACGTGCATATGCATACATAGATCAAGCAGAAGACCCCCTTTGGGAAGAAGGAAAATTAACATTAGAAGAAATACAGTTAGAATTAGATTTTAGAGATCTAGGACGAATGGTCGAATGGGAAGAGGCTAGAGAAGAAGATAATGATCATGTTCCTGATGAACAATCTGTTAAAATGATAGCTGCTGCATGGCGTGCAACCAGTGATAGACCATCTATTTAGCTCATAAGCCATATAGAATAATTAAAAAGCATAACTGCTATAGATAGCGCAGTTATGCTTTTTAGATTCAGACATATATTACTTTTTATACCCGTATACAAAATGGAGAGCACCTGAGTAATCGGTATACACATCGTGTACATTCGACTTTTGTAGAAAATACGTATTAAAATAGTAAAGTGGGATCGCAACCATCTGATCGGTCAATATTTTTTCGGCAGCACGATATTCTTTCATACGAGCTTTGGCATTGGTCAAACTGTACGCTTTCTTCATATGAGCATCATAGGCATTGTTTTTCCAACCGGATGTATTTTCATTGCTCCATGAGGTGAACAAATCTAGAAAAGCAGCAGGATCGTTATAATCCGCTGACCATCCACCACGTACAATCTGATAATTTTTCTTTTGTTTTTCTTCTAATAAAGTATAGAAATTTTCTTCTTTTACTTTAACGGTAATACCTAAATGTCTTTTCCACATATCCGTAATCTGATCCGCTACATAGCGATTACCATCACCATTCGTTAGTAATGTCATCGCAGGTAAAGAAGTGATTTTTTCTTCTTTCATTCCTTGTTGTAATAATTGACGAGCATGCTTAGAACTGATCTCAAAATTAGTCACTGGATACTCTTTACGGAAAGTAGATGTAGCTCCTTTGATCGCTGGAGGTACAAATCCATATGCAGATTTAGGACTAATCAGCAGTTTGCGCTCAATCGACATGGCAAAAGCTTTACGAATATTTACATTATTGAACGGCTTCTTCTTCACATTAAAAGCATAATAGTATAAGGATGCAGTATCTGGATAAACGATTTCTTTTTTCATCTGATCGGTCATTTTAAACGTAGGAATATTGCTTTCTGATAGACCCGACCGATCAATAGCACCTGATTGGTACATGGTGTACTCTTTGTTAGGATCATTAATAAAGCGAATAAATACATGATCAAAATGAACTTTTTCGACTTGTGCATATTGAGGATTACGAGCCAGTGTTATGGAATGACCTTTTGCCCAAGATTGAATAGTAAATGGACCATTGCTGATCATATCCTTAGCAGAGGTATTCTTCTTCTGAATAGATGTATTGCTTGATGTATGTATAGGTGAATAAGCAGGATACGTTAATGTTTCTAGAAAATAAGGGAGTGGCTGTTGCAACACAACTTGTAATGTATGATCATCTAATGCTTGAAATCCTAGCTGACTGGAATCGGTAAGCGTTCCTTTATAATAATCTTGAGCATGTGCGATAGGGAATAGCAACGAAGCAGATAGAGAACGGGTTGCAGGGGTAAGCACTCTTTTCCATGCATTTACAAAATCAGCAGCGACCAGTGGATCGCCATTACTCCAACGAGCATTCGAACGTAATGTGAAAGTGTACGTTTTGTTATCCGGTGAAAGGGTCCACGATTCAGCTACACCAGGTTCCACTTTGCCATTTGCATTGGTGCGAACAAGCCCTTCAAACATAGCTTCAATAATCGTACTGGTCGTTCCATCACTAGACAATGCAGGATCAAGAGTAACCGGTTCTAAATACAGATTAAAGCGGAAGGTTTGCAATGGATCACTTTCGGCGTGTGACATTTTGGGAGTGATCGTACTGAACAATAGCACAAATGTAAGCACAATGAATATGCGCGTGATGTAGGTATTTCTCATAAATAGATAGTTCCTCCTTTAGGATTAAGTACGTTCCTTCTAGTTATAACATACTATTCTACAACTTAGGTCATGAACTAAATAATATAAAATATCTTTTGATTGCTATTGATATCTATCCCTCTTTAGCAAAATGGTAAGTCACAGACGACTGAAATAGGGTAATACCATAATGATAGAAGTAAGAGTAAGGAGGTACTGATCCAATGGAGCAAGTAGAAGTGATGCAAGCCGGGCAAGACAAATGGACATGGTATCAAATGAAAGATGCCAAGCTATTGATGGAGCATCCTGATTTTGATGAGCATTTACAAAAATGGGCACAGGAAAGCCTGATGTGTACGCATAATCAAATTACTTCTGTTTATTATAAAGAAAAGAATGAAAATTATATCAGTGGAACATTAGCAATCAATATGAATCCAGATCACTGGGAAGATGTTCATATTCTCCATTACTATATTGATGAGAAGCGATTGGTAACGATCGGAGATCCTACATGGCTCTTTCATAATATGGACAATCACGAATGGAATCAGTATATTCTGGGTTGTGATTATCCGGTAGATGGCTTTATGTTTGTCGTTAATGCGATTATCCGTGCTTTTTTCGGACGGATGGATGAGATTGAGATGCAATTGAAAGAGATCGAATTTCAAATGAAAGAAAATAATGGTGGGAAATTGCTACGTGAAATTGTAGATTTGCGCAATCAGATGACACGCTGGAATGTGCAGACGGTCGCTTTGAAAGAAATTCGGTTTGCGATTGAAGAAGTCTTTCCTGCTCTGGTTAAAGATGCTCAGACATTCCATACTTTAAAAGTCAGATTAGCACGGATTCAAATGCTTCAAACAGCATACGAACATGAAATTGATACATTGCTCAAAATTGATGATAATGTTGCTAATTACCGTTCAAATAATATTATGAAAACATTAACGGTATTTACAGTTCTACTGACACCAATGACAGCATTAGGCGCAATCTGGGGAATGAACTTTAAAAATATGCCTGAATTAGAGTGGAAATGGGGCTACCTCGCTTCACTCATCTTAATCTTTGGACTTACTGGCTTAACCTACTGGTGGCTCAAACGAAAAGGGCTGACTGGCGATATTTTGGATATGAATCTTGAACATACTTCTAAAAAAACACGTAAAAAGACTGTGCACCCTAGCGAATAGATATATAGGATATCTCTTAGAGAAGGGACGTTGATTTATGTATCAGAACATATTGTTAGCGGTAGATGGTTCAGACAATTCATTGCGAGCAACAACAGAAGCGCTCAAATTAATGGAGTTACAACAATATGGTGAGATCGAAGTAGTGTTTGTCGCTGATTTCGGTAAAAGCCGTGATGAAGTCTTACGCTATGGCGATATTGATGAATTAGAACTTTCGAGACGACAAAAGCTTTTTCCCATCGAAGAACTTCTCAAAGAGCAACAAACGACATATACGATCAAAGTATTACATGGAGAACCCGGGCAAAGCTTGATCAGACATGCCAATGATCATGGATTCGATCTAGTGGTGATGGGAAGCAGAGGATTGGGTTCTTTTAAAGAAATGGTACTTGGAAGTGTCAGTCATAAAGTTGCTCGTGGTGTGAAATGCCCTGTCCTGATTGTGAAATAATACCAAAAACACGTATACAGATGGAGTGTATGAAAATACTCGTGTCCTGTATACGTGTTTTTAAGTTGTTTGGATAGCCTAATATTAAGCGATAAATGCTAACGATAGCCGTACATATCTCTGAATTGTCACTTTTCTATTGTAACCAGATATTATGACTTGGGAACAGATACAGGAACATATTTGGCAACATCTACAGCAACCTGCTCTAACTTCGCTTTACCTAATAAATGATAGGGTGAAGAAATCGTTACATACCGATCATCTAATTTGAATGTTAACATATCTACTTTATCGGGTTTGTACCATTTTGCTTTTACATTATTGGAATTAGGAAGAGTTAACGTTTTGCCTTTATAACTATATGAATAATCACGTGGAGAGACAGATACCGTCATATATTTAAAAAGAAAAGTTACACCATCGCCCATGCCACTGACTTTGCGGAAAGCATCGCCTTCGATCATACGTGTAGGTACATAGGGAGTCTCAAATCCATCAAAATTTGCAAAAGCTTGTGTGATTTTTTTCAATTGAGCGGTAGAGTAATTCACATTGGTTACAGGGTATTGCTTACTCATTGTGGTAGAACTAGATGTTGTTGCTTTGGGCGTTGTTGTAGAAGTTGTTGCCGCATGTGTAGTCGTAGCACCTGTTAATAGTACTCCTGCGATCACGGAAGTAGCGATCCATTTACTATAGTTCATTATTGTACATCTCCTCTGTGGTTTGTTTGTTTGTCTTGCCTTTATCTTACTCGTTAAATGTATCTAACTTAAATGCCAATTGTATCCAACTTGTAAATAATGATCATAACTTCGATAATCATTAAAAAACTGTTGCTAATTTATGACGAAGATTTGGTTGTTCGATAGAGGTAACGATGATAACTTACATATAGTCGATAGATATGCACACACAGATCCTACTTATCCATGTGAAAGGATTCCAAAATAAATAAACAAACATGGAAACTTTTCAGGAGCGGTGTGCGTCTAATAGACGGGGAATAAAAGACAAGCTTGGCAGATAGCGTTTGGCACTATTTCGGGGGAACGAGGATGAATACAAATGAAAAAGAAGATTTGTTCAGCAGTATTAGTTACAGCTTTGACGGTAAGCGGAGGTCTACATACACCATCCGTCAGCGCAGCAACACCTATTAAAATTACAATTGACGGAGTTCAGCTAACAACAGATCAGGCACCTGTAATGTCAGCGAATCGGACGATGGTACCATTAAGAGGTGTTTTCGAAGCGTTAGACGCGAAAGTACTTTGGAAGCAAAGTACCAAAACAGTCACTGCAATCAAAGATGGCACAACCATTGTATTACCGCTAGGATCTAGAACAGCAACGATCAATGGCAAAAAAGTTACGTTGGATGTACCTGCTAAGTCGATTAAAGGAAGAACGGTTGTACCGTTACGCTTTGTTAGTGAATCGTTAGGCGAGAAAGTAGGCTGGAACGCATCTACGAAGACTGTAAGTATTACGACTACGAATGCTAAACCGACCACACCCACTACACCAACTACTCCATCGACTTCTATCTCACCTGTACCTTATGTAAATGCCAAAGTTGTAGGACAACAAGGAAATGGAAATGATTTAGAAATTAGCTTTCCGGCTTCTGCTAGCACTAAAGGAATCAGTCAATATCGAATTTTAGTAGTCAAAGCAACTAATAGTAATACATTTAACGTCAATACAGCATTAACAGTGCCTGCGGCGAATTATACAGGCATTCCGCAAGGCAGTAGCAATTATACAATCACATTAATGCCTCAAGCCCGTGATACAGACGGCGCATTGATTCAGAAAAATGTAAATTACCGTGTCTATGTATTGGCAGTAGGCGCAAGTGGATATAATAGCTCTTTATCTGTAAGTTCACCGAACGTATCTTTGGGCGTTGTGGCTACAGCTTCTGCGATAGCTACAGATGTTAAAGCAAGTGATGTCTCTGACAATGGCGATGGACGAGATTTCTCAGTCAGTTTTACCAGAGCAAGCGATGAGAGTAAATTAAGCAATTACCGTGTGTTTGTTGTAAAAACAACAAGTGCAGGAAGCTTTAGCACAACAGAAGCAGCTAAAATAAGCAATTCTAACTATACAACGATTAACAAAACAGGCTCTAACCCGACTACACGCTTGACGAACACAACGCGTGATACATCTGGTGAGTTGATTACAACAGGAACAGCCTATACTGTATTTGTTATCTCGATCACAAGTGGTGGCGATAATATTGGAATATCCGCAGGTTCTAATTCATTAACATTAGGACGTACAGTAGAAGCACCTTCTATCACTAAAGTAGAAGATGTAAGTAATTTTGCAGACGGACGCGATATTCAAGTGACTTTTACCAAGTCTTCTGAAGAGTCCAAAATCAGTGGCTATCGTGTATTTGTCGTTCGAAGTAAAGTATCTGGAGATTTTGATATTGCGACTGCTAATGGTCTGGCATCTAGTCGATACATCGATGTATCCAAAACAGGTAGTGATCGCACTGTGACGCTAGCAACATCGCTTAAAGACAGTGGTGGAGACACGATTGTGAATGATGTGCCTTATCGTATTTATGTGATGGCGCTTGGTTCAGGTTCTTATGCGAATAGCTTATCTTCCGCATCTTCTACACTGACACTAGAGACAGGTGATCGGACGGTAGGCAATGTGAGTGGCATCGCTGTTAGTGATATTAGCGATTATGGAGATGGACGCGATCTACAAGTGACATTTAACAAAGCAAGTGATGAAGGATTAGTAAATAATTATCGTGTTATGGTCGTTAAATCCATTAATGCGAGCAAATTCAATCTTTCTACAGCAAATAGCGTATCCAGTTCTAACTATTTGCAAATCAGCAAAAATGGTTCGAATCGTACGGTTGCGTTCAGTGCCGGATCAAAAGATGTAAATGGTGACCTCATTAAAAATGGTACCAATTACCAGGTGTTTGTCTTAACAACAGGTACAGGTAGTGCTTCTGGCAATAACTCATTATCTAGTGCATCTTCTGTTATTACATTAACATCGAATGGCGCAACATCAGCTGTAACTAACGTAGCGACTACCAATAGCGCTTCGACCAATACAGCATCTGATATTACATTTAGTTTTGTACCGGCTAATGATACAGGTATTTCGGAATATCGTGTCTATGTAGTACGTGCGGACCAAGCCGGTTCATTTAATCTCACTACAGCTAACAATACAGCCGCAGCCAATTATACACGTATTGCCAAAACAGCGACTAAAGTGACACAAGCTTTAACCACAAGTACGAAAGACTACAACGGAAATACGATTGTGAAAGAGGTCGCTTATCGTGTCTATGTATTAAGCGTAGCAGATGGTTCGGTACGCTCGGTTAACACCTTATCTGGCGCATCTAATGACTTTACGATCAAGTCATCAACGGTTGCTTCAGTGACTAATGTTAATGCTAGTGCAACTAATGGCGGAATCAAAGTGACATTCTCCAAACCAGCAGGTGAAAACGGTATTGCTAACTATGCTGTAATGCTAGTACCGTCTGCAAGCTCAAGTAATTTCTCATTGGCAGATGCGAATCGTGTGAGTGAACGCAATTATAAGACAGTAACGCAAGGGGTATATAGCGAGTGGACATTTACAACCACAGATGTAGATGTAAATGGTGCTGCTATTCGCTCAGGAGTGACGTACAAAGCGTTTGTTCTATCGATTGCTGATGGACGTTCAGCCACAATCAATGCTCTCTCTGTAGCTTCTAGAGAAGCTCAAATGATCACTCAATAAAAGAAAAAAGATTATTTTGTAAGCAAGCTTTTATCGGTATTCACCGAAAGAGCTTGCTTTTTTCCTATTTCCAGATTGGATAAAGATCGCTAGCGATATCAAAATAATGTGGCTCAATATGTCTATTTTTGGTTATGATAAGTAAGTAAACATCTATCTATTCGCTAGATCATGCAAACTTGCCTCAGGGCGGAAAAGAGGGACATTGATGCAATATGTAAAGTTAGGTCGTACCGGTCTCGATGTATCGCGAATTTGTTTGGGATGTATGAGTTATGGAATACCTGATCGTGGAGCACATCCATGGACCTTAGATGAGCAGAGCAGTCGTCCTTTTATCAAGCAAGCTTTGGAAGCAGGGATTAATTTTTTTGATACAGCCAATGTGTATTCAGATGGTACAAGTGAAGAGATCGTCGGAAAAGCGCTCAAAGAGTATGCAAACCGAGATGAGATCGTTATCGCTACCAAAGTCCATGGCAAAATGCGTCAGGGTGCTAATGGTGGAGGACTTTCTCGCAAAGTCATTATGGCGGAGATCGATCACAGTCTACAACGTCTGGGAACCGATTATGTAGATCTGTATCAGATTCATCGCTGGGACCCGAATACACCTATAGAAGAAACACTAGAAGCTCTTAATGATGTTGTCAAAGCAGGGAAAGCAAGATATATTGGTGCTTCATCTATGGCTTCATGGCAGTTTATGAAAGCTTTAGATATTTCCAAGCAAAATGGCTGGGTACGCTTTGTCTCGATGCAGAACTATGTGAACTTGCTCTATCGAGAAGAAGAACGTGAGATGCTTCCTTTATGCAAAGAAGAAGGCATCGGTGTTATTCCGTGGAGTCCATTGGCACGCGGCCGCTTAACCCGGGATTGGGAAGAAGAGACTTCACGTTCTGAAAGTGATAGCTTTGGTCAAAGTCTTTACAAGGAAAGTGCTGAAGCCGATCGCAAAGTGGTAGAACGGGTGGCAGAGATTGCGTCGGAACGTGATATTCCACGCGCACAAGTCGCTCTAGCATGGGTATTGCAAAAAGAGCCGATTACCGCACCAATTGTAGGAGCAACCAAATTACATCATTTACAAGATGCTGTGACTGCTGTAGATATAGTATTAACAGAAGACGAGATCAACCGTCTGGAAGAATCATATATTCCGCATCCTGTCACAGGCTTCTAATATAAATCAAAAAAACACTCCAACCCTTTTGTAGAGAAGGATTGGAGTGTTTTTGTTTATTATACCTTGGTGACTTAACTTACTTCCGTATGAAGAGCAGTCACTGTTTTATTTTTACCTGTACGCTTTGCCTCATATAGATACGTATCGACTTGTTCAAAGAGTTGCTCTTTGGTCTTCTCAGAGCCATAACTTTGCAGTCCAATACTGACAGTAACGGACTTCCCATTCATTTCAAGATGTTGTAATTCGGCAACACTACTTCGTATACTTTCAACCAGTGCATACGCTTCTTCAAATGTCTGATCGAACAAAAGCAGTGCAAATTCTTCGCCACCATAGCGAGCTGCTATATCGCTAGAAGACATATGTTGCTGAATCACTTGAGAGACTTTACCAAGAATAGTATCTCCTGCTTGATGACCATACGTATCATTAATGACTTTGAAATCATCAATATCGATCAATGCTAGATGAAGCTTAGCACCTTTGGTCGCATAATCAAAAGCCGTATTATAATAATCTCGAAACGAAATCTGGTTATACAGATTAGTCAGACCATCTGTTTTGGAAAGCTTGCTCATAATAGCATTTTTGACAATTAGATCTTGCTTGGCAGACATGGTTAACTGCAAATCAGCTAGAATTTCTATACCGCTAGCTACAATAATATGAGCGATAAACGTACTTACAATAATAAAAGAAATGACGGCGATAACGTCAAAGGACGAGAGATAGTTGCGAAAATGTGAATCGGCTAGATACAATGAAGTGAATGCGATAAGCTGTAATACAGAAGGAATCCATAACAAGCGACGTCTGAAAAAGACAACAGCTGATAAGATCGGTAACAAACATAGTGCTGTAATAATACGAATATCATAGTTGAGATAAATAATCGTCCATGTGATTAGCGTACTTGCACTGAATAACACGTAAAAAGATAAATGATTCCAACGGATGTATATCCATCTTGTAATCAAAGTGACTAAGCTCATCAAAAGAGTAGGCATAATTAGAATATAGATATAGAAATGATAGGCATCATCGTCATAATCTAAAAAGACAAAAGAACCCCACTGAGAGAAAAAGTGGACACCAATGACAATCCAGTATACTTTGAAAAACTGATGTATCCATTTGGACTGTTTATTCATAACATCACCATACAGCCTCAAGATTTAAGATGTGCAATCTTGCACATTCATGTAAAGACAAGTATAAATCATTATAGGATCATAAGAAAAGACAAGCTTTACCAAAATAAAAAATATCATTGAAATAGGAGGTATTCATAGATGATCGATTCTACATGGTATTCACAACTCACCCTAGAAGATTATGCATATGATGTAACAGAAGAGGTGACTTTTGAAGGCGAATATTCTTTGCACATAAACAATCAACAGTTATCTATTCATGTTGAATTTATACAGAGTATTGCGAATGAAGAGGAGATTGAGCATCTAACAGCTCCTTCTATAGTACAGCAACAGTTATGGGAGCATTATATAGAACATTGCGAATCTATTCAGGAGCCAGTATTACAAGCGATATTCAACCATTATCAACACATCGAAGAACAATATCGTCAAGCCTGGCAAATTGATCCGCAAGATCCTGCAACAATAGAAGAAAGAGATCAATCGATTCCGTATATCCAAAATGTTAATCAAATTGCAGATTATATTACACTTCAAGGCTTTTTGATCGGAGATTCACCATCTGGCGATACGTATTACCTTAATTTTCATTGTACATGGGACACAGAACATGGATTAGGAGTCAAAATGGTTAATCATCAACCTGTTCATGTGAGCAGTTTTTATACAGCCTACGATATAGATTAAAGACAATTTACTTTAAAAGTATACGCTTACATTTATTGCTTGAAAGCGATTCAGTTCTGTATGCTCTGGTATAAGTATAAAGTGAGCCTTATGACCTTAGCGATTGCTGACGAAAAATGTCACCATCTAAGATGAAAGATGCGGTTTAGTGAAATTACAAAAATTACCTGATAAAGACGTTGTATTTATTCGTGCAATCGGTTATAATAAGAGTAACGAAAACGTGACTGGTACTCACATATTGTAGAGGGTTGTTATATGGGAAGGCGAAGAGCCTTGTACAATATGTGATTATTCTATTTTATCGGATGTTAATCTTCTGAATAAAGAAGGTCATGTAAATTTAATTTCTTTGGAGGTACTACAATGCAAACAGGTACAGTAAAATGGTTTAATGCAGAAAAAGGATTTGGTTTTATCGAGGTTGAAGGCGGAAGCGACGTATTCGTTCACTTTTCTGCTATCACTGGCGACGGTTTCAAAACTTTGGACGAAGGTCAACGCGTTGAATTCAACGTTGTTGAAGGAAACCGTGGTCCACAAGCTGAGAACGTTGTAAAACTGTAATTCAGTTTATAAGACGCCCTTAACGTTAGTTAAGGGTGTTTTTTTATTCAAATATTTGCAACTTGTGCAAGAACAAATAGATATTACTACTGGGAGGGGACTACACATGTACTATTCACGGAAAAATCCATCGCAAGAGATTCCTACAGCAATGACCGATATATGGGAATGTACGAATCCAGATTGCAAAGGATGGATGAGAGATAACTTTGCACTTGCAGATGTACCGGTTTGTTCACAATGCAAGTCGCCCATGACCCGCGCTCAAAAAGAATTGCCGGTGTTGGATAATACAAGCTATAGTAGACCCAACAAAAAGCGTTAATTCTTATGGAACGTTTATGTAAGAATCATAAAAAAGCATTAGTTTACTGATGGATGATCATAATCCAGAGGTAGACTAATGCTTTTTTTAATAGACATTATGACTACTAAAGAGGATACTTTTACATAAACAACCAAAAATAATAATTAGATTCCAAATATTTAGTCTATCCCTCTTTGCATAAATGATATAACATAGTATACTAAATGATAATAGTAAATCTAAATTGAAGGTGATCGTATGGCAGATAGTTCAATATCGCTCAAACCTCGATATGAGCAGATGTATTTAACATTACGTGATCGTCTACATTCAGGCGAATATACAATAGGCGATAAGATTCCATCAGAGAAAGAATTAATGGAACAATTTGAAGTGAGTCGTATTACTTCCAAAAAAGCACTGGACATGTTAGTACAAGATGGATACATTGTACGGCAACCGGGTAGAGGTTCTTTTGTTATTCATAATGGCAATCATACAGAAGCTATTGAACCTGCTGAAGCTGGCAAACATGATTATAACACTAGATTACGTACAGCAAGTGATCAGATTGTTCTTGGATTGATTATGGAAGATTTCAGTGACAGTTATGGGAAAGAAATGTTGGTCGAGATGGAAAGAACCGCTCAGAAAATGGGTGTGTATTTGATGTTACGACTTTCTTTTTCACAGACTGATATTGAAGAAAATGCGATTCGGATGTTAAGAGATTATGGTGTCGATGGCTTGATTATTTATCCAACTCGCGGACAGATTTTTAATTCTGAAATTCTAAAATTAGTGATTGATCGTTTTCCACATGTACTGGTTGATCGTTATGTCAAAGGCATCGATTCGACGTCGATTAGTACCGATAATGTAGCAGCAGCAAGCTTTGGCACACATTACTTGTTGGATCAAGGACATCGTCATATAGCATTATTAACCTCCAAAGTGACTGATAATGTAGCGATTGAAGAACGAATAGAAGGGTTTGTACAAGCTCATGCTGAACGTGGAGTTGTACTGGATCGCTCTTCATGGCTTACCGATATGCACTGGAATAGTAATCAAGAAGAAGATGAACAAGTATTGGTACAACACAATGTAGATATGATTCAACAAATGATTGAAGCTCATCCACAGATTACGGCTCTTTTTGCTATGCAGTATGAACTAGCGTTATTTGCCAAAGAAGCGATAGAACATATGGGACTTCATATACCGCAAGATATCTCGATTATCTGCTTTGATAGTCCTCAAGCCAGTGCGGCGTTATATCCATTTACACATATGGAACAAGATCAACAATCGTTAGGTAGACTGGCGATCGAAAATGTACTCGCACTGATCGAAGGAGCAACATTACCGAGTAAAATTTCGTTACAAGCCAATCTGGTGCATGGGCATTCGGTGACCAAAGCGTCTGTTCGTTCATAAGTTATGTTTAGAAGATGTATCTTGCTTATACAGAGGATACATCTTTTTTGTATATCTATACATTTAGAGTTCTTAATATTTTTCTTTAATAACATAATATAATGTATTGACATGTTAATAAGCTGTGATCTATTATATAGCTATAAATGTAAGCGCTTAAAAAAGGGAGGATTGCAATGAATGATATAGGAGATGGAGTATTGCCATTATCTGTCCAGCAATTAATTACAGAGGTCGAAGAACATTTACAAGAACGTCCCAAGCTTGCACGAATGTTCAAAAATGGGATCAGTAATACATTGACGACGACGCTCAAGCCTTTAGAAGATGGAACTGTATTTGTGATTACAGGGGATATTCCAGCAATGTGGTTGCGGGATTCAGCAGCTCAGGTCAGACCTTATCTGATACTAGCGAATAAAGATGAAGCATTAAGCGATCTCGTTACTAATGTAGTCAAGCGGCAGATACATTATATTCATCTTGATCCGTATGCCAATGCTTTTAACGAAGAAGCTAATAACAATGGACATCAAGAAGACAAGACACAGATGACCGCATGGATCTGGGAACGTAAATATGAGATTGATTCGCTTTGCTACCCGATTCAGTTAGCTTATCTACTCTGGCGCACGACAGGAAGAACCGATCATTTCGATGAACATTTTCAAAAAGCTTGTCATATTATTATGACATTATGGCATACAGAACAGAGGCATAGTGAACAGTCACCCTACACCTTTGAACGTGTAGATTGCCCTGAATCAGATACGCTTCCACATGAAGGTAAAGGTAATCCAGTAGGATTTACAGGCATGACATGGTCAGGTTTTCGTCCAAGTGATGATGCTTGTCAGTACGGATATTTGATTCCTTCGAATATGTTTGCTGTCGTGGTACTCGGTTATATGGAACAGATCGCAAGCGAAGTGTATCAAGATCAGGAATGGGTCGTCAAAGCCTCTTTGTTAAAAGCACAGATTCAAGCAGGTATCGAGCAATATGGGATTGTAGATCATCCAGAATTCGGACGGATGTATGCGTATGAGACAGATGGTCTGGGCAATCACAATCTGATGGATGATGCGAACGTACCTAGCTTACTGTCACTTCCTTATCTAGGATATTGCACACTTGATGATCCACTGTATCAAAATACAAGAAAGTTTATACTCAGTCAGCACAATCCTTATTATTACAGCGGTACAGCTGCTCAAGGGATTGGTAGTCCTCACACTCCTCCTCATTATATATGGCATATTTCATTAGCGATGCAAGCTTTAACATCCCAAGATCAACAAGAAATTCTTTCTTTATTACACACGCTGGAACAGACAGATGCAGGTACTGATTTTTTACACGAAGGATTTCATATGGATCGACCGGAGGAATATACACGTGAATGGTTTTCATGGGCCAATTCGTTATTTAGCGAAGTGATCTTAACCTACTGCGGGTATACGGTGCCGAGCGGTAAAATTCAGTCATCCTAAATTAGATCAGCGATCAGTATCAAGCCATATTTCAAATTACACCTTAGATGTCACATGATGTTGTACCCAGAACCAACGATAAGGGAGCGATAACAATGGCAAAAGGCAAACGCAAATGGATAACAGGTTTATTGGTAAGTCTGACTGTTTTAACAGCAGCCTGTTCGAATAACAGTGCAGGAACGAGTGCTTCAGGTGGAGACTCTTCTAACAAAGTCGTCAAAGTCGCTTATGGAAAATGGAATGAAACGGATAACTGGGGCAAATGGCTAACCAGTGTGAAAACAGAATTTGAGAAAGCACATCCGGGTGTAACCGTTGAACTGCAACCGATTCAAGGAGCCCAATATGCGACTAAAATTCCTTTATTGATGTCTGATCCAAGTAGCGCTCCTGAAGTACTGGCTGAAGATTCTTTTATGATCAATGCAGATAGCGAAGCAGGATATTTGGAACCGCTTAAAGTAGATAGCTGGTCAGATTGGAGTAATTTTAACGAAGCGATCAAAGCCGCAGCGAAAGGAAAAGATGATAAAACGTATGGCGTCCCCTTTTCGACAGATGTACGTGGATTGTATTACAACAAAGAACTATTTAAAAAAGCAGGATTACCCGTACCGTGGGAACCTAAAAACTGGCAAGACATTTTGACAGCTTCCCAGACGATTCATGAGAAATTACCAGATATTATTCCGTTCTGGATGAACTCCGGTAAAGCTGGGCAAGAAGCTACAACGATGCAGACATTTGAAATGTTGTTATACGGTACAGCCAATCCATTATATGAAAATGGTAAATGGATCACACAAAGTCCGGGTATCTTAAGTTCACTTAACTTTATTAACAATATCTATTCCAATGGCTTTGGACCACCACTGTCTCAAGTACTGACTGCACAAGCAGGGCAAGTATTAGAAACGGATCTAATGCCAAATCAAAAAGTAGCTATTGCGCTAAATGGTAACTGGTTAACAGGAACATGGGCAGCTTCAGGAAGCAAACCATGGCCAGAAGCATTAGACGTCTATGATTTTGTAAAAATGCCAACCGAAAATGGACAAGCACCTGGATTCACTTCTATGTCCGGTGGATGGACACTTGCTGTAGGCGCCAAATCTGTTGAAAAAGAATTGGGTTGGGAATTTATCCAATTGGCGATCAATGAAAAGCACAATAAAGAATTTGCGATGTTAGACGGTGCTTTAACACCTCGCCTTGATGTAGCGAAAGACAAAGAGTATAGCGAGCAACCGGGCACATTGTATGCCAAAGCCGCAGATTTCATTACGTATACTCATGTTCGTCCAAGTACCGCTGATTATCCTGTCGTTTCTACAGCTATTCAAGAAATGGTTGAAAAAGTAGTTACCCAAGGAGCTAGCCCTCAAGACGCTATGACTCAATATGCGCAAAGTGTAGAACGTAGTGTAGGCGCAGATAAAACAGAGACCAAATAAAAGTAACCTATCAATTCATCTATCCGCTGGCAGATCAGGTTGAGTAACGGCAGAGTATAGCCGATCAGCCTGATCTGCTCGTGAGGATAGAAGGCTGTGTTTAAAGGAGGAATCCAGATGGAAGCGTCACATCCGCGTGTGTCCAAACCCAAACGCAACGGAGGTGGTGAGCAGTGGCGGGCAGCTTTATTTTTATCGCCTAGCTGGTTACTTTTGTTGCTGTTCTTTTTTGTACCGACGATTTTAACCTTTTATTTTGCATTTACGAATATGGCACTTACAGGTGCAACAGCAGCCAAAACGGAATTTATCGGGTTCGAGAACTTTAAATATATGTTTCAGGATGCTAACTTTCGGACTTCTGTGTGGAATACCCTTATCTTTCTAATCTTTTCCGCAGTGATCGGGCAACAGGTGATGGGCTTTATTATCGCTGTATTGATGAACGGTCGCAAACAGTGGTTCCGCAGTGTGATTGGTTCGATTGTTATTGCTGGTTGGGTCGCTCCCGAAGTGGTATGTGCGTTTGTATGGTTTGCTTTTTTGAACGATACAGGGACAGTCAATGCGGCAATTGAATCGTTAGGGATGAAGCCAGTTGCATGGTTGTATACATTTCCAATGGTATCGGTGATTGTCGCTAATATCTGGCATGGAACAGCCTTTTCTATGATGGTATTCCAAGCGGCATTAGGAGATGTCCCTAAAGAAGTCGAAGAATCAGCTATGATCGATGGTGCTTCGGCATGGCAACGTATGATTCGTATTACGTTACCGATGATTATCGGATCAGTGACTACCAATATGGTACTGGTTACGCTACAGACACTCGGTTCGTTTACATTAATCTATGCGTTGACCGGTGGTGGACCCGGCATGGCGACCGAGACGTTGCCAATCTATATGTATCATCAAGCTTTTGTAAATTATCAATTAGGTTATGGCACAGCAATCTCGCTAATGTTGCTAGTGATCGGGATTGTAGCCAGTCTACTGTACATGAGAATGTTGAAAGTGAAGTTATAAAGGAGGAGAGACCATGAGCAGTCTAAATCTTGGCAAACGGCGCAAAATGAATCGATTTGTGATCGCGCGCACGTTGCCTTATATTATTCTCTCTCTAATTGGTTTGTTATTTCTATTACCATTGTTATGGTTATTGTTTGCATCGCTTGATCAAAATGCAACATTAGCGCTCAAAATTCCAAGTGCATTGACGTTGGATAATTACGTTTCTACTGTTACTAATACCGATAATCAGAAATCATTTGGTAATGGATTAATACTGGCAGTAGGTCAAGCTTTGTTGGTTGTGGTGGTGGCTGGACTGGCTTCGTATCCATTGTCTCGCTATCAATTGAAGTACAAACGTTCATTTATGTATATTATTCTGTTCGCTACAGGTTTGCCGATTACAGCGGTAATGGTTCCTGTGTATCAATTTTTTATCTATTTTAGAATGCAGGATTCGCTCTTTTTTACCGTCTTATTTTTGACAGCATCGGCGCTTCCGTATTCGATCTGGATGATGAAGAATTTTATGGACTCTGTGCCTCTTGAACTGGAAGAAGCGGCATGGGTCGATGGAGCTTCAATCTGGACTACACTTCGGCTGGTTGTTGTACCGTTAATGTTACCCGGTATTTTTACCGTAGGTATTTTCGCTTTTGCAGGAAGCTGGGGAAATTTCCTTGTTCCGTTTATTTTATTGCAAAGTCCAGAAAAATTACCTGCCGCAGTTACGATTTATCAATACTTCGGGCAAAATGGTCTGGTACAATATGGTACGCTTGCTTCGTTCTCGATCATTTATACGATTCCAGCCGTAGCTTTATACATCATTGGACAGCGTTATATGTCTCAAGGATTTAGCTTTGGTGGGGCGAATAAAGGTTGATTATACGCATACGAAAAGTAGACAAAACATCTTCTATTTAGAAATAGAAGATGTTTTTTTATTAAGCTAATGTTTCCATCATAGTATAGAAATATTTATTGTCGCCTGTAGTGAAATAGGTATACCATGCTTCTAACGTTTGCTTTTTAAATACATCTAGCAAGGCAATCACTTCACGTGCTAACAAAATACCACCTGCGGCACTCGTAGTAATAAGATTACCATCTACAACGATTTTTTCGTCTCTATAATGGGCAGCTCCTCTATAATCAGGACAGAACATAGTCAAATACTCCAACCCGTTGCTTGTGTGTGCACGATCATCTAATAGACCTGAATCGGCAAGCGCTGTGGTCGCTCCACATATTGCAGCAACATTGCCACCTTTATCTAGCAATTGTTTTGCTTTTTCGATCATCGGTAAGTGTATGGGGTCTTTCCATGTATCTGCTCCAGGTAGAAGTAGTATGGCTGAAGTATCATGTGTGATATCTTCTACAAGTAGATCAGGAACAATAGTCATCCCTCCTTTTGTCTTGATCGAATGTTTGGAGGCTCCTACCAATTTAACAGGAATACGACTTCCTTTATCTTTAAAATATTGACCTGAGTTAAGTTCAGCTATCACATAACCAAGTTCCCAATCTGCCATCGAATCGAGTATATAAGCATAAGCGTATTTCATTTTTTCCTCCTAGTAATCTATGTTTTCTTAATTCATCATAGCTTTCTAATACTGACAACAGTATGTCAGTGATTTTTGTATGTATTCATTAGATTCTAAAAGATTGTTAGAGTGTTTACATAAAATTTACTGAAATCACTTGGTACAACAGGATCAGGTATTGTATGATGTAGGTTGTGAAATCATCCTAATACTTATGAATGGACAAGGTGAATAAATACAATGAAACCAATAGATTTGCAATATAAGATGCCTGCGGAATGGGAACAACATGAACGTACATTATTATCATGGCCGATTTTGGATTCGATGGTCTATCCTGATGATTATGCTACAGTCTGTGATGGATATGAAGAATTAGTCAGTGCTATCGCTGAATTTGAGCCTGTTACACTGGTTGTTAATCCAGATGATCTAGAAAAAGTAAGTCAACGTTTTGAAGGTCAAGCGGTAGACTTTTTGCCACTTGAACATAATGATGCTTGGTTACGTGATAATGGACCTACGATTGTAGTGAATGATAAAGGTGAACGTGCAGGGGTAAATTGGCACTTTAACGCTTGGGGTGGCAAATACGAGCCGTGGGATCTGGACGATGCAGTGGCTCCAGCGATTCTCAAACATCTTAATATTCGTCAATTCGATGCACCACTTGTGCTTGAAGGCGGTTCAATTCACGTCGATGGTGAAGGAACAATGTTAACGACAGAAGAATGTCTGCTGAATACGAACCGTAACCCTGATCTAACGCGCGCAGAAATTGAACAACATGTTAAAGATTTTACGAATGTGGAGCAAATCATCTGGCTTAATCGCGGACTTGCTGGAGATGAGACAGACGGACATGTAGATAATGTGGCTTGTTTTGCAGCTCCGGGTAAAGTGATTATTCAAGTGTGTCATGATCCTGCCGATGATAATTATGAGATTACGCAAGAAAATCTACGTATCTTAAATGATGCTGTCGATGCTCAAGGGCGCAAATTAGAAATTATCGAAATTCAACAACCACCAATGGTTATGCATGGTGAACAGCGTTTGACACTAAGCTATTTGAATTTCTATTTCGTCAATGGTGGTATTATTCTACCAGTATTCGGGGGCACAGCAGAAGAAGCAGATCAACATGCGATGAATGTATTACAAGCGACATTCCCGGATCGTAAGATTCGTGCGATTAATGGTATGGCTGTTATTCGTGAAGGCGGTAATGTTCACTGTACAACGCAACAAATTCCAGCTCAAGCTTAATAGCATAATCAATAACCTTATTATAGAAAGGATGACTACAATATCATGAGAAATGTAAAAGTAGCAGCTACTCAAATGAGCTGTACTTGGGATATCGATGACAACATCCGCAAAGCAGACAAATTGGTTCGTGAAGCGGCAGCACAAGGTGCACAGATTATTTTGCTACAAGAATTGTTCGAGACTCCATATTTCTGCCAGAAAGAAAAAGCAGAATATTATCAATATGCGACTGAACTTGAGCAAAACAAAGCGATCAACCATTTCCGTCTAGTGGCTAAAGAGTTAGATGTCGTTTTACCAATTAGCTTTTATGAAAAGAAAAATTATGCTCGTTATAATTCACTTGCTGTGATCGATGCAGATGGTGAGATTCTTGGTAAATATCGTAAAAGTCATATTCCAGATGGCCCAGGATATGAAGAGAAATTTTACTTCAACCCGGGAGATACTGGATTCCAAGTATGGGATACCAAATATGCCAAAATCGGCGTAGGTATTTGCTGGGATCAATGGTACCCTGAAGCGGCACGCTGTATGGCATTGATGGGTGCAGAATTATTATTTTACCCGACAGCTATCGGTTCTGAGCCACAAGATACATCGATCGATTCCAAAGATCACTGGCAAGCATGTATGCTAGGCCATGCAGGAGCGAACTTGATTCCTGTGATCGCATCGAACCGAATCGGTAAAGAAGAAGACGAAGATTCTTCAATCAACTTCTATGGTTCTTCCTTTATTGCAGGAGCACAAGGGAACAAAATTCAAGAAGCAGATCGTAACAGCGAAGGCGTATTGGTTGCTGAATTTGATCTGGATCAATTGGAAACACAACGTCTGGAATGGGGTATTTTCCGTGATCGTCGTCCTGAATTGTACGGTATTATCGGTACGTACGATGGCGAGAAAAAACTGTAATTCACTTATAGATGTAATGATGTAAAGCAATTTAAAGTATTAGCTGATACTAGCACCTTGTGATCTTTGTAGATCACAAGGTGTTTTTTTGTGCTATCCAGACTTTGATATGGGGCATAACTCTTTTTATAATAGATGCCAAGTCAATGAATTGTTCTTAATACCTCAATAACGGTTAATAATAAATTAAAGTGAACAGACTGCTAAGGAGGATTACAGATGACCCACAAACGACAAATTACACTTAAAGATGGAACCGTTCTACCTGCAATCGGACAAGGCACATGGAATATGGGCGATGATTCTTCTCGCAGACAAGAAGAGATCGACGCGTTGAAATATGGTGTAGAGTTAGGCATGACGGTGATCGACACCGCAGAAATGTATGGTGAAGGACGTTCCGAGTTGTTAGTCGGTGAAGCGATTCAAGGGATAAGAGATCAAGTATTTCTAGTATCCAAAGTCTATCCTCACAATGCAGGGGGAGATTCTCTGATTCGTAGCTGTGAACAAAGCTTGAATCGACTGGGTACCGATGTTCTAGACTTGTATCTATTGCACTGGCGTGGACGTATTCCTCTGGAAGATACGATTCAAGGAATGGAAAAGCTAGTGCAAGATGGTAAGATTCGCCGTTGGGGTGTATCTAATCTAGACACGAAAGAAATGCAGGAACTGATCAAATTACCTAATGGAGATCATTGTGCTACCAATCAGGTATTGTATCATTTGGGATCACGAGGTATTGAAGTAGATTTGTTACCGTGGCAACAAGAGCAAGGAATGCCTGTTATGGCGTATTCTCCATTAGCTCAAGCAGGATCATTACGAAGTGAACTGACGACCGATGCTACGGTACAACAGATTGCAGAACAACATGGAGTTCACCCTTTCCAAGTGTTACTATCATGGTGTATTCGCGATGGCAATGTACTGGCGATTCCCAAAGCATCTAGTCGTAGTCATGTGGAAAGCAATGCGCAAGCAGCAGAGTTGATGTTAAGTGAAGATGAGATCAACCAGTTGAATCAAGCTTTCCCGGCTCCAGATCACAAAGTTTCTTTGGATATTATTTAAGAATATGCTCTTTAACTACGTCAGGTTTTTGATCCATCAGCTCCAATAATCTTGAAGCAGAACCATTAGGGCTATTGGTGCCTTTTTCCCAAGCTTCAATTGTTTTGACAGATACTCCAATAGTTTGAGCAAATGTTTTTTGAGTGAGTGTCATATTTAAGCGAATACGTTTGATATCTTCTTTACTATAAGATTCTAAAGGTTTAACACTAATGGTTTGTTGACGGGCTGATTTCGTATTTCCTTGTTCATATTCTATAGCTTGTTCCAAACCTAATTTAATTTCATCAAAAAATGAAAGATTTTGTTTAGTCATAATTACACCACCTTATAAATAGATTACAGATATATACTTTTTAGTTGAGCTACTAAAGATTTAAGTATGTTTTTTTCTTGTTGTGTAAGATTAGCTTGTTCATTTTTACCAAATACAGCGATTAGAATGATTTTTGACTGGGAAGGCATATCTAAATAAAGAATACGAGCATCGCCACTTTTGCCTCTTCCTTCGCGAGCGTATCTTAATTTACGGAGTCCGCCAGTCCCCTAAATCACATCGCCTTTGGAGGGAGAAGTCAACAAATCATTTTGTAAAGCTTTAAGGTCTGTATCATATAGATCAAGACTTGCAAACTTTTTATCAAACTGAGCGGTCATTATAAATATTCTTTGCATAGAGGCCTCTCTTATATAGAGCATGAATGATTAAACAAATTATAGAAAGTATAACTTTATAATACCCTATTGAATAGGGTACTTCAATGATATAAATAATATATTTCTTCTAAATATGATGGGAGATAACTTATGTACCACTATCGGTTTACCAGTAGCTGGAAGATGGAGACGCCAAGAGCAAAATTATGGGAACTTGTAGATCATTTCGAAGATATCGATTTCTGGCAAGGCGTCACTTTTGCTAAAGTAAAGCAAACCGATGATGCACAGGGAATAGGGGATGAGTACGAATGTACTTTTCGGACTAAAATGCTATTCAAGCTCAAAATTTTTCTGAAAGTCGTGGATAAAAGTAAACCAACTACGTTTAAATTAAGGGTTGAAGGCCCTCTGGCTGGAGAAGGTACCTGTTATTTGGAAGAATTAGATGATGGACGTGCGACATTGATTCGTTGTATCTGGGAAGTACGTCTGGATCATTCGATGTTACGAGTGACCAATCCTGTGATGCGCCCTGTCTATGTATGGAGTCATAATAAAGTAATGGATGAAGGAGTAGCAGGAGTAGGTCGCCATTTACAAGCCCATGTATCTGAAGCTTCTCATACAACCAAAATCTATCGTTGATTATGTAATCATTTTTGCACACAGGGGGCATCACTATGGGGAAATACCAATTTACAGAAAGCTGGTTATTGGAAGCGAGTAGACACGAAGTGTGGAATTTGATTAAAGACTTTGAACAACTTCGTTGCTGGCAAGGGGTCTCCTTTCAACGTTTACAAGAAGGCACAAACAAAAATGGAATAGGCGATAAATACAGAATGAATATGAGAACCAAGCTATGGTACACTATTTCGCTTGATTTCGTTGTGACTGAAAAGCAAGAAGAGACACTGATTTGTCTGGAAGCGTATGGCGATTTGAGCGGACAGGGCGTATTTCGTTTGCAAGAAAGCGGAGCATACACTCGCTTACATTACAACTGGCAAGTACACACCAACAAACCATGGATGCAACGTTGGGAACCGTTGTTGCGTCCTCTCTTTATCTGGAATCATAATCGTGTTATGGGGGAAGCTGTGCGCGGTATATCTAATCAATTGGGCGCGCGTCTGATATAAATAAAGTCTGTAAATCATTATATTTAGATTTGCAGATTGTACATATCTAAAAAGAAGTCCTGTTATGTCAGTTGTTGAATAACTTTTTTAAGATAAATTCAACTTTAATTATTTATTCTTTAATCCTTGCTTATATAAGGTTTAACTTAGAAACAAGCGGGTAAGTTGTAGATAAGCAATACACACAAGGAATCAAATGAAATTAACGTATATATTGAATAGAATGAAGGAGGAAATGAAAATGACTGGAAGAAAAGCGTTATGGAGTGCAATCGGAATGGGTGCAGCTTATCTGATGCGTAATAAAAGTGCACGTGATAAAGTAATTTCTCAAGTGCGTCGTGTAGCAACATCAATGCGCGACAAAAAATCAGGTAATTCATCCAATACAACAAATAACAATTACTAAGATATCATTGAAATAAATAGAACTGAAACGCCGATGACGTATGCTACATACGAGGTTGGCGTTTTTTTATTGACAAATACCAAGTTATCGGATAGGATTTAAAAATAAACCGACTGACGAGTCAATCAAGGGGTTGATCGTATCGATAATACAACATTAAGTGCTCGTGAACAGGATGCTATCGAGAAGCGAGAAAAGTTAATGCAGATTGCGCTCAAGCAATTTGTAGAGTCTGGTTATCATGCTACAAAAGTTTCAGATATTGTAGCTGAAGCAGGCGTTGCGCAAGGAACGTTTTACTGGTATTTCAAAAGCAAAGAAAGTGTTGCGCTCGAAATTGTAGAGCAAGGTAGACAACAATTATTAGAAGTAATCGGTGTTGGTTATCGCACACATTCTGGTACAGCCGATGATATGGTACAAGCTTCTGAGAAATTACTATATCAATTATTTCAATTTGCAGAACAACATACTCATTTGATGCGGATGTTGTTAGATGGTACAGGATTTAGTGAAGCTGTACGTGAGCAGATTATGCTCACTCGTTCACAGATGGAGCAAGGATTTGTACACAATATTCAGCGGGCGGTAGAGTTAGAGATGTTACCAGCACAGACAGAACCTTCTGTACGTGCAGCTTTTCTAATGAGTCTGATCGAAGGTGTTGTTGTCCGTTGGTTGTTTAGCACCGCTAATGGTTCATCTTCTGGTCTGGTGAATCATAGTGCTGAACAATTGGCCAAAGAAACAGCACGTTTTGAATTTTATGGTCTGCTAGGCAGAACCGATTAAAGGAGAATAATAGAATGAAATTATTGCGTCGTACGTCTACACCGATGGCTTTGGCTATGTTGCTTATGGTTGTACTGGTATTGAGTGCTTGTGGTAATGCCACTCCACGTTCAGCAGATACGAATACAGCAAGTAATACCACTTCAGAAAGCACAGCAACAACAGCTTCAGGAAATGAACTCGAAAATATTAAATCTGCCGGTGTACTTAAAGTCGGTCTGATGGGTACGTATGCACCTTATAACTTTTTGAATGCAAACAAAGAAGTCGACGGATTCGATGCAGACATCGCCAAAGAAGTTGCCAAACGTCTAGGGGTAAAAGCTGAATTTACAACACAAGCATTCTCCGGTCTAATTCCAAGTCTACAAGCAGGCAAATTCGATGCGATTATCAGTCAGGTTACAATTACAGATGAGCGTAAGCAACAACTGGATTTCTCTGATCCTTATATTACCAATCAGGTGAAAATCATCGTCAACGAAAATAATAACGAGATTACCAAGCTAGCTGATTTTAAAGATAAAAATATCGGTGTAGGTCTTGGAACGAATGATGAAACGTATCTTCGTACCGAAGTATTGCCACAAGTCGGTAACTTCAATATCAAAACATATAATGATGTGATTACTTCATTACAAGATTTGAATGTAGGACGTATTGATGCCACGATCAACAATATTTATGCACTCCAACCGATCGTTGAAGAAAATGGATTCAAAATCAAAGCTGTCGGTGATGCGATCAAATCCGACCAAGCTGGTATAGCTATTCGTAAAGACAATCCTGAACTATTAGAAGCATTGAATAAAGCAGTAACTGATATGAAAGCAGACGGCACGTATGAGACTATTTTTGTCAAATGGTTTGGCGAAAAGCCTGCTGCTGAATAATAGTAAAGATGAAAGCTTGATCAGGACTGCGTTCACTACGGTGCGCAGTCTTCTGTTTTACCGTGATCAAGAAGGGAGATTATACGTATGCAATTAGTATGGGATAACCTACCTTTTCTTTTAAAAGGTGCAGGTTATACATTGTTGATTACGATCATATCTATGTTTTTTGGATTGATTATCGGTGTGATTGTCGCGATTGCACGTATGCAAGGCAATCGTCCGATTCGCTGGATTGCGAGATTCTATGTCTCTATTATTCGAGGGACACCTGTTCTCGTTCAACTGGTTATCGTGTATTACGGACTGACCGATTATGGCATTACACTGGATGCTATTCCAGCGGCTTGTATCGCATTAAGTATTAATATTGGTGCATATTTATCAGAGACCTTTCGTGGAGCGATTTTGTCGATTCCCAAAGGTCAGACAGAAGCAGCCTATGCAACAGGGATGACTTCAGCGCAGACGATGTGGCGTATTGTTTTACCACAAGCAGCACGTACCGCTATTCCACCGATGGGCAATACCTTTATCGGCATGCTTAAAGAAACATCGTTGGTATCTGTCATTACAGTAACCGATCTATTGCGATCGGCTGATTTGTTGATTGCTCAATATTATGTTTATATGCCTTTTTATATCGGAATTGCGATTATGTACTGGATCATGAGTACGATTTTTTCAACGATATTAGAACGTATCGAACGACGATTGGCTAAAGCATACTAAAACGAATGTGAGGGAAGTATTATGATCCAAACTCGTGGATTGTCCAAAACATTTGGCACACATACCGTATTACATGAGATTGATCTGAATATACAAGCAGGCGAGATTGTGGTATTGCTAGGTCCCAGTGGTTCAGGGAAAAGTACATTGTTACGTTGCTTGAACGGATTAGAAGA
Organism: Paenibacillus nuruki; assembly: GCF_963311185.1. Taxonomy (NCBI): domain Bacteria; kingdom Bacillati; phylum Bacillota; class Bacilli; order Caryophanales; family Paenibacillaceae; genus Paenibacillus; species Paenibacillus nuruki. The sequence continues at coordinate 3,920,199 of NZ_OY725677.1, read as the reverse complement.
TCTGAGTGCAGGTTCTATCGAAGTGAACAGTATCGAAGTAACAAGCACTATGAAGCTGAAAGAACGTCAACAACGTATGCTTCAAATTCGCAGACAGACCGGTATGGTTTTTCAACAATTTAATTTGTATCCGCACAAAACGGCTTTGGGCAATGTCACGGAATCGTTGCGTATGGTCAAAAAGTTAGAACGTACACATGCTCGTCATGTTGGCGAACGAATGCTGAGCCGTGTAGGGTTATTGGAGAAGAAAGATCAGTATCCTTCTCGTCTATCTGGTGGACAACAGCAACGTGTAGGTATAGCACGTGCACTGGCGATGGAGCCTGAAATTATTTTATTTGACGAACCGACATCTGCACTTGATCCTGAATTGGTCGGTGAAGTGTTGGATGTGATGAAATCGCTGGCGCAAGAAGGGATGACAATGATTGTAGTCACCCATGAGATGAAATTTGCCCGTCAGGTGGCGAATAAAGTTATTTTTATGGATGAAGGACGTATTATAGAACAGTCTGATCCAGAATCCTTTTTTGAACGACCAGCGACAGAAAGAGCCCAACGTTTTCTTAGTAAAGTGATGGATTATTAATTTCAAATAAACGAATGAGAGCAGGTAGACATAATGAATGTAACAACAGTATGGAATGGTAAAAGAGCTTTTGAAGCTGTAGGGCCTTCGGGTTATCCGATCGGGATGGATGCTACGGCTGCGTATGGCGGAGATGGCAAAGGCGCAACACCAATGGAGTTATTACTTGCAGGTCTAGCAGGTTGTATCGGTATTGATATAACAATGATTTTGGATACATTTTTGCATAATATTCATAAGATTGAAATTGAGACAGAAGGAACGCGCAGAGAAGCTATGCCTAAAGGGTTCACAGCGATCGATCTTATTTTCAAAGTCGATGGTGATATTCCAGATTACCGTGTATGGAAAGCAATCCAGATGGGAAAAGAAAAATACTGTGCCGTATCCGATTCATTGAGTGCAGATATTCATTATCGACTCATTCTGAACGGCGAAGAAGTTATACAACCTGCTTAATTAGAAAGAGATATCTTGTTCATTAGACAAGATATCTCTTTTTTGATATCAACAGAATAATTTCAAAGGAATATACGTGAAAAATTATACATAATAAAGATCGCCAATGCCTATTCGTTAAACGTATTAAAGGGTAGTTTATAGATATAGAAGATTTCCAATTCGAAATCGTGAGAGTGTGTACGGCAACATGGAGGGGAATACAGTGATTAACCATTCAGAACAAAACCAAATTATTTACGAACATATATATCGTATGTCTCCTTTCGGGATTGCTGTGATTTCACCAAGCGATGGAGCATGGCTACAGGTGAATCCTGCTTTTTGCAACATGCTGGGGTACTCTGAAGAAGAAATGTGCCGCATGCGTGAAGAGAATATTACCCGTTTAGAAGATCAATTCCAAGCAGGATATCAAAGTATATATACACAAATGAAAGAAAGTTCATCGGAATTGTATCATACAGAACATCGTTATTTACATCATAAAGGTCATTTGATCTGGACATCTGTTGATGTGTCTTTGATTCGAGATGTGGATCAGCAACCTTTATATTATATTGCTCAATTCCAGGATATTACGTCCCAGAAAGAGCATGAAATGATTATTGCTGAGAATGAAGATTTGTATAATTTAATTACAGAGAATGCACGGGATTTAATTTCATATAGTACGCCAGAGGGAATACTACGCTATGTCTCGGATTCATTTTATACGGTACTCGGGTATCATCCTGAGGAAATGATCGGACAAGATCGGATGCAATATTACCATCCTGATGATGCATTACAAATGAAAAATAGCGGTAACACCTATCTGGAATGGGGTACAATGACCCGCCGTCTCAAGCATAAAAAAGGGCATTATTTATGGTTTGAGATTTTATTTCAAGTGGTGCGTAATGAGCAAGGTGAGATTGAGAAGGTATTAGGTGTTGGACGGGATGTACATGAACGCAAAAAGAATGAAGATCGCTTAGCTGAAGCACAACGGATTGCTCATATTGGAGCATGGGATTGGGATATTATCAATAAGTCATTTAGCTTTGCTGAAGAGACCAGACGTTTATTCGGATATGTGTTTAAGTCTGAAGAGCCATATAGTGAAGATGTTTTGAAAATGATTCATCCAGAAGACCTGTCTGATTTCCGTAAAGCGATTCGCTATACGTTACTTACAGGTGAAGGCGGAGAGCATGTGTATCGGATCGTGCTAGCCGATGGGACGATGAAATATCTACAATCGCATTGGAGTGCCGCTCTGGATGACCAAGGGCAACCGATTCATCTGATCGGGATGACGCAAGATATTACAGAGCGTACACGTATGGAAGAGCGACTGAAAGATAGCGAGCGTAATTATCGCTTGATCTCTGAGCAGTCACTTGATTTTATTTCACGTAATTCTGTTGAAGATACGACCTATTTATATTGCTCACCTGCGTGTTATTCGATTCTAGGCTATCAACCGGAAGAATTAGAAGGTACACCGGCAATTCATTATATTCATCCAGATGATGTTGATAACGTCAAAGAATATATGACTCTTAATTTGCAAGGGGAACAGCCTCAACCGATCACTTACCGCCAACGTCACAAATCAGGCAGCTATGTATGGATGGAGTTGTCCGGTCGTTATGTATATGATGACCAAGGTCATATTCAAGAAATGGTGTCGATTGCGCGTGATATTAATGAACGCAAACAAGCGGCTTTATTGATCGAAGAAAGTGAACAACGCTACAAGTCATTATTTCAATATAATCCAGCCGGTGTGTTTTCATTTGATGTTAACGGTAGGTATACCACAGTTAATTCCAATATGGAAAAATTGTTAGAACGTACAGAAGCCGAATTGATCGGCATGCCTTTTGAACCGTTAGTGGCTCCTGAAGATATCTATGATACCGCAGAACATTTTGAACTGGCTTTAAAAGGAAAACCGCAGACGTATGAATCTCAAATTATTTTGAAAAATGGGGATCGGCGTGCGATAAGCCTTGTAAATGTACCCATCGTGGTCGACAAGCAAATTGTGGGTGTGTATGGGATTGCTACCGATATCACTGAAATGAGAAGATATATCGAGCAGATTGAGAAATTAAGCAACGAGTATACGCTTATTTTGAATTCAGTATCAGAAGGTATTTTTGGACTGGATAATGAAGGAATTGCTACATTTATTAATCCGGCAGCGACTCGTATGTTAGGGTATCATGCACGTGAATTAATTGGTAAGCATTTATTGGATATGTTCCAGTTGGCTCATCCTGATGGCGGCCCTTATGTCGCTAAGGAGAACCCGATCTATGTAGCACTGCTAGAAGGCTGTTTTCACGAAGAACAGGAAGCTATTTTCTGGCGTAAAGATGGATCAAGCTTTCTGGTGTCTTATCGTATCACACCCATCTGGGATCGTGGCAAACGCAAAGGTGCTGTTATTGTTTTTAATGATATTACGAATGAAAAGCAAATTATTCGTGCCAAAGAACTTGCAGAACGTGCCGATCGTGCGAAATCAGAGTTTTTGGCGATTATGAGTCATGAGATTCGTACACCGATGAATGGGATTATCGGAATGGCTGGATTGCTTGCAGATACACCGCTTGATGAAGAACAACTTAGCTACACCGAAATTATCAAAGATAGCAGTGATGCCTTACTGCATATTCTAAATGAGATTCTCGATTTCAGTAAAATAGAAGCTGGTAAAATGGTACTTGATCATGAACCGATTGATCTGATTGTTCTAGTGGATAGTGTACTTGATCTCTTTACTTCACGGGCAGCCGAAAAAGATATACAGCTGACGTACCATGTGGATCATCGAGTCCCTTCTTCTGTGGTAGGCGATGCATCGAGATTGCGACAGGTATTGGTTAACTTGATTAGTAATGCGATTAAATTCACTGATCAAGGAAGTGTACGTCTATCAATTTCGTTGTTAGATATACGACCTACAGGAGAAAGTATTTTGGAATTTGAGATCAAAGATACCGGAATCGGTATCTCATCCGACAAACAGGATAAATTATTCCAATCGTTCTCTCAACTTCATCCTGCCATTAATCGTAAATATGGCGGTACAGGTCTAGGACTGGCTATTTGCAAAAAGTTGATCGAATTGATGGGTGGTTCTATTGATGTGGATAGTGAAGAAGGACAAGGGGCTACCTTCTGCTTTGTAGTTCCTTTTCAACCTTTTGAAGAATCTATGGATAGAGTGATCCAAATAGGAGCGAGTAGTCATTACAAAGATCACTATCTCACACCTGAATTCAAATATGGTCCTTTACGGATTCTTTTGGCAGAAGATCATCCGGTGAATCAGAGATTAATGGTAGAAATTTTGAAAAAAATCGGCTATCAAGCTGATGTCGCTAATAATGGACGGGAAGCATTATCGGCAGCGATTGCTCATCCGTATGATATTATTTTTATGGATATCCAAATGCCTGAAATGGATGGAATCGAAGCGACTCGTAATATTCGAGCACGTCTGACAGAACAAGAGCAACCTGTGATTATCGCAGTGACTGCTTTTGCTCGTATGGAAGATCGGCAGATGTGTCTGGATGCAGGAATGCAAGATTTTATCAGCAAGCCATTACGTTTCCCTGAGATTGATCGTGCACTACAACAATACGCTAAATACATTCAGTCATCCGAATAAAGGAGGGATCACATGAAGCGCAAACTATTAATAACAGGTGCGAGTGGTGTGATTGGAAGCAGTCTTTATCGAGGCTTACAACAAGAATATGATGTACTAGCAACAGATATTGAAGCCGATGCTGATCAAGGAATCGAATCGTTAGATATTACAAATGCACAGCAGATTAAAGAAAAAACAATCGGGATGGATACGATACTGCATATCGCCTGGCAAAAAGATGAAAATGATTTTCTAGGAGTAGCTTTACCTGTAAATGTAACCGGTGCTTATCACTTATTTGAAGCTGCCAAAGAAAATGGAGTACAACGGATCATTTTCGCAAGTTCAAATCATTCCACAGGCTTCTACAAAGTAGGAGAAGATATTGATGTGAATGATCCTTATCGTCCGGATAGCATTTATGGATTAAGTAAGTGTTATATTGAATTGTTAGGTCGATTGTATAGTGATCAACATCAACTGTCTTCATTTAATATTCGGATTGGTAACTTTCCCGGTGATGATCGTCCTCATTCTGAGCGTGCGACTCATATCTGGATCTCTGAACGCGATCTTGTTCAGTTGGTCAAATGCTGTATCGAAGCGCCAGCCGATCGCAAGTATATGAATCTGTATGGTACATCAGCCAATACAGATAATTATTATAATATTGATTATCTCGCCGAAGAGATCGGATATCGTCCTCAAGATAATGCCGCCGAAGTATTAGCGGCTGAGAATACCCACAAAGAACAGCTTCCTCAAGATGAGACTGCTTTTCAAGGCGGGCAACACGAATAATTTGAACCATCCATAAAAAGCCAGTTATCTCCGAATCCGATCTTAGATCAGAAGCGAAGATGACTGGCTTTTGTCTGGGTTAAAGCGTATCGAATAGAAGCTACTTATACTTTAAATACAGAAGCAGCAATATTCAATTCTTCAGCAAGGTTGGCTAAAGAATGTGAGGTCGCGGCTGTTTCTTCAGAAGCGGCAGCTGATTCTTGACTAGCCGCAGCGATGGATTCAACAGCAAACATCACTTCATTGGCTTGAGCGGCTTCTTCTTCACAAGCGGCAGCAATCTCATTAACTTTAATCGCCGAATCATTCACCACATGAACAATTTTTTGAAAAGCTTCTTCTGTCTGTACCGATTGGGTCACACTTTCAGTAACAGCTTTGACGCTCGTTTGTGTATTTTTTTGCATCACTTTGATAATCGTAGAAATTTGTTTGGTAGCATCTATACTACGTTCAGCCAGTTTGCGGACTTCATCAGCAACGACAGCGAATCCTTTACCTTGATCGCCTGCACGAGCGGCTTCAATAGCTGCATTTAGCGCAAGAAGGTTAGTCTGATTCGCAATATCGTCAATAACGCTAATAATATCACCGATACGTTGAGAATCTTCTTCTAATTTGTTCATGGATTGACTGACTTCATGCATAGATGCTTTAGATTCACTTACAATCTGTCCACCTTGCTGTGCCATATCTACAGTCAGATTAGATAATTCAGCGGCTCCGCTTGCGCTAACGGCTACAGAATCAATTGCAGCAGATAGCTCTTTAAATAATTCAGTAATCATTGAAGCAGATTCTGCTTGTGTATTACTGGTATTTGCAATTTGTTCTGTACTTGCTGATATTTCTTGAGAAGAAGCGGCTACATTTTCAGAAGATACTGTAATGCGTGTAATCAACTGACGTAGGTTATCAGCCATGATATGAACCGATGTAGACAATTGTCCAACTTCGTCTTTGTTATGATTTTCTAAGCTCTGGCTAAGATCGCCTTTGGCATAGTTAGAGATGAGATCTGTAAGCTTACGTAGAGGAGACGAGATACTACGTGAGATAAGAGAACCTAGCAAAATACTAAATAATGTTACTAGAATAAGAGAAACGATAGTGATTTTGACACAAGCTGCATAACTTTGCTCAATTTCCTGACTGGCTTGTAGAGCAAGATTCGAGTTATTATCAATCATACCAGAGATACTATCTGCCACCTGATCGCCAGCAGGCTTAAGGGTATTGTCTTTATATTCGTTAAATGCAGCTAAGTTATTGGCTCTTGCCAAACGAGTAGCTTCTTCATACAGCGTTAAGTAATCGTTATACGCTTGATTAAATTGATCAAATTCTTGCTTTTCATTTGTGGTGGTGATGGAATTACCATACGTTTGAGCCAAAGTTTCCATATTTTTTTGAAAGTCTGTCATTTTAGTAAGTAATGTTTGTTCTTTTTCTGGATTCTGTGCTGTACTCAAATCACGAACAGCTACTCGTAAGCGTTGATAATAGACTTCCACTTCGGACAAATCTTTAACCGCTATAAGATTATGGCTATACATATTTTTAGCCTTAGTATTCAGATCTTTTAGATTTTGCAAACTGTATAATCCGAAAGCAACAAAGATTAAGGTAATAATTAAAAAAGCAGAAATAATTTTGACTGATGTCCTCAAATTCCGAAACCACTGCATACCCAAACCTCCCAAGTGCATAATGTAAACATGATATATATTTCGACACTATTTGATAATTCTTAATAGAAAATTAAAACTTTTGTACCAAAATTTAAAAAAATTAATATTTTGCAAATATTTAGTTAAAATATGCACGATATGGCGTTGATAGCAGACTTGTTTCTGGACTAGTAATAAAGGTGATAAAACAATAAGAGGAAGTAAATCCAAACACATTTGCAGATTCATGCAAAAAAGGAGATTGTACAGATGGAAAAAGTAATCGAGACAGAACAAGGACTTGCTCTACAAATAGATGGAGAAACCAAAGCTGAAATCGGATTTAGTGATTATGATGAGCAATCAATGATTATTGATCATACTTTTGTATCAGAAGAGTTACGTGGTCAGAAAGTAGGGCAAGATCTGGTGAAGCGTGCTGTCGATATCGCACGTGAACAAGGGAAAACAGTTGTGCCTGCTTGTTCCTATGCATTAGCCCTATTCAAACGCAATAAAGATTATCACGATATTTGGCGTAAAGACGTTTAAAATCCAAACAACTTTGAAATGTTCAAACTGTTGTCACCAAAGTGCTTACCCTCAACTCCAATATAAAACTATAATGAGAGTATGAACTTGAAAGATGGGGAGCGTTTGCATGGATAAAAATACACAACCTAATGTGGTAACACCAAAAACGAATAAAAACTTTGCCGGAACGATTATTACAGTATCGGTGATTGCTAACGTTATTATTCTGCTGTTATTTTTCTCACCAGCGATTGGTTACAAAGGGACAGTCGGTTTTGATATTACAATGTTGCCACGGATGAATGCCATTTTTAACAGTTTTACGTTTATTTTTCTAGTTGCAGCATTGATTGCTATTTTGAAAAAGAATATTAAAGTCCATCGTGGATTTATTTTAGCTGCTTTTTCATCGACGTTATTGTTTCTAGTGACGTATCTGACGTTTCACTATTTATCACCAGAAACAGCTAAATTCGGTGGTGTAGGTATTATTCGTCCTATTTATTTCTTTATTCTGATTACTCATAGTTTTCTGGCTGCTATTATTGTTCCACTTGCTCTTTTTGCTCTGGTATGGGGATGGACAATGCAGATTGCCAAACACAAAAAGATTGTACGTTGGACGATGCCTATCTGGTTATATGTAAGTTCTACTGGTGTTATCGTATATCTAATGATGGCGCCGTATTATTGAATCATATAGAATACACAAAAAAACCGCAGCGATCCGGGCTGCGGTTTTTTGATATGAAGCGATAATTAAGTTATCGTAAAAAGCGTATTTTATACGATTCCGTCTTTATAATTGTTCTGCCAGTGTTTGTCACCTTTGTGAGTGAAGTCTTCTACTGTTCTTTCCAATGTTTCTACCAATTGTGCTTTGATCTCAGCGATCGTATCACGGTATACGCGTTCTTCGTTACCATTGATTCTGTCACCATAGATTGCAAGTGAAGCAGTATATTGGCGGTGTTTTTCAACCAATTCATCAATAGATTCTAATGCGTGCTCTACATACCGAGTAATAGATTGTTGGTCTTTTGGAAGCATATCACGAAGTTGTTGTACTTTACTTGTATTTGTCATTTTCGGTCACCTCTTATTATTAATTGTAAATTTACATTAACACTTTTTCACATTAATTACCTTAAATTCGGATTAAATTTTGACGAATTTATGAACAAACTATAACGACAGTCCAATAAAAGTGTTGATACATAAGGGAAAACTATATATATGATCAAGACCTTTGAATTAGATCTAAGGTCATTGTTTACTGAAAAATGATGTGTCCAATGTGTGTCTGTTAATGTCTATACTATCATTTCGGTAGAATTATTTTCAAATGTTATAGCAAATACGACTTTAGTCACAATTTGTCGATAAATAGGAACTATGTCCTACTTATATTCCTAGTCACACTAAGAAAGGTCATTTTCTAGTACTATTCTAGTATAAATTTTTATACACAGTATAAATTTACATATAAATCTATGATATACATTATAACCTCTTTTCCAAATAATCAACCTGTGATACAGTAACCGTCAGATTGTCTATACTTAAAAGCACATCGGAAAAGGGACAATCTCGTTAGTAGAATACATATTCAATATCCGAACAACGGTGTAAAGAAGATTATAATGTCTATGATCAACAGCACATCGAACACATCTTAATAACGAGGACGGTGAATGTATGGAAATACAATCGCTACGACAGGTCGAAAAACTAGCACTCGAAAAAAATCGGATCTACAAACAAAGCAAGCTTCGTTATTTATCGCGTTCGATGCTTGCCAGTATGTTTATCGGGTTTGGCGTTATTGTTGCTTTTAAAACAGGGAACTTCTTTTATGCAGTAGAATCCCCGATGGCGTATCCAATGGCTGCGTTAACGTTCGGAGCGGCGATCATATTGATCTCTTACGGCGGTGGAGATCTATTTACAGGAGATACATTCTATTACTCCTATGCTGCGATACGGCGCAAGCTGAGGTGGTTAGATGTGATACGAATGTGGATTACCAGTTACTTCGGCAATATACTGGGGGCGTGTGCATTTGCGCTACTGATTTTCTTAACCGGCTTATATGCAGATCATTCGGTAAATGCTTTTCTGTTAAATGTCGTTCAGCATAAAATGGAAGCGCCTACGATGCAATTATTTTTCCGTGCGATATTGTGTAATTGGCTCGTCTGTCTCGCCTTCTTTATTCCGATGGGCTTAAAAGGCGACGGCGCCAAACTATTTGCAATGATGTTATTTGTATTCTGTTTCTTTATTTCTGGATATGAACATAGTATTGCTAATATGTGTACTTTTGCGATTGCGTTAGTGGTCGATCATCCAGCGAATATTAATTTTGCGGGTGTTATTCATAATCTTATTCCTGTTACGCTTGGGAATCTGATCGGTGGAGCAGTCTTTATGTCTACCATGTACTACTATGTCAACAAACCGTTTATGGATGAAGAACATGAAGCGTAAAAAGATTAATGTATCTCATAAAAAATAAGCAAAAAAACCAGCCCAGTGATGACTATGGCTGGTTTTTTTGCTTGCCTAGGCTTAAAGAACTAAAAATATTTTTAAATTTTATATAAATGTGTGTTTATTCGACAAAATATTGGTTATAATTATATAGTAGTAAGACTTATTACATGTGTCCAACACAAAGGGAGAGCCAACATGAGTGTTTATCAATTTTCTGCAAAAGCTATGAGTGGTAGAGACGTTTCACTGGAACAATATAAAGATCAGGTAATTTTAGTCGTGAATACAGCCAGTCAATGTGGTTTCACTTTCCAATATGAAGATTTACAAAAGCTATATGATCGTTATAAAGAAAAAGGTTTGGTGATCTTAGGCTTCCCTTGTAATCAATTTGCAGATCAAGAACCTGATGGTAATGACAAAGTAGAAGCATTCTGTATGTTAAATTATGGCGTATCGTTCCCAATGTTCCAAAAAGTAGATGTACGTGATCAAAATGCTCATCCACTATTTAAATATTTAGTAGAAGCGAAGTCATTTGAAGGATTTAATATGAATCACTCGGTATCTAAATTGATGGTACAATTGCTGAACGAGAAACATCCAGAGTATTTGCCAGGCGATTCAATCAAATGGAATTTTACCAAATTCTTGATCGATCGTAATGGAGAAGTGGTTAAACGTTTTGAATCGACAACAGATCCGTTGGATATGGAAGAAGATATCGAAGCATTGTTGTAGAATATAGTCGTCGTCCTATGTATTGATAAAGTCATCCATTTATTGGAGTCGAATATAATAAAAAGCCTGTGAGGAGTTAGTCCTTACAGGCTTTTTGATGTTTCATAAAGATGTATGCTGATAAACCACTTCTATATACATAAAAGTCTATACACATAAAAAAACCGATATCTTCACCTTTGAAGTATCGGCCTTGAGGAACAGATCGTGGTCATAGATTCAACCATTCTAATCTTCCTTATATATAGTATAACAAGATCATCCATATGATCTTTATTCTCAGTAAAAGGGATATATTTTGGTTCTCAACAACTATGCGCGAGTTCTAGAAGGAGTCTGGCTATGTTTCATATATTCTAATTTACGAATAATTTCTTTTTGCCATTTTAGATCGCCAATACGCACGGCAAGATTGAGAAGATCCAGATAATCGTCTGTTTGTAGTGAAGTTTTCTGTGTCATTACGTTCATCGAGATTCCGGCTCCTTTAAAGTCAAAATAGTATATTTTTCAAAAACATTTTTTATATTATCACTTCATTATCAGTTGACTAGGAATGATAATCATTATCATAGTTTTATTGTAAACATTAACGCAGTCAATTGCAAATGAATTATTCAATTTTTCTTAAAAATAAGTATTTATTTCGATATGTTCACATGATGTCCATACGTGAGATATGTCATAATCCTCCACAAACACGTACAATAGTGATCGCAAAGAGCAATTTTTACGTAATTAAAGGAGAGTTATATGTCATATACCAAAATCAAATGGATCATTTTATTTTTACCAACAGTGACGATCGGGTTGTGGGAATATATTCGGCATCAATTTCTAATGCCTTATCTTTCAATGGAAGTGGGTAACTGGTTATCGCCAGTTATTATTTATGTGGTTAGTGTAACGTTACTACGCCAGCTATTTGATATGCTTGAAAATACACGAGCAGCGCTGGATCAAGAGCGTATTGTCAAAGGAAAATTAGAAGAACGCCAATTGCTAGCAGGAGAACTTCATGATGGAGTGGCGCAATCTTTATTTTTGTTAGGGGTAAAGTTAGATCGAGCGAAGCGAATGTATGATGATCCACAAGTCCAAGAAACGCTGAATGATATCAGTCGCACAGTGAGCGAAGCCAATCATGATGTAAGGCAGGCGATCGCTGATCTCAAGCATGTGCCACGGAGCGGAGAAACAGAAGAAGTCTCGCTGGCTTATCGTGTCTGGGAAATGATTCCGCTAGCAGGTGTACAGACTCAATTGGATTGGAAGCTAGACGATCAATATATCCAGCCTGAAGAACAAGCAGAATTATTAGCTTGTATCCGAGAAGGATTATTAAATATTCACAAACATGCGCGTGCAAGTCAGGTATGGATACATAGCGAAGGAAATCCAACAGGGTGGCAGATTGTGATTGAAGATGATGGCGAAGGATTTCATGAACAGTCTTTGCAATTGCCCGGTCGATTTGGATTGAAAATAACAGCCGAACGTGCACAGTGGAGAGGATGGACATTTGCTTTGCAACGTGAACAAGAGCGAACTTTATTTATCATCAAAGGAGGTCAACATGATGAATAGTGTACGTGTCTTAATTGTTGATGATCATGCTCATGCACGCGAAGCGACGCGTGTTATTTTATCAGAAGATCCGATGTTCAATATTGTGGGTACGGCAATGAGTGGTCAAGAAGCGCTAGAGTTCACTGAACAATGGATGCCTGATCTGATTCTGATGGATATCTCGATGAAAGGGATGGATGGCTTAGAAACGACACGCCTCATTAAGCTAAGATTCCCATATATCAAAATTATTATGATGACAGTATCCGATGATGCCGCCCATTTATTTGAAGCAATCAAGCAAGGTGCACAAGGTTATATTCTCAAAAGCTTACCGCCTTCGATGTGGTTGGAGTATTTGCGTAGTGTGGTGCTTGATGAAGCAGGGCTTAGCCAAGAAATTGCATTGCGTATTTTGCAACAATTTCCAGCAACCAAAGCGCATAACGATCCAGTTGCGAATACGCTAACACCGCGTGAACGAGAAATTTTACACTGGGTATCTTCCGGGCTAACTAATCGGGATATCGCAGCAGAACTCAATATTTCAGAACAAACTGTCAAAAATCATCTCAAAAATCTGTTACACAAATTACAATTGGAAAATCGAGTACAATTAACAAGATATGCGATTGAGCATGGATTAGCGTCTGATCAGCTCCATCGTCCATAATTTTTTCAAATTTAAGCCATATTTAGAATAGATATAGCCCTATATAGTCATGTTCAGGATGAAGACACTTCTATAGTATAGAAATTGTGACTGCATACAACAGACTTCATAGAAGGCATCTCACATAAAGTAGGTGGAGCGTATTTATAGTTATTCTCATTTTTTAATCAGAAAGCAGCGTTTTTTGTTACCAGTATTACTGATGATAGTGAGTATCTGTGGCGGATTATTTTTTCCACAAAGTACTTCTGCTCATTCGTATGTTCAAGAATCTTCTCCAGCTCAAAATGAAGTACTAGATAAAGCACCTGATAAAATTACATTGTTATTCAATGAATCGATACAACCTGCTTATTATCAGATTATATTGATGGATTCCTCCGGTAAAAAAATTGATGGAGTCAAAGCTGTTATTGATAGTAAAAATGCGGCTCTGTTAGAAGCAGCTATTCCTGTGAAGCTTCCTGACGATATTTACAATATTTCATGGAAAGCGGTCTCAGGAGATGGACATCCCGTAGAAGGTGGGATTGTATTTCAAGTAGGAGACGGTGCTGGCAAAAAGATGTCTGATGCGGCAACTACAACACCCGATAGTAAATCGGTGAACCCATTATTGATTCTGATGCGCTGGTTGCAATATACCGGTCAATCTTTGGTACTGGGATTACTTGCTTTATCATTATTCTTACTCCCTGCCAAATTACGTACACCTGAGGCGACAACATGGATGCGTCAACGTCGTTATACTCTATTTTTATGGATAGGTATGGCAGTAACTGTGATTGCATTGCTGATTCAATTGCCTTTGCGGATCGCTTGGAATGCAGATATACCGATCATGCAGACCACGACTGAATTCGCTAATACATTCCGTGAAACGACTTTCGGACAGGTATGGTTGATCCAGATTATTACCGCTGTACTGATAGTTATCGTATTGGCTTTATATGCTCATAGCAAACTGTCTTCCTCGGCGAAGCGAACTGTTGGTATCATTGCTGTGGTGCTGATGATTGTACAGTTACTTGCCAAGTCGCTTGATGGACACGCTTATGCAGAACCGTATGCAGGCATAGCGATCGCAGCTGATTTTATTCACTTGGTCTCTGCTCTCGTCTGGAGTGGTGCACTGGTAGCGATGGCTGTGTTTATCCCACGTATTGTGGCTCCGTTTGCAGGAGATGAACGCAAAGTCGTATATTGGAGTATTGTTCGCCGATTCTCATGGTGGGCGATTATATCAGTAGCGGCATTATTAGTAACAGGTATCTATGGAAGTATTATTTATTTGCCTAGTCTCAAAGCACTGTTCAATACCGCTTATGGCTTAACGCTATTATCTAAAATGTTGTTATTCTTGGTTATGGCAGCATTTGGCGCTATGAATTATGTAAAAGGTCGACAGCAAAAAGAAGAACTGGGCAAAGACTTGATGTGGGAAGTATTGACTGGCTTTGTGATCTTGATGCTAGCGGCGGCACTGGTTCATTTATCCCCACAAGCAGGGCCGATCAGTAATGGAGCCACACCGAAGCAGACCGTACAGACACAAGAAGTGGATGGATATGAGATTAAGTTAGAAGTACCTAGCGCACAGATGGGTAGCAATAACTTTATCGTATCGGTCAAAAATAAAAATGAAGCCAAACCTGTAGATGTGGAACAGATCACTTTAACCATGAATCATATGGATATGGCGATGGCACCTACTGAAATCTTACTGACTGCAAGTGATGGAAAAGACGGCGTGTATCAGAAATCAGGTATGGTGAGTATGAATGGGAACTGGAATGTGAAAGTTCATATTTTGACCAAATCTTTGGATACAATCGACACTGAGTTTACATTACGAGTAGGTTCATAACTTGTTCAAAAACAGGTAATTTACTATCTGCCTGTCTTTATATATACATGACAAAGGGGCGTATACAGAATGAAAACAAATTCAGTATTTACCAAAATGATCACAATCGGTTCCGCAGTAATGGTAGCAGGATTCCTTACATTTAGCAGTATTGCTAGTGCTCATGTAACGGTTAAGCCTGCTCAGTCCATGCCTTCCGCATGGGAGACGTATACGATCAAAGTACCTTCTGAAAAAGACTTGCCAACGACTAAAGTAACTTTAAAAGTACCGGAAAATTTATCGTTCAAACAATATCAACCTGTACCGGGTTGGAAAACAACCACTGAGAAAAATGATGCTGATGAGATTACATCGATCACTTGGGAAGCTGAAAGTGGCGGTATCGAAGCAGGTCAATTTCAACAGTTCGTATTTGTAGGTGAAAATCCAGCCAAAGATGGCGAATTGACTTGGGATGCTTATCAATACTATAGTGATGGTAGCGTAGTGGAATGGACAGGCAAAGAAGGCAGCGAACTTCCACACTCGATTACAACGATTACTGAAAATGCAGCTACAGCCACACCAGCAGCGCCAACAACAGATGGACATGATGCAGCCGCAACAGAAGATACTGCAACAGCGACAGATGAAGCGACAGGCACAGATACAACAGCAACAACTCCAGCGACAGGTACAACAACAGATACAGCACCATCGACTGATATGAATACTATGCCAATGGAACAACCAGCGAGCAGTAATGGTCTTCAAGTGACGACATTGATTATTGCTATTATTGCCTTGGTTCTTGGTGGAGTTGCTGTGATGAATTCACGTAAACGCAAATAAATAGTTTATGTATACGTACAATAGAAACGTATGAATCAAATAACGGCAAAAGACCAAGAACGTCATCTTGGTCTTTTGCCGTTTTGTCTGCTTTTGTTGTAGCATTGATCACTTGCTTCTTTTTCACATAGAACTTGATATAATTAGAAAATACGTGGACGAACGAGTATGGATTGAGAATAGAGGAGGAACAAGCTTGGACAAAAAGCTTATTTCATTTAGCAATGGGATCAAATTATATTATATTCTTGTAGCAGCTGTATGGGTGTTCTTGATGATCCGCAAATCCAATCTGATGACACAAGGTGCCAGTACGGCTGATCAACAGTCTCTCTATATAGCTGTTGTTACAGTGGGAATACTTGCTATTGTTCCTGCGCTAATCTTGGCGTGGAGAGGGTTATATCGCTGGATAAGCAAAGCACCAGATGTGAGTGCTTCTATGCGCAATTTTCTTTTAGTAATTAGTATTCCTATGTTATTAGTGATTGGATATATGATCGAACTGGTATTAATTATGATTTTTGTTGGATTAGGCGGATAAATTCAGAAAAAGCTAGTGATGTAGCGGAGATATTGGCTCCTAATCACTAGCTTTTTTGATGTAGATTATTTTTTATTGTAGAGATTCGACTTCAAATACAGGAATAGTTACATTAGCATCCAGATTAGCAGGAGCGTCAGGTGTATCGACTCCATAATCTGGTTCTTGCATTAACCCTGTCTCATCGGTAGGTACTGTGTTTTCTTCTGTAGAAAAGTTATTTTCTGCTGAAGGATCAGTTTCATTGTTACCTGATGAAGATGTGAAAGGTTCAAATTCTCCTCGGAACACACCGGATACGAGGAACGTGCCTGTTGCCCAATTGAGCGCACCACGAAGGCGAATATATTGCTCACCTACTAATGCTATCGCACCCTGATCATCAACCGATACGATATTGGCTTCAAATGAAACAGGTTCATTGAGATAGCTAGTTAATGTAGCTCCATCAATCGAAGTATATTCATTCTGTGTCTCTGTACGTGTATACTCTCCGTCTTCATTACGTGTATAGATCGCTGTCTGTCCTTTAGGAAGATCAGATGGATTTTGCACCTGAATCGTTTGGTTATCACCGATGGTATATCCGTCAGCTTCTACTGAAAGCAGTGCACGAAAACCACTATTTTCTACAGCATAAAAAGAATAAAGAGCTGTACGATCTCCACTCGGCTCCGTTTGAATCTCAATAACAGGTTGATCGGGTGTTCCTAATGTATTCACAATAGCCAGCGTACGAATCTGACCAGCATTCTGTGCAATTTCTCCAGATAGAATACTGGTTGCTCCATCAGCAGTCATGCGACCAATATAGAGATGATTAGCAGAATCGGTTGCCAGTGCATATACATCTGCATTCAGCCCATTGGTGCCTCCGACCACATGTTGATACGTCACTGAAGGATTGGAACTTTGTAAAACATAGAGTGGATCACTAGAAGCCCATGCTAACTTGGTCTGCCCGATCAGCGTAGTCATATCTTGCACAGGTTGTAAGGCTTGATAAATATCAAGAGCTTGCTGATATTGGCCGGCTGTAACCAACGTATTTGCTTCACGAATTAACGAAGCAATCTCATTATTGATCGTTGTCGTTACAGGAGACGAACTTAAGTTCACAGTCGTTACCCATTGATTGAAGCTTTGAGCATGAGTCACAAAGTTACTGATCTGCTGACTTGTAATATCTTTGTTAAGAATCGTCGCTGCATTATTTTGAGCAATAGTCAGTACCCATGTTGCGCTCCAATTATGCTGGTGATACCCTTCCCAAGTGATCCGTGCTTGCTCTAGAAAAGCAGTAAAATCGCCAGCAGCAGCCAATCGTGTTAATTTGGTCTGATCATATGTTTTGAACAGTGTATTCAAGTAAGCTTGACGTGTACCTTTGACCGCTAAATATTTCTCTGGAATCATTAATAGATTCCATTTGTCGGATTCATCGGTATAATTGCGCTTTTGTATATTATGTTGCAGACCGGCTTCAAACAGTTCACGGAATGCTTGGAAATCAGTCTTGAGTTGCTCATTGATCTTCGATTCATTGGTAATCTGTTTATACTGTACGGTGTATCTTTGATCTGCTTGTTGTTGCTCACTGATCCGCTGTTGCCATAATTTATAACCATTCATATAAGCTTGAAATTGCTGGGTGCTAGCGGCAGATTGAAGCTGTTGTTGACTGGAAATTACCGTCTGTTTCCAATCGGTAATAGGTAATAATTGAAGTAACCGATTCGCAATATGTTCATTTTGATAGTGAATCGATGTGTTGGTGTTGGCTTTTTGATAAAAGGTTTCCGCTTCGACCCATTGTTGCTGTGCATAATAACGATCAGCTTCTTGCACCGCATGAATCTTTTGCGAAATCTGAATGCCTTTATAGATCGCTAGTCCAGCTGCAATAGCGCAGGCTACAATTAACAGATTGCGTAATGCAAATAAACGAATAATACTCATGAGATGCCTATTCCGGGAACAGCAGGCTCAAAATCCGAATCACCTTTATACAATTCCTGGCGGATATTCTCTAGATCGACAGCCATCGTACTGTCTTTTTGTGCAGGATCATTTTGGATCATCCGGTATAGACGAAGAAAGCGATCTTTTGGCAAAAAGCGTGCGTAACGGCGAATAAATCCTGGATACATCGTGACATAACGCTTCATTCGTACCGCTGATGACGTAACACTGACCAAAATGTTCATGCCATTTTCCATTTTCAAAATTTGCGGTTCATGGGCAATCACATAGCGGATTGCGCGATCTTTCACCATTTCACGCTTAATCTTAGCGATTTCACCGATATATTCGGCTAATAACGGATCAAAATCATGTACGATCAATGAATCGAGATCTAGATCCATATCACTGCGTAACCGAAAATTTTGTAACAGGGATAATTGAGCTAATCGTAGTCGATCATTATGCACTACAACAGCTGCTTGGCGTAACATATGATATCCTTCTACATCTTCACCACTACGTACAACCGCTACTGCTGTCGATTGATCACGTACAGTACCTTCATAGATCGTTTTGCCTTCTGTTTTGAATAGTCGGGCTAACTGCCTTAATGTTTCTTTGGATAACATGCGACGTTGTACCAGAATTAAGGCGACGATCAATACGACACCTGTAATCACAGAGATTATGATTTCGGTCATCTCTTTAGATACAACAACCGCTATAATAGTAAGAAGAAGAGCAAACAGAATTTCATTGAGCATTTTGCGCTTGGCACGTAGGCTGGCTTGTCGCATCACAGGAACAAGAGCTTGTTTGCCACAATCTGGACAGGCGTCGCCCGGTAGAATAGTAAAGTTTCGACATTTACGACATATCCGTAAAGGATCATACACCCGCCGGGTGCGATGAAGCACAGGTAATTGAATCGATTTTTTAGTGGTTGTCATGGATTAAGATCACTCGCTATACATCGTATTTATAAATAACGTCAGGAGTCAGATAACAAGGAATTGGGCAAATCTGCGCATCCGTTAGCTTCTTTGGTTAATAGTAGATAGTAATTGCTTTTCTAATTCGTCTTCTGTCGGGACACGTTTGCGTTTAAATGCGTACATAGACAATCTTATGATAACAAAAAGAAACAAAACCGCGAGACATACGTATGCAAACATATGACATTCCTTTCTTAATCAGATTTATCGAGTTTAACTTTAATCTAAGGGAGGATCGTGATTGCTCGTTGAATTATAAAATGTTCAACAACCTCACTATACCTATATTTTAGCGCATAATCTATTACAGAATAGCGAAAATGGTGAGCAATATTCAACTTTTAGCCTATAGTCCAGTGGCTTCCCCCGTCTTAAGGTGGGGAAAATATTTGGGAATATGCGTTATAATGGTATCCGGCTTGTTATGATCAAAAGCTCATATGGGTTTGTGATTTATTCTCCAAAATGGAGTAAAATGGATATTGTAATTAGAATAGTATCAAATTTTTCACTTTATGATTTTTAAGGCATGTTAAGGTGAAATTAACCAGCGCTTAATGAAAATGTCGTAAGATGGTGTATCGTAGAGCCATCTATCTATCCAGTGAAGGAGTAGACTTATGTCCCGAAGAAATACAAGTTTTATGTATATCCTGCTGGCTTTGGTTCTGTGCCTGACACAGCTGCCTAGCACGATGTTCGCTGCTTCAGCGACAACGAGCCCCAATAATTCGACTACATCTGTTGATGCCGTATTGGTACTGGATGCAAGTAATTCAATGAAATCCAGTGATCCACAACAGCTTGGTAGTGAGGCGATGAAACTATTTATAGATATGCTACCATCGCAAGGCGATCGCGTAGGAATAGTATCGTATACAGACCGCATTGAACGTGAGAAAGCATTGACTGCTATTCAGTCTGCTGATGATAAAACAGAACTGAAATCGTTTATAGATGGACTTACCCGAGGAGCATATACCGATATCTCGGTAGGGATGAAAGAAGCCGTTACTATTTTACAGGATAATGCTCAACAAGGGCATGAACCGATGATTGTATTGTTCGCGGATGGTAACAATCAGTTGAATAGTAATTCCGGGCGTAGCAATAGCCAAGCCGATACGGATCTGAATACAGCGGTAGAACAAGCGAAAAAAGATGGCTATCCAGTCTATACAATTGGTCTAAATGCAGACGGCAAGCTGAATCAAGAAGCTTTGAAAAAAATTGCCGATGATACAGGTGGTAAATCTTTTGTAACAACTTCAGCAGAAGAATTGCCAGAGATTTTAAGTGAAATTTTTGCAGCTCATCAAGAAGTTAATGTTGTACCTGTCGATTCGATTACAGGTAATGGACAATTTCAAGACGTGAAAATTCATATTCCAAATGCCAACGTAAAAGAAGCGAACATCTCGATTATGTCTTCAGAAGCGGTTGAAGTGAAATTAGTCGATCCATCTGGAAACGCCGTAGCTGTGCCATCGGATAAAGTAAGCATGTCTACTTCTAAAAGTTATTCGCTAGTCAAATTACTATCTCCAGAGCAAGGAGATTGGACATTACAGGTTAAGGGTGTCGATCAAGATAAGATTGATATTAATCTGGTGTTCAATTATAACCTGGAATTAGCACTAGATCCTATTCCGACCAAAGCGTACAGTAAAGGCGATAAGATCGATATCGTTTCTTATTTAACAAGCGGTGGTCAGAAATTAACAGATAATTCGCAAGCTAGTAGTATGAAAGCTGTACTCAATGTGACGGATGTGGATACAGGAACCACCAGTCAAGTTCCTTTAACCACAGATGGTAGTGAATTTAAAGGTACCTTTGAAGTACCAGACAACCATGTCTATCAACTGGTTGCTCGTGCAGAAGAACAAAGCTTTTACCGTGAAACAGCGCCTGTAACGATTGATGCTAAAGGTGGAGTATCAGGTAGTGGTGAACAAGCAGGCTTAGGTTTGATGACATGGATCATTATTGCAGTCGTAGCATTATTGGTACTTGCAGGCTTGTGGTTCTTACTGAGTTTCTTGAAAAAAAGAAATCGTGGATTTGTCGGACAAATGGTTATCGAGATTCGTGATGAAAATACCAGCGAACGCTCATACCCACAATACAAAAAACTGACTACATTCCGTGGCAAGTTCAACCTGCACCAATTAGTCCAACTTGCACCTGAACTTAAAGAAACGGAAAATATCGTATTCACACCAAGCAGTAACGACCGCATTATGATTCGGAACAATGCCGATAATGTGATTGAAAAATCTGCTCGTGCGATCGATGCTTCTAAAGGCTTTGAACTCAAAAGCGGTGACCGCATCACGATTGGATTGCGTCAGGTCGATAAAACGATTTTGCTTGAATATCTAACATAATAGTGTACACAAACTATTCATATGACTGATGTATACTAAAAAATTATATAATTGCTTATTCGTCATCTAGTTCTTCTTTCCAAAATCTCATAATCATTCAGTATAATAGATTATTGAAACCAAAACCCGTACTTTAAAGTATGTATCTCATGACATATATCTTTATATAATCTATTGCTTATTCCATTCTTATAATTTGTAAATTATAACCCAGCACCGGATTGCAAATCCAAGCGCTTCAATCTTTCTTCTTCCTACTCAAGCGCTCCAAAGTGGAAGGATGCACAAGCGAAGGGGATGGAATAGTTCTGAAAGTCGCCTTTAAGACTCGGATATCGACCACTCCGTGGTC
Organism: Paenibacillus nuruki; assembly: GCF_963311185.1. Taxonomy (NCBI): domain Bacteria; kingdom Bacillati; phylum Bacillota; class Bacilli; order Caryophanales; family Paenibacillaceae; genus Paenibacillus; species Paenibacillus nuruki. The sequence goes on along the minus strand of NZ_OY725677.1, from coordinate 3,898,059 downwards.
AAATCAAGATATCCGATCTTACCAGCGACGGCAAGAACTATCCACCCCGCAGCGCTTGTCCTCACCTCCACCTCACCAACCAACAAAACAAAGAAAATTTAATTCGCCCAAGGGGGATCATTCATGAAACCAATCGTTAGAGAACACATTCAACAACTGGACGTATCACTTGGCGGTGGTATTGTCAGTGATAAAATACGCGTCGACACGATCGACAACCCGATTTTGATTATTGGACTTGGGGGTACTGGTATTGATGCACTATTGCGTCTGAAATACCAGATCAACCGACGCTTTAAGCTTCCAGAAGATCCAATGACTAAGAAAAAGCAAGACAAACCGGATAATGTCGAATTTCTTGCTTTTGAAACGAACGAACAAGATCGCAATAAAAAATATAAAGGTATCGGACTTGATCCAATCAATGAGTTTGTATTGTTATCCAATGCAGAGATTGGTGGATTACTTCAAAACCGTAGCCTATTAGAACCGTATATCACGGAATGGTTATCTCCAGAACTAGGGATTACTGATGGTATGAACGGCGCGGCTGGTGTACGCCAAGCAGGACGATTGCTGTTATTTACCAAGATTAATCAAGTCGTACAAAGTATCGATAAAAAAATCAAAACGTTATCTGTCGGTACGAACAAAAAATTAATGGTCTTTCTACTGACAGGGCTATCGGGCGGTACAGGTAGTGGTTGTTTCTTAGATATTTCGTACATTGTGCGTGGTATTGTAGAACGTGATTATGGCGCAGCAGGAGTAGACCGTCTGAATATGCTAGGTTATCTATTTACACCAGACGTCAACTTATCCAATAAAAGCTTAAGCGAGCATACACGCGAATATATTCGCAAAAATGGATATGCTGCTCTAAAAGAGCTCGATTACTGGATGAATGTAGACAGTCGTGGGGAACGTTTTAAACAGCAATACGGCAGTATACTGAATGTCAATTCGCCACTGGCTCCATTTAATCTATGTCATTTGATCTCAGCGACGAATACTGAAGGTAAATTGCTTGAAAATGCATACGATTATTGTATGAATGTAACTGCTGAGAATATTACCAACTTTATGGCGAGTGAAGAAAAAGCATCTGGTGAAGAGTTTGCGATCCATGATTATATCAGTAATATTCGTACCAATATTGCACAGATGAACCGTGCGTATCCTGCGAACTATGAATATAACATTATCGGTGCATCTTCTGCGGTCTTGCCGATCGAAGAAATGACAACCTATCTTGCATATCGTCTGTTCCAGAAAATGGACAAAATGTTCGATCAAGCGCCAGATCAAGAAGCGGTAGAGAACTTCGCTCGCAAACTAGGTGTAGATGTCGAGACTATGACCAAAACATTCGAATCTCGTGTTCCAGAACCATTGCCTGGATTTGAAAATAGTGAACGTCTCAGCTTCAACAATGTAGTCAAAATGCAAGCTGTGAATATGGATACGGAACTTGAGCAAACATTCTTGATTCGTGCTCGTGAAGAATACATCAAAGCGAAGCAACAATTGCCAGGCGAGATTGTCGGACAATTTTCGGATCAGATTCGCCGTATGTTCTTGCATCCAGAACAAGGTCCTTTCTATGTATCACGTCTGTTGTACTCAGAAAAAGGATTCTCATTACTGAAAATGCTACTTTCGTATATCGAAACCTTGCGTGAAAGTCAGACTCGTATTCCTCGTGATATCGAATCAGCGGCTGATTATGCCAATGAACGTCTAGGCGATGCGAAAAGTGCTTTTGTATCCAAAGACAAAAAGAAAAATGTATATATTGAAGCTAAAATTGATGAATACTGGTTGCGCGCTGATGTAGAACGTACTCAACAAATGATCGAATTTTATGAAGATTTGTATGAAATGTTGAATCGTGAAAATAATCGTATTTATGGTGTATTTACCGAAGTACTGAATGCATTAAGCTCTATTTTCGAGAAAAATGGTGAGTTGTTGACCAATGCGAATGAACAAGAAGATCATCGTGGTAACAAAACGTACTATTGGAATCTAGTCAGCGTACCGGATATCTCTAAAGCGGTAAGCGATATTATGGATAGCAAAGATGGCGATGATCTCATTCGTGATTTCTCTGCACAATTGCTAGAGCATTCCGATCAATGGGTGAAAGAGCAAGAAGTTGATATTGTACGTTCGATCTCTGATTTCTTAAGCGACAAATTCGGTGATCTGATCACACGTTCGATGGAAGATTTCTTAGTGATGAAATACGGTCAAGATGAGCCGATCGAGAAATTTGTAGAACGTACCATTGCTAGTAAATTGGACGATGAAGCTGTACCGGTGTTCCATTTGAGCAATAGTGCAGGTAATCTTCATTTCCCTTCATGGGGATTCGTGTCTGTTCCTGTTCAAGCGCCGAGCATTTTGCGTGGTGTTCGTAACTTCCAGAATAATGCACTGGGTAAATCCCACTTTACGATTAAAGAAAGTAAAGTGAAAAATCGTATATTCTGGTTGAATACTCGTAACGGTGTACCATTGTTCGTGTATACACCACTGAAAGTGTATGAAGAGAACTATGAGCGTACGATTCTTGACCGTGAAGGTATTGGCCGACATTTGGTACAGACGGAGAAAGAAAACTGGACGTACTTGCCTTCACCGATCCCTGAACAATCATGGGGTGAAACGTACACTAATGCTCGTGTACAAAGTTACAATGCTCGTGTGCGTGCAGATTATGCTCGTGCGAAGCAACTAGGCATTATCGTTGAAAAAGATGCAGATCAAAACACCAGCAGTCGTTTTGCGGTTCATTTCACACAATCATTCGATCTACTTGCTGCATTAGCTAGTTATGATATGCGTCTGGATGCAGCTCGTCCGAATCTGGGTGAGGTTAAGCGCGCGCTAGCTGAATTGAGACGCTTAATGACAGAAGGATTGCCACATGAATCGACGAAAGATATTTTCGGTAGCTTTAACGAAGATCTAGCACGTGAAAACTTGATTCGTTCACCAAAAATGATCGAACGTGTACGTGCAGAACTGGCGAAGTATGAAAGTATTCAAGCTAAAATTGCCGAATTAGAAGGTATGTTAAGTCGTTATGAAGGTGAAGAAAAACTGACTGATCAGTTCTTACAAGCCCTTTATACCGATACAATTACCAAAAAAGGTGCATTGTACGTATATGATCGTGATCCAGAAGAAGAAGCATGGGATGCTTTTGCAAATCTGATGAAGAGCCGTAATTTTGTGGAATTTGAAGTGTTTGAACATTTCCGCAATCTCGATCAGAAAAACCGTGCGACATTGATGCGTAAAGCCGATCGCCGAGATAACGAGATGACTTCATCCGAAGATATCGCACCACTTCTTAACAAATTGGATGAATTGTATGAAGCGTATCTAGAAGCTAGAGATCGTCTGGAATACGAACGTGTTGAATTGGCTAATGGGGATGAAGCTTACCAATTTTACAAACAAATGGTTACGAAATTAAGCGATATTCGCCGGAAGTTGAAATAAGATGGACGTTCGGCTGAAACAATTCGCAGATGCATATGCTGCTGACGAGGAGAAAACAGCCGGGCAGGGAGATGGGCGGAGCAGTATTCACTACCCCGCCGTTTTCCTGTTTATCGGGGATCTGATTCAAGATGCTGTACGTCCTGTTATGCAGATTAATGCTCAGAAGTGGGATAATAGTGCTGGTGTCATGTATGTCGAAATTGCTCCTGAACCGACAGGAGAAGAGCAGCAAGCTAGACGTGCTAAAGAAGCTCGTTATGAGCAAGAACATGTTACTTCTATGCGTACAGGTCAGACTACAGATGCTTTAGAAGCGCAAAAAATTACGACTTTTTTATCCCGTCCTACTGTTAATGATCATCACAAAAAAACGCAACGCCCTGATTGGCATCATCATTTTCAAAAAGATGGCAAGCATCTGCTGGAACTGAATCGTACGTTCCGGCAGGCGGCTCGCCGTTTAGCTGAGTTCGGACGTATGTATTCTTCGTTTGATCGATTGCATGTCTCTGTGATTACACGTGTCGATGATCCGATGAATATCCTAGTTCCTGAGATATCATTGTTAGCTCGTTCGATTCTAGGACAGTCTTTCAAGTCTGTACAAATGGATATGTATGCGCTCATATATGAAGGTGATCAAGAAGAACTGTTCGGTTATTCCATTTCAGCAGGTGTTGCTTTTTTAAAAGAATTGGAACATATACAATCAGCAGATTATACACTGACTGCGCCGTTACAACGTACTGAAGACGAATTGGCCGTTATGGTACAACATTCGCCTTCTCCATTATTCGAACTGGCTTATGTATTATCTGATCGTAATGAACGAGGTATCTCGGTCAATGGTGGAATGGAAAGTAGCTACGATATTATTTGTCGGATCAGTCTGCTCAAAAACCGTCAGCGTCTGGAAACAGGTGGCGAATCTTCTGTTTATGGATCAGATTACAATAATAATGCGTTCAAAAATAATGTGCGTAATGGAGACGGCAATCAAGGCTTAGTGTCTGCTGGATTTGCTAGAGTCAGACGACCTGATCGAGCGATTGCTTTGACTGTGTTAGAGCAATTCTTTTACGGCATCATGAAGCGGATGAAGCATTCAACGATTGTGGGTAGCCGTGAGAAGTTCGAATTATTAGGTCTTGATGAACAGCGTATGGATGATCGAATAGATCATTTTGTACCTAATAGCAGTCGTCTAGAAGATATGAATGGTCTTATGACCCGAGCGACAAGCTTTAATCAGCTCAAATCAATGAGTCTTCGTGAAGCAGAACATGCTCTGTTCGAATATGGTGGCGAAAGCTTTTTCCGTGATAATTATGAGCAAGAAATGATTAAGCGGATCGAACAATGGGATGCTGGACGTGAACTGCAAGCGAATATCACAGAGATGCTTCGTCAACATTCTCATATCCATTTCTATCAGTTAGCAGAATGGACCGATGAATCAGGAGAACATAGCATCTGGCAGGATTATCATGCACGTACTCGCGATCTAATGAATACCTTAGAAAATGCACAAGCCGAACTGGATGAATGGTACAACAGTCGTGCAGACGATTTATCATTCCAGCGATTACCTTTTATGGAAAAGCACAATATTCGTGGACTTACCCGTGCATTGATTGATACGATTTATCCACGTAAATTGCATATTTTGCGTTTGCAAACTAGATTACGTTTGTATCGCCGTTTTGAAGAGCATCTGGCTACTGTTCATCGTGACAGTATGCAACAGGTGAAAAGTATGGATACGCTCGGTTCTAATTTACAAGTAGCTGCAACAGATAGTATTCGTACAGCAGATGATTATATCGGGCAAAATATCCATGATTACTACAGTCGTCTAACCGCTGAAGTTATGGATGAAATTGAAGAAAAACGTGGAGATGGTGCCTTTTTCGAAGAGCGAAGTGTAGGCGACGTAACGTTATGGTTACAGCAAGGAGCTTCTACTCTATTGGAACGTCTGATGGACGTGTGCCGTAAAGAATTATTAGCATCCCGAGCATTTACACAGACCTTTGAACAGGAATTATTAAATCGTGCTAATGTTACGATCGCATACGAGAATAAACAAGCGTTATCGCAAGAAGATTTGTTCAAAGAGTTGTATCGTACGCTTGAAGACCGAGCCGTTATTCATATTCGTCTGCTGGATTATACGCACAAACATCGTTATGAAGAAAAATATATGTTTGGTAATGCAAATGGTGAATTTGTACGGTATGCCGCAGGTGTCGATAATACAACTCGTATTTACAAAACAGGATTTGTCCATGAAGATCGCACCAGTGGTGTAGAAAAGCTGAATCTGATGGGTGGATTTACAATTGAAGACTTGATTTACTATCGTAATGGTAAAACATATTATGATACGTATATTGCAAATGGGTATGATTTTCATGTATAGCTTGTACGTTGGTTTGACCGCTTTGGGAAAAGAATCACTCTTGTCGTCGCTGTTCCAAATCGATCGCTTCGCTCTTTCAGAGTGATTCTTTTCCCTCCGCTCAGAGCGGGGAGTACATGCTAAAAATTCAATACAGTAGCATTTGCCTGGCAGGGTGGGGTAAGAAGAAAGAAAAGAACAAGTTACTTGAAAGTTGGTTTCTTGTTTTATTTAAGACACCATGTGATGAGTAAAAAATAAGGGATTTCTAAGCTTTTATATTTTTTAAAACTATGTAGCCACTTACCACGTAACGAAGAGGAAAAGGATCATCTTTTCCTCGAAGTGGTCAAACTTACATCCACTCTCTACATAGCTTTTTTATATCACCACCGCACTTTATTTAAGGTTGAAGTTTAATTCAGAAACTCCAACTACTCAAAGTCTATAAACGAAATTTCACCTACTCCAATGAAAGGGGAGATGCCACATATGCAACGCAAAGTGAATTGGCTTATGCTATTATTCAGTCTGATTGGAGGCGCGATTGGCTTTATTTTGGGAGAATGGTTGATCCATTCTTATTTTGATCGGATGCCGCGTGTGATTCTAATTGGATTATATTTCGGAATAATTAGTTTGTTTATTGGTGGGTTCTGTTTGTTAGCTGAAACGATTTCACCGAAATTAAGTGGGGCTTCATGGCGTCAACGTTATGCAGGGCTTTCCTGGAAACTATTTGTACCTGCTACATTGGTTCTTATGTTTCTGGGAGGTCTTGGAGGCGAAGCGATTTACCAGATCGGATTTAATGGAGTAAAGTCGATTCGTGATGTTGTCGTGGTAATTGATAACTCTGGTAGTATGCTAGAAACAGATGCACAAAATCAACGTTTTCAAGCGGTTAAAAATATGGTCAATTCAATGGATGATGATAAACGTGTAGGTATTATCGGATTCAGTGATCAAGCCAATGTGGTTTTGCCATTGACCGAAATTAATGATGCATCCAAACAGCAGATTACGACTACAATGGATGCAATGAAAACAGATAACGGAGGTACTAATTTTACAGGTGCTTTAGAAACAGCAATGCAACAGATTACAGCTCAAAATGACGACACTCATGGTACCGTAGTGATCATGTTGTCTGATGGATATAGTGCATTGGATTCTTCAGCACTGGCTCCTTATCAAGCTAAAGGAATCTCGATTAATACAGTAGGGTTGAATTTGACAGATGCAGGTGGAACCAATCTACTGACAGATATTGCTAGTCAGACAGGCGGTAACTACTATAATGTATCTGATGCTTCTCAATTACCACAGACGTTCCAACAAATCTACGATACATTAGATAAACGTACACTGGTCACAGAACGTAGTGAACCGTTTTACAGCAATCTCTACTATGTTATTCTACACGTGATCCTTGTTATGTTATTAGGAGCATTAATGGGTGTCGGTATGGGATTAATGTTTGATAACCGTTTTCTGGCACGTAGCTTTGGAATTGGTGGTGGAGTCGCCGGTCTGCTGGCAGGCTGGTTACTGGAATGGGGTATCGGCAAAACGGATTGGACGGATGGAGTCGTACGCTTTTTAGCAGTGATGATTCTAGCGTTTATTATCGCTATATTTACACTGGTGGTACCTATTGGTGAAAATAGCAAACGAATGATCAAACGCAGTTCTACACCAACGCCACCTACACCTTCTGAAGGCCCACGTCGCCGCCGGGGAACAAGTAGTGGTACATTCCAACGTTAATTCTAACTTTTTAAAATATAATTCAAGCTATAGATAGATGCAGACCAGGAAAGGGGATCTTTACATGCTGTATACCGAACTGAAAACCAATCAAGGGATTCATGGATTGACCGGACAAGCGCAAGACGGATTATGTACATTGCGATGGTTATGGCCACGTGATGCTGAAGCTGTCTATATCGAAAAAGTAACGCAGATGTCCGCAGTTGGCGAAGAAGAGTATAGTCAGTCGGATCAGCCAGATTCTGCTCCTGCCAGTCTGCGTCTATACACTAAAGAAGAATATAAAGCGAATAATGGCTCTTATACAGAACGAGTCGATCATTTTGGCAGAATGACTTATACCGTCTATCTCACGTATGAAGAACAAGGAGAAACGGTACTGGTGCGTCAACCTGACGGTCAAAATACGATAGAACTCAGTGCAGGAAAAGCTAAAATTTACTATTCGATCAAACAACAAGGAACATGGTTTGGTAAACGTAAAACAGTTCGGATCGAAGTTCATGCAGAAGTTCCTATTCCCAAAGAAGTATTATGTTATGTGAAAAAAGAAGGCGGCTATGCTACAAACAAAGATGATGGCATTATTTATCCTTTTGCAGCTCCTTTTCAAGCAGGACGTAACGAATTGCCAGCGATTGAAGTAGGCAAAAATGAATATGTAAGACTCTTTTTTACCGATGGACGTACATATGGACAGATGTACGAATTGATTTTGGAGTAGGGGGAAGATAGTTGATATGAATATCTTCGATTGGTTCAAAAAGAAACCGGAAGCCGCACCTAGACCGTTATTTTATGATATCGTATGCCCGTTTTGTTTTAACAAATTTTCACCGGAAGATGTAGAGTTCCGTGCTTCGCATCACCGTGAAGATGATGAAGATTATGGACTCGGTGAAGATGCAAAGTTAAACAAGTACCGCTCTCGCTTCGGACTTGATACTGTGCATGATATGGAAGCTGTATTGCTTCCGACGGATGTCCCTGAAGAGCAACGTATTTATTCGGATCATGTATTGGTTGGGCTAAATGATCGTTATGGTGAAATTACACGTCGTCGATTGTGTCCTCATTGTCATAATGAATTACCTGTTACTTCAGGCAAAGTACCGAGTAATATTATTTCTATCGTTGGAGCTTCGCAAGTAGGGAAATCGGTCTATATGACAGCGCTGATCCATACCTTGCAAAATACAACAGCAGAGAACTTTGATGCCGCTTGTATGCCACTGACAACAGAGATTAGCCGCAAGTTCCGTATCAATTATGAAGAACCTTTATTTGAACGTGGGGATCTACTCGGTTCCACGCAAAAAGAACGGATGCAAGAACCGTTTATTTTCCAATTCGTATTCAAAGATGAATCTAAGCCACCTTTAACACTGGTGTTTTTTGATGTGGCTGGTGAAGGTATGGTCGATCAAGATTATCTAGGTTTACACGGTCAGCATATTAAAAATTCTGCGGGTATTTTATTTATGGTTGATCCGCTACAGATTCGCTCGATCCGTGACCGTATTCGGATTAAGCTGGGTGATGATAAAGGCGAATGGGTGTCCCGTTATGATGAACCTCGTGATGTGGTCTTAACCTTATTTAGCGACTTTATTGCTCATCAAGAAGATAGCAAAACCGATATCCCAACAGCTGTGGTACTCACGAAAAGCGATATGCTAGAGTCGTTACGTGGAGATGAAGGCGAGTATATCAAATCCAATAGTAATGTGTTCCATAATGTTATTCATCGTGATTATTTTGATTTGAACGAATTTGAAAATATAGATGGTGAAATCCGCCGCTTTATCGAACGTGTGGATCGTCCATTTAAAGGAACGATGGATGTGTATTTCAAAGACACTGCTTATTTTGCAGTGTCTGCATTAGGAAGTAATCCGATTGATCAGAAGCTACAAAGTGTAGTTAGCCCTATTCGTGTGGATGAGCCATTTATCTGGCTATTGTACAAACTGAATTATATCGAGGGGAGAGGGAAAGCTTGACTTTATTCTCGAATGCCCTGATCGATCAACAGATGTATACACGCGAGAAAAGTGGTATTTTCCGCTCCACTGAAGGTTATGATACGATCGCCAAATCTTCTGGATTGGATAACTCTTTTATTAAAAAGTATATTCATCCATTATGTGTATACGATGCACCAGCAGAATTGTTAGCTAAAGGTGAAAAAGAAGATGCATTATTCCCATCTGCCCTACAACTGGTACGACTGGAAACAGGCGATATGGTACTGGGAAATAGTCATTATGTAAATGCCGATTTTACAGGATTAAGAAGCACATTCTTTTCGCACAATTATGTGATTCCAGCAGTACGTGCTGAAGAATGGGTACATCAATATCATACATGGTTACAAGCCGATTTTCAGGAGCAATACAATGTCGATCAAGGACAAGACTTGCCACAATTACAAGATATCCCTTCGACTTCTGCTGCATTCAATCGGATAGCATTGTTAGAGCAATTAGGAATAGATGGTGCTGCTTTTCGTCAATTGATCGGAGCAGTGATGTCTGCAATTCATAAGCGGCGTAAAGTGTATATTTCGCTCAATGTACCGATCAGTGAATTATCGATCTATGCGAAGCAATTAACAGCAGTGATTACCGAAGCACTTCCATATGCTTTCCGTCGTCGACTAGGGTTTACTACGTATGCCAAAGAGCCGGAAAGTCGTAAAGGGATGCAACTGATGTTTGTCGAAAGTGGATCGATTCGTGCAGGTGATCGCAATATTGAGCGTGATTATCATTTTGATTGGAGTACAGGTCGTATTCATCCTGCTCAACCGGAAAAAGCAGGTCAAGTGTATACCGAATGGGTCTGGGAACATTTAGCACAACCGGATCAGTTGCGTGCATTGCAAGAATTTGCGGATAGCGGACAAGCTGGACGGGATGCTTCTACGGAAGAATTGCCTGATCCTGCTCAATATGATGAGTGGACCACGCTATTTCGTGTCGAAGCGGGAGACGAGCAATTGTACAGCGAACACCCTGCTTCCATCTTGCAGTCTTTGCTCAAACATCTACGTCCAGCAGGTGCATTAGATTCAGCGATACGTGTAAATGATTTATTTTTATCTCGTTTTGATCGTGAATTTGATGAAGTGCGAACAGGCGCTGTACCTGATATTGCGATTGCCGAATGTTTTGCCGAATATTACGGTATTGATGAAGTACATACCGGACGCAAAATCGTAGAGTATTTTATCTGGGCGACTCGTAATGCGGTAGCAGCAGGACAGACCGCAGCAAGTCAGGCTTTGTATATGATGATGGAGAAACACCCTGCTTTGAATGAGGCTTTTATCCATATGGCAGGGAGTCAGCCGACACTGGCTGTGATGTTATTGAACCCTTTAATAGAGCGCAAATTCCATCAAGCACAAACGGTTGAAGAAGTAATTCATCTGGCTGTCGAATGGGGCACAACCTATCCACAGTTATTAGAGATGGACGATTATTGTAATCGTGCAGGTCAGTCCTTTATGGAAGCATTACGTCATAGTGCAGACTTGATGATTGCGACAGGAACAGTATTTACATTATTAGACGAAGTAGATACAGGTTCGTTAAACGGAAAAACGATTCAACCGGAGGCTTGGATACAATCAGGTCTAGGTGATGATATGCGAGCTTCTGCTGAACGATTGTTATTGAATGACTTGGAATGGTCTTCGTTGACACGTGAAAAGTTATTAACCGCAGACTTCTTATCGCTTCCTTTACCAAGTGATGAATATCCTGAACGTGCGGAACGTCGTTTGAATGCGAAAAAGTTAGCTTTGCAACTGCTATATATCTGGTTTACCGAAAAAGAATTATCCGCAGAGTTAATGAATTTACTACATCAATTGCAACCGAATGAGAAAGATCAGGTTCAACAGTTAGGTCGGTTGTGGTTAGCTGAAGATATTCGAAAAGGTCAATTTGGTCGATTGGCAGCGGCGTTTAGCTATAGTGCTGAACCCAATGATTTGGATTATTCTGCAATGGTCGAAGCTGTTCGTCAGCATGCCTCTAGTCCTGAACAAATTTATCCATTTTTCCATTGGTCTGAAGGACGAGTAGAATTTATGCGACCAGATCTTCATCATTCGCAACCATCTACGTCTGATAACAGATTGACCAACGATAGAGCGAAGACAACAGACACGAACAAAAAAACGTCCAGTCGTCAGTCACAGCATCCCCAATTTGTACCTGCGTATGAGACAGCTATTTTGGCTTATTTTCGTCGACACGATCCAGAAGCATTCCGTAAAGGAACACTTGCTGCTCAAGCCAAAGCTGATTTTGCAAATGAAGGGCCTGCTTTACGGTCAGTATATGTTAAAGCGAGAGATGAACTAGCGACACCACTTTCCAAATGGTTTAAACGTAATCGAAAACGTATGCCCTTATTAGCGCTGCTAGCAGTGGTATTACTAGTAGCGATCGGTGGACTATCGTTTTATGGACTGAAAGTGTTTGGTGTGATTACAGTGGATCAGACGACACCTGTGGTAGAACCAACCCCAGAAGTAGTAGAACCACCAACAGAAACGGTTCAACTGCCTAAAGTAGTAGTTACCTTACAGACTCCAAATGCTTCTACAAGTACAACGTCAACAACAAGTACAGATAGCAATGCGACAGGATTAGCTTTCCATTTTGCTGATCGTGCGACTTGCGAAGCTTTTGCGCCTACCAAAGCTACTTTAATGATGGGGAATGGGCAAAAAGTAGACTATACTCAGTTAAATGCGAAGTCGATCTGTAAAGCACCAACAAGTAGTGGTAGTGATACCTCGTCAGAACCATCGATTAACGATTCTACAGCAACGAGTGATGACGATACAGCAAGTACAGTTGATGGTAATGATAGCTCTACTGTAACGATGGTATCTACAACGACTAATAATACAAATAATGGTACAAAAACATCTGAATCCACATCAGATTCAGGTACAACCGATCCAACGGACAGTACAGATACTGATGCAACAACAGAAACAGGAACAACAGATTCTTCGACATCAAGTACCACACCAACAGAAGAAGCCGAACCTGTATCTCAAGCACAACTATCTGAAAGTAATCCCTATACCGTAACGATCGATTTGCCTGCCAAAACAGATAGCCATAATATCAACAAAATCAAAATTGATAGTACCGAGTATGTTATCACATCTATCATGGATGATTCCGCAACAACAGAGACACCTTAATAGGTAGTACAATAAGAACGACTCGATAGACCATTTGATATGTAAAAGCTCGCTTTTCTGTTTCTAAGAAAGCGAGCTTTTACTATATGGAGTACGATACAATCATTGAAATAAAGAGTACCTTTATGTTGTAGATCAAAGGAGGTGTAGCTGTGACGATTCATTCTAATGGTTATCGGGATATTCATCATTGTGATGTATTGATTGTAGGAGCAGGACCTACAGGGCTGACGCTTGCGATTGAACTGGCGAGACGCGGCATCTCATATCGTATTATCGACAAATGTGCTCATCCTTCGATCTATTCCAAAGCGCTAGGTGTGATGGCACGGACATTAGAATTATTACATCAAGCAGAGGTAGCAGATACATTAATCGATCAAGGACATCAAGTCACCGGAATGCAAGCATCAAGCTATACCAAAGTACTCGCACAAGTCGAGTTCCCTTCATTGATCCAGAGCCCTTATCCTTATGTGCTGATGGTTCCGCAAAATATCACCGAACAGGTACTTATTGATCGCTTAACAGCACTAGGTGGCACTGTAGAACGGCAAACTGAATTAATATCATTACATCAGGATGATGAAGAACATTCTCAGGTACATGCTATCGTGCAACATATGGCAGGTGACGCTCAGTTAGAAGAAGAGATATCTGCACGCTGGATAGTAGGTTGTGATGGTGCTCATAGTACGGTTCGTCATCTGAGTGGAATTCCATTTGAAGGCGAATCGTTAGCTCAATTGTTTGCTTTGGCAGATGTAAAGATCGATTGGAAGCAAGATCATAACAAACTGCATGTGTATCTTAATAAAGGCTATCTGACTGCCTTTTTCCCGATGTTAAATCATCGACATCGAGTCATTATCGGGATGCCACCTGAGCATGTGATTTCTTCTTCCAAAGATCAATCGATATCATTAGCCGATATTCAAGCAGTACTGGATATTTGTCTGCCGATCAAAGTAAATATGTCTGATCCGATCTGGTTGGCAAAATTCGCTGTTCATCAGCGTAAAGTGAAAAACTATCGCACAGGATCTATTTTTCTAGCAGGGGATGCTGCTCATATTCATTCACCGATTGGTGGACAAGGGATGAATACCGGGATACAAGATGCTTTTAATCTAGGATGGAAATTAGCGCTAGTGTGTCAGGGTTATGCTGCGGAGAGTCTATTGGATAGTTATCATGCTGAACGTGAACCGATTGGACAGCAGTTGTTACGAGGTACATCATTATTCACCAAGCTAGCGACTACACGTCATTCTGTACCGATCGCTATTCGCAATACAGTCGCTCCGCTACTCTCTTCACGTAAAGTAATTCAAAAACGCTTATTCCGCTTACTTTCAGAAACAGGTATAGCATATGACCGTAGTCCAATCGTACAACAAGGCAAAGGCTGGCATCGCCCGATGCTTCATGCAGGAGAACGAGTACCTGATGGAGGATACGGACAATCGCCTCGACATACGCTACTTTTATTTGCAGGAGAACATCCTGTGATTCCAAGTCCTAAGCCACCAACACTCGAAGATGATATCGACGAACCGGATCACCGTTCTTTACTGACTCAAGTGGCTGTGAAATGGAAAGATATTATTGACGTGCATATTTGGTTACCGGATCATCCGTTAATGACTTCTTTACCGTTACCTTCTCATATTCATGTGGATGCAGACCATGATCTTCATCAGCGCTATGGCATGGGCAAAGCGGGATATGTACTGATTCGCCCGGATGGATATATCAGTTATATCGGAGGTCTGAGTGATGAAATGGATCTGATCGGTTGGGTACATCGCTCTTTTCAGATTCCAGCCAGATTATAAATTTGTAAGCAATTGTAGAAAAACTGTAGAAAATAAAAAGAAATAAACGAAAATATGTTCGTAACCTATACCATTCTCCCATCGGGTTCATGTATAATGGGATATTATGTTTACCAAACGGATTATCAATATTATTGAAGGAAAGGCAAGGAGTCTATTATGCATTCACCATCGCCAATATCCTATACAGATAGAACCTATACGGCATTATTAAGCTTCGAAGAAGATCGAGGCTTTTTCCTGCATATTTCGCGTGCAGATGGAGTCGTGGAAGAGGAACAAGCTGAGGAAGTACAGCAGATGGTTATGGGTAAAACACTTCGTAATGCTGATCATAGATGGCAACATTCTTCTTACGGGCATAGTGAATGTCTGCTCAAGCCAGAAGAAGCGCATAAATTATACACTCGATTAGCGCGATTAGTCCCGGGTACATTAGAGTTGTTTGACGGTACCCCTATTGATGCTAGTTATGATGGAAGTGCAGAAGCCGTCTTATCAGGAGGAAGCGAGCCTACCACAACGATAGCGATCTCGACTTCAGCTGAATCCAGTTATGCTGTCGATGATCTTGATCATTATTTAGAGGATACGGTGGATGAAGAAATCATTTATGGTATTGATCCTGCTTATGCACAAGATCAGAATTTTCAAGTGGCTGACGACTATATTCCTTATGCGGCTCCGGAAGAATTTACCGATGGGGTACATGTAGAAGCCAAATGGGTGTTAGAAGGTAGACGAGATGCCAAAAATGGTGTTGGACAAGTGACAGCAGCGCCGATGATCGAGATTAGTGGGATTCGTTATCCTGCGGTAGAATTGTCTCGTCGTCTTGGCGCATCTGGAACCTATGTGGGTCTTCATGAGCATGGACAGATTGAAGCCGATGTTCTACGAGAATTAGGGCTAGGACCGATGGGGAGAATGGCTGACGGAACATCGCTTGATAAAAATAGTAAATTAACATCGCAAGAGATTATTCAGCGTGGTTCTGAACGACTGAGCGGACCGTGGGAACAATTGCTGATTCCAGATTTGGTATTGCCGACAGAGCGTGATCTAGAACAGCATTTTGAGTTTTTGACACACTGGGGAATTTCAGGCGGCATCTTAGGTGGCGTGATGAGACACAGCGAGTCTTTACAGCATTTTCTGGAAGAATATATTCGTAAATTTCCAGCATGTAAGATTGCCATTATTGGGAAAAAGCCTCTACTGACTGGATTGCAAAAATTGTGGCAACCCACACTTGGTTCGTACTGGCAAGAAGCGTCTGAACTATCGAGCAAGACGAGTACTGCCAAAAATAAATCGACATTACCACTTATAGCTGTGCCTGCAAGTCTTTTGACTGGAAGAGCCGCCATTTTACCAGGTGGCGTCGATATTGCTATTTATTTAGAACCTGATGAATTAACAGATAGTGTGACAAGCAAAGTCTATAAAGCGATGAATAAGTTAACCACTCGCTTGCGTTTAGCGATCTATGCAGAAGGTCAACAGTTAGATGAACCTCATATGCGAACGGCTCAGACCAGTCTGCTCAAATTATTTCATTCGGTTGTGCGTGAATATGCGATTGTTGATCCTGACCATCCTTTGACTGAATTACCACCTGCTTTTCCAATGATGGTGAAGCGTGCACTTCAATCTGGATTGCCACAAGTGAGCGAACGTAAAGGTGGATTTGCTGAATTTGAGTGGGGAACCGAAGAACGTGGATTGCGTATCCCTGAGCGTCCAGCTGATATTTCTGTAGATACTACAGACACCACATTAGACGAAGATTGGAAAAAAGATCATATTATCTATGACCATCAAGGCTGGCTACAGTCTTTTCAATATAAAAAAGAAGATACTCCTTCTGTAAACCTCTCACCAGAGTCGATCTCAGAGCGACCTTCACGTGATCGTGATCCGGATGAGATCAGTGGTTATGAAATGGAGCTTCAACAACCAGCTACGTATAAAGTAGTGAATTCCAAGCAGCAGGCATCTTATATTCCTGTAGATTGTGCATCGATGTCTTCATGGAAGATTCCACCTATCGATGATGTTGAACATCAAGTGGTACACTCACAAGATGCTGTAGAGAACCCTGTAGCAGAAATAAATCTTGAGCTTCCCGATCATCGTATTCAACACGATCACGAAGAAGCTGCTACGATGAATACAGATCTAGCACCGGTATATGTTTCTTATGCTGAATCGTCCAATTCTATCTTAGTAGAAACCGATGAAGAACTACGTTCCAAGTCAGCGATTCAGACCGCAGAACACATTTTTGCCAAGCGTGCTCATGAAATGATTGAACATCGGGAAGAAGAAGCTGAATTTGTACCCTTTATGAGCTACTGGCCGACTTACGAAAGTATGACCTGGCGACAGAAAAGGTGGTATTTCTACTGGCGACAAGAAGTGCGTGAAGGTCGATATCCTGCAACCGATTTGTCTTATATTTTCTTAATGTGTTATGAGATTATTAATGGAGCAGGCTGGCAACAACCTTTAGAAGGACATCAATATTTAATGAATTTATGGCGTCAATATCGTAAAAAATTCATTAAATTAGATCGATATATTCCACAGTGGGTATTGGACTTTGGACAAGTACACGGACTGAATGAATCGTTAAGCGAATTGATGATTGCAGCGCCAGACCATTTACCAACCGAACTGGATGATCTGGAATGGGAGCGTATCTGGTCATCACAGCCTGTACAGATTCCATTTGAACTATTACATCGTTTACTGGATTACGATATTGAACGTAGTCGCTTTTATGTTGAAAAGGGTAGCGAATGGATTCAAGAATATGTGCCCAAAGTATTAGCGGCTGTCGATGCTTTTCTGGAAAAACAGCAGGGCGCACGTCTAATTCAAATTTTCCGTCCAACCGTCTATCGGGAAACAGAGCGCTATCTGTTCCGCAGTGCTGTCTATGACTCAACCATCTATGGTCGAACAGCTACTGTCAGACGATTACCTTTGTGCGAACATAAGCCTTTACGAGATTTTCTAACCAGTATCGTCAAATTAACTGAAAATGAACTACGTCGTCATCTCGAATTTAGTGGTCGACTGCGTATTAATCCACCAATTGAGCCTGAGATTGCTCGCTTGATTGAACGGTATATCAAGCGTATATTTACAGTGCAAGAAGAAGTGCCTGCACCAAGACAAGTGCAGATCGATACATCCGTATTAGAGCAATTACAAGCCGATTCGGATGTGGTTCGCCAAATGCTGACTTTACGGGAAGAAGAAAAGATCAGTAGTGAAGAAGAATGGACAACATGGATCGCTGAACATGCTGTAGCTGTTGATGCTCTTGTGCTCGAAGCGAAAGAACAATTAGAGCAAACTCAACAATCTGCACCAGAACCAACTATACAACAAGCAGAGCAAGTACAGGGAATCGAGCAATTACAGTCAACAGCACAAGTGGAAAACGAGGAACAACTTCCAGTGGCTTCACCGTCCTTGTCTAATATACAACCAACCGATTTATCGACAATCACTATTCTGTCTCCTTTGCCTGCTGAATGGGATGAAGCGTGGCAAGATTGGATCGATGGTCTACAACCGCATCATATTCAATTTTTGGCGGGATTATTGGATGAAGTTAGCGATTCTGTTTTACGTGATATTGCTAGTAAAGGTGGCACGATGCCAGCACTGCTAGTTGATGAAATTAATGATCTGGCGATGGATACAATCGGTGACCTTTTACTTGAAGAAGGTACGATTATGGAAGAATATAGAACAGTGCTTGATGCAATCATCATGAGGTGAGAAGAAAATGAATGAAGTGAAAATACCCAAACGTATCACCACCGCATTAGTGAATTCTTTTGCGGCAGGGGTTGTTCCCCGTATCGGTCTGGAACATGTAGCGGTTGGTCGTAAATATGAAGTGGAATCGATTCTACGTGAGCTGGATAATGTGGCCGATGGTGGAGCAGCGTTCAAATTGATTACAGGTCGTTATGGTAGTGGTAAAAGCTTTTTACTACAAATGATCCGCAATTATGCAATGGATCGTGGGTTTGTGGTAGCCGATGCCGATCTATCTCCGGAACGTCGTCTTACAGGATCGAAAGGTCAAGGACTTGGAACATACCGTGAACTGATGACCAATCTATCGACACGTACCCGTCCAGATGGCGGAGCTCTTGAGTCGATGTTACAGAAATGGATATCCACACTACAACAACAAGTAATGGAAGAAAATAATGTATCTGCCGATGATCCTTCGATCGGGATTGAAGTGCAACGTCGTATCCATTCGGTAACATCAGAAATGGAAGGCTGGGTACACGGATTTGATTTTGCCAAAGTGTTGTCGGCATACTGGCAAGGGATTCGCTTAGGGGAAGATACGCTCAAGCAATCGGCACTACGCTGGTTACGTGGCGAATATCCAACCCGTACTGAAGCCAGACGTGAACTGAATGTAGGCGTCATTATTGATGATGATGGCTGGTACGATTATATGAAATTATGGGCAGAATTTGCCGCTCGTATCGGTTATCAGGGGTTGCTATTATTTGTCGATGAAGGCGTGAATTTATACAAAATTTCCAATAGCGTCTCCCGTCAAAGTAATTATGAAAAGCTACTCACGATCTTCAATGATACGATGCAGGGTAAAGCAGGGCATCTGGGTGTATTTGTCGGTGGAACACCTCAATTTGTAGAAGACCCTCGTCGTGGATTATATAGCTATGAAGCGCTGCGTTCCCGTTTATCTGAAAGTCGGTTCGGTAGCAGTGGAACCAAAAATTTTGCCGGTCCTGTGATTCGCTTGGAAATGTTATCTCATGAAGAAATATTGTTAATGCTACAAAAGCTACGTGATATTCATAGTCAGCATCACAAATACCAATCGACATTAGAGCAACATCAACTGGTCGCTTTTATGCAAATTGCGGTTTCCCGGATGGGTGCAGAAGAATTGCTGACACCTCGTGAAGTAGTGCGTGATTTTGTAGATTTGCTGAATACTCTTCATTTCAATGAAGAATTATCATTCGATGAATTGTTAGGGCAGTTAGCGACAGCACCAACAAATTCACATAGTGGAGGATATGGTGCAGATCCAGATGTGGAACCTAATTCATCATCGAATCAACGTGCAACATCAAGCGGGACAGCTCCTCAACCGTCTGCACCTAAAGATGAAGTGGATGATTTTTTAGCGGAGTTTGATTTATGAGTAGAAATCATCCCTTTTACCGACTGGCTCCGTTTATACAAGAATACATGTATCGCAGTGGATGGAAAGAAATGCGTGAAGCACAGGTGGAAGCTTGTCGCGTCCTTCTGGACACACCTCATCATCTGCTTATCGCTTCAGGGACAGCTTCTGGTAAAACAGAGGCTGCTTTTTTTCCAGCGTTAACGGCTTTACATGAGCATCCGTCCAAATCGGTCGGTATTTTATATATAGGGCCGCTCAAAGCTTTAATTAACGATCAATTTGAACGGCTCAAAGGCGTATTGCGAGATTCAGATATTCCGGTCTGGCACTGGCATGGAGATGTCCCTCAGTCACAGAAGACCAAGCTGATGAAAAATCCTTCAGGTATTTTACAGATTACACCGGAATCACTGGAAGGATTGTTAATGAATCGTCCCAATTCGATTCCGGCATTATTTGGTGATCTGCGGTATATCGTTGTCGATGAAGTTCATGCTTTTATGGGAGCCGATCGTGGGATTCAGGTATTATCTCAATTATCCCGTATTGAGCGTATGGGTGGTTGTCGTCCGCAACGGATCGGATTATCTGCCACACTCAGTGATTATGAAAGTGCAACGCAGTGGTTAGCCGCAGGCACAGGGCAACCAGTTGAGATCGTATCACCTGAAGGCAATCGCAAGTTGCGTCTCAGTATCGAACACTTTTCATTTCCCAATGCTCGTAATGAAGAACAAGCGCAACAATTAGAATATGCTCAACAGGCGTATCATAACTTTATTTACGATCAGACTCATCATAAAAAAGCACTGATCTTCACTAATAGTCGCTCAGATGCTGAATACATTACACTGGAAATGAGAGCTGTCGCGGCTAATCGTCATGAACCTGATATTTTTCATGTGCATCATGGCAGTATCTCGGCATTGTTACGCGAAGAAGCCGAAGCCGCTTTACGTGAAGGATATGGGCCTGCTGTTGCCGCCGCTACGTTAACACTTGAACTCGGGATCGATTTAGGAGAACTTGAACGTGTGATCCAGTTAGGAGCACCTTATTCATGCTCCAGCTTTGTACAGCGCTTAGGACGTTCAGGAAGGCGTGAAGGTTCGGTCTCAGAAATGATCTTTGTCTGTCCAGAAGAAGAAGATGAAGAAGCGCAATTACCTGCGCGTATGCCGTGGATTATGTTGCGTGCGATTGCAGTCATCGAATTGTATGTGAAGCAGAAATGGGTGGAGCCTTTCAGTGCACGCAAATTACCGATCGGGATTCTGTATCACCAGACGATGAGTATTCTCAAAAGTATGGGCGAAGCTGAGCCTGCTGAATTAGCACGTGCTATTCTAACGTTACCGCCTTTTAGACATTTTAGTGCAGAGCAATATCAGTCTTTTCTACAATATCTACTGCAACTGGATCATCTTCAATATACCGAAGAAGGAACATTGATTATCGGTCTAGCAGGTGAAAAGATCGTAAACAATTTCCGTTTCTATGCGGTTTTCAAAGACGATGAAGAACATGCTGTCTACAATGGTTCTGAAGAAATTGGTTCGATTACTACTGTTCCGCCACCGGGGTACTGTTTTTCATTAGCAGGTAAGCTCTGGAAAGTAGAAGAGATTGATAGTCGTCACCGTGCTGTCTATGTGAAGTCATCCAAAGGTAAAGTCGATACGCTCTGGCTTGGTGCTGGTGGTGATATGGATACGATGATTATGCAGAAGATTCGTGAGATTCTGGCATCGAACGATCATTATCCGTATCTAGCTCCACAAGCTAAAGCACGATTAGAGCGAGCCCGTCGATTAGCGAGAGAAACCGATTTGCTCAAAAAAATCGTGTTACCTGCTGGAGGTGATTCCTGTTTTATTTTGCCATGGATTGGAAGCAAGCCTTTCCGTACACTGGAGCGTTTGCTCAAAAATAATCTGTCTGAGCGTCTAGGGTTACGATCAGTGACACCGCTAGAACCGTATTACTTCGTGGTATCTGGTCAAGCTGATGCCGCCGAGATTGCTGCTGAGATTATCGCAGAGTGTGAACGGATTGAGAATCCAGAGCAATTACTAGCAGAAGAAGAAGCTCCGTATTTAGGCAAATACGATGAATTTATTCAACCGATGCTTGTTCGGCAAGCCTTTGCTACAGATGGATTAGATATAGAAGGTCTTAAAAGTGGATTACATTCCCAGAAACCTCAAATTAATTTGTGATCTGCAACCGATAAAGAAGCTAGAGCGTAATGATGCTCTGGCTTTTTCGGTTACGTAAACAGGTTGTTGATTGCAGTCTATGCAAAAGTTGACAAGGATTAGCATCTTAAAATATAATTAACTTATTAAAAGTAAGTAATAAAAATTACTATTTGAACTATTATAAATAAAGCTACTGAAAAGCAAGGTAAGGAGAACAATCTGATGGAAAAGGTTGCAGATGTATGTATAGTTGGAGCAGGGCCTGGCGGTGCATTGTTAGGTTATTTACTGGCTGCACAAGGAGTATCTGTTATTTTGTTAGAACGTCATGGTCATATTGATAAAGAGTTCCGTGGTGAACATTTGAATACACAGGGTGAGCAGATTCTGAAGCAATACGGGCTGTATGAAAAAGTTCGTGAAGCAGGGCTGTTACTGATGGAACGTGTAGAATATTTTCAGCATGGTCAAATCATCAAAACGATTCAACCTGCACCTGGAGAACAACATACCGGTATTCATGTACCGCAAAAGCATCTGCTACAGGTTCTATTAGATCAATCTTTGCCGTATTCTAATTATGAATTGATGATGAATACAACGGTGATTGACCTGATACGAGATCCACAGTATGGGTCTGTTAACGGTGTTAAAGTAAGGCATGAAGGACAAGAATTAATCATCCGTAGCCAGATTGTAGTAGGTACAGATGGTCGATATTCTTCGGTACGTAAGCTGGCGGGGATTCATGCGGATATTGTAAAGCATGGATTCGATCTATTATGGGCACGTATTCCTGCGCCTGCACAGTGGCCTGCAACGGTACGAATGGCTCTGGCACAAGATGCGCAGTTATCGGTTTTCAGTCAAGAAGGCGGGTATCTCCAAATCGGTTGGAATATTCCGCAGGATACGTATCCTCAATTACGGAAGACTCCTTTTGAATCTTTTGTGCGCTCACTGACTGAAGCCTTTCCTGAATTAACACCTATTGTCGATCAGCATATCCGTTCATGGGAAGATTTCGTATTGCTCAAAGTGCAGAGCTGTGTCTGTGATACATGGGTGCAAGATGGATTAGTCATTATGGGAGATGCGGCACATACATTTAGCCCCACCGGAGCTATTGGTGTAAATAGCGCAATGAAGGATGCTCATATATTAGCTCCGATTCTCATTGATGCGCTGTCTACTCATCAGTTTAGCGCAAGCCGATTAAAAGAATTTGAACATGCCCGTCGTCCTGAGACTGCGGCTGAACTGGATAGCCAACTGGTCAAAGAAGCTGCTTTTCGCGCACAATTTGCATCTTTCCAACATGAAGGCATATAATCCATATCACTTCATATAACGTATCTACAATCATATACAGAATAGAACATGAACATATGGACTCTGGAGGTAATAATAATGATTAATCCTAAAATTACAGCGGCTTTGCAAGATCATATTCAAATCGTACCAAGTGCAGATAAATCAATCTACTTAGTAGGGCCGATTCGTTTACCTGTCAATTTGGACAATGAGACTGTTGTATTCCAGTGGTATTGCTGGTTGCGATGCGATAGTATGCCGGGGAATTTGTGCGGTGAAGGTGATTATGATCAAGCGGCTATTATTGAAATGTTATCTTCATCTAATTTAGCAGAAGCGCAACAATCGAGTGTACTTGTATATGGTGATTTCAAACAATCTCCAGATGCTTTAATTCGGATGCATAGTATTTGTCATACAGGTGATATCTTTGGAAGTAAGCGTTGTGACTGTGGATTCCAATTGAAGCAGTCGATGAAAATGATTGCAGCTCACGGATCAGGTGCGTTATTTTATCTGGCAAATCATGAAGGACGTGGTATTGGTCTATTCAGCAAAGCGATGGCTTATGTCTTGCAAGAACAAGGAATGGATACGGTAGAAGCGAATCTAGAACTTGGATTTGAAGATGATATGCGTAATTATGATGACGCGATAAATGTGTTGAATCATCTACGTACATTGCCGGTAACATTGATTACAAATAATCCGCGCAAATTAGAAGCATTACAACGTTCAGGAGCCGAAGTGAAAGAACGTGTACCATTATGGGGCGATATCTCTGAATTTAATGAAAAATATTTAAAAACAAAAGTAGCTCGTTCAGGGCATTTTGATATATAATTAAAGGTTGACGGTATCATTCACTTTAGAATATAAAGTACGTGTAAATCTGATATGGTAGAATTAGGAATCGTTTGGTAAAATTCTTAGAAAGTACTCTATTTACATGTTGTACTGTTTGATGAAGACTAGGCTTGTAGAAGATTGTATAGAAAAGAATAGTTTTCATGATAATGCTTGATAAGATACTGCGGTAGGAGGTGAGTTTCTTGGAACATCTAAAAGAGATTGAGGAATCGATAGAACTAGAGCGCCGGGAACTTAATGAAATGGTGCAGTTTTATGACCTTCACGATCGCCGCGTATTGGACCAGTCTAGAAGAGTAGATTCCATACTTAATCAATACAACCATCTCAAACAAGCTTTACTAGGCAATCGTAGTTCAATTGTAGGTTGATCGCTTATAACGAAAAATAATTCAAATAGCGAATAGCGCTTGAGTTATTATTATGCTTCCGGCACATGTCGGGAGCTTTTTTGTATCAAAAAAAGCTTGAATGCACTCTGTTATAGCAGTACATTCAAGCTTTTATTTTGGATTTAGAAATCGAAGTTGTCTGGATCTGGACCGGTACGCTCATTTTTGTTGAGTGCACTGATACGATCAATTTCTTCAACCGTTAATTTGAAATCAAAGATTTCAGCGTTAGAAGCGATACGTTTTTCTTTAACCGAACGCGTGATCACAACGACACCTTTATCGAGTACCCAGCGTAAGATCACTTGAGCAGGCTCTTTACCATATTTATCAGCGATCTCTTTGATCACTTCGTTGTCGAATAATTTACCACGTGCTAATGGAGACCATGCTTCCAATTGAATTCCTTTTTCTTCACTATACGCAAGCAATTCAGTTTGCGTTAATAGCGGATGGAATTCCACTTGGTTGACCGCAGGAACCACTTCAGCATCAGCTAACAAATCATCTAAATGATGGGTTTGGAAATTACTTACGCCGATCGCACGAATACGTCCGTCTTTGTATAGTTTTTCCATAGCACGCCATGTGTCTTTATATTTACCAGCAACAGGCCAGTGAATCAAATAGAGATCCAATACGTCTAGATCTAATTTCTTCATCGTTTCTTCAAAAGCAGCAAGAGTCGATTCATACCCTTGATCTTTATTCCATACTTTTGATGTAATGAATAGTTCATCACGAGCAATCCCTGATTCTTTGATTGCTTTGCCGACACTTTCTTCATTACCATAAGCAGCAGCTGTATCTATTGCACGATAACCGCTTTTAAGTGCAGCTTTTACCGAATCAATCGCTTCGTTACCATCTTCAACTTGCCATACACCCAGACCAAACCAGGGCATATTTACACCATTGTTCAACTTCTTAACTGAAATTAAATCAGTAGTCATTATTTAGCTCCTCCTTTAAATCTGATCTCTTATAAAACATACCCGATTTTAAGGGTATTCACACATACTTGATTGAATTAGCTAGCAGAAGCTGTTTTTTCTTCAGGATGAATAAAGCCTTTACCGCCTGCCATCATTCCGGTATAAAGAATCACGAAAGTAGCGATTACCAGTATACTGAGCGGTAATTTCCAGTTGCCTGTGACATCATGCAGTATCCCGAAAAGGGTAGGACCACATGCAGCAAGCAAGTAACCTATTGATTGCGACATTCCGGATAGATCAGCCGCTTGATTGGCAGTATGTGTACGCAGACTGAAAAACATCATGGAAAGACTGAATGAAGAAGCGCCTGCAATCCCTAATAAAATTAGACAAGTGGCTGTCCACCATAAGTAGCCATCTACAAAGATAATGCCCAGCAGTGAAATTAGGTACAACATTACGGTGAATAATACCAGCGGACGCTGTGTTTTGAGCTTCGCTGCTAGAATAGGAATAATAAAGTTAAATGGCAACATCGAAAATTGCATTAAAGATAACATGTAACCGGATTGAATATTAGTCAGTCCTTGTTCTTGCAAAATATCAGGCAACCATGCGATCGATACATAGAAAATCATAGATTGCATACCCATAAAAATTGTAATTTTCCAAGCCAAAGGAGAACGCCATACACTGCGAGTGGCTTTGACACTGTGTTTCATTAATTTGGCAGGTTGATTGTAACGTTGTTGAGGAATCCATAAGATCAGTGCGACCATCGCAAGCACCGTCCAGATCAAAATCGAACCTTTCCAACCGAGTCCCGTATTAGCTAAAGGTAGACTTACTGCTGAAGCGGTAGCGGCGAATACATTCATACAGATCGAATAAATACTGGTCATAATCCCAACACGAAAAGGAAATTCGCGCTTGATCATACCCGGCAAAATTACATTGACGATTGCAATCGCCAGACCTGTTAAAAATGTACCGATTAACAGCATAGGCAGTCCGCCAAAAGGACGTAACCAACCACCGATGGTTAAGACCATCAGCGAGATAATAATAATACGTTCCATGCCGTACTTTCCAGCTAGCTTGGCGACAAAAGGAGAAAGAATCGCAAAAGCAACCAAAGGAATAGTGGTCAAAAATCCAGCCATCGTATTAGAAACTGGGAAATCGTGACGGATCAAATCCAGTAACGGACTGATCGCCGTAATAGGGCTACGCATATTAATAGCGGTAAACAAAATACAAATCAATACAAAAAGCGGATTCCTCAGGGATAATCCTGATTCCGCATCGTTCAAAGAAGTACGGTTCATTTCTTAGTCCTTTCTATAACACTTGATCGTTCAAGCGTTGATACCCTAATAAGTAACACATGGATAGATCATCCTTGGTCTTCAGGCGATGTAGAGTGATCCAATGACTGAAGTCGATCCGTAAAATAAGTAATATAGTCATCTACAATCAACATCGCTTGTTCACTTTGTTGTTCACGAATCGCTTGAATCAAATTACGATGTCCTGTGCAATACGAATCACTCAGTTCAGTTGTACTGGTAATCGACATCTGAATCTGTTCAAACAGGTGAGCATAGAGATCAATCAGTAATTGATTGTAAGAAGCGGCTGTAATGGCTTGATGTAGCTTAAAGTCGGCTTCTACAAATTCAGCGATCTGCCCTGCATCGATATGTTGCTGGCACAAATCAGCATAATGATCCATCTGCTGTAGATCATCCTCGGTGCGTCTAAGGCAAGCGAGTGCAACAGCTTCGCGATCAAGTGCATGACGCACTTCAAGAACCTCAACAACGGTGGAATTTTGTACCCGCTTTTGCAAAACAGAATGCAGTTCACTGTTAGCGATCACGAATGTTCCGTCCCCTTGTCTGGTCGATAACAGACCGACATGAACAAGCGCACGGACAGCTTCACGTAATGTATTACGACTGACACCGAACTGTTCCATTAATTCAGCTTCTTTGGGAATACGCATACCAATTGCCCAGCTGTTATTTTTGATTCGTTGTTCAATCTGTGAATAGACTTGATCTACCAACGATTGTTTTTCTAATTTATTAAAAATAATATTCACTCCTAAAGGTAGGATGATTGGTCTATGGGACATTCTATCGAACTATACCCAAATTGTAAAGTGAAAAAGACAATTTTGAAGTGATTTCCATGTTAGATTACATTTTGCTTAGACGAATCTATATTGCTATCAGACCTTTTGCTCTGAACAATAGATAAGGTATAGATAGAAAGCGATTTAGAGTAAAAGGGGTACTTTATTTATGATCATAAAAGATATGTTTATTAATTTTTGTATCATCTCTACTTTTTTATTTTTTGGGAATATCGTTTTTCGTAATTGGCGTAGCAACCCGCGTATTAGTCCATTTGTTTTAAGCTGCTTAACAGGGGCTTTTTTGGGTTTATTTGGTATTATTCAGATGCACTTTACATTCAAATTAGATAACGGAACATTACTGGATCTGCGCCAAATTCCTATTATTGTAGCAACAGTGCTCGGTGGAGGCATCTCAGGGACGATTACCACCCTTATTATTTCAATTGCACGCTTATGGCTGTCTGCTCCAATCAGTATCGTTTCTTTTTTAGGGATAGCTAACGCCTGCATGACACTTCTAATCACCTATCTTGTTTTTCGAACCCGGCAATCGTTTAGTCGTAAATGGGTGATAACTTCATTGATTTCGACATTGAACTCATTATTCTTTTTCCTAATCTGGTCAGGGTTTACCAAAGAAACGACACTGATTCTATTTATTCTTATTTTATTTTCATCATTTATTTTTACATATTTATTAATTGAGCGGTTAAGACGGTATAACCAACTGTATGATGCTATGAGTCAAGAAGTACAGTTGGATTTTCTCACAGGGCTATACAACTATCGTGGATTTGAAATGAAGTACAATCAGTTAAGTCAGGAAAAGCATATCCCGTTTGCATTGTTTCTGTTAGATATTGATCATTTTAAAATGATTAATGATCAGTACGGTCATTCTGCTGGAGATGCTGTGCTAGTTCAATTTGCAGAGGTGTTACGTCGTAGTGTGCGTGTCTGTGATCATTGTTCTCGTAAAGGAGGAGAAGAGTTCTCTCTGATCTTAGAACATGTAGAACAGCAAGCGGAGGCGATAGAATGGGCAGAGAACATTCGCAAAAATATAGAGAAACATACCTTTGTGATTCCTGATGGACGACAAGTGTCACTTACCGTATCTATTGGTATTGGATTTTATCCACTGCACCCGTGTGACGAATTATTAGATAAAACAGATGATGCATTGTATCAAGCGAAAAAAGCAGGCAGAAACCAGTTTTGTATCGCCCTCTAAAATAATAAATAAGGACTATTGAATAAAATCGTTAGACTGACGATGTATATAGATATACTTATTATTTTCGCAGTCAAAGGGACGTGAACAAATGTTGTTCAAAGACTTATTTATGAATTTTTGTATTCTAGCAACATTTTCTTTTTTTGGAAGTATGTTATTGAATTATTTGAATGCCCATTTCAAAACAAGTACCTATATAAAGCGCCAATGGATCGGACTTTTTTTCGGTTGCTTGGGAGCGACATTGATGCAATTCACCTTTCCAGTTGGAGATAATGTTTTGCTGGATTTACGCCAGATATCGATTGTACTTTCGATCAGTATGGGTGGCAGTGTAGCTGGGATTATCACCACAATTATGATTATGATCACCCGTATTATATTGAGTCCAACGATAGGGTTAAGTGCAATATTAGGATTAATCAATGCGGCGACGCTGTGTATTGTCGCTTCATGGATTTTTTCGCGAAGTATCACTTTTTATAAAAAATGGTTATATTCAGGCATTGCACTGACGATTATTGCTACGGCTTCTTTATGTATCGTATTAGGAAGAAATGAAATTGATAAAGTATTGGTTTTTATTGTCGTGGAATCAGCGGCGACTTTATTTATTTTTATGCTTACTCGATCCCTGCGCAAAAATAACGAATTGTTTGAAAAAGTCAGCAAAGAAGCTCAATTCGACTTTTTGACCGGATTGCATAATCCAAGAGCTTTTGAGAAGAAGTTTGAGCAATTGCAACATCAGGAAACCGATATGGCACATTCGCTACTGTTTATTGATATTGATCATTTTAAAAAAGTGAATGATGTGTATGGTCATCCTGCGGGGGATGCCGT
Organism: Paenibacillus nuruki; assembly: GCF_963311185.1. NCBI lineage: Bacteria > Bacillati > Bacillota > Bacilli > Caryophanales > Paenibacillaceae > Paenibacillus > Paenibacillus nuruki. The sequence goes on along the minus strand of NZ_OY725677.1, from coordinate 3,868,151 downwards.
ACTTTTTCAGCTTGCTAATGTAATTCAACAAAGTATTCGCAGTACCGATTATGGTGCTCGCAAAGGTGGAGAAGAATTTGCAGTCTGGCTGGAATATTGTCAATTAACCGAAGCCAAAATGATTGCAGAGACGTTACGTACCAATGTGGAGAAGAAGAAATTTATATTACCTGATGGCAAAATGATTCATATCACCATCTCGATCGGTATTGGGATGTATCCTGCACTGATGTGGGATGAATTGTTAGAAAAGACCGATCAAGCGTTGTATCAAGCCAAACAGCAAGGGCGCAATCGTTCTTGTCTAGCACAGTCTTCACTTTAATAAACTAGCCAGTCCTATAGTATTCAAAATAGATATACGATCTCTTATTGTTGATGAGATCGTATTTTTTAGTATGTTTACAGTGTTCTGGATGTTTAAATTTACTTTTAATTAAAAATTTACATAAAAGAGGAATTAGATAGACAAAATAGAATTATGATAATAAGAGAATCAGAATGACTCATTCTGTCTCTACCTATCAAAGGAGGAATTGTTATATGCATAAGGTGGTAACGAAGCAGTTAACGATAGTGCTTTTGACAGCATTATTGATGTTCATTTCTTTATTGGGTGGATATCGTCCGGTAGCAGAAGCAGCAACAACATTAACTGTTGCTCAAGCGATTCAGGCTCAAAGTGGCGGGTCTACAATTACAGTTAAAGGGATTGTTGTTGGACATGCTTCAGGAGCTTCTACAGGCGATTTTACAAGCCCGTTTGCAAATGATTTCAATGTATTAATCGCAGACAGTAGCAGCGAACGTACAACAAGCAAGCTGTTAGATGTACAATTGAGTACTGCTTTTCGTTCACAGTTCGGTTTACAGAGCAATCCAAGTCTAATTGGCAAAACGATTGTCGTTACAGGTACAGCCGGTGCATATAATAATTTTGCAGGTGTGAAAAGCCCATCATCTGTTACTTTAGATGGCGGCACAACTACACCTCCTACAGAACCAGGGACAGATACACCTCTTCCTAACGGTACAGGTAAAAAAGTATTGTTTGATAACACGCACGCTCAAACAGCAGGTGCAGCAGATTGGGTAATCGATGGTGGATTCTCTGACTTTGCAAATGGACTCAAAGCAGATGGATTTACAGTAGATGCACTTACTCGTCCAGTACCCTATACATTTGGAGAGCAAGCGATCACTTATGATAAGATCAAAGGATACGATGTATTCGTTATCGCTGAGCCTAACGTTCCTTTCAAAGCAACAGAACAAGCAGCAATGCTTCAATATGTAAAAGGTGGCGGTAGTATTTTCTTTATTGCCGATCATTATAATGCAGACCGTAACAAAAACCGTTGGGATGGATCTGAAGCGATCAATGGCTACCGTCGTGGTGCTTACAGTAACCCAACTAAAGGCATGACAGCTGAAGAAGCGGCTTCTCCAGCAATGCAAGGTGTAAGCGGTTCGGACTGGTTAGGGTCGAACTTTGGTATTCGTTTCCGTTACAACGCGCTAGGTGATGTGAATGCCAATGATATCGTAGCTTCTTCCCAAGCATTCGGAATCACATCAGGCGTGAGTTCAGTAGCGATGCATGCGGGTTCTACACTAGCTATTCTAGATCCAACCAAAGCTAAAGGAATTGTATATTTACCGTCTTCTGTATCTAAATGGAACAATGCAGTCGATCAAGGGGTATACAATGGCGGTGGACGTGCAGAAGGTCCTTACGCAGCAATCTCTAAAGTAGGAGCAGGTAAAGCAGCATTTATCGGTGATTCTTCACCAGTCGAAGATGCTTCTCCAAAATATCTACGTGAAGAAACAGGCGCTAAAAAAACAACCTATGATGGATACAAAGAAGTGAATGATGCGAAGTTGTTGGTACAGACTGTAAGATGGTTGGCTGTGAAAGAAAGCTATACAAGCTTAAGCCAAGTATCGGGTCTGACTTTAGATAGCCCAACATCATTGTTGCCGATCGAGACACCTTCTACTTCTACAGAACCACAAGCAGAACCATGGGCAACACCAGCGGCAGGATACAAATGGTATGATCCTACAACATTCAAAAGCGGTTCCTATGGAGCAGCTTCTTAATTAAAGTAGTAAACGTATAAGTAATGAATAAAGAAAACAGCTTTCGGTCTGAGGATATTCTTCAGATGCGAAAGCTGTTTTTTTTATAATGAATGGATCTACATAACAAACGTTCCGATTACAAAAGAAATTCCGATAATTAATGAACGTAACAGTTGAGCAATAGCCATATTTCCTTTTTCGATCTGTTCACAGACTTTAGTGCGTGGTGTAACCCAATCGAATACCAGATACACCAGACAAAGAATCACAATACCGATCCCTGACCAGATTAATACATCGAGCCATGCGTCAGAGTTAATCGAGACTAACCCTACAATAATACATAATCCTAATAGCTTACTCCCCATGTACATGCCTGCCGCTTGGTTGCCTTCAGCGATTTGCTGGTTATCATTGTAGCGTGTCAATAAGCTGAAGATATAATACCCGACAAACAGAATCGCAAATAAAATCACTAATCCTATTCCGATATGCAATAAATCGGTTCCAAAGTTTTTCACTGTACTTCCTCCTTCAAAGTTAAATGTAGAATTTAGTGTGATCGATCTGATATAGATGGATCAACAGCCGCTGCACAGTAGCAAGCCAGATTATCGGTGACTTTGCCTCCAATACGAGGAAGTAATCCTGCAAACTGACCACCGATAACAAAAGCACCTGTTAACAAATAACCATCAAATGTTCCCTCAGTCGTTGTGACAGATACAGGTTCCATAGGGTGCAATTGTTGATAGATTTTGGGTTGATCTTCATAATAAGCGGCAATCTCTTCGGCTTCTGTAGGTATAGCATTAGAATCAATAATAGGGGATTCAGATACAGCTACCGAATGTTGTTCGGGTTGTTCGATCAGATGTGTGCCTAAGCCTTCACGTCCAAAAAAACCTTTGACCACATAGGGAATCTGTTGTTCTATAAAGACTTGATCTGTAAAATACGTCGGTAATAAATAATGCTCAATCCATTCACATTCTTGGGCTGTAAATAAAGTGAATCCCGTATATTCTGCCATCTGTGCATTGCGTTCATATAACGACCAGATCGTAGCCATAAATCCTTTACTTTGCGTTAAAATATGTTGCGTTGGATTGAGTAGACCTAGCTTCCCAATGTTCACCAATTGCAATAAATCTTCACCCACCAGTCGACCTGAATCAGCTTCCCTATCTTCGACCAGATACTCTAATGGATACAAGCGATATAGAATAGAAATACGTTCTACATCATGATACAGCCCTTCACCAGGGACAATCTTCAATTGTTCCAAAGGGATATACTTCGCTTCAATACCTAGCGCTAGACACTGCTCCATCATATATAACGTATTTGCACGATCTTCATCATGCCAGTCGTAACTGGTGAAATGGATGATTCTCCCCAATCCCTGCTGTTCATAATAATCAACGGATTGCTTGAACATTTGACGAATACAATTATTCATCTGCTTTGAAGCAGGTTGTAGATCAGGTGCATAACGCAACAATTCCTGTTCTAAAAAAGCAACTTCAGGTATACCGCTTGGGGTATCTGTATTATTTTCGATACATTTCAGCTCACCTTGAGAGCTAATAATCCAATCTAAGCGAGTAAATCCATCGATAGGAATAGCTTGTCTTGCGCTTTCGATCAATGCAGGATGAATGCCTAATTGTTGCAATAGATATTCATCTGGCAAATGTTCTTGTACAAACTGTAATGTTTTGCGATACAGATGATCTACATTTTCAGAACCGACTCGTAATTGTTCTAATTCGTAATCTTTATACAGCGTGAGCGCTGTTAAGCAGTAAGGTTTCTCATACATCATATGATACGGCACCTGTTGTTCAATCCGAGGGGTAAATAATTGTGCTCGTGTATAGGGAAGAGCGCGTGTCTGTCGCATCTACTTAACCTCCAGAAAAGAAACCACTAACTCCACCACTGCCGAAGCCACTATGGGAGCTACTTTTTTTCGAATACGACGAGCCACCGTAATAGCTACTGTGGGTATTACAGTTATACGCATTGCCGTTCTGATCATACTGACAATCGTCGTCGTAATCATTGCCACAACCAGAAAGGGTTGCAGGAACAGCTAGCATTAACGAGAAAGCGATCATTTTGGTACGATTATTCATGATTCGTTCACCTCACTTAAAAAAATCATCACTTTCTGCCGATCTGCATCCAGTACGGTGTACAAAATATCGTAAGTGATATCTTGCTGTACCAAATAGTGATCCAATAAGCGAAGAGCAAGATCAAGCGGAGCGACATAGGAATCTATCGCATGACGACGTTGAAAGGCTTTGCCATCCCAAAGCCAGTATTCAGGTGACAGACCGCTTGGATAATCTTTTTGCCCGCTGATCGTGGTCGCCAGACTGCGCTGATACGTAGACGGTAATTCTTCTGCAAATGGACGCAGATAGATCGTATGCTTCTCATGATCGACAGACTCATGAGAGACATGAACCCATATGCGATCATTTAACTTTACGGCATCTACTAATTTATGTACGAATAATTCTTCTTGTGACAACGAATGTATGTGATGCACTTCGCCGATTTCAGCTTGTTTGGCCTCTGACCATTCGATATATCGCAGAGGATAATACATAGCGTTCACTCCCTTTTGAATAATGTATCACTAGACTATTCCTTTTACGTCGTAATTTGTAAAAAGATGCACATTTTCCAGTATACCGATTTCTTTGCAAATAGGAACAAATATTTCGTGTAATCGGCTCTGTATCACGCAAAGTCAAGAATATGAATAACAAATTCGCAAACCGCAAAGGCTTGCTTGTATAATGAGCCTAACAACGTTTGTGAATAAGGTAGAGACGATCCATATTGCCTTATTTTCTTGGAACAACGTCTGCCACTTTTGTAACGATACAAGGAGGTATGACTGATGACAGATCGACTCTATAGACACACTCGTAAGCAACAACGTCTGTCCATGTCTCTATGGATAGAATGGCTGTTATTTTTGCTATTACTGTCAGTAGGACTAGGGTTAAGGTTATGGCTAGGAAGCCGTTATGCTGGATTTATGAGTGATCAGAATTTATTTGTACAATGGATGAATGCCTTACGAAAATATGGGCTGGGTACAGTCTATATACATGATCCCAATATTAACTACCCACCACTATTTTTGTTATTTATGCAGAGTTATGCTGCTTTTTTGCATGGATTTGGAATCACGATTCAAGCGGGTCAATTGTCTTTCAAATCATTATTAATTGTACTGGATCTGGTTGCAGGCATAGCTGTATTTGGCTGGTCGCTAGGGAAAGAAAAGGCGATTGTTCGTTGGGGGCTACTGTGTCTGTTTGTCCTGAATCCAGCACTGATTGTGAATAGCTCGATCTGGGGACAAGTGGATATTTTGAATGGGATGTTGATGGCTGGAGCCTTATTAACCTTTCTAGCGTCGCCTATTTTAGCAGGAATACTCTTTGTTTTAGCATTATTAACCAAATTGCAGGCAATTGTGATTGCTCCTGTGTTTGGATTGTATCTATTGAAATCTCTGTGGCAACGTAATATCAAGCCTTTGATCCATATGACGATAGGTGCCGTCATTCCTGTAATAGGGGTCGCTATTTATTTTGCTTCTTATGGCGGATTACAAGCGATGTTCAAAAGCGCGTATATGAGTGCAGTAGGCTTGTACACTCAAGTGACATTGAATGCACTCAATATCTGGTTTTATGTCGTAGGTACGGTTCCAACAACAAGCGATACAGCAAAGCTCTGGAACATCATTTCATTACGTAATCTAGGATTTATATTGTTGCTATTAGCTGTGATCTATACAGGTATCTACCTCTGGAAATGCCGTACGATTACAACAGCTATTTTACTCAAAGCCGGTGCATGGATATCCTTTGCCTTTTTTATGCTACCTACGGAAATTCACGAACGCTACAGTATTCCTGCGTTAATCTTGATCTTGCTGGTGACAATGCTGGATCGTAAATGGATTGCGATCGCATGCGTATTGAGTGTAACGATTACGTATAATCTATGGGGTGTACTCACAAGCAACCTTCCGCAACTTTCTGGTATGGTCGTCGTATGGATTCATATTTTTATTTTGCTATGGATCGGATGGTTAATGTATCGGGATATGCGAAGTACGAGTAGAGGAATAGTGTTGGTAGATACAAATAACTGATACTTAAATAATCTTATTACTATTAGAAAAGCGTGCTTTACAGTGGTTTGCTTCTCAATAAATCAAAAAACGCCTACAAACATCATGTCTGTGGGCGTTTATCAACTTGGTGGAAGCTTACATACTAAATTCAGATTCTCTAATAACCAATCCGTAGCGATCTATTCAATCGGAGGATTATTGTAGCATTTGCGACACACCGGATAATAACTTTCGTTACCACCAATTTGAATTTGCTCGCCTGTATACACAGGTTTACCATCTTTGACCCGCAGATTCATAATGGCTTTACGTTCACAGAACCAGCAGATCGTTTTCATTTCTTCGATTTTATCCGCATACAGTAGCATATACTGGCTACCTTCAAACAGATTATTTTGAAAATCGTTTTTGAGACCGAAACCCATCACAGGGATACTTAATTCATCCACGATGCGTACCAGTTGCAAAATCGCTTCTTTTTTCATAAATTGGCATTCATCAATTAATACACATGAAGGCTTAGGGGAATAATTTTTGACAATACTGTAGATATCCGTATCATCGTGAATAGCAATCGCTTGACGACGTACACCAATGCGAGAAGAGACATAACCGGTCTCATCGCGATTATCTAGCGCAGATGTAAAAATCAGAACATGTTTATCCTGTTCCTCATAATTGTGGGCCACTTTAAGAATCTCAATAGACTTCCCACTGTTCATTGCACCATGCTTAAAAAATAACTGTGCCAATGGTCATAATACCCCTTTCTGTAGATCGTTCTTTCTGTCAGCGTGATCTATTGTAGCAGGAATTAGAGGGAGAGACCAATTTAAAATCCAACGAAAAAACAACAAATCCAAGAACGAGTATGAGCCACTAGACTACTCTTATGCTTGCGTAGAAGAAGCTTCTGTTAATAATCCATCGAGCGTAGTTACCATTTGGCGTAAATACTGGATATCTTCTGCTGTCCATACATGATCTGGTTGGTATAGAATGAAGTTAAGGATTTCTTCACAGATATGATCGATACCTTCGTACGAGAGCGTAAGTGCCAATCCTTTGATAGCATGGGCATGACGATGAATCGCATCAGGTAATGTACGATGATCTGCTGACAATCGCCCGTGATCATAATCTTCGAAGCGATGGTGTAAATCTTGCATTTTGAGAGAAGCATCCGCCAAAAATCGAATTCTAGTTTGCTGAATGATCTGTTGATACCGATCTGCTTTTGACATGAATCTTTCCCTCCCTATTTTTCTGCAAAGGACGTGTAACCGTTTCATGAAAAAAATAGTTATTATTGATGATAGCGCTCCATTTACATTGTTGATTAAGCAATTGTTGGAAACAGAAGATGTAATCGTAGAATCATATGAGGATGCTGGTGACTTTTTGAAAATCCCTTCGCGTATTACAGGGTATGATTTGATTATTTTAGATATTCATCTACCGGATGTAGACGGACTGCATGTACTAGAAAATCTTAAAAACAAACCAGCTACCAAAGATATACCTGTGTTACTATTGTCAGGTGATTCTCGTTCTGAAATGGTCATTCGTGGTATGCGTATGGGGGCAATTGATTTCATGACAAAACCAATCGATCCTGCACAATTGATCGAGCGAGTATTGGATCATTTAGACAGAGGAATAGATCAATCATAAAAACGCTTTTACAGGGTACATTTTAGCATAAATTTAAAGGAAATAGACAGGATGTTTTGTATCGTTTAGATCAGGATACTTTATAAAAGAACTGTCTGAACCATTTTAAAATGAAGACTATAGTAAAAAAAGATGGAGAAGCAGCAGCCTATTTATTTTCAGTAGGCTGTTTTGTTTGTCCAATAAAATAAATATATATACCTAAAAAAATAAAATATCAATTAATACTTGAATACCCTATGGGGGTATGTTAAGATGGGATTATAAATGATTACAGGGGGCTACTTTATGGAGAAGATGGATCATCTGAATATTGAAGGTTCACCTCAGGAACATCGTGAATCTTGCGACCATAGCCCGGGAGAGGTTCGGCACAGTCACCATTCAGATGAGATGAAAAGTAATATGATTCGCCGTCTTAATCGTGTGGAAGGACAGATTCGCGGGATCAAAGGCATGATCGAGAAAGATACGTATTGTGATGATGTACTGAATCAGATTGCAGCTGCCCAATCCGCATTGAATTCGGTGGGTAGATTGTTGTTAGAAGGGCATATGAAGAGCTGTGTAGTGGAGCGAATCGAAGCCGGCGAGAATGAAGTGATTGACGAGCTATTGATAACGATTAATAAATTATTGAAATAATATAATCATAACTTTTTGAAGGAGGAAATAATCATGGCAACGATCAAATTAGAAGTAGAAGGTATGTCTTGTAATCACTGTGTTCAAGCGGTAGAAGGAGCACTGCAAGAAATTGGTGCTAAAGGCAAAGTGAATTTGGAAGCGAAGTCTGTAGATATCGAATACGATGCAGATCAAGTGGATATCATGAAATTGACTGATGCGATTGAAGAACAAGGATATGACGTTATCTCCACAGGCGGTTAATAGAACGATAGAGCTGTATACTGATTTATGTATGTTGAAATGAAGTGAATGTGTTGCCCTTAGTGATCCTTTGGGCAACTTTTTTTGGAAATATAAATACCCTATAGGGGTATTATGAAATAAAGAATCATATCGAAAAGGGAGGTTATTAGCATGAACGCATCATCAGAAGATCAGACCAAGCAATTAACATTACAAATTGGTGGCATGACTTGCGCTGCTTGTGCAACACGGATCGAAAAAGGATTGGGTCGTCTTGACGGGGTAGAAGAAGTGAATGTGAATCTAGCTCTTGAACGAGCTTCTGTCACTTATACCCCATCTACAGTAAATAAAGAACAAGTGGAACAGAAAATCGAACAATTGGGTTATCAATCACTGAAAGAAACTGTCGATCTGGATATTGCAGGTATGACCTGTGCAGCTTGTGCTACAAGAATTGAAAAAGGAATCAAGCGGATGGAGGGCGTCTCATCAGTCAATGTAAATCTGGCGCTGGAAACCGCCAGAGTTCAATATACGCCGGGTAGTCTAGAAACAACCGATATTATACGCAAAGTCGAAAAGCTAGGCTATACCGCATCTCCCAAAAAAGAAGAAGGTCTTCAACAACGACGAGCACATGAAGCCACTGTGCGAAAGTGGAAATTAATCGCTTCGGCGATCTTATCACTGCCTTTACTGTGGGCGATGTTCGGTCATTTTAGCGTGACATCATGGATTGGTGTACCGATGTTCTTAATGAATCCATGGGTACAATTAATACTTGCTACACCGGTTCAATTTATTATTGGAGGAGCTTTCTATGTGGGTGCTTACAAAGCATTGCGTAGCGGAAGCGCCAATATGGATGTACTAGTAGCATTGGGAACATCAGCTGCTTACTTTTATAGTTTATTTCTCATTATCCGTTCGTTGGTGGTACCAGGAACGACGATAGAATTGTATTTTGAAGTGAGTTCGATCTTGATTACATTGATTTTACTAGGCAAATGGTTTGAACATCGTGCCAAAGGACGTTCTTCGGATGCGATACGTAGCTTGATGGGCTTACGAGCTGTAACTGCTCGGATTGATCGCGATGGAGAAGAAGTAGAGATTCCAGTCGATGATGTGCAAGTTGGCCATATTATTATTGTCAAACCGGGTGAAAAGATTCCAGTTGATGGTGAAGTGGTCGAAGGGCATTCTTCTATTGATGAATCGATGTTAACCGGAGAAAGTCTACCTGTCGAAAAAACGGTCGGTGATCAGGTGATCGGAGCCACTATTAATCAGAATGGACGACTTAAGTTCCGTGCTGTTCATATTGGCAAAGAAACTGCGCTGTCTCAGATTATTCGTGTTGTAGAAGAAGCTCAAGTCTCCAAAGCACCGATTCAGCGTCTAGCTGATGTGATTTCAGGTATTTTTGTACCGATTGTAGTCGGTATTGCGTTATTAACCTTTGCAATCTGGTTCTGGGGTGTAACGCCCGGTGATTTTAGTGGAGCACTTGAAAAAGCAATTGCGGTACTGGTTATCGCTTGTCCATGTGCACTAGGGCTAGCTACACCGACTTCGATTATGGCAGGTTCAGGTAGAGCTGCTGAATACGGTATTTTGTTCAAAGGTGGAGAGCATTTAGAAGCGGCACACAAAGTAGATACAGTTGTATTAGACAAAACAGGAACGATTACACGTGGTGAGCCTATTTTAACAGACCTTCGATTTGCTAATCATCACGAACAGATTTCAGAAGATCAATGGTTAACATGGGTAGCGGGAGCGGAATCAGCTTCTGAACATCCATTAGCTAGAGCCATTGTACAAGGGATCAAAGATCGTGGATTAACACCTGTTCATGTAGATACCTTTGAAGCGATACCCGGCAAGGGTATACATGCAACGACAGGGCAACAATCGCTATGGATCGGAACTCGTCAATTGTTGCAATCTCAGCAGATTGATGTAGATTATCTTGAAGCAGAGATTCAAGAAGTTGAACAGCAGGGTAAAACAGTGATGTTAACTGCTATTAACGGTCAGTACGCAGGCTGGATTGCTGTAGCGGATACGGTTAAAGAAACATCACAAGCAGCAATAGCTCGTCTCAAACAAATGGGCTTACGTGTGATTATGATTACAGGCGACAATGAACGTACCGCTCAAGCGATTGCTAGCCAAACAGGTGTCGATCACGTATTGGCAGGTGTACTGCCTGAAGGTAAAGCTGCCGAGATTAGCCGTTTGCAACAAGAAGGTCGTATTGTAGCGATGGTAGGAGATGGGATCAATGATGCTCCTGCTTTGGCAACAGCCAATACAGGGATTGCGATTGGTACAGGAGCCGATGTAGCGATGGAAGCGGCAGATATTACCTTAATGCGTGGAGATCTGAACGGGATTGCCGATGCGATTATGCTCAGTCGCCGGACGATTCGTAATATTCGCCAAAATCTATTCTGGGCGCTTGCTTATAATGTTATTGGTATTCCTATTGCTGCCCTAGGTTTGTTAGCTCCATGGTTAGCCGGGGCAGCAATGGCTTTTAGTTCCGTATCGGTGGTATTAAATGCGTTACGTTTACAACGAATCAAATTATTATAAACTTGCATTTAGTACTAATTAATATGATAATAGTTATATATAATTAGTTAGTTATAAATGATTAGTAGACAGGAGTGTTCCTATTTATGAATGATACTATTTCTTTATTAATGAAGCACCGTTCGATTCGTAGCTATAAATCTGATCCCGTTACCGAAGAACAATTAGAAGCGATTGTTGCTGCTGGGCAAATGGCATCTAGTTCTAGTAATGTGCAAGCTTATAGTGTGATTGCCATTACAGATCCAGAGCGTAAGTCCAAGCTATCTGTGCTTGCAGGGAACCAACCGTATATTGAGCAATGCCCTGTATTTCTAGTATGGTGTGCAGATATGTATCGCTTGGAAAATGCGGTTCAACAGCATATGCCTGAAGCTGAATCTTATGGTGATGCCGCAGAAAACTTTATCGTGGCAACCGTAGATGTTACTTTAGCTGCACAGAATGCCGCAATAGCCGCAGAGTCTTTAGGACTTGGTGTAGTCTATATTGGTGGGATTCGTAACCATATCGAAGAAGTGTCTGATTTCTTAGACTTACCGGATCATGTGTACCCTATCTATGGCATGTGTCTAGGCTATCCGAATCAAGAGCCGGGTATTCGTCCACGCTTACCACAGAAAGCGATCTTGCATCGTGAATCCTATCAAGCAGATACAACTTTAGAAGCAATGAAAGAGTACGATGACACGATGGTTCGTTATTTGTCTGAACGTACAGGTGGAGCCAAAAGTGCACCATGGTCAGCTTTGATGGCTGAGAAAATGACGGCTCCTTCACGGATGCAATTAAAATCATTTTTAGAACGCAAAGGATTCAATAAACGTTAATTGTAATATCGTGATTTTACATCATAATATAGTGAAAAACCGTTATCGATTGTTCTCACGAAGAGTCCACGATAACGGTTTTTTATGTTTTATTCAGCTAATATTTTGAACCAACCTAATATAGAAATGATAAGCATCGTGAAAAGAAGAGCAGATAACCGTACAATGCGAGGTATAGCCAGCCAATACTTTAGCAATTTCCACTGTAGTTCTTTCCATTTTTCCCAATCGATGATCATGGAGCAAACACTCCTCTATTAAAGTCGTGTAGAACTTTTTTAAGTGTATCGAGTTTATTAAGAACGTTCCAGTGCTGGCTTAGCATTGGACTGATTGGGAGTCGGATGAACAGTAGGTGCTTCATGCTCTCGAATCGCCTGAAATAATTGTTTACTAGAAGGTAAGAACAGAGCGACAATCAGATTCAATATCGATACAGCAAACATCAATATAAATACATAATGAATTCCAGATGCTAATTGAGAGGGGGTACCTGTCGTCACCATTGCATTAAATACCATACCGAATACAGCTACACTAATCGTCTGTCCAAGCGAGTTCATTAACGTATTGGTAGACGTTGCTACACTACGCATCTGGAAGCCGACAGCGCCCTGAATAATAACCAGTGATGGAGTCACAATAAAGCCCATGCCCAGTCCAATCAGAATCAATGAACCTACGATCACACCGTAAGAAGATTGAGCATGCATAACAGCTAGCCATAGACTACCGCCTACAACCAATGCTGATCCAAGTACAATCAGTAATTTGGCGCCTACTTTGTACATCCAGCGTCCGGCTAACGTAGAAGCGACAGGCCAGGCAATCGACATCGGCATTAGAGCCAGTCCAGCACTCGTAGCACTATAGCCGAATACATCTTGTATCCAGAGTGCACAATACACCGTTACACCCATGACCATCCATCGTGTAGAGAAACCAAGCACATAAGGAATAGATAAAATACGTGAGTGAAACAGCGATAACGGTAACATCGGTTCAGCTGCACGCTGTTCAATCCGTAGGAATAAAGCCATAAAAATAACAGTCACCGCAAATAAACCTATAATTATCGGTGAACTCCAAGCATATTCTTCTCCACCTGTTAAAAGGGCTAACAACAAAGCGGTCATTCCGATCGTAAACGTAATGGCTCCTGCATAATCGATCGACTTCTGCTTTTTCTCAAAAGATTCGTGGAAATAAATAAAGATAAACAAAATAGCGATAATACCTACAGGTAAATTGATAAAGAAAATCCAGCGCCAGGAGATATAATCGACGAAATAACCACCAACTAATGGACCAAACAGCCCGGCTACAGACCATACCGATGAGAATAATCCCTGTACTTTGGCACGTTCTTTACCGGGATACAGATCGCCTACGATGGTAAAGGTTACCGGAGTAAGTGCTCCTGCGCCAATCCCTTGAATCGCACGATACCAGATCAATTCAGTCATCGAGTTAGCAAATCCACACATGATCGAACCCAGCACGAATACTCCAAGTCCTATCGCAAAAATAGATTTACGACCAAATAAATCACCGAGCTTACCAAAGATAGGCGTGGCGATACATGTGGTTAATGTATAAATAGAGAAGATCCAACTAATAAGGTTCAGTCCACCGAGTGAAGAAATAATGCGCGGTGATGCTGTACTGACTACTGTAGAATCTAGGGCACCAATAAACAGGGCTGCAAGCAGACCTATAGTAACCATAGACCGATTGGTTGCTTTGGACATGTACATTGTTCCTTCTTCCTGAATCAAGATGTTTATTATTAACGAAAAGAGAGTTATTTGAAGCACTGCACATCGTATATCAGAATAAAAGGAACGTCAAGACATTTGAAGCATACGAACACTTGTAGTGAGTCAACCAATTTTTACAAAAAAGATTGTATTAAATCGAGACAATTGCTGGAATTTAGCGTATTCTTGATAGAGTATGAATATCTTTCTATACAAACATTAAGATGGCACAACAGAGAGGAAGATTGTCTAACGAATGAATTACAAAAACCAACAAATCTTTGGATTTAGCATTGTTTTAACAATAGCTATTATATTCATGGTTATTGAATTTATTATATTTCAGAATGGCTCATTTACAGGTACAGGAATGGTTGTTGCTCTGTTATCTATTCTTCTTATCGTAGTTGGAGTGGGAATCGCATTTTGGACGATCAGAAGAACGACCCGTCAGTTAAAACAAGTCACGACAGTGATGGAACAGATCGATTTTGATACGTCTCAACCTTTGCCACGTCTACATGTTACAGCTAGCGGTGAAATTGGTAATATTGCTACAGCTTTTAATAAAATGTCTGAAGCGTTAGAAGCGCATACTCATCAAGCAAGTGAATTTAATAAGCATATCGAAGAAAGCAATTGGATCCAGACTCAATTGGCTCATATTGGAAATGTCTATCGCAATGTAAATGCAATCGATGATCTAGCAGATCGATTAATTCATGAATTAACACCTGCTGTAGAATCAGCATATGGTATTTTTTATTTTTGTGAAGAAGAAAATGGAATTGAATTATTAAAAAGAAAAGCGTCTTATGCTACCTACAGCGATGTGCCTGATCTAGTTCATGCATTTAAATTTGGTGAAGGTATTATTGGACAAACGGCCCTCGAAAAACAGACTCATATCATGAAAGCTCCATCGGATCACCCGATACGTATTCAGACAGGTGCAACCGTTATTCCTATTCAAGAAATTATGATTGTGCCCATCTTATTTGAAAATCGTACAGTCGTTGTCATTGAATTAGGAACAATTCATGGATTTTCGCAAAGACAGGAACAACTGGTTGAACGTATCGCTAATACTTTTGGTGTGGTTGTGAACAATATTGATAATCGGATGCAAGTGGATCGGTTATTACGTGAGTCTCAGACACTAACAGAAGAACTGCAATCACAACAAGAAGAGTTACAAGTCCAACAAGAAGAACTGCAAGCTACCAATGAACAGCTTCGTGAACGTAATCACTATGCTGAGATCAAAACGGAAGAATTGCAGATCACGCAAAAAGAACTTCAATTGTATTCAGAAGAATTGAGCCGTAGTTCTCGGTACAAATCGGAGTTTTTAGCGAATATGTCCCATGAATTACGTACACCACTGAATAGTATTTTAATTCTGTCTCAATTGATTAGTGAAAAAGAAAAACAGCATGAAGAAGATGATGTTCCACATTTTGGAGAAGTGATCAATCGATCCGGGCAAGATTTGTTAACCCTAATCGACGATATTTTGGATTTATCTAAAGTAGAAGCAGGGATGGTTGAAGTACAACGTGATTCGGTAGCGGTCTATGATCTACCTGAAGTCATGGGATATAGCTTTGACAAAATTGCAGAGCAAAAAGGTATTGAATTCCATTCTCATATTAATGAAAATGTGCCAGATGTCTTCTATACCGATGAGAAAAGATTACAACAAATCATGAAAAATCTACTTTCTAATGCATTCAAATTTACAAGTAAAGGTTCTGTAACAATCAATATTTCGTTAGCAGATGAATCGATTGTGGCTAAAGGATATAGTATTCCTGAGCAGATGGATTATATGTTAGCGATCTCGGTAACGGATACTGGAATAGGAATCAAAGAAGATAAGCAAAGTTTAATCTTTGAAGCTTTTCAGCAAGAAGATGGTACTACAGAGCGTCAGTATGGAGGCACAGGGTTAGGATTATCTATTTGTCGTGAGTTCTCCAAATTGCTGGGGGGCTATGTAACAGTTCAAAGTGAATTGGGTAAAGGTAGTACATTTACATTATACCTTCCTTCACTTGCTATTAATGAAGAAGGACAGCCTGTGACCAAGCCTGTATCTCCAACATGGATGGACAAAGAAGAACAAGAAGATTCGTTAGCTCGATTACAAGGCAAATCTGTGCTGGTTGTTGATGATGATTTGCGTAATATTTTTGCATTAGAAGGCGTGCTCAAGCTCAAAGGGATGCATGTTCGTAGTGCACAAAATGGGGAAGAAGCGATTGCACTTCTACATGCCGAATCTACAGATATTGTATTGATGGATATGATGATGCCGATTATGGATGGATATGAAGCGATGCGCTGGATTCGCTTAGAGGAAAAGTGGAAAGACTTGCCTATTATTGCGTTAACTGCGAAAGCGATGAAAGATGATCGTGAATTATGTATTGAAGCAGGAGCATCTGATTACATCAGCAAACCGATGAATGTAGAACAGTTGTTATCTGTTATTTTGGTATGGCTTTCCGATTGGGAGCAGCCTGATCAAGTCAGCTCACCTGAACAAGAGCAGACTCAAGAACAAAATAAATAATTTACAGTAAAATAATAAGGCACATTGTCCGCATAATGGACAGTGCGCCTTATTTTATGTGTAAAAAGATAGTGTGTTTTGATACAGTATCTGACGTGCTTCTTTCTCCGTTAGTCCTTGAATCTTCGCCCATTCACGGCATACATCAGCAGTCATCATAGGATGAGTCATCTGTTCTGCAAAAGAACCTTCAAATGGCCACGGCCCATCGGTTTCAACCATAACGAGATGAGCAGGATATACGGCTGCTAATTGCTGAATCTCCTGCTCATATTGGATATCCGGTGTAAATGAAATAGAGTAACCGTTATGGATCATACGCTGAATCGTTTCAGGATATCCTTTGAACCAATGAAAATGTGCTTTGGTAACACCATATTGCTCTAGCAAATCACAAGCGATTGCAGCATCTTCATAGACTGCATGTAAGATCACAGGCTTATCATAACGAGCAGCCAATTGGAGCAAAGCAGACAGTACATCTTGATATCCTTGCTCGTCCAATAACTCGCCACGTTCTATCGCTTCAAGCCGACGATAATAAGGTAATCCAATCTCCCCAATAGCAATCAGTCGATCTATACGCTGTTCGATCCACAACAATAACGTCTGAAGCTCTTGAGCGTCAGGTAAAGGCTGTTCTGGATGATAACCATACGCAGGTTGAACAATAGACGGATAGCGCTGAGCAAGCTGTTCTGTGCGCTGACAGGAAGACAGATTCATTGAGACGCTGATTAAAGATTGAATATTCAGATCAGCCAATGACCGAATCATCTGTTCAATCTTCGGATCATCATATTGATCCAGATGAATATGACTATCTATCAATGGAGCATAGACCTTATTCATCATAGATCACCTTCGTCTGTATGACGCATCGCATTCATCAGTTGTCTACGTAAAGCAATAAATGCTGGATCATCGGTAATCTCTTCTCGTCTTGGGCGCGGGAAAGGCACAACAATATTGTGTAGCACGGTCGCTGGACGACGAGACAGTACATAGATGCGATCGGACAACAGCAAAGCTTCTTCAATATGATGCGTAACGAAAATAACCGATCGTCTATTCTCTTCCCAAATATTTAACAACCATGATTGCATCTCACTGCGTGTAAAAGCATCCAAAGCACTAAATGGCTCATCCAGACAAAGTAAGTCACGAGGACCTAGCAATGCTCTAAGAAAAGCGACTCTTTGCTGCATACCGCCAGATAAAGTATGAGGATAAGCAGAAGCAAAATCACCCAATCCCACTTTGTCCAACCAGTGACGTGCTAAGTCTAGTGATTCTTTACGTGGTAAGCCTGCAACCTCGCGCGCTAGAATTACATTATCCTGAATCGTTCGCCATGGCATCAGTGCCGGTTGTTGGGGCATATAGCCACTTAATCCTTTACGTCCTGTTATATTTTGACCATCTAACAGAATATCACCTTGATCGGGAAGAACGACACCACCGATCATCTGTAACAGTGTGCTTTTACCTGAACCGGAAGGGCCGATAATCGAGACAAATTCTCCTTGATCAACATGTAAAGAAATGTCTTGTAGCACATGTAAAGATTGCTTGCCTTGTGCAAAAGATTTACTGATCTGTTGTAATGCTAACAGTGGCGTAGAAGTGTTCGTGATGATAGGTGAAGATTGAGATTTATTGATCGACATCTTTGGAACCTCCTTTGCCAGAACGCATCGATGCAGGATGATGCCAACGAATAGACCATTTTTCAATAAGATTGATAATCATAAATAACAAAAGACTGATAGCGACAACGACTAGAATCGCTAAAAACATATGATCAGTACGGAATGCTGATTTCTGTAACATCATATAATAGCCTATTCCTTCACTACTGCTGATCCATTCTGCGATAATTGCACCCATCACACTATAGGTTGCTGCAATTTTTACGCCAGAGAAGATCGAAGGTAAGCTAAAAGGCAATTCTAATTTCCAAAAGATTTGGCTTTTGGAAGCACCGATCATTTGCATATAATTGAGCATTGTTCGATCGGTTGTAGCCAGTCCGCTGAGTGCCGCAATCGTGACCGGGAAAAAGCAGACGAGAATAATCACGATTAATTTGGATAAAATACCAAATCCGAACCAGATGACAAGTAGAGGTCCCAGTGCAATCGTCGGAATATTTTGACTCAAAATCAATAACGGATATAGCGCTGAACGTAGAAACGGAGTGTAATGAAGTACTCCTGCTACCAGTAGACCTACAGCGACCCCGATACTAAAACCGGATAATGTTAACTTTAAAGTTGCCCACGTATGCAGACCCAGTCGATCTTTTTCACTCCAAGCTTCATGTCCAATTAACGCAGGACTTGGCAGAATCCATGCTTCAATATGGAATAGACTGGTTGCCAATTGCCAGATGACCAATAATAAAACAACCGCCCCCAGGGGCGGCCATATGCTTTTCCACCATGATCTCATAGCAGACATTAGCGGTACTTCTCGGTCAATCCATCCATACTGATACCGGATGGACTATGTGCAATCTTGATCTGAGAAATGATACTAGGACTACCTTTCTCCACCAAAGCTTCATGCATTTGACGAACCACTTCTAGCAATTCGCTAAGTTCGCCTTCCATAGTAGTCTCGAGGGGATGCACTTCATATTTCACGCCGGATGCTTGAATTACTTCAATCGCCCGATCTACATAATCATAAGAGTTCTCACCTGCTTGTGTTTTGGGAATTACTTGAATACTGAGTAACGTATGTGCCATTCTATCCATCTCCTTATGCTCTATTTAGTCGTTGCCGCAGGTAAATAATCATTGGTGTAGGCTTTAGTTGCATCTAATGGACTATCGAGCAATTTTTGCTTGAACATCCAGTTGGCATATCCTTCCCAGACGGATTGTTTTTGTTCACCCCAGCGTGGTGCATCATCTTGATAACGTGGAGATAACCATTCTTGACTGGCTTTTACTAATTTAGGATCAAGATCAGGAACAGCTTTGAGCAAGATATCCGCAGATTCGTCTGGATGCGCAATCGCATATTCATACCCTTTACTGGTTGCCGCCATAAATGATTTGACCAATTCAGGATCGGTAGAGATCTGCTTCTCATTGGTTACGATAACAGGGGTATAGTAATCCAGTTGGTCAGAATAATCTTTAACATATAACATATCTAACGGCTGACCACGAAGTTCAGCTTCTATGCCTGTCCATGCGTAGAATATCCAGGCAAAGTCGATTCCTTTTTGTACTGCTGTAAAATAATCGGCATTCCCGATATTCACACTTTTAACTTTGCTAACATCGCCGCCGTCCGTGTCCATAATTGATTTCATGACAGCTTCTTCAACAGGAGAGCCCCAAGCGCCATAGGATTTGCCTTCCATATCTTTAGGCGTTTTGATCCCGCGATCTGTAGGTGCTGCGAAGCCAGAAGTATTATGTTGAATAACAGCAGCAAGCGAGACGAGTGGAACACCTTGTACTCTAGCTTGTGTGACACTTTCTTGGTAGCTGATTCCAAAAGGCACTTCACCAGAAGCGACCATCGTATCTGCTCCGCCTTGTCCGGGCGCTATAATTTCGACATTCAATCCTGCTTCTTTATAAAAGCCCTGTGCTTGGGCTACATATAAGCCGGTATGATTTGTATTAGGTGTCCAGTCTAGAACGACTTTGACATCTTTAAGTGCAGATGTATTGCCCGCTTCATCTGTTGTATTGGTTGTACTTGCTGCTGAACCACATGCAGTTGTGATCCATAATAAACCTACCATTAACCATGGTAAGCTTTTCCGCCACCCTTTTTTATTTCCAATCATCCTAACCCTTCTTTCTGTTCAATCAAATAGTAGAATCGGTCTTCACTTGATAAAAGGCATAAAAAAAACGCCCCCATCGGGACGACATAGGTGCAATTATAAGCTCAACATACAGCATATAACGACTTGTTACTTTCCTACGCTGGCATTATCCAGATCAGGTATAAGGGTCTGTATTTATCACAATACACTCTCAGCCAGTTGCAACTAGCTCCCCTGTACGTATGCGGTTTTTTTACATTGTAATTATAGACCAGAGGGTATCAACTGTCCAGTACAGAGAATGCGTTGTCATCAGCAATAGACAATCTATTTCGGTTCAGGAACTCGGTCTAAGGGTATTTACATATACGGAAGTTTGTAACTAATAAAGTTCCATTCAATCTTTTTCTATCATATCTATTCGATATACATAGACTAAGAAATTGAATACACCCATACGTTTATATACAGGAGGAGATTGATCATGAGTAAAACAGCTGAAGAACAAGCAATTTTGACTGCATTAGAAGGTAACCCATTTTGTGCACTAGGTACTGTAGAAAATGACAAACCTAAAGTACGTTATATGGCGCTATATAATGAAGGCTTAAATATTCATCTCGCGACGAACCGCAAAACACATAAAGTCGAAGAGTTAGAAAAAAATCCGAACTGTTATGTATTGTTGGGTTATGAAAAAGGCGGCACAAGTCAAGTTGTTGAAATTGAAGGCGTAAGTTCTGTATCTACAGACGACGAACTCAAAAAACGTGTCTGGAAAGAAGAATTTAAAGAATGGTTCTCCGGTCCAGAAGATCCTGATTATGTGATCCTAGATATCAAACCACAAACGATTGAATATACAGATAAAGATGGCAACAAACAAACTTGGACTGCATAATATTCTTTTTCAAAAGAATTAAATAGGCAGTAATAGTATAAAAAACTCGGGATTTGAATTTGCGAAATAAGTAAAATGAATGCAAAATTCAAATTCCGAGTTTTTTCGTCTTTTTATTTCCAAAAAAAGGATAAAATAGGTACTTGAGGAACTTGATAAGGTATGCCCAAATAAGGTATAAAAAGATAAGTAGAATTATTTTAGATCATAACATGTAAAATGCCGATGGTGGAATAAACTGAAAGTTCTTATTGTAGAACTGTAAAGGAACTATACTGGAGGTGGTTTCCTTGAATTTAAAACAGATTGAACAGCAGATCGAACAGGAACGCCGCATACTGAACCAGATGGCAGAAGAACACGGAGTACGTGATTATCGTGTGTTGGATCAGTCCGAGCAATTAGATCGAATTTTAGATATGTATTTTCAATATAAAGATCAAGATGCCGATTTTTTAATACCTTAATGTATAGATTTTATGAAAAGAAACATAACACAATCATGTAAAATATAGAATTTTTCGTAAAATAAATATCATTTTCATAAAAAATAGAACTAATAACCCTTCAAATATATCAGCTGATAGTATACAATTCTATCATGCGTTTCTTTTGGTAGCCTTTTCTTCTTTATCTTGCCTATTCTATAAATAGATTACAATATATAATGTAATCGTTTTAAAACAGCATGAACTATGGTTAAGCGAGTTATTCATGCTGATAATACATATCGGGCGCAGAGATAAAGTCGTAAAAGGTCAAGCAAATGCGAATATATTTGGGAGGGGTTTTTTATTTTGAACTTAGGAAACAAAACATTTAAAAAAGCAATTACTGTCATCGCAGCGCTGCAATTGTTTGCAGTGTCGGCAGTTCCTGCTTTTGCAGCAGAAACCACTTCTTCTGAATCTACAGTGAAATTGCGTTTGTTGGAGACAACAGATATTCATGTTAACGTAATGAACTATGATTACTACTCAGATGCAACTACAGATCAATACGGTTACGCTAAAACAGCGACATTGATCAAAAATGCTCGTGCAGAAGCAACCAATAGTGTATTGATTGATAACGGTGATCTATTGCAGGGTAATCCGTTAGGCGATTATGTAGCTAAAGTCGATCCTTTAAAAACAGGCGAAGTTCATCCTGTCTACAAAGCCATGAACCAATTGGGCTACGATGCTGGAAATATCGGTAACCATGAATTTAACTATGGCCTTGATTTCTTGGGCAATGCGTTAAAAGGTGCTAATTTCCCTTATGTAAATGCTAATATTTATACAGATGATGGTACAGGTAAAGGCGAGAAGAACTACTTTACACCTTACCTTATTCTAGATAAAGAAGTAACTGACGAAAGTGGAGCTAAGCATACAATTAAAGTAGGCGTTATTGGCTTCGTACCACCTCAAGTCATGCAATGGGATAGCGCAAACTTGTCGGGGAAAGTGGTTGCTAAAGATATTATCGAAACAGCGAACAAATTTATTCCACAAATGAAAGCAGAAGGCGCAGACATTATTATTGCTGTTCCGCATTCTGGGTTTGAAGATATTCCACAGACTGAATTGATGGAAAATTCCGTGTTGTACTTGAGCAAAGTGCCAGGTATTGATGCGATTATGTTCGGACATGCACACAAAGTATTCCCTAGTGCTGATTTTGCTGGGAAAACAGGCGTTGATCTTGAAAAAGGTACAATCAATGGTGTTCCTTCTGTAGAGCCAGGATTCTGGGGCGATCACTTGGGTATTATTGACCTTGAACTGAAACAACAGGGCGACAAATGGACAGTAAGCGATTCTAAAGTAGAAGCTCGTCCAATCTATGATACAGCAACCAAAAAAGCATTGGTTCAAGCAGATCAAGGTGTCGTCGATTCTGTATATCATGAACATGAAGAAACACTAGGTTATATTCGTGGACCTGTAGGTGAATCTACAGCTCGTATTACAAGTTACTTTGCACTGGTAGAAGATGATCCTTCGATCCAGATCGTAACGAATGCTCAGAAATGGTATCTGGAGAAACAACTTCAAGGTACAGAATATGAGAACTTGCCAATCCTTTCTGCTGGAGCTCCATTCAAAGCAGGTGGACGTTCAGGAGCAAGTTACTACACAGATATTCCAGCAGGTACAATAGCAATCAAAAACGTATCTGACCTTTATGTATACCCAAATACAGTTCACGCTGTGCTTGTCAATGGCGCTGAAGTGAAAAACTGGTTGGAATGGTCTGCAGGACAATTCAATCAAATCGATCCAGCTAAATCCGGTGAGCAAGCGTTAATCAATATGGACTTCCCAACGTATAACTTTGATGTTATCGATGGCGTAACATACCAAATTGATGTTACACAACCACCTAAATACGATGCAAAAGGAACAGTTCTCAACGCATCTTCTAACCGTATTGTGAATTTACAATTTAACGGTAAAGCGATTGATCCCGAACAAAAATTTGTTGTAGCTACAAACAACTATCGTGCATCTGCTTCTAAATTGGCGAATCCAGATGGTAAACGTATTATCCTAGCTGCACCAGACGAGAACCGTCAAGTGATTATCGATTATATCCGTGAAAACAAAACAATCGATCCAGCTGCTGATGGTAACTGGTCACTTGCACCAATCAAAGGCAATCCAACGGTGACATTCAATACTTCTCCAAAAGCAAAAGATGCACTAGCTAGTGCTAAAGCGGTAGCAGGAGCAGATCCAATTGCTTATGTAGGCGAAGCAGCAGATGGTTTTGCTAAATATTCTATTAATCTTTCGAATACAGCAGCAGGTAGCCAGCCAGCGGTGACACCAGCCAAACCGGTGAAACCAGTAACACCAGCGAAACCTGCTAAACCAACAACGAAGCCAGCTCCAAAACCAACCAAACCAGCTGTAGACAAGCCAGTGAAACCTACAGATGAGCAAACGTATATCATCAAAAAAGGTGATAATCTGTACCGTATTAGTCTGAAATATGGCGTAACATGGGAAGAACTTGCTAAATACAATAAAATTACAGATCCAACGAAACTTCAAGTTGGAGATGCTATCGAGATTCCAGCTAGCTAATAGCGAGGAATATGAATCCAAAATAGGATCAAATCATACACCAAAGACTGCAATAGAAAATAGATTGCAGTCTTTGGTGTATTCAAAATCAACATTTAAACCGATAATAGACAGAGTGTCTAATGTTATCTGCGTTTAAGGATGATATAATTAATAAGATTAAAAGTAGAAGTAACTTGTCTGTAAATCATTATATTTTGACGTTCATCTTATGTTTTTGCTTTATTATTAAGGAGGATTGCTATGAATTGTAGCGGTTGTAGTTATGTTCAACCTATAGAAGACCAAGGAACAGTGTCCTTGCGACCGCTTTCTCCTTCTCTTGAAACTCTAATCCGACAACAATCTTATGATACGTATATCATGGAAGATATTTGTTCTATTTCATATCAGTCAAGAGGACAGATGCTTGATATTATGCAGTGGGTACGAAGTTTACCTGAAGACATTACATCATGTGTATCTGTAGGTTTGTTGGGTTCAGACGATATTGGTGGAGAGCCTGTGTGGCTTTCATTGTCCGTATTTGTCACCCGTTTGCAACATGATGATGTCGTAGAGATTATTCGGAAAAAGCAGTTTACCAGCCATATGCAACCTATTGTGGATCAACATGAGCAAGTGATCGCATATGAATTTCTTCTGCGTCCGATTCAAAATGGCCCTACTTTTCAGCCGTATCGGTTATTCGATATCGCTCGTAAAACAGGATTACACTCTTTTCTAGATCGTGCGGCTCGTATCTCAGCGATT
Source organism: Paenibacillus nuruki (assembly GCF_963311185.1). Taxonomy (NCBI): domain Bacteria; kingdom Bacillati; phylum Bacillota; class Bacilli; order Caryophanales; family Paenibacillaceae; genus Paenibacillus; species Paenibacillus nuruki. The sequence continues at coordinate 3,843,040 of NZ_OY725677.1, read as the reverse complement.
GAGGTCAGTGCTGAGCATTTAGAACCGGGAATTAAACGGTTTATTAACTTTTTACCATCCTCTATTTATAACCCACAATATTGCTTGAGCCATACGTTTGAAGCAATAGAACGCCTTGATCTCAATCCAAAAGATTTTGTGTTTGAAGTGGTGGAGACAGAGAATATTATCGAAATGCCTAAATTGCAAAATATTTTTGACGTGTATCGTAGCAACGGGATATCGGTAGCACTGGATGATGTTGGTTCAGGTTATTCAAAGCCTGAATTAATCGATTATCTTCAACCGGATTATGTCAAAATAGATCGCAGTTTGATTGATCATTGCGATACGTATCCTGAAAAACAACAAAAGATTATTCATATTCTTGAAAGTTCACAAAAGCACGGTTCAACTGTATTAGCAGAAGGCATCGAACGCCGTGAAGAATACGAATTTTGCCGCAGTATCGGCATCGAACTAGCACAGGGATACTTGTTTGGGAAACCATCCGATTCTCCTAATCTTCAATTAGGTTGAAAGCCGTATAAGTGCAATCAAAAAGCCCTTATTTCTAAAGTGTAGTATACACTTCGAATTAAGGGCTTTTTTGATGAGTTCTTTTATACTCAAAGCTTTTATTTATCTATATTAGCCTTTTAAAGACTTCAATTCTTCGTAAGCGGCAATGACTTTATTGTAGTCTTCGCTGTCTTTGGCAAATCCAGTAACGTCGCTTACCACAGGGCCGAAGCCTTCAGCTTGGATACGTCCTTGTAGTTCAGCAGATTGAGGATCAGCTGTGTTGTCATAATGGAATGCCGCTGCAATTCCTTTAAGCAAATGATCACGACTAAGATCGAATTCAGTCGCCATTTTTACAGGGCCTACTAAACGATCGGCTTGTCCTAATTTACGTAAAGGTTCACGTCCGACACGAATTACTTCATCACGGATATACGGATTTTTGAAACGAGTTTCAATTTTATCGATATATTTCGCATGTTCATCCGCATCAAAGCCATGTTTTTGCACAAGAGCCGCGCCGCTTTCTTCCATTGCAGGGCGTACAATCCCGCGAACACTTTCATCTTGAATACTTTGATCGATCGTTTCTAGACCTCTCAAGAAGCCAATATAAGCCGTAATCGCATGACCTGTATTGAGTGTAAACAATTTACGTTGTACATAAGCTACAAGATTGTCTGTCAATTTCATGCCTGCAATTTCAGGTGTACCGCCTTTAAGCTTAGGCTCTTCCACAATCCACTCATGGAATGCTTCTACACCTACATCTAGAATACTGTCACCCTGGAAAGGAGGAACGATACGGTCAACAGAACAGTTAGCAAAGCCTACATGTTCTTCAGCATACGCTTTGCCTTCTTCTGAAAGGTGAGTCAACACTTGCTCTTGTAGATGGCTTGTTGCACCTACCATGTTTTCACAAGCGATAATATTCAGTGAACCGCCACCAGCATTACGTCTAGCTTCGATTCCTTGTGCAATCGTGGGTGCGATAAATTTCAGTACGTTAGGACCTACCGCCGTAGTGATAATATCTGCACTTGCGATTTCATCAACAATATCTGTACCGTTAGACAAACAACCGGATACATTGGTAATCGTTTCAACACTTTTTTCCAGATCTAGAATATGAATTTGGTAACTTTTTTTCTCATTCAATTCGTTGATCATCTGTTCGTTAATATCTGCAAACACCACATGGTAGCCTGCATTTGATAATAAAGCACCAATAAATCCACGTCCGATATTTCCTGCACCAAATTGAATAGCTTTTTTCATAATATTGCACCTCCGTAAGTATTTGTAGGTAATCATCCTGTCAAAAACAAAATAATACCTTTAGATGTAGCTTATATAAGCAAAAGTAGATATAAACAGGTTAAATCAGCAACGAAATCGCTGCTGATTCAACCGGAATAACTATAGGATTAGATAGAGAATGTGCGATAGATTTCTTCAGCATCTGTTACTTTAGCTAAATGTTGTACAGTCGCTTCATCTTCAATCGTTTCTGCAATTTTAGTGAGGATTTGAAGATGTTCTCCACCTGCACCTGCAATACCGATGACAAGATAAGCAGTACCGCCTTCAAATTCCACACCATTTGGATATTGAAGAACAACAATCCCGGATGTTTGAATTTGTTTTTTCGCTTCACCGACACCATGAGGGATCGCTACACCGTTACCGATATAAGTGGAAGCTACTTTTTCACGCTCATGCATCGCTGCAATATAGTCATGTTTGACATAACCAGCGGCGGCTAGCATTTCGCCTGCTTTGTTAATCGCATCTTCTTTAGACGTGCTGGTAAGACCTAGAACAATATTCTCTTTACGCAAAATACTAGAGCCTGCATTAGAAGTTGTTGTTGTATCTTGTACCACATGTGGAGCATTGTGACTCAATACATTACTGACTTCTTCTTTCACACCCGCAGCATTATCTGGAATCGAAGAATCTGCATTGCCTGCTGTAGCTGCTTTGAGACGTTCAATCATATCATCATAAATCGGATTGTTAATAAAGTTATCAATGGATACATGCTGTGCATTTGGCGCTTTGCCTTTCGCACGACTGGTTAGATTTTGCTGTGTAACAACGATATCTGCATCAGAAGGGATCGCATCGATCGCTGTGTTAGTTACGTTAATAGGCAAGCCGGCTTGTTGTACTTTTTTACGGAAAGAAGAAGCACCCATAGCACTTGAACCCATACCTGCATCACAAGCAAATACGATTTTGCGAACTTCACCTGTTTGAAGATCGTTAGCCGATGTCAAAGCAGGACCACCAGTGTTACCGCCAGACTTCATGTTTTTAGAAGCGGCTTGCGCTTTTTCCAAATCTTCATCGCTTGGTGCTTTGCGTAAGAAGATCGCTGAGAAAATAAAGGAAACAATGGCTGCTGCGGCTACACCTGCTAATACAACCAGATGACCACCTTTTGGAGCTAGACCTAAGATTGCGAAAATACTACCTGGAGAAGCCGCACTGGTTAGACCACTACCTAGGATACTATTTGTAAATACGCCAGCCATACCGCCAAGGATAACAGCGACAAACAAGATTGGACGCATCAATACGTAAGGGAAGTAGACTTCATGAATACCACCAAAGAATTGAATAATGATAGCACCTGGAGCAGAACCTTTAATTGTTCCTTTACCGAATATCCAGTAAGCTAACAATAAGCCAAGACCTGGACCTGGATTAGCTTCTAAAAGATAGAAGATTGATTTACCCGTTTCTAGAGATTGTTGCGCACCAAGTGGTGTAAAGATACCATGGTTAATCGCATTGTTTAAGAATAGAATTTTACCTGGTTCGACGAAGATCGAAACCAATGGTAAAAGGTTGTGAGCAACTAAGAAGTTAACACCTGATTCGATTAACATTGTAAATGCTTCAACTAATGGACCAATACCTACAAATCCAAGAATCGCAAGGAACATCCCGATAATACCAGCAGAGAAGTTGTTAACCAACATTTCAAAACCAGTTTTTACTTTACCTTCGATCAATTTATCGAACTGTTTGATCACATATCCACCAAGTGGACCCATAATCATCGCACCGATAAACATTGGAATCTCGGCACCCACGATAACACCCATTGCGGCAATCGCACCCAGTACACCACCACGATGACCAGCTACAACTTTACCACCTGTGTAAGCGATCAATAAAGGAAGCAAATACTTAATCATAGGATCAACCATTGTCGCTAAATCAGCATTAGGCCAGTAACCTGTTGGAATAAATAGTGCTGTCAGTAGACCCCAAGCGATAAATGCACCGATATTCGGCATAATCATAGCACTTAGAAAACGTCCGAACCCTTGAACGCGATCGCGAGCACTTTTTCTTTCTTTTGTAGCTGTCTGCACAGAACTCATAATTGTTCGACCTCCATCATATATTGTTCAATTTTGCGAGTGTATAAATCTTTCATTAGGCTAGAAATTTCAGCCGTTAATTCGACCGCACTACCCGATACAACTCTAGTGACAAAGCCAGGGCGATCAATCAGTGATTTACTGACTTCGTTGACTGCTTCCAAATAGGACTTACTGCTGTCTTTAGGAGCAAGCAGTACAATTGCCGCATACAGATCAACCGATTGTGAAGCAGCTGATATCGGATGTGCAAATCGCATCACGCCTAAAAATAGTTTGGGTACGACAGAGGAACGACAGTGTAATAGAATCAATCCATCTTGTGAAAGTACCGTTTCACCTAATCGTTCACGTTCATGTAATTCTTGTTCTAATACGTCTGCCCGTTCAGCAGAAGCTGTAAAAGTGGTGGCTATCTGATGAATCAAGTCAGTCACAGAAGTAGCACTGTATCCATCTCTTATCGCTAATCCTTGCGTAAGATCTAAGATGCCTGTCAGTGTTTCTTTGTGTGTACTTAGCGTTTCAGTTAAGCGTACACTCGGATGGATCGATTGTTGTAATTCATGCTGTGCATGATGAGAAGTATCTAGCTTGGATAAAGCTGTTCGAATATCGATAATGTCTTCTGATGAAAGTAAAGGCGATACACGTACCGTTGGAATCACACTATCTACTTCTACGGTCGAGATAATAATGTCAGCCCGCTTTTCTAAGCGAACCGCTTCAGAAGAAGAGACCACATCAATAATTTGCAGTGTTGGGAACTCACGCTTGACTCGAACAGATAATAGACTGGACGTTCCCATACCACTTGCACAAGCGATTAAGGCTTTAAATGGTTTTTTCTGAGCGGCGGCATATTCAGACATAGCACCGATATGCATCGCCATATAGCCAATCTCTGCTTCAGGTACTTCTTTGCCTGTAAATTGAGCAAGTAATGTAGAACACTTACGTGCCACTTCAAAGGTAGGACCATATTGTTCTTTGATCTGAGCAAGTAGAGGATTACGAATATCTAAACCCAATCGTAGACGTTCTACCGCAGGCCCCAGATGATTGATAAATCCGGCAAATAACTTGCTGTTTCCTTTGAGCTCGAAGCCAGTTTCACTTTCCGCCATTTTCAGCACGTCCCTGGCAAGCTTGACCAGTTCAAAGCTGACATGCTCATAATACGGATCAGATTCGACACTCAGTCGGGTTTCGGCGCCTTTGAGATGCATGGTGATATAACCCATCTCATCTTCAGGAATCATAATATCGAAAGACTGTTCTAACTTGATCGCAAGTGTACGTGCTGTTTCAAATTCACTTAGTTGCTTAAGCTCATCCAGTATGCGTGGAGCAATTGTGATACGTTGCCCTCTGCGAATACGTTCAATCGCCAGTGCTAAATGAACAGCAAGCCCGATATACGCGCTATCGGTTAATTTCATATGCATTTCACGTTCCAGATCACTCAAGTACTGCTGAAGCTGGTTCATCATTCCATCATCAACCAGGTTCAGCAGGCGGTTGCGGATATGGAATTGTACGCGTCCCGGTTGTTCTTCGGTAGGGAAACGGTCACGTACCAGATGATTCAACTGATATTCATCTACACTTTCATAAAGAAGATGTACCAGTGCAGAACGTATACTACTTTCGGTTCCTTCAATATAGACACCTAAGCCCGGTCTGCGAATCAATGTAATCTCAAAAGCTTGAAGCCATTGTTCTATTCGATCGAGATCGTTACTGAGTGTGCCTTCTGTGACTTTGAACTGTGAAGCAAAGGTGTATAACTTAATCGGTTCTTTGGAAAGTAAAAGTTCACTAATAATGAAGTAATGCCTTTCTTCACGGGTGTAGTCTTTCTTCGGTGTCTGTTCTTCCAGTTCTTGCTGTACAATAGCCAGATGTTCTGGACTACCTTCCAGTGCAAGTCCTGTACCCGGTTTGCGAATCAGGGTTAGCTGTCTTTGATGCAACCAGTCTTCAACGCTCGGCAATTCACGCTTGACCGTTTTCTCACTCACATCTAGATGATCGGACAAGTCCCTGATTGTAATATAGTCACCATGAGAGGCAACCAGAAACTGTAGCATCATTGTGAGGCGAGCGGTCAGCTTCTCCAAAATCGATATCCTCCTTTCCAAAGTCCGATTGAAAACGATATCATAAACATAGGGCTAAGAAATAAGAACTAGTAGTGAATACTTCAAAGTTTAAGGTTTTAAGATGAAGATATCAATTGAAAGATGATACGATTTGTCCTTTGTGTATAAGGGACAAAGGTAAAGAGGGAGCGAATAAGCAGCGAAAAGCGAATGACGAAAAAGGATAAATTGAGATCTCTTTTTCAAAAAAAGGGTGTAAAAAGTCGCATAAATCTGTAAAAGATATTCGACAAAAAATGATAAAAATTGAATTAAAATACTAAACAATGTATAACATAAACCTAAATAATACTTGTTGAAACACTTGAATAAAATGTAAAAAAAGCTTATCTATTTGAATATCGGAACCTTGTTCTCAATACTTAATATAAAATTCAATACTCTATATGTTATTGCAAAAAAAGGGAATCCTTCTATCTAAAGATGAAGCGAATAAATACTTTAAAATGATAAATGATATGCATAATAAGAGATCGTCTACCGCTGATTACATATGGAATAAATTATAAAAAAAATTATAAAAAAGCCTACTTTCTATAAAGAAAGCAGGCGTTTAACATACAGGTAGTTCCTATATCTATCGATTTTAGGATTGAATAGCTTTTAAAATAACAAATGCAAAAGCAGGTAGCTGCTCTTCTAGCCGTCCATTTTCAACTTGAAGTGTAGTGTGATCCAACATATTTTCCCATTGTGTAGTCTTCACATCAATACTTACTGTTACAGGTTCAGAGGAGCTATTCATTGCGATGACAAATGTATCTTTATCATCAGAACGCTCATAGATCAGTCCATTATTACCTTCTTTGGCATGCAAGAACTTAAACGTACCTTGACGTAGAGCCGGATATTGCTTGCGTAGCGCAATTAATTGTTGGTAAAAAGCAAATAACTCTAAATCTTGATCTTTTTCATCCCAGACCATACAACGACGGCAATCTGGATCATTGTCACCTTCCATTCCAAACTCATCTCCATAATAGATACAAGGAGTACCACTATACGTCATCTGGAAAGTTACCGCTAATTTGAGACGATCTTTATTGCCTTTAGCGAGTGTGAGCGCGCGAGCGGTATCATGGCTATCTAGTAGATTGAACGATACCTCGGTTACTTGACGAGGATAGCGTGACATCTGTGTCCCAATCGCATGAGCAAAAGTTAATGCATCGGTAGTATCTTCAACAAAGAAATCTGTTACCGCATTTTTGAACGGATAATTCATTACAGCATCGAATTGATCGCCTTGTAACCATGGAGAAGATTCATGCCAGATTTCGCCCAAAATATAGACGTCTGGATTGATACTTTTCACCGTTTGACGGAATTCACGCCAGAAATGATGATCCACTTCGTCCGCAACATCTAAGCGCCAACCATCGATTCCAAATTCTTCGACCCAGTATTTCGCTACATTGAGTAGATACTCTTTGACTTCTGGATTTTCGGTATTCAGCTTCGGCATTAACGGCTCAAAATCAAATGTATCATACGTCGGAATACCGTCTTCTACAGCTAACGGGAATTTACGTACATGGAACCAATCTTTATATTTAGATTGTTCGCCTTTTTCCTGTACATCGACAAATGGAGCAAATGTTTTACCCGAATGATTAAATACCGCATCAAACATCACTCGAATCCCTTTATCATGGCAAGTTGTAATTAATTTCTTCAATGTTTCTTTATCCCCGAAATGAGGATCAAGTCCCATATAATCTTCTGTATCGTATTTATGGTTAGTCGTTGCTTTGAAAATAGGAGTCATATAAATCGCATTGATACCCAGATCCGTCAAATGATCTAAATGATCGATAATCCCTTGTAGATCACCACCGAAAAAGTTAAACCATTCTGGCTTTTCGCCCCATGCTAAGGTGTCTTTAGGGTTGATGGATGGATCTCCATTAGCGAATCGTTCCGGGAAAATCTGATAAAAGACAGCATCTTTTACCCATGCTGGTGGTGTAAATACATCGACTGGATTGATAAATGGAATATCGAATAAACGATCCATTTTCGGCTCTTCTTTGCCAAATTTATCTTCATCCATCCAAATTTCTTCGTCATCATTTTTAAGAAGGAATCCGTATTTGATACGACGGAAAGGAGGAACAACTTCACATTCCCAATAATCGAACCAATCATCTGTTGCAAAAACATGCATTTGTACACGTTCTTTGGACTTTTCCCACATGTATTTGTCTCCAGCCAAAGCCCAGACTTCTTTGACATCCTGCTTTTTGGTACGTAGACGCAAATGAATCGTTTTGAGATCATAAGGATAGCCCCAATTCAGCTTGGGACGATGATAGACAGCTTCGATTAACATAGATGTTCCTCCTATTAAAATATGTATGATAGTGCTTTTGCTCTATCGATTTATACCCGAAAAAGAATTGATGGAACCAATTAGTTAAGCTCTACATCGGCGCATATCTGTGGCTTATCTATTAGAAGAAATAGAAGAATAAAAAAGGTTACGATAACAAGCCATATCTAAGCTTATTATCGTAACCAAATTGCTGAAAACCCGAAATTATTTATAAGCAGTCATTACTACTCATAAAAGATACTTGTATATGCTCTGTATTGAATATATAAATGAAAGGTTAACTTTACAGATTTTTTGGCAACCATTCAGGACGATTAGATCCTCTAGGCACAAGTACAGTGTTGTAATGTCCAGGTGTCTCAGACATTTGAACTTGATCGGTCACTCCTTGATAATCTCCACAGACCGTTTCTGCTGTAAATAAGTCAGGATCAAGATACAGATGTTCGTCCGAAGAACCTGCTGTAGTATAAGCGTAATCTTTATCAAAAATACCCATCGATATCAACCATAAGGACACACGACTAAGCGAAATGTGTACTTTATAACTGCCACCTTCTTGTGCTCTTCTGGCTAATGCCGCCATGGCGCCAGCAGCAGCGAGCCATGAGATAATATAATCGTTAACCACCAAAATAGCGGGTAATTGTGGTTTCTCTGGTGTTCCTTCAAGACACATCACACCTGTCACTGTTCCAGCCGTCTGATCGAATCCTACCCGATCTGCCCAGACACCGTCTTCACCATGAAGGGAAACCGATACATGAATAATACCTGGTCGAATAGCAGCAACTTGCTGAGGATCTAGTTCAAATCGATTCAGATATGAAGGTCTACGATTCGCAAAAAAGATATCCGCATCTTGAAGTAATGTTTGCATTTTGGCATGACCTTGAGGTTCGCCAATCTCTAAAGTAGAAGAACGCATACCTACACTAGAGGTGTAATAAGTGGTATCTACTTCCCAATCGGATGGTCGCCAGATATTAAGTACATCTGCACCTTGAAGAGCCAGTGCACGTCCTATACCTGCACCTGCAATCACATGCCCCATTCCCAAAGCACGTATACCTTCAAGTGGAGAAGATACACCTTGAGACAACGGTTCAGGCTCACTTTCACCGATTTTTTCAATTTGAATAAGCGGTAATTTGGCAACATCTGCAAATGTAGGCTCTTCGATAAATTCTTCTAATGTACGTGCCATTGGCATCACTACGCCTACTTTAGCAGCAGCATCTTCCAAATCTTTGGCATTCCATTTAGAGATGGCTTTAGCTACAGCTTCCGGTGTATCGGCGCAATCAAGTAATTTTAACGTATTGATTTTGAGCTTAGGATAAGGTTCAAGTGGCATCACCCAGCGATGATCTTTCGTTTCATAAAAGCCAAATTTGAGTGCCTGACTAGGATCGGAAGGACTAGCAGGTGAGTATCCGTTTAATTTCTCCCATTTACGATCATAAAAAGGGGATAGGCGATGTAGAATTTTACGCAAATCCAGTGAAATATCTTGTCCTTTACCCCCACGAAGTCGCCAGAGATTAGCGGCTGCCACAGACTTGGCAACCATTCCGATTCCAGCAGAACTAGCTAAACGCAGTACGCTAGGGACAATCGGATCTTTCCCTGTAAATGAAATGTCTCCGCCACTATCTGCGGAAGATAAGCCGATATCTTGTAATACTTTTTCCAATTCTGCGTGAATATCAAAGTCCGTATGAGTAAGACGATTATGCTGAGCATCCAAAATACGTTGTTTCATATGATGAATCGTATTCATTTCTATATTTGTGGTATCGTTCATGATTGTCACTCCATCCATAAGTAAATGTATACATATAATTATAAACTTACCCAAAGTGACACTCAATAACCAGTGTGATAAGAAATGAGGATAAAGCCACAGATATCTTGAAATTGGGTAAAAAAGAAAGGAGTCTATAAAACATCAATAAAAAAGCCAAAGCATCTTCTGGTCATGTTCCTTACAAAGGAAGCATATCCGTTCTAGCGAAGATTACTTTGGCTTATATACGTTTTAAATTATTTTTAAAATTGTTCTCTTATGAATTACGTTTTAGGATGCTTTTGTGATGAGAGAATAGTTCGAAGCTTTGTTGTCCATGATATGAACCCATACCGCTATCACCAACACCGCCGAAAGGTAGGTAGTGTGAAGTCATATGAGATAGTGTTTCGTTAACACAACCGCCACCGAAAGAAACAGTGTTGAATACTTGGTCTTGTACTTCTTCATCATTGGTGAACAAGTATAGAGCCAATGGTTTTGGACGTTGTACGATTTCGTCTAGAATAGGATTAAGGTCGTTATATTCGATCACTGGCAAGATCGGTCCGAAGATTTCTTCTTGCATCACCGGTGAAGTCCAATCGACATTACCAAGTAGTGTAGGTTCAATAACCAATTGCTCACGAATCGAACGTCCACCGATTAAGAATTCGCCATCTTCCAAAAATTTCGCTAATCGATCAAAGTTACGTTGATTCACGATGTGTGGGAAGTTTGGATTTTGGGTTGCATTCTCTGTATATTTATCATTGATTTCAGCTTGTAATAAAGAAATAAATTCTTGACGTACATCTTCGTGCACCAATAGATAATCAGGAGCTACGCATGTTTGACCAGCATTCAAGAATTTACCACGAGCTAAGCGTTGCGCTGCCACTTGTAAGTTCGCATCTTTGTGAACGATACTTGGGCTTTTACCGCCTAATTCCAATGTCACTGGAGTCAAATGTTCTGCTGCTGCTCTCATAACAACTTTACCTACACCTGTGCTACCTGTGAAGAAGATATAATCGAATTTTTCTTTAAGCAATGCTGTACTGGTCTCTACTTCGCCTTCCATAACAGCGATATACTCACTAGGGAATGTATCTGCAATCAGTTCCGCAGTCACTTTAGATACCGCAGGTGTTAATTCAGAAGGTTTGATCACTGCACTATTTCCAGCTGCCATTGCACCGATCAACGGTCCGAATGCTAATTGGAAAGGATAGTTCCACGGTGCGATAATCAAAGCCACACCATAAGGTTCTGGATGAATAAAGCTAGTCGAATCTGGCAACGTAGAAGCAGTAGGTACTTCACGTGGTGCTGCCCATTGTTCTAAATGTTCTAGTGTAAAGTCAATTTCGCCTAGAACGATACGAATCTCAGAACCGAAAGCTTCAGGCTCTGATTTGTTCAAGTCGCTTTTCAAAGCATCCAAAATCGGTTGATGGAATTTCTCGATTGCTTTTTTGAGGCGATTCAATGCTTGGATACGGAATGTTACGTCTTTGGTGTTACCTGTATTAAAAAATTGTCGTTGTTGTTGAACCAACTCATGTGCTGTTGTCATATTTAAAACTCCCTTTGAATTTAGTTTTTATGATTTGTAAATCCATTCGGTTGATATGAATAAATTTTCATATTAAATTGTGATAAATTGAATTATACGCTATTGATCGTATAGTTACAATAACCAAACAGTATTAAGGTGTGGCAAAAGCGACAACTGTGTATAAAGTGGGTATATAACATGAAACAAAATAGAAGGAGGAATTCTGTTGCCAGACAAAAAGATAGACCCTCGTGTGCAACGTACACGCCATTTATTACGAGATGCACTGATCGATTTGATGGATCGCAAACCGTATGCACAGATTACAATTCAGGACATCACCGACCTTGCCACCTTAAACCGTAAAACATTTTACCTACATTATGAAACAAAAGATCATTTATTATATACAACCACCGATGAGATTTTGGGCGAATTATTTGGAGATGCCAAAGAAGCATCGGTTGTTAATCCTTCGATCGATGATCTGCAACGCTATATTGCGAAAAGGATTTTTGAGTATGTGATCAAGTACAAAGAATTTTTTCGGGTGATGTTTGAACGCAAAGCCAGTATTAATTTCATTGAATACATGAAGGAGTATATTACTACTTTTTATGAGGAAAAGTTTTCGCGGTTTGATGATGATAAGTTATTTGTCCATAAAGATGTGATCGCTAGTTATATTGGTTCTGCTTATGTAGGCGTTATTTATTGGTGGTTAGATAACGATATGCCCTATACGCCTGAGAAAATGACAGAACAGATGATCCAACTGAATTCACGTGGGCCGATTCAGATTATTCGGATGTATGCGGAAGATAAAGAGTAACAGACATGCCAAAAAGGCAAATCCCGCTTCTTTAAATCTAAAGAGGATTTACCTGATATCTATACAAACTAGAAAGATTAATTACTGATTAGTGATAGGTACGGATTCTGAAGCGATAATTGGACAAAGAGAAGGAGCGGTTGTGCTGGCGTTATCACGGACTTTGGTAAGAAGCTGGCGCAACAAGACAAGTTCTTCTGCCGAAATTCCATCCACCAGTTCCTGACCGATTTCTTCCATCACAGGGCAGACTTCATTTTCAAGTTGTGCGCCTGCGGGGGTAAGATAGATTTTGAAGCAACGTCGATCATCAGTACATGTGATTTTACGGACAAAGCCTTTGTTTTCCAAATTAGAAATCATACGTGTAATGTTTGTTTTGTCTTTCCCTAATCGCTCGCCAATTTCATTTTGTGTAATGCCGTCTTTTTTCCATAACAGCATCATAATGAAATTTTGTTCAGGTGCGAGGTTAAAAGGAGCTAATTTATTTTTGATATGACCGGAGATTGCTAAATGAACATCGCGAATCAACACGGTATAACTCTTTTCTACGTCATAAGGCATAGCATTCACCTACTGTTTTAGTTGTTATAGCAACCTTTTGTGCAAAAATAGACTATCACTTGTAACCGTTATTGTCAACGAAGCTATTCACAAGTAGTATCAAAATACCGATAATAAATTGACGGAATAAGTAATATTCATTCTGAAACTTTCATTTTTGTTCTTGACATTGTTCGACACAAGGTCTATTGTGGATTTTGTAAACAGTGTCTGTCACAAAAGAGACACAACGACGGATTGACTTTAAAGCGAGATTTGGATATGCGACGACTTCCTTTATGTAAAGTCGTACATAATAAAAAATGCTCGTTTATTTTTTGGCGATATAGTTGCTATATCAACCGTATCTTTTCGGCAAGTGTAAAATGACCATATTTTAATTAGATCAAATATACCCGCACGATAGAATAGAAAATGTGTTGGAGTAGGGTACTTTGGAGGAGAAACGAATGGAAGCAATGACTTTTGTATTGTTCGGCTCAACAGGGGATTTAGCAAAACGTAAAATTTTCCCTGCTTTGTATAACTTGTTTGTAGATAGCAAAATGCCTGAAGCTTTTTCAATTATTGGTTTAGGAAGAAAATCGTTCAATGATGCTACATTCCAAACTTATGTAGAACAGGCGTTAGAAGAATTCTCACGTAACAAACCAGAAAATCGCGAATCGGTAGATGCTTTTCTTCGCTCGATTCGTTACCATATCTTAAATGTTGATGATACAGCAGGTTATCAAGAACTGCTCAAAATCGTTGAAGCTCGTGAAACAGAATTAAATATTCCTCAAAATCGTATGTTCTATATGTCTGTAGCTCCTGAATTCTTTGAAGTGATCGCTACAAACATTAAAGATAGTGGACTTGGAACAACAACAGGCTGGAAACGTCTGATTATTGAAAAACCATTTGGACATGATCTAGCTTCTGCTCGTCAATTGAATGAACAGTTAAGCAAAACGTTTGCAGAAGAAGAAATTTTCCGTATTGATCACTACTTGGGTAAACCAATGGTGCAAAACTTGGAATCTTTAGCTTCTACGAACCCGGCGATCCAAGCTCTTTGGAACAACCGTCATATTGCTAATGTACAGATCACAGCAGCAGAAACAGTTGGTGTTGAAGAACGTGCAGGCTATTATGATCATACGGGTGCTATTCGTGATATGATGCAAAACCATATGTTGCAAGTGTTGATGATGACAGCTATGACATTGCCTGCTGGTCACACCGTAGACGATGTACGCTCTCACAAAAAACACATTGCTGAATCTTTACGTTCTATTTCTAAAGAAGATGCGCACAAACATATCGTGCGTGCTCAATATAGTGCGGGTGAAAGCAATGGTAAAGCATTAGCTTCTTATCAAGATGAGCCAGGCATCACTCCAGGTTCAGTAACAGATACATTTATCGCTGCTCGTGTATGGGTAGACGATTTCTCTTGGCAAGGTGTTCCTTTCTATATTCGTACTGGTAAACGTATGAAAGAGAAATCAACTCGTATTGTGATTGAATTTAAAGATGTAATGAAAAATGAAGATATCTGTGTAGCTTGTGATGCTCAACCAAATATGTTGGTAATCAGCATTAATCCAGATCAAAAAATCACACTACAATTAAATCATAAAAATGTCATCACAGGTCGTCTTGAGCCTATGACTGCTGAATTCAAAGTCGGTTCAGATAATGAGCCAGAAGCTTATGAATTGCTGATCAATGATGCACTACGTGGAGATGCTACATTCTTTGCACACTGGGATGAAGTTGAATTGTCATGGCAGTGGGTACAGCCGCTCTTAGAAGCATTTGCTGATAACGATCTGCCAATCCATCATTATGCAGCAGGTACGTATGGTCCAGAAGCTTCCAATGAATTGCTTGCTGTTGAAGGATTCCAATGGTTAAAAGATCAACCTGTACAAGCTTCTACTCCAGTAGCAGTCGTTTAACAGGTATTATAAGTTGGGTACTACGCTCTGTGCTATGTTTTTACAGAGCGTATTCTACATGTTATCTAAAGCCAAGATTTGGCTTTGTAGATATAGATAAGAGAGAAAAGACTTATGGATAGTGAGTAACAACTACTTTTACAAAAAAGACACGGAGGGTTACACAATGAAAATCGGATTAGTTGGATTAGGAAAAATGGGTATGAACCTTGGACAAAACTTGATGGATCACAACCACGAGGTTGTTGCGTTTGACTTAAACAAAGAAGCAGTTAAAGAAATCGCTGATCTTGGTGCAACACCTGCATATACATTAGCAGAAGTAGTATCTAACTTAGAATCTCCACGTATCCTATGGATTATGGTTCCTCATGGTGTTGTTGATTCTGTATTGGGCGAGATCGCTCCATTGCTTAACGAAAATGATATCGTGATCGAAGCAGGGAACTCTCACTACAAAGAATCGATTCGTCGTTATAACGAATTGAAATTAAAAGGGATTCGTTACATGGATGCAGGAACTTCAGGCGGTATGAGTGGTGCTCGTAACGGTGCTTGTTATATGGTTGGTGGCGACAAAGAAGCTTGGGACGTGGTTGAACCGGTATTCCGTGATACTTCGGTTGAAAATGGCTTCTTGTATGCAGGCGAATCAGGTAGCGGTCATTACTTGAAAATGGTTCATAACGGTATCGAATACGGTATGATGGCTGCAATCGGTGAAGGATTTGAAGTGTTAGAGAAAAGCCCTTACGATTTCAACTATGAAAAAGTAGCACGCGTATGGAACAACGGTTCTGTTATTCGTTCATGGTTAATGGAATTGACAGAAAACGCATTTGCAAAAGATGGTAACTTGGAAGAAATTCAAGGAATCATGCATTCTTCAGGTGAAGGTAAATGGACTGTTGAAGAAGCAATGGATCTACAAATGGCAACTCCAGTTATCGCATTGTCTCTATTGATGCGTTACCGTTCTCTAGACAACGATACATTTACAGGTAAAGTTGTAGCAGCACTACGTAACGAATTTGGCGGACACGCTGTAGAGAAAAAACAATAATCTAGCGCTTGGCAGTCAAAGCGCGACTTCTTCTAGTTGAATAGAAAAGTGATTTTTGCGAAGCAAAATATCTTACATCAGCGCTTAGCAGTCAAAGCGCGACTTCTTCTGGTTGAATGAGAAAAGCGACTCTATTTTAAAATAGAGTCGCTTTTTTTATATCTCAATCTATAAATTCAATTTAACGTATTTAAGTTATTTTTGATCGTTGATTATGCTACAATAAGATAGGAAAGACAAAGTGCCGGTGGTGAATGATATGGCGACGCAACCCGAAAGGGGGTGAAGCCATGTCATACTTGGAGTTATTGCTTATTGTTTTAGATGCAGGTATCAAGTTAACCAGCTTAATCGTTGGATTGAACAAAGTTATCGCAATCTGGAAAAAAGCAAAACAAAAGAAAAACCGCCGGGACTAAGAGGTAGAAGTCTTATTCGGCGGTTTTTCTTATGCTGTTTGACAGTGTAGCGTCGTCTTACTTGCTGCCTGTTCTTGTCGATCCAGCCTACAGTGTACCACCACTGTAGGCTTTCTTTATATTCTTAGTATACACAAAAGGACAATAAAATGAAACGTAATCATCTGATATAACCATAAATTTTAATAATAATAAATATAGATAGAGGATACGTAATAAAGATAATATAATAAATCTGCATTAAATTATTATATAACAAAAAATACATATAAATTTACGATATAACATTGACGTTAACGTGAGATAGTAGTATTATAGTTACATAATCAATATGTAAATATTTTTATATAAAAGAAGATTTATTTCAAAAAGGTGGGGATAATAAATGACTCTCTACAAGATTGATGAAGTAGCTACAGCCTGTAACTTAACCAAGCGTACGCTTCGTTATTATGAAGAGATTGGGCTTGTTTCTCCTCAGCGTAGTGAAGGCGGAACACGATTGTACAGTCAGACCGATATTGATCGGCTCAAAAAAATCATCAACGCTCGCGATGTGCTAGGCTTCTCGCTTCAAGAATTACAGCATTATGTCAAAGTAACCGAGATGCTCAATGATCAGCGCGAGCAATACCGCAACACTACGGATGAAGAAGAACGTCGACAGCAATTGATTGAAATGAACAAGACGTTAGATCAACAGCTACATATGGTGGATGAGAAATTAAGCCGTATTTATGCGTTCAAAGCAGATGCAGAACTATTGCGTCAACGGATTCAAGAAGGACTCGCTAAATTAAATTAACGTTTTCCAAGGAGGAATACAGCAATATGAGTACCAAACCATCAACTTTAAAAGAACTGCCTGAACGTGGCGGGTTGTTTTCTCAACCTAAAGCAGTCTGGGCTGTTGCTTTTGCATGTGTGATCTCATTTATGGGATTAGGTCTAGTCGATCCTATTTTGCCAGCGATTGCTAATCAATTACACGCTAGTAAAAGTCAGGTGTCTTTATTATTTACAAGCTATAACTTGGTTACTGGTCTAGCCATGTTAATTACAGGTTTTGTATCCAGTCGGATCGGAGTGAAATGGACATTATTAAGTGGGATTTTGCTTATTATTGTGTTCTCCGCATTGGGCGGCGCATCAGATACGATTGCTCAAATCGTTGGGTTCCGTGGAGGATGGGGATTTGGTAATGCACTCTTTATCGCAACTGCATTATCTGCCATCGTTGGATTATCCACATCAGGTACAGCCAAAGCGATTATTTTGTATGAAGCGGCATTGGGACTTGGGATTTCAGTCGGTCCTTTGCTAGGCGGAGAATTGGGTTCCATTTCTTGGAGAGGTCCTTTCTTCGGAGTTAGTGTATTGATGGTGATTGGTTTCTTATTTATTTTATTCGTTTTACCTAAAATTCCGAAACCAACTAAACGCAGTTCACTAGCTGATCCGTTCAAAGCCCTTAGCTATCCAGCACTCAAAACATTAGCGATTGTAGCGTTTTTATATAACTTTGGATTCTTTACATTAATGGCTTATTCTCCTTATGTCATGGGCTTAGATGAACATGGACTTGGATATGTATTCTTTGGATGGGGAATCTTGCTTGCTTTCACTTCCGTATTTGTAGCACCTAAATTACAAAGCCGTTTCAACCTTGCTGCTTCGATGGGTGTTATGTTGACCTTATTTACTATTGACTTGTTAGTGATGGGTATCGGTACATTTATGGGTTCACCAACGACTGTGATTGTAGCTGTAATTGTAGCCGGTATTTTCTTAGGGATTAATAATACGTTGATTACAACAGCGGTTATGGAATCGGCTCCTGTAGAACGTTCTGTAGCTTCTGCCTCATATAGCTTTGTTCGTTTCTTAGGTGGTGCGGCTTCTCCTTGGTTAGCTGGTAAATTATCAGAATGGTACAATGCACAGATGCCATTTTACTTTGGTGCTCTAATGGTATTTATCGGGGTAATCGTATTAATTGTACGTCGTCGCCATTTACGTGATATTGATGTATCCCATGCTCACTAATTATTGAACTATATTTACAGTTCAAATCTATATAATAGAAGGAAGAGGATAACGATGAATGATATTCAAGCCCAAGAGCAGATGCCAACGAGTTCGATATTTAACAAAATATTAGTCGCTGTAGATGGATCAGAACATGCTGATCGAGCTTTGCAGAAAGCAATCGAATTGATTCAAGCTTTATCCAATAAGCCATCTCTTACAGCAGTGCATGTCAATCCGGTAATGATGGTTGCTGAACCACCGCTGGGGATTGATGTAGATGCCAAGTTAAATGAAGAAGGTCATGAAATGACAGAACCTTATCGTCAAGTGCTTAATCCTACAGGGATTCAGTATGATATTAATTATCAGACAGGTGATCCAGCGACCATTATTTGTGATCTAGCGAATAGCCAGAATTATGATCTGATCGTGATGGGAACGAGAGGCATGAGTAAGATGTCTGAACTATTCCTTGGAAGTGTTAGTCACAAAGTTATCCAACATGCGAACTGTCCAGTATTGACTGTAAAATAACGCACAGAATACAAATAGATGACTATCGATGTATAAAGTCGATAGACCTCAATCTAAAGCAAAAGAGCTATACGATCTGATTATTCAGAAATATAGCTCTTTTTTTATTTGAGAGTTGATCACTATTTAGAGTGAGCAGATAGAGTAGTTATGAATTAGACAACATCTTAGAAAGTATCGTTTTTAGCAATGACTACGGGTAGAACAGCTTCAACACTATTCTATTATCGATCTGCTGGATTACTCATTTTGTGGCGCAGTGGAAGAAGGGAAATAAGATCCTGCCTGTAATTCGCTTACAAAATGTTGCATCCGATCTTTCTGTTCCTGCATCAGCCTTTGACAATGCGAACTATATAGTGACTTATTCCGATGGTATCATAGTAACAGAATAAGATAGGAATCTCTCTCCAGAAGTAGGATAACCAACAACTGCGAGGACTTCTGATCCGTATACTGTGGATTAGGTTACCGCTAGCAAATATGGTATTCTTACTTCTGGTTCTGCTTTTAGAGCAGTCATTCTGTTTATAATATAGAGAAAATAGAATTGGAGAGATGATCGGATGAAACTGGTTCCACCTCAGTCATTTACCTATCGCGGAGGAGCAAGGGCTGCTCTACTGCTACATGGATACACTGGCAATACATTGCATGTCCGCAAACTGGGACGTTTCCTGAATGATAGAGGGTATACCTGCCATGGACCACTGTATAAAGGACACGGTAGCACTCCAGAGGAACTGCTACACACGAAACCTTCGGAATGGTGGAAAAGTGCTGTAGACGGTTATGAATATCTGGAGCAGGAAGGGTATGAAGAGATCGCTGTAGTTGGTGTATCACTGGGCGGTGTATTCTCCCTGCGACTGGGAACTCTGTTTCCCGCCAAAGCTATTGTCTCTATGTGCGCACCTATACGTGAAAAAGACAATGAGGATATCCTCAGACGGGTACTCGAATATGCTCGCTGGTTCAAGTCTATTGAGGGCAAAGAAGAGCTACAGATTGAGCAGGAACTGATAGAGCTGGCTGAAGAGCCACTACACAGTCTGGATCAACTGCGTAAACTAATCGCCTCCACCGCTAGTCAAGTGAAGCGCATCTCTGCACCAACAATGATTATGCAGGGAGAGCTTGATGAAGAGCTTTATCTAGAGAGTGCCCGAATTATTTATGAAGATCTGACTATGCCGCTCAAGGAGCTGAAATGGTATGACCAATCCGGTCATATTCTAACGATGGACAAGCAACATGATCTGGTCTTTGAGGATGTATACCGATTTCTGGAAGATCTAGAGTGGGATGCAGCATCGAGTTCGGGAGAATAACTAGAAAGAATATAATATAGCTTTATAAATGAATATTTAATACAAGCAAAAGAGCTATACGATCTGATGATTCAGAAGTATAGCTCTTTTTTTATTTGATAGTTGTTCACTATTTAGAGTGAGCAGATAGATTGATTATAAATTAGACAACATCACTATTTGGAATGATCACAGGAAGAACAGCTTCGATACCACTACGAATTTGCTGACAAGAATATTCGAACTTGACCTGCTCTTCTGCGGTCAGTTGAAGTTCGATAATTTCTTTGATACCTTCACCGCCGATAATTGCAGGTACTCCTGCACAGACATCGTGTTGTCCATATTCACCTTCTAATATAGAAGAAACTGCAATGATTCGTTGTTCATCATTCAGAATTGAACGGGCAATATAAGCAAGCGCGTTACCGATACCGAACTGAGTGTTCCCTTTACGAGTGAAAATCTCCCAGCCTGCATCTTTGGTTTTGCGAGCAATATCATCCAGATTCAGATCGGGAAAACGAGCCGTATGTTGATCCAGAATATGCAATAAAGGCTTACCACCAATCGTTACATGCGACCATGCTACAAATTGAGATTCTCCATGTTCTCCAAGCGCATAACCATGTACACTGCGTGGATCAATTGAAAAGACATCAGACAGCAATGTTTTGAGACGGGAAGAATCGATCGATGTCCCTGTTCCAATCACACGTTCACGCGGAAAACCTGAAATTTGCCATACTAGATGAGTAATCACATCTACTGGATTAGCCGCGACAATAAATACACCGTTGAATCCACTTGCGACAATCGGCTCTGTAATTTCACGAGCAATAGCTGCCGTCTCATGTAGAATATTCATTCGATTATTCTGACCGGGTACAGGATTAGCACCCGCTGTAATAATCACAATATCCATATCTCCGCAATCTTGTAATGTCCCTGCATACACTTTGGTACGATGGGATGTGAACTCCATACAATGGGAAAGGTCAAGAGCTTGAGCGACTGCACGTTCATGTGTACGTCCAATCATCATAATCTCATCACCAATCGATTGATTGATCATCGAATAGGCACAACCTGCACCGACCATTCCTGCACCCACTATAGCGACTTTTCTTGATTTTCTACGCATAGCTAACCTCCTACTAATCTAAATATACATCTAACGTTGATTGATCTATATGATACAAAACACAACTAAAGTGCATTTTAATGTCAATTAAGTATTCATCATCTTTTATTATACTACTTTATTTTGTCTATTATTAACAGGTGTGTCATGAAAGTTAACTTAATATTTATTATGAATGATCAGAATGTGAAAAAAGTGTGAATAAGCGATAGAATAGATGATTAAGGGTAATAGTAAAGAGTAAGCAAAACAAGGAGGAATAAATGATGTCTACTATTCAAAATGAACGCATTCTATTGGTAAGCCGTCCAAAAGGTGTACCTACCGCAGAAAACTTTACGATAGATCAGCAACCACTGGAGGAAGCTAAAGAAGGACAACTGCAAATTCAAACTTTATATATATCGGTCGATCCTTATATGAGAGGACGCATGAGTGAAGCGAAGTCTTATGCTGCTTCTTATGCTCTAAATGAACCTGTAGCCGGTGGTTCTATCGGTAAAGTTCTGCAAAGTAACGATTCTCGTTATCAAGAAGGCGATATCGTTGTTGGTGGATGGGGATGGCAACGTTATGCAGTAGTAGAAGCGGATACGTGCCGCAAAGTCGATCCCGAATTGGCTCCTATCTCTACAGCTGTTGGTGTACTGGGTATGCCTGGATTAACAGCTTACTTTGGCACACTACGTATCGGTAATCCGCAACCGGGTGAGACATTGGTTGTTTCTGGTGCAGGTGGTGCTGTAGGGATGTTGGTAGGACAGATTGGTAAAATTAAAGGATGCCGTGTTGTAGGGATCTCCGGTTCAGAAGAAAAAAATCGTTATTTGTTAGATGAACTTGGATTCGATGCAGTCATTAACTATAAAGATGAGAAACCTGTCCGTGAAGCGCTAGAAGAAGCTTGCCCGGATGGTGTCGATATTTATTTTGACAATGTAGGTGGCGAGATCTCAGATGCTGTAATCGATCTACTCAATACCAATGCTCGTATTCCATTATGTGGACAAATTTCACTGTATAACAATGAAAAACCAGATATCGGACCACGTATTCAACCGACATTACTCAAACGCACTGTGTTGCTTAAAGGATTCCTTGTAGGCGATTATGCCGCAGATGCTGCTGAAGGATTGAAAGAAATGGGTAGCTGGGTCAAAGAAGGCAAAATCAAATATCGTGAAAATATCGTAGAAGGTTTCGAAAATACACCTAAAGCCTTTATTGGATTATTTAGTGGTGAAAATCTAGGTAAACAATTGGTTAAAGTCACCGACTAATCCTATACTTTATCATCGAAAATCAATGAACTTTAATAATAGTGTACTCTAATACAAAAGCCGACTTTTATCTATATAGATAGAAGTCGGCTTTTTGTTGTTATTTGGTAGATGGATGAGACAACGAGATATCTGGATCTGAAGTCATTTTGCGATATTGGCGATACATAGAGATTCTCCAGTGCAATAATGTTCCAAATGCCAGAATAAAGAATACGCCTGCTGTCTGCGGAATTGAAATATATTGCTCAATAAACCGATGCAATAGTAAGCGGATCATCAACAGACCAATCAAAATAAACAAAAAGCTTTTTGAACGCTGAACCACGATATCGGTGCCTGAACGTTCGAATCTGGTACCGCGAATTAAAGGATAAGAGAAAATAAACCATCCTGCTAAAAAAGCACCTAAAGCCCACATCCAGGATACCCGGAAATCAGCCACCACAAACATTAGAAAACCAGTACTCATTCCCATAGGTGGGATCAGAATTTTTTTGGCATTAACCGGTCGGTGATTGGTGCGAGAACGTACCAAAATAGCAGTTATCGCAATCACTAGAAGACCAACAGTAGATCCGATCTGTAAAAATGAGGGACTAAATTGTAGCATAATAAAGGTCAAACCCCTCTTCTGTAATTAAAATGGAATTACGCTTTCATTATATCATATTAACAGGAGCGATCGACGGTAGCAAAGCTTGTAAAGTCGTCTATTTTGTTAAAATTTTACTTATGATGATAAAGACCTACATCCATCAAAAGCAATTTTGTCGAAATAGTTAAATATAGTAAAATGTAGAGGAGATCTATTACCGTATATAATCTTGGCATCGCAAGACATGATTCTATAATCTTTTACAACAAAGGGGATACATGAAATGACAACGTATCAAATTTTAATCGCAGAAGATGAACCAGCTTTACGCTTTTTGCTTCAGGAAACATTAGCAGATGAAGGGTACAACGTGGTTGAAGCAGAAGATGGTAAGCAAGCTCAAGAAAAGCTGTCGAGTCACCCTTTTGACCTTGTGATTTTAGATTATATGATGCCAGAAGCGACAGGGATTGAAGTCTGTGAATGGCTACGTCAAAGTGGTGGAGTCAATGCGCAGAAACCTGTTATTTTACTGACCGCCAAAGCACAGGAGAAAGATCGAATCCGTGCGGAGCAAGCGGGAGTCTCTTTGTATATGTCGAAGCCGTTTAGTCCATTACAATTGATGGATGCAGCAGAAGAATTACTGTCGAGCAGCGGTGGAGGGGATGAATAATGAATCCAGCCCGCGGGGGACTGGCACGTCGCGTCGCATTATGGACGATTGCGCTTTTTCTGATTTTTGGCATTATTATTTTTATGGTGGAATGGTTTTTTAAGCAACAAACAGCAGATATTACGAATGATATTAATATCCATCTGGATCAGCAAAATCAGATTCAAGATATGGATGAAGATTATCGTACAGCAGTGTCTGATTTTAGAGCGTATCTTGCTTATGATCGAAATGAATTTTTGCTTGAAGCAGAGACCAGTCGTGATGCATTTACTGAACGATTAAATACATTTAAACAAGCACAGGCTGAAGATTCCCGGTTGGATGAATTATCACGTAAAAGCACAGAGTATTTCAGTTACTTTCCAGTGATGCAAACGCTCAAACAGCAGAATAATCAAGCTGAAATCAATCGCATCTCGCAGACGATCACGACCAGTCTGGTACAATCGGTCAACAGTGAACTGGATCGCTTAATGCAGATTGAACGGCAAGAAGTGAATGATCTGATTGCGAAAAGTAGACATTTAAATTCGTTAATACTGTTTGTACCGCTTGTTTTAATTTTTTTAGGATTAGGCACAGCGATTATCTTGATTCGGTATCTGCGGAAGTCGATTATTCACCCGATCGCTCAAATGGAACAAGTGGTCGAGCGGATTAGCCACGGCGAATATATTCATTTAGAAGATACGTTTTCCAAAGACGAAATCGGCGGTCTGGTTGGCGGTATTAATCATATGAGCGATCAATTGAAAGA
The DNA here is from genome assembly GCF_963311185.1 of Paenibacillus nuruki. Taxonomy (NCBI): domain Bacteria; kingdom Bacillati; phylum Bacillota; class Bacilli; order Caryophanales; family Paenibacillaceae; genus Paenibacillus; species Paenibacillus nuruki. The sequence goes on along the minus strand of NZ_OY725677.1, from coordinate 3,818,125 downwards.
ACGCCATCAAGAATTGGAAGAAAGTCTCCGTCAAATGGGAGAACAGCATGATGAATTGGAAGCGCAGAATGAAGAGATTCTGATGCAACAGCAAGAGCAAGAAACGATTTTGGAACGATTAACTGAACGTGAGACACAGTTACAACTGATTAATTCGTATCAGGAAAAACTTACCGGTTTTGCACAAATGAATGACTTTTTGGAAAGCAGTCTGCGTGCATTGATGCAAGCTACTCGTCATGATGCTCTGATGTTAGTGGTGCAAGATGAGATTGGTAATCCTGCTTCTTCACGGATGGTGTATTCGATTGGATGGCCGCGTACGATACATGGAGAAGCGATTGAACATTTATTTGGCCCAGCATTACAAGTATTAGAAGAAAAGCTTCCTGTGGTACGTAGTCGCAGTCTAAGTATGGAAGAAAAAGGCATTCATCACGGATATGAGCGGGCTGACGATCATTATTATCCTATTTTCAACGAAGAGATGAATGTGCTCGGATTTGTTCTGTTTACCACATACGGTAGTCTTATGGTTCATATCAAAGACAAGCTGATGACTGAAGGATTAATCGGGCAATTCGGACTGGCATATCAAGCTCAATTAGCGAGTGAAGAGCGGCGTAAGCAAAGTGTTCGTCTGGAAGAACTCAATCTTGAATTGGAATTGGAAAAGCGGATGCTCAAGCAACAACGAGATACGATTCAGCAAATTATCGATTCTTTGCACGAAGGCTTAGTGCTGTGTGATCCTGAAGGTACCATTTCGTTTTGCAACCAGCAGGTCAGTCGTGTGAATCCAGAACTATCTACCGGTGCTAATATTACTTCGCTTGCCCAATACCTAGATCAGCATACCGTAGAACATACGATGCTTAGTGAGCAGATTCAACAGTTACTCACCAATGAGACGAAAGAATGGAAAACGCAGTTCTCCCTACAAGGTCGGGATGGTTCTATTTATTATATGGAAATGTATATGAATATGATCAAAGGGATGAATCTGGAAAATTATCATCTTTTTGTATTCCGTGATCGTACAGAAGAAGAACAAGCCGATCAGTTGAAAAACGAATTTGTAAGTATTGTATCTCATGAACTGCGTACACCGCTTGCGAGTATTTTAGGTTTTGTAGAGATTCTGCTTCATCGTGAAGTAAAACCGGAAAAAGCGAAGAAATACATGGAAACGATTCATAGAGAAGCGAATCGGTTGTCCAATCTGATTAGCGATTTTCTAGATCTACAGCGGATGGAATCAGGCAAGCAGAATTATACATTGGTTCCATTTGATATGAATCCGATTATACAAAATGTCGCCAAGCAATGGGATAACAAGCAGGGATATACGATTGGTATTGATGTGCCTGAAGGCGTATGTCTAGTACGAGCAGATAGTGACCGTATTACACAGATTATGCATAATTTGATCAGTAATGCGATTAAGTATTCGCCCGGACAAGAACGGGTCGATATTCGATTGATGGATGGAGATACCCACTGGATTGCGGCGGTACAAGATTATGGTCTGGGCATACCTGAAGAATCGAAGCCCCATATGTTCGGTAAATTTTATCGGGTAGACAATTCAGATCGTCGTCAGATTGGTGGAACAGGCTTAGGATTGGCAATTGTGAAAGAGATCGTGGAAGATTTGGGTGGAGAAGTATACTTTGATTCGATTTTAGGAAAAGGCAGTACATTTTATGTGAAATTGCCTAAATTCCATCTGCGTACACTGGATAACAAAATCGTTGTGATCGAAGACGATGAAAATCTAGCACGGCTGATCGGAGCTACTTTTGAAGAACAGCATTACGAGATCTTGCGTATGGATACCGCAGAAGAAGCATTGTTAGCTCTAGAATATAGTGAGCAACCGCCACTATTATGTCTGGTCGATGTACAGCTTCATGGCCCTCAAAATGGCTGGGACTTTATTCAAGTGCTCAAAAACAATAAAGCGTATCGCCATGTGCCTGTGATCATCTCTTCTGCTTTAGATCAACCCGATAATTATGCAGAGACTTCAAATGAACGTTATTTGCAGAAACCATTTAGTGTAGAACGGTTGCTAGAGCTAGGGATGCATTTAATTCAGAGTGAAACCAAAAGTGCAGGGCTGGTAATTGCTATGCAAAATGAAGATACGGTCAAGACTACGTTGCAAAAAAATGGACTTGGCGAAGCGGAATTACAAGTAAATGAAGATTTTATTCAAGTGGATTGGATTAAAGAAGACCCTCACAATCCTGAATAAGCATTCCATCATAGAACACCTTCTACTGAAAAAATAAGCTAAGTCGATCCAATTGATCTATAGCCATTTCAGTGTGAAGGTGTTTTTGTGATACGCTTAGAATAGTAAAGATTTACTCTGTTCATTTTATATGATATTATCGCAATACTACATATAACAACCGATTTATTTCGTGTATACACTTACGGATTCAAATTTATTTATTGTTATAACCTTGAAATTAAAGGAGTGAACATTCATGGATCAGGTGGATCAACATATTCTACTCTGTCTGCAAACCCAAGCACGTATTTCAATGACCGAATTAGGAAAAGAAGTAGGGCTGTCTCAACCAGCCGTCACGGAACGAGTACGTCGAATGGAAGAGAGTGGAGTGATTCAACAATACCGAGCAGTGGTCGCACCGGATAAGATTGGACAACATACAACAGCGTATTATTTATTCCGTGCGCATGATGGTATTTCGTTTGTGCAATTTTGTCAGGATACTGCTCAGATCGTAGAATGTCACCGAGTAAGCGGAGATTACAATTATTTGATTAAAGTAGTGACTGCATCTATTATGGATTTGGAACCTTTTGAAAATTGCATTACTAGCCACGGCTCGTATACTACGTTAATTACACTTTCTTCTCCTATCGATCACAAATCTCTTGTTCCTGCTATGAGCAAAGATCAGCAAACGATCTAATGTTGTTTGGTGTTAGCCAAAAAAGGATCTTGTAGAGACAAGATCCTTTTGCGTGCTATAGACTGTTCTGGTAGTGATTATGATGTATCTAAGGCGTCTCTAATGTACTGCGACGATGTTGATGATGCCATTGTTCATAGATTCCACCTATTTCAGAAAAGGCTTGATTGGCTTGTTCTTCGATAGATATTTCATCTCTAGCTGTATAAGAAGAATCCTGTTGACGTTGTAATCGATCAGTATGTAGAATCAGTTGAATCGTATCTTCCAAAATCCAGTACACCACATCATCTACATCGGTCGTAAGTTTGTTGAGCATTTGCACATTGCGTTCGTACATTTGTAATACATATCCTTCGTCTGTAATCTGAACATATGGAGAAAGTTCAAATGGCTCTTGATCGAAAAAAGGAGCACGTACCCATTTCATATGGTGCTGTTGATCATAGATTGTTGTTTTCTGAAGTAGTGTTGTGATCTTTTCTATAATTTGATTGGCAGGATAGATCATTATAACAAGAACCTCATTTCTAGAGCTTGAGTATAGCTCGTGTGTCATTTTGTCGTGTCTATTATAGTATAAATAAACTGAATGACTGCTTCAATCTCATCAAATAGTTACAAAATCTCAACCTGCAATCGCTTTCAAATATAGTCATATGTATGTTTTAATAGATATACATCACCAATTTATAGCCAAAGGAGTGTCTACAGCAGATGCAAATTTCTTCTTTTTTATTACCTAAAGAACAAGTCGCTTATATTCCTTCAACGATTTCGATGTTTGAAGCCTTAGAGATATTAGAGCGTCATTCTTATACTGCTTTGCCGATTATTGATGAATCTGGACGGTATGTAGGGACTCTTTCTGAAGGGGACTTATTATGGAAACTCAAAAATACATGCAATCTTGATTTTGAAAAAATGCGTGAGATTCCGGTCTATGATATTCAAAAGCATGTCCGCAACGAAAGTGTTATTATCACCGCAGCGATGGAAGATATGTTATCGCTTGCCGCTGATCAGAACTTTGTACCTGTGATTGATTCTAAAGGCATATTTCTAGGGATTATTCGTCGCAAAGATATTATTGAATACTATAATGATAATATTACAGACTAAGTGGTCTGTATCTAGAGATAGCATACGATTATAAAATCATACACGCCCAACTGCTCATCAGATATGAACAGTTGGGCGTGTATTGTTGTTCTCTTATTAGCTAAAATCCATCGTTGCGATCGAAGCACCAATACCAGGATCATTAGGATTATTGATCCCGCGCGGTTGATCAAAATTACTGATATATAATGTGTTACCTACAAAATGAAGACTGGCAGGAAATTCTAACGGCCCATTGTTATTATTGCTAGCGATATCACGTACCTGTCCATCCAGACCAACACGTACAATGGCATTTCGTTCGTTAGCTGCTACATAGATAGCACCATCCGGTCCGAAATTTAAGCCGTCTGCTCCATATAATAGCGGGCTTTGAGCAACAAGTTGTCGTTGTCCTAGAGAACCATCGCTGTTGATCGCAAAGCGATTCACTTCTCCAGAACTTGTATTGCTTACATATAATTGTCCATCTGTACCGAAAGCAATTCCATTCACTACAATTTTTTGCTCTTCACGTGTAGGCAAGATCCCGCTGGCATACGTACTGACTTGTCCGCTTGCCGAAACTTTATAGATAGCTCCGGTAGCTCCACCGCTTACATACAGATTACCACTACCATCAAAGGCTAATCCGTTCGCTCCCGGAACTCCACTGGCATAGGTGACTACTTTGGAAGAGTCAAAAGCCGCACTGGATAAGTCTTCTTCATTGATCCGGTAAATAAGACCTTCTTCGCCTCCGCTTGCAATATAGAGATTACCATCCGTATCAAGTGCCATTCCTGTACCTGAACGTGGTAATTCGGTCAATGCATTCATTTGTCCGGTATCTGCGGCAATCCGGTATAATGTTTTACTTCCCATTTCGACAGTAAACACTTGATTATCTGCATTAGCAATCACACCTTCTATCCGCAGACCTGTAGCTGTGCTTGGATCAAGGTCTGTTAAAATCGAGACTGATTGGTAAGTGTCTGATGTTGCTGTAGGCGTAGGATTAGAGATAACAGGAGCAGAAGGTTGAATAGTGACAGAGCGAGTAGCAGAAGTGTATATCACTTTGTAGTCAAAAGCTTCAAAAACAGCACGTACAGATACGAATACTTGGTCCCCTACAAGTTGTAGTGTAGGATACGATGCGGTTGTAGATGTAGCACGATCACTGAGAGTGATTTTGGTTGTACCTTTGGTCAGTGTTAAGGTGCCTTGATCGGCATCCCATGTAGCTTGAGCATCTAACTGATCAGCTACCAAGGCATAAGGACTGTACAAGGTCTGACCGATTAATCGGCTGACTTGATCGGTACTTTTGCCATCTACAATAGTCTGCATATTCGAATCTACCTTATCTGCTGCCCACCCAGTCGATGGTGATAATAATAAACACCCCGTCATAGCGACAATAACCCCAAGCGACTTACACTTTTTCAAAAATAATCCCTCCTGTACATTTCATTTGGCATCATAAGCCTAAGGGTAGCATTCGCTATCGAAAGGGAGCATCCTTCTTTTAACAACAAAAAGACAATAGTTACATATCTATCGAAAAATATACAAGAGTATCTAGTCTTTCAAGAATGATCTGCATCGTATTTTGACTGGAATTATATTACATTTGTAGATAACAAGAAAATAATTATCTTTTTGAGCTATTTAAAAATAACCTGAGTCATGATTTATCGTCTGTATAAGTGAAGAGTATATGTAGCACAAAGGAGAGCCTATACGTGGAAGATAACGAAATTATAGAACTATTTATAACGAGAAATGAAGCAGCGATAGCAGAATCTTCCCGCCATTACGGAAGATATTGCTATACGATCTCTTATAACATTTTGAGTGATTCCGAAGATGCAGAAGAATGCGTTAATGACACATGGTTTCGTACATGGAATGCCATTCCTCCACAACGACCGAGTAAACTGTCTTTTTTTGTAGGCAGAATTACTAGAAATCTATCACTTGATAAATTTAAAGCGAAAAAAGCCCAAAAGCGTGGTGGAGAAATGACTATTATTCTTGGCGAACTCGATGATTGTATCCCTTCTGATCATGATGTCGAACAAGCTATTTTGGAAAAAGATTTAGCGAAAACGATCAACCAATTTCTGCATACGTTACCTGAGCGTGAATGCAATTTGTTTTTAGCCAGATACTGGTATAGCCGTTCACAAGCAGAGATGGCTGAGCAATTTGCTATGAAAGAGAACAATGTCAAAGCTAGTCTTTTTCGTACACGTACCAAGCTTAAAGCTTATCTTCTAGAGGAAGGAATCTACTTATGAATAGTGAACAACTTTATCGTGCTATTGGACAGATCGACGATGATTTATTGACCCGATATGAAGCACGTCGTCAACCAAGATCGAAGTATTGGCTGAAATGGTCAAGTGCTATAGCTTTTGCCGCGGCGGCAGTTATTATTTCATTTATGGCTACAAATGTCTGGAATCAACAAGATCCGATCTATACAGCACCTGGAACGGTTATTCAAAGTGAAACTACTCCTTCAGGCGGTATTCCATCAGATAGTTATGCGACACCTGTCAATGGAAGTAAATTCTATAGTCCAGAAGTTCAACAAGCTTTGAAGAAAAACGCAGGGAAAGATGTGAAATACTTTGTAGCGATTGATGTATTTAACGATATGAAGCCTATAGAGGTTAACAGTGCAGAAGCTGTGAACGAATTAGAACGTCTGACTGCGCTCCATTATAAGGTAGGTTATGCTACAGCGTGGACGTATCAAGGCAATCAACAACAAGTCGATTACTCCTATATTGCAGGTTATTTTACAGCCGATCAATTAAAGAATTTTGTAGCAGATTCGCAGTATGGTTACGGATTCCGCTTTGCTACCAATGGTGATGGTTTGCCTGTAGATGCAGATCAAGGTATTGATATCGATTTTAAAAAATAATGGGAAGCAAAAATAACCTGATCTGCTAAACGTCGTCTTTTATAGTGTAAGCCATTATTGTTCAAACATTCGAGGAGGAATTACCATGAATAACAAAAACAACAACATCAATAAAAAAATCGTAACATCAATCTTATCTGCATCTATTTTATCTTTATCACTAGGGAGTATGTCTTTTGCAGCTACATCTAGCGTTCAAGACTTGAATGGTGTAACCGGACAAGAAAGAATGGTGAAATTACATGCTCAACCGACTATTAATGGAGTTAGCAATACAACTATTGCATCCAGTAAAACATTAACACAAGCACAAGCGAGCCAAATGATTGAAAAAGCATTCAAACTGAAATCCAAAGCAGCACATTCTAACCAAAAGATTAGTCGTGAACGCTATATTGATGAAGTAATGACTGCTCTACAAACAGCAGGAAACATGCCAGCGATTGATGTGATTACACCTAATATCAAAGATATGAAAAAGTTAAATCCTTCATTCTTAGGTTCAGTACAATTGGCTATCGTGCTTGGAATTGTAAAGTTAGATCACAACAAAAACTTGAATCCGAAAAAAGAAATCACTCGTGCAGAAGCAAATGCGATCCTGCATCATGCTTTAGGATATTTGAAAAAGATCAAAAACGATAAAGTAGCAAAACCGAAAGACAAAGGAGTAAGAATCGATGTATTACCGCACGAGAAAAAAGGATCTGACCCTGTCGCTCAGCCCAATAGTGGAGGCATGGTATCTGAAAGTTATGCAACACCGAACAACGGAGAAATATTGTACGTGAGTGGAGTGAAAAAAGCTTTAGATCAATATGCCGGAAAAGATGTGAAGTATTTTGTAGCGATCGATTTATTTTCGAACGGCACTCCTTTAGAAACCCATAGCAAAGAAGTACAAGCCGAAGTCAAACGTCTACAAGGATTGAATTATGATGTGAATGTTGCCAAAGCATGGACATATGAAGGAAATGCGCAAAAAGTAGACTACAACTATGTAAGTGCGTACCTCACAGCCGATCAATTGCAACATTTCAAAGCAGATACCAATTACGGCTATGCTTTTCAATTTGCAAGTAATGGCGATGGTTCACCTGTCACTGGTCAAGCAGGCAGTATCAATGGAGTAAGTGGTAACAGCAATATTGCAGATTAATCATATAAATAGGTAAAAAAACGACTGTGGATGATCTACAGTCGTTTTTGGTGTACATTTGATTGATATTATGTTGATCAAATAAAATTCGGAAGTACCAATGCACCATAGACAAAAGCCGCTAGAATCACAAAAGCAGGATGAATCTTGCGAATTTGCATCGCCCAGAAAGCGACAGCAGCAATACCAAGACTTTGCCAGATGCCTATCGAGACAAACGAACCTGCTGTTAATTGCCATGTCAGTACTGCCATCATTACAGCGATGACAGGCTGAACCAGTAATGTTAATCCTTTGACTACAGGAGAAGTACGGTATTTCTGCAATAGATTAAGCAGTAGAATCAAAGCCACTGCCGAAGGGACAATCGTCGCAAATAAAGCGATAAATATTCCGCCTATCCCTGAGACATCATACCCGACAAAAGCAGCAATCTTCGTGGCAATAGGCCCGGGAAGTGTATTACCAAGCGCCAGCACATTCGAAAATGTTTTGTCATCTAGCCAGTGGTAATGCGCTACAATCTCGTTGTACATCAGTGGAATCGAAGCAGGGCCTCCACCATAACCAAGTACATTGGCTAGAAAAAAGCCCCAAAATAAACGAAGCCATTCGATCCAATCAATAGTCAGTGTCACCATTAAGCACCACCGCCTTCAGTCGGCTTTACAGGCGGATTAGGTGGGTTACGGCGATCTTTCAGCCATTGAACAAATTTGAAATGAACCGCTCCATAGGCTAAAAATAATGCAATCACAATAGCCGCATGGACATTTACCAGTTGCAACAGAATAAACGCTACAATAAATAGTCCAATACCGACTTTAATACCTAGTCCTTTAACCGCTTTTTCGCCAAATTCGTATGCCATTACGCCCAGCATGACAGCAATTACAGGCACCACAGCAGCAATCATCCCTTGAATGATTTTGGACTGGCTTAAGTAAGAGACTGCTGATAATAACACGATCATCGCTAGACAAGAAGGGAGAATATGAGCGATCACAGCTAAAATAGCCCCGAGCACACCTTTGCCACGATAGCCCAAGTACGCCGCCATCTTCGTAGCAATCGGACCGGGTAAAGCATTGCCAAGCGCTAGAATTTCGCCAAATTCATCATCACTTAACCAGCGATAACGAGTCACTGCTTCATAACGAAAAAGAGGCATAACCGAAGGCCCACCGCCATAACCAAGAATACCGGTACGTACCATCGCCCATGATAATTCACTATAGGTCGCTTTATGATAAACAGGAGTCGTAGATGTAGATTTGGAAGGTGTAGTCGATGGTTTACTCATATATTACAGCCTCATTCCCATCCGACTTTTGTAACGGGTAATCAATACCTGGCAATCTACGCTCATAATACCCGGCATATTGTATAATTTATCTTTTAGAAAAGACTCCATTTCTTGATTGTCGATAAATAATCCGTGCATATGCAATTTGCTAGGGCCTGTCATATGGTAAAGGCTAGTGACAAACGGTTCTTCGGCTAATTGATCCGCAGTTTCTTGAAGATGCTTGGGTTCTACTTCTACATTGAAGAATGCCGATACAGTAATCCCAATTTTGGCAGGGTTAATAACAGCAGTGAAGCGCTCAATCACTTCATTTTCTATCAAAGCATTGATTCGAGCTTGTACAGCTACACGAGATAAACCAATATCTTTGGCAAGGTCAGTATATGAAATTCGACCGTTTTTATTCAGAATGGTAATAATTTTGCGATCAATCTCATCAATATCGACAGGTTGATCGGTTAAAGAACGGTGATGATTCATCTTATTTATGCCTCCTAATCATTTTTATTTACATCGTTATCTTATTTCGTTTTGGTTCGAAAATAACTCTTTCATTTACGATATGTTTAAATATATAATGATTAAAAATCGTTTTCAACATAAAAATTGAAATTTACTTACACAAAGCTTACGTGGATATGTAGGAATGAATAGAGATGGTATCGGTAGGGAGGAATAGAGATGAGTTCAACATGGAATGCCTTTATGAACGAGCAATTGACGATGGCTTCATCTTCACCACAGGCGCTACAAGGATCACTTTCTGGATGGACATTCGGAGTTAAAGATGTATTTGCTCTTGCAGGTCATACAGCTAGTGCAGGGAATCCAGACTGGTTGCGGACTCATTCGCCTGCTAGTTACACTTCTTCAGCGATAGAGCGATTACTCGAAGCTGGAGCTATTCTACAAGGAACAACACATACCGATGAATTGATGTATAGCTTAAATGGGCAAAATATTCATTATGGAACACCGATTAATCCACAAGCAGCAGATCGTATTCCGGGAGGTTCTTCTAGTGGTTCAGCTGTAGCTGTTGCCGCAGGTCTACGAGATTTTGCGATCGGTACAGATACAGGAGGTTCTGTACGTATTCCTTCATCGTATTGTGGTATTTATGGAATGCGCCCTACACATGGTTTGGTTCCGATCGACGGAGTGATTCCACTTGCACAAGGATTTGATACCGTAGGTTGGATGGCGAACTCTGCTGATATGTTATTAGAAGTAGGCAAAGTATTAATCGATTCCTTAGAAGAGCATAATGAGCATTCTCTATTCGATCATATTTATTTTCCAGAAGAAGCTTGGGCATTAGCAGAACCTGATACACGTACCGCTTTGCAAGAATCGTTGGAAGAAATGACTCACTATCTTAAAGAAAACAACGGTCATACTTCATGGACAGAGATTGCACCGGAAGGATTGTCGGCATGGATGACTGCTTTTCGTACGATCCAAGCTTTAGAAATCTGGCAAGAACATCAGCAGTGGATAGAAGCCACACAACCTTCTTTTGGCAAAGATATTGCAGATCGATTTGCATGGGCTTCCACATTACGTCTGGAAGATCATTCATATTCATTTGCTCTAAAACAACAAGTGAGTGAGCGTCTATATCAATTATTGGGTACTCATGGACTACTGGTGTTGCCAACAGCAACAGGTGCAGCTCCTTATCTTAATATTCAAGGAGAAGAAAATGAACGTCGTCGTTCCCAGACGATGCAATTGTCTTGTATTGCAGGTCTAGCCGGTCTGCCACAGATTAGTATTCCAGTCGCTACAGTACAAGGTGCACCGATTGGATTGTCAGTGATCGCTGGGAAAGGGCAAGATATTCGCTTGCTTGAATGGGTGAAAGACTGGACTCATAAACGTCAGAAATGAGTAAATATCACATAAGCTCTATATCGCAAATTCCTTTTATATCTCGAAAGGTTTTCGATGAGAGCTTGTTTTATTTTACCAATATCTGGAGCAGAATTAATATGGTTTAACATTTGTTGACAAGCTATCAACATATCTATTACAATAACAATGAATTATATAGATAGTTACTAAATGTTACTTAATTCACAAATGAAATTAAGTTTATCGTTATCTTTCATCAACCCCCACCCCAAAGGAGAATAAACCTATGTCTAACGCAATTAAGCCAGAAACGATTCAAGTGATAGAGCAACGCCATTCTGTAAAATCGTATGAAAAAGGTTACCAAATTCCGCAAGAAGATATGGATACAATTCTGACAGCAGCTAATGATGCTCCATCTGCTTGGAACCTTCAACACTGGAAATTCCTTGTCATTGACGATGAAGCGAAAAAACAAGAATTGTTGCCAATCGCTTATAACCAATCTCAAGTGTCAGACAGTTCTTTTGTAGTTGCTATTCTTGCGGATCTAGAAGCGAACAAAAATGCAGGTACAATTTATGATGCAGCTGTTGAAGGAGGAGCATTGACTCAAGAAATTCGTGATTCATTAGTGGCTCAAATTGATGGAGCTTATCAAAGTGCTGAATTTGCACGCGATAGTGCAAATGTCAATTCTTCTTTTGCAGCGATGAACTTAATGCTTGCAGCAAAAGCATTGGGTTATGATACTTGTGCTATGGGTGGATTTGATAAAAATAAATTTGCAGAACATTTCAATGTACCTGCTCGTTATATCCCAACGATCCTAATCAGCGTAGGTAAAGCAGCAAAACCTGCTTATGCTTCTGGACGTTTTGATTTAACTGAAGCAGTTATCAAAAACTCATTCTAAGATTATTTCTTCTAAATGAGTAGATGATATATAATCAAAAAGCCTGACGTGATATACGTCAGGCTTTTTGATATGTCATTGATCTTAAAGTGGATTATTTTGTCATAATTAGCTTTAAACTATGAACTATTTGGAGTAATATGTCGAATATAGAGAAAGGATAGCAGATTCGTTAGAGGATGTGAGGATATACCCTATGGTACTTGAATTGATTAATAATTTAACGTTAACCTCAACCTTTTTGTTTTTAGGTAATTTGTTACTAAATAAAGTTCGTGATGAATTAATAAAACGAAAATGGTTTTTTATAAGTCTAGCTGGTATTGTGTATGGTCTTTTTGGATTAGTTCTTATTCTGTGGGGATTCCATCTTCCTGAAAGTCATGTTGTAATTGACCTCAGAGCATTAGCAGTGATTGGAGCCGTCTATACAGTAGGTAGACTATCTGGTTTGATTGCAGGAACAATTATTATTTTCGGGCGACTGTTCCTTTTTGAATACGGTGATATAGATGTATTAATGGTCAGCATAGCGATAGTACTAGGCGCATGGATATGTTCTTCACTATTATTGATTGGAGATCGTCGGGTACTGCTAAGTCGCTGGTTGATTACGATTTGTTGTTCGATGATTTTGCCGCCGATCTTATTTTATTTTACGTTAGAAGATCCAATGTTATGGCAATTTCTGATCGTTTTAAGTGTGTTTTTGGTAGGCGGATTATTCACTTATATCATTCTTGTGTACCTTACACGATCGAATCATTTGTTTCTATTATTGAAAGAGTTAGCGAATCGAGATCATTTAACAGGGCTGCACAATCCACGTGCTTTTGAAGCTTTATTCGAAGAAACGATGAATTATGCCAAAGCCAATCAAAAAAGTTTTTCTTTATTAATGATAGATATCGATTATTTCAAATCAATCAATGATACGTATGGACACAGTAGCGGAGACGCTGTGTTATCTCAGATGGGAGAATTACTACAAGAATTTGTACGCTCAGGGGATACCTGCGCTCGCAAAGGTGGAGAAGAGTTTATTGTTATTTTAAATTACTGTACTCAAGACAATGCTAGTCATGTAGCTGAAAAATTGCGGAATGTGATTGAGCAGACTACATTTCTTTTACCTGATCAACGTACATTATCGATTACTGTATCTATAGGTGTAGCGACTTTTCCAGATACCAAGCCGAATGTTATGCTAGCCAAAGTGGATGAAGCTTTATATGAAGCGAAGCGTCAAGGACGTAACCGAGTCTGTGCTGTTTAACAATGTTGTATAATGTGGATATAAGAAATAGAGTATTTTATTACACAAGGAGGTGAACCGGAGTCGTTATCTAGACTCTGGGGAATAATGAAAATTGCAGATCATATCGAAATGTTAGAAATTAAAATACCGATGGGCGAACATGAAATGGTGATCCATCCAGTGGTTATTTATACAGAAGATCAAGCGGTGTTAATTGATACGGGTGTTCCAGGTTGTTACGACACTATTATGCAACAGATTGATCCTGCGTATCCAGTCAAAACGATTATTTTGTCTCATGATGATCTCGATCATGTGGGAAGTTTACCTCAGTTTTTGGAAGCTACTCAAGATCAGTTAAATGTATATGCACAAGCTAAAGATGCAGGGGCGATCAATGGAACACATCCTTTTGCCAAAGCCAAACCTGAACGGATCGATACAGTACTTGAACCGCTATCCGAGCATTTACAACAATCATTCCGCAAAGTATTTTCAGCGAATACGCCGGATAATGTGACTCATGTTCTACAAGGAAATGAAATTCTTCCTTTTGGTGAAGGTCTACAAGTGATACATACACCGGGGCATACGCCAGGGCATACGAGCTTTTATGATATCGCGAGTAAAACGTTATTTGCCGCAGATGCGATGATCGTTGAAAATGGTGAATTGCAAGGGCCTAATCCTATGTTTACATTAGATATGGAACAAGCCACCGAATCACTTCGTGCTTTTCAACAGCTTCCGATCGAAACGGTTATTTGTTATCATGGCGGATTATTTAAAGGGGATATTCAGCAACGACTTAACGAGATCGTGAATCCTTCGTGATTGAGCCAAAGCCATGGATCAGATGGTTATATACGCTGACACTTGCATTGATCGGTGGATTATTATTTAAAGTCATTCATCTACCGATTCCGTGGTTGCTCGGACCGATGATCGTTATTTTTATCAGTTCCAAATTATTCCCCTCATTACCGCCACTATGGCCGAATGCAGCACGTAATGCAGGGATGATTATCGTCGGTTATTCGATTGGATTATCATTGACTATCGCAACTTTGCAACAGATCGGTGGACAATTGCCTTCGATGATCGGCTTAACCGCTCTGCTGATTTTATTTGCAGTGTTTACAGCGTATATCATTACCAAAATCTCAGGAATTTCATTTCCAACAGTATTGTTAGGGAGTATTCCAGGTGGATTAACACAGATGGTTATTTTGGCAGAAGAAGTCAAAGGTATTGATATAACTGTTGTTACTTTTCTTCAAGTCTCACGCTTAATGATGATTATTATTGGTGTACCGCTTTTGATATTTAGTCCTATTTTCGGTGTGGATATGGACAGTGTAACCGAAGCATTAGCCCATTCGACAGCCAATTGGAGCGGATTGTTTCCGAATATCTTTTTATTTGCTATCGCTTGTACAGGTATGGCTATACTGGGTAAAAAAGTTCGGTTTCCTACCGCTTTTATTTTGCTTCCGATGATTACGACTGCTGTGATCCAGTTGGCAGGGATACACGCACCTGCTTTGCCTTCTGCGATTCTTGATGCGGCGCAATTGCTGATTGGTAGTGCGATTGGATTGATGCTCCAGCCAGAACGATTGACCAATAAGTTGCAAATGATCGCTTTGGCATTAGGTAGTGGAGCAGTTTTGTTGTTATTTGCTGGTATGCTTGCTTTTATATTGTTGAAATGGCATCATGTCTCTCCAGCAACAGCTATGTTAAGTATGTCACCGGGTGGTATGGATCAGATGAGTATTATTGCTCATGAAGTCAATGCAGATATCGCAACGGTAAGCTGTTATCAGTTATTTAGAACGCTGTTTATTTTTCTAGCAGTTCCGCCATTATTGAAATTGATTTTTCGGCGAATTGCCAGATGAATGATTCAATCCCCTCTCGGAGTCGTTATAAGATAGAGGAAGTCTTTATGTAGTTGATGACTGAAAGGGGATATAATCATGTCTGTTTTTGAAAATGAAGTCTGGTTCTATATCGGTACGTATTCAAGTGAAGAAGAAGTAGGTATTCAGACAGCAGTAATGAACACAGATACAGGTGAATTACGTCTGGTTGGTGGGATCAAAGGTATCGAAAATCCTTCATATCTCGCATTATCCACAGACAGCACCGTATTATATGCCGCTAGTGAAAAAGGCGAAGGTGAAATTTTAACGTATCAAATCAATCCCGAAACACGTGAACTTCATTTGTTAGATCGTAAGTCTACAGGTGGAGGCGCTCCTTGTTATGTACAATTAACACCAGATGGTAAGCATCTATTGGCTTCTAATTATACAGGCGCTAATATCAATGTTTTTGCTGTAGGTGATCAAGGTGCTCTAGCTGAAATGACGGGTGAAGTGAAGCATACCGGAAGTGGAACCGACCCAGATCGTCAAGATGCTCCGCATCCACATTCAGCAGTCTCTTCATTAGATAACCATCATGTGTATGTATCTGATCTAGGTTTGGATAAGGTATTTACATATCGTTTAGAAGATAACGGTACATTGACAGAAGAAGGTGCTACTGAGCTTCCTGCACAATCGGGCCCTCGTCATTTGATTTTCCATCCTAATGGTCAATTGGCTTATGGAATCAATGAACTCAATAGTACAGTAACAGCGTATGGTCGTAATCCTGAAGATGGTCAACTAGAGATTATCGGTCATGTCTCTACATTGCCAGAAGATTTTACAGGTGAAAATACAGGCGGAGATATTCGTATCTCTCCATGTGGACGTTTTGTCTATGCTTCTAATCGTGGACATAACAGTCTCGTCCATTACAATATTGATGAACTTACAGGCGAATTGTCGCCGATCGAATGGGTCACTGTCAAAGGAGAAACTCCACGTAATGTAGCTGTTGTACCTGGTGGATATATTCTGGTGAGCAATCAGGACAGCAACAATATTGTACAATTTGCGATAGAAGCAGATACAGGAAAGTTATTGCTAACAGGTAACGAGTTAACACTGAATCGTCCAGTCTGTGTGATGGCTGAACAACCTGAACCGGGCGTACAATAAATAGACAATCAATAAAAAACACTTCAGTACTCAAGCAGATCAAGGCTGCTGAACTGAAGTGTTTTTTTCTTATTTGATCTCATTAGCTAAACCTTATTCATATTCTCCTACATAAGGACGTTCTTTACGCTTCGGTTCACGTGTAAATCGGAATCCACTAGCAAAAATAAGAACTTGAGCTATCAATAGATAAGGTGCGGCTTGCAGACTTAACATATGTAAAAGACATAATCCGCTGATCAATAACGATAACCAGATAAATACCAACCTACGTGCATTTTGACGAAAGTCGGCTGTGATAATCGCATACAATAACACGAGAGCGCCTGTACATGAAATAAAGCGCAAAATAGCGAATAAAACCGCAGGAGCTTGTAGATATCGAGCCGCCATAAGATCATTCCATAGATTCCACAATAATAATGATTCTATGACTAAGACGAGAAAAGGAATTGCCGGGCAGATCGTAAGCCATAATAATAGTCCCCAACGTGGATGTTCTCCACGAGCTAATATCATTTTGCGCTCACGGGTCAACCGCCGAATATCGCTGTCCAGTGTGCGATACAGTAAAGCCAGACTTTTGCGATCACGATCTTCCATATACTGATCAATCCGCTCCAACAATTCATCAGAAGCATACGTAGCTGCTTTGCAAGCCAGTACACTTTCGGCTGGAACCGGTAAAGAAGCTGGATTTGCATGAGTAGAAGAAAGACTTTTGCTAATCAGTACAGGATAGACTTGTCCTGCCGCTTGCGTTAAGCGATCCAGACTATTTTGAATACGGCGCATACGTTCATCATCTCTATATTTACGTTGCTTGGCTGTAAATCCGTACACGACTGCAAAAGCGAATAGCCCTACCATTCCGATCAGATATAAGCCTATAGCATGAGAACGCAGTAAAATAGACCAATCCAACAGATTCACTCCTTTATCTATCATTCATGTGTTACACATTGTATTTGGATCATTACATCATATCCTTAACCAAAATGGTTATTACAGAATAAGAACGACTGGAATAATTCTGGCTACAACGTAGTAACTTTCTTTTAGAAGTATAACTCTTTGATGTATACTATAGTATATAAGTGCTTGAATACAATGCTTTTTGAAGCTTCAAGATAATCTATCTTATTTGTCAAAACAATCATTCTGATATAGATGAGTAGCGTATAGCTTATTTTAAGGTTAGCAAATAGATAAAGAAGGGGTGCACACTTATGGCATATAATAGCCGTTTTGCAGTGGCTATTCACACATTGTCATTATTGGATGCAAGTGATGGACATATCACTTCGGAATGGATTGCGGCAAGTGTTAATACGAATCCAGTTGTGATTCGCCGTATGATCAGCCAGTTAGCCAAAGCAGGGATTGTACGTACACAGCCCGGTGTAGCAGGTGCCCAAATGACACGTCCTGCCGCTGAGATTACGTTATTGGATATTTATCGTGCAGCGCAAAATGATGCCAAAGATGAACTGTTCGCTATTCATGAACATCCGAATCCCAATTGTGATATTGGACGTAATATTCAAGCGGAACTGGAAAGAGTATTTTATCGTGCACAAAAAGCGATGGAAGATGAGTTAGAAAAGATTACACTCCAGCAGGTGACAACTGATTTGCAGGAAATGGAACAGGTTCGTCAAGCGATCCAGAACTAATACTGAATCATCATCGGCTGAGCAGGGTATGTAAAAAGAAAGACCGCTCATGACGGAAAGGATGGAATCTTAAATGAAAATTGCTATTATTGGTGCAACCGGAACCATCGGACAACGCCTTGTACAAGAAGGACTACGACGTAAATATGAGATCACCGCAGCGACTCGGGATTCTTCCAAAATTGATAAGAATACAGAACGTCTACAAGGAATCAGTGTCAATGTACTGGATCCGATTAGTGTCGAAGCTGTAGTCGCAGGGCATGATGTAGTTATTAATGCTTTTGGCCCGCAATTTGGAAATGAAGGCGAACTGATCGAAGCCGCTAGTGCTGTGGTAGAAGGTATGAAAAGAGCAGGTGTACAGCGTCTATTAGTAGTTGGTGGAGCAGGAAGCCTAGAAGTAGAACCGGGTGTACGCTTGATGGATACACCTGATTTCCCGGCAGAGATTCGACCGCTTGCTCAAGCCCATGTCGATGCTTATGAAATCTATAGCCAGAGCGATCTGGATTGGACTTATGTCAGTCCAGCCAGTTGGATCGAGCCGGGTAAACGCACAGGGAATTTCCGCATCGGTACAAATCGCCTTGTTACCGATGATGATGGAGCAAGTCGCATCTCTATAGAAGATTATGCAGCTGCTTTATTTGATGAAGTTGAAGATCCATTATTTACACGTACTCGCTTTACTGTGGCTTATTAAGCTGAATCTAGATGTAATCAACACACCGTCCTTAGGGGCGGTGTTTTTGTTATCTAGCAAATACGGTTAATACATAATAAGGCAATCGTATAAATACATCCTAAACATAAATGATGTATATAGAGGAGCGAATCGATAATGTATATTGTGACTGCACAACAAATGCGTGACTTAGACCAACATACAATTCAACAGCTAGGTATTCCTGCACTATCCCTGATGGAGAGCGCTGGTAAAGCGATCGCTGAAGAAGTGATTCAGTGGAGTAACAGCGCTAAGCCAGAGCAAGCCGATATTCCTTTCGGTTCAAGCTTGTCACGTGTTGGACAGATTCGAAGCGATAAGAACCTTACTGTACATGATCAGAAGCAACACTGGCTTATTCTGGTCGGTAAAGGAAACAATGGTGGCGATGGATTAGTGGCTGCTCGTTATCTGCAAGATGCAGGCATTAAAGTCACTCTGTTGTATGCTCAAAACCCGGCAGAAATGACCGGTGATGCAGCTATTCAGCGTGATGCAACCCGGCAATCAGGTATTGATGTTGCAATCTGGAATAAGGACTGGGAAAAAGAATCCAACTGGCATTCCTATACAGGTATTGTAGATGCTCTACTAGGAACCGGAAGTAAAGGGGAACCGCGTGCACCTTATGATGCGATGATTACAGCCGCAAATCGTAGCGGTAAGCCTATTATTGCGGCAGATATTCCAAGTGGGCTTCATGCAGATACAGGGGAAGTGGCAGAGACATGTATTCAAGCATCGGTAACCGTCAGTCTGGCTTTTCTCAAGCGAGGATTAGTTCAATATCCGGGAGCAGGAGTCGCTGGCGATGTAGTTGTACGCCAGATTGGGATTCCACGATTTACTGCTCAAACGTTAGATGTAGATACTCATCTGGTTACGAATGAAGTGCTAGAACATGTGTTGGAAGTCGATCCTGAACGTGCACGTGCAGTAGACGGACACAAAGGAACCTATGGGCATGTATTGATTGTAGGAGGAAGTATGAATATGAGTGGAGCTGGATTATTGGCTTCGCGTGCAGCATTGCGGATAGGGAGTGGATTAGTGACATGGGCGCTTCCACAAGCTTTGCTACCACATATTGCAGGTCATGTGCCTGAACTTATGCTTGCTCCTGCTGTAGAAGGCGTAGACGGGAAGTGGGAGCGTTCTAGCACAGATGCTATTCTTCCTTTAGCTGAGAAATGTGATGTACTTGCTATAGGACCGGGTTTAGGTCGATTTGAACAGGATGGAGAATGGTTACAGACGTTATGGGAAAAAACAGATCAGCCACTGGTCTTAGATGCCGATGGTCTGAATATGATCGCTGAAGCAGATGGATTATCCAGCTGGCAATCTCGATCCGCGGATACTGTGCTCACGCCACATCCAGGAGAGATGGGTAGACTTGCAGGTATCTCTACGCCAGAGGTACAACGAGATCGGATCGGCATCGCTCGTGACTTTGCGATCAAGCATGGAATTACACTGGTGCTCAAAGGCGCACGAACCGTGATTGCTTCAGCAGATGGGAGAGTCTATGTAAATACCACCGGACACCCGGGAATGGCAACAGGAGGCTCCGGTGATGCGCTGACAGGCATTATAGCAGGATTACTTGCTCAAGGTCTAAGCGGCATACAAGCGGCTACATTCGGTGTACATTTGCATGGACATGCCGGTGAAGTGGCAGCGAATCAGCGTACAGGTAATCCTGCTTCATTACTAGCAGGTGATCTTATCGAGTCGCTGTAAGACCGAAAGCGTAATTTAAAGATTCAATATCAAGTAGCGAGATATGAGTATAATCTTGTTCAAGATAACGTGTAATCCATGGGTACGTAGACGTTGCTGTCCATAAATGTTGCGGGTGGGTGGCAATTCTACATACCCTGTCTACATATAAGCCCAGTATCGCTTGATTATGCTGGCGTAATATTAAGATGCGTGCAGTCATACATGATTTGGCAAAATCAGCTGAATCGTTGTCGTTCGAATTAGGTTGTAGACGCACAACAGGTAACGTACGACCATACCAACTGATTGTACCTAATACTTGTGGATCGAGTTGAGGTGTAGGGTTAAATAACTCAAAACGGATAATTTCCTGTACTGCATGAATAGGCAGAGCAATCCGCTGGTTATCAGCCATACATTCAATATATTGGTCGGACGATCTGATCATCATAAGTAGGACCTCCATTTATTATTATTTTGACTATACACCAGATCCAAAACTAGATTTTAAACGTAGTTACAGAAGAGTGGAGTTGATCTGCTAATTGAGCTAATGTCTGAGAAGAAGAAGCTGTTTGTTCACAAGCAGAAGCCACTTCTTCCGTAGCCGCAGCAATTTCATTGACTGAATGCATGACATCTACAGATTGAGCACTTTGTTGTTCACTCGCCGCAGCAATACCGTTAATTTTGAGTGAAGAATCACTCACCCGATGAACAATATCTTCAAAAGCATCACTGGTTAAAAGAGAGTGTTCTGCATTGCTGTTAACCGCTTCAATGCTATGCTTCATATTGGTCTGCATCGAGCGAATAATGCCTGTGATTTCTTTGGTAGCTGCGCTACTACGTTCTGCAAGCTTACGGACTTCATCGGCAACCACAGCGAATCCAAGTCCTTGTTCACCTGCACGAGCAGCTTCAATAGCAGCATTCAAAGCAAGCAGATTCGTCTGATCTGCAATCTCATCAATCACTTCGATAATATCACCGATACGAGTAGAATCATTTTCAAGTTTGGACATTTGTTGATTCACTTCTTGAATCGCTTGTGTACCTTGAGCGACAATATGACCGCCATGTTGAGCTTTTTCAACTGTAGTATTGGATAGTTCAGCAGCTTCTTCTGCACTTCGAGCTACATCATCAATAGCAATAGACATATCTTTGAACAATTGAGCAATCGCTTGAGCCGATTGAGATTGATTTTCACTACTTCCAGCGATTTCTTCGGTGCTGGCTGAGATTTCTTCTGAAGTGGCAGCGACACTTTGCGCCGATTCGATAATATTGGCAATTAAGCCGTTAAGACGATTGGTCATATCATTAGCAGCAAGAGCAAGCTGTCCAATTTCATCTTTGCCTACAAGTTTGGATTGTTCACGTAGATCCCCAGCAGCTACTTGTTGAAGTAGACGACTGATTTGTTTTAATGGCACACTGATCATCCGAGAAATCAACGTTCCTAATAAGATACAGAATAAGAAGGCTACCACAATCCATAAGGTCGTCCAGAACTTCGCATTGGCAAAAACAGCTTTGGCTGTGTTATTCGCTGCACTGGCTGTTTGTTCGTTAATTTGGTTTAATTTGGCAATACTATCATACATATCTGTTCCCGCCGGCACAACAGAATTTTGAACAAATGTCTGAAATTCTTGAGGTGTAGCATTTTCGGCTAGGTTGACCGCTTGACTGTATACATCATTATAATTCGCCCAAAATTTATTAAAGTTCTGCAATTCATTACGTTCTTGATCAGACAACGGTGTATTGCTATATTGAGACATATTTTCTTGAACAGCAGTGATGAGATCAGGGATCGAACCAACGACTTTTTGTTTAGCCGTATCATCGGCAGTTAGCGCAATATCTCGAGAAGCGACACGCATTTTTTGCAAAGACAATTCAGCAGCAGAGAGAGCTTGCATAGATACCAGATTATTATTGTACAGACCGTTGACACTTTCATTCATCCGATTCTGATTACTCAAACCGTATAAACCAATTGCAGCTACAATCAAGGCTACACAGATAAAGGCAGCGATTAATTTGGTAAACGTTTGAAAATTAGCACCTATTCTCATCTTGTCCACTCCATATCGATATGTAATTCAATTATCAATTACATCGATCAAATTTTTTGAAAGCAACTTACTTTCGCATTTATGCAAAATAAGTTTTTATACTTACTATGTCGTCTTATAAATTACAATTATTAATACTATTTTTCAAATTTATGTAAATAATTTATGTAAATAAGTGGATAACAATTCAATTGTAAAAAATGTACCGCTGAAAATGTAAAGGTCAATTCATCATCGTGTAAGCTGTCAAACCGTATAAAATAAGGCTTTGTTCAAATTGATCATTTGGAAATAATATAATCTTGTGGGTCTCTCTATTTACAGTCATATACATTTTCTGACTATAAAAAATAATAAATTTTCTTCTGATATGATCAATAATAAAAAAAGCGTCTATAAACCGTAGAAATGACACTCTTTTCTAGGTTTAACAGACGCTTTTTATGTTATCTATTTATTCAGAATCATGGTCAGTCGATTGAGAAGTCGCTCTTTTGCGGCGAGCACTTAACCATTTCCAACCGATCCATGCGACCAGAACGACAAGAATCACAATCGCTACAGGGGTCAAATATTGAGAAGCGAGTGGACCCACCTCTTCCCAGCGTGGCCCTAACTTATAACCGAGATACACATACAGACTGGTGATCGGCAACATCGCAGCAAAGGTATAGATGCTGAATTTCCAGACATTCATATTTGCCATCCCGCAAGGAATCGATACCGCTGTACGTACTCCCGGAAGAAATCTTCCGAAGAAAGCAACGCCACTTCCATACTTTGCAAAAAACTGTTCGGCTTTCACAATTTCTTTTTCCCGAACAAGAAAGTATTTACCGAAGCGAAGAACAAGAGGTCTTCCTCCATAACGACCCAGTGCATACAAGGTCAACGGCCCAGTGACTCCGCCGATTGTACCTGCCAAAATCACCAGAATAATATTGAAATCACCTTCATACACCCAGAAGCCGGCGAGTGGAAGAACCAACTCTGCCGGGACGAATTCGAAGGTCAGGGCTAATGCAATGCCAACATAGCCCAGACTTTTGAATCCCTCGATCAGGCCTATTAACCATTCATGCATCGGCTAATTATAGATCTTCTTTAATCTCTTTTTCGACTTCACGTACAGCATTGTCTTCATCTTTAACTTCTACTTTGCTAGATAACAACCAACCGCATACAGCGATCGCTACAAGTACAATATAGAACGACAATTTCCAGATCGTATTTTCAGGGAAATGCTCAGGCAATATACCTAGCGCTGGATGTGCAAGCGTGATGACAGCAAGCTTCACACCTACCCAACCTACGATAACAAAAGCAGCAACTTCTAGACCTGGGCGACTTTGCAACAATTTCACGAAATAAGAAGCGGCAAAACGCATAATGATTAGACCGATAAATCCACCCAAGAAGATAACGATAAAGTGTCCGCCATCCATACCACCGATAGCAGGCAATCCACTTGCAGGCAATGCAACAGCTAGGGCAACAGCTGCTAAGATTGAATCTACTGCAAATGCAATATCAGCCACTTCGACTTTGAATACAGTCATCCAGAAACCAGATTGCTTTTTAGGCTTACCATCTGGGCCAGCTTCTTCAGCAGCTTCATCAATTTTGGAGCGATGAGAAATAATTTTACGAATAATATGATTAAATGCGATATACAGAAGGTAAAGTGCACCAATCGCTTGAACCTGCCATACATCGACAAGGAATGAAATAATGAATAGTGAACCTAATCTGAAAACAAATGCACCGAATAGTCCATAAAACAGTGCCCTTTTGCGTTCTTCTTCAGGTAAATGTTTAACCATAATTGCGAGTACCAAAGCGTTATCTGCTGCGAGCAGACCTTCCAGTACGATCAGTACAAGTAATACCCATCCATACTCCAATAACAATGCTACATCCATTGAATTGCCTCCCTAAAATCTCGTTTTTTTGTCGTTAGTATATAAAAAAGACCTTTACCATGATTGGTAAAGGTCTCCCAGAAAAATAACGAGTCTTCACCAAAACATGGTAAAGGTCTCGCTAACAATGTTTATCATTGCCAAGCAAAACCGGGGATAAATCCCGTAATGACGACTTTGCCTGTACAGCTACTCCCCTTTAACAGGAATATAGAGTTATGTGGTTAGTAAATCTCTTACAATTCTTACTTAACCATTATCTTACTAAACAAATCATAAGCAATTTAAGAAGATAAGTCAATTATGTTAATGTAGTCATAGCGTTGATATCGGCACTTTTATAGCCAATGTCACTGGATTGACATAAAATAGGTTTTTGCTGGATAGCACTTTGCTGAATATCAATAATTCGTTGATTACGACTTCCCCGATAACGCAAAGAAACATCACGTTGTGACTCTACAAATGGGCCATCAATCAGTATATCGCATTGGTTTAATAATGTCTGAACACCTTCTATAGAAGAAGTATTCAATTCTTCCCATGTATATCCGCTATAGATCCAGATTGAGAAATGAGAGAGCTGATGCCGAACTTCCTGCACAAATGAAGAAACTTCGATAGCGGAGAAAAAAGGATCTCCTCCAGCTATCGTTATTCCATCCAATAAAGGATTCTGCTTCATCTCATCAATAAGTTGTTGTTGAAGCTTCTGGGTAAAAGGTTCTCCTGCTTGAAAAGACCATGTATGTCGACTAAAACAACCTGCGCAACCATGCTTACAACCGCTGATAAAAATGACAGCTCGTAATCCATCGCCTTCATTGACTGACTCGGGAATATAACCACAGATATTCATCGTGAATGTTTCAACCGATCCCGTACTTCTGCTTGCTTGGCAGGATTAAATCGAGTCTGATAATCACCTGTAAGATACCCTGTTACACGGCGCAAGCGAGCGATAGGAACATTCAATTCAGAGGCACCACAAGCAGGGCAGTGACTTCCTATAATGCCTTCGTGTCCGCAACCGGTACAGCGATCAATCGGATGATTAATACTAAAGTAACTAATATGTTGAGCCAGCGCATATTGAATAATCTGTTGCATCGCTTTTACATTATGACGGGCATTACCATCCAGCTCAATATACGAAATCGCTCCTGCATTACAATAACTGTGGAAAGGCGCTTCTAACTGAATTTTGCGAGCAGCGGTAATCGAATAATAGACAGGAATATGAAATGAATTGGTGTAATACTCACGATCGGTCACTCCTGCAATCGCACCATAGTGTTCACGATCAACAGTCACAAATTTACCGGATAATCCTTCAGCCGGTGTTGCCATCAGTGAAAAGTTAAGATTATAGCGCTCACTAAGTTCATCACAAGCAGTTCTCATATAAGCAATCAGTGTCAATGCTTGTTGATAAACGGTATCATTTTCCCCGTGATGTGCTCCATATAGAGCTTTCATACATTCAGCCAATCCAATAAATCCGATCGATAATGAACCATGCTTCAGACAATCTTCTACAGTATCATCGGGAGCAAGAAGGTCGCCGCCTTCCCATACCCCTTCACGCATCATAAAATCAGATGCTTTGGCAGGTTGAGACGCTTGAAGATGATAACGATGCAATAATCCTTGTGCAGCAAGCTCTATACATTCATCTAACTCATGGTAGAATCCTTGCTCGTCAGCGACCGAGCGTTGTCCAGCGATAGCCATACCATAATCCAGTCCCAGCTTCACCAGATTAATCGTATTGAAAGAAAGATTCCCTTTACCAGACAGATGATTACGTCCGAATCGATCAGCCATTACCCGTGTACGGCAACCCATAGTAGCAAATTCAGTATCCGGTTCGCCTGGAATTTCAAGCTCACGGTTGATCGGTGCATCCAGATTGGCGAAGTTGGGGTATAGACGACGAGCCGAACAATCTATGGCTTGAAGAAATAGATCATAATTAACATCGCCAGCTTGCTGGTTCACGCCTTGTTTACATTTGAAAATTTGAATCGGGAAAATCGGTGTCTCGCCATGACCAAGTCCTCGCACAGTAGCAGCTAGCAGACATTGTACGATCAATCGTCCTTCGGTAGAGGTACATGTTCCATAATTAATACTGGTAAAAGGAATCTGCCCACCTCCACGGCTAGACATCGTATTCAGGTTATGGATTAGACTTTCTGCGGCTTGTAATGTTTCGACTTTCGTTTCTTCTAGGGCATATTGATAAGCACGCGGATACTGTTCAGCTAAAGCAATATCATCCATAATAGACTTCTGGAGAAGCTGTTCACTTAACTCGTTACTTTCATCAAAATAACGGAATCCTTTACGCAGATGTTTACGGAAAGACTTGGTGACATAAGGAGCCAGATCGTAATCCAATTTATTAGCGGCTACACCGCCATACTGCGCATTTTGCTGACATTGAAAAATAATCGCTACTTGCGCCATAGCTGTCATAATCGAGTTTGGAGTACGTAGACTGCCATTGCCGCTACTGAATCCATCTCGTAATAATTTATCAAAAGGAATAAAGATACAATTGGTTGTACCGACCGCATAATGATCTAGATCATGAATATAGATGCGATTTTGTGCAACTGCTTGAGCAATCGGTTGAGGTAACAACTGACGCTTGGTATACCATTTAGCATATTCACTACCTAGACGGCTCATTTTACCGGAAAAGCTTGCTCCATTCAGATTGGCATTTTCACGTGCTGATTCATGTTCACCATCAATAATATGTTCACCCATATCCAGAATCGATTGCAATTCAGGAGAAGGTTGAGGTGCTATGTAAGCTGATTTGCGATGTGAAGTCAAAATAGACATTAATCACACTTCCTTTCATTAGATAGAACAGGGATCATCACCTAACAGATAAATAACACCCGACATCATAAAGAGAGAAGGTGTCGGGTGTTAAGGTTACCATTCAGCTAAAGTAGCTATACGTACACATCATCACAAATAAATATTTTTCATTACAAATCTACAGATGATCTATATATAGTTATTACTTTATTAATTTATATCAATATGTTGATTATGTAAGTGATATTTATCTCTTTACAACTTCAATCAATGGAAGAACCTAGCTACAATAAGGTGCACAGAAGATTCACCATAGGCATACCAACCGTAGAATGGGTAAACTATATAATAAGATTAATATTATCTACTCAAGGAGGAGAATAAAATGGCTATAGCTGAAGTAACGGTTATTCCGTTAGGAACAGGAAGTACCAGTATTAGTAGTTATGTAGCACAGATGCAACGGGTATTAAGTGAGCAGACGGGTGTACAGACACAATTAACACCGATGAGTACCATCATTGAGGGAGAGATAGGGGATGTGATGAAAGCGATCCTTGCTTTGCATGAATCTCCTTTTCAAGAAGGAGCAGGACGTGTATCTACATCGATCAAAATAGATGATCGACGAGATTATCCGACTTCAGCACAATATAAGCTAGATTCAGTCAATCAAAAGCTACATTCTTAAATAAATCAAAAAAAATGAATTTTAATGCGATTTTTAGGTGCATTTCATAAAGTTTTAAGATACAGCGGTTATAGTAATGACATACCCCTTTTGAATATATAAGCATTACTGAACTCCATGGACTGCGACCGTGGAGTTCCTTTTTTTGTAAGACATTATAAAGCAAGATACCTAAAATTGAAAAATTAATGTTTCTTTCAGGTTCGCCTAAGGTAATATTAAGATGTACCTATTATAATGACTGTAATAACCCCTTTTGAATTACTATACCTTGACCCCCGCGGCTGCGACCGTTGGGGTCTCTTTTTTTGTTTTGTTAGAGAAAAAGATTATTTTTTACTTTTGCATCGAACGGGATTGAGGATATTTCCAGCATGCAATGACAATAACCATCGCTACCAGACCTACTGGAATCCAGCCGAGCAGTAGAGGAAAGTGGCGTTCTAATACAGTAGCGATCATTGCACCACAAGCATACAGCATAATACCTAAGATGCGTAATCGAGATTCAGTCGATAATAAGCGACTGGTTGTTTGGGTACGATTGAAAAAGAGCTGGCGTAGATGAGCAACCATATCTTCTACAGCATTGACTAGATTGTTGGTGAGTACCGTTGTCGAGATACCGGCAATCCCTAATCGTCTAGCCGCTGTTGTCTGAATCCCCATAGCCATACTGAGGCAACCAAGACAGACAAACACAAGTGTTTCGGTTAAAGGAAGATATGCTATAACAGCAAATGCACAAAGTAGAACCCATTCCACAATCAATGCAGTTGTCACACGAGGATGCCAGAGAGAAGGGGATTTATCACTTCCGATTAGAATAGCAGCAATAATATTACCCAGTATGAATCCAACTAATGCGGTTAATACACGTGCAATCGCCAGATCTTGTAATCGACCGAGCGACATACCCAGTACAACAATATTTCCTGTCATATTCGCTGTGAATACATGCTCTAATCGTAGATAACCAATCACATCAACCAGTCCAGCTGTAAAACATAATAGTAATAACAATACATAACGCAAATGTTGCTTGGACATATCCAATCCTCCAATCGGTTAAGACATAGAAATCCCCGAAAACATAACCTGTAAGCAGGTCTAGATGTTTCCGGGGATGTGTGGGCATAATATCCAAAAGTTATGCCGTTATTGATTGCAACCTAAAAGCCATATGTGTAAAAAATATCAGAAATATGTGATAAATCATTATATTCAAAGTTGCCGCGTATACAAAATACACTTCGTAGGAGCATGATTACTGTAATCTGCCCAGTCTGATGATAATATGGCTGCTGACTGCAGCTATTTTTAACCCGTAACCCCGAATTTGGAAATGGACGGGGACGGTTTTGGTTCGCTCTGTATAACATCTAAGTTACAGTTGAGTCCAAAACAACAAAAGCCCTACCTCTCTCTTGTCCTTGCGGCTCCGATGACCGCGCCAGTGTGAATCGGCAAACTTCAAATTTCTTGGGTTTTAATCATAAAGGAAATTTGAGATGATTCCGGCAGCATACCGAAAAAAGAATGCGAAGGATAAAACCGAGGGTTAAACAATAACAGTAATTATTATACGCTTATTTCAGATAAAAAGCAAGAATTAACTTTTGAGCCATAGACTGTATATTTTGAAAAGAAAAAAGACACCCTCATCGAGGATGTCTTTGCTTATATGTGCTCTACTGAATATCAGCAGATTAATATGTTTTGTTAATTGTAATCATGTTGTTGCTAACGTTCATATCCCACTCAAAGTTATCTACAAACCAACGTACAGGTACAAGAGTTTGTCCGTTACGGGAAATGACCATATCGTTCAAGCCTTTACGCATGTTGTCGACTTTGTATACTTTAGAGTTTACCCAGAACTCATAACGTTGGATACCAGTATCCAACCAAGTTGTAGACGTTTCTTTATTGTAAGATACTTTCATGTTTGCATTCATTGCAAGTTGACGCAATGGTACATATGTAGTTCCTTTATATACAACAGGAGCCATTGGCATAGACATTGAAGCGCCATTAACCATGTACATTTTACTTCCCATTGTAAATTGAATCACTTTCGTTTTTAGTTCAGGACTCATATCTGCTGTTGTTGGTGTTGCTGCAAATGCTCCAGCAGCTGGTAACAATAGGGACAATCCAAGTACAGGTGCAAGCAATTTGTTTAATTTCATGTGTAGTGCTCCTTCGTCTAATAGATATATTTTTTGCTCTCTTACTAACTTATAAACCAATTTAACAATAACTAATCAGTTCGTAATTAAAAAAAATGACAAATGAGTAATATATTAAAGCGAATACAAAAATTAAAGATAAAATGGTCTATACATCAACTAACAATGAACACCAAACAACACCTTGCGCATAGATCTGCACAAGGTGTTGTTTGGCGTCAAACGATTAAAGACAGATCATATTTATAATGATCTAAATATTAATACGTTTTGCTGATTATAACAGTGTTGTTATTCACGCTCATGTTCCATTCAAAGTTGTCTACAAACCAACGTACAGGGATAAGAGTTTGTCCGTTACGAGAAATGACCATATCGTTCATACCTTTACGCATGTTGTCGACTTTGTATACTTTAGAATTGACCCAGAACTCATAACGTTGGATACCAGTATCCAACCAAGTTGTAGATGTTTCTTTTGTATAGAACACTTTCATATTTGCATTCGCTGCAAGGTAACGCAACGGTACATATGTTTTTCCTTTGTATACAGTAGCTGGAGTACTCATCATCATAGATACACCATTAACCATGTACATTTTGCTACCTGGTGTAAATTGCATTACTTTTGTTTTCAATTCAGGACTAGTATCTGCACTTGTACCATTCGCTCCACCTGTAGAAGGTGTTGTTGGTGGTGTAGCAGGCATATTAGGCATACTTGGCATAGAAGGTGTAGCTGGTGTTGCCGGAGTTGGAGTAGCAGTACCACCGAATTTAGCAGGGTATTGCATTACGATTGCTTCGCTTAAAATGTCTGCAAATCCAAACATGTGGTGGTAAGACATACGTGCTTCAGAATAAGCTGTTGTGTAATCTTTAGCTACATAGGAATCGAATGCTTTAAGCAACATTGCGATATGTTCTGTAAGTCCAGCTTCAAGAGCAGCTTGAGGTAAGTTAGGGTTAGCATCAGCGAAGAATTTTGCTTGAGTTACTTTGTACTCAGCTAATTCATCAATCGCTTTTTGTTTTGCTGTTGTATCACCAGCAGCAGTTGCTTTTACATAATCGACAAAGTATCCGATATGAGAAGCCCAGATTGTTTTGAAAGCAGCGCCAGCTTCGTTACCATAAACAGAAGCGACAGCAGCACTTAACTCATCTGTGTTTTTGTTCAAAAGACCAGCGGCTTGTTCGAAATCAGGCGCACCGTCAATTCCTTTTTGCATTGCCCAGACAGCTAATGTTGCATGCTCGCCCAAAATGATACCTAGAGCAGAGCGCAAATCAGAAGCTCCCATTGTAGACATGTCTGTTGTAAATTTGTCAGGATATTGTTTTACAATTGCAGCGCTTAAGATATCACCAAACATATACATATGTTTGTAAGCTTCATCAGCAGTTGTGTATGCTTTTGTATAATCTTTTGCTACATATGCATCAAATGCAGTTAATAGCATATTAATATGTTCTTCCAATCCTGCTTCCAATGCAGATTGTGGCAAATTAGGATTTGCATCTGCAAAGAACTTGGCTTGTGTTACTTTATATTCTTCTAATTCGTCTTTCGCTTTTTGTTTGGCAGCAGTGTCATTAGCAGCTGTTGCTTTCACATAATCCACGAAATAACCAATATGAGAAGCCCAGATTGTTTTGAAAGCAGCGCCAGCTTCATTACCATAAACAGAAGCGACAGCAGCACTCAAATCATCTGTATTTGCATTCAAAGCAGCGGCAGCTTGATCAAAATCAGCTTTGCCATCAATACCTTTTTGCATTGCAATCACTGCGAGTAAAGCATGTTCACCAAGAATTTGTCCCAATGTTGAACGAAGATCAGCACCAGCGCCCTTAGATGTTGCAGCGGCAGCTCCAACGGTTGTTGGTAAGATCAAGACTACTGCCATAAGCAGCATGATGACCTTAGATAGAACAGATTTGTACATGTTTCCACTCTCCTTAAAATAATGTAGGATCAATTGCATACTGTTCAATTAAGAACAGGTATTACGTAAAAGGATACGCTTACTTTGGAGCAGTGGATCATATTTCTGCGTAAACATGAAAAAGATTTAACTGATTTGTAACCCCTTTGTGACGCAATTCTCAGAAGTATAGCAATTAAACTGTCTACTCTACTTAATAAGCCATTGACTTAGAATTGAATCAAGATTTCCAAAATAAACTTAAATTGTAAATTCGAGAATGACAAAATAATATTTTTTGAAAAGTCATCCGTAGCAAAATTTCTTGCGAAGGTTATAATATAAGGGAACGGGAAAGGAGCCCTTGGATGAACGATATAGCAGAAGACAGAGAACTTATGCGACGGATTTCTCAAAAAGACGCCGAAGCACTTGAATGCGTATATGACCGTTATGAACGGGCAGTGTATTCGTTCGCCTATCGGATCGTACAAGATACGATGGCAGCAGAAGAAGTTGTACAGGAATTATTTCTGCGTGTGTGGAATCATGCAGAACGATATGACCAAAGTCAGGGGAAGCTGTCTACATGGATGTTCACGATTACGCGCAATATTGCTGTAGATATGCTGCGTCGTAAATCATCACGGGCGCCTGTTGACCCTACCAAAGATGAAACGCTTCGCGGTATCCCTGATCTGAAGGCGAACACGGAAGAACAAGTTACGCTGAACTGGGAGCGGCAGCGTATTAAAGAAGCGATGAATGAACTTAGAGAAGATCAGAAGCAAGTTATTGAATCTATATATTTTCAAGGATTGACTCAGCATGAAGTCTCCGAGCGATACAGTATTCCGTTAGGGACAGTCAAGAGCAGAGTAAGACTTGCCATAAGGCAGCTTCATAAGAAGCTTGCTGGAGCGGTGAGGGGGGAAAACTATTTATGAATAATGATAATCAATATAAGAAAAGTGATATGCACGATATGATTGAAATGTATGTACTGGGTGGTCTGAACCAAGAAGAACAGCAACGCTTTGAAGCGTATCTGCAAGAAGACGAACAATGCCGTCTGGCGGTTGAAGAACTTCGGGAGGTGATGGATACTTTGCCATTCGCCGTTGAAGACGTTGCGCCACCAAAAGGTATGAAAAATCGTGTGTTGAGTCATATACTTACACCTAGCCATACAGAACAAACGATATCAGATGATCGGGGAACCACTCCTATCGTAGTGGAAAAATCATCGGATGATCAGACTGTGAAGCCATCAGTAGTATACAGCACTCAAGAAGACAAAGCTTGGGTTCAACATAAAGGTAAAAATAGATTCTGGCGTGTTGCTACAACATTGGTTGCTGCTGCCGCTGTGATTATAGGTGTGTACGCTTCTAATTTGCGAGGGGAAATTGATAGTCTACAACAGCAATTAGCGATTTCGAGTACACAAGTGAACAGTTTACAAGGCAAATTAGCAACTGTTTCTATGCCTACACAAGGTCTTAAAGTAGATAAAGCCGTTAAGCTGAATCCAGCTACAGCTGATATTGTAGCTCAAGGTTTGGCTACGATCGTAATTGATGATAAAGGAACACATTTACTCGTTCAAGCCGATAATTTGCCGAAGTTAAAAGGTAAAGAAGCTTTTCAAGTCTGGCTGATCAAAGGTGATGTGAAACAAAGTGCAGGAACGTTCCTTACTCAAGACGGAACAGGAGCGATGTATTATACATTCCAACCCGAAGATTATGACACCATTGCGATTACACTTGAACCGGACAAACAGGGCGATCAACCACGAGGACCTATTGTGCTTGCCGCTGAAATTCAAGGTTAAGCAAGTCCGTTCTTTACAATATTTAAGAATAGATGTACACCCATAGCAAGCGCCCTCCCTTTATCGGAAGAGCGCTTGTTTTGCGTATATAGATTAAGACTAAGACATAAGCTCACCTGTTAGATTAGCGGTGGAGAAGTAGGATCTATCTCGCCTGTAAATAATTTGCGAATATGTTCGCGCTTGGCTTTGGGTCCTAATAGATAGACTTTATCGCCAGCCATCAATACTGTATTACCGCGCGGAGTCAGTATTTCTTCATTGCGAATCAGTGCAGTAATCAATACACTTTCCGGTAAATGAATATCTTGAATTTCTCGATTGATCATACAGCTACGCTTATCGAGAGTCAGATGACTGATCTCTGATGTGGTACGACCGGTCGCTACAAGTTCAATAATCGAAGGTTGTTGATCCGGTACATTCTCGGTTAAGCCTAACTTTTCAGCAAGTGGTGAAATGGTCGTTCCTTGAATCAGTGCAGAAGATAACACGATAAAGAAAACAACATTAAAAAATAAATGTCCGTTAGGAACGCCTGCTAAGAGTGGATAGGTGGCGAGTACAATCGGTACTGCTCCACGAAGTCCTGCCCAAGACAATAACGTTTTTTCCCGAAACGAGAACTTGCTGACCAAAAGACTCAAAAATACACCAACGGGTCTGGCTACGAGAATGAGTAGCACGGATAAGATGATTCCTTGCCAGGCGACAGCAGGTAATTGAGAAGGGAAAACAAGTAATCCAAGTAAAACAAACATCAATATCTGCATAATCCAGCCGAAACCTTGATTGAATTGTAAAATCGAACGTCGATAGGTGAGATCTGAATTACCCATTACCAGTGCCATCACGTATACGCCAAGAAAACCGCTGGCATGAGTTAGTGAACTCACACCATATGTAAATAGAGCAGCTGAAATAGCAAGTACCGGATAAAGACTGGCTGTCTCGAAATTGATTTTGTTAATCAGCATCACAGCGAGCTTACCGCAAATAATACCGAGTACGAGTCCAAAACCCATTTCCCAAAAAAAGAAAGAATTTTGCTCCAGATACTGATCGAAGGATCTTGAATCAATTCGATAAACATAATCGTTAAAAAGACCGCCATAGGATCGTTACTACCGGATTCGGCTTCAAGAGTAGACGTGAGTTTTTTGCTGACATTTTTGCTACCCAGTACAGAGAATACAGCGGCGGCATCGGTTGAACCTACAATCGCCCCGAATAATAATCCTTCTATCAGACTAACACCCAGAATTAAATGAGCAAAATAACCGATAATAAATGTAGTTAATAACACACCAATCGTTGCTAACGATAAGGCAGGACGAATAACAGGCTTTACCATCTCCATCCGTGTCTGCATCCCACCTTCAAACAAAATAATAACGAGTGCTAATACACCAAACCATTGCGTGATAAAAGCATTATCATA
Organism: Paenibacillus nuruki; assembly: GCF_963311185.1. Lineage (NCBI taxonomy): Bacteria > Bacillati > Bacillota > Bacilli > Caryophanales > Paenibacillaceae > Paenibacillus > Paenibacillus nuruki. Next base: position 3,782,510 of record NZ_OY725677.1, on the reverse strand, counting down.
ATAAATGAAACGCCCGAGTCCCATTCCCGCCAGTATAAAAAAGACTAACGCTGGCATCCCGAAGCGAGAAGAAAATTTGGTCGAAAGCACACCGATCAGTAGAAGGCTTCCAAGAAGTAAGATCAAATTACTGGTCATTTCTGTTGTATGCATAGGCAAGCCCCTTTTTATCATAAAGTATATCTATAGTTATATATTAAGCTTTTATATATAAACGAAATCATCTTTCTAAAAACATCAACTTTTAAAGTGTAAGAACCGAAATAAATAAAGATAAGAAAAAATGATCATGCTAACAAGTACTGTATTTAAGAAAAGAGGAGACTACTTTGAAGTCATATCGAGCATTCCTCAAGCAAATTTTATTGAATTATATAATCGGATCGGTGATTGCAGTCGCTGTCGTTGGTGGATTATTTGTTTTAACAACGGTTGATGCACCACTCTTGCAAAATATAAGAATGGTCGGCATTATGATGTTTTCGTTTCTAATCATGTTAAGTATTGAAAGTCTTGTATTCTGGCATCATATTCGTCCGATTCGTGAAGTATGTGCGATCGATCTGCCTTCTGAAGAAATGCTAGAGCGTGCCTATGTCCAGCTACATAAATTCCCTAAATTATCGGTGTATCGTATCATGTTGCCGCATTTCTTAGGATTAACGGTACCTGCATTGATATTGATGCTGATCTGTATGGGAAAAGGTTGGATTACGTTACCCACTTATTATTTGTGGATTGGTGGCGCAGGTGCATTAATGGTGGCAAGTATGCATGCTTTTATTGAGTTTTTTCTCACAGCCACAGCTATTCGTCCAATGTTAATCGTCATGAAAGAACGTCTGCATCGTCTCTATGACAAAGAAATTTGGTTGTTAGGACAAGTGCATGTATCGGTTCGTCGTAAATTTCAACTCAGTATTTTTTTGATCGGCGTGTTTCCATTGGTGTTATTTAGCTTAGCCGCACAGATTCGTTTGCAAGAAATAACCGGTGTGCAGACCAGTGAATATTGGAGCTGGGCAGGAGCTGTGATTGTGGTTAGTATTGCTTTTAGTATAGTGGGTGCGCAATTATTGGCAAGAGATGTAGAACATCCGATCAGCAATCTATACAGTGAAATGGCACATGTCAAAAATGGTGATTTTAACGGAGAAGCGGAAGATTATTATTCAGATGACTTCTCATTGTTGATCTCAGGCTTTAATCATATGATCAAAGGATTACAATTACGGGATCAACGTAATGCTCAATTGCAAGATAGTTACTTTGCTACACTGGCGGCGGCACTGGATGCACGTGATCCCTATACAGCTGGACATTCGTTACGAGTCGCTGAATATGCCGTCATTATTGGTGAAAATGCTGGGCTTGGCGCTTATGAATTGGATCGCTTACGCAAAACAGCATTGCTTCATGATATTGGAAAGATCGGTATTACCGATTCTGTATTATTAAAAGATGGCAAGCTGACGGATGAAGAATTCGATCAGATCAAAAAGCATCCTGCGCTGGGTGAAAGTATTCTAAAACAGGTTGAGCCTAAAGATGCGATGCAACCTTATCTTCCGGGTGTACGTTCTCATCATGAACGTTATGATGGTAAAGGGTATCCTGACGGACTACAAGGAAATGATATTCCATTGTTCGGTCGAATTATCGCTGTAGCTGATGCGTATGATGCGATGACTTCAAATCGTCCTTACCGTAAAGGAATGCCTTCTGAAAAAGCGATTATGATTTTGGAAGAAGGACGGGGAACACAGTGGGACCCTCAATTTGCTTCCATTTTTATTGATAATTATCGTAAGAAAAAAGAGCTAATCTCTTAAAAGATTAGCTCTTTTTTTAATTCAAGTAGAAGAAGTCGCGCTTATAGTGCCAAGCGCTAGATGTAAGATATTTTGCTATGCAAAAATCAGGTTTGATTGAAGTAGAAGAAGTCGCGTTTATGGTGCCAAGCGCTGGATGTAAGATATTTTGCTGTGCAAAAATCAGGTTTGATTGAAGTAGAAGAAGTCGCGCTTATGGTGCCAAGCGCTGGATGTAAGATATTTTGCTGTGCAAAAATCAGGTTTGATTGAAGTAGAAGAAGTCGCGCTTATAGTGCCAAGCGCTGGATGTAAGATATTTTGCTATGCAAAAATCAGGTTTGATTGAAGTAGAAGAAGTCGCGCTTATGGTGCCAAGCGCTGGATGTAAGATATTTTGCTGTGCAAAAATCAGGTTTGATTGAAGTAGAAGAAGTCGCGCTTATAGTGCCAAGCGCTGGATGTAAGATATTTTGCTGTGCAAAAATCAGGTTTGATTGAAGTAGAAGAAGTCGCGCTTATGGTGCCAAGCGCTTAAGGAATTAGTTTTGTCTTTTTCGCTTTTTCTGCCATTTTCTCGGTTAACGGTCCAAGTGGTTTTTTGAATATGACTGCAAAGAGCATAAACAATATCATAAATCCAACCAGATACATCACATCTCGATAGACCGTCTCCATCAGCATACCGCCGACAGCTTCACGTAGCACTTCAACCGCATACGTAAATGGGAACCACGGATGTAAGGCTTGGAAAAAAGTACCGGTCATACTGACAGGGAATGTACCGCCTGAACTTGAAAATTGCAGTACAAGCAGTATAATCGCAAGACCTTTACCAATATTACCGAATACCGATACAAGGGTGTACGTTAACGTGACAAATACCATACTGATTAACACACTTAATCCGACAAACCAGACTTTATCGACGACATAGGCACCTAAAATAAAGATATCACCGAGTGAAATAATCAGCGCTTGTACCATACCAATCGTCATAAAGGTGAACATTCGACCAAAGTAAATCTGGTATGGACGATACCTTTTCTCAATATCCTCTACTTCCACTTTGAACATGGAGACTAACAACATTGCCCCTACCCAGATCGAGAGTGTGGTATAGAAAGGAGACATGGCTGATCCATAGTTAGGGATAGGATATGTGCGATTAGCTTCTAATTCAACAGGGCTAGATAAAAAGTCACTTTCTTGTTGAATATCCCCTTTAAGCCATTTGATAATCTGGGACAGCTCACTATCACTATTTTTGAGCAAACGAACTTTATTGGCTGCACTGTGCACTGATTTTTCAAGTTCAGGCAGATCATTACGGATAAAGTCGCCTACTTTGTGCACCGCATTTTCAGCTTCAGGCAGTTTATTTTGAATCAAATCAGTAATTTTATCTAATTCTTTCTCTGCTTTGGGTAGATCATTGCGTACAAAGTCAGCAGCATCATGAATTTTAGTCTCTATGCCAGGCAGATCATTATTTACAAAATCAGCAGCATTGTTTATCAGCTTGGTAAACTCGACCATTTTGCTTTGTAGTAGTTGATCGGCATCATGTAATTTTTTCTCAATATTCGGTAGATCGGTCTGCAATTGCTTTAACTCTTCTTGACCGAAAGCCACACCACTTTGAGCATCGTTTAGTACAGCTTCGACATCAGGAAGCTTCTGTTGAGCCGTTTGTAGAACACTGGCTGCGTCTTTGGCGACGGTTTTGAGATTATCTAATCCTTGATTAATATTAGGTACAATCTCTGAATCGTATCTTGAAATAAGATCTCCTAAAGCATCACTTGCATCAGTAGACAATTGACGAAGATTGTTCAAAATATCTTCAGCCGGTTGTTGTCCATTGGTTATCGCTTGATGAATACTGCGTACCAGATCCAATTGACGTTCAAATTTGTCATGCACGGTATTCAGACGACTAATCGGATTATCGAGTGGATGGTTAGGTAGTACATTATTTAAGCGAGTTAATAGATCAGTTGTACGTTCTATAATACCGATAGCACGAGATAATCGTGTATCGAGAAACGACAGAGCATCCAATGCTGCTTGTGGATCAATATCGGCTCCTTGAATCGCATCTACCAGTTGAGTGGTTGCATCCGCTGTTTGTTGTAAAAGGCCTAGGTTTTGACGAACAATAGGTGCTACTGAATCAAAAGCACCATCGTTTTCATCTAAAAATGTATTCACTCGATTGGTAAAATCAGCACTGATATCGGTAATTTCTTTGACTTTAGGTAATGCTTCTTGAGCGGCTGTGATAATGCCGGATAATTTGTCAGCATCATCAATCGCTTGATTCAGCGCATCTTCGACTTTGTAAAAGTTTTTGTCCAGTTCACTGACTTTATCTGCCGCCGCTTGAATTTCAGGCAGACGCTTTTGGAGTAAAAGAATCTGGTTGCCTGCTTCTTTGATCTTTGGTAGATTATCTTCTACCTTGAGAATCATATCGCCAGCGGCTTCGATTTCAGGAATACGTTTTTGCAAAGCAACTATTTTTTGAGCTTGAGCATCAATCTGAGGAAGCTTTTTCTCAAGTTCTAACGCTTTATCTGCAAATTCATCAATCTCTGGCAATCGAGCTTCTAATGTCAAAATTTTATTCTCAATATTACGGATCGTTGGCAATTCTTCTTCTAATTTGATTCCTGCATCTTGCATCTTGGTAAGTACGGCTTCACTTGCAGTCGCTATAAATTCGTCGCTGATCTGTTGAGTAATTGTAGATGCACCTTTATCTGTAATCTTAGGAGCAACTGCACTGATTTTTTCATTCACCGTATAAATGATTTTGGGTTTGACAGGATCATCGGTTAAGATACTTGCGATTTTGTCAGAAAAGTCGGATGGGATTAACAGGCTAGCATAATACTCTCCTGTATCTACGCCATGTTTGGCTGTCTGTTCATCCACAAATGTCCAGCCAAGTGTCGTATTCTTTTTTAAATTTTGCAGTACTTGATCCCCGACATTGATCTCTTTGCCTTCAATCTTGGTTCCTTTATCTTGAGAAGTGATCGCAATCTTGATGCCTGATGTATTGCTGTACGGGTCCCACATCGCTTTGAGGTTAAACCACGCATATACAGAAGGTAATAACATGATCGCAATGACCAGTAGAATACCTGTAGAGACGCCAAAAATGTTTTTCCAATCACTTTTATAAATAGTCCAAATATTTCTCATAACTTTGTTATACCACCTAATCGCCTATAGTCAGTTCAATAGTCTATGATATCATTTAACCTCTAATTCTTAACATTACCCTAAAGATTCAGAAGCAAAAGGTCAGGTTAAATACAAAATAAGATAGCTTCTATCAGTACCTTAAGGTTACACACCTTGAGTATGGATAATAAACGCTATATGCCTAACAAGCAAGTGAATATTATCTTTTTACTTAGGTAGGCTATCTAATTAATATATTATATCATAATTTTCATAATGAGAATGCTTTGAATCAAAGTAAGTCGGTATGAATATCAGATAAAGTTATCATCATTAATCTGATACTAATCCTATCCAAAATGATAAAGGAGCGAATAACCATGAATGATGATATTATCAAAGGTAAATGGACTCAATTTAAAGGTGAAGCGAAAAAACAGTGGGGTAAACTAACTGATGATGACCTTGATGTGATCAACGGTGAGAAAGAGAAGTTTATCGGAAAACTGCAAGAGCGTTATGGACATAGTAAAGAAGCAGCAGAAGAAGAGTACAATACGTGGAGTAAGCGTCACTATGAAAATAGTGCAAATAACACGTTGTTATAAGCTGTATCGAAATAGAATTGAAATTTAGACTTGCCAGAATGGTCAAAGTATCGTAAAATTGGTCTTGCATGTGACTAACAACGACATAGATGGCACATAACATAAAGGGCGATTGTAATATCCTTAATCGGGGATATCACAATCGCCTTATTCATTTGTAATGGGAAAAATAATGGGATGCTGGGGCGCGTGGAGAGGCGCTGAGAGAAGGGGATATTCTTGGCGTCGCTGGTGAACAATGATCCCTTGAATAACCGCTTTGCGGTAGGGATCACCGTTCAAAGGCGACTTTCAGAATATTCCCCTTCTCTCCGCTCACTACGTGCTCAGGCATGGAATAATGATTTTTCTTGCGGCTCCGCCGTGGGTGTGGGCAGGGTAGAGAAGGAAAGTTAAGAGAGTATGATTGGGTTATAGGGATTTTAAGATTTTTGTGTTAAAGAAATTTGTTTGTTTTATATATTATATATACGGGTGAAATGATAGAATAGTTTACAGTTATTGAAAAAAATGTGTGGTACTTTAAATATATTGAATATATTAAATACATTAAATACATATGATTATAAATGAGAATGTAAAAAGGCTGATGCTAGGGAAGTGTTTCTCGCTGGCATCAGCTTTTTGGTATGATTTTTTTTATTTTAGAGTGGGAGTAGAGAGACTTGGGAGCGTTGGCCGACTTGGGTGACCATTTGTTCCCATGCTTCTGGTTTTTGAGCTAGGACGGCGTAGTAACGACGTAGGAACTTTTCGATCAGTGATCCGGGTAGAGATTGAGTTGCAGGATCGTAGGCTAAAAAGCAGAAATCGAGTTCGGATACGGCTTCACCGTCATTGTTCCATGAAGGGTGAATATAAGGGAAGTCTAATTTGCGATAGCCTAGATGAGACAGAACTTCGCGGCGTACAAATGGGTCCATGGGTTTGATGCCACCAAACTCATGATGTTCTATACGATAGGGATCGTAGATTTCAGCGAACATACCGAATAGTTCTTTGCCTGCTTTACTAGCGACTTGTTGTAGATCGAGCTGGCGTTGTTGGGCTAGAAAAGCGCCGATCCCAAGTCCGGGTTCACCGATAATTGTAAAGTCAGTCATTGCTACATTATCATCTTCGTAATAACGGTATTCTGTTGCACCTACGACTTTGCCTTCATGTACAGCTACAAACACGCGGATACCCGGATCTTCTAACGGTTCTTTCCACAGGTCAAATGATAGTACTTCCTCTGCGGGGAAAATCCGTCCCATTAAGCCGTGCATATCTGCAAATAACGGATCTTCGATATGATTGATACGTACAAATTCCATTGATAAGGTCATCCTTTCAAGTTACGTTTAATAAGAAGCGGATTTTGCCATTCCATCAGAACAGCATAATGGAGTGATTCTTTATCATCTAAATAATTTTCAATAATCGTTAGTGGTGTTCGTCCGCATCGCAGTAGAAAAGAAATCACAGGATCGTACTGTGTACCCTGTGTAATCGCTTCGACATATTGTTGTGGCGTGTAGTCCTGAGCGACTTTGTGATACCCGGGCATACGACCTGCACCAAGCAATCGGGTCAGTCCCATCGCTGTGACCACTTCATACATCGACTGCATCATTAATTTACCCAAGCCCCATTGCCGATAATGAGGGTGTACACATAGATCAGCGACATACAGTGTATCTCCTGACGGTTGATGATTGCGAATATACCCGTTATCTGTGACTTCTTCCCATGTATGCTGAGGATGTGCAGGATCGAAATGAATCAATAATGAAGTCATCGAACCTGCTAGCACACCATCGATTTCGATACAAAGAGCTCCTTGCGGAAAGCGAAAAATATGTTCATGCAGTTGCTCGGCATTCCACCACAACTCCGAAGGATAGGGTGGAGGGAACGCCGCACGTTGAATTTCGATCAAGTCTGCAAAATCTTTTTCGGTATAAGAACGCACAATAGCAGGATATGGCATTTGGTTATGGAATACATAACAAGATTTATAATATGATGGAAGAGTACCTTCGAAAGTGCCCATGACTTAAGACCAATCGGTGTAGAGATCGGTACGGCGATCACGCCATGTGGTAACAGACCCTTTTTCACGGACTTGATATAATAGTTCTAGATCCAGATCGGCAGTCACGATCATATCATCATTAATCTCGCCTTCGACTAGAATACCTCGTGGTGGAAAAGGAACATCGTTAGGCGTAATAACAGCCGCTTGTCCAAAGTTACCACGCATAAAGTCTACCGTTGGTAAAGAACCGACTGTTCCTGTAGTGACTACATAGATTTGATTCTCGACAGCACGAGCATGACTGGTATAGCGAACACGATGGAATCCATGACGATCATCAGTACAGGATGGACAGAAGATGACATCTGCGCCTTTAGCTTTTGCCATACGCACAATTTCAGGAAATTCAATATCGTAACAAGTTAATAAAGCAATTGTACCTTTATCGGTCTCAAATACGGTTAAGCCTTCACCGGGTGACATATTCCATTCGGTCACTTCTGTTGGTGTAATATGAAGTTTGGGCTGTACAGCTACCCGTCCATCTGGATAAAATAAATGAGCAGTGTTATATAGTTTTCCTTCTTTTTCGATCACATGGGTACCACCGATAATATGCATACCTGTTTCTTGAGCTAATTGTTGAAACAAATGTATATAAGAGTCGGTAAACTCGGGCAATTTCTCGATACCTAAAGCTTTGCCGTGCACATCACCTATGGATAACAATTGAGTGGTGAAAAATTCGGGAAACAGAATAAAATCGACTTCAAATTCTTGAGCCGTCTTCACATAATGAGTAACTTGAGCTGCAAAGTCTTCGAAAGACGCTATCGTTTGAAGGCGATATTGTACCGCCGATACGCGAAATTTCATAACCAATTCAAACCTCCTTGAAGTTCATATACAGACATCATAACAGAATTTATAAACGTTACCAAAAAGCAAAAAAGATGTGGTATATACTGCAAATTTAATTGGAATATACTATAATAAATTTACTTTATTTTACATTAAAATTAGAGGTGATCATGTGGGGTTCATAAAGAATTTCCTGATGAATGCGGGTATGATGGTCACCATTGCATATGTGGCAAATATTATTTATAAATATGCCCTTATACGCTTTTCAGCACGCATTAAGTATATTAGTTCAATCTTTTTATTGATTTTTGCGGGTTGGGCAAGTTGCTTTTTTGGATTTCGGTTAAGTGAAAACGTTATTTTTGATCTGCGATTTTTACCTTTGATCGTAGCAGCGGCTGTTTATTCACGTCCGATTGTCATTATGTTGGTAGGTATTGGGATAGGATTAACTCGATTAACCTTCAGTATTGATACAGCGGCTTTTGTAGGTGTATTGAATTTGACCATTTTGGGAGCAGTCTGTGCTGTTCTTAATATTTGGATGCGTAATAGTGCGGTGAAGTTGTCTATCAAAGGGATTGTCACTGTGCTGGTCGTGAATATGGTTAATGCATTTGATATTGCTGTATTAGGTGTTGTACCGACACGTGTCTATGTATTCGAGATCATGCCGTTTACTTTGCCGATGTCTATTTTAATGAGTGGCGTATTTGTATTGATTTTGCGTGACTTTCATATGGAACAACAACGTATGTTGCAACTTGAACGAGCCAATGAGCTATTGTATCAACAGACGGAAGAACTGCAACAGACTCAATTTGTGTTAGAAGAACGAGCCAAGCAATTGTTATTGGTCTCTCAATATAAATCTGAATTTTTGGCTAATATGTCTCATGAATTGCGCACTCCGCTTAATAGTATTATCAATTTAGCGCAGATGATGGCAGACAAAGAAGATCAACGGACAGTAGAAGAAACGGTTCTTTATAGTGAAATGATCTATCGATCGGGTCTGGATCTTCTCGAATTGATTAATGATGTACTCGATTTGTCCAAAGTAGAAGCGGGCAAACTGGATATTACGTATGAAGAAGTGAATCTACGTGAACTGCTGGAAGGATTACGGATGCATTTTGAGATTATGGCTCGTAAAAAAGGGATTGCTTTCTATACAGAACAAGAAGATGATATTCCACCGACTATGGCATCAGATGCTCAGCGTATCCAACAGATTTTGCGTAATTTGCTTGCCAATGCTTTTAAATTTACACAAAAAGGTAGCGTCACGTTGCATCTTTATCTGTATCGCTGTGCAGAAGATCATAGCGAATGGATTGTATTTTCAGTACAAGATACAGGTATTGGGATTCCTCCGTCTCAGCATCAATTGATTTTTGAAGCTTTTGAACAAGCAGATAGTTCGATCACTCGTCGTTATGGAGGTACAGGTCTGGGATTATCGATCAGTCGTGATCTAGCGAATATGTTAGGTGGTTATCTGCATATGGATAGTACAGAAAATGAAGGGAGCACGTTTGCCCTCTATCTTCCGTTGTTACATATGGATCGTGATGAGCCTTCATCTCCCACGCTGTAAATCCATCATTTATCATCGGCATAAGCAAATTGAACAAATAAATTCAATTTATTTATCAATTTGTTTGTTGCATGATTACTGAAATGATAACGGATACATGTCTAAACAAGAGTATAATCAACGTTTGGTTATCTTCAGGAAGGGTAAACAAACCTAACTCTAAAGTTTTCGTAGTCAAGGTTACTTTTGTCATTTACGAAGGAGAGGATACTTATCAAACGAAGACGTGCTCTTGGACTTAACCGTTTGAATGTGCAGAAGCGACGATATTCGATGTATCGTAATCATTTACGAATCGCTACAGCAGAAGGCATTCCAGCTACGATATTTGCGACGTTATTAGGAGGACCTTTTTTAACCGGTTTTTTACTGTATCTTGGTGCGACAGCAGGAGAGATTGGATTTGTGATTGCATTAACCACACTGGTCAATGTCGGACAGGTGATTGTTGCTTTTCTTATCCAACGATTACATAAGCGGAAATGGGTATTGATTTTATCTGTATTTCTGCACCGCGTATTATGGGGAGCCACAGGGCTTGTACCGTTTATTTTTGCCAAAGAACTCTGGGTTCCTGCTTTTATTATGTTGTATATTTCAGCCTTTGTAGCGAATGCCGTAATTGGTGTCGTATGGGCTTCGTTGATCGGGGATATTGTGCCCGGACGATTACGAGGTAGATATTTTGGGATTCGCAATACAATATTGAATGCGCTCGGTAGTATCACGTTATTTGTCGGAGGATTTCTACTGGATAAGTATCCCGGCGGGCAAGGTTTTCTGATTTTATATATTATTGTCTGGATCTGTGTTGTTATGAATGTGGTGATCTTTTTATTCTATCCAGATGCACCTTTCGAGCGTTCAGCAGAGACCAAGTTCGTACCCATGTTGCGTAAGCCGTTATATGATGGTCTATTTATGAAAGCAACATGGTTTCTAGCGTGCTGGTTATTGTTGCAGACACTGGTTGTTCCGTTATACTCGTATGTGATGTTAGAAGTACTGCATGTGAGTTACTCGATTACATCGACGATGACAGTAGTGCAGACCATATTTATGATGATCAGCTTTTATTTCTGGGGCAATATGAATGCACGCTTTAGCAACAAAACATTGCTGTATTGGACATTGCCATTTATTGCGGCTTCTTGTATCGCTTGGAGTCTAAATGCGATTATTCCGACGGTGCTGGCATTATTGATTATTCATATGTTGCTAGGCGTAGGAGTGGGTGGATTCAACCAATTATCTTTTAACTTTATTATTGGAGATACGCCGAAAAATGATCGTCCGATGTTTATCGCTGTCTATTCTGCCATTACAGGACTAACTTCTTTTATTGGGCCACTGGTAGGCGGTAAGATTTTTGAATGGATTGAGCCTTTGCCTAGATGGGTGCAGGTATTTGGATTTCAGACAGCGGTAGGTATTCTATTGTTATTACTAGCCTTGACAGTAGGACGTAAAGTATTGAAAAATCCCAATCCTCATTCTTTGTAAATCTAACGAGTGACTTAACAGATAGAAGATTATCATGATTGAACAGATAAAAATTGCCAAACTCCAGTGTACACGCTTAAAATGAGTTCAGACATACTGCAAACTATAGGTATACATTCAATTACACTATTTTGATGAAAAGAGGTTATGATCAATGAGCAAACAACCGATTTCTACCGATCGTGCTCCTGGAGCACTTGGACCTTATTCCCAAGCGATTGATACAGGGCTTTTTATTTTCGCATCTGGTCAATTGGGTCTTGATCCTGTCAGTGGAGAATTAGCAGAAGGTGTACAAGAGCAAGCACGTGTAGCTCTTGAAAATGTCACTGCTGTTCTAGATGCCGCAGGTAGCAGTTTAGATCAAGTGGTCAAAACGACTGTATTTTTGCAAGACATGAATGATTTCGCAGCAATGAATGAGATTTATGGTCAATTTTTCAAAGAACCCTATCCGGCACGTAGTGCTGTACAGGTAGCTCGTCTACCGAAAGATGCTTTGGTTGAGATCGAAGTTATCGCTTTGAAAAAATAATTAGATGAACTTAAAAAAGACGTTCTCGTGTATAGAGAACGCCTTTTTTTGATCAAATTAAAGATCATGCAACACAATCGCACTACATATCTATTACATTCTTAATCCCGTGTACGATTACGAACAAAGAAGATAAAGATCGCATAGATAAACAGCACAACTGCTAAAATAATAGCCGTTAACCATGTGGCATGGGAGTCTTGATGTTTGAATGCAATCGCACTATACGCCCATACAAAGACTAGCGGATAAATACTATCACGATAGCGATATCCAATCACAAGAGCAATCAATGCACCTACGATTAGTCCAATGACTGACCAGACAGTCGGTGATAGTCCAAAACCAGACCAATCATTTTTGTGTAAGACGATTCCTATATTCAAAATCGTAGCTACGGATACCCAACCCATATAAATACTGAAAGGTAATTTGACGAGAATAATCTGCGCTACAGAAGGACGAACGATTCTTCTTGTGCGTACATACAACACAATGGTGGTTAATAATAACAAAATAATAATCACTGTTGCAATCTCAGTTAATAAAGAGTGCCAGAAGAATAACCAGATGATATTACATAATGAATTGATGACTAACCACATTCCGACTGCTTCGATTCCTTCGTTACTTTCAGAAGAATTGCGGAATTGATAAATTACAAAGCCGACTAATAGCAGATAGATTACAGACCATATGGAAAATGCATAACTAGCAGGTGTTAATAGAATTTCGAACATGTCTGAAATTTCACCTGTACCTCTACCAAATAACGGTAATGTTGCTGCTAGATAATTCATAACCAATACAGCTGCAATAGCTACTGCATTAAGCCATTTGTACGTATTGAGTTTGGACAATAGGAGCCCCTCCTTATTTTTTTGAGTTTATATGTAAAGCTAACATTCAATAAACAGAATGCTTTAACTATATACCCATTTGAAGCTGTAATTACACAGGATAAGTTATTTACCACCTATTAGCAGAAGTGATAAAAGTAATCATATGGATATACTCATATATGCATGTATTGGATTCAAAAAAATGAATACGCTCTCATAATTTGAAATGAATATTCCTAAAACAGTCATCAATTTGACAAACCTTGGGTATATAACAATATGTTGATTGTTTCAGCTGATAAAAGGGACTTGAAGGAGGACATTGAATATGGTCGGTAAAAAAGCGTCACAATGGATTCAACAGATTGTTTTTGTAGGACCTGCAACGTTGTTTTTTGCATTGATTGTGATTATCCCCTTTATTTTGGGACTGTACTACTCATTTACAGATTGGAATGGGATTTCGAAAACAATCAACTGGGTTGGATTTAGCAATTACACACATATCGTTACCAAAGATCCTGATTTCCGAAATGCATTTTGGTTTACCGTTCGCTTTACAGTAGTAGGCATTATTATTACCAATGTTATAGGCTTTGCTTTAGCGTATATTTTGACCAAACCTTTATTTACACGTAATCTGATGCGTACGATTTTCTTTATGCCGAATATGATCGGTGGATTATTACTTGGATTCATCTGGCAGTTTATTTTTATCAAAGGATTTGCTGCTGTCGGTGAAGCTACTGGATTATCGTTATTCAATCTTCCATGGTTAGGTGATCGCGCTACTTCATTCTGGGGAATCGTGATTGTGTTTGTCTGGCAGACCGCAGGTTACTTGATGGTTATTTACATATCGTCGTTAAACAATGTACCCAAAGATGTTTTGGAATCGGCTGAGATTGATGGAGCGACACGCTGGCAAGTAGTGCGTCATATTATTTTCCCATTAATTATGCCTGCGATTACGATCTGCTTGTTCTTAGCGATCTCATGGGCATTCAAAATGTTCGATCTCAACTTAGCGTTAACCAATGGTGGACCATTCAAAGCGACTGAATCGGTAGCATTGGATATTTATAATGAAGCCTTTACCAATAACCGTCTAGGCTTAGGTACAGCAAAAGCAGTTATTTTCTTCGTGATTGTTGCACTGATTACCAGTGTGCAGGTACGTCTGACGAAAAGCAGGGAGGTTGAACTGTAATGGATATTCAAAAACGATACGGTGTGCGTACACTGATTCTCGAAATTATTGTTGTGATTGTCGGCTTAATCTTCCTGATTCCGTTTTATTTTCTATTGGTCAACTCTGTTAAGTCATTTGCAGACATTTTGTCCAATTCAGCAGGCTTGCCGCAAGCTTATTTATGGAGCAATTATGCCAAAGCATGGACAGCTATTGATTTTCCTACAGCACTTAAAAATTCATTGATCGTTACGATCGTTAGTAATCTATTACTCGTCTTAATCAGTTCAATGGCGGCTTATCAGATGGTACGTCAGCCTTCTTTGTTTAATCGCATTCTATTCTTCGTATTTGTTGCTGCGATGGTTATTCCATTTCAATCAATCATGTTGCCATTGATGGAAATGGCAAGTAAATATCGTTTGAATAATAGCATGTACGGGTTGATCGTAAGTTATCTTGGATTTGGGGCACCGTTATCTGTGTTTCTTTTCCACGGATTCGTCAAAACGGTTCCTCTTGAAATTGAACAAGCGGCGCGTGTAGATGGTTCTTCACGTTATGGCGTATTTTTCCGTATTGTGTGTCCATTAATGCAGCCGATGTTTGTAACAGTTATTATTCTGAACACATTATGGATCTGGAACGATTATCTTTTGCCTTCTCTAATCTTATCGAGTCCAGAATTACGCACCATTCCTATCGCGACGTATAGCTTCTTCGGTCAATACACGAAGCAATGGGATATGGCATTACCTGCGTTGGTACTTGGCATTACGCCTATTATTATTTTCTTCCTGTTTATGCAGCGTTATATTATCGAAGGTATCACTTCAGGATCAGTTAAAGGGTAATAGGAAGATTCTCTGACCTACAATTAATATTCAAAATGAAATAGAGAAAAAATCTAAATCAGCAAAACAGGAGGATCGAAGTATGAAAAAAATACTTTTACTACCACTGACTTTGCTATTCGGATTAGCGACAGTATTATCCGGTTGTGGCAATCAGAATACAGAAGATGCAGGTGGAACCAAAACGATTCATATTTATCAATATAAAGTAGAAATCTCTGATGCACTTGCCAAATTAAAAGTAGAGTATGAAAAAACACATCCTGGCGTGAAGTTGGATATTCAGTCTGTCGGTGGCGGTAGTGATTATGCTGCTTCGCTTAAAGCCAAATTTGCTTCAGGGGATGAACCTGATATTTTCAGTAACGGTGGATATGAAGAAATGAATCTGTGGTTTGAATACATGGAAGATTTGTCAGATCAGCCGTGGGTGAGCGATCTGGTCGATGGAGCGAAAGAATCGATTAGTCGTGACGGACACATCTATGGACAACCGATCGGTTTAGAAGGATATGGATTTATTTATAACAAAGATATTTTTGATAAAGTAGGGATTAAAGAATTACCTACCACATTAGAAGAATTACAAGCCGTCTGTGAAAAGCTGAAAGCTGCCGGTTATATTCCATTCTCAAATGCATTCCAAGAATGGTGGGTGTTAGGGAATCATAATTCCAATATTCCGTTTGCGCATCAAAGTGATCCTGTACAATTTCTACAACAATTGGATGCAGGTACAGCACAGATTCCAGGAAACGAGAAATTTACAGACTGGTTGAATCTGGTTGATCTGATGGTGAAATACGGAAATAATAATCCGTTAACGACGGATTACAATACACAGGTAACGTTGTTCGCCAATGGTAAAGCCGCTATGATGCAACAAGGGAACTGGACACAGGTACAGATTGACGGGATTAAGCCGAATATGAATATTGGACTTATGCCTATCCCGATTAATAATGATAAGCAAGAAAATGATCGTCTATTTGTTAGCGTGCCTAACAACTGGATTGTGAACAAAAACTCACCGGTTAAAGCAGAAGCAAAAGAATTTTTAAATTGGTTAGTGACTTCAGATACAGGAAAACACTATATCACTGACGAATTTAAATTTATACCTGCTTTCAAAAGTATTCCTACCACTGATAAACAGCTAGGTCCTATCGGTTCAGATATTGTAAAATACAATGAAGCAGGCAAAACGCTCCAATGGGTATTCCCACGATTTGCAACAGGATTAACCAAAGATTACGGCAGTACGATTCAAGCATACATCGCTGGCGAGTTGACTAGAGATGAGATGCTGGAACAAATGCAAGCAGAATGGGTTAATTTGCAATTAAGATAGTCTGACATGAATAGGTCTTGTCGTAGATCAGGCTAAGCGAGTAGCAGGCGTAAGCCTGATCTATGATCAAGGTATATCATGTCCCACCAAAAGCCAAAGTGGAGGGGAAAAGTAGAATGGAAGATACTAGCGAAGCGATACACCCGGACAAAGCAGGATTACCTGTCGTGCAAGAAACATGGAACTCATTTGGACATATGATTCGCTGGCAAGAACATAATGGAGCTTACCTTTGTTACGGAGAACGCAGTCATGCCGCCCTTATTTTTTTATCAGATGGCGAATTTCGCTTCAAAGTATTTCAAGGAGAATATCCTGATTTATCGACAACGATAGCCATATTACCTCGCACAGAAACATCCCAACCAGAAGTTGAAGAAAATGAAGAAAACCTTGTTTTTACAACATCGGTTATTCAAGTTTTGCTCAATAGGCAAACGTTTGCACTAACGGTGTTAGACAAGAATGGTCAAGAGATTGCCCGTCAAGAAACAGTCAGTTGGAGTCCGCGTGGAGCAACAAATGGATTGTTCAATATGCAAGAAGGCTCTCACTTTTATGGCTTAGGGGAAAAGTCGAGCTTTCTTGATAAACGTGGAGAACGGTACACGATGTGGAATACGGATGTGTATGCTCCACATATGCCAGAGATCGAAGCGTTGTATGAATCGATTCCATTGTTACTGCATATGCAAGGCGAGACCACATACGGCATTTTCTTGGATAACCCGGGGCGTTCAGACTTTGATATGCGTTCACATGGTGTAGCCTATACGATTGGATGTTCTACAGGTGAATATGATATTTACTTTATCTATGGACCGGAATTGAAAGATGTAATTCGTCGGTATACCGCTATGACCGGACGTATTTCTTTACCACCCAAATGGGCGCTTGGTTATCATCAATCCCGTTATAGTTATATGAACCAGAGTGAAGTGATGCAGTTAGCACGTGATTTCCGTGAGAAAGATATTCCGTGTGATGTGATCTATCTGGATATTCATTATATGGAAGGCTATCGTGTATTTACGTTTGATAAAATTCGCTTTCCTGATCCGAAAGGTATGATCGCCGAACTGAAGGAAATGGGGATTCGTATCGTACCAATCGTCGATCCCGGCGTGAAAAAAGATCCTAAATATCCCGTATATCGTGAAGGGGTGCAAGAAGATCATTTCTGCCGTTACTTAGAAGGAGATATTTATTTCGGAGATGTATGGCCGGGTACCAGCGCTTTTCCTGATTTCACAGATAATCGAACAGCGGAGTGGTGGGGTCAATTGCATGAATATTATACCTCACTCGGGATAGAAGGCATCTGGAATGATATGAATGAACCGGCTGTTTTTAATACATTGAAAACGATGGACTTGGATGTGATTCATAAAAATAATGGCAAGCCAATGACACATGAAGAATTGCATAATTTGTACGGATTATTAATGTCCAAAGCGACATATGAAGGTATGAAAGATCATATGAATGGTCGTCGTCCGTTTATTTTGACCCGTGCAGGCTATTCAGGTATTCAGCGGTATGCGGCTATCTGGACAGGGGATAATCGTAGCTTCTGGGAGCATATGGCGATGGCGATTCCTATGGTACTTAATATGGGTCTATCCGGATTACCTTTTGCAGGGCCTGATATTGGCGGATTCGCACATCATACGTCTGCACAGTTATTGGTAAGATGGACGCAGATGGGAGCCTTTTTCCCGTATTGTCGGAATCACTCTTCTCTGGGCACAACACGTCAGGAACCATGGTCGTTTGGTGAGCAGATTGAAGGTGTTTTGCGTGAATATATCGGGCTACGTTATCGCTGGTTACCCCATCTGTACAATCTATTTCATGAAGCGTCCCAGACAGGAATGCCGATTATTCGTCCATTGATTCTAGAATATCCACGTGATCCACAAGTGACGAATCTATGTGATCAATTTCTTGTAGGCGCCGATGTATTAATTGCACCGATCTACCGACCGGATACTTACTGTCGTGCAGTGTATTTACCAGAAGGCATATGGCATGATTACTGGACAGGTGAACGTCATCAAGGAGGCAAGCATATATTAGTTGATGCTCCGCTGGATGTATTACCGATGTTTATCCGTGCAAGTTCGATTGTAGTTGAAGGATCTTTACGTCAATATACCGGTGATCAAGCTGACGATTCGATTACATTCCATATTTATGGTGCGATTGCAGATACTTCATTTACCGCGGGATACAGTCTATATGAAGATGATGGAGAAACATTTGCTTATGAAAATGGCAAGCACTCAAAGCTGGATATTCGTGTACAAGGGGAGACCGATGGATTACGGTTGTCGATGCGCTATGCTCATAGAGAATATGTAGCTGTACGTGAGCAATTGCGCTTTACATTACGTCAACCTGAATTCACGCCATCCGAAATTGTAGGGCTAGAGTCAATCACATTGGATGATCTGGCTGAAGGGAAAACAGGCTGGAGTATGGATGAACAAAGTGGCGATATTTTAATTCAAGTATTGGATACCGAACAAAATGAATGGATTCTAAAAGTCTAAAAAAAGGTCATTTCTTTCACAGAGATTGGTGAAGGAGATGACCTTTTTTAGCTAGCATTAGTTATCTAGAAACAGTTGTCTGAACTTTTGGGCTTCTTTGTCCAGAAGATTCGCGGTCTGATTGATATGCTCAAATTCTTCAATAATATGATGAATGAGTGCTTCACGGGTAGCCAAGTTGCTTTTCGATTCATTCGTATCTTCGCTAACTTTAACTATATTCTTTTTGAAGTCACTTATTTGTTGTTCTGCCTGCATAATCGTCGCTTTCGTTTGCTGAGATAGCTTTCTTACTTCTTTGGCGACCACTTCAAATCCTCGCCCATGTTCTCCCGCTCGTGCAGCTTCGATCGTCGCATTTAAAGCAAGCAAATTTGTTTGTTCAGCAATATCTTTGACCCCTTGAATAATCGTATAGATGGATTTGAAATTATTTTCTAGATCACTTAGCGTAGCTAAAGTAAGATTTAATTCGTGTACCATATTTTGCATCACAGTTGATAATTCCTGATTACGGCTTGTACCCTCATGAGCGCGCAACTTCAGATGACTGGATGAGGCTAATAATTCGGAGACTAGAGCCAGATTATTATTTTCACGCCAGGTAATATCTGTCGCTATTTTCAAAATGCCTTCGATATTTCCTAAATGGTCTATTATCGGCATATATGTAGCCTCAAACCAAAGTTTTGAACCGTTTTTAGCAATCCGCAAAATTTTACGTTGAATCTTTTCGCCACGAGTAAGCATAGTCCAAAATTCTACATATTCTGGACTGCTGACAAATTCATCAGAACAAAACTGATGGTGTAGCATACCTAGGATCTCAGATTCGGTATAACCCATTACTTTAGCGAAGGGAGAGTTAACCCATAGTACCTGATGTTGTAAATCGAATTCAATCATGGCCAGTGAGTATTCCAATGCAGTCAATACAGAATCTGCTTCTAAGACTTGAGTGCTTCGTCGAGCTATAAAATTCAATGAAAGACCTCCTATTTTCTTAGCATTTGACGCAAACCTTACATAAACAACAGTCTTTTTCATTCGTTAGAAAAGGATCAATATTTTTATTAATAGGTTGTTATAAGAATATTTACATAGATGTACAATCCCAAATAAAAATTATGATACAATATTTTGGAATAGATAATTTAGTTTAAATAACATCTATGGATTCATCTTCCATCTTCAAATGATCTATAATCTTACATTTATACTTTTTACCGGAACGTTCACCATATAAAACATGATTAAGATAACTTTTGCTTGTGCCTATTTGTTCAGCTAGTTGAATTTGCGAGATGCCCAAGTCTAACAGTCTTTTTCTGACTTTAAGTCCGAATGGAGTCAACTTTCGTCTAGTTATACAACTCCCTCTCCTTTCTAAAATATACAAAACTTTTGAAAAAGAATATGCGAATACATATTCTATATAACTCATTTTATTAATTATTATTAGTAAATGCAATACTTTCACTAATAATTTTTAGCGGAAGGAAGATGCTTATGTTATCTATTGGAGAAAGAATACGTTATTTAAGAACTGCTAACGGGCTATCTATGAAAGAATTAGCAGATATTATTGGTAGTAATAGTGCGGCGATCAGTAATTATGAAAATAACAAAAATGTGCCAGGGGGTAAGATTATAATTTTATTGTCGGACTGTTTTCGTGTATCTACCGATTGGATTTTGATGGGTACAACAGAATTGAAAGGACCTACAACGAATAAACAATCTAATGTAAACGAAAGTGAATTAACGCTGGCTTCTCAGATTAACCTTTTAAGCAAATTGGAAAAAAGAGTTGTTGAAACGGTTGTACGCGAAATGATTCGTACTCGACACGATCAAGGTGAAGCGCAATAAATAGGTACCATCTATCTTATGATTGAACAACTATTTAATCATTTCATGTTTTCTTTTATAATAAAATGTTTCTTTGTGTTACAAAGTATAATTTTTCAGGACGAATGATTCGATAACATTGTATAGCAATGTTACATAGGAATCTTAAACTGATGGAGATGAACACATGCAATCATGCTGGATCGGAATAGATATAGGAGGCACTGGCATCAAAGGTGCTTTGGTAAATGAGCAGGGACAGATGATTGAACGTATGGAGTTGCCTACCCAAGCAGAACAAGGTGCTGAATTTATATTAGGACGAGTCTTATATATCGCCAATGAACTCAAAAGTATTGTCTATGATAGTGTGAAACAACGCTTTATCTCGGTTCATGGTATCGGTATCGGTTCCGCAGGTCGAATCGATCGTGAAAGTGGGATCGTAATTGATGCGACTGATAATTTGCCGGGATGGAAAGGGATGCGTCTGGCTGAATTGGTTACTGCTTCAACAGGACTACCATCATGGATTGTCAATGATGCTCATGCTGCTGCCGCAGGAGAAGACTGGATTGGTGCATCTTCTCAGGTACAATCTTCTATCATGCTAACGATCGGAACAGGAGTAGGTGGTGCGCTTGTTCACTATGGTGAAGTCATCTCCGGTCAATACGGAGGAGCTGGTGAATTAGGGCATATGATTCTACACCCTGGAGGCTTACCTTGTAATTGTGGTAAAAAAGGATGTGTTGAACAGTATATCTCAGGCACAGCACTACATCGTCGTGCAGATGAGTATGTACCCGGTTGGAATGCATATACTTTGATGAGAGAAGCCAAGCAAGGCACAGCAGAAGCATTATTTATATTAGACGGATGGATCAATGATCTGGCAAATACGATTATTAATATGGATCAAATCTTTGATCCACAGGCGATTGTGATCGGTGGTGGTGTAATTGTTACACGTGGAACGTGGTGGGAATTGCTTCTTCAACGTATTCAAGAATTGGGCGGTAGACCGGTATTATTAATGCCTGCACAATTAGGGAATCATGCAGGCATGGTAGGAGCGGCTCGAATTGCTATGTTAAATGCTCAATTGTAAAATACGCTGTGCTTCGGCGATTCGTGCGGGATCAAGAGCAAGCTGAATATCGCTATTGATACGCATAGCGCTACCCAAATGAACTTCTTGAATACATGTCTCTTTGATAAAGGAAGCCAGATTCTGCAAAGTTAATCCTGCTCCAGCAATCAATTGAATATGAGATTGTCTGGCTAAGCGATCCAGAGTAATCATTGGCTCGGTAGCTTGTATCACTGAAGGTTGCCCCCCTGAAGTTAAAATATGCGTAATCTGAGGATAGCGTGACAATATCTCCAGCCCTCGCTCTAGATCATCCAATTCGTCAAAAGCACGATGGAACGTAAAAGGCTTGCCATCTGCCGCATCCAGTAGTCGCTCTAATGCAATAATGTCAATCTCTCTATCCGCAGTTAGTACACCAGTGACTATCGCTGCTACATCCGTACGAGAGATATGACGGATATCTTGTATCATCTGCGTTAGATCAGCAGCATCATATACAAAATGATGACTATGTGGACGCACCATCATATTGATAGGAATAGAGACCGATTCGGTCATTTGTTCGATAACGTCGAGGCTGGGTGTAAGCCCTCCTTCTTGTTGAGCCGCTATCCATTCGATTCGATCTGCACCTGCTTGATCTGCAATGATAGCATCTGCTGGCGTTGTTGCAATCACTTCCAGTATTTTTCGCATAACAACCTCTCTTTCTGTACTCCTATTTATAGACAGCTTACCATGTTCCCGATTGCCATTTTAAGATTTTTAAAATGAATCTCAGTCTTTTTAGTAGGAAATCTGGAATTTTTGGGCATCCACCCTTATAATAGATAAGATACCTACTCTGACAAAGATTATTGTTGTTTGTCAGAATTTTGGTGATAAAATCATTTTCTCATTTGACTTAGTCGTGCTGGTATAGATAAGCACTTATTATGAAAACGTAACTGAGATGGACGGGAGACAAAGATGGATCAACCGTTATATGGAATATGGATCGGAGACGTATTTTTTTGTTTTTCCGGTGAAATGTCTGAACCTAAGGTCGATGCTTGGATGAAAGTCATGCGTCGTCTAGAGATGCCAATCGGTCGTAAGCCGTTTGCACAATCTGGATTGCGTCTAGCTGAATTGAAGTTCGGTCCTTCAGGTGGAAGTGCCAAAGAAGTACCTACACGTCGCGCAGGAAGAAGCAAACGCCTGCCAGGTAGAATGGTGGAAGGACTCGCTTTATCCCCTGAGCAAGCTTATGATTTGCTACTAAATTGGGATGAAGCACTGTTAGCACGTCAAGGAATTACACCGGGTGGAGAGATGCGCTACTGGCATAGAGCTGTTCAATTTGCACAAAAGCTATTGCGAGAAGGTAAGATTTTGCCGGATAGC
Organism: Paenibacillus nuruki; assembly: GCF_963311185.1. Lineage (NCBI taxonomy): Bacteria > Bacillati > Bacillota > Bacilli > Caryophanales > Paenibacillaceae > Paenibacillus > Paenibacillus nuruki. Next base: position 3,759,247 of record NZ_OY725677.1, on the reverse strand, counting down.
ACAGTGATTGCAGGAACAGGTCGCCGCAGTGCACAAGCCACATTACATGGAACATGGAAACCTCTTTTACAAGGGGAAGACCGTGAGATGTTTGGCAAATTAGCAGATGCTATTCCGATGATCGGATTATCAGCGCTATCGCTTTTCCCTGCTTCAGAACCGGATCGTCCGGCACAAGCACGTGCAGATGTACTACATTCATTCTTGGTCGCTGTGATGGATGCCGAGATTCGGCGTATGTTCCGTGATGCGGGTTATGGCAAGTTTAGAGCTTATATGGCAGCTTACCGCCGCGGAACTTCACCACAAGCTCATTTGTGGTGGAACTCGATGTTTGATGCGACAGGTGATCTAGCAGTACAAGGAACAGCCGATGATATGGCCGAACTGGCGGCACAGATTCGTGAACATAATGGAGCCGCTGTACCTGTGCCTGAAATGGACAGTGTTGAAGAACGCAAGGGAGAATTACGCCTTGTGGTGCGATTGGAACCACCGGTTTCAGCAGATGCTACACCTGCGGAACAAGCGATGTACTCGAACACTCAAGAATGGCGAATGTCTTTCTGGGCAGATGATGAATCCGATGCAGCTATATTGATACCTGTAGGTGTGTTATGGAAGCATGATGATACAGAGTTAGTTGTACGTGGTCGTACGTATGAAAATGTACAACAGCATATTTTAATTCAACTTGGACAAGCGGCAGAACGTTCACCGATTGTAGCTTCTTTTCTAGAAGTAGCAAGCCCTGAAGGTGGATATATGGAAGCTGCGGATGTCTATACTTTTCTCAAAGAAGATGTGCCTAGATTGCGCAAATCTGGCGTGGCTGTGCAGATTCCTTCACGCTGGACAAGAGAAGGTAAGCGCCGTAGCGGAGTCAAATTAAAACTTAAAACTCCACAAGATAGCAGTCGTGGACCTGAAGAAACATCCCGTCTGGGTATGAATCAGATGGTTGCTTTTGAACCGGAAGCTGTTCTAGATGGCAAAACATTAACTGTGGCTGAATTAGCGGAAATCGCTAAAAACGGCGTGCCTTTGATTCCTTTTGATGGTGGCTGGATCGAAGTCGATCTGACCGAAATTCGTCAGGTATTGCGCTTTATTCGCCGTCATGAAGAAGGCGAAATTTCGTTCAATGAATTGATGCATATCTATGCGGATGAAGACGAAAATTCATGGAATGGTCTGCATATTTTTGAAATTGAGACTGGATCGTTGTTGAATGGTCTGATGGAAGGCAATGCTTGGCGGGATATTCCTGTGCGTCAAGTACCTGAAGGTCTTCATGGAACACTACGTCCTTATCAAGAGCGAGGATTCCAATGGCTTGCGGCTATGCGTGATCTAGGATTCGGTGCTTGTCTTGCTGATGATATGGGACTCGGTAAAACAATACAGGTAATCACTTGTATGTTAGACCAACCTTCCGCAGGCCCACGTCTTATCGTCTGCCCGACCTCTTTACTCGGGAACTGGCAACGTGAATTGGAACGTTTTGCACCTGAAATGAATCTCTATATTCATCACGGCAGTCGTCGTCCACGTGGCGAAGAATTTCTACAAGAAGCTCGCTCCCATGATATTGTGCTCACCACGTATCATTTAGCTGGACGAGACGGAGAAGATTTACGTGAAGTGCACTGGGCTTCGATTGTCTTGGATGAAGCTCAATATATTAAAAATTACCGTACCAAACAAGCGCAAAGTGTAATGAAACTCAATGCGCCTCACCGAATTGCAATGACAGGGACACCTGTAGAAAATCGCTTGAGTGAGTTATGGTCTATTTTCCAATTCTTGAATCCAGGATATCTGGGCACTTCTTCATCGTTCCGTCAGATGTATAATGCGTCTGGTGTTGAGATGGAGAGTCGTTTACAGACGTTACGCAAATTAGTAGCTCCATTCATGTTGCGTCGTCTGAAAAGTGATCCTGATATTCGCCGTGATCTACCGGATAAGATCGAACTCAAATCGTATTGTTATATGACGGTCGAACAAGCCGGTCTATATCAAAGCGTAGTGTCTGAAATGTTAGGACGGATGGGCAGTAGTGGAGGCATTACACGTAAAGGGATTGTGCTCTCTTCATTGACCAAATTGAAGCAGATTTGTGATCATCCTCATCTGGTAGCCAGTAACGGTAAGCCAGATACGTCCAAACAAGAACGTTCTGGTAAAATGGCACGTTTGATTGAACTGCTGGATATGATTCGTGATAGCGGGGAATCTGCGTTAGTCTTTACCCAGTATGTCGAAATGGGTGAACTGCTTACTGCTCGTTTGAGTAAGCATTATGGACAAGAACCGTTCTTTTTACATGGTGGAGTCAGCAAAGTATTGCGTGACGAAATGATCGATGCTTTTCAAAATGATCAAGGACCTCCATTATTCGTACTTTCTCTCAAAGCAGGTGGCGTAGGGCTGAATCTAACCCGAGCGAATCATGTGATTCACTATGATCGCTGGTGGAATCCTGCGGTAGAGAACCAGGCGACAGACCGTGTATTCCGAATCGGACAGCGCCGTAATGTACAGGTGCATAAGTTAATCTGTCAGGGTACACTAGAAGAGCGTATTGATGAATTGATTGAAAGTAAAAAAACACTGGCAGAGCAAGTAATCGGTACAGGCGAGCAATGGCTAACTGAAATGTCAGATGAAGAATTGAAGCAATTGGTATCTCTTCAATCTGCGGAATGGGGAGCTGACGAATGAGTGATATAGAATGGACAGTAAGCAACTGGCAAGTCCATACAGGGCAGATTCAGGCTCAGGTCTATCCTTCTACAGCCAAAGCCACTGAAGATTCAAATGTAACTTTGCATATTGAACTTCCATCGGAAGACGAAAAGCAAAAAATGTTGGGATCACTCAGTGCTTCGGCATGGAGTATGTATCTATTGTTAAATATGGAATCTCCTTCAGCGACAACCAAAGACGTCGACCTGATGCCCAAACATGTGCTTCAAGATGTACATGAATGGTCTTCGACTGGAGAAGATTTACTACTTTATACACCTTATCTCAAAGAACAATCTACCTCTGCCAATCTACCTGTACAACAAGTGGAAAGTCAGTGGGAATTGCAAAGTCCGCAAGTGCAAGCTGTGATCCAGAAGTCGATCGAACGTCTGTCAGCGAATCCTTTGCTGGCATGGCAATTAGCAGGCTGGAGTCCACAGACGTTATCCAAAGATATTTTCCATATCTGGGGCAAACATGTCTCCGAACAAGCTCAAAGTGAATTTGCTTTAGAAGATGGTACGATGGCTGGACAGCCTTTTTCAGATGAACCGAATCTAGGCAGTTTACTTGCTGAAGCGGCAACAGCCGGAACACTGCATCAACCCGGAGAAGGACTAGCAGAGATTGAAGCATATTTGAACCAATCAAGTAAAAAGTGGAATAAGCAATTAGAAGGCGCAACCGCCAAAAAGATAATTCCATTTGTCGAAAATAAAGAATTACAAATACCTGATATTCAAGCATTATTACCAGGGGTACAAGGCGCCGGAATAGGTTATCAAGAAGTACGCAAACAGGTGGCAGAACGTATGATGCGGAGTCATTTTGCAAAATAAAGGAGATTTATAATGAATACCAAAAAGCCATTACGTGTGCAATGGAACATGATTATTCCAGCAAGTGTATTGTTATCAGGAGTCTTATTAGCAGGTTGTGGAGCAAGTGCAGAACAGGCAACGACAGCTCCGACCAACAATACAGCTGCTACAACAGCAGGTAACGATTCGTCGACTGCGCAGACAACAGGTTCGACCAGTGGCACTGCTTCTACGGCGAGCAATACAGCCAGCACTGTAGATCCATTGATTCAACAGCGTGAAGATAGTTCTCTTCAATCGACGATCAAAAAGATGAATGGCAAAATGGTAATCACTAATCCTGAATCAATGACAGTCATCGTTAACAAAAAACGTTCGCTGCCTGACGGATATATTCCGCCTGATTTGGTTGTACCGAAAGTCGCTTTTTCATATGACGGCGTATTAGAAAAAAGCCATATGCGTAAAGAAGCCGCAGGAGCATTAGAAAAACTATTTGCAGCTTCCAAAAAAGCAGGTCTGGATCTACGAGCGGTATCTGGGTACCGTTCATACAAACGTCAGGTTACGATTTACAATAATAATGTAGCGACCAAAGGACAAGCATACACTGACCGTGTGAGTGCTAAGCCGGGAACCAGTGAGCATCAGACAGGACTAGCCATAGATGTATCGGGTCCGGGTATCGGGTATGGCTTGGAGCAGTCTTTCGGAGGAACAGCAGAAGGCAAATGGTTAGCCAAACATGCGGCTGAGTACGGATTCGTGATTCGTTACAAAAAAGGTGCAGATGCCCTAACAGGGTATACATGGGAACCGTGGCATATTCGTTATATCGGCAAAGATTTAGCACAAGATGTTACCGCTAAAAATCTTACGCTTGAAGAATATTTTGATGAAGATCAGATTCAAAAATAAAGGAGGGAAGCTATGAACCATCGGCGGAAAATGACGGTATTTGCTACTATTTTACTGTTGGAAGCGACCGGATGTGCGTTTAACCCAAGCGCATCGATTCAGAAGTCGACTCCATCTGTTGAAGCGTCAGTTGCGCCATTGGTTCAAGAAGGCAAGATCAGTCTGTATGCGAGTGAAGAGAAGAACGGTGTCTATCACAACATAGCGATTGATGAAGGTCAGGGCGAGCAAGCGCAACAGTATGACTGGGAGACAGTAAGCAACCCGGGTTATGAACCGATGATTCATGAACAAGATCTAAATGGGGACGGGCAAGCAGAGATGATTGTGATCACGACTAAAGGCTATGGAACAGGTGTATACATATCCGAAGCCCATGTGATTGAGACCAAAGAGCAGACTGAAATCACTGTTGAGGATGCACTAGCGTATACCAAAGCGCATGTTTCCTTTTCAGTGGTGCATCAATCAGGAACATCTTCGGTCAAAGCTACTGTCACCGATCAGCCTGCGGTCGAGTTGTCTTTGAAAGCTACCGATAAAAATGAATTGCCTCAGTTCGGCAATATTATTGATTATCGTCTGGATGAAGATCATACATTAACCGCAGAAGTGGCGGCTCAATTAGCAGATGGTGAAGCGGTCGGAACAGCCATTTTGCATTATCAGTGGGATGCCGGAGCAATGAAAGTCAGTCGAATTACATTCGAAGCTGTGGCCTCATAAACGAACCAAAAAGCATGCGATTCTCATCCTATAATGGAGATCGCATGCTTTTTGGTGTGTATTTATAGCTTAATTTGATGATTCTTTGCGTACATATGGAGGTGGAGGAGTGACCGAATCATCTAGGGATAATACCTCTTTTCGCAGATTCAGCATTTTAAGATCCAATTCATCTGCGGCTTTGGCAGCTTCTGTCAGTTCATTTACAATATGTGCAGGGACTTGTTTGTCGTATTTATAGAAAATAATATGTTCAAGACTTGCCCAGAAGTCCATTGCCAGTGTACGTAACTGAATCTCGACTTTGATCCAACGCTTGCCTTCCATTAAGACCAGTGGAACAGCTACAATGACATGCAGACTTTGATATCCATTGGATTTGGGATTAGCAATATAATCTTTAATTTCGATAATCTTGATATCTTCACGTTGTTGAAGATGGTTGAACATGCGATAAATATCTTGCACAAAAGCACACACGATACGCATACCTGCAATATCATGAATATGTTCAAAAATATTTTCGACCGTTGTATCCAGTCCTTTACGAACAAGCTTTTCGATCATACTTTTGGGATCTTTAAGACGAGTCTTAATATGTTCGATCGGGCTAAAGCCATCGGTTAATTCCCATTCGGCTTGAATTAATTTGATTTTATTCTGCAATTCTTCTAATGCTAGCTCATACAAAATCGGTAGCTTTTTCCACTCTTCAAATTGTTTAAGTGTATCGGCATGTTCACTGATTTCTTTAAGCTTAGCTAAATCTAGATTGTTTAGATCTAGCGAAATAATCTTGTCTAATTCACTCATACGATTCACCTCTATTTCTATTGTACATGGGTTGAAAAGGGAAACAAAATATAAGGCTATAGAGCTAGCGTTACATTTGCATAAAGACTACGAATAGTTAGGATTTAAACGCTTCGATCAAAAAGCGTGACGGCGCAACTGTTTTACCATGATGCATTGCAGGCGAAGACACATACAGCTCTTGTTTGGCACGTGTAACGGCAACATAAGCAATGCGGCGTTCTTCTTCTAGTGCGGCTTTCATCAGTATCCCTTCTTTATCAGGACCTTTCATGTTTTGCGCAGCCCGCACATCTTCAGGTGCAAAATCTTGCAAAGCTGCTTCATGCGGTAAAATACCTTCCGAAGCGCCCAGTAGATACACACAAGGGAACTCTAATCCTTTGGCACGATGAATCGTCATCAGATGAACACCTTGCGGTGATTCTTGCTTGAGTAGTTCAGTCATTTTTTCACGTTTCATAGATAATTCATCGGCGAACTTAACCATTTCTTCTACTGTAGCAAATTTGCCAGCAGCACTTTCAAGTTCATCCAGTGTCTCACGAATTGTATCTTTGTGTCGGGTCGCTGGCCCACTAAAGTCTGCACTGGCGAATTTATCATAAAATACACGCCGAATTTCTTGAATGGCATACAGTGGCTTCATTTCTTTGATTTTTTTGAGAAACACAATCCGATCTTTCACTTGTTGACGCTGAAAAGATTTGAGTCGATCCCAATGATACAGATGAATTAAAGGATACTTCTTAGATTGCTGCTGTTCTTTCATCATAATGTGATCCATCCCTGCATCTCTAGAGATATAGAGTGGGCCAATCACGCCGGGAAGAGCATCCATCCGCCTTGGCTTAACGGCTAAGCGTAAATGATCCATAATTGGTCGAATCAGCGCATGATCATAGAATACAGGAGCTTCACCGTATTGAATAAATGGAATATCTTCCATCAACAACCGTTCTGCAATCGCTCGTGTACCGCTTATCGTGCGATGAAGTAAAGCAATATCACCTAACGGAATCCCTTGCTTTTGTTGTTCTAACAATCGTTGAACCACTTGATCGGCTTCAGCATCGGCATGTGCAGGACGCAGATAACGTGGAGCTTGTCCTGCGGCTACGCCAGCTTTCAATACTTTGTGATGACGAGCTGTATTATGAGTCACAATATGTGTACCCAGACCTAGAATCTGCGGATGACTCCGATAATTAATATCAAGTGCAATAATTTTGGTTCCCGGATATTCTTGCGGAAAATTCAAAATGTATTCTTGCTTCGCTCCATTAAATGAATAGATCGTCTGATCATCATCACCAACCACCATAAGATTGCGATGAGCATCTGCAATTTTACGAACCATTCCGTATTGCAGTCGGTTACTGTCTTGAAATTCATCGACCATCACATATTGAAAACGTTCCTGTAATATCGCTAACGTATGTGGATCGTTTAACAATATATCGGTACGTAACAAGATATCATCAAAGTCGATCCGGCGATATTCTTGCTTCCATTCTTCATAACGACAAAGTAAAGCGCAACGATCTCGCTCTTCAGGCGTATCTTTAGGTAGATCCTCTGCGGATCCGCCATCTAGCTTCATCGCCGATAAGGTAGCTAGTAACGTCTCGGGTGGAGTGGTGCTTGTCGAACCAATTTCTCGTCGTAAACGTTGTAATACCGCATGTTGGGCACGTGCATCACCGAAGATTTCTTCTTTCAGATTGCCATATCGTCTAAGCATCAATAGCCCAAATGAATGAAACGTACGTGCTTCAACAGCACGTGCTTTGGCGGCGGAGATGCCGGGCAAAGCGGCAATTCTGGATTTCATTTCAGCAGCGGCTTTGGTGGTAAATGTCACTAATAAAATCTGACGCGGATCTATGTTACGTACAGAGAGTAAATATCCTGCACGTGCAGTCAATACAGTCGTCTTGCCACAACCTGCTCCAGCCAATGCCAAAAGTGGACCTGTGCCATGACGAACAGCTTCAATTTGCGGTGCGTTCAGTAAAATACCCTGACTTTCCAGAGCACGGAAAAACGAAGCATCGTCCTCTTCATCCGAAATAAGGGTTATACTGGTATCACGAGGTGCGCTTTCGGCAGCCGGAACAGTTGTATGCGGTTGAATACCTTGAGGTCTCGGGTAATCTTGCCATAGGGTGTCTTTCAACAGATAAATCTTCCTTTCCGGCTTATCTTTTTCAAGTACAGCAGAAATTTGGTATGATAGAAGCAACCCGTATCCGGGTACTGCTATACATATCCTTCTATTATAATGGATAGATAGCAGTTGAAGTAGTACCCCGAGTATATTCATATGAAAAATTCAATGAAAACGGTAACGATCATTCATCCATGAGAACATGATGAAATGATGTGAATTAGAGGAGGAGAACAGTCATGAATTTGTTGCAACGGCTCAAAAGCGGCGCAGGTAAAGCGACCGAGCGTGCACAGAATGCAGTAGAGATTAACCGGTTAAACGGTCATGTGACAGATATTGAACGCGAGATTGAGGTTCATTATTTGCGGATGGGTCAAGTATTTTACGAAGGGTACCGTGCCGGAGATATGTCTCTTGCTGAAGAAGAGATGACTGATTTGTGCAAAGCATGTGATCTTCTTATGGAAGAAATCGATGAAGTGCATACGAAGATTGCTGTTTTGAAAAACGAACGGGTATGCGAATGCGGAACCGTTGTATCGTTAGAAGCTAATTTCTGTCCAAATTGTGGACGCAAAATGGAAAAGTTACCGGTTGCGTCTAAACGTGAGCAAGGATTTGGCGATGATCCAGATGATGAACGTAATTCACCTATCGTCTATCCTACTCAGTATGAACAGGAATTGGACGAAGAAGACGAAGAGTTACAAGACATGACTGTGGACGAAGAAGAATCACGTCGTGCCGATCGTCTACGTGAAGAACATGAACGTCAAGAAGAATTGGATCGTCTGGTTCGTTCATGGAAAGAAAATCTAGGTGTCGATGAGAACCCGGATGAAGAAGATTACCCTGCTCAACCTGAACCGAAAGTGAAACTGGAAAAAGAAGAGTTGCAACAAGAGCCTGTGCAGAAGCCTGTTATTCCTGCGGCGGCAACAGCTACATCTGCGCCAGTGATCGAAGAAGAGATGGAACCTGAACTAGGAACAGATATGTTCAGTTGTCAGGTATGCGGAAGTTCTTTGCAAAAAGGTTCCAAATGGTGCCCGAACTGTGGCGCAGAACAGCTATAATTTCAACATTATACTGTTCGGTAAGCATAATGATCGTATCTGCAATACATCAATAGACATCTTCTGAACACCAATCGGGAAGGATGAAGCACCTGATGGAACAATTGCTTAACCATTTACGCCATCTAGGGTTTACTGAACTGGAAGCCAAAGTGATGGTAAGTCTGACTCAGCAAGGGACACAATCCGGTTATGAAGTGGCTAAGCGACTGGGTGTATCAAGATCGAATGTATATGCTACACTGCAACGTCTGGTATCACGAGGAGTGATCCAACTGACACCAGGCGAACCTGCTCGTTATACGATGATGCCGATCAAAGAATTTACTCAGATGATCTCAGGTCAGATGGGCGAATCATTAACTTATTTAGAACAACATATGCCTAGTGAAACTCATGAACAACCTTCTTTCTTTATTGTAGAAGGAGAACGTAAAGTGATTGAGACATTGAATCGTGAACTGGATAAAGCGAGCGAAGAGATTGTAGCAGGAATATGGCGGGAAGAAGCCAAATGGTCAAGGCAAGGATTAGAGCGAGCAGAACAACGGGGTGTACGAGTACTTTGGTCTTTTGAAGGTGACGAAGATGGGAAATTCTCAGGCATGTTGCCTTTAACTGCGAGTCAACAAGGGGGACGCAAGTTCTGGCTGGTGGTCGATCGGCGTTGGTGTATTGTAGGTATGAGAGGCGATGAATTGCCTGCTCAAGCGATCGTTACAGAACATCCATTGATGGTAGAATTGTTACTTCAGCATTTTGCCCAGGAAATTATTCTGTTTGAACTTGAAAATGACCTGGGTGCTGAGCTGATTCAGCGCTATGGAGAAGGATATGAACACATTTTAAATAAATATATGCCTAGCTTTGTACACAAAGATATCGATTAAAGAGTGAGCAGCTTCTGGAAAACATCGATATAATAATGCCCTTCATGAGGAACAAATTGTTCACGATGTACAGTGAGCTTGTGAATCGTTGCTGTGGTATCTGTCGTATAGACCCCAGAAGCCATCACTTCATTGCATTTTCCTTGATAAAGTTCGATCATGGCTTGTAAAGGCGCTTCAAAAATACCGGAGACTTCATCTTGTTGCAATTGATACTTAGGAAGTTCATACGGACTGAATGCACCGAATACACTGCTGACTTCACGATCTATAAATGCTCCATGACGAGTACTTCCAAATGTCTCATCACGAATATCCAATACATGAGTTAATTGCTCATAACGAAGTGGAAGTCCTAATTCTTCTTGAATTTCGCGTGCAGCATCTATAAATGTCTCACCCGCAGATAAATGACCAGCAGCCGTAATATCATACATATCAGGAAAAGTATCTTTATCAGGATGACGCTTTTGAAAAACCAATAGTCTTCCATCAACAGTATCCCGGATTAACCAGCAATGAAAAGTATGATGCCAGTGTCCTAGTCGATGAACCTCAGAGCGTTCACATGTACCTAAATGTTGATCTTGTTCATCATAGATATCGAGCATTTCAGTTGTTACCATTTGGTGACACTTCCCTTCAAAGTTAAATAGTTCATATTCAAACAGCACATATTTGTTCTATTATTGAATTATAAGTTGTTTTGGCTACGTAAAAAAAACGACTTTCTACTATTATAATAGTAGAGTTCTTACAGAGAAGAAATACTAATATACGGAGAGGATGAGAAACAATGGAATGTATTGTAAAATTTGATGTTATTCATGACCATGAAGTGAAGGCGTTAAGAGGTCTTGTTTTTGTCGAAGATGGCAAAGCACCTACAACAGAACAGTTGGAAGAAATGTTCAAAGATATGAAATATGAAGTGACCGCAGACAGAGGAGATTCTTTACGCTTTATGCCTACCCAGTCGCCTGCTCCTTTTCACCATATTCGTATAAAAGAACTGGATACCGGTGATAAAAAGTTTACAGAAGATCGGGATTTAAAAGGAATACTGTCCAACTTGTTGCCTACCTCTAATCGCCCTATCTAATATGTATAATGATACAGAGGGAGCAGAAAAATGATTACAAGGTTGCAATCTATTCTGATTATATAAAAAAACCTCTTTCCGTATTGATGGAAAGAGGTTTTTTGTGCATATTTACGCATGTGCCTTATGTAGCTCGGATGTACACTGCGGGCAACGACTGGCTTTGATTGAAATTTCAGTCATACAGTATGGACATTCGCGTGTAGTTTTCTCAGGTGCAGGCTTTTCGTGTTCTTTCCGTTTCATCATATTGATTCCTTTGATTAATAGGAACACACATAGAGCAACGATCAGAAAGTCGATAACCGTATTAATGAATTGTCCGTATGCGATAACAGCCGCTCCTGCTTGCTGAGCCTCTGCAAGAGAAGCATATGTTGCTGTAGAACCACTGAACGTTTTGTCTAAGTCCCAGAATAAATCTGAAAAGTTAGTTCCTCCGAGCAATTTCCCAACAGGAGGCATGATGATATCATTGACGACAGAAGTGACAATCTTACCAAAAGCCGCTCCGATAATAACCCCAACTGCAAGATCGATCACGTTACCGCGTACCGCAAACTCTTTAAATTCTTTTAACAATCCCATAGTTCTTTATTCCTCTCTTTTAGCATTTATGAATAATTCACGTTACTTTGGGGTAATGCTCCATTATGCCTTTTGAACAATTCAATCGTAACATAAGTAATACAGTGGAAGAAATGGAATAATGACAACTATTTAGACTTTATACTCCTAATTATAATCATGTAAAGAAGATAATAGGCTATAAACCTAAAATTTGAATTGTTTAATTAGTTACCTGTTATTTGATTGGGAACTAGATAATAAGACTCAATTTAGATACTTTGCTCAAATAAAGTGAGTCTTAGGTATAGTCATCCGACATTTAGTGTTGCTTTCTGCTCAGTTCAAAAGGGATAGAAAGTCGAAATTTAAATAAATAAAGTTTTATTTTTATACTAGATTTCGACATGATTTTCAGATAACCTATTTTATAATTATGCGAAACGAATAAAAAGAGACAGGATTAACAGGAGGGAAATAACTGTGAGAAACCAGAACGTCCTTAATGATCAGTGGATTCAAAAGCGGAATGGTGTTAAAGCTTTCTTTCATAAACTTTCCGTAGATCCATCGCTCAAACAGGAAAAAGAAAGCAATAAAGATTTTGATGTCAATGAATGGCTTACGAAAGCAACTTCTCCATTACCTAAAGAAATATCCCATCAGTATGGCATTTATGAAGGTAAAACATATCGTCCTTTGCATACAAATACGCAAAATGGAGTCAATGTTGCTGTGTTAGTAGACTTACTTTTCAAACAATCGGGTCTAACAGCCAGTGCAGATGATCTTGTAAAACATATAAATAATGGCGGTACTTTGGAAGGATTTATCACAAAACAAGAGAAGTAAATTGCCTAAAAAAGTAAAATGTAAGAAAATTTGCAATTGAAAGAGGTTTACAAAATTTTCAGAACGCATTATAATGAGCGCAGGAGTTATTCAAAACGAATAACTTTTGGATTGGAAATCATATTACACAAATGTAATAATTTAGAAGCTTAGCTATTATGCGATGAAATTATAAAATCATTTTAAGAGAGGTGGGCGCGTGATGAAAATCAGTTTTAAAGGTATTGATATGGAGGGTACGCCTCAAGAAGTATTTATGCTGATTCGATTGATTGACGGTCCGCTTCAAGAAAAGACTCATATAGAATCAAGGACATCAGTTAACGAAGAAGTGTTGGAGACAAGTCAAAGTGAATGGACAGCTATTTCAACTCAATGGGCAGCTAAACAACCACTTCATACACAAACCTTTTTTCAAACTCCGTCAAACCCCTATCAGGTGTATCCGGATCATGTGGCTGATGAAGAAGTTACAACATTTGCTAACCTCGGCACCTAAGATGTTTCCTACTATTGCAGTACACACAATTAGATTTATGGACAGAGTTGTGATACTCTAGCGATTCCAACCCAGTCACAATAGACGGCTATCTCTCGTAATCTAGGAATTATGTGAACGCCGTTATTTCTTATTCAAACTATGTTACAAATTTGTAATAAATAAATGACAGACTGTAACTGATTGTGATACAACTTGGGTGGAGTCATGTTAGGCATTGGTCATCAGGGGATATTTTCAAAATAGGAGGAGTGTTGAAGTCATTCAATATACACATAAAGAACGGTCGCATAGGTTCGTAGCCTGAAGATCCGTTCAACTTATACGTAATTGGAGGTAGGATTGTGGAGATTAAACAATATTTTAATATTATTAAAAAGCGATTATGGTTGGTACTTTTGATTATTGTGGTGATTACGGTCGGAACTGGCGTGTACGCTTATATGACAAATAACCCGCAATACAGTGCTACAGCCAAATTGGTTGTAAACAGTAGTCCAACAGCAGGTGAGGATAGTACAACCGCTAATATCGGAGCGATCAACTCTAATATTCAGTTAATCAAAACGTACAAAGAAATTATTAAAACGCCTGCCATTATGAACAAAGTGGTAAAAGAGTATCCAGATTTGAATGCTAACGCTTCTCAGTTGATCAATCAGGTGAGTGTGAATGCAGTCAATGAAACACAAGTTATGTCTGTATCGGTAGTGGATACATCTTATGAAGGTGCTGCTAAAAAAGTAAATGCGATTGCAGCCGTGTTCCAACGTGAGATTCCAACATTAATGAATTTTGATAACATCATTATTTTGGACAAAGCAGATCCTAGTGTTCCTACAGCACCGATTACAACAAGCCCAATGTTATTTGTTCTTATTGCATTAGTATTGTCTGTGGTTGTTGGTATCGCTATTGCTTTCTTGTTGGAGTATATGGACGATTCAATCAAAAGCGAGGAAGATATCCGCGATGTTCTCGGAATGCCTGTGCTTGGAGTGATTGCCAAAATGAAAGAAGAAGACATGACGGCAAAAGAGAAAGTACCAGCTAAGCCGTTTACAGGAGGTGGAGAACGTGCCAACCACACTTAAATGGCCGTTAATTACCAAAGAGAATCCAAAGTCATTGATCGCAGAATCTTATAAAGGTCTGCGTACAAATATCGATTTTTCCCGATTGGATGCCAAAGTGAAAAGCATTATCGTCACTTCTGCTACATTGGGCGAAGGTAAAAGTACAACTGTTGCTAATCTAGCTATAGCATATGCTGAGACAGGGCGTAGCGTACTCATTATTGATGGAGACTTACGTAATCCAGCCATGCATCGTATTTTTAACATTTCTAACAATATCGGGTTATCCAATGTGTTATTTGATAAAGACGATCTATCCAAAGCGATTCAATCGACACGAACATTGAATCTGAGTGTAATGACTTCCGGTGCTGTACCTCCGAATCCTTCTGAAATCTTGGGTTCTAAACGGATGGAAGCGTTAATGGAAGAAGTGAAGTCCGAATACGATCTTGTAATTCTCGATACACCGCCTTTGTTACCATTTACCGATGCACAGGTAGCGACGCCGCTATGTGAGGGTGTTGTCATGGTTATCAAAGCAGGTGGAGCCAGTCGTAAAGATATTGTCAAAGCTACAGCAAGTCTTGAATTTGTAGGTGCTCATGTATTAGGAGCGGTACTCAATCAAGCGAGTCGCAAAACATTATCAACGGCTTATCATGAAGAGCAATAATTGACTTACAACTATATAGGTCAAGCTTGGGGTAATGTCTCCTGCACCCATATCACTGGAGATACTCGGTCATGCTGTGGGCTATGTAAGTAGCCTTAGACGTTTATCGTCAAGGGTATGATGGTGAGGACGGGTTAAATGCCCGCATTCTTATAATGTAAGAGAGCCTGAATGTGAAGATGCTGAAGATGTGCGTTATAGTAAAAAACCATTGGAGAGAATATAACTCCTGTCTTCAGACTTCCTACCGCAACAATAGGCTCTAAGCAGCGACCTCACCTTCTATGAAAAGGTTGAGATCGAAATGCTTACATACCTGCAACTTGGCCAGCATGATGCACAAAAACAAAAAAAACAGGATAGGGCGTGATTTTATGAAGAAGGTTCGTAAAGCTATCATTCCCGCGGCGGGGCTAGGCACACGCTTTTTGCCAGCAACCAAAGCTATGCCGAAAGAAATGCTACCGATCGTAGACAAACCAACGATCCAATATATCGTTGAGGAAGCTATCGCTTCGGGTATTGAAGACATTATTATCGTAACTGGTAAAGGTAAACGTGCGATTGAAGATCATTTTGACAATGCTTTTGAATTAGAAGCGACTCTGTTGGAAAAAGGCAAATTGGATTTGCTGGATGAAGTTCAGAAGTCTTCTAAAGTCGATATACATTATATTCGGCAGAAAGAGCCAAAAGGATTAGGGCATGCAGTATGGTGTGCACGTAATTTTATTGGAGACGAACCATTTGCCGTGTTATTGGGTGATGATATTGTACAATCCGATACGCCTTGTACACGTCAATTGATTGAACAATACGAACTCACTGAGAAATCAGTTATCGGTGTACAAACCGTTGCTGAAGATCAGACACATCGATATGGAATTATTGATCCGTCGGAACAATTTGGTCGACTTCATCAAGTTCGCCAATTTGTAGAAAAACCGCCAGCAGGTCAAGCACCATCCAATCTAGCAATTATGGGACGTTATGTGCTTACACCGGAAATCTTTGAATTTCTAGGAGAGCAAGAAGTAGGCGCAGGTGGAGAGATTCAACTGACGGATGCGATTCAACGCTTAAATGAATTGCAACAAGTATTCGCTTATGATTTCCAGGGTACACGCTATGATGTAGGTGAAAAATTAGGTTTTATTCAAACAACGATCGAATTTGCGTTACGAAACGAAGACCTGAAAGCACCTTTATTGCGTTCTCTTAAAGAAACATTGGAAAGAGAGTTACTGCAAGAAGAGTTGCTCGTGGTAAGAGGTGATAGCTAATGACTCCAAGACAAGGGAGTGAAGCGGAAGCCTGGGCGAACTATAGCGAATTTTATGCAAGACATGTTGGTAAAACGTCAGCTAGATTACGTTTTTATGTACTGATGAAACGCATGTTGGATATCTTTTGCTCATTGCTCGGTCTAATTGTATTGTCACCGCTCTTCATTGTACTTGGCATTTTGATTAAAGTTGAGGACTCCAAAGGAAAAGTATTTTTCTATCAGACACGGATCGGTAAAGATGAACAGCCATTTAGGATGTACAAGTTCAGATCAATGGTATCGGATGCCGAAGAGCGTCTGAAAGAACTATTAGAGAAGAATGAAATCCAGGGTGCGATGTTCAAAATGAAAGACGATCCACGTATTACTCGTATCGGACGCTTTATTCGTAAAACGAGTATCGATGAACTTCCACAATTGTGGAATGTACTTCGCGGTGATATGAGTCTGGTTGGACCACGTCCTCCATTGCCAAGAGAAGTCGAAGAATATACTAAACGTGACAAATTGCGTCTAAGTGTTATACCGGGATGTACCGGATTATGGCAGGTAAGCGGACGTAATGAATTAAGCTTTGAAGAAATGGTTGATCTAGACCTGAAATATATCGAGAAAAGAGGAATCCTGTTCGACATTTATATTCTTTTCAAAACAGTTAGAGTCCTTTTCGGTTCTAAAGACGCGTTTTGAGAACAACATCATAAGATAAGGACGAGGTGACACATTAATGAATAAAGATGCCAAAATCTATGTGGCTGGACATAAAGGGTTGGTTGGATCTGCAATCCTACGTGCGCTACAAAAACAAGGATATAATAACTTAATCTATCGCAGCAGTTCTGAATTGGACTTGCGTAAACTAGACGATGTGTATCGCTTTTTTGAACAAGAAAAGATTGATTATGTCTTCCTAGCCGCAGCAAAAGTAGGCGGTATTGCGGCTAACAACGATTTCCCTGCTGATTTCATTCGCGACAATTTGTTGATTCAGACAAATGTTATCGATGCAGCTCACTTTAACGGAGTACAGAAATTGTTGTTCTTAGGATCAACTTGTATCTATCCGAAGTTCGCACCACAGCCGCTTAAAGAAGAATATCTTCTAACAGGCGAGTTGGAACCAACAAACGAACCTTATGCGATTGCCAAAATCGCAGGTATCAAAATGTGTGAATCTTATAACCGTCAATACGGTTCACGATTTATCTCAGCAATGCCTACGAATATGTATGGTCCGAATGATAACTTCGATCTTAAATCATCTCATGTATTGCCAGCATTGGTACGCAAAATTCATGAAGCCAAAGAAAATAACAGCCCAACGGTTGAAATCTGGGGCACAGGAACACCAAAACGTGAATTCCTACATGCGGATGATCTTGCAGATGCGTGCTTGTTCTTAATGGACAACTACGAAGATAACCAAATCGTGAATGTGGGTGTTGGTGAAGATATCGCGATCAAAGACCTGGCGCTGATGATCAAAAACATTGTTGGGTACGAAGGCGACTTGGTATTTAACTCAAGCGTGCCAGATGGTACACCACGTAAATTGGTGGATACAACTAAAATTAACGCATTGGGCTGGAAAGCAAGTATTCCTTTAGAAGAAGGTATCCGCGCTGTCTATGCTGATTTCCGTAATACGGTTGCTGTAAATCAATAAATTAAACTCATACATTTCAAATATATTTTAAAAAAATAAAAACATACTGTGGAGGGAATTAATTATGA
Organism: Paenibacillus nuruki; assembly: GCF_963311185.1. Taxonomy (NCBI): domain Bacteria; kingdom Bacillati; phylum Bacillota; class Bacilli; order Caryophanales; family Paenibacillaceae; genus Paenibacillus; species Paenibacillus nuruki. The sequence continues at coordinate 3,741,282 of NZ_OY725677.1, read as the reverse complement.
AAAGAGCACTAATTACTGGAGTTACTGGACAAGATGGATCTTACCTGGCGGAATTGCTTTTAGAAAAAGGATATCAAGTATTTGGACTTCGCCGCAGAACAAGTACACCGAACTATGAAAATGTAGCGCATATCCAAGATAAAATCGAATGGATTTCAGGCGATTTGACGGATTTGGCTTCATTGATCGAAGCGGTACGTATTTCTAATCCGGATGAAGTATACAACTTGGCAGCCCAATCATTCGTAGCGGCTTCTTGGCCACAACCGATTGCGACAGGTCAACTGACTGCACTTGCTGTAACGAACATGTTAGAAGCGGTACGTATTGCTAAGCCAGATGCTCGTTTCTACCAAGCATCCAGTAGTGAAATGTTCGGTAAAGTACAAGCTATCCCGCAAATCGAGACAACACCTTTCTATCCGCGTAGCCCTTACGGCGTCGCTAAATTATATGGACACTGGATCACAGTTAACTATCGTGAAAGCTTCAACATGTTCGCTTGCTCTGGTATCTTGTTCAATCACGAATCACCACGTCGTGGTCTTGAATTCGTAACTCGTAAAGTTACTGACGGTGTAGCACAGATCAAATTGGGTCTAGCCAAAGAGCTTCGTCTAGGTAACTTGGATTCTCAACGTGACTGGGGCTTTGCAGGAGACTATGTTAAAGCAATGTGGTTGATGCTTCAACAAGATACACCGGACGATTTCGTTATCTCTACAGGTGAAATGCACACGGTTGAAGAGCTAGTACAAGTTGCTTTTGATCATGTGGGTCTGAACTGGAGAGACTATGTAGTTATTGATGAGAAATTTGTTCGTCCAGCAGAAGTAGACTTGTTGCTTGGTGATTGCACGAAAGCGAAGCAAGAATTGGGTTGGGAATTGGAAGTTGGTTTCAAACAATTGGTAGCAAACATGGTGGACGCAGATCTTAAACGTCATGCTGGAAGACCAGTAGAAGTACCTGTATATTAATCGATTCCTTTCATAAAGCGAATAGGAAAAGATCAGTTAAGGGGTAACTTACTGCCACGGACTTTTGCAAAATGATGAAGTGAGATGATAACCACATGGCTAACCCGATCGCCAAAATGCGAAAGAAATTTTCGATGACGCCAGAGAAACGCAAAATCTTTTTCAATACCAACTGGCAGATCATGGACAAGTTCGGACGACTTGCGATCAACATGATCATCAGTATCTGGATAGCGCGTTATCTGGGTCCCGAGCAATTTGGACAATATAATTTCGCGATTGCTTTTGTCACTATTATTGGTGCTGTTGTTCCATTAGGACTTGCTAATATTATTGTCAAAGAACTGGTGCAAGACCCTGATAATAAAACGGAAATTCTCGGAACAGTCTCATTATTACGTCTGTTTAGTGGATTGATTGCTTTTGCAATTACCGTTGTTGCTGCTTTTACATTGCCTGGACAAGATCCAGTCGTACAGTGGAGCATGGTCATCATTGCAGCTAACCTTCTGTTTCAACCGCTGGATGTGATTTCCCAGTGGTTCGATTCAGTCGTGGAAGCCAAATATGCTGTCTATGCCAAAGGTGCTGCTTTTGCATTAACCACCATTATGAAAATAGTGCTTGTCGTGATGCACGCACCATTAATCTGGTTCGCCGTTTCATATGCACTAGAGTTAATTCTTGGATTTCTTTTCCTACTATTCACACAGGGAAACAAAATTCAATTTACCAAATGGTCATTTAACTGGCCGCTTGGTAAACGGTTGATGAATAGCTCATGGCCTTTGATCGTAGCCGGAATCTCCACGATCATCTATCTCAAAATTGATCAGGTTATGCTGAACTACATGATCAATGAGACAGCCGTTGGAGTATACGCTGTAGCCGCTAGACTATCTGAAGTATGGTACGTCATACCGACGGTAGTCGCTGCATCGTACTTTCCGAGTATGATCAAAAACAAGCAACTAGGCCCTGATATTTACAAAGCCGAACTGCAAAAGCTGTACAATATGCTGTTCTGGTTCGCACTGGCTATCTGTATTGTCGTCACGTTTATGGCTAAACCGGTGATCTCGATCTTATACGGTCAAGAATACACAGGCGCCATCAGTATTCTAGTGATTCACGTATGGGCATGTCTTTTCGTCTTTATGAGAGCTGCCTTAAATAAATGGATCATTAGCGAAGGATTGTATCGCTTTGAACTGATCAGTCAGGTCATGGGTGCTGTTGCCAAAGTCGGAATTAACTTAATTCTGATTCCTATGTTCGGTGGAGTCGGCGCAGCGATGGGAACAGTGGTGGCATTTATCGTATCCAGTTACGCATTTACTTTCTTATTCAAAGAAACCCGCGTATCCGGCATCATGATGTCCAAAACACTAATCTCTCCCTTCACCGCCATCTTCAACAAACTTAGACCTGGCAAACGTGAAGTCAGAACCAATAACTAATCTACATTAAAAGGGTTTGCTTCACATGCAGACCGATATTATATCTTGCTTACAAATCATTTTTGAAATGAAGTGTTCAAGTATAGGACAAGCGTCGGAACGAAGGGTGCAAAATCATTCTGAAAGAGCGAAGCGTTCGCCTTTGTTATCGAGTCCTTACCGCAAAGCGGGAAATCAAAGGAGTCGATAACAACAAGCGACGACAAGAACGATTTTGTTCACGAAGTGGTGTACCTTTTCCGAAAAACTTGAGCACTTCGTATTTCAAAGCATTTTAATCACAGACATAAGGAGGTAAGAGCTGATGAAAAAAGTACTATATGTCCATCATTCAGGATTCATGGGCGGAGCACCGAAAAGTCTGACTTATCTCATTAGTCATCTGGATAAGACCAAATTTGACGGACACGTGCTAACGATTCGCAATGGCCCGGCAGTAAAACTGTTGGAATCCGGTGGATTACCTGTAGAAGTGGCTAAAGGCATGTTTCCTTTCCACGGATCAACAGTTTCTGGCATGAGACCGAAGTTGTTTATTCGTAATCTGATCGGAGCATTACCAACTTATTTTCAAGCTAAAAAATATATTCGTAAATACAAACCAGATATCGTTCATTTGAACAGCACATGTTTGTTCCAAGTGGCAAAAGCCGTTAAAAAAGTATCTCCAGATACTAAAGTGGTCTGTCACGTACGTGAACCGCTGTTGAACTCATTTGCCGGAAATATCTTGAAGCGTATGAATCACAAATATGTAGACGGTTATATCTCTATCGATCAGTTCGATTCCGAGACGGTGGATAGTAATGGTAAAGAATTAGAAGTCGTATACAACTTCGTGGACTTTGGAACCTACAATCCAGATGTAAACGGGACTCCTGTTCGTCGGGAACTCGGTATAGACGATGACGATATCGTCTTTTTGTACATTGGTCGTGTAGTAACAGGCAATGGAGTATTGGATCTGGTGAAGTCATTTAACAAAATCAGCAAAGATCATCCGAACTTCAAGTTGATCGTTGGTGGATTTTACTTTAATAAAAATAATGCGTATGAAGACAAAGTTATGGCAGAAGCTAAAGGAAATGATCAGATCATTACACTGGCTTTCCGTGATGATGTACCGCAATTGATTGCCGCAAGTAATGTGATGATGTGCCCGTTTGTAGAACCTCACTTTTCACGCAGTATTATCGAAGCAGCCTCGATGAAGAAACCAGCGATTGCTACCAATATTGGTGGACCAAATGAACTGATTCTTCATAACAAAACAGGCTTCCTGTTCGAGGATCGTAATCACAAAGCGATGGAAGATTATATGGTTAAGATCGGTACAGACAAAGCATTGTACGAGAAGCTTTCTCAAAATGCACTGGCTTTTGCAGAAGAGAACTTCGATGCGCGTAAGAACACCAAGCGGACATTTGATTTCTATAACCGATTCTTTGTTAGGGAAACGGTATGATCACAAGCTTTATACGTTTCAAACGCAAAATAGCTAAAAAGTGTTCTACCGTCTTCACCCGGAGAATGCTGAAAGAACAGCAGATTCAATTTGGTAACAACTTGATCGCTGTAGGAATGCCGATTGTGGATCGAGAAAAGGGAAGCTCGATTCGAATCGGACATAACGCTATTTTGTGTTCATCGGATTATAGCAATCCGATAGGTCTTAATCATCGTACAGTGATTCGTACCCTTGCAGAAGGAGCAGTGATTGAGATCGGCGATGATGTAGGCATCAGCGGAGCGAGCATTTGTGCCGTATCGCGTGTAAGTATCGGTCATCAAGTGATGCTGGGCGTAAACGTACAGATCAGTGATACTGATTTTCATCCGATTAAGCCAGAGAATCGCCGCTTTAACAAAAATCCGCTAGATGTGAGTAAAGCCGATACGATCATTGAAGATAATGTATGGGTGGGTGCGAATGCGATTGTACTCAAAGGAGTAACGATTGGTCGCAATAGTGTAATCGGAGCAGGCAGTATTGTCGCTAGCTCGATTCCCCCTAATTGTATTGCTGCTGGAGTACCGGCTAAAGTCATTAAGCACTTGGAAGGAGTGGAATAATATGCTGAATGAACAGGCTTTGTCGCCAAAAATAGATATCACAGTTAAGAATAAGCTCATCATTTTTATCACGATGGTGCTTATAGTGATCACGTCGGGTTCTGTGTTATTCGGCAAATTGTATTATTCCCTCTTTATTATGATTCTGTTCGCAACAGCAGTAGTATTTTACTTTCCGAAGCGAATAGAACCCAAGCACTTTTTGACTTTGATGGTCATCTTAGCTTTTATCTTATTTAATCTATTATTATACCGCGATAATATCGGGGGCTATGGTGGATTGATCCTGAAAATTCTAGCGATTTTTATGATTATCAATCGACTGGATATTCATCAGGCTGGTAAAAGTTATCAGTGGATTATCGTTGCGTTAGCATTACTAAGTTTACCTTTTTACGCTTTGGGTGTGGTTAGCCCTGAATTTGTAAGATCCACTTTCCCAACAGTGGATGTGTGGAACGGTGTTTATCGAATCACACCATTTTATGTATATGGGAACTGGAATATGTCACGAAATCAGGGGATCTTCTGGGAACCTGGTGCTTTTCAAGTCTTTCTGAATTTGGGCATTTTCCTGATGCTGTTCACCAACCGGAAGCTGCCCAAATGGCAATTGATTCTCGTTACCGGCACATTACTTACAACGATGTCCACTTCAGGATATATGATCTGCGGATTGATCTACTTCGCTTATCTGATCCGTAGCGGTAAACGCAAGCAAATGACACAGCTCATTATTCCGTTGTTGCTGTTAATTCCGCTCATTTATTTTGAAAGTCAAAGTGGTGTTATTGCAGATAAGTTTCAAGATGGCAATCAATCGTTTGATCGTCGATCTTTGGATACCACGTCGAATCTGGAGTTGATGATAGAGAAACCGCTAGTCGGTTGGGGCTTCCAGAACAATAGCGTACTGATGGAAAGGTATGGGATCGGAGATTCATCGAACTCACTACTAACCTTTGGTTATCAATTTGGCTTACCTTTACTACTGATTATGCTGATTTATTATTATTCAAGATTACAGCGAGCGATTGGAAGTGTGTTTCAAAGCATACTGATCTTTATTGCACTGATCATTGTATTTTCAACGGAAAACATGATCTTTCAGCCATTGTTCGTCATGTTAATGTTTTTTGATGTTAAAGCTTCAGAACAAAAATTAAAGAGTGGTGAACAACTCCATGGAAACGAAGTCAATCGCTTACGTAGCCCCTTACGTGGACGAGCAATTGCACCAGAAAAGGGGATATAGCTCAAAGCATACGGCAGGCAATAAAAAAATTGACTGTATCTTGCATGCGTTGGAGGAAGGCGATAACCAGATTACGGTGATCTCGCCATTGCTACTCAAAAAGAATACATTTCGTTTTTTCAGCGCAGATCGTTATTCGATTGGACATCGAAGTGAAGTCATTTATCCGGCAACCGTAGATGCGAAATTTATCAGTCTGTTTTTGACACTATTTACGACATTCTTTCAACTGGTTCGTTGGAATCGGGCGCATAAAGGTGAATCACGTGCTGTGATTTTCTACAATTATCGCTTAGAAACCGCATTACCAGCGATGTTGTTCAAAATGCTATATCGTGTACCTCTTATCGTTGAGTATGAAGATGGAATCTATGCTGTTACAGAAACGAATAAGTACTACAAAAAGCTAACCGTCATGGTAGAGAAATTTGCTAACAAATTGTTAGATGGCGCTGTACTTGTTACATCTGTACTCAAGAAAAGAATTCGCACGGATAACTACACAGTTGTCCGCGGAGGTACGGTTCATCCTGCAAAGCTCAAACCTGTGCAGGAAGTGAATCTAGGTACAGCCGATCGAGCATTTCGTATGGTGTACTCTGGACGACTGGATTACGACCGTGGTATCGAAATTCTGCTTGAAGCGCTCCCCCATGTGAACACTGAGCGCATGATTCAATTAGATATTACAGGCTATGGTCCATTAGAAGAAAAAGTAAAACAGTTTATCGCAAGTCAGTCTAATGCACGTATTAATATCACATTCCATGGTTTTCTGGATGATAACGATTATGCTGCATTGATGGAACAAGCGGATTTATTTGTAAATACACAACGTGAAAAGATTCTGTTCAGTGAATGTTCGTTCCCTTCTAAAGTGGTCGAATATATCAAATACGGTAAGTTGGTTCTAACTTCCGGTGTATCTGATATTAATCTGATTAACCAAAATATGTTTGTCACCTATGGTAATGATAGTGCACAAGAATTAGCAGCAGCAATCAACGAAATTTTGCGTCATCCAGCACAATACAGTCTATATCCAGCTCGTGCGATGCAATGGTTGATCAGCGATTGTTCTCATAAAGTCGTGGCTGGCAAATTGGATAAAGTACTGAATCGTGCAATCAGCGGTGGTACCAAAGAGAAAGTCGTCTATTCGGAATCCACCTCAATGAAATAAGCAGGAAGGAGGGATGAAGATGGTAAAGATCAGACTGGATCAATATTCACAAGAAGAGTATTCACGCGGAAGATCAGGACTCTATTGTCTACTGTGGTGGTTTGTACAAGGAACATTATTCCGTTTCTCCCTACACAATATGTATAACTGGAGAAGATTTCTTCTCAATAGCTTTGGAGCGAAGCTTGGACTAGGTGTTCATGTTCGTCCATCTGCTAAATTCACGTATCCGTGGAAAGTTACGATCGGAGAGTATTCTTGGATCGGCGACAATGTTGAATTTTACAGTCTTGATGAGATTGTTATCGGCAGCCATTGTGTGATTTCCCAGAATTCCTATCTGTGTACAGGTAGTCATAAGCTCAATGATCCAACGTTCGGATTAATTACAAAGCCTATTCATATTAAAGATGGTGCATGGGTAGCAAGCGACGTATTTGTCTATCCAGGCGTTACGATTCATGAATTAGGTGTTGCAGGAGCAAGAAGTACGATTTTCAAAGACATTCCAGCGAATGAAGTGCATATCGGGTTCCCGGCTGCATTTCACAAGCATCGTTTCGCTGAAGAAGTACCGACAGAACATCAAGTTACACCGATTGCTCAAGTACACCGTATCAAATAAACCAAATGAGTCCTATAGACAAAAGAGGGATGAATGTGAAACCAAAAATAGTTTTTGTCATTAACTACTTTTATCCCGATTATGCATCAACGGGACAATTATTAACCGAGTTGTGTCTGTACTTACAACATGACTTTGATATTACAGTGATTGCAGAATGTCCTCCAGGGTATGGAGGCGAAGCCGCAGCAAAAGGACGTTATATTACCGATCATCTTGAAAATATTAAAGTGATCCGTATTCGTCTTCCTGAGGTGGATAAGCAAAGTAAGTTTAGCCGGATCAAGTATATTTCGACGTACTTCTTCTATGCGACTTACTTGTTATTGAAGCAAAAAAATACAGACTTTATCTATACGATCTCTACACCACCAGTACTAGGCGGTTTGATCGGTACCATCGGTAAATTATTCAAACGTTCCAAACATATCTATAATATTCAGGATTTCAACCCTGAACAAGCAGAAGCTGTCGGTTACACGAAGCGGCAATGGATTTTCAATGTAGCGCGTGCGATTGATAATATCAACTGCTCGATGGCGGATCATATTATCACCGTAGGTAAAGACATGCAAGAAACATTGGTGAATCGCTTTGGTGGACGCAAGCATATCGAGAATACAGTGATTAACAATTGGACGAATGAAGAAGAAATTGTTCCTTTGGATAAACATCATCCACGAGTCGCTAAGTTTATCGCCGATCATGGCTGGCAAGATAAATTTGTTGTAATGTACTCCGGTAATCTAGGTCTTTATTATGATCTAGAAAATCTAATGACGATTATACCGGGTCTGAAAGATTGCAAAAACTTGGTCTTTGCTTTTATCGGAGAAGGTGCGGTAAAGAAAAAGATGCAGGAGTATGCAGCACAACATGGACTCGAAGAATCCGGTCAAGTGTGTTTTCTCCCTTTCCAACCGAAAGAGGATTTGAAATATTCGCTTAATGCAGCTGATGTTCATCTGGTCGTGAATCAGAAAGGCATCAAAGGGGTCTCTGTTCCAAGCAAAATCTACGGCGTTATGGCGGCTGGTAAAACAGTACTGGGTGTACTGGAATCAGGTAGTGAAGCTCACCGTCTAATTGTAGAAGGCGCTTGTGGACTTGTAGCAGAACCTCAAAATTATGAGGATATTGCAATTCAACTTCGTCGTCTGTATGAGATGGATGCTGAAGAAATTCAAGCGATCGGTCAAAATGGCCGGGACTATCTGGAAAAATATTTACGCCGCGATGTATCGCTGGAAAAATATCGTCAGCTATTGTTATCCATGGCGACACAGTCCCCGTCCACAACTATGGTTTCTGAATCAAGATAAATATAGTCTGAACGACCAACCATCCGTAACATACTAAAAAAAGAAATGGGAGGGATTGGAGTGAAACTTATCCTTTTATCTGGAGGTTCAGGTAAGCGTTTATGGCCTCTGTCTAACGATGCAAGATCAAAACAATTTTTGAGAGTACTGGAAAATGAACAAGGTGAACTGGTATCAATGGTTCAGCGTGTATGGAATCAATTGGATGCTTGTGGATTAAGCGAATCTAGCCTTATCGCAACCGGTCAATCTCAAGTCGAGATTATGCGGAGTCAAGTCGGTGCTGATGTACCTCTTATTATTGAGCCAGAACGAAGAGATACGTTTCCTGCTATCGCACTTGCAGCAACCTATCTATATTCCATAGAAGGTGTCAGCTTGGATGAAGTCATTACGATTTTGCCAGTTGATCCTTATGTAGACAATATGTTTTTTGACACAGTAAAAAGTATGGAAATGGCACTACAAGAATCCGATGCAGATATCGCACTAATCGGTGTAGAACCAACATATCCTTCTTCTAAATATGGTTATATTATTCCTTCAGGTGAAACGACAGAAACCGGCCTTCGCAAAGTAAGCCGTTTCCAAGAAAAACCGACGGAAGAGTATGCAGAACAATTAATTGCAGAAAATGCACTTTGGAACTGTGGTGTATTTGCTTTCAAACTAGGCTATCTGATTAGCTTACTTGAAGAAAAAGGATTACCAATTCAATATGAGCAATTCCTTAAACAGTATGATCGTTTACCAAAAATCAGTTTTGACTATGAAGTTGTCGAGCAAGCTAAAAATATTATTGCTCTTCCATATACCGGTTACTGGAAAGACTTGGGTACATGGAATACATTGACCGAGGAAATGAGCAGCGTACAAATTGGACGCGGTATTATCAGTGAAGACTGTGTAAATACGCATTTGGTTAACGAAACAAACGTACCTGTTACGATTCTAGGTATGAAAGATGTTGTTGTTGCTGTAAGCCCGGACGGTATTCTGGTATCTGACAAAGCATCCAGTCCACGTTTGAAAGAATTAGTGAATTTTGATCAAGGTCCTATGTATGAAGAGCGTCAATGGGGCTGGGTTGTTGTATTGGATGATCAGAAGTATGAAGACGGACGCTGTGTATTAACGAAGCGTATCGGTCTACAAGAAGGCAAGAACTTGAGCTATCAGTCACATACGGATCGCGAAGAAGTATGGACAGTGGTTAAAGGCGAAGGCGAATTTGTTCTCAATGGTAACATGATGCGGGTAAGAGCAGGGAACGTACTGCATATTCCAGTCAAAGCACTTCATAGTATCCGTGCAGTGAAGGATCTAGAAGTGATCGTTGTACAAACGGGCTTTAATGCGCAGAACGATCAAATTGTGGAGCTATTCCATTCATGGGAAGAGATCGAACAAAACTGCATGAAGATTTAATCACCATCTGTTATTACATTTCAGATTACGGATATGGACATGCCACGCGAAGTATCGCAATTATCCGCACGGTACTAGAGCGACATCATGATCAACCTATCCGATTAATCGTTAATTGTGGCAAAGCATTACCGTTTTTAATCGATTCATTACAAAAAGAAATGTTGCCATGGATCAGCAATGATCATCGTATTGAATTTAGAAGTATATTTTCTGATACCGGTTATGTGTTACAACACGATTCGATTGCAGCAGATATACAGAGCCTTAGACAACAATATAACCTCGATATGTCGTTGTTTGAAGAAAGAGTTACCCAAGAACAGAAATTTTTACTTGGAGTTAAGGCGCAACTGGTGATCAGTGATATTTCACCGATTCCGTTTGTCGCCGCACAGCGTGCAGGTATAGAGTCTTTAGGCATATCGAACTTTACCTGGTACACCGCTTATCAAGATATGTTGGAAAAGTCAGATTTAAATACATTGCGTGCCGCTTATGCTCAAATGGATCATTTTATCAGTCTAGCCGGTTGTGCTGAACCCGAGTGGGGACGCAAATGCCGAATAGATACTGGATTCTTTTGCAGACAACCTGATCTTCAGGAAGTCGAGCGTATACGTACAGAATTAGATCCGACCGGGCAACGTAAAATTATCTTTTTCGGCTTAGGTCGTAGTATACAGGTGGATCATTGGTCAACGATGGAACTGTGGGATAGTGAACAATGCATATTTATCGTATCGTCCAATATGGATATTGACCATCCCAATGTTGTACAGATTCCTGATCAATACACCGAATCACAGAATTATGTAGCTGCCGCCGATCTGGTGATTACTAAGCCAGGTTGGGGTACCGTCTGTGAAGCTATCGAGTTAGCAAAGCCACTCATTTTGCTTAATCGCAGTCATTTTTATGAAGATCGTCATACGATTGCAGCTGTTCCTAGCGACCATCCATTGTACTTAATGTCATGGGAAGAGATTCAGCAGCTAACATTATCAACAGAAGACGAGATAGGTCAACTTCATGATGCACAATCAGGCAAAGGATTAAGCATACATGAACGATCTAGTTCTACTTTAGTTGAGATTGCAGATTATATTCAAAATCTTTTACAACATGTAAAAGTGGTCTGAACTTAGTGCATAACGATCCAGACGATAGCACCCCATAATAATAGTGAAAGTGCAGTGCCCCATAGGCATCCTTTTGCAAATGATGGATTGGTTTGATATCTCATAATGGTCAGCCTCCAAATATAGAATGAGATTGAAAAGTATTTGTCCAATCATAGATTGAATCTGTCAATCTGACAAATGAATCAATTTCTTATAAATACTATATCGGTTGAACTACGGGATAGATGAATAGAGTTTAGGAATAACATACTCAATCTGTTTTGAAATATAAAATTACAAATAAGGAACAGGAGTGGTAATGATGAATATTACTGTAATAGGTACAGGTTATGTAGGTTTGGTATCAGGTGTCTGCTTTTCAGAAATAGGAAACAACGTACGTTGTGTGGATAAAATTGCTTCTAAAATCGAGACGTTGCAAAATGGTGGCATCCCGATCTACGAACCAGGTCTTCAAGAAATGATGATGAAGAATGTAGAAGCAGGACGATTAACATTTACAACGGACTTGAGTGGACCGGTATCCGAATCGGATCTCGTGATTATTGCAGTAGGTACTCCACCACTTCCTTCCGGTGAAGCAGATCTACAATATATCGAAGCGGCTGCTCGTGAAATTGCACTTTCCATGAAAGGCTACACTGTCGTTGCTGTGAAAAGTACAGTTCCTGTTGGAACCAATGAGCGCGTAAATAGCATTATTGCTTCTTTAACCGATCAACCTTTTGATACAGCTTCGATTCCAGAATTCTTGCGTGAAGGTTCTGCGGTTAAAGATGCATTCAATCCAGATCGTCTAGTACTTGGTGTACAGACACAACAAGCAGCAGACTTGCTACTTGAATTGCACCGTCCTTTGACTGAAAATCTAGTAGTAACAGATATCCGTAGTGCTGAAATGATCAAATATGCATCCAATGCTTTCCTTGCAACCAAGATTTCATTTATCAACGAAATTGCTAACATTTGTGATAAAGTTGGCGCAGATGTTGATGAAGTTGCCAAAGGAATGGGAATGGATCGTCGTATCGGGCCTTCATTCTTGAATGCAGGTATCGGTTACGGTGGTTCTTGCTTCCCGAAAGATACGCATGCTTTGATCCAAATCGCAGGTAACGTAGAGTATGACTTTAAATTACTGAAATCTGTAGTTGAAGTCAACCAAGCACAGCGTTGGGGAATTGTTGATAAGTTGTTAGAAGCATTAGGTACTTTACAAGGTAAAAAAATCGCTGTCTGGGGTCTAGCATTCAAACCAGATACAGATGATATTCGTGAAGCACCATCATTGGAGATCGTACCGAAATTAGTAGAATTCGGTGCAAAACCACAAGTATTTGATCCAGTAGCCGCAGAAAACTTCCGCCGTGAATATGATCACGAATCGATTACTTTTGCAGAAAGTGCTTTAGAAGCCGCTCGTGGTTGTGATGCAGTCTGCTTGTTAACCGAGTGGGGCGAGTTCGTGAATATCGATCTTAAAGAAGTAGAAGCCGTTATGAATCAAGCTGTACTTGTAGATGGACGTAATGTATATAGCGCGCAACGTGTGAAGGAAACAGGCTTCGATTACCATTCTATGGGTCGTCCAGCATTGCTTCGTGATCACTTTATCGCGACTCAATCTTAATTCTTACCTCTAACCTATATAGCAAAAACCGACCTTGAAGTGTATCTTCAGGGTCGGTTTTTTTGCTGTTGTATTCAGATATGAGGATCAGGACATCTATCCATAATCATCAGCGAAAATTGGAGAGCTCTGGTTGTAGATCGTGATTGAATATTCTTACGCTCGATCAGCGCTAATCATGAGAAATAGAATGGAAATTTCACTGGGAATGGGAACGATCTCTTACTACACGCTCTAACAGTTGACGAATCAATTGAAGATCTTCTTCTTCAAGTGGCACACCATCCCAATGAAGCTGGGTATAGTTGAGAAATTCACGTGCATTCGTATTTTGTTGAGTAGGATCATATTCTTCGGTCAAACCGAGCAAATAATCAGAAGTAGTACTCAATTTTTTAGCAATAGATTGGATCGTTTCCAAAGTGGGTTGTCTGTATCCGGACTCGTAGCCTGCGTATGTGCTCTTAGCTACTCCTACATGATCTGCAACTTCCTTCATCGACATATTTCGCTGTTTGCGAAGTAGTTTGAGGCGTTTGGCAAACAATTCAAAAACCCCCTAAATAACCTAAAATGTGTGCGACCGGATGCTGTTACAGTTAGGAAAAAAGCCGCAGACAATAATACATATTATATCATGTGAAGTCATTATTGCCTATATAAATACAATTCCTAACTAGCATGTCTTACCATCTATACTCTTGTTTTCGACGATATACTTTCTTATACTGCTATATACTAATTTAGTAGATAAATTATAGAGAGTGGAGTCTAGTAGGTATACATCTTAGTATATATAATGATTAGGTAAAATTGCATATGCTGTTTTATGTAAAATATAAGAATACAACATATAACTTACCTACTTAGTTATTGTTTTACTCAATAACCAATAAATGTATATAAAATATACGCAAAAAGAAGGTAGTATGGATCACTTTATATATCGGATTTTAGAAAAATATAATGAACATACAACCTAAATAAACGAATAATAGTTATATAGTCCTACTATACCACTACTTTGCTATGCTTTACTATGGCATTTAGACAAGTCCTTTCAAATATAAAAAAGAATTTAAATGATTTTGTAGCTGTATAGCGCAGTACAAGTGAAGTAGACATGATATAGTTTATGTACTTTCACTTGTTTTTGTATTCTTTAAAGATAACCAAGGAGGAATCAATTATGGAATTACTTCGTCAAAAAGTGATCAATGAGGGGATTGTCCTTGAAGGACAAGTACTCAAAGTCGATTCTTTTCTCAATCATCAGATGGACCCTGTATTAATGCAGGCAATCGGCAAAACATTTACACAATTATTCGCAGATACAGGTGTAACAACGATTTTGACGATTGAGTCTTCAGGCATTGCTCCTGGTATTATGACAGCATTAGAATTTGGAGTTCCATTGATCTTTGCCCGTAAGCAGAAGTCTCTTACATTAACAGAAGATATTTTTGTAGAAACCGTATATTCCTATACCAAAAAGCAAAGTAATGATATTACCGTCTCCAAAAAATTTATACATCCTGGTGATCGGGTACTGATTATTGATGATTTTCTAGCTAATGGAGAAGCCGCTTCTGGTCTTGCACGTATAGTCAAACAAGCAGGCGCAGAAGTTGTAGGGATTGGTATTGTGATCGAAAAGTCTTTCCAACCCGGCGCTCAATTGCTTATAGATGAAGGATATCGCTTAGAATCACTGGTACGAATCCGTTCGCTAGATAACGGACGTGTCGAATTTGTAGATGAATAGTCTCTTTTTAATTAATCGTTGTTCGCAGATTGGGCTTCAGTGGTACTTTGACTAACTGAGTAGCATGAGCTTGAGACAGATAACGTTCAATCAGATCATCGGCAATATAATGAGAAGCTTGAGGTGTCTGAAGTGTACGAAGCTGTGCTTGCATACGTTCTAAAATCTCCGGTTGATCTAAAGCGATCATCAGACGTTCAGCTAATACCGTTGAAGAATCGCATATTTCAGCAGCTTGATACGATTGCAAATACAGAGCATTCGCTAATTCTTGTCCGGGTACAGGTTTGAGTAGAAATAGTGGCAATGCACAGTGAATACATTCAGCGACGGTAAGACCGCCTGGCTTGGTAATCACACAGTCGCTCATCATCATCCATTCATTCATTCGATCTGTAAAACCTATCAGGGTAAAAGCAGGATGATCACCATAATGAGTATTTAATTCTTGCAATAAAGACTCATTTTTACCACAGATCACGATCACTTGGGTATCGGTACGACTAGCAAGCTGATCACAGACTTCACGAACGTTTTTAAGCACACCATAAGCACCTGCAAGTAACAGTACGGTTTTGGACTCCGGTTGCAGACCAGCACGTATACGAAGCTGTGCACGCTCTGCTTGATGAGATACTTCATACGTATCGGTAGATAGATGATCAAAGTCAGCTCGTAAAGGAATACCGGATACACTGATCTGTTCTGGTAGGATATCATGAGTCAACATATCCTGCTTCATGTCTGTACTTGGTACATAATAATGATCAACATGAGGATGCAACCAGCGTCCATGTAGATCATAATCAGTTAGTATATTTACAAGTGGCATCGTAAGTTTCCAACGCTTTTTCATATTAGGTAATACCAATTGAGGAAAAGTATGAATCACTAGATCAGGTTGCTCCTGCTCTAATACCGTTTGTAAACGTTGCATACCTAGCGAATGAAGAGCTTTGCCGAATAAAGAAGTGGCTTTCATTTTGCGTGTGCTGTAATATACCCAGCCATACAAGTGAGGAATGGTAGTAAAGCTTTGCATATAAATGAATTGACTCACTTTATTGATCAAAGGGTGAGATTCAGCCATCACATCAAGTAACGTTACACGTGGAACACCACGTTCGAATAGACTGGCTTGCAAAGACTTGGCAGCTTGATAATGTCCATGTCCATAACTTGCATATAAGATTAGAATTGAAGATGAATTGTAAGACATACTAGAATTCCTTTCTAAGCCATATATATTCTGTTTCTATATGAGCTGCTTCTCTATTCTTGTTGAGCATAGCACGAGAAGTTATAGATAATCCAATGTGGACATTTTTACGTATATAATATAGAGACAACTCAATCTGCAAAAGTCACTTTCTACTATAGTTTACCCGTTGGTTTCCTTTTCGAGACAACGCATTTTTATTTCATGTTCTAAAGAGTTTTTACCGCTATAAAAACGATGATTATTCGCCCAAAAATTAACCTATTTCGTACCTTTTTTTAACAAACAAAAGTGCTACAATCTTAAAAAGTATGATATTATAAAATAATAAGGTGCTTAGATAAGGGTTGGCGTTGAACACGTTGCTAACAGCGACCAACACACTAGAGAGGCGCTTAGATGCGCAGGGATATACCATATGCGGGTAGATCAGCCTTGTACTAAGAAGATAAGAGCATTCAGCCGGATTGATTCAGCATTTATCTTAAAGGGTATGTAATATGTCAGATGCCCGAAGAAAGTGCTAAAAGATCACAGATGAGATACAACTTCATATCTAACTACAAACACACCAAAGGATCTTTTCGGCGTTCTCAAAAACAAGGCACGTTTTGGGAGGGAATTCCATGGCAACTAAAGGACACAATGAAGTCAAGGAAAGTCTACGAGAAATGACACGCATTTTTCGGCCTAAGGATCCAAAGAAATTTGTTAAGGAATATGTTCGCAAGTATCACATAACCGGGGGATACGAAGAAGAACTCACGCTTCTTGTCGAGGATGAACTTGTTAAGTTAGATTCGTCCGTCTCTTGATTAAGTATGTAAGCACATGCGACGATTATTGAAAATGTAATGATTAAGATTTAATGTAACAACTGAACAATGAATGTGATGATTATTTTCGTAATTTAATGAAAGCAAGACATACCGTCCTTTGGCGACTGACCGCCAGAGGACTTTTTTTGTGTTTTTAAGATAAAAATATTAACTATAATTCTTATAACAACGTATTTAAGTTAATATTCGAACATGGAAGATAATAATCTCCAAAAATAAAGTACGAATATCTCTAAATCTATTGACACTGTATATATACAATGTATACTGTGTATATATATATATACAGTATATACACCGAATGGAGGATATATTTATGATAGAAAATTTCAAATACGGTTGGATATTAGCTCGTAAAGATTTTGCGAACAATCGGCTGATGTTTGTCTGGTCTAGTATATTTGTACTTTATATGGGTGGTGTACTAGGTATTCTTTTTTATACAGGTACATTAGCTGGACAAAATCACTTTTTACAATCGAGTACAACTGATTTTATTATGCTGATCTGTGCACCGTTGTTGGGAACTGATTTTTCTAGGCGAGCATTTAATTTACAAAAAGAAGATACGTACACCAAAAATTTAGTCTATCTTCGTATTTTGCCTGTTTCCTCAGCTGCGATTATATGGGGAAGATTTCAACAGATGGCACTTATCTTTTTATATAACTGGACATTATTTTTCTCTATTCTGTATATCATGAGGATTCGTTTTGAAGTAGATATTTCACTCATTTCTTATATTGCTTTTGCACTCACTTGGGCTGGCTTTTGTATAACATTAATGAGTTTTTATTTATATTTTGAATTTAGTCTCTCCGGTAAAAAGTATATGAAATTTACTTTTATTGTTATTTTTGTACTTGTTATATTGTCGATTTGCAGTGTCTGGTTAGATTGGAATATCACCAACACCTTTTTGTTAGTGGCTATGAAATATGGCTTAGCTTCACCAATAATGTGGAGTTGTATTGCAGTAAGTATAGTGTGTATGACGTTATCTATTTATGGGATTCGGCGTACATTAAGACATAGAGATTTGGTATAAGGTAATGGATTTGAGAGCGCTAGGGTTAGGAGGTGTAGGCGTATGAAGATACCTGTGCAGATCAATGAAGATAGTGCTGAACCATTATATCGGCAGGTAGAGAATCAATTACGTTCTCTCATTATTGGAGGCAAATTGCAAGAGGGTACATTATTACCTTCTATTCGTGAATTTGCAGCGGATCTGAAATGTAGTGTTATTACAATTCGACGCGTGTATCAAGACTTGGAGAATGAAGGATGGTTACGTACACGCCAGGGAACAGGAACATTTGTTACGAAAGTCGAACAAGGGCAACTTACCCAGATGAGTGAAGAAAATGTACGCAAAATTCTAAATGAAGCGATTCAGAAAAGTACCGCCCTTGGATGGGATGAACAGCAGTTGCAACAATTGTTTGCAGAGCTAATCCATCAACATTTTACAACATAACATCACTATTGAATGATAAGCCTATCATATAGCTAAGGAGGAAACAGCTATGCAGGAACAATCAGTCATTTCATTACATGAAGTCTACAAAACACGAGGTCAACATACTATTGGGCCTATTAATCTTGAATTACCTCAAGGGTATATTACTGTTCTTGTCGGTGAAAATGGAGCAGGAAAAAGTACATTGTTAAATCTGATGATGCAGACCATTTATCCAGATCAAGGATGGATGACATGGTTTGGACAACCAGCCAAAGGCGAATTGCCTCTCTCGATCCGGCAACGAATCGCTTATGTATCTGAACATTCATCAATTGAAGAAAATCGGATGACTGCTCTAGATGCCGCCCATTTCCGCTCTCAATGGTATCCTAAATGGAATCAAAAAAGATTCGAACAAATGTTGACTGAATTTCAAGTACCTTCTACGACCAAGTTAAATAAAGTGTCCAAAGGACAACGGCAAAAATTTGAATTGGCTGCTGCAATAGCCACTTCACCTGATCTGCTGTTGATGGATGAACCGTCTTCTGGACTAGACCCTTTCGCATGGAAAGATATGATTCGTACCTTGCATCAACTTATGGATACCGATGAGCTTAGTATTCTGATTACCACTCATCGGATGGAAGAAGTGGAACGGCTTGCTGATTATGTCATGTTGATGAATGACGGCATGATCTATGGTATACAGGAAAAAGATACACTGTATCAAACATGGAAAGAAATATGGATCAATGCAGGTGTAGGCGATGCAGATGTTATTCATAGCCTGCATGAATGTGACGGCATTGTCGCATGGGAAGCACAATCCGATCTCTCTGTACGTGTGATAACAACGAATGCTATTGAATTAGAAGAAGCCGCCGCTGAAAATAATATCCCCATCCAAACCCGCGGACTCGAATGGGAAGACTTACTATACTACTGGCGCCAGAGCGCTTGGCAGTATAAGCGCGACCCCAGTTCAATGAAGAAATGATTTTTGCTTTAGCAAAATATCTTACGATAAGCGCTTGGCAATATAAGCGCGACCCCAGTTCAATGAAAAAATGATTTTTGCTGATGCAAAATATTTGATATGAAGGGACGATAAAGTGATGAAACCATTGGTATTGAATCAAATTATCAAACATTATGCAGGTAAAACGGCTGTAGATCAACTGTCTCTTGAAGTAGAAGCAGGAGAAATTTACGGCTTGCTTGGAGCAAATGGAGCAGGCAAAACAACAACGATGCGGATGGTACTGGGACTAATTTATCCAGATGAAGGCGAGATTCTGTATGACGGTCGTCCATATCGCAAAGAGTTACAACACAAAATGGGATATCTACCGGAAGAACGTGGATTATACCCTAAAGTCAAAATCAGTGATCAACTGGTCTATCTTGGACAATTGCGTGGTATGACTCACAAAGATGCTGTTCAAAGTCTACACAAGTGGCTAGAACGGTTTGATGCGATGGAGTATTTAGATAAACGGATAGAAGAGTTATCCAAAGGAAATCAGCAAAAAATGGGCTTTATCGCTGCTGTCATACATCATCCGAGTATTTTAATTCTCGATGAAGCATTTAGTGGACTTGATCCCGTCAATGTAGAAATGCTCAAAGAAGTGATTCAAGAATTACGGGATGATGGCACAGCGATCTTATTTTCTACTCATCGGATGGAACATGTAGAAGAGTTATGCCGTAATATGACGATACTTCGTCGTTCTAAGCCTGTATTGCAAGGAAATTTACGAGATATCAAAAACACATATCCACGCGAGAAAGTGGTCTTGCGTACAGCTCATCCATTATCTGGTTTAAGCGATATTGAAGGTATCGTGCATGTAGAGCCACAAGATGAGAACGGACGTTATCTGATCCATATTAATCAAGAACAAGCAGCACAACAGATTTTACAATTAGCAATGCAACATGGAAATGTAGAACAGTTCGAGATCAAGGAACCAACATTGAACGAAATCTTTATTAAGGTGGTGGGCAATAATGAATAAGCTTGGACATGTCATTAATTTTACCTATCGTAATAAAGTCAAAAATAAATCGTTTCGGTGGACTACATTAACTCTTGCAGTATTGTTACTGGTTGGACTCAATGTGCCGTATTTTATTCAACTATTTTCGGGTAACAACGGTGAAGACAATATGAAGATTGGTATTGCAACCAGTAGCTACAATGAGATTGCGACTCAGATTCAGCAAGCAGCGCAAAAGCAACAAACGTTATCTTCAGCGGCAGAGGACACAGCTACGAATGCAAGCAGTCAAGCCAAAGACACACAGCTACAATGGCAAGCCAAAGCAGAATCTGAATCGGTTCTTCGCCAACAGGTCGAAGACGGAAGTATTGGCGGCTATCTATTATTGCAAAAGCCGACTACAGGTGACGTGGCTTTCCCAACGGTTACGTATGTCAGTGAGAAAAATAATGCAACGATTCAAAATCTATTACAAACGGCTACTCAAACCGCCAAAGTTCAATATATTGCAGAAGGCAAGTTAACCAATACGCAGTTGGAACAGATTGGGACACCTGTTATAGTCAATCAGACTTCTATTGATGATCTGAATAAGAACTCGACAGAACCGAAAGAAAATCCAATAAAGTCCAACACTGAGAACTATATTCTGGTCTATTTGTTAATGATATTGTTCTTCTTCTCGCTTACCATTACAGGCAATATGATCGCTTCCGAGATAACAGCAGAAAAAAGTTCGCGTGTTATGGAAATCTTAATTTCCAGCCTATCTCCGCTGACTCAAATGTTCGGTAAAATCATTGGTGTTTTCTTAGTGGGACTAACACAAATTGCTTCCTATGGTATCGTGATCGCGATTAATTTATCTCTTCCGTACTATCAAGAAGTACTAGCTGGATTCGATCTACATGTAAGTAATCTATCTTTGAACGTGGTTGGATTTGGATTGCTGTATTATGTACTGGGTTATTTCTTATACGCTACCTTGTTTGCAGCGATCGGTTCTATTGTGAGCCGTACAGAAGATTTAGGGCAAGCAATAGCACCGATCACCATGTTAACATTAGCGGCATTTTATATCGGAATATTTAGTATCTCGAATTCAGATTCGTTATTAATGCGTATCTCTTCCTATATTCCATTCTTCTCTCCAACGACAGTTATTGTACGTATTGGACTCGGTTCTATGCCGATCTGGGAAATAGCGATCTCGATTGCTATTCTACTAATATCGATTTTCTTCTTCGGTTGGTTATCTGCCAGAATCTATCGTACCGGTGTATTAATGTATGGTAAACGTCCAACCTTGAAAGAATTACGTAAAGCAATGAAATCTTATAAATTATAGTATATAAAGAGGTGCAATATGATGAAAAAAAGAAACAATGTAAACTGGATGCATTACAGCAAAATGGGATTAGCTTTAGGAGCCCTTACCGTAGTTCTAGCAGCTTGTGGAGGTAATGCAGCTCAACCCTCTCCAACAACGGTAGAAACCACCACACCGCCAGCAACCACTGAACAACCGACAACCGATTCCGACAAGCTTACAGCGGAAGACATTCCAACAGCATTATTAGATGGTAAATATAAAGAAGTGTACGATCAATTTAGCGACGATTTTAAAAAGCAAATATCGGAAAAAGACTTTATCACTTCAGCCGAAACATCAATAAAACAAGTCAAAACATTCAACGAAGCAGCAGATATGGAGATCAACGATGCTGATGTTCGTTCATGGGTGAGTGATTCAGGTGATCTAGGATTGAATGTGACGATGGACAAGCAAGGAACGATTCTAGGGCTACAAGCTAAAGCATTAACACCAGCACCAGCTACAGATAAAGTTACTACCAAAAATGAATACGTATTTCCTTTTAAAGGCGACTGGTTTGTATTCTGGGGTGGGAATAATGCATTGATCAATTACCATTATGAGTACGAAAGTCAGCGTTATGCGTATGACTTTATCCAGCGCAAAGATGGACACTCTTATAGTGGCGATCCACTCAAAAATGAAAGCTATTATGCTTTTGGACAACCGCTATATGCACCTGCTGATGGTAAAGTCGTATCGGTATTGAGCAATATTGCAGATAACGAGCCTGTAGGTAAAATGAACCCGGAAGTTCCTGCGGGTAATGAAGTGGTGATTGCTCACGCGAATGGAGAATACAGCGTAATCGGTCATATGAAAAAAGGATCGGCATTAGTAAAAGTTGGAGATATGGTCAAGACTGGCGATCAACTAGGATTGGTCGGTAACTCCGGTAATTCCAGCGAAGCGCATTTACATTATCAGGTGTCTGATGGGGCGGATCTGTTCAAGTCCAAAGCGATTCAGATCAAGTGGAAAGATGGAAGTGAACCTGTACAAGGCGAGACGGTTACAGCCAAGTAAATCAAATATCATAAAAAGGATAGTCATGATGACTATCCTTTTTTGTTTTATATAAAAAGTTCAATACACCTTGAACATTTTATAGTTATCTTGATAATACGAAATAATAAAGTCACGAAAATGTGTTGCTGAAGAGGATAACGTCTTGTGTTTTACCCAGGATAAGCTAACAGGATAAGTAGTAGAGTCATCCGTAATTTGTATATAATTTAACCCCAATGTTCTACAAACGGAAATAGGAATTAAAGCGACCCCCTGATCAAGCTTGATAATTTCGACCAGTAAATGGGAATCGACTTCAAATGCAATATTTGGGCTAAAGCCTGCTTTTTCACAAAGAAGAGTAGTAAACGCACTATACTCCGCATTATTCGCTAGCATGATAAATGGTTCATCAGCGACATGACTTAAAGAAATTTCATTTTCCCCTGTTAATCTGTGGTTAGAAGGTAAAACGAGAACGATATCTTCATCGACCAGTAAACAACTGGCTAGCTCCTCATCTTGAATAGGGTGACCTGTTATTCCTAAATCAATATCCCCTTTTTTCAAACTAGTTAATATGTCGCTTTTCACTCCAATAGACTGAAGAATTTTGGATGTAGGAAAAAGATTGATATGTTCACTGATTAGTCCTGTTAGAAATCTTGGATTGGAAATGGCTATTTTTATAGTGTTAGCAAGGTGTTGTTCTTTCGATTGAATTTCGATTTGGGCATTTTCAATCTCGATAAAAATTCGGTTGACGTGCTTCAGAAGAATTTTGCCTGACGCACTCAGTTGAATATTTCTTCCTTTGCGATCAAATAGCGTTGTTCCCAGTTCGTCCTCAAGTCTTTTGATAGTCAGGCTTAAAGAAGGCTGGGCGATGTTCAATAGTTGGGCTGCTTTGGAAATGTGTTCTGTATAGGCAACAGTCTGAAAGTATTTGAGCTGAAGCAATTCCATAGATATCCCTCACTTATTTATTGGAGTAAATGTATATATACATTATTATATATTAGATTATATGTAAATATAGATGTATTATAGATATATAAGATATATGAGTAAACACTAACCAATAAGTAAAATAGCTACTAAAAACTTTGAGTGAAAAAGGAAGGTGCATGATGAAAATTGATATCAATAATATAGCCCGAAATCTCAACACACCATTAACTGCACCCGCTTACCCTATGCCACCCTACAAATTTATTAACCGTGAATATCTCAATATTATTTATCGGACGGATGAGAAAGCTTTACGAGCAGCCGTACCAGAACCTCTTGAAATCGGTGAACCTTTAGTCAAATTCGAAGTAATGTGGATGCCCGATGTGTCTGGATTAGGTGCTTATACTGAAGCGGGTCAAGTCATTCCTGTCCGATTTAATGGTGAGGATGGCGATTACACCCATTCGATGTACGTCGATAACTTTCCAGCGATTGCAAGTGGCCGAGAGCTTACAGCATATCCCAAAAAGTTAGGTGCGCCTAAACTTTATGTAGATTCAGATACACTAGTAGGCACGCTTGATTACGGTTCACTTCGTATAGCAAATGCCACTATGGGGTATAAGCATGTTGAAATGGATAAAGAAATAGCAAAAAGTGAAATTTGTCGACCTAATTTTATGGTTAAAATTGCTACGGATTACAATGGGAATTTAAAGATTTGTGATTTGGTACGAACACAAATAACGAATATAGATGTTAAATGGGCTTGGACTGGACCGGCTAGACTTCAATTATTTGAACACGCACTGGCACCGCTTGCCGATCTGCCTGTTTTGGAAGTCGTTTCAGCATCTCATATTCTTACAGATTTAACGTTGAATGCGGCACAACCTGTATATAATTATCTAGAAGAACAATAAGGGAGATTTTTAAATGAGAATTGCAGTCTTAGGAGCAGGTTCTTTGGGAACCATAGTGGGAGCATATCTTGCTGCTGGAGGAATAGACGTTGAGTTGATTGATGCTTACCAAGAACATGTAGATACTCTCAACCAAGTAGGAGCTAAAGTCATTGGTACTACCGAATTTCAGGCTAAGGTGAAAGCTATTACCCCTGAAAACAAGTCAGGGAAATATGATTTAGTCTTACTGTTAACCAAACAATTATATAACGACTCTGTACTTGAAGAGTTGCTTCCATTCTTGAACGAAGATAGTGTAGTCTGTTCTTTACAAAACGGTATACCTGAACAGAAAGTAGCTTCTATTGTTGGTGAGGAACGTGTTATTGCAGGTTCTGTTGAATTTGGCGCTACATTTATTGAACCCGGCGTATCCAAACTGACAACCGATTATACTCAATTTAAAGAGTACACTTTTCAAATTGGAGAATTAAACGGTGAAACGACAGCAAGAATCCAGCGTATTAAATCGGTTTTGGATCTTGTAGGCGGAACACATATTTCCGATAATTTAGTGGGAACGAAATGGTCGAAATTACTGATTAACAATGCATTCAGTGGTTTATCCGCAGCATTAAACGGGGAATATGGAGATATTCTTGATCATGACATGGGTATTGTTAGTGCCGTTCATATCGCAGATGAGACAATAAAAGTTGGACACGCCAATGGGGTCACATTTGCTAAAATGGGTGGATTTGACTTGGAATCTCTAGAATTAACAAGCGAACATGATGTGCCTGAACGTATCCAAACCTTTAGAGTCGTCATGGAACCCTCTAGATTGCTAAGAGCAAGTATGCTTCAAGATTTGGAGAAAAAACGTAAAACTGAAATCGATTATATTAATGGAGTGGTTCCACAAATGGCAGAAGGCACTGGAATCTCCACACCATTTAACGATTTGGTTATAGCACAGATCAAATTTGCTGAAGAATCTCAAACGGTGCCTAACTTTGATACTAATATCAAAGCATTTGAGAAGTTATTGAGCATCCCACAGAATAAGTGATATATACACAACATGTAAAGGACTTCCAAGCATAAGGAAGTCCTTTTTTTCGTTAGAACCGCTATAGATTGTATTCTTTTAATTGAGATCCACGATGAATTAGTTTAGACGTACCATTTGAACAATATGTTCTGCCACATTTTGTTGGCTTAGTTTGGTTTGTTCAGAAGTATGCAGAGTAACAGCTTCATTAATCATGTGGGCATAGATTTGTACATACAAAGTACGTTCTTCAGCATATATATCCTGCATTGCCAGATCCAAATAGTTCTTTAGAGCAACGATTAATTTAGAAGAGAGTAGCGGAATGATTTTTGAGTAATTCCGAAGGCACTTTTGTTTAACTTGCTGGTGATATTCAAAGGATGCGAATACTAATTGCATTATCGTTTCTTTGGTAAATGCGCACACGCCATTTGTATGCTGTTGAACAAGTTCTTCGGAGGATTGTCGTATAATTTCATCGAGTAATTCATATTTATCTTGGAAATGAGCATAAAAAGTGGCTCTATTGATTTGGGCACGTTCAGTTAAATTTTGTATGGTTATTTTATCCACATCTTTTTCTGCGATGAGTTCAAAAAGTGCTTCAAAAATCGATTCTCTTGTTCGAGTGGTGCGTATATTTCGTACTTTCATTCCCATTCATTCAACTCCTTTGTTTAAACCAACATATCGCTCATATTGTTGGTTGTTACTCCATACTGTTCCAGATAAGATTGAACTACTAAAGCAACTACTGTTGTAATAGTATAATCCTACGAAGGCGGTTAGTCTATTCAGAACGATTAAAGAGTAAGGTAAGGAGCAACATCTTATTCAGCTAACCATGTAATCAATCACAAAGTTATGCAAAATAAAACAGTGGAGGAATTAGATATGAAACTTACAGGGAATACGATTTTTATTACAGGTGGCGGTTCAGGAATTGGCCGTGCGCTAGCAGAAGCATTGCACCATCTTGGTAACAAAGTCATCATTTCAGGTCGCAGAAAAGAGCGTCTGGAGGAAGTTCTGAGTGCTAATCCCGGAATGTCAGCAGTTGAATTGGATATACAAGATCTATCCAGTATTGAGGCAACATCTAAGCAACTTATTCAGGACTTTCCCGAATTGAATGTGTTATTTAACAACGCAGGTATTATGCTTTTCGATGAGGCTGTGGGTGTCATAAATGAGGAGATTCTGATTTCAACCGTTTCTACCAACTTACTTGGACCGATCCGCATAACATCGTCATTGATCGAACATTTGAAGTCTAAAGAAGACGCTGTGATCATCAATACGACTTCTGCGGTTGGATTTATTCCCTATGCAGCAACAGCGATCTATTCAGCGACCAAAGCAGCACTTCATTCTTACACATTATCCCAACGTTATTTGCTAAAAGACACCACCGTAAAAGTACTCGAAATCATACCGCCGGGTGTTCAGACAGAACTTATGACAGATCTGAGTAAAGATCCGCATGCTATGCCACTTGAAGACTTTATTAAAGAAACAATACGATTACTGGGTACAGATACTGAAGAAGTAATCGTTGAGCAAGCAAAAATGATTCGTGATCAACAAGGTTCTAATGAAGGCGCTTTTGTTACTCAACTGAACGATATGGCATCACAAACAGGAATAGATCAATAAATGTTTGAGCAGGTGCTAAAAGTGCCTGCTCTTTGTTATAAGAATAATTAAGAATATTTTTCAAGAAAAATATTCTTAATTATTTGCTTTAGGTCGTGCAAGACGTTCAGAAAAAGAAGCCATAAATTTACGTGTGAAAATGCGACTAAGATTAGCCGTCCAATAATTTCCAATACCGTCAACCACATAGCTACGATTCTTTTCAAGACCACGAAAAGCAGTTCTTACTACAGACTGAGGAGTCCCTGTAACACCTCCAGGCATATCTGTAGTACCAACCACATCGAAAAATCCTGTTTTAGTTGCTCCTGGACATAGTGCTAGAACTTGAATACCTAAATGCCGATTCTCGGCCCAAAGTGATTCTGAGAAGGATAGCACAAATGCTTTGGTAGCGGCATAAGCACCCATATAAGGAAACGGATAAAAGCCTAAGAAAGAAGAAACATTAACAATAATACCATCTTTCTGTTGTTGCATATAAGGTAGAAATTGAGCAGTCATATCCATAAGTGAAGAGATATTTAGATCAACCATTTCACGGTAACGATCTATGGGTGTTTCTTCAAATCGTCCGTGAGTACCAAATCCTGCGTTGTTGATAAGAATGTTCACTTTTAGACCAAGTGCTTTAATTTGTTCCGCTAGTTCTCTAGCAGCCTCTGGCTTAGAAAGATCGCTTGCTAATGCATAGGTATTTACCCCACAGGAATCTTTTAGCTCTTTTGCAAGAGTTTCAAGTTTATCTTTCGAGCGTGCAACAACAATCACATGACTACCTCTAGCAGCAAGTTCTCGTGCATATGCCTCTCCTATACCAGATGAAGCACCTGTAACCAGTGCTACTTTGCCTTTATAATTGACCATTTAAATAACCTCCTGATTTTTTGAAACTAAAATAAATTATATTAGTACCATTTAGAAAATATTTTCTAGTATTAATATAATTATAAGAGGTATAAATGTCAACAAAATAGAAAAATTATTCTAATTTTAAGTATTTTAATGGATTAAAAGCAAAAAAAATCATTTTTAAATTTAATAAACGGAAAATTTATTCTAAAATTGACAATGAAAAATATGAAACTTATAATAAAATAGAAAATATTTTCCTGAGAGGAATGAATAAATACGGGTAAACGAGAAGATATTATGGTCGCAACGTTGGACTTAATTATTGAAGAGGGCATACAGTCTGTTACTTTTCCAAAAATTTTCAAACGAGCTAATGTTGGCTCTAGTACTTTTTATAATTATTATAATAATAAAGAAGAACTAGTTAATGAGCTTTATAAAAATGTACTCATGCATATGGGCGAGGAAATAATGATCGGTTATGATTCTAATCTTACTATCTACGAACGAACCAGAGGCATCTTGAAACGTATGATAGATTATGGATTGAACTTTCCTAAAGAAATTCTTTTTTTAGAAGGATATAGCGATTCGCCTTATATCCACGAAGAAGTTAGAAATATGATGAATCCTGCATTGATTGAGATTTTTGCTATTATCGAAGAGGGACAGAAGCAAGGCATTATTAGCGAAATGGATCAAATGTTTTGCTGTCATCTTATCAAGGGTATGGTGGCTACTTCGATCAGGGGATACTTGGGAGGTAAATATCCTTTCGGTGAGGAACAGATTCGTCAAACGTTGGATGCATGTTGGAGAGCTATTAAGGTATAGATCAGTAGAGATTCGAAAAGCTTGTATTTCTGTTAAAAGCTAAGTAGAAATAGGAGCGAACATGGAAAAGGACAGGGTTTATACCTGTCCTTTTTTGATGTATTGATACCATGTACTGAATATATGTTTGGAATAGAGTATTATAATTCCACTCTCAAATTACCTAGCATTTTGGCGATCTCTGGATCAAGGTAAGATAAGAAAAGACTTTCTCCTGTATCTAGAGTAGCAATTTGCTCCATTTCTTCTCTACTCAGTTCAAAGCTGAAAATATCAAAATTCTCAGCAAGACGTTCTCGACGTACTGACTTGGGAATTACGACAACATCGCGTTGAACAAGCCAGCGTAATATGACTTGGGCGACTGATTTGGAATACTTTTCAGCAATAGAAGTTAGTAATTCGTTACTAAACATCTGATTACGTCCTTCTGCAAAAGGCCCCCAGGATTGGATCTGTACACCTTGTTCTTTCATAAAAGTAGCGTTATCGATCTGTTGATGAAAAGGATGGGTTTCGACTTGATTGATCGCAGGTAGGATGTCATTATGCACGATTAGATCCATTAAACGATCAGGTAAAAAGTTGCTAACACCGATCGCTTTGATTTTCCCTTCCTTATAGAGTTCTTCCATCGCCCGCCAAGCTCCATAATAATCACCGAATGGCTGATGAATTAGATATAGATCTAGATAGTCGACTTGAAGTTTCTGTAAAGACTTGGCAAAAGCTAACTTTGCACTCTCGTAGCCAGCATCTTGAATCCAGAGTTTGGTTGTAATAAATAATTCTTCGCGGGGCACACCACTACGCTGGATAGCATGTCCTACCGCTTCTTCGTTCATATAGCCAGCCGCTGTATCAATCAAACGATATCCAATTTGTAACGCTTCATAGACAGCATTTTCACATTCTTCTGCATCTGGAATCTGATAGACACCAAAGCCTAAGATGGGCATAGTAACACCATTATTCAATGTGACAGTTTGCATGATTATTCCTCCTGTACTGGTTCTGTATTTGAAATAGCAAAGGATCACTCATCTATATACATAGCGCGTGAATATAGATTCTGCTTGTGATATGTTTGCAGTATAATGAGCTTATTCCCTTCGTGCTACACGAAGTCAAGCGATTCTCTATCATGAATTTGGAAAGGTGGATATGGCGATGCTTACTGTAAAAGAAGCTGCTCTGATAACAGGACTTACTGAACATGCTGTACGCTTTTACACCGATAAAGGATTAGTGCCTAGTGTCCAACGTAACAAAAATAATATTCGGTTATTTGATGAAGAATCGATCAACTGGTTGTATGGAGCAAGATGTCTAAAGCAGACAGGAATGCCAATTGAAACGATCAAATTATACGTTGACCTTTGCTTAGAAGGAGATGCTACTATTCCTCAGCGCAATGAAATGATGATGGAATACAAAGAAGTGGCTTTGATCCAACTACAAGAAGCACAAAAGCGGGTAGCCCATTTGGAACAAAAAACGATTCAATATCAGGCTATTCTCACGGAGGGTATTCCTGATACGACCAATCCTCGTACATGGGGACAAAATAAAGCGATATCTGCAACGCCCACACATTCCTAAGTTTCAGTGACAACAAGGAAAGATTTACCTTATATCAAAGTCGTTTGGCTGTCTTATTACTACTTTAAAATAAATCATCAAAAAGCTCCTTAGTCCTTAATAGACTAAAGAGCTTTTTTAATTATAGATATACTTATTTTTATTTACTTATTGAAAGAAGTGGCAGTGAATAATAATAAAATTCAGCGAAAATTTCAAATCCAACAGACTTGTAAATACTTAATGCTTGTCGATTTACTGTCACTACACTTAAACGAATCTCAGTATATTGTTGATCTTGTAATAAAGTAATCAGTTGAGCAAGGATATTTCGACCATAGCCTTTACCTTGAACAGTAGGAAGTACACAAAAATCATGTATAACCGCGGTGTTGGCTTGAATCGTATTGACTCGAATCATTCCGACAGGATGTGATTTGTCTAGAGCCAGATAAGTTAATCGTGTAGGCTCTTGGCTTGTGTTGTCCAGATATTCTTTCGTCCAAGACGCTGAATCTCCAAATGCTTGTGCAAAACAGTGGACGAGAAAGGCGGTATCTTTTTTCTCGGCAACTTTTAAATGAAGATGATTGTAGCAAGCGATATTATCCTGTATAGAGTTAAAAGTCATTGAAAATTGAGAATGACTCAAATCAGCATCAATATGCTGTATACAATCTATACCTGATTGGGAATTAGAAGGGATTCTAAACAAACAATGTTGTATATCTATACGGTGCATATCAGCGACGGCATGGTTTAATAGACTTCTAAAGATACCATTACGACGGAAATCTGGATGAACCATAGCATTGATGTTAGCTTCAATCCTGTCCGACGTGTACCAGCTTAAAAATCCGATAAGCTGATCTTCGTTATAGCACAGAAAAGCCTCGTCTCCATGTACTTCTTTCAAACTTTCTATACCCACTCGTAAGTTAGATGCGTCAGAAATTGCACATTTTTTTTCTAATAATCGAATTCGATCGATTTGCTGATCTGAAAAATCAGTCATTTTGCTAATCGTATATGTTGGCATGACTTTAGTATTGCTTAAATAATAGATAGAATCAACAAGAAAATAGAAAGGGTATAATGCCATTCTATCAAGTATTTAGCATTATTTTTAGTTATAAAAATTTTTGATTATAATTTATATTCTCTTGCATAATTCGACATATTCGTTTACTATTTCCCCATAAATTAGTGCTTTAGACATATAATTTTTGGGTAGCGGTCTTCAAAAGTTTGCTTTGATCAGAGGGGAAGAAAGCGAATGATCGGTTTTTTTAGAAAACGCTTAGTGGTACGTATTATTGCTTTTGTTACATTGGTTATTACTATTATTGTTGTTGGAAGTATATTGCTACAGGTCGCTAATATGAGATCAGCCGCACAAGGCGCTATTTCAAGTTACAATATTCAAATTGCGCAGAGTTATGTGAACCAGTTGGACAAAGCCTCGTATGCAACATTTGCGAAAGACCCCAAAGAAAACGATATGTTTCTGAAGATTCGTGATGAACTGGATGATTTTCGTGAACGTATTGGTGCTATGTATGTTTATTTTGTCAAAATAGACGATAAAGGTACCCCTCTTATTATGATAGACGGCATGAAAGATCCGGATAAAGCTTCCGCTATCAATGAGGTTACCGATATTCCTGTAGAAGCGATTCAAAAGTTACAGCAAGGAGAAACAGCTAGTTCTCCTGTTATTAACAATCCCGAATATGGGAACTATATTTCGTCGTATGCACCGATTCTCGATAGTAATGGCGTGCTTATCGGTGTTCTCGGTATTGATACAGCAGTCTCCATTATCGGAAGTGTAGAATCTGATATTATCCAACAAAGTATTCCGTTCTATGGTTTGCTGGTCTTGATTACAATTGTGGGGATAGCGATTGTGATGTGGTTTATTATTAGAGGATTACGTCCACTGAAGCCACTCAAAGCAAGTGTGGAAAAAATGGCACAAGGCGAACTTGCAGCAGCCCATCAGATTTTAACCTCATACCGCTTACGGAGTGAAGATGAGATAGGAACGACTTATCAGGCGATGATGCATATGTCAGGTCATCTGAACAAAATAGTAAGCGATATGGTGGAAGGTGTAGTTGTAACGACAGACATTTTATCAGAATCGACCAAGCAGTTTAACCATAATACTCAAGAAATGTTAGCCATGAGCACGACAGTCCATCAATCGGTTGAACAGATTAGACATGGCGCACGTACTCAAAAGCAAGGGGCAAGTGATAGTGCGCATGCGATGGAAGAGATCGCTAAAGGCATTACAGAGATATCGGAATCTTCTATGGCGGTATCGGATGCGGCTACAAGTGCGCTAACGACCGTAGAATCAGGTAAACAAAGTATGTCACGTATGAAAAAGCAAATGGAACATATTTCAGATGTGTCGGGTAAGGTCGTATTGAGAGTCGAAGTGTTAACTAATTATTCGCAAGAGATTGGTACTGCATTACAAGCAGTGCGTGACTTTGCCAGTCAGACCAAATTGTTAGCGTTAAATGCGTCTATTGAAGCGGCACATGCAGGTGAGCAGGGCAAAGGATTTGCTGTAGTTGCTGCTGAAGTCAGAAAGCTTGCAGAAGCTTCAAGCACTTCTATGGAAAATATCTCGAACTTGTTATTGCATATTCAACAAGAATCTCAGCAGATTGGTTCACAGGTTGGAGTGACCGTGCAAGAAATTGGACAAGGAGTGACACTGACTGCTGAAGCAGAATTAGCATTTGCTCAGGTCTTGGATACGTTCCAAACGGTGACTGCACGTATTCAAGAAGTCTCTACAGCAGCCGAAGAAATATCGGCAGGTTCAGAAGAAGCAGCGGCTTCTGTCCATACGATTGCTCAGATTTCGGTAGAAGTAT
Organism: Paenibacillus nuruki; assembly: GCF_963311185.1. NCBI lineage: Bacteria > Bacillati > Bacillota > Bacilli > Caryophanales > Paenibacillaceae > Paenibacillus > Paenibacillus nuruki. Next base: position 3,707,762 of record NZ_OY725677.1, on the reverse strand, counting down.
CGGATCATTCGGATGAAATCTATCGCTTGATCCGTGAACAAGCAACCATGTTCGAAAGTGTAGCACAGACATCTACTGTATTAGAACAACAGACTCATGAAATGAATAAAGCGATAAAAACAGTAAAAGTCTAATTATAGAACGCTAAAGTGATTGTCTGATTAGAACTGGAAATATATAGCAACGATTTCTCGAAATCTAAAATAACACCCCAAAAAGTAGAGTGCATCGTTATATGCGTTCTACTTTTTTTAGATGGGCGAGATCATGAAGGTTGTATCATTTGGATGAATACATAGAATACAATAATTGTAGAGTTAAATAGCAAGGAGCGATGCAGAGATGAATACTATACCGTCAATCAAACAACGATATGATTTACTGTTTCCAGATGAGGTGATCACACCACAGGTAGTGACTAAGATTGAGCAACAATTACAGCTGCAATTACCTGACGATTTTAAAGAGATCGCTTTATTTTTTAATGGAGGGTTGGTCGGGGGCATTTCTATATTTAGTTATGCCAATCATCATCCTAATCTAATCGAAGAAACACTCCGCTTACGAAAAGACATTCAATTTCCTCATTCGTTAGTGTTTTTAGCAGAGCCTGCGGGAAGTATGATCGTATTGGATACAGCAACCACTCCATCGGTGATCTGGTGCGATAGCATCGATGTCTATCAACTGCATGACCGATTATTTCAAGTAGCGCCTGATACATGGGATACGTTTAGTGACTTTTTTGCATATCTTCTGACACAAGAAGAACAAGAAACATAAACGTTATACCAAGTTGATAAAGTTTATATCATGAAGCTATTGAATAGAGAACAAATATTAGAGTTATATCTATCTACAGATATACACGATGACATTTATATCGATCTTTAAGTAGATGTAAATCTTTGCATATTGATCTACAATAAATACAATCATACAGATGTTATGTAGATCAGCGGAGGGTACATATGGATATAGAGCAAGAACATGCGTATAGGTATTTGATTCGTATATTTGGAACGATCGTACTGATGATCACTAGCTATAATGAATATGCGAATTACGGAGTATTTAATCAGTATGGCACTTTATTGATTTTGCTTCTCTATGTATCTATTATTTGGATTCCTACAATATGGCGGAATCGAACGATATATATTATTCTTTCTACGATTATTATCAGTACAGCATTATATCTTCATTATCAGTATGGATCTGTGAATTCAAGTTTATTATGGCCGTTATTGTTTTTGAGTATATTTATCAATCGTAATTACCGGTATGTCACGATCGTTGTGAGTCTGGTTACGATCACAGTGATTGTGTTAGTGTATGCTTTTTCTTTTGGGAGTTTGTTGGCGATTATCGGTGTTTTTCTAGTCGTACGCAGTTCTCAAATTCGTCAAAATGCTTATGCTTTGACCAAATCACATCTGGAGCAATTAGATCAAGCGCATAAGGAGTTACAAGAAGCCCATCTGGAATTGCAAGAAGCAAGTGCTCATTCCGTACGTTATGCCGCATTAGAAGAACGAACACGGCTAGCGCGAGAAATACACGATGGATTAGGGCATCAACTGACATCGCTTATTATTCAATTACAAGCTTTGGAAATTATGCAATCTACAGAACCACAACATATGCCAGAGCGCATCAAGCAATTAATAGGCATCGCTCGTCAAGCTCTTACAGAGGTGCGCATAGCTGTTAAAGAATGGTCAAATGATGAGATGGGCTTAGGATTGGTCGCTTTAAAAGGATTAATTACACAAACAGGGCAACGTTCTGCGCTCAAGCTTACTTTTGTGGAAGATTCTCCCATAACAGAATGGTCGATTCAGACCAGTATTGTGTTGTATCGAGTCCTACAAGAATCATTAACCAATGTACTTCGTCATGCACAAGCGGATACTGCTTCCGTCCATATTGAAGAAAAAGATCAGCATGTCTATTTACGTATTGCCGATAATGGAATCTATACAAATAAAGATGCTGTAAAGATAGGCTATGGATTAAAAAGTATGATTGAACGTTGTAAGCAACAAGGAGGAACCTGTCAATTTGAGCCTGTGTTACCTCATGGTTTCTGTATTCAAGCTATGATTCCGATCGGAAATCCAATCCAACCTTAAGGAGAAATAATCATGAGTGATCTATCCCAAATTCGCATCGTGCTTGCAGATGATCAACCGATTGTACGTCAAGGATTACAGTATATTATTAATGCGCAACCTGATATGGAATGTGTAGGTGAAGCAAGTAATGGGAACCAAGCGTTAGAAGTTACGCTAGCGCAACAGCCTGATATGGTATTGATGGATATTCAGATGCCAGAGTGCTCCGGGTTAGAAGCGACAGAACAGATTTTACGTGTGTTACCGGATATGAAAATTGTGTTGCTGACCACATTCGATGTACAAGACTATATCAAAGAAGGCATCCGCGCAGGAGCCACTGGTTTTCTACTGAAAGATGCAGACACGCAAGAATTACTAGCAGGCATTCGGGCAGTGTATAAAGGTGAAGCACTATACAAAACACCACTTGCTAGCAAAGCACTCGCTGAAGCACTCAAAAAGGCAGAACCCTCACAACCACCTCATCCGACCACATATGAAATGATCGAGCCGTTAACCGATCAAGAATTAATTGTGTTACAGCAGATGGCGTATGGCAAACGCAATTCAGAGATCGCACTGGCACTACATATTTCACATGGTACTGTCAAAACGCATGCACATCGTATTTTTCAAAAATTAGATGTAGAAGATCGGACGCAAGCAGTAGTATTGGCGATACGACAAGGTTTAGTGCAATAAGAGAGAAAGTCAGGTATATCACTAGATAGATACAAAGGTGCTGAAAGATCAACCTGCAAGTAGACGAATACAAACGGTGAGACTCTTAGAATAAAAGTATAACCAAATTCCAAGGAGGTCATCTTATGTATTCGAATGTAGGTACAGCATTACTCGTGATTTGTATTATTGTGTGGGTTATTTTTCGTCAATTGCGTCCCAAACCGGTCAAGAAATTATTTTTTATTCTATTACCATTGCTTGCCGTCTATGAAGTGCATCAGACCTTTCCTCAACAAGCGGTGCCGATGATCCAATGGATCGAATGTATTCTTGTTATCACTTTCGCTTTGATCGCTGGAACCATACAAGCATGGTACAGCAAAGTATATATTCAGAATCAAATTGTTTATGTTCAAGGAACAGCAATTACGCTCATTACGTGGGCAAGCTTTATCGGGATTCGAATGACATTAGGTTTTGCTTTTGGAGAGTTTGCAACAGGGTATCATCGTATTCAATGGATATTGTGGATCGGAATTGCTGTTATCTTCGCTACACGCAGTCTGATCTTGTATGCCAAATTCCCGGAGATTAAGCAGGCATTTACACCTTCTAAAGTCAGTTAATTGATTTACAAATATCCCTTTATTTATCACAAAGTATAAATATAACGAAATAATGTATTGTACTTGAAACTAGATTATGCAATATTTAAAAGGACACGTTTGGCTTTGAATGCACATTACACATTCAGAGGGAGTTCTATCATGAAAAATTGGCACCAAAAGATGCTTTCGCTTGTGCTCGCAGCAGGTCTACTGGCGACAGCTTCACCAGCAATGGCGGCTACATCCACACAGTCGTTAACCGTTAAGGTAAATGATCAGAAGATTCAATACAGTAAAGGCATTGCACCTACTGTTCAACAGAAAGTTACTTTAGTTCCACTTCGTTCGACATTACAAGCAATGAATATTCAATTATCCAAAGTATCCAAAGACAGCATAACGGTTGTCGCTAATGGTAAAAGCGTTACTGTTAACAGCAAACTATTTAAAATCAATGGAACTGCTTATGTGCCGATTCGCATATTTGGTGAATTAACAGGATACACAGTCATTTGGAATGCCAAAACGCGCACAATCCAGCTGACTTCACCGCCAGTTGCACCCACTCTTCCTGTAGTAGAAAACAATACTCCTCCTGTCGATACAACGACTGCTCCTACAGAGAATACAGCACCACCTGTCGTGACTCCAGACCCTAGCAGTACTGTAACACCAACACCTGCACCATCTACAGAAACTGCCGATACAGGTGGTCGTGGATTTATGTGGGAAGTACAAAATAACGGGAATACCGTGTACTTGGTCGGTTCTATACATATTGCCAATGAAAGTTTTTATCCGTTACGTAAAGAGTATGAACAAGCATTTGCGCAAGCTAATTATCTTGGGGTAGAAGTAGACATTACCCAGATATCGGACGAAGCGATGCAAAAGCGTGTATTGGAAATCGGTGAGTACAAAGATGGAAGCAGATTGCAAGATCATCTTTCTACGTATACGTATGCCAAATTAGGTAAAGCGCTTCTAGCGAATGATTGGAAACGCGATGCGTTAGATCGTTTCAAACCATGGGTAGCAGACATGATTGTTAGCTCATTTGCTCCAAGTGATCCAGAGTACAAATCTGCTGATGGTATCGATCTGCATTTTATTCAACAAGCCGCAGAACGCAAAATCACAGTGATGGAATTAGAGTCACAAGACTCACAGCTTACGATGCTAAATAACTTCTCTGATGAATTACAAGAACAAATGCTGTATTCTACACTCTATGATTTGGACAACCCGAATCAAGCTGATCTGCATGAAAATACAGATGAAGCCGCAGAAATGTGGAAAACAGGCGATGAGAAAAAATTGCTAGAATTAACAAACAGTACAGCAGGTAATGAAGAATATAATAAAGCGATACTGGTTGACCGCAACGTTGGAATGGCGCAAAAAATTGATGGCTATCTAAAAAGCGGTGGCAATCAGAAATACTTTATCGTTGTCGGTGCTGCTCATTATCTAGGTAACGATGGTATTATTCATTTGCTTGAGAAAAAAGGATATACAGTTACACGAAAATAATAGGTATTACCAGCATTTGTATTGATCATTAGTTCTATCCAGTGACATTCAAACCATAAACGTGCTCCGAAAAGCCACCTCATTCGTTGATGAATGAAGTGGTTTTTTGTTGCATTTACAACAAAATTAAATTATATTAATATCAACTATTTGTTGCATTTACAACAAAATGATTAAAGGAGATAGATATGAAAGAGATACTTCGTGAAATTGGAATGATTGCTAGAGCGCTAGATAGTATTAGCAATATTGAATTTAAAGAGTATAACCTGACAAAAGGTCAGTATTTGTACCTTGTACGTATCTGTGAGAACCCTGGTATGATTCAAGAAAAATTAGCAGAAATGATCAAAGTCGATCGAACAACAGCTGCTCGCGCGATTAAAAATTTAGAAGCGAATGGATTGGTGCACAAAAAAGAAGATCCACATAACAAAAAGATCAAAAAGCTTTTTGCTACAAATCAAGGAGAACAGATCTATCCTATGATCAAAAAAGAAAATGATTACTCTAATCTGGTGGCACTGGAAGGATTGTCAGAAGCCGAAACTGATTTGATTTTCGACCTTCTGCAAAAAGTAAGAAAAAATGTAGAAAAGGATTGGACATTTGTGAAGAAAGGCAATAAACGCAATTATCAAGACGGTATAAAGGAGCGATCTGCCCAGATGAGTATCACAATACGAACATGTACTTTAGAAGATATCGAAGAGTTACAAGAGATTAGTTATCAGACATTCAACGAAACATTTAGAGAACAGAATTCACCTGAAAATATCGATCATTATTTGGAGAAAGCATTCAATCGTCCACAGTTGGAAGAAGAATTAAAGAATCCGTATTCGCAGTTCTTTTTCGCTGATGTGAATAATGAACTTGCTGGTTATCTCAAGATCAATACCGATCAAGCACAATCGGAAGAAATGAGCGAGGATGCTCTGGAAATTGAACGCATCTATATCAAGCAATCATTTCAAAAACATGGCGTAGGCAAGTATTTATTTCAGCAAGCCCTTCAGATCGCGCAACAATTGAATAAACAGCAGATGTGGCTGGGCGTATGGGAAAAGAATGATAATGCTATCGCCTTTTATCAAAAGCTAGGGTTTGAGCTAACCGGTCAACATTCGTTTTATATGGGAGATGAACAGCAGACCGATTTAATCATGACAAAAAGACCACTTTAATGATAAGTGGTCTTTTTGACTAGAATAGGATGCAATTAGTATGAAAACTTAGCCTGATACGCATTCATTTCTTTATGGAACTGTGTCAGTAATTTGTTAGCTATTGCTAATTGAGTATTTGCTTTTTTGGAGATGCTAGGATCTAATTTCTTTTTGGATAAATACTTTTGGAAAAGAAGCATACCTTGCAATTGATAATTAGCGCCTTTTACATATATTCTATGCATACGAGCCAAGTCTTTGTTAGGAGTATAGATTTTTTGTACCCCTTTAACAAACTTTTTATAGTTCGGAAGGGCAATACCTGTAATCTCTACATAAGAAGGACGATGATCTGAAGCTTTCACTTTTTTATTTTCTTTAAAAATAGTCAGAGCAATCTGTTCATATTCTTGAAGAGGTTCCAATTGAGCATCATAATCCACATAGTCATGATACGCCTGCTTGTATTTGGCAGGGACATGGCTATCATCATAACCATATTCAGAAGAAGTTGCTGCATGAGTGGACTGAAGAGGTGCAACCAATAACGCACTTTGTACGATCAAAAAGGTCAGCGTCAATATCCACAATAATCGAGCTTTCACGTTACTATATAATCCCCTTTCGCTAATATATTTAGAGAAGACTCATTATAACATAGGTTGATTTTGTCATTTCCTGTTACTATTTGTATCGTCATTTTGCACTCTTTCTTTTAGAAAGTTAGCAAGCATATTTTAGTGTATATCGTCAATATAAGCAAATTTAATTGCTTGGTGAGTATTGGAAACGGTTAACTTATAAAGAATGAACCTTTAGCACACTGCTAAATACGGTAACATGTTAACACGTTCTATAGGTGCTTTGCTATCTTCTTAAGGAAAAGGAAGTGTACAGATGGTCAAAAGAGTGATTGTAACAGGTGGTAGTGGACTTGCTGGTAAATGGGTAGTGAAAGAACTATTTGAACAAGGGTATGAGGTACTGAATCTGGATAAAGTGCCTTTGGATCATCCACATGTACGGACATTAATTACAGACCTTACGGATGCAGGGCAAGTGTTTAACGCTCTAGCTAGTCCTACCATTGATAAAAGTTACCACGAATCGATAGCATCACAACCGATTGATGCGATTATTCATCTGGCGGCGATTCCGCAAATTTTAACGTATCCCGACAACGAAGTGTATCGAATTAATGTGATGAGCACCTACAATATATTAGACGCTGCAACTAAATATAATATTCCTAAAGTGATTCTCGCTTCGAGTGAAACGACTTATGGTACTTGTTTTGCAGATGAACATCGTGATCCTGATTATTTCCCATTGGATGAAGAGTATCCTATTAATCCGATGGATAGTTATGCTATGTCTAAAGTAGTTAATGAAGTAACTGCCAAAGCTTTTCAGACCCGTACAGGTATTGATGTGTACTGCTTCCGGATTGCCAATGTGATTGATCCTGCGAGATATGTAGATTTCCCTGCTTATTTTGCCGACCCTATTCAGCGCAAACGGATAACATGGAGCTATATTGATACTCGTGATCTAGCACTGGCATGCCGATTAGCGGTAGAGACAGATGGCTTAGGATTCCAGGTGATGAATATTGCGGCTGATGATGTGTCTTCTGATCGACCGACCAAAGAATTAATCGCAGAGTATTATCCGAATGTTCCTGTGAAAAAAGAATTAGGTGAATATGAGACATTGGTGAGCAATACCAAAGTCAAACGATTGCTTGGATTCGAGCAACAGCATTATTGGAGATCTTATGTAGACGTAGATACAAAATAGAATACAACATACGATCAAAAAGGGATTTAGCCGTCATATCAGCTAAATCCTTTTTTTATTATTGATCTACGATAGAGTCATTACTGTGAAAATGGAGCGTTATACAAAGCGATTTCTTCATTAAATTCACTGATCAATAACTGACCTTGAGTGAATTTGACGTTCGCTTTTTTGATAATGGTTGGGTCAGGGTTAAGCTTAGACACGTATTTCTGGAAAAGGACCATCCCTTCCAATTGAAGCGTAGTTCCTTTGATCAATTTGGAGTGGATAGTGGAAAGATCATTGTTGTTAGGCTTTAGTTGCTTCATTCCACTTAGAAATTTTTTGTAATTGGGAATCGCGATATTCGTCATTTCGCTATAAGCTTGCTTGCGTGTAGAAGCTAATACTTTTTTGTACTTGTTTAGAATCGAGACTGCTTTGGTCTCATAAGGAACCCACTCTTTATATTGACTATAATAATCGGCATAATCGTCAAAAGCTTGCTGTAGCTCAGGAGCGACTTCATGATCGCTGTAGGTATCTTCTTCAATATCAATCGGTTCAGGTGCAGAAGGACTTTGGTTAGACAGTGGTTTGTTTGTTGTTGCTGCATGTATAGTAGCTGATGAATAAAACACAGGGATAAGTGTAAATACCATCAACATCACGATCACTCGCAACGATTGCTTTTTCATAGACAATAAAGTCTCCTTTGTACCTTTTTTTCTATAAAAATCCATTTATAAAGGTATCATATCAGAAAAGGTTCGCCAAGAGGTAACACTAAAATAACACAATCCCAATAACTGCTGAACCTGTGATCACCATTAAAGGATGAAGCTTGTACTTAACAATAGCCCAGAATGCGGCAACACCAATCAGTAAAGTCGCTAGTGTTGTCCAGCTCATGACAACTTCAGCATGATTAGACAGACCAAAATGGATCGCTGCATAAGCAATCAATCCAGTAATAATAGGGCGCAATCCGTAAAAAGATGATTTGACCCACCTATTCGAATGGATACGGTAAAAGAACGCTGCAATGATAATCACAACAATCAGCGAAGGAAGTACGATCCCTGTCGTCGCTACGATAGCTCCTGTTAAGCCTGCGGTCTCATAGCCAATCAAGGTTGCACTATTGGTAGCAATCGGTCCGGGGGACATTCCAGCAAGGGAGACTGTACTTTGAAATTGTGCATCGGTTAGCCATCCGTATCGGCTAGATTCATACTGGATCATCGGAATCACAGCATAACCGCCACCGAATGAGCTAAAGCCAATTTTTAAAAAGCTTAAAAATAATTGCCATAATAACATGATATCTCCCCCTTAGATATAATACTCAATCGTCGGTGGAATATGATCATGGGTGGCTTTTTCAGTACGTGTGGTCATGCCTAGTTTCTTTTTGGCTTGAATAATTAAGATCCCTATTCCAAGTCCGAAAAGAATCATAAAGATCGGATTCAGACCGGTGATCAACAGTGTAATGAGTGCGCCAATCGCAACAACAATCGTAGAGCGATCAAAGAGTGCATTTTTACCCATCCGATAAGCCGCAACAGCAATCAGCCCGATCACAGCGCCATGAATCCCTTGAAAAGCTGCTTGCACTTTAGGTTGATCTTGAAAAAAAGAATAAAAAGCGCTTAAAGCAAATACGATAAAAAACGTAGGTAATGTAATACCGAGTACAGCTGCTATCGCTCCGGGAATCTTACCCATTCGATATCCTAGAAACGTAGAAGCATTCACTCCTACACCGCCAGGAGCAGAACCTGCAATCGATAATAGATCGCTCATGTCTTGTGCATTAATCCATTTACGCTTGTACACCACTTCTTTTTCCAATATCGGAATCATTGCATAACCGCCGCCAAAAGTCGCAGGGCCAATTTTGAAAAAAATCCAGAAAAGATTCCATAATAAATGTATGTTGAACTGAAAATGTTCAGTTTTAGTTGTTTTCATGTTCTTCACTCCGCTCTTAGTTACAAGTATATCATCTTTTAATCATTTTGAAATAAACTTTGGCTTGTGAGGAGTTCAATGTTTCTAATCATTGCTAAAGTGTTTGCTTATAAATCAAAAATAAGCTATAAAATAAGTGTATTCATGTTCTTTTTTTCTCGTTGATAAAAAGTGGTCAAGGCGATGTTTACAGGATACAATGAAGGCAGATTTTAACCTTGAAGCGGAGTTGAAGAGGGATAGATCGTTTACGGTATCACCTCTTTTTTTATAAAATATGTCGCATGTATCCTGCTAAATGTTAGAGAAGGGAAGAACGTATGAATACATTTCAATTTCCAATGAAAATGGTCAAACGGCAAGTCTATGATCGTATAGCGGTGCAAGACCAGATTTCCAAAACCGAGTTGTTGCAAGAAATGGATATTACCAGTAGCAGTCTGAATCGTATTCTCGATGAACTGGTACGAGAAGGATGGATCAGTGAATCAGGTCAAGGACAATCGACAGGTGGACGGCGACCTACATTATATCGGATCGATCCTACTCATCGTTATATTTTGGGATTGGAGATTTCTCGTGTCTATTCGGTGCTAGGATTATACGATCTTCAGATGAACACGATTGCTTCGTATCGCTGGTTTATGGATGAACAGATGACACCGGAGCGCTTAGTCGATTATGTGGAAGAACGTATCGACTGGATGTTGAATGATTATCAATTAACATGGAGTCAGATTATCGGTATAGGGATTGGTGCAGTCGGCCCTCTAGATCGAGAAAAAGGGATCATTCTGAATCCTGTTTATTTTCCGGCGACCGGTTGGAAAAATGTTGCGATCTGCCAGATGCTGAATGAACGTACAGGACTGATGGCTGTGCTTGAAAATGGAGCGAATACAGCTTTGATCGGCGAACACTGGGCAGTTCGAGATGAGAACATGCAACATATGTTATTTGTAAATGTAGGAGCAGGGATTCGTTCTGCTATGATGTCTGGTGGACAATTGGTACGTGGGGCTGTAGATCGTGAAGGATCTATCGGACAGATGATTATTCAGACCGATGGAGAAAGACTTCATGATCAAGGAAATTATGGAGCATTAGAAGCCTTTGCTTCGGTTCAAGCATTAGAACAACAAGTTCGGCAACGGATGAAGCTTGGCATGGATATCTGGGAAGCTGCAGAAGATTTAACACCGGAACAAGTTCATTTTGATACGTTGATTACAGGGCTGAATCAAGGGAATATTTTTCTACAAGAGTTATTTGCTCGTTCTGCTGGTTATATGGGGATTGGTCTTGCCAATATTATTCATATTCTACTACCGGAGAAAGTGATCCTTGGCGGAGCTCTGATTAATGCCAATCCTTCTTATTATGAACAAGCCATAGCTGTGGCTCGCAAGAAAGTAGGGTATGATGATAGTTACCAGCCTATCTTCTCCAAAGGCGTGTTACAAGAACGCGCTGTCGCTGTAGGCGCTGCTGTAATGATTTTGCAACAGATGGAGTTGTAATCGGATCGGTTGGATTGACGCTACGTCGGGATGATGCTAACATGGCGATGTGACATTACAATATCTGTATATCTGAGGAGAGAAAAATGATGAGTAACCACAACAACTTTCCGATCGAACTAGGGCAATTCCGTGATGATCTTGGATTGCTAGAAGACGAAGCATTTCAAAAAGGGTTTCTCATATTGGACGAACAAGGTAATGAACATGATATGATGATTGTCAAAACGTTTACGTATGATCAGATTCCATATGCTCTTTTGTTACATAAAGAACCTTCTCCGCTAGATGGTACGATTTTGAAAGTCGAATATGATGAGGAAGAAGATGAATTTTTCTTAAATCATATTACCGATGATGAAGAATGGGAACGCATGGGGCAAGTGTATGAAGTTATTATTCAGTTAAATAAAGACAATCCTACCGATAAGTAGAATAAAAATAAAGCCCTCCTCATAGATGTAGAGGAAGGCTTTATTTTTATTTATTCAAATTTAACAATATAATTTGCAAATCGATCATTGAATTGCTCTACCAAGTCGCCGCCTTGCCCGATCAGATTAATTCCTTTTTGGACAGAGGTGTAATTCACTTTAGAAGTAGATAATCCTTTTTTGATTAATTTCATCCCTTGCAGATTGAGAGAAGCTCCTTTGATGTACACTTTGTGCATAGAAGCTATTTCTTTATTGTTGGTTTTGATCTTTTTCATGCCTTTTAAAAACAAAGTATAGTTCGGGATAATCGTCTTGGTCAGTGCAGTATAAGCAGGTTTACGATTAGAAGTACCGAATCCGTTAAACGTATTGAGTTTGTCTACCGATTTGTTCTCATAATCAGCCAAGACCGCAACGTCATCTGCATAATCTAACAATTGCTCGTATTCTTCTAACAAAGCAGGATCAATATCTTCGTCAGCATACGTATCTTCATCTACATTTGTACTATTGTCCTCTGAGATCCATTCACTGTCTGTTGAATCTGTCGAAGTGGTATCTTCGGCTGCGAAGGCAGAAGCAGTAGGCATCAAAGGAGTAACGATCAGTAGAAAAGCAAGTAATGCTGTACATAAATTCTTTTTGTTCATGAGTAATAATAGCCCCTTAGTGTGTAAAGTACGATTTGGATATATTCACATGCTAAGGTTTATTGTGCAGGTAGGAATTTGGAAATATAAGCTTCCATTTCTTTATCAAATTGAAGCAACAAATCGCCGCCTACATCTAGTTTAGCATTAGACTTGTTCAGTATATCATCATTTAATTTGGTTTTGGATACATATTTTTGGAATAAAACGAAGGCTTCCATTTCAATAGTAGCGCCTTTTATATATTTAGCATGCATCTTAGCCAGCTCAGGATTAACCGGTTTGATTTGTCTGATGCCAGTTAAGAATTTTTTGTAATTTGGGATAATCGTATTGGTGACAAGCAGATATTCTTGCTTGCGATTGCTGCTAGTTACATAATCATTTTTGTAATAAGCTGTCCATGCCTTTTTCTCATACTCCAACAACGGAGCCATCTGATCACTGTACTCTAAAAGCTGAGAAGCTTCTTCAACGAGAGCGGGGTCCAGATTGTCTACACTTTCACTATCTTCATACGTGTCTTCATCTACAACTTCTGTACTGTCATCTAGCGAAGAAGAAGAGAATGAAGAAGCCATCGTTTCCAGATCCATCGTATACGTGCCATCCGGTAAATCAGTATCCGTAGCCGCATAGGTAGCGCTTGCAAACATCAAATTAGAACCTGTCAAAACAGCTGTGAGCACCAGTGTAAGCATGAGTTTTCTATTCATCTGTGATAATCCCCTTTTATCTAGCGTTTGGCAGTATAAACGCGACCCCATGCAATCAAAAATGATTTTTGCAACGCAAAATATCTGACAATCAGCGTTTGGCAGTATAAACGCGATCGAGTTCTATAAGAAATGATTTTTGCGAGGCAAAATATCTTACATTTCGAATCTAGCGTTTGGCAGTATATAAAATGATTATGTTGAAAATTTAACACGTAAATTGAAAAAAACCAATACTAATTTATCCATATTTTAAAAATAATAATAATCGTTAACAAACCGTGGTAGATTGCTATCTTGTTTTAAGGTTTAAAGTATTAAAGAGACTGTTATTCATAGACCAATATTGCGACAAGTTATATATAAATAAGACTCAAGGGGGAAATGAAGATGGAGAAGCAATATGACCTGATTGTTATTGGAACAGGTAGCGCAGGAGCAGGTGTAGCCATCGCTTGTAGCAAAGACGACTGGAAAGTAGCGATTATTGATTCGAGAGCTTACGGTGGCACTTGTGCGCTTCGTGGATGTGATCCGAAGAAGGTTCTGGTTGGTGCGGCTGAGATAATTGATTGGAACGAACGAATGCGTGGCAAAGGGGTACAAGATCAGCCGACGATCAACTGGGCAGACCTGATGGCTTTTAAAGAAACATTTGTCGAAGATATTCCTCCTGCTCATGAACAGAAATTAAAAGATGCAGGTGTTGAGACTTTCCACGGATTCACTTCGTTTATCAATGAAGATACCGTTCAAGTAGGAGACGATCAGCTGAAAGGCAAACATATCTTAATTGCAACGGGTGCTAAGCCTGCTCCATTATCGATTGAAGGAGAGCAGTATCTAGGTAACAGCGATGATTTCCTGAGTTTGGAACAATTGCCGTCTACGATTGTATTTGTCGGTGGAGGTTATATTTCGATGGAATTCGCTCATATTGCGGTAAGAGCAGGAGCCGAAGTACATATCATCCATCATGGAGAACAACCACTGAGTCATTTTGATCCTGATTTAGTGGATGAATTGATGAAGCGTTCACGAGAAGTCGGTATCCAATTTCATCTGAATACAGAGATTCAAGCGATCAAGCAGACAGCAGAACATCAATACAGCGTACAGGCTGTGCAGAAATCTAATGAACAAGAAAAATCGGTACAGATCGAATGTGGTCTGGTGATCCACGGTGCAGGACGTGTACCTAATATCGATAAGCTTGGGCTGGATCAAGCCAATATTGATTCAGAGAAACAAGGAATAACGGTGAATGAGTATTTGCAAAGTACCAGTAATCCACGTGTCTATGCGGCTGGTGATGTAGCAGCAACCAAAGGATTACCACTCACTCCGATTGCAGGGATGGAGTCTCAAGCGGTACGAGCGAATTTGCTTCAACACAATGTGCAAATACCGAATTACAAAGTGATGCCAAGTATCGTATTTACTATTCCCAAGTTAGCATCGGTTGGTATGACTGTTGAAGAAGCGCAAAAGTTAGGTGATGATATCAAAATAAACGATATGGATACTTCCTCATGGTACACCTACAAACGAACCAATGAAAAACATGCTCGCATCAAAGTCATTATAGATACGCAAGCAAGACGAGTACTAGGTGCTCATATATTAAGCGGAGAAGCAGATGATTTGATTAATCATTTTGCAACAGCGATTCAATTCGATCTGGATATTGATGAATGGAAAAAAACAATCTATGGTTATCCGACAGCGATGTCTGATCTATCGTACTTTTTAGAAGAATAGTCATTGTTAAAAAGATCTATAAAGTGCAATCCTTATCCAAAGGATTGCGCTTTTTTTATATGGCACTGCGTAATTTCCCTCTTGTCAGACGTTAACAATTCAGATATCATCGAAATAAAGCGCTTACATTTATTGGAGAAGGAGACTGTATATTCTGTAATCATCACAAGGAAAGGGGTATTACTATGTATGCAGAATTAACGGCTGATCGTTATTTGTTAGCTGGACCATCGCCTTGTTACCGTCCGCAGGTGCAACAGAAATGGGTTATTCTTTATACATTGTCCGGTCAGGGAATGATTCATGATCAGGATCATCGTCTGGAATGTCGTGCAGGAAGTATTGATATTATTCCACCCGGTATGCAAAAAAGCGTCTGCCAGCCGTCACATCATCGTTTGGAAGGCATTTGTTGTTATTTTACCGCTCATCCTCAATGGTCTATTCTACTCAAAAGTATTCAAGATTTCTGTCCTAGCCTACATATACAAATCGATCATTCTATTTTAGCTTCACGTGTCCAACATGCCTTTGAACGACTGCTTGAATATTGCACAGAGCCTGTGAGCAGATATGATAATGAACTTTCTTTTCATACCCTTAGCGAAATTTTACTATCGATTACGGTATACTATGAGCCTCAAGAAGATCGTACCGATTCCAGAATTACAGAGATCATTCATTACTTGAAAGAACACTACAAAGAAGACATACGTATCGAGCATCTCGCACAGCATGTCTGTCTTTCGCCTTCGCGATTGTTACATCTATACAAAGCAGAGACAGGGGAGACCATCGTCGATACAGTCACACGTATGAGGCTAGAACAAGCTGAATATCTGTTACGTTTCACCCCGCAGTATATTAACGAAATTGCCTATGAAGTAGGCTTCAATTCACAGACTTATTTTTCCCGTAAATTTGCTGAGCACTTTGGTGTCAATCCATCGACATTTCGCCAAGGACATACATTACAACCGATCATACTGACTTCTTAATGGCACAAAAAAAGCCCCTGTGGCTTAGAACAGAAACGATAATCGCTATCGTTCTGTTCTAGCACAGGGGCTTTGTGTATTCATGTAACGGAAGTTACATTTTATTATTTAGAACGATTTTGTTTGTTGTGTTGCACACGTCTCATCAACAATCCAAACAATAATAATGCAGATCCAGCTAACCAGAAAGGCATGTTACTGGACTCACCTGTTTGTGGCAAACGATCCACATCAGGTGTGCTTGTTGGGTTAGACGGATTCGTTGGTACTGTTCCTTTAGGAATCGGATCATCGTTAACCGGAATATCTTTGTCCGGTGTCACAGGTACATTACCTTGAGGGATCGGATCATCATTGATCGGAACCTCTGGGTCTGATGGTGAACCCGGTGTTGGATTGTTGCTTACCGGAGTTGACGGCTCATTCCCTGGTTGTGACGGCTGTGTTGGTGAATCCGGTGTTGGTTCTGTATTACCTTGCGGAATCGGATCATCATTTACTGGAACCGTTGCAAATGGATCATCCGGTGTAGGCTCTACACGTCCACCAGGAACATCATCATCGTCATTGTTAGATGGTTGTCCAGGAGTCGTTGGTGTCGAACCATCTGGTGTTGTCGGCGTTGTTGGTGTCGTAGGTGTTTCGCCACCACCGCCGCCTCCAGGTGGTGTGACTACTGGTGGTTCTGTTACCGGCGGGATCACAACAGGTGTTTTTTCGTTAGTGATCGTCATGGATAACATGTTGCCTTTTTTCTGAGTAGTCGCATCAATCGTTACATTATGAATCGTTGGATCAAGAACATATCCAGCAGGTGCTTTGATTTCTTGCAATGTATATTTACCATAGAGCAGGTTCGTATACATCACTTGACCTTGTGCATCTGTTGTAAGTTCGATCGCTGGCTTCGCTTGAGCTACATCTTGTAATTTGAAAGTTGCATCTTCCAGCGGCAAGCTCTTATCGTCTTTATCCACTTTTTGTACAGATAACTTACCGACTACTCCAGAACCCGTACCAGAACCTGAAGAAGTACGAACTTCAATTTCTTCCTGAGTCACGAGTGTACCTGTTTTGATACCGTTACCTGTAAAGGCTACGCTATTGCTTACTTTTTCTCTATCCGATGCTGTAATCATACTTGAATACTCTAGAATGAATGCAGATGAGATCGGTTTGAGGAAAGTCAGTTCAAAGCGAGGTGCATCGCCTGCAAAAAATGCTAATTTATAGTCTGTATCTTTCACCAATTCATTACCTTTGGCAAGTGCGCCATTGCTCGCTACATTAGCTGCGAACAAGTGGAAAGAACTAGCAGATAACATTTGGTTAGTTGTAGGAGTATCTATAATTTTGGCATTTTCAACATACGATTGACCACGGTTGATATACACCGTCCAATTAATTTTATCTCCATCTTGTGTACCTGTTTTGGAGACATATTCGCCACCTTTAGGAATCTGAACAACAGCTGCCCACGGATAATAATCATTTCCGCTACGAAGTACAGCTTCATTATGAATGTTCGATTCAATCACTTGATTCTCAAGCGTTGTTTTGAACGTAATCCAGTAAGGTGTTTTGATTGTGTTATTAAAAGCAAGTTTTAGTACATTTGTACTTTCTGCCGTTGGAGCAGTGAATGTATACGCTGAAGGATCTACTGTAGAACCTTTAGAAGTACCATTCCACCAGCCTAAAATATTCAGATTGTTCACTTCAAGTGAGCCAGGTACATAGGTCTGACCTGATTCAAGTGTATCTGTAATCACAGCATTAGGTAGTTCCTTTTTGTTGTAATTCGCTTTGATTGTCCATGTGATTTCTTTGGTTGTTGCATTATAGACGCCTTCTTTAGAACCGTTATTAACGGTCATATTATCTGGCCAGAAGCGTGCTTCTGTCGTCTGGGAACGAGGTGTTCCGTTCTCCGTCCAAGTCAATTTAGCACCATTGTAGAATTCAGGTTTTGTTTTATCTATTTTCCAATCGTTATTGAACGTTGTACCATACTGGATAGTCAACTGTTCTGTCACGTCTTGAGCAAATTTGATATCAAAACCAGACTTGGCATTGCTAGTTGTTACCGTATAAGCAGCAGTTGGAAGCTTACTGCCATCGGCTTTGCGAATCACTAGCGTAGAAGGTAAAAATTCTAAGCCACCGTTAGTGAAATAATCATTGATCGCTACATTGGACATTGTATATCCATCGCGATTAACAACTAATTTCCATGTCGCAATTTTACTACTATAATTGGCATCTGCTAATGTTTTGACAAAAATCGTACTTTGCAAGTTTTGACCTGCTTGTTCGCTTGTTCCGTCTGAAGTTACTTTGTTGATTACTTTTTCATCGGTATAGACACGTCCAGTAGCTTGTGTCTGATAAGTGATTGTGTAACCAGAAGTAATATCAGAGTTGAATTGAAGATCAAAACCGTTAGTGCCTTTGTCGTTAGTTACAGGCGTTAACGTATAATCTGTACCTTCGACCATTGTAGTACCTGTCGTTACATTAACCACTTTAAATGTATTCTGAAGGAATTGTTGTGTGCCATTAAAGCGATCTTTAAGTAGTGCTTTGGCTTGTGAAATGGGCTGTTCATTCATGTTGTAATTGATAGCCCATGAGATGGTGCGAGTCTTATCATCATAGCCGACTACGTTTTTAGATAAAAATTCACCACGTTTGACACTGACTGTAGCACTGGCTTTGACTGATTCAACATCACTTGTAAGTGTCGCTGTATTCGTATAGCTCGTTTGTGTACCTTTATCTACACTTGTAGAGTAAGTCACACGGTAAGCTGAGCGAATACTTTGATCAAATGTAATTTTGAAATCAGCAGGGTTTGTTGTTAATTGATAACCTGAAGTGATTTCTTGACCGACTTTAGTACTACCGTCTACATTGACATTCAACTCATACACATGAATCGAATTAGGATCAAGAGTAAGACCGGCTGGAATGGGATCGGTTAGAACACCATTTTGAACATGTTTTAGATTGGTATTAACATCAACCGTCCAATTCACTTGTTGATTTTTTTGCACTTCACCTTTTTTGCTGATTGCTGTACCTTTTTGAGGTTTGATAAACACAACAATCACTTGATCCGCACCATTAATAGGAAACGGGATCTTGACTTCTGTACTGCCTGTTAAGATTTCTTTGCTAAATTCAGTATTAACTTGAAGCATACCGCCAATTTGAGAATGTTCTTCAACGAATTTGTTAAATGTCATCGTAACATGACCTTTAGTCGTTACATTGAAGCTACCTACAGAATCACCATCAAAACTGAGCGGCACGTTATTGATATCATTGTACAATTTGAATGCTGAAGGAATATCAAATTCAAAAGTAGAACCTGCTTTGTATGATCCGTTATCCGGCAATTGCCATTGATAGATCAGACTGACAGGAGCACCTGCTTCGATCTGATAATCTGGATTTTTGACCATATCGATTACGTTATTGTTAGCATCAACAATAGTAACATTCGTTAAGATACTTTGTGAGTTAGCTACTGGAGCAGGGTCCGGGGCAGCTGGCGTTGTAGTGGTAGGGTCTGTAGGTGGAGTTGTACCTGGATCTCCTGTTGATCCATTACTACCAGATCCACTTCCATCTGTCGGGGCGTATGTATCCGACTGTACAGTAGATTGACTATTGTTACTTGTAGCATCTGTAGAACCCGATTGAACGGCTTGAGAGGAATCAGTAGATTCCGGGCTAGCTGGTGTTGTATCGGCAGCGTATATGGTACTAGTTGCACCAACAAGAAGGTGAAACATAAGAATTAGCGACAGTACGAATGCGCTTATTTGTTTTGCTGTTTTCATCTAATATCCCCTTGCAATCTGAATGATAAGTGGCATGCGAGCCTGACGACTAATAGTTGACTTACTGTAAGTTTTAAAATTAAGCTATTTGTGTGAGTTGCTCCTTTCATTTTTGATAGTACCTGCTTTGACATTATACATGCTGTTTCTGAACAATTTCTCAACAACTTTTAGCAATTGGGCAGGAACTTTTGGACAAGTAATAAATACAAAACAATGAATTGAAGCAAAACCAAATACTAGAAATTAAAACTGACTCATTATTTATATCATACAAGCCGATAGAAACGCATAAATAAATCGTATCTATTTTAAAAATAAGTCGCTAGTACTATAACAAGCCAATGATAGTTTATAAACCAGGAAGAAAGTTTTGTAACACCTTGTCGAAAATGAAAATAAAGTAGGAGATCTTAAAAGATAATTCTTTAGGATCTCCTACTTTTGATTTAAGCTTTAATTTTTATTTCGTACCGGCACTATCCATTTGCGCTTTATAAGCATCTAATTGACGTTGTAGCTCAGCGATTACTTTATCATAACCAGCCAATTTGAGCTTATCCCGATACTCTTGAACAGCTTGCGCAGGATCGCCTGCTTTACCATAAGAGATCGCAGGTCCCATTTCGCCTGTGACTTGAGAGATAGCCGTTAATTCAGATTCAATAGCTGTTTTGTCAAATACAAATTGTCCATACGGATAAGGTTTTTTGATTTTGTCGTACTCATCGTACATTGTACCGATCTTATCCCATGTGGTGTCGCTAGGAATCTCAAATTTGTCCATACGTCCTGCCCAGAAGTCAGAATAGAATGAATCGTTAGTTTCATTGTAGTTCGCAGGAAGTACACGTTTGCCATCTTTGATATCATATTGAACGCCTTCCATACCATAGTTAATCAACTGGTACACTTCTTTATCGTTACGAATAAGATCGTATGCCATCAATGCACGTTCTGGATTTTTGCTATGTGCACCAAGAGATACACCGCCATGAGTAATCGGCATTTCTAGTAAATTATTGCTAGTGCGGGAGAACGGATACATCATCAGTTCAGAACCGGGTTGATCTTTATCCATTTGTACACGAAGTCCAGAGAATGTCTGTGTATGATGACTGTCCATACCGTTCTGACCTGCACGTAGTGCGTTACGTGCATCATTTTTGTTGTTTAGTACATCTTCACGCCAGTATCCTTTATCCGCCCAATCTTTCATCAATTTAGCAAAGTCTAGGAACGTATCTTCAAATACCGGGCTAACGACTTTATACCGATCATCATACGATTCGGTGTTGAAAATAGGCATATATCCTGTCGAGATCGGTAACTCTAGATGAGGCGTATACGATTGCACCCAACCTCCAAAGTTACTTGTACTGGCTTGAACATCATAAGGAATCACATCAGGTTTGTTGTCTTTGATCCATTGCAGATATTTGCCAATCATATTCCAATCTTTGATCGGTTCTGTAATGCCTGCTTGTTTCGCCCAATCTCCACGATAGAAGAATCCATGGTTGATCCATTGCGTGTAATCGTTCTCAGGAATAAGAACGATTTTGCCATCGTATTTGCTTTGTGCCCAGTCTTCTTGTGGAATCTCTTTCCACGTTTTTGGAGCGTATTTAGGTAGAAGATCGTCTAGTGGTAAAAAGGCACCACGTTGTGCATTAGACCATGTATCCAACCAGTCCGTTCCGATTGTCACTAGATCTACAGGTTCACCGGATGCAAGCAACAGATTGTATTTGGTCTGCCAATCTGCCCATTCGACCCATTTCCATTGTAGTTCAGCATTGATCTTTTCTTTCATAATAGCATTAACTTTTTCCATCACTTTTTCGAATTGACCGTTTTTTGGTTTGTCCCCTAAGACGACAAAGCTAATAGTCACGAATTGAGAAGTATCGCCACCTGCACTACTGCTTTCTTTTTTACCTCCACATGCTGCAAGACTAATGACCATCACTGCAATCAGTATTGAAATCGTTAATTTACGAAATCTGGACATCTGTTAACCTCCTTAGAATAAAAGCGAATCTTTCGCATAGACGGTAGGATGAACTTAGCCTTTGACCGCACCAACAGTAATCCCTTTAATAAAATAACGTTGCACAAATGGGTAAAATAAAATAACAGGCCCAGTCGCTACAACCGCAGTTGCCATTTTCATCGTTTCCAGTGGAACATCGCTCATCGCTACATTTGATGAAGCCGCAGAGTTACGAATAAAGTCTGCACTGGTTACCACGTTATACAAAAATAACTGCAAGGGACGATAATCCATATCCGGTGAAAGAAATAGCATCGCGTTATACCATTCATTCCAGTATCCAAGTGCAATAAATAGTCCAATCGTAGCTAGTGCTGGAGTCGTCATTGGCAAGATCAGTCGTAAAAAGATTGTAAAATCGCCAGCGCCATCAATTTTCGCAGATTCAGTGATCGCATGGGGAATAGAACGTACAAAACTTTTCATCATAATGATCAGAAAAGGAGTTAACAACCCCGGTAAAAGAACAGCTAAGTAACTATCTTTGAGATCTAAGTATTGAGTGATCAGTAGATAAAAGGGAACCAATCCCCCGGAGAATAACGTTGTGAAATAGATAAAAAATGAGATCTTATTACGATACGAAAAATCAGGTCGTTGTAATGCATAGCCTGTCATGGCTACGATAAATAGACCCACCACAGTACCCACAATCGTAATGCCCATCGTGACCAGATAAGAACCGATAATCAATTTGGGATTTTCAAAAACGATCTGGTAAGCAAAAGTACTGAATTCATGAGGCCATATATTGAAGCCAAACTTTTTGACAGCCGCTTCACTTGTAAAAGAAGTGCCTAGAATGATCAAAAAAGGCAGCAAACAAGAAATGGCGAATAACCCGATAAAAATGTAACCAAACCAGCTCATAATGATTTCAGTGTAATCGGTACGAATCCGTGCAGGTCGTGGAGTATTACCTCCAATCAGATCACGTTCATTGCGAATATCCATTCATGTTCACCTCCTAGAATAGTGAATTTTCAGGCGATACTTTTTTGACGATCCAGTTTGCTGTTAATACCACAACAAATCCAAAGACAGATTGATATAGACTCACTGCGCTACCCATAGAGAAGTTAAAGTTAGTCATCAAGGAACGGAATACATACGTTTCGATAATATCTGTACTTGCATATAGCGCTGTATTATTTGCACCTACCAAGTTGAAGAATAGTCCAAAGTTTCCTTTCAAAATACCACCTAATGAGAACAACAAAAGAATAATAAAAGTAGGCTTAAGCCATGGAAGAACGATATAGATAATACGTTGGAAAGCATTGGCTCCATCAATCTCAGAAGCTTCTACAATTTCACTATCAAGCCCCATAATTGCGGCAAAATATACAATTGATCCATATCCAGTGGTCTGCCAAAGATATGTGATCACAATAATAAATGGCCATAGATGAGGTTCAGAGTAAGCTTTGACCGGATCAAGATGAAGAGAACGCAAGATGCCATTCAGCAACCCGTAATCATAGCTCAAAATATTATAAGCAAGCAGACCGATCAGCACCGCAGAGATAAAATAAGGCAAAAACATAAGCGTTTGCGATATTTTTTTGAACCATTTTTTGCGAATTTCATTTAACAAAATAGCCACGGTGATCTGGGCAATATTACCAAGTACAATAAAAGCAATATTGTATGCCACTGTGTTAAAGGTGAGTCGCCAGAGATCGCCGGTAATAATAAGGAATTTGAAATTATCCCATCCGACAAATGGACTGCTGAATATTCCATCGGTGTAATTATATTTGACAAAAGCCAGATATAATCCAGGCATAGGTAGATAAGCAAAAATGCAAAAGAATACGATAGCTGGCAAGCACATCAGCAGGAGCACACGGCTGTTGCGGAAATGCTTACGTTTGGAATTTTTGACACGTACAGCAGGGATCGATTTGGCTGTATCCAAGTGATATTCCTCCTTTGTGCTTTAAACCATTTCTTTTTTTGTAGCGCTTACATTTTGCTAAGTGTGTTGTTGTTCTTTTTATTGTAAGGGGTTCTTTGCGTTTTCTATTGCACAATACTGCTATTAACCATCATCATTCTGCTACGATTTGAATTTTAGAAAAGGGTAAATCATAAAAATGAAAAGGGTTACAAAAAGAGGTTGTATGATCAATTTCGACATGATATGATAGCAGGCTTAATATTGTAAATGATTCATAGTTTGGAACCCTGTGCATTTGGGGTAAAGAGTAACGAAAGCATCTAATTGAAGATGCATACAGAATCGTTAATCTATTGTTCTCAAAGAGAGGGGCATCATTCCAATGACATCATTCAAGTATACGACACTTACTGTACTAGGCAGTCTATTGATTGCAGGAGCAGTAACCGGATGTTCCAACCCGGACGCAACACCTGCTGCACAAGACCAGACTGAAAATAAAGGTCCAAATACAGGTCAGACCGATAGCAGCACAACCGATCAAAAAAATGCGAGCGAGCAATCAGACCTAGCGGATCTAAGACAGTATTCGTCTGATCCGAACAAATCAGATATGAATGCTGATTTTAATGTAGTAGGTACTTTTGTTAGTCAAAATGAAGATAATTTGACGATTAAAGTGAGCGGAAACGAAGTTGTGATTCCGAAGAAAAGTTCGTTTGAAAAAGGCGATTCGTTGCCAGACAATATGGATGGACAAGAGATCAGTGTCAAAATTGATAATCAAAGTCAATCCGCTGTCAGTGCAGAACTAGCTAAAGCAGCGAATGATGAAGATAATACGACTAAAGATCCAATCGGAACGTATGTAAGTGAAGATACGAAGACCGTAATGATCAAAAAAGGTGAAAAAGAAGTATCTTATAACAAAGCTGCTGATTTTGAAGAAAATGTAGAAGCAGGCGCAGCTGATATGACAGGCAAAACGGTTCAATTAGAACTAGACGCTGAGGGTAATGTTAAACGCGTAAGCTTGCAGTATCAAGATACAAGTTCAGGTTAATAAGCATAATATATTCGCCATTTGTCTGAGTTTGATTGTATCTATAATGAGTACTAATGAAAAAGCACCTCTTATCTGCTAAATCTTGCCCTGAATGACAGGGAAAGTTTTCGGATAAGAGGTGCTTTTTGTTGTACATATGGATAGTGATGATCTAACAGCTAGCATATATGATTTACCTGTTAGACCTCATCCTAACTTATGTGCGCTGGTTTACTTATTTGTAGACTTTAACGCGTTCTTCAACAGGTTGGAATGTTTTTTCGCCAGCAGGAGCAGCAGGTTTACCGAAAGGCATTTGTGCAACCAATTGCCATTGTGCTGGGATATCCCAAGTTGATTTTACTTCTGCATCAATCACTGGATTGTAATGTTGTAGTGTAGCGCCTAGACCTTCTGCTTCAAGTGCTGTCCAGATCACCAATTGCAACATACCGTTAGCATGGTGTCCCCAAAGTGGGAAGTTGTCTTTATAAGCTTCAAATTGGTTTTGAAGATTTGTAATAATGTCTGTATCTTCAAAGAACAATACAGTACCATATCCATTTTTGAACATGCTCATTTTGTCAGCTGTTCCTTGGAACGCTTCTTCGTTATTTACAATACCACGCAATGTTTCTGTAGTGATATCCCATAATTTATCATGTTGCTCGCCTAGTAATACAACAACGCGTGCGCTTTGAGAGTTAAAAGAAGATGGAGTATATTTTACCGCTTCTTCAACGATTTCTTGGATTCTGCTATCTTCAATTGGAGATTCTTTGCTGATTACGTAGATAGAACGTCTGTTTTCAAGTGCTTGGAAAAAGTCTAAAGCCATAATGTGTTTCCTCCTTGGAATGTATAAATGTTTGTTACTTACTTTTATAATGATACTACATATTTGTTATAAATCAATAGGTAATCCAAAAAAATCTTAACATTAAGATAAATAAGGATAACTTTCCGAAAAAAGTTATACACATGTGGATAGAATAAATTTAGAGTGTAGAGTTAGAAGAATGTTCCTTGTAATAGCACTTGTCCTGTGTACAAGCATAAAAAACAGTAACTACTTTATAAGATCAAAGTAGTTACTGTTTAATCTTTTACACGATCGATGTTTGATTAGAGAACTACAATTATAGAGCGCCAACCAATATTTCAGCAAATTCTTCTAAAAAGGCTTGATCTTCTGCATCAAAACGCTCTTTTAGAGGGCTGTCGATATCGAGTACACCAATTAACGTATCGCCTTTGACTAAAGGAACAACGATCTCGCTGTTTGAAGCGGCATCGCAAGCGATATGTCCAGGAAATTCGTGTACATCCGCAATGCGTAATGTGCGACGTTCTGAAGCGGATGTACCACATACACCTTTACCTAAAGGGATGCGAATACAAGCAGGCAATCCTTGAAAAGGACCTAATACTAATTCTTTACCATCATATAGATAGAATCCTGCCCAGTTCGTATCGTTTAAGCATTGTTTTAGCAACGCAGATGCATTAGCCAGATTCGCTACACGATCAGGCTCATCCGCAATTAGACTTTTCAATTGACTCAAAGCCGTCTTGTATTGTTCTTCGCGCGTACCACTATACGCTATATTTTCAAACATGAGTTTCACCTTTTTTCCAATAGATTATAACCATCAAGCCTATAAAACAGTATACAACTGCTCTATTTATTTGCAAATAGTAAAGTCGAAATTGTGCATCATCCCAACGATTAGGTAAATGATCAATAAATAACCCAGAAATTGTTTCCGCTTCTAGGGCGACGGGTAATTACAGCGTGAATCTAATAACCGGAAGGAGAGGAATTTATGCACGCTGAAGTACAGAATTTGTTTATTCGTATTCATCTACTTCACCATTCCCATGAAGCCAAATTAACAGTCAATGATATGCAACCGTTTCTGGAAGATCGGGGTTATCGTGTAGGCGAACGTGAGATTAAGCAAGAACTAGAATATCTGGTACAGGAAAATATGCTGACCTCCAGTAGCGATGAATATATAATCACAGGTACAGGGATTCAAGAGTTAAAAGCGATCCGTAAACGATTATCTCTATTGTGCGGAGAAGTGGTTCCGGGTTCTTCCAAATCGGTAAGTCAACGCAAATCATATAAAGAACCATCGGTGGTAGGTTAACGATTATTCTTTATTCCAATCTATAGCTTAATATCGTTCCCATTGAAAAGAGCGCTGATCTTCGCTATCTAAGCGGATATCAACGCTCTTTTCAGTATATTTATAAAAATAAATTGACTTCTTTTAATTGTTAACCTAAATTATATAAAGTGGTTAACAATTAACGGAGGTTAGAACATGACAACAAAAGAAATGGTATATGCAGCCTTATTTGCTGCTCTTATTAGTGTATTCGCATTGATCCCACCGATTCCTTTAGGATTTATTCCGGTGCCGATTACTGTACAGACACTGGGCGTTATGATTGCTGGAGGATTTTTAGGTAAAAAGGTTGGCGGTATTGCTTTGCTCTTATTTCTTGTTTTGGTAGCGATAGGGTTGCCTGTACTACCCGGTGGACGTGCAGGATTATCTGTTTTAGTGGGACCCACAGGAGGATATCTATTGAGCTGGCCGATTGCTGCTTTTTGTATCGGATATGCTACCGAAAAAGTATGGTCTCATTTGAAATTATGGAAAATGATTCTGATCAATATCATTTTCGGCGTATTGTTGATCAATTTGATCGGTGCTCCGTTTATGGCAGGGGTGACGAATACTTCTGTATGGGCAGGGCTTGTTGGAGGTGTTGCATTTTTACCGGGAGACTGTATCAAAGCGGTGATTGCCGCTATTATTGTATGGCAGTTAAAAGCGATTAGTCCGATAGAAGTAAAGGCTAATCAATAAAGGAAGTGAACGAATGCTGACATTCAATCATGTTCATTTTTATTATAAAAAAGGACAGCCTATTATAGAAGATATGAGCTTCACTATACATCCAGGTGAATTTGTAGCGATTGTCGGAGCCAACGGTTGTGGGAAGTCTACGATTGCCAAGTTGATCGATGGATTGGTATTACCCCAGCAGGGCACAGTGCAATGGAACACATTAGATACATCTAACCAGAGCGAACTTGCAGATATTCGGCGACAGATCGGCTATATTTTTCAAAATCCAGAAGATCAGTTTATTACCACCACGGTTAGAGATGAAGTGCTATTTGGCTTAGAAAATATAGCTGTACCCCGCGCTGAAATGGAATATCGAGTACTTGAAGCATTACAAGCAGTGCAGATGGAATCCCATATCGATGCAGAACCTCATCAATTATCTGGTGGGCAAAAGCAACGTGTAGCGATAGCAGCCATACTAGCGATGCGTCCGCATATGATTATTTTTGATGAAGCGACATCGATGCTTGATCCGCAAGGGAGAGAGCAGGTACTTCATATTATGCACAAGCTTCACCAACAAGGTATAACGATTGTTCATATTTCCCATCATATGGATGAAGTGTTAACCGCAGAACGTGTATTACTGATTGATCAAGGACAACTGATCTTCGATGGCTCACCACAATCTTTTTTTACAGACGTTCCTGTAGCCCAGTATCAATTACAAGTTCCTTTTGCTGTGCGTGTTCATCAGCTCCTTCAACTTACCACTCCTGTGGCACCCCAGTGGAAAGAGGCGGTTCAGACACAATGGTCTATCAACTCCAACAGGTAAGTGTACGTTATCAAGATCATCATGCTTTACAAGATATAAGCTGTACGATTGAATCCGGCCAATGGATTTCAGTGATTGGACAGACTGGAGCAGGCAAGTCGACACTAGTGCAAGTATTGAAAGGATTAATTCCTCTATTCCAAGGAGAGTATCTTGTTAATGATCAAACAGTAGCAACAGATGCCAAAGGAAAGGTCAAGGTTCGACCTGAGATCGGTTATGTTTTTCAATATCCAGAGCATCAATTGTTCGAGACAACTGTAGCTAAAGAATTAGCTTTTGCATCCAAACAACAACGCTGGTCTGCTTCAGAAATCCAGCAAAGGATTACAGCTATTTTGCCTCAAGTAGGACTATCCGAAGACATATTAGAGTTAGCGCCTTTTCAATTAAGTGGCGGGCAAAAAAGAAGGGTAGCACTGGCTTCTGTTTTAATGATGAATCCTCAAGTGTTGATTGTCGATGAACCTACCGCAGGTCTCGATCCTGTCGGTCGTACAGATATGCTACAGTGGCTTCAGCAATGGCAACAACAAGAGAATCGCACTCTGATTTTGGTGTCTCATCATATGGACGATGTAGCTCAATATTCAGACGAAGTTCTTTTATTGCATCAAGGTCGATTGATCGGACAGTATGATCCTGTTACTTTATTTATTGAGCAATCTCATCTATTAGAACAAAGCGGATTGGTTTTACCAGAATCTATTCAATTATTGAAGTTGATCGAACAATGCTCCGGGCAGAAGATAGAGATAGACAGTTGCCGTGAACAAGATATTTTCGCCAAAATTATACCTGTTTGGCATCGAAAGGAGCAGACTTTTGGCTAATCCCGTACTTATTGGTCAATATGTAGAGACTCATTCGATTATTCATCGCTTAGATCCACGTACGAAATTGATCAGTTTATTTATATTTATGCTGAGCTTGATATGGCTGAATACAGGAATTAGCTATATCGTAGCTAGTTTATTTGTGGTCATGATTGTAGGAATCACTCGTATTCCAGTTGTTATTTTTTGGCGTGGACTGATTCCATTAGTCGTTATTTTATTATTTACGTTTGTCTACAATATGCTATTTACAGAGGGCACCGTTATTTGGTCATGGGGATGGTTATACATTACGATAGAAGGATTAGAGAATGGTGTACGTTTGGTGTGGCGCATTATTTTGTTAGTCATACTGGCAGCGATCTTAACATTAACGACTAAGCCGTTAACACTAGCCTACGGGTTAGAAAAATTAATGTATCCACTGGGCAAACTCAACGTACCTATTGAACAATTTTCATTAATGATCGTGATAGCAATTCGTTTTATCCCGACTATTTTAGAAGAATTAGAGCGTATTTTGTTAGCGCAAAAAGCAAGAGGATACGATATCACTACACTTCGCTTACCACAACGTGTGCTAGCATATACTCCTATTCTAGTTCCATTGCTATTTACGATTGTTCAACGGGCTGAACATCTTAGTGATGCGATCGATGCTCGTGCTTATGGCAAAGGTAAAGGCAGAACATCGTATCGACAACTACAGTGGCAATCTATCGATTATATCGTGATGATTATCGCCATCCTAATTGCGCTAGGTCTGTTATTATTAAATATAATGAATATATAGACCTATCAGATAAGGATGATAACGATGAAATGGAATACAAGAATAACAGAGCTATTACAGATTGAATATCCCATCATAGAAGGTGGACTAGCCTATCTAGGTTACTCTGACCTTGCGGCTGCGGTCTGTAATGCAGGTGGACTCGGGCAAATTACAGCTATGAGTCTGCCAGATGCCGAAGCATTACGTGAAGATATTCGTCGTCTACGTACATTGACAGATAAGCCGTTTGGGGTGAACTTTGCGATAGGGCAGTATGGATTCGGTTATGAAGATCGAGTACAAGTGGCTATAGATGAACATGTTCTAGTAGTCACAATTACAGGAGGCAATCCAGCACCTGTATTAGAGATGCTTAGACCTACAGCTATCAAAGCATTAGTGCTTGTATCGTCACCCAGACAAGCGCAAAAAGCAGAGCAATTAGGTGCAGATGCTGTGATCGTTGTTGGACAAGAAGGTGGTGGACATCTAGGGATCGATGATGTAGGAACGATGGTATTGGTTCCCCAAGTAGTTGATGCAGTGAGTATTCCAGTGGTCGCTTCAGGAGGGATCGGAGACGGTCGAGGCTGGATGGCGGCACATGCGCTAGGTGCAGAAGGTATAGAAATGGGCACACGCTTTATTGCTACAACCGAATGTATACATGCATCAGCTTCTTATAAAAAAGCACTGGTCGACAGCGCAGCATCCGATACCGTGATTATCAAACGTTCTATCAAAGCACCTGCAAGAGTATTACGGACGGACTATACCAATGAAATTCTAAAAATCGAACAAGTCACACCCACCTATGAAGCCCTAAAATCCTATATCAGTGGCGAAGCCAACAAACGATGGATCTATGATGACCAACCCGAACAAGGCTTCGCCTGGGCAGGACAAGTCATCGGTCTCATCAAAGACATCCCAACCGTAGCAGAACTCATCCAACGCATGCTCCAAGAAGCCCAAGACATCCGCCAAAAGTGGTCAACCTAATCAATTAATAGGGTTAACTTTTTTCTTGAAATATCTCCCACCACGATGTAGAGCGGAGGGGAATAATCATTCTGAAAGAGCGAAGCGCTCGCCTTTGTAAGCTAATCCCTACCGCAAAGCGGTTATTCAAGGGATTAGCTTGCACCAGCGACGACAAGAACGATTATTCCCCGTAGCGCTCTCATTCACCCACCCAAGCGATATTTTCAAAAAACAAACCCAAAAAGGATCATTTCGCATTCTCTCCTGCAAAACATGGAGAAAATAGGGAATGATCCTTTTTTTAATAGAGTATGCGGAACGTACAAACGGTTTATTTACGCATAGCAGGAGACAAACGTTCTGCTTCCATACCTAATTTTTTGAGTAAGAAAATCATTTGTTCTTTCTCTTGGAAATTCAGACCGCTTAACGCATAATTCAGACGTTCTTCATATTTTGGATAAATTTCATCCATCACAGCACGTCCCACATCAGTCAATTCAGCATAGATCACACGACGATCGGTAGGGCAAGGATGACGACGTAACAATCCGCTGTGTTCTAACTTGTCGATCACATAAGTAACATTACCACTTTGTAGTAATAATTTAGCACCAATTTGTTGTATCGGTTGGGCGCTTTTAAAATAAAGAACTTCCATTACAGCAAAAGCAGTAGAGTTGAAGCCTTCAATTTTGCTTCCAGCTACAGCATGTTCACTCAAACTTTTAAAAGCTTTAGCGAAAACACGGTAAAGGTGCATAGATTGTTCAGTATCATTCATGGACATATTGATCATGATAAATTCACCCTTTCTAGGCAGTTTAGTGTGGAATATATTCATCAAATGAATTAATGGATTGGAATATAAATCTATTTTACTTGTAATTTTATTGAAAAAACATGCGATTTGTCACAATGGTAGACTTTTTAAATATTAAATTTAAATATTAAATTCCAATCAAAGCGTGGAAAAGTAGGATAAATTGTGGATAACGATTTTTGAAACATAAAATTTACAAAAAACTAGATTTTTTCTTGCTTTGTTTGCTGTGTGTTAACTGTGTATAAGTGGATGAAATTTGTGGATAAGTGTGTGTATAAATAGAGTGAATATTAAATTACGGACAATATACGTAAAATTAGTATAGAATGTATAGAAAAATCGTATAAATAAGCAGTTTTCCACAATCTATCCCCTGATTTCGGTGCATAATTATTTTTTTAAATGATTAAGGTGGAAGTATTTTACTTAAATCTATCCTCAGGCTGTGCATAACTTGTTGATAAAGTGTGTGTAAACCCTTAATATCTGGTACTAATTTGTGTATAAGCTGTTTATAATTCAAAAATCGAATTTACATAAAAAGAGATCAAATATCTACTGATTTTGACCCTTATTGATTACAGTATAAAGATCAGTTATAACGCAGAAACCACATCTGATGAAATTCAATTAATTCTAACGAATAAAAGAATAGAGGAATGATACATGGTGAGAAATAATATCGCTGCTGCACGCAAACAACCTTCAGAATCGTCGTTGAAAGAGATTTTATCTAGCTTTTGGGACCCGAATGGTCGAGTGATGATGGCTGTACACAGAGGAAATTGGAAGCAAGCACCAGAAAACTCATTAGCAGCGATTCAATATTCAGTTGTTGCTGGAGCGGATATGATTGAAATTGATGTACAACAGACTGCGGATAGTGTATTGATTCTGATGCATGATGAGACCGTCGATCGAATGACCAATGGAACAGGCTCTATTAATGAAATGACGTTTAGACAGTTGCGGGAACTTCGTCTGCGTCAATATCAAGGTGGAATCAATCAACCATTAACCAATTACAGCATTCCTACATTAGAAGAAATATTAATTTTGATCAAAAATAAAGTTATGATTAATTTGGATAAATGTTGGGATTATCGGGAGCAAGTCTATGAAGTATTATTACGTACAGGTACAGTATCGCAAGCTTTATTTAAAAGTACAGCCAGTGCGGCAGAAGTACAGTTATTTTTGGCAGATAAAATAGAGCAACCGTTGTATATGCAGATTATTGATGATTCGAATCCGGAGATGGTTCAAGATATTGATTACATCTGTGCAGCGGTACAGCCACAAGCTTTTGAGATTTGCTTTGAAGATGAAGCAGACGAACGGATATCCATAGAAGTATTAGACCGTATCAAAAGCAATCATTGCCGTATTTGGACAAATACAATGTGGGATTCGATCTGCGGTGGTCATTCAGATATTATTTCTCGGGTAGATGTATCAGAAGGATGGGAATGGCATATTCGCCGTGGTGTGAATATGATTCAGACCGATGATCCAGAAGGATTATTTGCGTATCTTAACGAATAACATAAGAATAGCTATTATTTGATCTATATTGCATAACTATCATACAAAAAAGAAGCTTTCCATAACGATAGGAAAAGCTTCTTTTTGTGTATGAACAAAATCGTTTATACTTGACTGGCTTGGAGTGCTGCACTTTTGCCTGCATTATAACCGGTAGTAAAAGCAGCAGTAATATTGTATCCACCTGTATAGCCATGAATATCTAACACTTCACCACAAAAGTATAATCCGTTCATTAATTTAGATTCCATGGTTTTGGGATCGACTTCTTTCAGGTTTACACCGCCACCTGTAACAAAAGCTTCTTTGATCGACAGTGTACCATGCATCGCAATCGGGAAAGCTTTGAGTAATTTCGCC
The DNA here is from genome assembly GCF_963311185.1 of Paenibacillus nuruki. Taxonomy (NCBI): domain Bacteria; kingdom Bacillati; phylum Bacillota; class Bacilli; order Caryophanales; family Paenibacillaceae; genus Paenibacillus; species Paenibacillus nuruki. The sequence goes on along the minus strand of NZ_OY725677.1, from coordinate 3,673,921 downwards.
ATCTCTAACCATAATTGACGGGGAATATTATAGAAGGTAATATCGTCTTCTAGCCCTGATTTGCTCAAGATCAGCGGAATCATGCGTTCAGGTAGATAACCTTTTAATACATTTTTAATCGCTTTTTTTGAATCCGTTTCCGCTAAAGCAAGAGTTTCATTATAGACATCATCTACCGATTTGTCAGGAAACAAGTCTAGCGTGACCATAATAGAAGTAACCGGAAATTTTTTGAGTGCTTTGACCACATATTGGCTACATCTTAGAGCAGTAGGGCCAGATATCCCGAAATGGGTAAAAATCATATCGCCATCATGATAAATTAACTTTTTGCCCTTTGGATTCCAGACGGTTAAGCCGATATTACGTAAAGATAATCCTTGAAGTTCTTTGCTCTGAATAAATGGTTCTGGTGAAGTCATAGGAACTTCAGTAGGATAAAGGTCTGTAATCGTATGTCCTGCTTGTTCTGCCCAGGCATAACCATCGCCTTCTGAACCAGTCTGAGGAACCGATTTACCACCTACAGCGATAATAACAGCTCGGCTGTGAAATACTTCGCCAGAGCGAAGTCGTACTCCGACAGCCTGTCCTTGATCGTATAGCACTTCGTCTACAGGGCTATTAGTACGAATCTGTACGCCTTGAGAACGCACTTTATTAATCAGTGCATCGACAACTGTTTTGGCTTTGTCTGATACAGGGAACATTCTACCGTTATCTTCTTCTTTAAGCTGAATACCCATATTTTCAAAAAAAGTCATAATATCTCGATTGCTAAAATTAGCGAGAGCACTGTATAGAAAACGTCCGTTACCCGGAATGTATTTGATCAAGTCATCGATTTCTTTGGCATTGGTGACATTGCAACGTCCACCACCAGAGATTCCAAGCTTACGCCCTAATTTGTTTCCTTTATCAACGAGTAGAACCTGTGCACCATCTTCACTTGCTGCGACACTTGCCATCAGTCCAGCTGATCCGCCGCCAATTACTATAATATCGTATATCAACATGTATCTTTCCTTTGTCTTAAAAATAGGAACAGACTCTATACTATCCAAGAATCGTTCTTTTTCAATATACCACTAATAAGGAATGGATAGGACAACAAATCATAAATAGTTACTGAACAAATGTTTATAATGATAGCGAGCAGGGGTATTGAGTAGATGATTTCAAAATATTAGCGTAAATTTCTATATATTGTAATGTAATGTCTGCTATGATTTAATCGGGATAAGACATATGTAAAGGAGGGGCACGTCATTATTATTGTCGTCAAGGAAATTCTACTGCAAATGTTGTCTGTAGGTTCTGCTATTTTTTTCTTCATGGGCGTTATTGAACGCAGTGGCTACGATTCCTTGCATAATGGACGATTAGCATGGCGTGGATATTCTCCCGTTATTGTAGTTTCCTTCGCCATTAGTATAATGATTTGTTGGTTTTTCTCGATGTATAGTGCATCTCCCTACGCTTTACATATGGGCGTAGTTTCACTGATTGTTGGAGTCATGTATATAGGCCCTCTTCGCGGTATAGTTTTACTGGGGTTAGGTATCGCAATGTATTTTATATTTAACAACCATTGGAGTTGGAATGGCTTACTTATAGATACCGGATTATTACTGTTTCCGTTTATATGCCTGATTTCTTTACGATTTCGCATAGCGACTTTAAAAGTTAAACGCTCGTTTGTAGCGTCTCTTATTTTGTTAAGTGCTGTATTATCTATGATTATTTCGTTGTTAAATCAAAATGCAGTACCGATGAGTCCGGAACTCTGGATCATGGTCGTGATGATTGTTTTGGCGGCATTAGCTGCAGGAGATTATTGTGTGCAAGCGATTGAACGCATTATAGAGAAAAAAGAAATTGATCGACAGATGTTACGTTTATCGAACAAATTTATTACAGAAGCTGAAAAGTTACGTCAGATTATGAATGTATCACCTATGATTATTACATCGCTTGATGAACATGGACGGATTACTTCGATTAATGCAAGCGCTTTGCAATTGATGAAACGCTCATTCCCGGATATGACCGCAGAATCTGCAATCGGGTTTCATTTCACCGGCTTGCAAAAAGAAGATATTACACCAGGTCTACACGAAGTAGTGACGTTAACGAAAGCTGCTCAAGCAGGGCAAGAAACGATTAACAAATTGCTTCGTCTAGGTTATGGTTCATTTTATGTGAATATTGTGCCTTTGCGTACATTTTCAGAAGAACCGTCTGGTGTGGTTATTTTGAGTCAAGATACGACAGAGTTAGAACGGTTACGTAACGAATTGGATCATGTCGAGCAATTAAGCCTTGTTGGTAAAATGGCTGCTAGTATCACGCATGAGATCCGCAATCCAATGGCAGTCGTTAGAGGGTTTTTGCAGTTAATGCAAGAAAAAAGCCCACCTTCGCTTGATCATTATTACGTGATAGTAATGGATGAATTGGATCGTGCAAATAGTATTATTAACGACTTTTTGTCTCTGGCACAGAATCGAGTGGTTGAGAAGCAGTGGATTCATTTACATTCTATTATAGAAGAATTGCTACCGTTATTATGGGCAGATGCGAATCTACGAGGACAAAGTATCGTTTTTGTACCCGGCAAAGACTTGCCTGAACTGAACTTGAATTCCAAAGAGATCAAACAGCTTATTCTGAACCTGGCACGCAATGGAATGGAATCGATGGATGACAAAGGTGAACTCAAGATCGAGACGTATTGTCATGGCAATGAGGTGACCATGAGTATTCAAGATATAGGACCGGGAATTTCTCCAGATAAGTTAGAGAAATTATTTGAGCCATTTTATACGACCAAATCCAAAGGGACAGGCTTGGGGTTATCGCTTTGCCTGAGTATTGTAGAGCGCCATCATGGTCGTATTCAGGTAGAATCAGAAGAAGGCGTCAAAACAACGTTTAACGTCATCTTTGATCCTTCGCATGATCAAGTGAATTCTACTGAAAATAAAGATTAATTTATGGTATTGTCTTAACAAGTATTGTATTCTGTTGCTTGCTTTCAGCCTATATGACTGTATAATATAACTTAACGCTTATTAAAAGTAAGGAGTGAATAACAATGTCAATGTCTTTTGATCAATATATGCGAGATATGGTTCAACCGATGCGGGATGAACTAACTACACTAGGTATTACGGAGCTTCGTACTCCAGAAGAGGTAGAAGCACATCTTCCTGATCAAAAAGGAACAACACTGGTTGTCGTGAACTCTGTATGCGGATGCGCAGCAGGTCAATGTCGTCCAGGCGTAGCTCAAGCACTGCAAAATGAATTAAAACCGGATCATTTGTATACGGTATTTGCAGGACAAGATAAAGAAGCAACAGCCAAAGCACGCGAATATTTCGCACCATTCCCACCGTCTTCGCCTTCGATTGCTTTGATGAAAGATGGAGAATTAGTCCACTTTATCGAGCGTCACCAGATTGAAAATAATTCAGCAGAAGATATTGCTTATGCATTGAATGATGCATTTGAAAAATATTGCCTGTAATCTAACCTAACGGTTTATATAAACATCTATCAATGTCCTGCGATTTTCGGCTAAGCTGAAAATGGTAGGACATTTGTTTTTTTTAGCTGATATGAATAGAATGGAATGGGTAAAGATGTATTACAGAATGAATAAAAGGAGTGGAAATAAAGATGAGTATACAACAGCAAATTATTGATGATTTACGTGTTCAACCAACAATTGAACCGGATGCAGAGATTCGCAAGCGTGTTGATTTTCTCAAATCCTATATTCAACAATCAGGTACACAAGGATTACTGATTGCAATTAGTGGTGGAATTGATAGTGCAGTTGCCGCAGGTCTTTGTAAACAAGCAACGGATGAGCTTAGTGAGTCCACAGGTAAAAAATACATGACACTTGGTGTATATCAACCTTATGGACAACAATCAGATATCGCTGATAGTTATGCGGTTGCTGAAGCATTCAAGCTTGAACATACAGTTGAAACTGATGTACAGAGCGGTGTAGATGCCATCACTGACCTTGTAAATAAAGTGTTGCCAAGCATTGATATTCAAGATCCGATTACACCTCAAGCCAAAGGTAATATCAAAGCAAGAACACGTATGGTCACTCAATATGCACTAGCTAATGAATTGAATTTGTTAGTAGTCGGAACCGATCATGCTTCTGAAGCGATCACAGGCTTTTTCACCAAATATGGGGATGGAGCAGTAGATATCACGCCATTAAGCACGTTAAACAAACGTCAGGTTCGTCAATTGGCTACACATATGGCTGTACCCCAATCGATTCTAGATAAAGCTCCTTCTGCTGGACTATGGGAAGATCAGACGGATGAAGACGAATTAGGGATTACGTATAATGACAATAGTGACTATCTAGAAGGCAAAACAATAGATCCAGTAGCAGCAGAGCGTCTTGAAAGTTATTACAAACGTACTGCACACAAACGTGATCCAATTCCAGGTATCTAAATCACAGTTGCTATACTATAAAGTCTGAACATAATGACGGATTTTTTTATACACACGAAAAAAACAGCGTTCTTTTAACCTGAGCAAAGGTTGAAAGAACGCTGTTTTATGCTTGGATGTAAAGTGGCAACCCAAATAACTAAATAGATTAATCCAAACGACTACCAATAACACTACGAATAAATGTACTGCTGGCTTCCAATGCTTGATCCAATTGAGGAGAAGAACCGACAAAAGGATGAACCGTATTAAACATATGGTTACCGCCTTCAATAGCAACATAATTAATCGAAGGATTAGCATTTAACAAAGCTTGTGAGCCTTCAAGCAGATGAGGATGATCTTCTGTTCCTTGGACAAGCATAATCGGCAATGCCGCTTCTGTTATTCGATGAAGCAGATCATATTGTTCACGGTGCTCCTCAATATCATCAATAATGATTCGATCAAGTGGCATCTGTTGACCTGTACGTGCATTGGTAATATAACTTCTGCCCGCAGTCACCATTTCTTTTTTCTGTTCTGTCGTGAATAAGCTTGGCAGATCGCTTATACCATTCCATGATAATACACCAGCAATCTGATCTGGATGATCGAGTGCATGCACTAGACTCACTCCACCTCCACGGCTATGACCAAGCACAAAAATAGGTACTTCTTGATATTGTGATTGTTCTTTTATATAATTCGTCAAGTTCGATAAATCTTCCAATTCAAAACCATACGTATTACGAGCAAATAACTCAAGCTCTGTAAATTCTTCTGGCTGTTCGCCAATACCATTATGTGAGAAATTAAATGTAATCACATCACCGATACTGCTCAACTGCTGTGCAACATACGGGAACATGCCCCAATCTTTGAATCCTTTATAACCATGAGCGATAATAATAACAGCTCGTACTTCATGCTTAGCAGGGTAGCGAGTACAACGAATGACTGCCCCGTCTGCTCCGGGGATCGTGAATGAATTTGACATCATCATTACCTCCTTCTAAGTACTACTTACCCAAAGCACTTGGTAATCAAAGCGTAACCGATATCGAATAAGCAATGATTCGGGCTTTAGCTCAATATCTAACTAGACATGCTTGGCAGTACAAGCAACACCAATGGTACAATAATAGTATTCAAGATTGGAATGTGCAGGAGGTACGTATTTTGATTTATGGTATAGGACATGATGTCCTTGAAATTAAACGGGTAGCTAGAATTGTCACAGGTTCACAAGGGTCCAAATTTATAGATCGTATACTAACACCAGCCGAACGTAACATTGCTCAGACCAAAGGAGCCAAACTACACGAATTTGTAGCTGGACGGTTTGCTGCCAAAGAAGCTATTTCTAAAGGATTCGGCTCTGGGATTGGCGCTACAATAAGCTTTGGTGATATAGAGATTGTACCGAATCCTTCAGGCAAACCTACGGTTGCCTTATCTGCTCAAGCATGGGAGCGATTAGGATTATCAGATCAAGCTGAACAGTATGCTATTCATTTAAGTATTTCTCACCAGACCGAATTAGCTTCTGCTTTTGCCGTCATCGAAAAAATAACGTTAACCCATTGAAATCATGCATGTTATCTACACTTATGCACCTCATTTACAACATGATTCTACATCATATCTGATCACATAAGATTGCGATCATTGAAGGAGAGTACTATGTCTAATTTAGCCTTACAGCAAGAAGCCAAAACGTATTTTAGTCGTGAATTGTTAGTCTGGTATGACGAACATAAGCGTGATTTGCCATGGAGACGAAGTCGTAACCCTTACCATATCTGGATCTCTGAAATTATGTTGCAACAGACACGTGTCGATACTGTAATTCCTTACTTTACTCGCTTTATCGAGAAATTTCCGACGGTAGAAGCATTAGCGACTGCACCGGAAGAAGAAGTGTTAAAAAGCTGGGAAGGGCTAGGTTATTACTCACGTGCCCGTAATCTACAAGCAGCGGCGCAACAAGTGGTAGAGCGTCATGAAGGCATTGTACCGAATACACCAGAAGAAATCTCTGCCCTTAAAGGAATAGGCCCGTATACTGCGGGTGCAGTGCTTAGTATTGCTTATGGTGTTCCTGTTCCAGCCGTAGATGGTAACGTGATGCGTGTATTATCGAGATACTTCTGCTTAGAAGATGATATTGCTAAAGGGCCTACACGGGTCAAAATGGAAGTGCTCGCTAAAGAGTTAATTCCACGTGGTCGTGCTTCGGATTTCAATCAAGCGTTAATGGAACTTGGAGCTATGGTATGTACGCCCAAATCCCCGGGTTGCCTTACCTGTCCGGTGATGAAGCATTGTGAAGGACGAATGAATGGGATGGAGCTTATATTGCCGATCAAAACCAAATCCAAACCTCCACGTCCTGAACATCGTTTACTGGCTCTGGTTGAAGGAACAGGAGAACGCGCAGGACAAGTATTGATTCGCCAACGTCCAGCTACAGGATTACTTGCACGCATGTGGGAGTTGCCTCATATTCTTGCAGACGATTCCAAAAAAGCAGGTGCAGGTGCAGACTTGCCGGATGCAGATGCAATGAAGCGCTTAACCTATGGGATTCATAACGAAGGAGTAGATATTCAACCGCTAGAGCCGTGGATTACAGAAGAGCATACGTTTAGCCATATCCATTGGACGATGCGTGTATTCCGCTGTCGTGAAGCTGGAGTCTCTGCTACAGGGCAACAATCAGAACCTACTGTTCGTTATACAAGTTCGGCGACACAGCCGTTAGAAGCGTCACAAGGCGCTTTGAAAGAGATCGATCCTTTGGAATATGAACAAGCTACACTAGAACTCAAATTATCAGGTTCAACACCAAGCAGTCTACAGAAAATCCAAAAACAACTTCACCTTGATGATACATTGGCAGTAGAACAACAAGAAGCGGTTGCAGAGCATCCAGAAGTTTATGAAGCTGTTCCAAGTACACTGGTGGGTGAAGCTTTTGCTTACGATTATCGCTGGATTGCCGCAGACGATATGAAAAACTATGCGTTTCCCAATCTATTCCTCAAAATTCTGCAACAGCATTTTGCCCAGTAAAAAGGAGCGATATAGCCATGATATCGTTAGAGGAAAGTGAACAATCATTAACCGAGCACGAATGGCAGACCTTTGCTAACAGTATAGACTATCCAATTCCAGAATCGTTCAAAGACTTCTATCTACAGCATAATGGAGGTTATCTAGAACCGTTATTTGTAGATGGGGAAGAATATGCACCTTTGATTCATGGATTTATGCCTATTACGTATGGTTCACTAACGATAGAGCAATTAATGATAGATATGCAGTATGCGTGGGATATTTTGCAAGAAGTCTGTATTCCATTTGCTTCTGATGCTGGAGGTAACAGCTTTTTGTTACGAATAGTGCCTCAACACTATGGAGAAGTTGTTGTCTGGCTAGAGGAAGAGGAGTCGATCATTCCTTGTCGTCATTCTTTTGCCGAATTGCTAGAGGATCTGCCTTATTATTAGTTATGACTGATTTTTAAAGCTTGATAGTGACATTATAAAGTATAGTTACAACGAGAATATAGCGTACAGTAGAGATTCAGTGGTGTACGCTATTTCTGTTGTGAACATAGCTATACTAATTTTGCTTTGTAAATTTGCAGGACAAATCCAAAAGCAATCAATTGAAAGTTTTATCATCCGGTGTGTTTTGATGTAACTTATTTTGGAGAACATGTTGAAACAATGGGTACTCTAATCTATAATGATAATCATTATCAATTAGAGTTAATTGCTGAAAGTCTAACGAAAATACATAGTACACAGAGATATGATATTTTGGAAATGATGGAGGTAAGTCATTATGAAACCTAAAGAATTAGGAGCGTTACTGTTATTGGGTGCTCTCTGGGGAGCCTCATTTATATTTATACGAATAGCCGCACCTGTATTGGGGCCGATCTGGCTGATTGATTTACGTGTATGGATTGCAGGTATTGTACTACTTATCTATGCGCTTATTGTACGCAAATTGCCTGATTTTAAAAAGGAATGGAAATATTATCTGATGTTGGGTCTATTAAATGCAGCTATTCCTTTTTCACTTATTGCGTATTCAGCTGTTCATCTTAATGCTTCTTTAACAGCTATTTTGAATGCTACAACCCCCCTTTTTACAGCGATTGTAGCTCGCATCTGGTTAAAAGAATATTTATCTGTTCGTAAAGTGATTGGTATTCTGATTGGACTTGTAGGTGTGTGTATTCTGATGGGTTGGAGTTCCGTTCCGTTTACTCTAGAAGTATGGTTGTCGATCGGTGCTTCGCTAACAGCGGCGTTATTTTATGGCATTGGCAGTGTATATACGAAACTTACCTTTACCAATACACCGGCTCTTTCGTTATCGATCGGGCAACAGCTAGCAGCCGGAATTATTCTTATTCCTTTAAGTGTAGTGACTGTACCGACAGCAACGATTTCGCTAACGGTGATGATCGCTGTATTAGGGTTAGCGGTGTTATGTACGGCTATTGGCTACCTGTTATATTTCTATCTCGTGGAGCATGTCGGCCCAACCAAAACAGTAAGTGTAACTTTTTTAGTTCCGCTATTCGGTATTTTCTGGGGAATCTTGCTCTTAAATGAACATATTACTTTAGGAACGATTGTCGGGTTGATCGTGATTTTTATAGGTGTTATTTTGATGAATGGTGTACAGAAGACCAAGAAGATCAGAATATAAAGAATACAAAAAAAGCCCTTTGGAATATAAATACTCCAAAGGGCTTTTTGATACTGCTATTGTAAAAGAGTATATTCTTATTTTGCAGCAGCGTAACGTTTGTTTACTGCATCCCAGTTGATTACATTCCAGAAAGCTGCAATGTAGTCAGGGCGTTTGTTTTGATATTTAAGGTAGTATGCATGTTCCCACACATCAATACCAAGCAATGGAGTAGCACCTTCCATAACCGGGCTATCTTGGTTAGGAGTACTTGTTACTGCCAATTTGCCATCTTTAACAACTAGCCAAGCCCAACCGCTACCAAAACGAGTAGTTGCTGCTTTAGCGAAGTCTTCTTTGAATTTCTCAAATCCGCCTAGTTCGCTATCGATTGCTGCTGCGATATCACCAGTAGGTGCGCCGCCAGCGTCAGGTCCGATAATTTCCCAGAAAAGACTGTGGTTGTAATGTCCGCCACCGTGGTTACGAACTGCTGTACGAATACCTTCAGGTACGCTGTCCAGGTTGCTGATCAATTCTTCTAAGCTTTTGCTTTGCAATTCAGGAGCACTTTCCAAAGCGGTATTCAGACTAGTCACATATGTGTTGTGATGACGGTCATGGTGAATCATCATCGTTTGTTCGTCGATGTGTGGTTCCAGAGCGTTGTTAGGGTACGGTAATGCTGGTAATTCGAATGCCATTGTAAAATACCTCCCAGAATTTAGAATTCAGAAACGAAAGTTAGCAGAAACAATAAGAAAAATAGTATTCAACTTAATGACAACTGCTAAAAACCGTTCCCTATGTAAATAAACATATTACTCTCTATATTAAACCGTATATTTTTGACTAAATCAACTTTTATGTTTAGAAAGTTGATGTGGTGCGGGTTCCGAGCGATTTATTTTATTTTAATATATAGAAGTAATAGAAAGAAATAGAGTCGAAAATGCACGAAATATGACAAAAAGTATAGTGAGGCTACTAAAGTAGTGTTATACTATATTTTGTCCCGCATACAACTTTAATTGAAGATATAATAATTGTCGTGAATATTTATAAGCGTTTATTTATAAATATAATTGGATATCCTTTAATTACCAAATTATGTTTAAAGTGGAACCGATAGGTGGAAAACAGAGTAATTAAGCGCTTTCAAAAGAAAATTGGTGTAATCTGGCGGAAATTGTGGTTTAATTATCGTTGAGGTTATATTCTGCACATTTTTGCAGTTTTTTGTTGTCTTTTGGTCGATGTGTACTATAGGATTTTATGCAATCCTTTATCGTTGGACGCAACGCTTCTATAAGCGAATGTCCTTCTTTTTGTTTTTTTATAAGGGTGTACTTAATCAAGCTGATGAAAAGGGAGTTTGGAGTATGAATGTTCGTTCCTTTAAATTAAGTGATTTGAGTCTCGTTACAGAACTCTTGCAGGTGGCTTTATCTGAAGAATGTTACGAGAACACGATGGGACCGTTCGCCACACAATTATCATGGGATTCCGAGCTAATCGTAGTAGCGGAACAAGGCGAAGAGATTGTTGGTCTATTAATCGGTACAATCGATCGGAATTTTGGTTGTTATTACCGCATCGCTGTACATCCTGATGTTAGACGCAGAGGTGTAGGTACGGCACTTGTCAAAGCTATGGAACAACGTTTTGAGCAACGCAATGTCAGTGGCATTATGGTCGCTGGCGATGAGCACAACAAGGCTGTATTACCACTTTACGAAGCAATGGGATATGGAGAGAATAAAGTCTTGAAGACTTTTGACAAACTCAGTATCGTTGCTGTTCATGCGTAAAGTTTAGAGAGAAGAATTTTATGTAATATCCACATATGAGCACATCTTGCCCTCCGAAACACGGATGGGAATAAAGATGTGCTTTTCTATATTTAGGAAGAATTTAAGGTATAATAAACATAACGTAAGATTTTAAATGAGGTGTATTATGTATTGGCGGGAATGGCTCAAGACGATGGTCTTGGCATTAATCATACTCGGCATATTGAATAGTTGGGTATTTAATATATCAACAGTCAAAGGACAGTCGATGCAGCCAACTCTTGTACAGCAAGAACGGTTGTTTATCAATAAATTAATCTATAAATTTCATACACCAGCACGTGGAGATATTATTATTTTGCATGATCCTATATTGAGTGCAAGCCCTAGCTCCAAATTGTTAGTGAAACGAGTCATTGCTATCGGCGGAGATACGATTGAGATTCGTAACCACCGAGTATATATCAATCAGATCGAACAGCAGGAAACGTATATTGATACCGATATAGGAGATGAAGATCACAAGCCGATGATAGTGCCAGAAGGGCAATATTATGTCATGGGTGATAATCGTCATGAAGGAATGAGTAAAGACAGTCGTATTTTTGGTACGATAGCTTTAACGCAGATTGTCGGGCGTGCCGATTTTATTATATGGCCTTTATCCAAATGGGCATTTTTATAGAACGTATTATAGGAGGTGACAGTGCATGACGCAGCAAGAAGTATTACAACAACCAACAACCAGATGGGAACAGCTCAAGCTTGAAATCAAGCAGGCTGCGCCATCGCTGGGCATAGATGATGTAGGCTTTACGACAGCAGATCCTTTTTTGTATTTAAAAGGAGTCTTGGAAGAGCATCGTCGTAAAGGGCATGAATCAGGTTTTGAAGAACCGGATATTGAGAAACGTATTCACCCGAGCTTGGCATTAGATGGAGCGAAGTCGATTATAGCGATATCTGTTACCTATCATTCCAAGATGGAAAACCCGCCTAAGTCAGAACCCGGACAATATCGAGGCATTATGGCACGTTCAGCATGGGGCAAAGATTATCATTATGTACTACGTGATCGGATGCAGCGTTTAGAAGATTTTATTCGGGAAAAGGTACCGGAAGTTCGAATAGAAAGTATGGTAGATACCGGGGTGTTGTCAGATCGCGCGGTGGCTCAGCGTGCAGGGATCGGTTTTTACGGTAAAAACTGTGCTGTGATTTCACCTACATTAGGTTCATGGATATTTCTAGGTGATATGATCACGGATATTCCGTTTCCACCCGATACGCCAGTTACTGAAGATTGTGGAACATGTACCAAATGTATAGATGCTTGTCCAACAGGGGCATTAGTAGGTCCCGGACAATTGAACTCACAAGTCTGTGTTTCTTTTCTAACACAGACTAAAGGCATGTTATCTGATGAGCATATGCGTAAGATCGGAAATCGATTGTATGGTTGCGATACCTGCCAGATTGTATGTCCCAAAAACAAAGGCAAGAACTGGAATCATCAAGAAGAACTTCGCCCTGATCCAGAAAAAGCCAAGCCATTATTATTACCGATACTTGATCTCAGTAATCGAGAATTTAAAGAACAATTTGGTGATACTTCTGCGGCATGGCGTGGCAAAAAGCCCATTCAACGCAATGCAGTTATTGCACTCGGGAATTTCCGGGACAAATCAGCTGTGCCGAAGTTAACCGAATTACTGCATCGTGATCCTAGACCAGAGCTCAGAGGAACAATCGTATGGGCGCTTAGCCGAATAGGTGGCGAAGATGCGCTACAAGCAGTGATCCATGCGCTCGCCAAAGAAGTAGAGCCTGAAGTCACGGAACGTTTGCTCCAAGCCAAAGCTATACTTGAAGGAGAGATCGCAGAATGATTTCTTTGTATTACGATGAAATTAAGGCGCCTACAGGAACAATAACGCTAACATCGTCACTTCACGGGATATGCCGTTTAGATTTTAAATCTTATGCCGATAATAAAGATAAGATGGCGATTTGGGCAAAGCGCTGGTATGGAGAGCATGAGTATATATATTCGCCTGATCGTTTACAGTCAGCCGTACAGCAGTTACATGAATATTTTGCAGGAGAGCGGCAAATATTTGAGTTGTCGTTTGATTTCCAAGGTACTGATTTTCAGCGTCTGGTCTGGCAAGGGTTACAGACTATTCCTTATGGAGAAGTCGTTTCGTATAAATGGATCGCCCAGCAGATTGGTCATCCTACAGCAGTACGAGCCGTTGGAGGCGCTAATAATCGTAATCCAGTACCGCTGCTTATTCCATGTCATCGTGTGATTGGAATGAATGGACAAATGGTCGGTTATGGTAGTGGTCTGCCACTGAAAGAATGGTTGTTGAATCTGGAAGGGTATCCTATTGAACCTGTGCTATTTGAATTGAAATAGAGCTCATATCCTAATATCGGTAAAGGAGACTTCCCATGAGGTACGTAAACATCGATAAAGTAGAGACAGGGCAATATTTAGGCAAAGCGATTTATTCAGGTAATGGAGCGATTCTATTGTCTGCTGGTGTACAACTGACCGTCTATATGATTAACACGCTCAATCGGATCGGGGTCACGATGTTGTATATTCAAGATGAGAACTTTGCTGATATTGAAATGGAAGAGGTACTCAGCGAAGCGACCAAACAGATGATGATCCGTGAAATGAGTGATACGTTCGATGCTGTTCGTTCCGGTAAAGAATGGAGTCCGAATAAAGTAGCTTTTAGTATTGAACAATTGCTTGAAGATATTACAAGTATGCGTGAAGTACAGGTGCAATTAACTGATATCAAAACAAACGATAATGTGCAATATGTACATGCGATGAATGTCTGTCTTTTATCCGCTATGATGGGTATGAATATGGGACTTAATCAACATCAACTGAAAGATTTAGCAACAGGGGCTTTACTGCATGATGTCGGTAAATTTTCAAAGATAGCGGAAGATGATCTGGAGATTGGTTCCAAAAACCATCATACATGGCGTGGATTCGAACTCATCAAAACCAAGCGAGAATTCAACTTAATGATTGCTCATATTGCGCTTCAACATCATGAACGAATGGATGGCAAAGGCAAGCCGCGTGGACTTAATGAAGAAGAAATTCATGTGTATGCTCGTATTGTAGCCACAGCGAATACTTATGATAATCTGATTACATCCAAAGACAACGGTGGACAGGGATTATTGCCTCATCAAGCTTGCGAAGAAATGATGGCTCAATCGGATCGTATGTTAGATCATGATGTGTTAGTGGAATTTACACGTATTATCTCGGTTTATCCTAATGGTACAGGTGTGCGATTATCAAATAAAGAAACAGGTGTGATCGTCAGACAACATCGTGGCTTACCCGGTCGTCCGGTGGTACGCATTGTAAGCGGAAGTGGTGGCGATCTAGACGTCAAAGAAATTGATCTGGCGAATGCAACGACTACATTTATTGAAGCGGTTATGATGTAACTTCTAACGATTGAAAATGTTTGCTAAGCCGATCACGGAAATGGTATGATAAATGCTGTTCCTGCCTTTATCGGTTAAGGGCCTAGTGTACCCTTTTACAAGGAACTTCACACTATAATTCATCTACAGGGGTGGCAGTTATGACGTGGTTAAACTGGGTCATTCCAATCGTGACTTTGATTGTCGGTCTGATTGGCGGCTTTTTTATTGGTGCATATTATTTGCGCAAACAGATGGAAAAAATGCAAAACGATCCAGCAGCTTTGCAAAAAATGGCGAAGCAAATGGGTTACAACCTGAATGGTAAGCAGATGCAACAAGCTCAACAAATGATGAAAAATAATCCACAAGGTGGCAAAGCGCCTAAAGCTAAAATGCCTCCTATGGGTCGCGGAAATACAGGTAAACGCAGAAGATAAGCAAGTAGCATCACAGGGATCAGGTCCATAAAGACCTTGTAATGGGAAGAGGAGGTCACTATGGCTGGTATCAAAGATTATACCAATCTTGATGTCGGTGAAAACCGTGCACAGATTGAAGACCATATCCGTCAGATTTTGAAATTGATCGGAGAAGATACAGAACGTGAAGGTTTGCTTGATACGCCTGCACGTGTTACTCGTATGTACGAGGAGATTTTTGCTGGTTATAGCGTAGATCCTAGAGAAGCGCTAGGTGTAACTTTTAACGAGAATCACGAAGAAATGGTTATCGTTAAAGACATTGTCTATTACAGTCAATGTGAGCATCATATGGCTCCTTTTTTCGGCAAAGTGCATATCGGTTATGTACCTAGCGGTAAAATTGCAGGCTTAAGCAAATTCGCTCGTCTGGTCGAAGCTGTCAGTCGTCGTCTACAAGTTCAAGAACGTATTACTTCTCAAATCGCAGATATATTGGTGGAAGTACTTGATCCAACAGGCGTTATGGTTGTGGTTGAAGGCGAACATCTATGCATGTGTGCACGAGGTGTTAAAAAGCCAGGTAGTAAAACGATCACTTCCGCAGTTCGCGGTGGATTCCGTACAGATGCACCATTACGTGCTGAATTTTTAGCATTGATTAAAGACTAAACAAACTATTCAAAAATGGTAGGGATGATGCCGAATGGCAGTGTTCCTGCCATTTTTTTATGTAGAGGACATATAGAAACTGATATAATACAATGATTAGAATCAAGCAACTGAAGTGGAGGAATCATGATGTCAGCAGACAATCATCGACATTCTATCCCTACATTAATCGATGTGCCTGTAGGTTTGGAACAGGCGGTATGGGTAGAACGACCATTGGTAGAGCAAGGAGATTCGATATTAGCACCATTAGCATGGGAAGAGTTAATGTGTCGTCAAGTGGGGCAAGGGCATCCTCCTGTGATTCATCTCTGGCGACATACAGATGGTATGGCGATTGGTCTGCGTGATCGGCGATTGACGTACGCTACACAAGCAATGGAACAATTTCGGCAAAAGGGTACATCGGTCTGTGTACGTCCTTCAGGTGGTGCGGCAGTTCCTTTACATCCCGGTATTTTGAATCTATCGATTATACTCCCTAATCCTAAGCGCAATATTAGTATTCATCGCGATTTTCGCTTTATGGCGGATTGGATCAGTCGAGCAGTCGATCCGTGGAATGCACATGCTCATGTGGGTGAGATCGAAGGAGCATTTTGTCCGGGAGATTATGATGTGAGTATTGCTGGACGCAAGTTCTGCGGTATAGCTCAGCGTAGACAAGCCAAAGCCTATATTGTTACAGCTTTTATTATTGTAGAAGGAAGTGGAGATGAATTGTCCGCAGGGATTCGGCGCTTTTATGATCTGGCAGTAGGGGAGCAGGACAAAGGATATCCTGTTGTACAACAAGGCACGATGGGCAGTCTATCTGAATTAGCGCAAGTACCCGATGTAACTTCATATACAGAGCAATTAAAATCTATTTTAGCAGAAGGTCAATCGATTGAAATGATCAAGGAACAGACTTTATTTTCACCACAAGATATTCAACAGATGGAAGAGTACTTGATCCAACGATATGACGAATAGAGAACCGAAGTAGAAGTGAATTAAGAACGGGATTGAATAAGAAAAGAGGTCTATCATGCAATTACGCAAAGTGAAAATCGTAGGAACCGGTAAATATTTACCGAAGCGTGCAGTAACCGATGAAGAATTGGATCAGAAGCTAGGAGTACAAGCAGGTTGGACGCACAAAGCGACAGGGGTGGGCACCAGATATTATGTGAGTGAAGGTGAGACAGCTTCGATGATGGGTGCACAAGCGGCGCAAGATGCTTTGGATGCAGCAGGTCTTACATTTGCAGATATGGATTGTCTCGTATGTACAAGTGGAACCAAAGAACAGCCATTACCAAGCACAGCGGTATTTATCCAGCAAGCGATGGGACAAGAAGAGTCAGGTGTGCCTGCTTTTGATATTGATGCGACCTGCTTAAGCTTTTTGGTCGGCTTGGATACGATGTCTTATCTGGTAGCCGCAGGACGATATCGGTATGTTCTTTTGGTAGCTACAGAGATTGCATCGGCAGGGCTTAATTGGGAAAATAAAGAAAGTGCAGCTTTATTCGGAGATGGAGCAGCCGCTGTGATTATTGGTGCATCTGCGCCAGAAGAGTCTGCTCGAATTATACATACTTCGCTTCAAACCTACAGTAAAGGCGCACGTTATTCCGAAATTCAAGGTGGAGGTACACGATTGCCTGCTCATTTGCAAAAAGATCTAGCAGAATCCTTTTTATTTTTTATGGATGGACAGAAAATCTTCCGCATGGCTTCCCGATTATTACCTGACTTTATTGATCAATTGTTAGAGCAATCTCATACCAAAATGGAAGATTTCAAATTGGTTATTCCTCATCAGGGTAGTGCTATGGCAATGCGCCTGATACGCAAAAAGTTAGGTATTAGCAAACAACAATTTCTCGATATCACTCTTAATCATGGAAATACGATAGCTGCCTCTATTCCGATGGGCATTCACGAAGCGATTGTACAAGGAAGAATAGAACGTGGCGATCGCATTCTATTAATGGGAACAGCGGCAGGATTATCATTAGGAGGAATGGTGCTTGAGTACTGAGCCAGTCACACCGCAACGGATATTGATTACAGGTGGACGTGCTCCTGTAGCGCTTGAGTGGGCTCGCCTTTTGCATCGTAACGGTCATTATGTCTATGTGGCTGAAAGTAGTAGGTATCATCTGTGCCGTGTATCGAGTGCTGTGGTGGAGAGTTTTCAAGTGCCACCGCCCCGCCAACAACCGCAATTATATCTGTCTGCATTAGAGCAATTGATCATAGAGCATCAGATCGATCTTTTGCTACCGACATGTGAAGAGATTTTTTATATTGCGCAAGGTCTGGAACGATTGCAAAGGGTTTGTCGAGTGCTTACACCTTCGCTCTCTACACTGCATACTCTGCATCACAAAGGAAAATTTATTGAACAAGTGATAATGAATAATCAAGTCGCTCCGAACACTTTCTCGGTAGCAGAGCCTTCAACAGAGTCTTATGATTATTCGGTGCCTGATGCAGAAGGTCATACATTTGTGCGGAAACCGATTTATTCTAGATTTGCATCGCGAGTGATTATGCCGTGGGAACGCAGACGTATTATAGCTTCAAAAAAGCAAAAGACTACAGCAAATACAATGATAACAACAGAAACAACAGTAATGAATAAACAATATGAATTATCAGCTTGGATTGCTCAGCAATATATCAAGGGGAAAGCTATCTGTACCTATAGTCTTGTACATAAAGGTATCGTGATCGCTCATGCTACGTATACAAGTAACTATAGAACATCACGTACAGGAGCGAGTGTATATTTTGAAGCTATAGAGCATAATAAAGCGTACGAGTGGGTATGCCAATTTGTTCAAGGGATATCTGTAGATCATGCACATCTATCCAATACTGCTTTTAGCGGACAGATTAGTTTTGATTTTATTGAAGAAGATTCGACAGGCATTCTATATCCGATTGAATGCAATCCACGAACGACCAGTGGTATTCATCTTTTTCAACGTCAAGATCAAGTGATTCAAGCATTGCTAGATCCTGAGTCAATAGCGCAAAGTGGTCAAGTAATTATGCCAGCCGTAGGAACAGCTAGAGTATTGACGTTACCGATGTGGATAGCAGGCATCAAATACAACCGGGATTGGCAAGCTTGGAAAAACTGGTGGAACGGTCTACAAAGGGTGACAGATGTGGTCTATCAGGCAGACGATCGCAAGCCATTTTGGGAGCAATTTCGATTAGTCGCTCAAGCGTTGCGAACTTGTCGTACAGAGCGTATTTCACTGACTGAAGCATTAACCCATGATATCGAATGGAATGGAAAGGAGAGCTTATGACCAGAGCATTAATTACCGGGGCAACAGGATTTTTGGGTGGACATCTAGCCAGACGATTAGTTGAACTAGGCTGGGATGTTCATGGAACAGGGCGAGATGAAAGCCGTGGACAAGCATTAGAACGTATTGGCGTACAGATGAATTATTATGATTTAGGGAATGCAGAGCAAGCGATACAAGCTTGTAAAGGACAAGATATCGTTTTTCATTGTGCTGCATTGTCTTCGCCGTGGGGCAAATATCAACAATTTTATCAAAGCAATGTAAAAACCACTCAACATATTGTTGATGGTTGTATTCGGTATGATGTCCAGCGATTGATTCATGTGTCTACACCCAGTATTTATTTTGATGGCAAAGCTCACTACGGGATTCGAGAATCCGATCCTTTACCTCGTAAGTCAGTCAATCATTATGCGGCAACCAAATTATTAGCTGAACAGATTGTATTGCAAGCTTATAAAAAGCAAGGTTTAGCTTCAATTATGATTCGTCCGCGTGCGATTTTTGGACCGATGGATCAGACGTTATTTCCACGGTTATTAGAAGTCAATCGTCAATCCGGTGTGCCCTTATTACAAGGGGGGCGTGCGCCGATAGATCTGACCTATGTAGATAATGTTGTCGATGCAATGTTACTAGGTGTAAAAGCACCACAGACAGCGCTTGGACAGGCGTACAATATATCCAATAGTGAACCGATTGCGTTTGTCGAATTGTTGTCGCGTTTATTTGAACGCTTAGATATACCTTTACATACTCGAAATGTACCTTATTCGGTAGCCCATCTGATCGCAGGAGGAATGGAAGCTGTGTATCGTCTATTCCCAGCGCTAGGCGAGCCTCCATTGACTCGTTATAGTGTAGGGTCGATTGCGGTACCTCATACACTGGATATCTCGTTAGCACAGCAACAATTAGGTTATATGCCTCGTATCAGTGTCGATCAAGGGTTAGAGCGATTTGCAGATTGGTGGTGTGCTCAATGATCACTTCATCAGCAGTGCGATTATGGATCGGAGCAGCTGGATATTGTACTCATCCTGAATTTTTGACATTACAAGGCGGTTCTCTACGAGCCGTATCATTTCCAGCAGGGTTTGCTTGTATTCAGCATCCTGAGCACGGGTATATCTTATTTGATACAGGATATAGTGCGCGCTTTTTTGAAGAAACAGCCACGTTACCGCAATGGTTGTACCGTTATATTACACCGGTGATCTATCAGGAAGAGGATTCGGTCATTTCGCAATTGCAACAGCAAGGCATTATGGCAGATCAGATTAGGTATGTGATCTTGTCGCATTTTCATGGAGATCATATTGCTGGAGCAAAAGACTTTCCGCAAGCAACATTTATATATCTTTCCGAATCGTATCAAGCGGTCAAAGATTTGAGTTCGATCCGAGCAGTCAAAGCAGGATTTCTAGCAGGTTTATTGCCGGATGATCTCACTGAGCGCTCGCGTGTGTTGCATCGATCAGATTCTCAACCATTAACCTCATTGCTATATAGTCATCTTGTACATGATGTATCCCGAGACAACGATCTGATTACACAAGAATTTCCGTGGCAAACGGGGTACGATATATTGGGAGATGGAAGTCTGATCGCTATTGAATTGTCTGGTCATGCAGAAGGGATGATCGGACTATTGGTATCGACAACCACTGATGATTATTTGTTATGTGCGGATACCGTATGGTCTAGTATCGCTTTTACTGAGAATCGTCCGCCTCATTTTCTGGCAGGTATGATTATGTCAGATCGTCAGCAATATAGGCTTAATCTCCAAAAATTACGTCAGTTGCACCTCTCATCTCCATCTATTCGGATCGTGCCTAGTCATTGTAAACAGGCATTACAGCAGTGGGGAGGGCGATGGTTGTGAAAAGATTAAGCGAACTCACCAATACGATGCGTATCCTTTATCATTATGTATGTACTCGTTATCGTAAAGGGTGGAACAGTCGAGCAGAGATTGAGCAATGGCAAGAAAAGAAAATTATCAAGCATGTGCTTTATATACGGCAAAAATCTCCTTTTTATCAGCAATTGTGGCAAGGGATAACTGATGATCAGTGGCGTGACTTTCCGTTGATAGATAAGTCGATAATGATGGAGCATTTTGATCAATTGAATACGCTGGATATTGCCAAAAGAGAAGCGATGGAGATTGCCGATCAAGCAGAGCAGACACGAGATTTTGAACCTACTTTGCAAGGAGTGACTATTGGGTTGTCTTCGGGTACATCAGGTAATCGAGGGTTATTTCTAGTGAGTCCCCAAGAACAAGCACAATGGACAGGGACCGTGCTTGCCAAGTTGTTACCCGGAGGCATTCGGCAACCTGAGAAGATTGCGTTCTTTTTGAGAGCGAATAGTAATCTGTATGAATCGGTACAAAAAGGAAAACTGCAATTTTGTTATTTCGATCTATTGGTACCGATCACAACGCATATTGAGCAGCTTGAACGATACCGACCGAGTCTATTGATTGCGCCTGCTTCCATGTTGCGTTTATTAGCAGAGCAGCAATCATCAGGCTTGTTAACGATAGAGCCACGCAAAATCATTTCGGTGGCAGAAGTATTAGATCCTTTGGATCGTCAATATATTGAATCTGTTTTTATGCAAAAAGTACATCAGGTGTATCAGTGTACAGAAGGTTTCCTCGGAGCGACGTGCGAATATGGTAATCTGCATCTGAACGAAGATATTGTACATATTGAGAAAGAAATGTTGGATCAGCAAAGCAGACGGTTTGTACCGATTATCACGGACTTCTCGCGGGTATCTCAACCGATTATACGGTATCGTTTAAATGATATTCTGACCGAAGCCGCAGAGCCTTGTCCTTGTGGATCACCGATGCTTACTATCGAACAGATTGAAGGACGATGCGACGATATTCTTTATGTCACTCATCAGACGACAGCAGAAAAAGTACCGCTATTCCCTGATCTGATCACAAGAGCGATTATAGGAGCTTCCGCAGGTATTGAACATTATCGTGTGATCCAGTATCAGATCAACCAACTGGAAATCAGCTATCGTCTTACTGGAAAAACAGATCATATAGCACAGGATCAAGCTGTCGAAGCGCAAATCATTCATCGTATCCAGCATATCTGCGATACTTTACAAGCCGTCATGCCAGCGATTACCTTTACAGCATATGAGTTCACGCCCGGAATCATAAAGTTACGGCGAGTCGAACGAAAGTGGGCGTTGTGAGTCAGTAGATAAGTAGCTCTATAGCTATTTTCTATATCGAAATGAAATAGGATCATTCTAAAATAAAGTAGTATATTCAGACATAAAGTAGATAAAGGAGGATCTTATGTCCAACCAAGTAGAAGCGTCATTGGAACGCAAACGTATCGCTTTGGTGACAGGCACATCAAGTGGATTTGGATTGTTGATTGCGGTCTTATTAGCAGAAAAAGGAATTACTGTTATTGCTACAATGCGAGATTTGACACGCAACGTAGAACTGGCACGTATCGCTGAGCAAAAAGGAATCACTGACCGTATTCATTATATCCAGCTGGATGTGACCGATTCTTTATCTATTCAGATTGCAGTCATAACTATCCAACAGCAGTATGGAAATATAGACATTCTTATCAATAATGCAGGGTATGCTGTAGGTGGATTTATCGAACATGTACCGATGGAGACATGGCGTGCACAACTGGAAACGAATGTGTTTGGACTGATAGCAATGACTCAAGCGGTTCTTCCGATGATGCGTGAGCAAAAGCAGGGCTATATTATTAATATGAGCAGTGTGAGTGGACTATCTGCTTTTCCCGGATATGCACCGTATGCCACTTCCAAATTCGCAATCGAAGGATTTAGTGAAAGCTTGCGTCATGAGGTGGCTGAATTTAATATCAAAGTGGTATTAGTAGAACCCGGTTCATACCGGACATCAATCTGGGAAAAAGGGCTAGCTGATATCCATACAGCCCCTCATTCACCTTATCAATCTCGCTTAGAAGCAGTATTGCGTTATTCTCGTAAATCCGCAGCATCCGCTCCTGATCCGCAAGAAGTCGCTGATCTTGTCGGGAAAATTGTAGATAAGCGTTCTCCAAAGTTACGCTATGCTATTGGAGAAGGTTCTCACATCATGATCTGGGCACGCAAACTATTACCATGGCGTGTGCTCGAATGGATGATCGGTCGAGTGTTGAAGTCTTAAGAGACTTTTCAATGAATACAAAACAAAAGCACAATTCACCTATCGTTAAGGTAGAATTGTGCTTTTTGCAATACAGTGATTATTTACTTATTTGTGTTCTCTTTAGTAGAAGTGGATGAACTGGAAGTAGACGAAGGACTGTTAGACAATTCATCATTCAGTAACGGTTCATTATTAACGTCTTCTTCTTCCGCTAGATTTAGACTACTTAAGAAATCTGAGACTTTGCGTAAATATTCTCGTGGATGTTCACGGAATTCCAGTTCATGATGAGCACCCTGGATCACCCAGCTTCCTGAATCAGGATTCGTCTGATTGGCTGCAAGTTGCTCTGCTATCTGGTAAGGAGCTTTATCATCGTTTGTCCCATGAATAAAGAAAATAGGAAATGGATAATCTTCCTTTTTCACCTGTTGATATGGAATCTGGTTCAAGCTTGTTCCGTTAACAATAGGTAATAGAAATTCCAGAATTTCCAGCGATGGATGTCGTGGAAGATCCAACTGTTGCTGGATATTATAGTAGAGTGTATCCGGTTCTAACAAGAAGGTACTGTCCAAAATCATCGCAGTCACATCTTTTGTTTTGAGACCTGCTTGTAGAGCTGTACCTGCTCCCATCGAGAATCCCCAGACGACAATTTCTTGAGAACCTTTTTGTTTGGCAAGTTGAATCGCTCCGAGTAATTGTTGCGATTCTTTTTTACCACCTGTTGCGACTTCTTTGTTTGTTTTAGCGGCAAATCCATAATCAAACATAATCACATTAAAATTAAGCTTATGCGCATAATGAGCGAGATCGTACATCGGAATCCATGTTTCTTCTCGATTTGCACCATATCCGTGGCTAAACACAATCGTTTTGGACGATTTCTGTTCCGCTGGAATATACCAACCTTGCATCATCCGGCTGTCATCCGCTGCCGGGAATGTTACATCTTCGTAAGCCATTCCTTTTGCCTGCATTGGATTAGAGTAGACACTTGCTACTGTCGGATTAGACAGCACCCAAGCAATATAGGCATGCAGTGCCACAAAGCAAAACAGGAAAAAAAACACTATGGATAACACAAAAGCTACCACAACATGCTTTATTCGAATCTGTCTTGGTGAAACTACAGGAGGTGTCTCTTCTAGCTCAGACGAATGGGGCTTTGCATTTTTTTGCAAAGTACTGGACATCTTGCCCCTCCTAGAATTAAAAGTTTGTAGTTGTATCTCATCTTCATTGTTGCGTTAACCGATTTGATTCGACAATATCTACTTATGGTAAAAGTCTAGTTCAGCAAAGTCAATGTTAGATGATCGTCTTCTTCCTTATTATCGACGTATTTCTCTTTACGATTAGAGCTAGCTTCGATATAATTTATGTAACCAAGTTTCATTGAGTGAAACTTACAAAAATAGACAGTATTCGTTGTAAACAGATTCAAATGCGGAGGCGACAACAATGGAAGATCGCAAGTTGACTGTACGAGCAGTAGAACGTGCGTTAGACATATTACTGTGTTTTACCCGAACGAGCGATCTTGGACTCACCGAGATTGCTACGGAAATTGGATTACACAAAAGTACGGTACATCGGTTATTAGCTACGTTAGAAGAAAAAGGCTTTGTCATTCGCAATAGCAGTACAGATAAATACCGTCTAGGGATCAAAATCTGGGAGTTATCGACTCACCTGTCACAAAACGATGACCCTGCGTTGTTATTGCTTGCAGATATGGAAGAATTGCGTGAACAATTGGGCGAAACGATCAGCCTGTACTTGCGAGATGGAGACGAGCGCTTACGGATTCAAGCGGTGCAAAGTAATCAGGCGGTACGACGTGTTGCACCAGTAGGAGCACGATTGCCTTTGACAGTAGGAGCATCCAGTAAAGTGTTAGTCGCTTTTTCCAGTAGTGAACAGCAAGAAGAACTGTTAAATAGTCCAGATTGGCCGCTTACCGTAGATGTTGAGCATTATCGTCAACAGCTTGCAGAAGTGCAGCGTAACGGATATTCAACCAGTTATGAAGAGCGTGAACCGGGAGCCGCAGCGGTTGCTGTACCGATTTTTGATCGAACAGGAGCATTACGAGCTTCGTTATCTCTTTCAGGGCCTGTCAGTCGTTTGTCGATGGATAAACTGCATGAATATGCACCAGTATTGATTCAAGCGGCGCAAGAGATGGGCTTTAAATTAAGATAAGCAATGTTCTGCTCATAAGGATCACACGCAGTAAAGTCTTATTTTAGTTAGATTTTTAATTATGTTTTAGAGGTGTTATTATAGATTAATGTGTAGATAGTATGAAATCATATCTCAACCTGTTGATTCATCAGCAGGTTTTTTTGATCTGGAAATAAATCATGTGGAGCATTTTTTCCTATATTAAACATAGAGAGTACCAAGGTATGATACAATCAGAACAACATTTATGATCAAGCCCTCTATTTAACA
This sequence comes from Paenibacillus nuruki, assembly GCF_963311185.1. Lineage (NCBI taxonomy): Bacteria > Bacillati > Bacillota > Bacilli > Caryophanales > Paenibacillaceae > Paenibacillus > Paenibacillus nuruki. Next base: position 3,648,405 of record NZ_OY725677.1, on the reverse strand, counting down.
CGATCTATGATATTTAAATAAATATCTATTAAGAATAAGGAGGAATTCAAAGCATGTATGCTTACCCTTCTTCAAAAACAGATCATACGTCCAAAAAACTCCCGCATCCCAAAGCCCATTTGTATACCTCTAATACTTCTACACCGATCCAATTACAAGCGGTCACACAACAGATGCTTACTCAAGATGCAACACATCCTATGTCTATGTATCCTTCAGCTCTACCTCATTTGCAAAAACAAATGGGTAATCAAGCAGTTACTCAAATGATGTTAATATCGACTCTTAATACAGATCAATCGCTTCAACCTGCAATTATTCAGCGCAGGCTCCGTATAGATGGTCAAAAAACAACACCTGCTGATTTGATGATTGCTTTTGACAAAGTAGGGGTTAAAGAAAAAATAACGGCTGCTCGTGAGCAATACGGATTAGATATTGCGTTATTTACAGCTATCTTGCAACAAGAGATTGACGAATACGACCAAGCTATTTCTTTTATCGAAAATAAAGAATTAGCTTATGAGCAAATAAAACAAATAGCAAGTAACGTATTACAAAAATTTTCTTTAAATGCTGTAATGGATAAAGAGGATGGAGAAACAACTATTTTTTATGATAGCGTAGAACAACATGTCACCAAAGAAGAAGTGAAGTCCCGTTTAAAAGTACTTAAATTTCAGTGGGCTATTTTTCCGAAATCGATGCAGACCACGTTATTAGCCTATAATCAGATGAGTTCTTTATCCCAAGCCAATGCACCAATGGCAATAGATATGACGCCAATTGATGCTATGGAGCAGTATCTCCAACAGTATCTCGACCAAACGAAAACTCAACTGGATATGACAGATGCTAGAATTCAGGCAGATCCGATGCTAGTAGTAGTCGCTCCTCAACTTTCAGAATATTTGAATGGATTTAAATATTTATCAAGGGGACATCTATTGAATTATTTATTGAAAAATCTAAATGACAACTTGCTATTTCTAAATCGCCGTTTAGATGGCTTGTATTCAGAGATGAGGGAAACGAACCCTAGCCCTGTTGTATATCTTCATTCGACAGTAGTAGGAACCCCGAATAATTATATTTCGATGGTGCACAACAATTGGAATGCAGGTAGAGGAAATCCAAAGACAGCCACTTCTGCCAAACATATTCATGTGAATGGTTATAGTGAAAATGTGATCTATACGATGCAAAGAGGTAATCAAGATCTATATATTCATGGCTATGTCACTTGGCATTTGGATAAGGATATGAAAGGTTCTGAAGTAACAGCTACTCAAAAAATAGAGAATTATAGTCAGAATTTAGTTCTATTTTCTATATATATGAAAGATTATGATAATCAATGGATTCCACAATTAACATGGTATCAACAAGCCGCTAATAAATATGTAAAGATAGATCATTTTTTATAAAATAAATAATATGGCTATACGTTAAGCGGTCTTAGCTATCAGTAATTTCCCTATATAAATAGAAACTAAAAAAGAATCCTCTTGCGCCATATAAAATGGACAAAAGGATTCTTTTTTATAAATAAAAGTATATTATACCGTTTCACCTTTGTTGGTGTTTTGCATCATTTGACGAAGTACAGTTTGCAAGATACCACTGTTATGGTAGTAATCGACATCAACAGCACTATCCAGACGAGCCGTTACTTGGAATTCAAATGTTGTACCGTCTTCACGAGTACCTTTGACCGTAACTTGTTCACCTGGTTTAACATCGTTGCTCAAACCAATGATATCAAAAGTCTCAGTACCTTTAAGTCCCATACTGCTCCAACCGTAACCTTCTTGGAATTGTAGTGGCAATACGCCCATACCTACCAAGTTACTACGGTGAATACGTTCAAAGCTTTCAGCGATAACGGCTTTAACGCCAAGCAAGAATGTACCTTTGGCAGCCCAGTCACGGGAACTACCTGTACCGTATTCTTTACCTGCGATAACGATCAAGTTCTGACCTTCTTCTTGATAACGCATCGATGCATCATAGATCGACATGACTTCATTAGTAGGAAGGTAAGTAGTTACGCCACCTTCTGTACCTGGAGCCACCTGATTACGAATACGGATATTTGCGAACGTACCGCGCATCATCACTTGGTGATTACCACGACGGGAACCATAAGAGTTGAAGTCTTTGCGCTCAACACCGTTTTCTTTCAAGTATTCGCCTGCTGGTGAAGAAGGAGAGATATTACCTGCTGGTGAGATATGATCGGTTGTTACCGAATCGCCAAGTAGTGCAAGCACGCGTGCGCTACGAATATCTTCGATATCTTTCATACCATCAGCCAGTTTTTCAAAGAATGGCGGATTTTGGATATAAGTTGATTTGTCATCCCACTCATACAATTCGCCTTCTGGTACAGGAATTTCATTCCAACGTTTGTTCGCTGTAAATACATGCTCATAACGGCTACGGAACATTTCTGGAGAAATGGATAAGCCGATCGCATCGCGAATTTCTTTCGCTGTAGGCCAGATATCTTTCAAGTATACAGCTTCACCTGTAGGATCATAACCGATAGGATCGTTTTGTAGATCGATATCAACTGTTCCTGCAAGAGCATAAGCCACAACCAGTGGAGGAGATGCTAGATAGTTCATTTTCACCTGAGCATGAATCCGTCCTTCAAAGTTACGGTTACCTGACAATACAGAAGCAACTGTTAGATCGTTATCTGCAATCGCTTGTCCTACTTCGTCTGGCAATGGACCGGAGTTACCGATACATGTTGCACAACCGTAGCCTGCAAGATAGAAACCAAGAGCTTCTAAATCTTTGTCTACGCCTGCTTTTGCCAGATATTCAGTAACGATCAAGGAACCTGGAGTTAAGCTTGTTTTTACATAACTAGGCACTTTCAATCCACGAGCTACTGCTTTTTGTGCAAGTAATCCAGCACCAAGCATAACGCTAGGGTTAGATGTATTCGTACAACTGGTGATTGCTGCAATAACAACTGCACCAGCACCCATTTGAGTTGTTTTACCGTTTGGATGACTCACTGTGATTTTCTCAGCGATCTTCTCATCAGACAATCCGTAACCGCCTGCTTCTACAGGAGTACGAACAGCACTACGGTAGCTAGATTGCATATTAGTCAATTCGATGCGATCCTGTGGACGTTTAGGTCCTGCAAGACTTGGTACAACAGAAGCTAGATCCAATTCAATCGTATCTGAGAATACTGGATCAGGTGTTTCTGCTGTGCGGAACATGTTTTGTGCTTTGTAATACGCTTCAACCAATTCTACTTGCTCATCAGCACGTCCTGTGTTGCGAAGATAGAACAAAGTCTCATCATCAACAGGGAAGAAACCAATAGTAGCACCGTACTCAGGAGCCATGTTAGCTACAGTTGCACGGTCAGCAAGACTGATATTGCTTAGGCCTGGACCGTAGAATTCTACGAATTTACCAACAACGCCTTTTTTACGAAGCATTTGAGTAACAGTAAGCGCCAAATCTGTTGCTGTTGCGCCTTCGCTCAAGCTACCTGTTAATTTGAAACCAACTACTTCAGGCATAACGAAGTATAGCGGTTGTCCAAGCATACCTGCTTCAGCTTCAATACCACCAACGCCCCAACCAACAACACCTAGACCGTTGATCATTGTAGTATGTGAATCTGTACCCACTAGGGAATCAGGGAATACTTGCAATTCGCCATCAACGGTACGAGTTGCTGCTACAGAAGCAAGATACTCCAAGTTTACTTGGTGAACAATACCTGTAGCTGGTGGAACAGCACGGAAGTTATCAAATGCTGTTTGTGCCCAACGCAAGAAGCGGTAACGCTCTTCATTACGTTCAAATTCAATATTCATATTATATTCAAGTGCATCAGGCGTACCGAATGCGTCTACCATAACGGAGTGGTCAATAACAAGGTCAACCGGTACTAGCGGATTGATCTGTTTAGGATCGCCACCTGATTTTTTAACAAAATCACGCATAGCGGCTAAATCAACAACTACAGGTACACCGGTGAAATCCTGAAGCACGATACGTGCAGGAATAAATGGAATTTCTTTCTCTTCGCGACCTTCACTCCAGTTCGCAAGTTGCTTCACATGCTCTTCAGTAATCGCACGTCCATCATATTGACGAACAGCGGCTTCAAGTAGCACACGAATAGAGAAAGGAAGTTTGGAAATGTGTTCATAACCTTTTTCAGCTAAAGCATTAAGGCTGTAATAACGGTAAGACTGGTCTCTCACTTTCAGTTCTCGGCCAACAGAAAATGAATCTTTTGGTGACATAGATGCCCCTCCTCAAATAAAATACGGCTTACTTTTTGGATTTTGCGTTACAGGGAAAAATCCTCAACATTTTGGCAAATGATCTTCAAACGCTTGCTGGATAAAATTAGAAATGAAAACGGTTCAATTCATTACTATTCTATACTATTAAGCAACTAAAATCGAATTATTCAAAATGGAGAACGATAAAAATGTTTATAGTTTCACACAGTGAAACACAATTTCAAAAAGTAATTCTTGTATTAAGTATACCGTTTACATGGGAGGTAGTAAAGATGTTTTTGGAAGAAATTTGTTAAGATGACAATCTTGAAAATGACTTGATGTAACTGGACTAATTAAGCCGAAAATATCATATCAGGTGCAAATATAGCTATGAATATAGAGGACAAAAATGAGATCACTCATATAAACATATTGAGTTACTTTATACGATCATTTTACTTCTATATAGTTATATTTTTATTTGAAATACCTTTATAAAAAAGGATTAAAATAAATTATATACTTCTTTTAAATTATGCTCATTAGTCGCTCTATTAGATTAATACCATATTCATCACCTAATTGAATAATTACAATTAAAACAAATATTGTAATTTAATACGTTTGGTGATAATTTACAGGGGACAGTCGGAAGACAGCTTATTTTCAAAATAGCAGAGGAGGAATAATATGTTGTTGAGAAAAAGCTTGATGGTGGTATTGGCAATGATGTTGGTTGTTGTAACGATAGGAGTATCGAAATCATCTGCTGCTACCGGATTTTATGTAAGCGGTACCAAATTATATGATTCAACAGGCAAGCCTTTTGTGATGAGAGGGGTCAATCATTCTCACACTTGGTTTAAAAACGATCTGAATGCTGCTATTCCAGCCATCGCCAAAACAGGTGCCAATACAGTACGTATTGTATTATCCGATGGAACACAGTACACCAAAGATGATATCAACTCAGTTAAAAATATTCTGGCTTTGGTCAATCAATATAAAATGATCGCTGTTTTGGAAGTGCATGATGCGACAGGTAGTGATGATGTAGCCAAATTAAATAATGCTGTGAACTACTGGATCAGTATCAAAGATGCGCTAGTCGGCAAAGAAGATCGAGTCATTATCAATATTGCCAACGAATGGTACGGTTCATGGAATAGTGAAGGTTGGGCGAATGGCTACAAGCAAGCTATTCCTAAATTAAGAAATGCTGGACTCAATCATACACTCATCGTTGATGCTGCTGGTTGGGGACAATATCCACAATCCATCGTAGATTATGGACAAGCCGTATTGGCAGCCGATTCTAAAAAGAATACGGTATTCTCGATCCATATGTATCAATATGCAGGTAAAGACGATGCAACAGTCAAAGCAAATATGGAAAATGTACTCAATAAAGGTCTGGCTCTAATCATCGGTGAATTTGGTGGATACCATCAAGGTGAAGATGTGGATGAGTATGCCATTATGAAATACGGTCAGCAAAAAGGAGTCGGTTGGTTAGCATGGTCATGGTATGGTAATAGCTCTGATCTATCTTACCTTGATCTGAACAATGGACCCGCAGGTAGCTTAACAAGTGCTGGTAATGTAGTTGTTAATGATCCGAATGGTATCAAAGCGACTTCGAAAAAAGCTGGAATTTATCAATAAAACGATATGTAATAGCGAATCACAAGAAGGCAACTGGATCGTCCAGTTGCCTTTTTTGTTGATTTTGTATTGGGTAATATAAGGAAGACATTTATAATAGTACGAAACAAGATTTAGAAATGATCTAGCTAGAGGATAATAGAGGAGATGAGCAGAGATGAGAGATTGTCAGAATTTAGATGAGGTAAGGGAAAGTATTGATCAATTGGATCAACACATCATTCAATTGTTAAGTGAACGGAGTCAGTATGTAAGGCAAGCAGCCGCTTTTAAAAAAGATAAAGATGCTGTAAAAGCACCCGCAAGAGTTGAATCAGTGATCCATAAAGTTCGTCAGCTGGCTGTAGAACACGCATTAAATCCATCGATTGCAGAAAAGGTCTACCGAGCAATGATTGCCGGTTTTATTGAAGATGAACTACAAGAACATGAGCGAATCAATCCAAGTAATAGATAAGCATACAAAGTTTTTTTGCAGTGTTTTTCTACAAGCTTTATACTGAATACAGGTTATATAATAACGATCATTTACAATAGCATTTATTCACATGCTTTCATATGTACAATGACTAACGGGGGTTCTGAAATGACAGCAACAAAATTAACAGTAGGTTTGATTTATGGTGGTAAATCTGGAGAACATGAAGTTTCTTTACAGACTGGATTTTCTGTTTTAAATGCGATTGATTACAACAAATATAATGTAGTGCCTATCTATATCGATCCGCAAGGACGCTGGAATATGGGCGAAGTGTATCATGGTGCGCCTAGCCAATTGAGTGATTTACAGATCGATGGTGGTGCAGAAGCCACTTCACAAGCGATGAGCATCCTTTGGAAAAAATTAAGCGGACAAACTAGCGAAATCGATGTATTGTTCCCACTTCTTCATGGTACATACGGTGAAGATGGTACTATTCAAGGTCTTTTTGAAATGATGGATATGCCTTATGTTGGTGCAGGTGTACTTGCTTCTGCAACAGGTATGGATAAAGCGATTATGAAAAAGCTATTCGCTCAAGCTCATTTACCACAGTGTAAATACGAAACGTTTATTGCAAAAGAGTGGGAAACGCAACAATACGACATTTTGACAACGATCGAAACCAATCTTGGCTACCCGTGCTTCGTCAAACCAGCGAACCTCGGATCAAGTGTAGGTATTTCCAAAGCTAAAGACCGTAATGAACTGGAAAAAGCAGTTGACTATGCTTTACGTTACGACCTGAAAGTGATCGTTGAAGAAGCTGTAGATGGTCGTGAAATTGAAGTCGGCGTACTCGGTAATGAATTGCCATTATCTTCGGTTCCAGGCGAAGTCGTATCCACTAGCGATTACTATGATTACGATGCTAAATATATCGACGGTACATCCAAAATGGTCATCCCTGCTGAAATCGACAGCGAACTTGCCGAAAATCTACGCGAACTCGCTATCCGCGCATTCCGTGCTATCGACGGAAACGGTCTATGTCGTGCCGACTTCTTTGTTCGCCGTAGCGATGGCGAAATCTTTATCAACGAAGTCAACACTATGCCAGGATTCACTGCTTTTAGCATGTATCCACTACTATGGCGCGAAACCGGTACAGCCTATCCAGACCTATTGGATCAGCTGATCACACTAGGTATAGATCGCTATAACCAACGCCATGAACTGAAATACGGAAGAGAATAGTAAGCAACCATCAATGATTCTAAAATAAACTAGCTTCATCCCATCTCTAAGGTTTTTTTAAGGTATTAAATGTACTAAACCGCGTGGAAAAAGTGTAGGTACCTCTAGCGGAGGGGATAGAATGTTCTGAAAGAGCTACAAGCTTTCATTGAAAGCTACTTCGGAAGCTTAACAGCGACGGCGAGAACATCCTATCCCCGAAGCGTCCGTACCTCACCTCAACCACCGCCCACTCGAAAGGAGCAATGGCCATGGGATTTCAAACCGAATTTAACTCCGTATGCAAGTTCAAAAACGAACAAGAACTACTCGAACTGCTTGAATACGGCAAAGGCAAAATGCTCAAAAGCGGATTTCGCGTCTATCCAACCGGACAAAAAGTAATCGCCTATACACCCAAAAACGTAGCGATTGCCATCGTCAAAATCACAGCGTCTATCGCTGAAATCAACTTCCAAGGTCGTGAAGTCACCGCCGTAGAACTTGAATTGGTTCGCAAATTAACAGAAGAAGAAGCAAGAGTACAGACCGATCTTGCACATGAAATGTTTTTCGGAGAGCAAGAATAGGTTTAATCATACACATACAGAATCATACTAGATCGAATGCTTTTCTTCTGTATACACCTTGGACATCACACTAGAGGAGGCACTTGAACCCTATGATTGTACGATTCGGATATGTGGCGATGTCACTAGAGATCGCAGATTCTTCACCTTCCAAAACAATGACAATGGCAAGATTCAGCAAACTGCCTGATCGTGAAGCAGGCTTGCGTTTGTTAGAACAAATTGCTACGACTAACTTACACAATACCTTGCGTTTGTTACGCCATAATGTAGCTGAAGGTATTCAGATGTACCGTTTTTCATCCAAGTTAATTCCGCTTGCGACCCATACCGATTTACACGATTGGAATCCGTTTGAAGCGTTGGCAGAACCTTTTGCAGAGATCGGAGACTATGTGCGTAAGCATGACCTGCGAGTATCGTTTCATCCAGATCATTATACTGTACTCAGCACGCCAAGACCGGAAGTACTGATCTCTTCGATTCGTGATCTGCAATACCATGTGAATATGCTCAAAGCCATGGGGCTGGATGCTCGTTCAAAGAACAATATCCATATTGGCGGAGCTTATGGAGACAAGCCTACATCGGCGGCACGATTTGTAGAACATTTTGGTCGCTTGAGTGCAGAGATTCAGTGCCGTCTCACGCTAGAAAATGATGATAAAACCTATACCACAGGCGAGACGCTTGCAGTAGCCCAGCAGACCGGTCTGCCGATGGTGCTCGATATTCATCATCATATGGTCAATTGTCATGGAGAACCAGCTTCCGATTGGTGGGAAGAAGTAGCCAAAACATGGGATTCTCCATTAGCACGTACCGATGTGCCTGATGGTATACACTTACCACCCAAAATTCATGCGTCTAGTCCTAAAAGCGACACCGATCGTCGAAGTCATGCAGATGGTGTAGAAGCAGGTCCTTTACTGGATTTCCTCAGAGTCGCTGCACGCACTTCTTCTCATCTGGATGTCATGCTTGAAGCGAAGCATAAAGACCATGCACTATTTCAATTAATGCGTGACTTGACAAAGTATGAAAATGACGGAGTACGGATCATAGATGGTGGAAGTATAGAAGTGTTGTCGTGATATAATGTAGGTAGATGTAGATTCCAGAAATCAGGGGGAATGAAATGATGGAAGAACAACAAAAAGTACCTTATGTAGTCAGTGGAAAAAGTAAAGTAGCTGTAGCTATTAATGCGGCGTCCAAAACAGGCGAATGGATCAAAAGCAAGCTAGGTGACTATAAACAATTAAATACTAAAGTCTCTTCACAAGATCTGGTCACTGAAGTCGATAAAGGCGCAGAACAGATGATTCGTAAGCTTATTCTAACCTACTGCCCGGATGATGAATTTTTGGGAGAAGAAAGTGTGGGCGCAGGCGCAGCAGCTTCAGCCAAAGCGATTGATGCAGTGAAAGATTCAGAATATGTATGGATCGTCGATCCAATTGATGGCACGACTAACTTTGTGCATGGTTTCCCATACTTTTGTGTATCGATTGCGCTTGCTCACAAAGGTGAAGTAATCATCGGTGTCATCTATGACCCTTCTCATGATGAACTGTTTGTAGCCGAAAAAGGTAAAGGTGCTTATGTGCATGGTAATCTTATGAAAGTTTCACAAGAAGCTACACTGGGCGAAAGCTTGGTCGCTACAGGTTTCCCAGCAGATCGAGGAGAATCATTGCGCCTGAATATGAGTGGATTGAATGCGATTGTACCAAAAGTACGTAGTATTCGTAATGGGGGTTCAGCAGCATTACATTTAGCTTATGTTGCCGCAGGACGCTTAAGTGCGTACTGGGAAATTGGATTGAACGCATGGGATTTGGCGGCAGGTTCATTGTTAGTGACTGAATCGGGTGGTCAAATTGGAGATATCTCAGGAGATGATTACCATCTAGCTGTGCGCAATGTGTTAGCCACTAATGGTCATATTCATCAAGAATTAATGACTGAATTACACGATGCTGGGCTTCAACATATTCCGGCTCAAAAGTAATGATTTGAATCGGGAGCATGTGGTATACAACGATTAACATCCCTACGATTTGGGGTAATACCATACTATCCAGCTTTATTACAAATACCAAGTCCTTATGGCGAATCGATTATTATCGTTAAAGGAGTGACCAAGATGAGCTCATCTGAGAAATCAGCCGAAGAATTAGAACGCGAGCTAACCGAACGTTTAACAGAAGGCTTTATGCAAGAAGAAGACCGTGAGGTTAGAGAGCGACGTATGATTCCTTCGAAGTATGAGATTCGTATTCAGACTACACTTGATCCTATCGCTGAAGAAACGATGCAATATCGCAAAATGGCGAAAGAAATCGATGGACGTTATGATGAATACATGAACAAAATCAAGCGCCCAGAGTCAACAGATGATACTGAATCTCGTTGATCACATCATACAGGGTAAAGAGCTGTTATCTACCACCCTTTAGGGAAAATAGATAACAGCTTTTTTTGGTGTAAATAACAATCGAAGTTACTAGACAGAACCAGAGATAGAAAGGATGAAGCACGGAATGAAAAAGAATTATAAACAAATACTAGGTTTGATGGTGGTAATAATCAGTCTAGTCGGTAGTAGTGTAGGTCTAGGAGGAGCGCAAGTGGATGCCGCCACCTCAAGTCAGAATCCAGATGCCAAGCGTGCTTTTTCACATATGGTCTTTCTTGGCGATTCGATTACAGCAGGATATGAGCCAGGTGTGAAAGCTACTAATTATGATGGATTTGCACCCCGAATCGCAGAACAAGGGTTATTCCGTAGTGCTGTACAATCTCAGAACCACAGCATCCTCGGATTAACCAGCACAGGACTTGATAATTATTTAAGCGAAGTTACCGCAGGATCAAAGATCACGACGAATGATATTCAAGCTAATTTGCCCGGAGCCGTCTATTCACTAGGTACGATTCAGGTGAAAAAAGATATTGCTCAAGCGGATCTGATTACGGTAACGATTGGAGGTAACGATTTCCTGAACGCATTGGGTTCTCTGAATGAATTGCCACAAGATATTTCCAGTCTGAATCTAGATCAAGTAGGTACAAAGTACAAAATCAATATCGATCATATTATGAAGCAATTAACATCGCTCAATGCCAAAGCAGTCATTGTAGTTGCGGATCAATACCAACCTATGCCTGCTGAAGTAGGCACTCAATTATATGCAGGACTGAATACAGTGGCTAATCAATTTAGCCAGATTGTTGATCAGACTGTAAAGTCTTATGTCGCTCAAGGATATGATGTGCGTGTCGCTCATGTTTCTAAAGATTTTCCGGGCAAAGAGTTAGCTATGACTCATATTGCAGAGGGAGATATTCACCCGAATCAGACAGGGTACGATGCGATTGCTCATACTTTTGCACAAACGATCTGGGGAAGTAAAGGGGATAGGACTCCATTTATAAAAGGACAATCTGCTACATCAACAACTCCTGTGATTGTAACCAACGGGCAACCCCTTCAAACGGCATATGCTCCGCTGATTCGTAAAGGCAAAACCTATGTTACATTGCGAGATGTCACTACAGCTTTGGGTGCAACAGTCAACTGGTCGAATGCTACACAAACAGCAACGATCCAAAGTGGCAAAAACAAAATCAGTATTCCAGTAAATAGTAAACAAATCAAAGTAAATGGTGCTACTCAAATGATAGATAATAGTGCTTTTATACAAACGACTAAAGGAACGCAGAAAGTCTATGTGCCTTTAACTGTACTCACTCAAGCATTTGATTATAATGTACAGTATGTAGCTCGCTGGAAAGCTGTCTTTATTAGATCATAATAGAATAAATAACATCGTATTTAGCAATCAAATAGAGAGGGTTCTTAGAAATAAGCCCTCTATACATAATAAGCAACTACTAACTTTAGAATAGCAATAGATACGAAAAGGAAGGTGTTATGTGGAAAGTAAAGAAATAAGCCATCGTTATCATGCAGGATATCGTCAGGTGGTAGTAGAGGATAAATTATTAGCTGTATCCTTGCCAATGACGATTATGTATCCGACAACAAGTCCTGAATGTATCAAACCACTCGGACCCTACACATTAGAATTGTCAAAAGATGCAGACCCCATCGAAGACATGTCATTCCCTTTGGTGATCATCTCCCATGGGAATAGTGGGTCCCCTTTGGTACATCGTACATTAGCTCAATATTTAGCACGTCGTGGATTTGTAGTGGGCATGCCAGAGCATCTTTACAATAATCGCAATAATAATCAATGGGAAGGTACGATACAGAATCTTACACATAGACCAAGACATATTGGACTAGCTATCGATTGGTTTTGTGAGAATAATGTATTTCAAAAAGTGGTACAGTTTGATCACATATCTTTAATTGGTCATTCTTTGGGAGGGTACACAGCATTAGCTGTAGCAGGTGGGTTACCGACTTCATTTGACCATGAGTCTCCAGATCAAACCGAACATCCGATAGAAGTAACTTCAGATCACCGAATTCAATCACTTGTATTATTAGCACCTGCATCGGTATGGTTTCGAGAAGAAGGAGCATTGAAAAATGTAGATATACCTATTCTGATGCTAGATGCTGAGCAAGATCAGTATACTCCTTATTTTCACGCTCAAATTGTTTTACATGGAGTAGCATATCCTCAACAAGTTGAATATCGAACGATTCAAAATGCAGGACATTTTTCATTTCTTAGTCCTTTTCCTGAAGCGATGAAAAATCCAGCTTTTCCTCCTTCTCAAGATCCTGCCGGATTTAATCGTACCGATTTTCATGAGATCCTAAATAGCGATATATTAAACTTTCTTCAAGCAAATACGCTTAAGTAAAATGTAAACTATAGTGTATTAAACTAGATCATATCAAATAACCTCTGAGGCTCAAAAGAGGTTATTTTTTGCTATATACGATTGTAAAACTTGGTATTTATAAACATATACTGAAATTTTGGAGTATTCACGCTATAATAAACATACAGGAATTGGAATTTAATTAATAAAAATGTAAACGTTATCATTAAAAGTGTAAATACTAAGGGGTAGCAAAGGTGGAGACTATTCTTATGTTTACCAGAATTAAAAGCGCTTACAATAATCTAGGTATTCATCGAAAAATGTTGCTACTTATCTCTGTGTTGTTGTTAGGAAGCTTTGCTTTTTATGCACTGGTACTCAGTAATTTGTATGAAACGTATGATAGCCAAATGTATGAGAAGACTTCTGAACTACTCAATATGTCTTCGGTCGGAATCGAAAATCAACTGAAAGATATGGAGCATTTATCATTCAAAGTTGTCACAGACGAGCAATTACAGCGGTACTTAACAGAACTGGAACAGACTAATTCGGTATATCAAAAAAATGTATTACGCAAAAAGCTGACCAATCGCTTGATCGCTTTTGCGGGTTCTGAACCTTTTGTATACTCCATGATGGTGATTGATAAAGAAGGCGAAGTGATGTCAGCAGGCAATCGGGAAGGCATACCGGCTGAATTACGAACCGATCTAACAACATTGGCAGACCAGAATAATGGAGCGAATGCTTGGTATGTTGGTGGCAAATCTTCATTGTTGGCAGTGCGGCAATTCAAAGCATTTACCGGATCAACCTTCACACTGAAAAATCTAGGTACAGTTATTATCCGTATTCGGATCGACCGGATCGTCGATAAACAGGTTCATCAGTCAGCAGGGAGCACACTGGTGATCGCAGATCATCAAGAGATTGTGTATCCTGAGAAATTATCATTTAGTGAAACAGAGATTAACCAAGAACTGAGTCGCAATCAGCCATATGGTGTAGTGAACTTGCCGGAAGGCGGGTATTTTTCCGCTCGGATTCAATCGCCTTACACGGGCTGGACGTATTTGCATATGACTCCTTTTGACCCGATGTTCGAACGAATTACATGGATGAAGCGTCTGGTGACTATTATTTTTATCGCTATCTTTTTATTAGGATTAGCTTTCGGCACACGATTATCTCGCAGTATTACAAGACCGATGGAACGTTTATTGCAGAAAATGAGAACGGTAGAGACCGGTAATCTGGATCGTTTGGAAGAATTAACACTGGGGCCTGTACCCGAAGGCTCGCAGACAGAAGTCGGATTATTGCACCGTACCTTTAATCGTATGTTACGGCGAATCAGTGAATTAATCGATGAAAATTATGCCAAACAGCTTATCATTCGTGAGACTGAACTCAAAGCATTACAAGCACAGATCAATCCCCATTTTCTATACAACACCTTAGAATCTATTAACTGGATGGCAAAAGTAAATAAACAATCCAAAATCTCTGAAATGGTCGAAGCTTTAGGTTTTCTGTTACGCAGTTCTGTGAATATGAGCGAAAAGTTGATCCCGTTAGGACGTGAACTTGATATCGTCTATAGTTATGTCACGATTCAGCAGATGCGATTTGAAGAACGATTACATTTTGAAGTCGATATCCCTGACGATCTCAAAGATGCGCTTATTCCCAAGCTTACTTTACAACCACTGATCGAGAATGCGATTCATTATGCGTTGGAACCCAGTGTGAACGTATGTCATATTCGGATTGTAGCTAGGCATGAAGAAGATGTACTTTATATCAGTGTCGAAGACGATGGGCCCGGGATGACGGCTGAATTTCTAGAACGTCTGCATAGCGGACAAGTACAGACACGTGGTGAAGGGATTGGACTCAGTAATATTATCGAACGGATTCGGCTAACATTTGGCTCAGAGTATGGGATGGAAATTGAAAGTCTACCCGGTGTGATTACTGCTTTTCATATTCGTATTCCTTATGAAAGAGGGGAAGCGCAAGATGTATAAAGTATTGTTAGTGGATGATGAACGGATGATCTTAGAAGGAATATCACAGGTTGTGAACTGGCAAGAAAGTGGAACCGAATTGATCGGTACGGCTCGTAATGGACTGGAAGCGTATGAACAGATTCAAGCGAATTGTCCGGATATCGTGATCAGTGATATTTCGATGCCGGGATTGGATGGGATTGGACTTGTAGCGAAGACACATGCATCATTTCCAGATGTACGGTTTATTATGTTGTCCGGTCATAAAGACTTTGATTATGCACGTAGAGCGATGCAATACGGGGTGAAGCATTATCTGGTTAAGCCTTGCAACGAACGTCAGATTCAAGAAGCGATCAGTGAATTATTATCCGAACGTGAGGTTGAACATGAACGGGATCAATTCGTAAACAGTATGAAAGAACAATTCACACGTATGTTGCCACAAGTGAAAGAACAATTTCTGAAAGAATTTATTGCGAATAAAATGTACGGTGTACGTGATCTCGATTATTATGAGCAACTGTTTCATCTCAATCTACGTGATCGTCCAGTACGTATGGCTTTGATGCGTGTCGAAGAATCTCATGAATATGAACATTTATTTGCACTGAAAAATATCGCGGATGATCTATTGGATGGCGTGTTGATGGGCACAACGATTCATATGCAAGATGAATTACTTCTTTTATTAGATGATCCTACTTCGATCTCGAAGCTGATTAGTGATCTGGAACATGTACAGAATGTCTTTGCAGGCTTTTACAAATTAGAAGTAACAATCGCTCTCAGTGAACCGGATTATATGATCTCATTACGTCGTATGTATCGGGATACTCAACAGTGTATGAATCATCGCTTCTATGTAGGCGAGGGCAGTATTATTACCAAGTCCGATCTAGCATTAGCCGATCAGAAAGACAGTACTTCTTTTGAACTGGATGAAGAAGCATTCACACTGTTAATCAAATCAGGGCAAATGGAAGAAGTGACTGCGGAAATTGACCGCTTATTTGTAACTTTAGCGGAGTGGAGACATGATATTGGAGTCACCCGCTCGTATGTGTTGCAATTGTATGCCGTTATGATTCGCTTATGCTTACCAGAAGAACGATCTTTATTTACCAGCCGAATGGCAGAACTGGCAATGGTAGATACACTGACTGGATTGCATGAATTTGTGCAAGAAGCGGCGGCTTACTTAACGATGAGTTACTATAAGAGCAATGTGAATCGTCAATCTTCGGTCGTCAATAAAATGATCCAGATCATCGAACAAAATTATACCAGTGCTGAATTATCACTTAACGGTGTCGCCAATCAGATGCTCTATATGAACCCTGATTACCTCGGTAAGATTTTCAAAAAAGTAACCGGCGATAATTTCTCTCATTATGTCAATCGTTATCGAATTGAACGCTCAACCGATCATATTCGTCGTAGTGGAGATGTAAAAGTATTCGAACTCGCCGAACTATTCGGATTCGGTGGCAACTCTCAGTATTTCAGTCAAGTATTCAAAAAATGGACAGGCATGACCCCAACCGAATATCGGAAAAGTGAAGAGTAAACTCATTTCTAAAAATACATTAAATATGATAATCAACAACGAAATAAATCATCAAAATACATTAATAGTAAAATATCGTACAACATACCTCAAAATAAAAAGCGACTTTTGATTGTCGCTTTTTATTTTGACTTAAATCAAATTTACAGTACCTCAACGCACAAGCGAAGAGCATCATCATATTCTGAAAGAGCGAAGCGCTCGCCTTTGTACTAAACTCCCTACCGCATAGCGGTTATTCAAGGGAGTTCAGTACAACAAGCGACGACAAGAATAAGATGATGATCGTAGCGAAAGCCACTTTATACCGTAAACTCAGTCATTTTTATACAAATATCCGTCTTAGCAGAAATTCAGACTACTCTGTTTTTTACACGATCACATCGGATTTGTGTATTCATTTGTGATCTTTCATCTGCGAAAATGAAGGTATCACTTAAATGTAAGCGTTAACAAAAAGGAGTATCATCGTATTCTACTTACTTATTTTGAGCAATATGAACAGCCATCATCTGTTTGATTAACGAAAGGGGAGAATATAATGAGAAAAAAAACAGCACTGTTATTCATGGTTACTATTCTACTTTTTATCACAGCTTGCGGTAATTCAGGTAGCGGAGGTAGTAATGCGAGTGGAGGTACAGATGGCAAAACGCTTCGTATTGCCTGGTGGGGATCAGACACTAGACATGAATATACACAAAAAATTATTGATATGTATAAAGAGCAAAATCCAGGTGTGAATATCGATATCGAATATGCTTCTTTTGACGATTATTGGAAAAAGCTAGCGCCACAAGCAGCGGCTAATCAATTGCCAGATATTATGCAAATGGATGTATCTTATATTAGCCAATATGCTAAAAATGGACAATTGGAAGACTTGACCCCTTACTTAGGCAGTAAAATTAAAGTCGATGATGTGACTGAAAACGTACTTAAAACAGGTGTGATTGGTGGCGTACAATACGGTATGCCAACAGGGGTTAACGTTTTAGGATTCCAATATGATCCAGCGATTTTGAAAAAAGCAGGAATCAATGAAATTCCAGACAATTGGACATGGGATCAATATAAAGAAATTGCGCTTAAAGCAAAAGACAAAGGAATTTACTTTGATAGTTCGATGGCAGCAGATATTTTCTTTAACTACTTTTTACGTACCAAAGGTCAATCGCTTTACAATGCAGAAGGAACCGCACTTGGATATGAAGATGATGCGCTATTCACTGAATTCTTCGGAATGTTAGCAGAGCTGATCAAAGAAGGTGCAGTCCCTTCCCAAGAGAAATTGAACCAGACTAAAGGGATTCTAGAAGAGTCGGATATTGTAAAAGGTACAGGTATCGGGATCTGGCAATGGTCGAATCAATTCGTAGCGTTACAGCGTGTTGTGAATCGTCCGATGGAGCTTGCTCCTATGGTAGGGCCGGATATGGAAAAAGGAATTTATATGCAACCAAGTATGTACTGGGCTGTAGCGAAAAGTTCACAATCCAAAGACGAAGCAGCTAAATTTATCGACTTTTGGATCAACAATCAAGATGCGAATAAATTGATCAAAGGTGAGCGTGGTGTACCGATCTCTGCGGCTGTGAAAAAAGCAGTGGCACCAGAACTCAGTGAAACAGAGAAACAAGTATTTGATTTTGTTGCCAAAATGGAACCAATTAGTTCGCCTATGAGCCCGCCACCACCTGTAGGATCTGCTGAGATTATTGCAGCACTAACCGATTACGTGGAGCAAATTAACTTTGGACAAGCAACCGCTGCTGAAGTCGCACCGAAGTTTCGTGCAGATGCTAATGCGATTTTGTCAAACAATCAACCTTAATATGGCACTCGTTAGCTGATACATGTAGAGAAAGTGAACCGGACGTTGGATAATTCTCCACCCGGTTCACCCTTATCTCTCAAAATCTCAACGATCTGAGGAGGTGCGAACGCTTATGGCTATACGTAATGAGTCTTTAAAAACCAATTTGACCGGATATGCTTTTATTAGTCCTTTTATTATTGGCTTTCTGGCTTTTACTTTGATTCCCATGTTTATATCGCTCTATCTGTCTTTTACAAGCTATAACTTGTTTACTTCGCCACGCTGGATAGGACTTGGTAATTTCGAAAAAATGTTTACCAATGATCCGAAGTATTGGAACTCGGTGAGAGTCACGATCTATTATGTATTTGTAGGTGTTCCATTACGATTAGCTTTTGCTTTATTTGTTGCGATGGTGCTGAATACAGCATCACGGATGGTGGGTACATATCGGACGATTTATTATTTACCATCGATTATTGGTGGGAGTGTAGCCGTATCTATTATGTGGCGTAATATTTTTAGTGAGCAAGGGATCGTCAACCATTTCTTGATGGCGTTCGGTGCGGCACCTGTAAACTGGTTTGGTAATGCTACAGCTGCTCTAGGTATGCTGATTACGTTATCAGTATGGCAATTTGGATCATCGATGTTGATTTTCCTTGCTGGCTTGAAAAATATTTCACCGGAAATGTATGAAGCCGCTAGTGTCGATGGCGCTTCACCTGTACGCAAATTTCTGAATATAACATTGCCATTACTGAGTCCGGTCATTTTATTTAACCTGATTATGCAGACGATTAGTGCATTTATGACATTCGTACCTGCCTATGTGATTTCTAAAGGAGAAGGCGGACCACTGGATGGAACCATGTTGTATTCACTGTATTTATTCCGTCAGGCATTTATGTTCAACAATATGGGTTATGCCGCTGCAATGGCATGGGTAATGTTGATCTTTATCGGTATTCTAACATTTGTATTATTCAAAACATCTAAAATGTGGGTGTTCTATGAATCTGAAGGGGGAGGGCGTTAATTATGGCTGAACGTAAAGCGTCTATCCCAGAATACAATGTCATCAGCAGTACACGAGCGCAAAAAGGTTGGTTCTGGCGCAAAATCAAATGGCCCATCTATCATATTTTTGTCGGTTTACTCGCTGTCTTAATGATGTATCCGATTGCTTGGATGTTACTAAGTTCATTCAAAGAAAGCCGTACGATCTTTGCAACAGCCAATACACTATTACCCGCACAGTGGATGTGGGATAACTATATTACGGGCTGGAAAGGTGTCGGCGGTTATTCTTTCGGACATTATATGTGGAATTCACTGGTGATTGTAGTGATCTCTACGGTCGGCGTTGTCTTATCGTCTGCTGTGATTGCCTTTGGATTTGCTCGCTTAAATTTTAAAGGTCGGAACTTCTGGTTTGCGATTATGATGGTTACTTTGATGTTGCCTCATGATGTCGTGCTAGTTCCACAATATATTATTTTCACCAAATTAGGATGGTTGAACAGTATCTATCCAATTGTCGTTCCACAGTTTTTCGGAGCACCATTCTTTATTTTCTTAATGGTACAGTTTATCCGTACGATTCCTAAAGATTTGGATGAAGCGGCAACGATTGATGGCTGTGGTAAATTCCGTTTATTTATACAGATCATTTTGCCATTGATTAAGTCTTCGCTAGCTACAGCAGCGATTTTCTCCTTTTACTGGCGTTGGGAAGATTTACTCGGTCCGGTATTGTACTTGAATTCACCGGATAAATATACAGTCTCTATGGGTCTGAAAATGTTTTTAGATAGCGAATCGTCTTCTAACTGGGGTGCGATGTTTGCGATGTCGATTGTCAGCTTACTACCTGTTGTTGCAATCTTCTTCGCTTTCCAAAGACATATCGTTGAAGGGATTAGTTCTAGCGGAATCAAAGGATAATTTTAACGACAACAAAGTATACACAATACTGTAGCAATTCAGGATCAAAGCGATCTAGGCAAGGATGGTGGAACCAATGAATGATCAATCAACCACTCATACTTCTACAGAACCATGGCGGATAACAGAAGGTGGCGATGCCAACGCAGCATTAGGTGAATCGTCCTCTATCCCTATTTCATCTACATCTGATCTTTCAGTGCCTGAACCGTTACCTGCACCATTGCGATATGATTTTGGACCGGGAGAAGTCACTCCCGGTTATATCGCTGTGTCTCCTGATGATCGGTACGAGGAGAATGAACAGACTAAAGGGTCTTATGGATTTGCACATCCAGAAAGAGTATATGGACGAGAACGAAGCGCTATGTACAGTCATTACAACCGTACAGACCAGAGTGTCATGACTACCGATCATTTGAAAAGTAGTTTCTGTATTCCGCTAGGGACTTCATTTATAACTGATCTACCTAATGGTACATATCAGATCCAGATCATGGTGGGAGATGAACAAGCGGCTACCCATACGATTATCAAATGTGGAGCAGACAAGTTGATGTTACCGCCTATCGACACGTTGCCAGGGCAGTGGATCAGTAAATTATTTACCGTTCCTGTGATCGACAATAAATTGCAACTGCATATCAGTGGCAAAGCGCCACGTCTAAATGCGGTAGAGATTACAGCAGTACCTCAAGTGCTCAAACTATTTATCGCAGGAGATTCTACTGTAACCGATCAGAAGGAAGGCGGCGCTCCTTATGCGGGTTGGGGGCAAATGTTGCCTGCACTATTCAAACATGATGTGTGTGTAGATAATCATGCGATATCCGGTCGTAGTTCCAAAAGCTTTATTGATGAAGGACGACTGACTATCATTGCAGATCAGCTCAAAGCAGGTGATTTTCTGTTGATTCAATTCGGTCATAATGATGAAAAGAATGATCCTGCGCGTGGTACAGAACCATTTACAACATACAAAGATTATTTATTGCAATATATCGAAGTCGCTCGCACTAAAGGAGCTAACCCAATCTTAATCACACCGGTAAGTCGGCGTTACTTTGATGCCAATGGATTCCTTATGGATACACATGGCGATTATATTGTAGCTGTCAAAGAATTAGCGATAGAACAGCAAGTACCCCTAATTGATCTAGCAGAGCAGACCAAGATGCTATTAGAGTCGTTGGGTGAAGAACAAAGCAAGTCGTTATTCGTATGGTTGTATCCGGGAGAATATATCCATTTTCCTGATGGGATGGAAGACAATACGCATTTTCAAGAACAAGGTGCATTTCAAGTTGCCCAATTGGTTGCTGAACGTATTCGTGAGCTAGCGATTCAACCTTTATTGATGTATTTACGCTAACCTACATGCTGATCTAGCTATTCTGTAATAAGAATATTCCGATTTCTGATCATAACTCTATAAGTGATAGCGAAAGGATGATTATATTATGCCTGCATTACAATTTGATGAACAACATATCCGTGATGTGATAGATCGCGTCGTTGAACGTACATTTAATATGGATTTCCGTTGGGATTGGCCGGGTGGTGTGGCTTTTTATGGTATATGTGAAGCCTATGAAGCGACTGGCAAAAAGGAATACTTGGACAAACTCAAAATCTGGATCGATGAACAGATCGAAGAAGGACTACCACAGTTATCGGTTAATGGCGTCTCGATCGGTCACTGTTTGCTAACGTTATATGAAGCAACAGGTGAAGAGAAGTATTTGGATATTGCGAAAGAAATGGCAGAATTTCTCGATAGCAAAGCAGAGCGCTTCGCAGATGGTATTTTCCAGCATACCGTTAATTCGCTGACAGATGTATTTCCACAGCAAGCATGGGTAGATACGATGTTTATGGCGGGTTATTATTTGTTGCGGATTGGTCATTTGTTAGGCAATGAAAAATATATTGAAGATGGCTTGAAGCAGTATCACGGACATGAAGAGTTTTTGCAAGATAACGATACCAATCTGTATTATCATGGTTGGGATCATGTGAATCAGCATCATATGTCAGGCATGTACTGGGCACGTGGCAATTCATGGGCAGCACTCACGATGGCAAAAGCACTCAAATTTATTCCGGTGCAACATCCATCCTATATGATTATCGATGGTTCTCTACGAGATCAACTAAGTGCTCTGGTGCGTCTGCAATCGCCAGAAGGGTTATGGCATACTGTACTGACAGATGAGACGTCTTATCTAGAAACATCAGGTTCTGCCGGTATTGCGACAGCGTTGTTATTGCAAGGCAGACTGTATAATAAATATACGCAAAAAGCGATAGATGGCATTCTATCCAAAATCAAAGAAGACGGCACCATCACAGGTGTATCCGCAGGGACGGCTGTCATGAACGATATCGACGGCTACCGCAAAGTGCCAGCCAAACGTATTCAAGGTTGGGGACAAGGATTAGGTTTAGCTTTTCTAGCTCAACTGGTACGAACCAAAGAAGATGTGTTTGGTTAAATCGTTTGCTATCGTATAGATAGTTGTCTCGAAAAAAGGGATAAGATATCACGTTAAGTAGACTTGTCAGCTCCATAAATAAGATATAAAAAAACACGCTGCTCTTTGTATAAGAACAGCGTGTTTATCTTTTTATTTCAACAGATAGATAAGATTACAATAGCGGTTGCTTCACGATCGAGAATTGATGATCTAGATTCTCAACAATCATATAAAGTAGACCATTTTCGTATTTAATAAATTTGGATACTGTGTTGTCAGATGTTTTGGACATTTGCCAGATTTCTTTACCGTTACGATCATACAAATAATTTTTCTGCTCACTATCGTCTACAAGAAAGACTTGATTGTTATTATAATCGGTTGTCCATTCTGCATCACGATCCGCTAACGTACGCATCATTTCATACGTAGGTTGAGCTGTGGCTAGATTATAACGTGCATAGACTGGAAAAGGTTTGTCTGTATTGGCGCCTAACGGATTCCCTTTAATATTGGTAGTGTAGAGAATCAGTTCGTTATTTTGCAATTGAAAATCAGCATCGATATTCCATGGAGTCGTAATCGTTTTGCCTTTTACTGTAGGTTGAGCAGTATCCCAGATATAAAAGACATTTTGGGATTGCATCAAGCTACTACCGTTATATTGAGCGACCACATAATGCGATTGAGTATTTACTTGATACGGAGTAGCATTTTCATAATTAAAGGTCTGCTGAATCGAAGGTGTTGTGCTGAGAACAGCCTTTTTCCACGGTGCTTGATAGACCGATAACTGTTTAGTTGATTGAACTACAATCTGTTCTTTAGTTGTTGCTGTTGGTGCAGACCAATCTAGCTGCGAACCATTCCCAGCAACAGATTGATACAGAGTCTGTGGCAAAGTCGTGGTGGATAGCACTTTACCCATTGTGGCTTTCGCTGTAGATAATGTGATTTTCTGTAGCGAGCTCTTATGATCAACAAGCAACACCATCTTATTAGAACCGATCAACACATCGTAGCTGAAAATACGATCATAAGACTGTTTCCAGAGTGACTTCGATGTATTGAGATCAACCATTTCAATATGGTACTTAGCCATATCTACTAGAACAGCTTGATCATGGGGTAGATTCACAATTTGTGTATCAATATGGAAATCTTCAGGAAAAGATAAATGATCATCTGTACTATTTGCAGCAAAGGCTTGTACAGGTAATAATAGAAGCAATACTATCGTTAATATCCATTTTTTCATCAAAGATAATCCTTTCTGTACGATCTTTTATTTTATGTAGCATACCTATATATTCTATTCTATTCTATTATACCGTATATTTATAGCCTATGTAATGTTTAGATTTGACGAGGAAAATAATAGGCTTTATGGTAAGAATATAACAATCATGATTCAAAAAGGGGTTGCTGTTATGGCTAGCGAACATATCGTATTGAATCAAGGGCAAAATACTAATCTAGCACAGGGTCATTCATTGAACGTCACAATTCAATGTGAATCTTCACCGTCACCACTCGATATCAGTTGCTTTATGGTCGATGAAGCAGGCAAAGTTCCTTCGGATGACTATTTTATTTTTTATAATCAAAATGTTGATCCGCATCAATCGGTTCAATGTACACAATCGACAGAGCGAAGTACACAATTCACATTAGATATGGATAAACTACAAAGTGTTCCTGTTGCCAAATGTGTATTTACAGCAACATTAGAAGGAGCCGGTACTTTTGCAGAAGTACAAGGATGCCAGGCTGTGCTTCATATTGGTGAGCAAGAGATTACATATACCATTACAGAAGCGACCGCAGAGACAGCGCTTATTTTTATAGAAGTGTATCGTTATCAGCAAGGATTCAAAGTTCGAGCGATCGGACGTGGATTTTTTGGCGGATTGAAGCCTTTAGCTGAATCATTTGGGGTAGAGATTGATGACAGTCCTGAAGAAACGGTAGATGTTCCAACAAGTTCTGTTGAGACTACACCGGCACCAGTGAGTTCTGAACCAACACCCGAATCTGCGACACCACCGCCTAATCCATCTTTAGGCAAAATCGATTTACTCAAACGCAAAGTGACTTTATCTTTGGAAAAGAAACAAATTCCACCGATTCAAGCGAGAGTCGCGGTTGTATTCGATGCGTCAGGTTCGATGTATTCCCTTTACAAAAAAGGAATCGTGCAAGAAGCGTTTGAGCGTATTCTGGCGATTGCAACAGCATTTGATGATAATGGAGAATTGGATGTATGGTTTTTTGCCAAAGAATTTTTACGGGCTCCAAGCGTACGAGCCGAAGATTATAAAGATTATGTCGCACGCACGTATAAGCTAGGAAGCAAAGGTGGAACAAACAATGAACCGCCTGTGATGGAAGATGTGATTCGCAGATATACGGTGGAAGAACCGAATGTACGGATTCCAACGTATATTATCTTTTTCAGCGATGGTGGAGTAAGTAGTAAGAGCAAAATCACCAAGTTGATTACCGACAGTTCGCATCAGAATCTATTCTGGCAATTTGTCGGTCTGGGCAATGCCAACTACGGTATTCTGCGTCAATTGGACGAACTCAAAGGACGATTTATAGATAATGCGAGCTTTTTTGAATTAGATGATATTTCCAAAGTCAGTGATGAAGAGTTATATGATCGATTGTTGAGTGAGTTCCCAAGCTGGATTGTAGAAGCGAGAAGAAAAGGCATTTTGGCATAATGTTAAAAGAATGAAAAGCCAGAAGGTAGCAAAGTATCTTGCGTAATATGCAGATGGCTTTCACTATCTTTTGGCTCTTTTTAAGTTTGAAGAACTAACAGATATCTATTGTAACCATTCATTGAGATAAAGAAAGGTTACACATGTGGTTACTACATATGACTGATGTGTAAAATCTGATTTCTCTTTTTCACATATCAACTTTCTATCGAACGCTTCCCCCAATTGGTTCCCAATACGCCGAGAATAATCAAGGCTGTACCAATGATGTGATAATACATCAACTGCTCATGTAGAAATACAGTGCCTGCGATCATCGATGTAATCGTAGCAAAATTGCTAAATACGCTCATTTTGGTTGCTTCCAGATGAGAAAGGGCATAACTAGATAACAAAGTTGTGCCTAGCGAAGATAAGATACCTAGATACAATAAAGCCAATCCATAATTCGGTTGTAGCAAGGGCTGCACGTAGTCGATCATATTCCCGAGGATCAGATGGCGACCAAGTGCGACAACATTAAATAATACACAAGCTGTAATCATCGTCACCCATGTTAATTGAAGCGGATTGTACTGTCGTGTCAGCGGACGAGCCAGTACCCCGTACCCTGCAAAACAAAGCGCAGATCCCACCAACAACAAGATACCTCCTAGATTACTCAATGAAAAGTGGGTACCGCCTTTCATAACAAAAATAAACACTACCCCTATCACCGACAATAACAGTGAACTTTTCTGTATCCATGACGATTGTTCTTTAAGAAAATAAGTCGCCAATATTAATGTAAAAATAGGCGCGGTTGCTTGTATAATGCCAGCTTCGGAAGAAGAAGCATACAATAACCCAAACGCTTGAAAAGCAAAAAATAGAATCGGCGATAACAACGCCAAAGGTAGCATGCGCCAGATATCTCGCCATGTACATGTGACCTTAATCCAACCGAACACAATCGGAATGCCCATCACCAACGTAGATAACAAAAACCGATGAGCCAGTACATCCAATGGATGAGCGGTATCGACTGTCATTTTCATAAATAAAAATGAGAATCCTATAATTAGTGCATAAGCCAGTGCAGCAAAATAAGCGGGTAAACGCTTTGAATCTGTAGACATCGGTATACCTCCAAACGATCATTTGCTATAGAATAAGAACGCTTATTCAATATACTGCGGCTAGTAGACCGCTCACAATCACGATAAAATCAAACTGTACCGATACAGATAGAGTAGAAGATAATAGAAAAATGGATGTAGCATATGACATACTAATGCTACTAAAGAATGACATATATATGATTAAAAATAATGAGGTACACATCACTCGGACTCATGTGTACCTCCATATCAAAATGAGAAGGTTGGCAAGGAGTAGACCGATGAATAAACAACAACAATTAGTTGCTCAGATTCAAGAGCAGATTCAGCAAGGTATTTTATTATCAGGCCAGAAGCTACCTTCGATTCGTGTTATGTCTCAGACGAACCATTGTAGCCCATCGACTATTATTGGAGCCTATGAACAATTAGCACGCGAGCGGTGGATCTATGCTATGAATCGCAGTGGGTATTATGTGGCACAGCAAGGGTATCATCAACAGCGTTATCCAGTACGCGATCAAGTGGATTTATCATCGGCAGCCCCAGCGTCTGAATTGTTTCCCTATGATGATTTCCAAAGTTGTCTTAATCAGGCGACACAAGTCTACCGAGATCAATTGTTTTCGTACGGTATGCCTCAAGGATTGCCACCCTTATTATGTGAAGTGAGGCAACAGTTAGAAGAGGTTCAGGTATTTGCACGAGAATCGCAGTTATTTGTCACTTCAGGCATTCAGCGAGCATTATCGATCTTGACGATGATGCCTTTTCCGAACGGTCGACAGACAATTATGATTGAACAACCCAGTTACCATTTGCTGATTGAATTACTGGGAGCGCTACATGTACCTGTGGAAGGGGTAGAACGAACTGTTCATGGACTGGATTGGGAAAAAGTAGAACGTCTTTTCCAGAGTGGAGAGATTAAGTTTTTCTATGTGATTCCACGATTTCATAATCCACTCGGTACATCGTTATCGACAGCAGATAAGAAGAGGTTAGTTGCCTTAGCTACCAAGTATGATGTGTATATTGTAGAAGATGATTATTTGTCTGATCTGGAACATGCTGTCTCGAATGATCCGCTATATGCGTATGATACGTCAGAGCATGTCATTTATCTCAAAAGCTATTCTAAAATTCTTTTTCCCGGTCTACGAATCGGTGTCGCTGTTTTACCTGAAGCGCTTATTTCTACCTTTTCACAATATAAACGATTACTCGATATCGACAGTTCTGTTCTTTCGCAAGCAGCTTTACATATGTACATCAAAAATGGAATGTTTACACGTTATCGTCGGTATCTACTGGAAGGATACGATCGCCGTATTGCTCAACTGCATCGTACATTAGATGAATTATCTGCTGATCCTATTTTTGCCAATGCTCCTCGCAATCAGGCTGTGCATACATTTTTGCGATTACCGGATAATTTCCCTACGGCTGTCTTGATCAAGCGCTTAGCACAACAGAAAATTGTTGTAGGGGATGGCAGTCAGCACTTTTTAACTAATAGCCCGTATACTATGAATTTACTGCGGATTAACGTATCAAATGTACCTGAAGAACAGATTGATCCTACACTACAAATCATAGCCAAAGAAATTCGCAAATTATCTATCACGCCCAAGTTGTAACTTTATGATGAGGAGCTACTAGTTACTGATCGTAACTATTTTTATAAAAATGAATCGAGCAAAAGAAAAGCGACCTGTGATATATACACAAGTCGCTTGATTTATGTTTTGGATCATCCAAACGATATATGGATGTGCTAAATAATGAAGCGTAGTCGCATATTACTTCCCTGCTGCAACTAACTTCAACGCTTCATCTGCCGCTTGCAACGTCTGATCAATATCTGCATCCACATGAGCAGTCGTTAAGAACCATGCTTCATACTTGGATGGAGCCAGACATACACCACGATCTAGCATATGACGGAAGAACGCTGCGAATTTCTCGCCATCCGTATCTTGAGCTTGATCATAATCTGTCACTGGATGATCGCAGAAATGCGTTGAAAATGCACCACGAATACGGTTAATGGTCATCGCTACGCCGTGACGATCCGCAGACTCACGCAATCCATCGGTTAAGCGAATCGCTAGACGTTCCATTTCTTCATAGACACCTTCGCCTTGTAACACTTCCAGACAAGCGATACCCGAAGCAACAGACGCAGGATTACCTGCCATCGTACCTGCTTGATAAGCAGGGCCTAGTGGAGCCACTTGTTCCATAATATGTTTGCGTCCACCATAAGCACCGATAGGAAGCCCGCCACCAATAATTTTACCAAGAGCTGTTAAGTCAGGGACGATCTGATCGTGATTGTCTAAGCCGGCATACGTCTGACTGGAACCATAATGGAAACGGAAAGCTGTAATGACTTCATCGTAAATGACTAAAGCGCCGTAATCATGAGCTAATTTACATAATCCTTCTAGAAAACCAGGAGCAGGCATTACCATACCGAAGTTCCCAACGATCGGCTCTACCATTACAGCTGCAATCTGATCGCTCCAATGTTCCAGAGCTTCGCGTAATGCTTCTAGATTGTTAAAGGGAACAGTAATCACTTCTTGCGCAATACTGGTTGGAATCCCTGCACTATCTGGAATGCCCAGCGTAGAAGGGCCAGAACCAGCTGCTACTAATACCAGATCCGAATGACCGTGATAACAGCCTGCAAATTTAATAATTTTATTTCGCTTGGTATACGCACGAGCGACACGGATTGTAGACATCACTGCTTCTGTACCAGAGTTGACGAAGCGAACTTTATCCAATGAAGGAATACTGTCTTTAAGCATCATTGCTAATTGGATTTCGATTTCTGTCGGTGTACCATACAGAATTCCATTTTGCGCGGCTTTGGTAATCGCTTCAGTAATATGAGGGTGAGCATGCCCTGTAATAATAGGACCGTATGCCGCCAGATAATCGATATACTTATTGCCATCAACATCTGTGAAATGAGCACCTTTGGCATTAGCCATAAATACAGGTGCACCGCCACCGACAGCTTTAAATGAGCGAGACGGGCTATTTACACCGCCTACAATATGTTCTAGTGCTTGTTCATATAATTGGGAAGAACGTGTTCGTGGATTCAATACAATCGCTCCTTATTCAAAATAACAGCAACCACCGTTCAGACAAGAAAAAAGCGCCCTTGATATGGGCGCTATAATTACAGGTGTAACGATCGTTGAACTGCGCTACTTTTATTTTACCATTGTTGCTACAGAATGTTGAGTGATTATCTTAATAGCTTACTGCACCGAAGAGCTTGAGCTGTTCGAGGTTGAACTTGAAGAAGAGGAGCTACCTGTACGTTCTGGATTAGCACTTGAGCTGGAAGAACTGTCTGTACCTGTTGTACTTTTCGTAGAGCCTGTAGATACAGGAGTCGGTTCAACTGCTGATTTGTTCAGTGCATCTTGTACATATTTTTGTAATTCTTCGCTACTCTTAATGCCGATCACATCCGCGCCGCCTACTTTTTTCTCCGCTAATAGATCATCTGGAGGCAGTTGGTCACTACCGTTCATTTTACTGTCATAAGCAACCGAAGCCAATTTCCAGAGATCATCGGTACTCAAGTTGGTATCGATATACGGATTCACCTGTTCTAAGATCGTTGGTAAATTCATAATCGAAGTAGTGGACTTCATTTTCTCGCCAACAGCGGTTAAGAAAGCACGTTGTCTTTCGGTACGAGAAAAGTCGGACATGGCATCATGACGGAAACGTACATATTGAAGAGCTGTTTTGCCATCTAAATGTTGCATACCTGCTTTGAGATCAATATCATATTCATGCTTATCTGCGGCACTGGTATAATGCATATCTTTTTCAACATCAAAATCGATACCCCCTACAGCATCAACCAGTTTGATAAAGCCCTGGAAGTCTGTGTAGACATAATATTGAATCGGAATACCAAGCAAGTCACTAACGGTTTTCATAGCTGTATTCGGTCCATGGGTAATCGCACTATTGATCCGATTCTCACCATAACCAGAGATTGGAATATACGTATCACGCAAGATCGAGAATAAATGAATTGTTTTTTTGACAGGATCAAGTGAAGCGACAAGCATTGTGTCTGAACGTGGAATCTCACCATCGTCTGCACTACGAGAATCGACACCCATTAACAGAATATTGACCGGTTCGGTTCCTTCCCATACTGGAGGTTGAGTCGCAGCGACATTGGTAGGTTGTACATTTTTGAAAGGTGAAGCAGCGCCTGTTTTTTGCAAGCCATCAATTTGGTTAAATACTGCTGTGAAATAATAAATCGCATAGCCTATAACCGCAACTACAATAATCGCTACGGTCCAAAGCAGCGTTCGCTTTGTCTTTACATTCATGTTCTTTCTTCCTTTCGAGGGTGAGGTCTATACTATGTTTACAGAATCTTAATGCCAATTTGAAAAATTGTTTATCACTTTTGATTGCTCTTCATGACACCCGTACATTATAATTTTTTTTTAGGCAACAATCAATTACAGCGAATTGACAAGATTGTTATAAATGACGCCAAATTTAGCGCATATCTAACATGAACATCAATCAAGCATAAAGGAGATACTCATGCAGGCGATCGAAGTACAAGATTTACGCAAAACCTTTCAGATTCAGAAGAGCCGCGGAGGATTAACCGGAGCACTGAAAGACTTATTCGCACGACAGTATAATGAAGTCGCTGCGGTGAACGATATTACCTTTTCAATACCACAAGGAGAAATCTGTGGGTATATCGGGGAAAATGGTGCTGGCAAATCAACCACCATCAAAATGCTGACCGGTATTCTTGTTCCTACATCCGGACAGATCAAGGTCAACGGGTATGTGCCTTATCAGGAGCGGGAAAAGTTCGTACAGGGGATCGGTGTTGTTTTTGGACAGAGAAGTCAGTTGTGGTGGGATATAGGAGTTATCGAATCGTTCCAATTGCTTCGTAAAGTATATCAGGTATCTGAAGCAGATTACAAAAAACGCTTGGATGAGCTGGTGGAACGTTTACAATTACAAGACTTATTAAGCCGTCCAGTGCGTAAGCTAAGTCTGGGTCAGCGGATGCGTTGTGAATTAGTTGCAGCATTGTTACACAATCCGTCGATTATTTTTTTGGATGAACCGACAATCGGCTTGGATATCGTGGTCAAATCCGAAATTCGTGAATTTTTGAAAGACCTCAATCGTACGCAAGGTACAACGATTCTGCTAACGACTCATGATCTGCAAGATATCGAAGCACTCTGCTCGCGCGTAATTATGCTAGATGCAGGGAACGTTATCTATGATGGTGGCTTAGATGATCTGAAGACTCGCTGGGGCAAAGGGAAAGAAGTACGCTTCCAGTTTGGCAAAGCTGTTACAGCTTCTCAGCTACAGGCATGGACAGCCAGCTTACCGGTACAATGGACACAAGAAGGTGAACTGGTGGCAACAGCATTAGTAACCGCAGATACAGCCGTGTCTGATGTGCTAACGGCAGTGCTTAGTCAGGTCGAGATTCTAGATATCCAGATTTCAGAGACCAGTACCGATGAAATTGTACGTCAGATCTACAGTTCCGGTTCAGCAGAAAAGCCGGAGGTTAAGATTCATGTCTAGTCTGTATTGGGATTTTATTCGTATTCGCTTTTTGACGATGTTAGCGTATCGAGTTAATTATTACTCGGGTATTCTCGTGTATACGCTCAATATTGGTGTGTATTATTTTACATGGCAAGCCATCTACGGGGGTAAAGAACAGATTGCAGGCTTTACAGCGGCGCAGATGACGACCTATGTTGCTGTTTCATGGATGGCACGTTCGTTTTATTTTAACAATCTAGATCGAGAGATTGCGACCGAGATTCGAGACGGTACGATTGCGATTCAGTTTATCCGTCCATACAACTATTTAATGGTCAAAATGATGCAAGGATTCGGCGAAGGGTTGTTCCGGTTCTTACTATTTATGATTCCAGGAATGTTGATTGCGTTACTATTATTCCCTGTTCAATTGCCGACAAGCATCACCTCTTGGATAGGTTTTCTGATAATGTTATTTTTCAGCTTTCTGATTAACTCGCAGATTAATATTATTATCGGAATGCTTGCCTTTTTTGTTGAAAATAACGAAGGAATGATGCGAATGAAGCGCATTGTCGTCGATCTATTTTCTGGGCTATTGATTCCGATTAGCTTTTTCCCGGGATGGTTAGTCTCCATTATGAATTTTCTTCCTTTTCAAGCGATTACGTATTTGCCGGGTTCGGTATTTACAGGTCGTGTCAAAGGAACAGGTATTTTGGAAGTGTTAGGGATTCAAGTGGCTTGGTTTGTTCTATTATTGATTCCTATCTATTTTATATGGCGTGCTGCTCGTGTGCGGCTGTTCGTACAGGGGGGCTAAGCAGATGAAATATTATCTTGGACTGGTATGGGAATATTTTCTGAATTATGCGAAGACACGCTTAACGTATCGTGCAGATTTTTGGGTAGAAGTGATCTCGGATCTGCTGTTTCAAGCGACGAACTTAATCTTTATTTTCGTCGTATTTGCCCATACCGACACGTTAGGTGGATTTACAGAAGCTGAAGTGGTATTTGTGTATGGATACTTTATGATCCCTTACGGGCTATATAGTTGCTTTGTGAATCTATGGAACTTTGGCGATCGTTATATTGTCAAAGGAGAAATGGATCGCATTTTGACCCGTCCTGCACATAATCTATTTCAGATTTTTCTAGAAAATCTGGATCCACCGTCATTAATCGGTTCGTTCATCGGTGTGATTATTATGTTCTGGAGTGGAGGACAACTTGGGATTGAATTGTTATGGTGGCATATCCCTGCACTGATTGTTATGGTACTGGGTTCGACACTGATCTATACAGGTATCTATACGATTCTGACTTCGATCTCATTTTACTCGGATTCGCCAACAGGCATTATTCCGTTAATGTACAATATTCAGACTTATGGACGTTACCCAATCACGATCTACAATCGTATTATTCAAATTTTGCTAACATGGATATTACCGTTTGCATTTGTGGGTATCTATCCAGCCGCACTGTTTTTAGATCGACCTGAAATGATTCGAATGGCATGGATTACACCTGTAATGGGGATTGTCTTTTTTACATTAGGATTGTTATTCTGGAATGGTGGGATCAAGCGTTATCGCGGAGCAGGATCATAAGTCTAACGTGATCTGAAGCAGTGTATGATCACTACCAGCGATATTTCAAAGGAGGCTATACAATGAGTGAACTACAAGTAGGACAACCTGTGCCAGAATTTACACTAGAAGCATCAGGAGGTCAGGAAATCTCGTTAAGCGATTATCGTGGCAAAAAGGTCGTGTTATACTTTTACCCTAAAGATAGCACGCCAGGCTGTACACAAGAAGCTTGTGATTTCCGTGATAGTGCAGCGGCTTATGAACAAAAAGGTGCGGTCGTTCTCGGGATTAGTCCTGATCCAGTCAAGTCACATGATAAATTTGCACAAAAGTATGAACTTTCTTTTCCTTTATTGTCTGATCCTGATCATGCAGTAGCTGAAGCATTTGGCGTATGGCAATTAAAGAAAATGTATGGCAAAGAATACGAAGGTATTGTGCGTTCTACGTTTCTAATTGATGAAGAAGGTATATTGATCAAAGCATGGAGCAAAGTGAAAGTTAAAGGGCATACCGAAGAAGTATTTGCTGCTTTATAAGTCGCTCTACCTCTACAAGTCAATGATGATCTATGATAGTTATTTCAAAGCAACGTCCTTCCAAAGACGTTGCTTTTTTTATTTCTAAGATTGCGCTTACGTTGCTACAGGCAAGTGAGAGTACACGTCAAAAAAAGAGAGGATGTTTATCTATGGATTTCTATACGATTGCCTATTTGGAGAACCAATCCACCTTTAATGTCTATCTGAAATATATCTTTATTTTTGTCGCTTTGATCTTATTATTGATTTTATTCTCATTATATATGCGTAAACGAATCGAAACGAAATATCGTGATTTGAGCATTATTTTGTTATTGGTTATTGTATTTCTGATCGGTGTACAGTATTCAGATTATACCCAGGATCAAAGTACGTATTCGAAATACTCGCAGATGGTGCAATTTGTCCATCAACTTGCCAAAGATCAACAGCTAGATGAGACGCAGATCAGTGTAAATTCGACAACACTGGTAGATGAAGTGATTATCAAAACACCGACTCAATACTATACGGCTCATTTTAATGACGATATGAGCGCCTATACGTTAGAAACAGTATATCTAGTCAATCCAGATATTCGTGTGAACGACCAATAACAGACTGCAATCGACAGAAAGGAACCAACTTATGGAAGCATATTATCCGGTTATTATCAAATTAGCACTGGGTATTCTTTGTCTGGTGTTACAGATTAATCTAATGGGCAAAGGTAATCTAGCCCCTACATCTGCCATCGATCAAGTACAGAATTATGTGCTCGGGGGCATTATAGGGGGTGTGATCTACAATGAAGCTGTAAAGCCATTGCAATTTTTTCTAGTATTGATGATCTGGACATTGCTTGTATTTATGATCAAATTCCTCAAACAGCACAATCCATACATTAAACGTATTGTCGATGGCAAGCCGATCAATCTTGTCGTCAATGGTGAAGTGGAAGTGGGAGAATGTCTACGTTGTGGTATCTCAGCCAATGAATTAATGTTCAAGCTACGTGCAATAGGTATCTACGAAATCCAAAATGTAAAACGAGCGATATTAGAACAAAATGGACAATTAACCGTCATCCAGTATGGAGACGAAAATATACGCTATCCTATTATTGTCGATGGACAGGTGAATCAAGATGTACTGGATCTTATTCATAAAGATATCGAATGGTTAGAAAATCGAGTTAAAGAAGAAACACATCATCAGATATCAGAGATTTACTTGGGTGAATATATTTCAGGTGAACTCCGTCTACATGCGTACAAAAAGTAAAAATTAGAAATTAAATAGTATCTATAACACTATAATTTTATATGATAAATTTGACATAAAGAGTGAGCTATGTTAGTTTGGAGTCATTGGTTTTTTCTAAATAATGGAATATTTAGAGGTGGATTCACACTATATAGGAGGCTTACAGTTATGGTAAAACAACAATGGATACAAGCAATAGAAGCACAATTTGATCAAATGGTCGCTTGGCGCAGACATATGCACCAGTTTCCTGAATTATCATTTCAAGAAGTCAAAACATCACAATTTATTGCAGATACACTCAAAGGATTCGGTTATGAAGTGCAGACAGGTGTAGGTGAAGGCGGATTAATAGCTGATCTACAAGGCGGACAAGCAGGGCCAACGATTGCTTTTCGTGCAGACTTTGATGCATTGCCCATCCATGAAGAAAATACAGTGGACTATCGTTCGCAAAATGATGGCGTTATGCATGCTTGCGGACATGACGGGCATACAGCGACACTACTTGGCGTAGCCCGTGTACTTAGTGATCAACAAGCCCATTTGAAAGGCAAGATTCGTTTTATTTTCCAACATGCTGAAGAATTACTTCCAGGTGGAGCCAAAGCGATGGTCGAAGATGGAGCATTAGACGGAGTCGATGAAGTGTATGGAGCGCATTTAGCAAGTGCTCTTCCACTAGGCAAAATCGGAACAGCTTCAGGCCCTGCGATGGCATCGGCAGATTCCTTTTCGATTACGATTCAAGGTAAAGGCGGACATGGAGCACAGCCTGATTTGT
Source organism: Paenibacillus nuruki (assembly GCF_963311185.1). NCBI lineage: Bacteria > Bacillati > Bacillota > Bacilli > Caryophanales > Paenibacillaceae > Paenibacillus > Paenibacillus nuruki. The sequence goes on along the minus strand of NZ_OY725677.1, from coordinate 3,611,983 downwards.
CAGTCGATTCTATCGTGATTGGTAGCCAGTTAGTCGGTGCTTTGCAGACGATTGTATCCCGTCATATCAGCCCTATGCAATCAGCAGTAGTGACTGTCGGTGTATTCCAAGCAGGACAAGCGTTTAACGTTATTGCCGACAAAGCGAAGATCGAAGGTACGGTGCGTGCGTTTGATCCAGAGATTCGAACTAAGATCGAGCAAGATATTCGTGACTTGGTACACGGAATTACTTTAGCCAATCATGCCACATATACGATTAATTATATTCACGGGTATCCAACCGTCGTGAATACACCAGAACAAACAGAACATGTTCAAAAAGTCGTCGTTGATACGATGGGCGAAGAAGCATTTCTCATGTTGCCACCAGCGATGGGTGCAGAAGACTTTGCCTATTATCTACAAGAACGTCCGGGTAACTTCTTCTTTGTCGGATCGAAAAATGAAACCGAAGATACCGCATTCCCTCATCACCATCCACGATTCGATATTGATGAACGTGCGCTTGTGAATGGAGCCAAAGTCTTTTTGGGTATTGCAGCAGAGAAATTACTGTAGGTTATTCTGGATGATACGATGATAGAAGATACAACAGAACTTTGTATATAGAACTTAATAAAAAATATCATCAAAAAAAGAACAAAGTACTAATAGCAGTATGAGAATATCCTCTAATAGTGTCACATTCAATATAAAATTATAAAAAAACAGCCAAGATCGTGGCATCCATTGCCCGGTTCTTCGCTGTTTTTTAAATTTTTAGTTTATTCACCTGCGGAATCATCGGGCTTTTTCTTCCCAAATCGATTCACCAGTGCAATTCCTAATCGTCTGCGGAACTTCACAAGAATAAAGAATAAGATTAGCACCACAATAATCGCAATCGCTTCAAATGAATATTCATGAATCCAGTGAAAGACCATCGTCCATTGTGGTCCGAAAATTCGACCTAACGCTAGAAATACACCAACCCAGATTAATGCTCCACTATACGAATAAGCGGCAAACCGCCAGAACTTAAAGTTCATCACACCTGAGAAGTAACCGGTGAAATGGCGTACCCCCGGTATAAAATATCCAAAAAAAACAAGCGTATATCCATATTTACCAAACCACGATTGTGCTTTATCCAACTTCGATTCTGGAAGAAGCAACCATTTGCCATATTTACGTAAGAACGGAAGCCCTGCTTTTCGACCGATAAAATAAGTAATCGTCATTCCGATCGTAGTACCGGCAAAAGCACACAGCAATAATAATGCCATATTGAGGCGACCCATATAAGATAAATAACCAGCGTATCCCATCGTTGTTTCGCCAGGGAACGGAAGAGCAATAAATTCAAGCAACAACCCTAGAAATAGTACCAGATAACCATGATCAGTAAAAAGAGATTCTATATAATGTATCAATTGCATGTGCTGTCCTCCGGAAGACTATAATTTCTCTATATTTGACTATTGTTGTTAAAATAAAACAATCTATTACATCATAATCTATCGGAAAGTACAAAGTCTATTAACAGGTCTATTTTAAAAGAAATCTTGTTATTTCTAAAATGTAAACGCAATCTTGAGTAAGACGGGAAGAAACCCTGATTTTAATTGCTATAGTAAGGTGGGAAGCCTTGACGGTGGCTTTTGCACATAGGTATAATTAGACTCATTGAAATATGGGAGGCTCGTGAATGAATAGTCCAAGTGAAATAATTGTAGTGCTCGATTTTGGAGGACAGTATAACCAGTTGATCGCAAGACGTATCCGTGATCTTGGGGTATACAGTGAGTTAATGCCTTTTAATACACCTGTAGAAAAGATTCGTGAATTATCACCAAAAGGAATTATTTTCTCTGGTGGACCATCTAGCGTATATGCTGAAAATGCACCACATGTAGATCCAGCGATCTATGATCTCAATGTGCCAATCTTTGGTATTTGCTACGGTATGCAGTTAATGGCTCAACAATTGTCCGGTAAAGTAGAACGTTCTGCGAAGCGTGAGTACGGGAAGTCAGATGTAGACTTTATGGCTCATTGCGAACTAAATAAAGGCATGGAATCCAGTCACACCGTATGGATGAGTCATGGTGACCATGTAGTCGGTTTGCCAGAAGGGTTCGTATTGGATGCAAGCACAGAATCTGCACCGATTGCAGCAATGAGTAATGCAGAGCGTCAATTGTATGCAGTGCAGTTCCATCCAGAAGTACGTCACTCTGTGTTCGGTAATGAAATGATTCGTAACTTCTTATATGAAATTTGTCAATGTGCGGGCGAATGGAGTATGGAGACGTTTATCGAAGATACAATCGAAGAGATTCGTACTCAAGTCGGCGACAAAAATGTATTGTGCGCACTTAGTGGCGGTGTCGATTCTTCAGTTGTTGCGATTCTGTTGCACAAAGCAATTGGTCCGCAATTAACATGTATGTTTATCGACCACGGTCTATTGCGTAAAGGTGAAGCGGAAAGTGTAATGGAGACTTTCGTCGGCAAGTTCGATATGAAAGTTGTCAAAATTGATGCGCAAGAGCGTTTCTTGTCTAAATTAGTAGGCGTTGACGATCCAGAGCAAAAACGTAAAATCATCGGTAACGAATTTATTTACTGCTTCGATGAAGAATCCCGTAAATTGGGTGACTTCGCTTATCTAGCACAAGGTACACTGTATACGGATATCGTAGAAAGTGGTACAGCCACAGCACAAACGATCAAATCTCACCATAACGTAGGTGGATTGCCAGAAGATATGCACTTTGAATTGGTAGAGCCACTCAAAGCACTATTCAAAGATGAAGTACGTAAAGTCGGCGAACAATGTGGATTACCAGCTGCCATCGTATGGCGTCAACCTTTCCCAGGTCCAGGTCTAGCGATTCGTGTCTTGGGCGAAGTGACTGAAGATAAATTGCAAATCGTTCGCGATTCGGATTATATCTTGCGTGAAGAGATCGCTAAAGCCGGTCTTGAAAGCGAAATTTGGCAGTACTTCACAGCCCTTCCGAACATGAAGAGCGTAGGCGTCATGGGCGATGCTCGTACGTACTCATATACTGTAGGTATTCGTGCAGTAACGTCGATTGACGGTATGACTGCTGACTGGGCACGTATTCCTTGGGATGTGTTAGAGAAGATTTCGGTACGTATTGTCAATGAAGTTGATAATGTGAACCGGATTGTGTATGATATTACATCCAAACCACCAGCTACGATTGAGTGGGAGTAAAATAACCAAGTCTCAAAATCTTAGATATCTAAGGTTTTGAGGCTTTTTTTAGTTATACTATATACAAAAGGAATGATCATCCATGCTACCAACAGAGCAGTTACATGATTTGTTAATCAACTCCTGCCAAACCGACCTTATCGAAAGGATTGAAGTTTATGGATAAAACCAATTCCTTACCTCCAAAGCAAATCATTGATTCTTTTGAAGGAATAGTGGATCATATTATGCAATATCATTTTGAAGATGGAATGAGGCAACATTTTCTTAATATTGAAGAAAATCATCTATTTGAATTTCATTGGTCATTTGGAATGTTTATTCGAAATGCTTATGAATTATCTGATCCTGAGAAAGTTCCAAACTTAGTAGAACATTACAAAAGAGTATTGATTATTGAAGCTGGAGAAGATCCAGATATATTAACTTCAGAAAGTGAACCTTTGTATTATTTTCTTCTAACAGGGTTGTTAAATAATGATGGGGTATCAAGGCATATTCTCAAATTAATATGGAGACGGTTAAATATAGAGCATAGAGACTAGTTTTAAAAATAGATGGAACAACCAACAGTCATGATGAGATATCTACATTTTGATATTCATACGTAAAGGAGACTATAATATGACCGAATCCAATCACTTAATCCCTGAGTCCAAATTTGATTTTGGCGCCATCCAGCGATTACAGCAGTTAGATCCAAAAGCATTAATTCCTATTCTTCCGGAGTTACTTGTATGGTTGCAGGATATCAACTGGCCTGTTGCAATACCCATGTCCAAAATATTGCTTACGGTTCCTAATGAGATTGTTCCTCATGTACGAAACGTCTTACATACAAATGATTCTGAATGGATCGAATGGTGTTTGCAATATATTGTAAGTTTTTTACCAGTAGCTTTGATTCGAGAGTTAGAACCAGAGCTTCAGCGAATTGCATACTCCCCGACAAAAGAAGAAGTTGAAGGAGAGTCACATCTAACAGCGCAAGAGCTTTTACAGACACTAGATAATCATTAGAAATCATATCGATAAAATATAAAATAATTATCAGGAGGATCGCTATGCTGACCACGACTAGAGCACAGATGAAGCGTCTGCAATTGCACCAACAAGGACTGCTACAACCTCACCTCAATCACTATCAAGATGCTAGTGGAGTCTTACATACCCTTAACCGCCTTGGTTATGTTCAGCTCGATACGATGAATGTGTTATCTCGTAGTCAGGATTTATTTTTCTGGTCAAGAGATCATCGGTATAAGCGAGAATGGTTATTAGAATTGTATGAACAGCAGTCGATATTTGAAGTGTATTTGTTTGCTTTGTGTTTGTTGCCTGCATCCTCATATGAACATTTGCATCATTATTTTGCACATCATCAGGTGAAAATGATGAATGAACCTCAGTTGGATTTGATTTTGGATATTTATCAGCAAGTGCAGGTCGATCAGCCATTGCGCTCACGTGATATTCAACATGATCACCCGTCAAGTGGAGCCACATGGAGTATGACACCAGCAAGGCGAGCACTGGATAAGTTATGGCGTGCAGGTTTGGTTAAGGTTAGTCGAGATCATCATTTTAATAAGTTATACACACGCACTGACCAGAATATTGAAGAACAGCGCACGATTGAGCATGAGCCAACATTGAATACGTATTTAATGGAGTTAACGTTTGAGAATCTAGGCATCGCTACACTGAAAGAATTGAAAGCTTGCTTTAACCTCAACAAAACAGCAGTCAGCGAGTATATCAAGCAACAATTAGAGCAAGGACATATTCAGCGTATACAGGTTGAAGAATTTGCTGAAGAGCATTTTATACGGACACAAGATATTCCGTTACTAACGACACTTGAAAATTTAGAAGGTAGCGCAGCCACATTGCTATCTCCATTTGATAATATGATTCGTGATCGGTCACGATTGTTGAAGCTATTTGATGTAGATTATAAGCTGGAAAGTTATATGGCCAAAGAGCAACGGACATACGGTTACTTTGCGATGCCCATTTTGATTGGGGAACAGATCGTGGGTGTGGTTGATCTCAAAAATGATCGCCAGCGCCGAGAATTACAGGTGCAAAAGTTAACGTTGTTTGATGCAGCTCAAGCAACTGAGCATCAGCCAACGATTGAATCGATTTTGCAACAGTTATGCGTATTTGTCGAAGCAGAGCAGATCGTTTCTATGCAAGAGACTACGTATTTGAAGTAGAACGAGAACAGGTATTTATCCGCCAAAGGAGATTAAAGCATTGGAGCCATTTACACTAATATTAAGTTGTATCGGATTACTAATATTTTTTGCAGTGATTGCTATTGTATTACCAAGAGTCCTGAATAAGAAAAGCATCACAGAACAGACGATACTGGAAGGGTACTCTGCGCGAGCAACAGTGATCTCTAGTACGCCTACAGGTCAGTATAGTAGCGGGCAACCTGAGATTGTTCTTGTGCTGAAGATTGAGCGCCCCACATCTCTTCCTTTTCAAGCCACTGTTAAGACAACGGTGTACACGATGAATCTGCCGAAATTTCAAGAACAAGCCAAAGTCCATGTCAAAGTATTTGAAGATCGCAAAGGTAAGCATGTTGTTGTAAAAGGAACACTGGATTATCCATAAAGTCTGTAGAATACTAAGGAAATACTTTTCTATTCAACTATATCAATGAGATTTTATCCAAGATCGTACCAAATGATCTGCTTTGCTAATAGATACTAAGAAATTCTCTCGATATGCGTATTTCTACACCTGATGCTGCTTTGATCGATTGCTTATGATATAGAGATCATCGAAGTATTCGGGAGGTTGTGTACAATGGTTAGCCAGACGATACTGGATTACCGCTGGATCGGGCAACGGATTCGTGAGATTAGACAGCAACGTGGATTAACCCAGCAACAATTGGCGTTAGGCATTTGTAATCAATCGCAGATCAGTCGTATTGAAAAAGGGGTAGAATCAGTATCGGCTGAGATTTTATTTCAGATCGCTCATAAGTTTAGTCTGGATATTCGGATCTTTTTCGATATGAATGAACAACAGATTCATGAGATTCAGAGCATTCGCAAAAACATCAAATATTTGCAGAAAAAGCATATGTATCAGGAACTTCTACAATATATCGAAGATCATCAGGTAGAAGAAATATGCCGTTATTCGTTAATGGATCAGCAATTTGTACTGTATCAGAAAGGAAACGCTCATGTGCATTTAGGTGCAGTAGATCGTGGATTGCCGATGATTCAGTTAGCTTTGAAATTAACTTATCATTGCGAACGGATTCCAGCTTTGTATGAGATTGAAGTGATTCAAGCACTAGCCATTGCTTATGGATTGGACGGGGATTATCGAGCATGTATCGGTTGGTTACATAAATGCCTGCGTGCCCTGCATATATATCGTGAGGGAAATGATCAATTTACGCCGATCTTTTACTATTTATCCAAAGCTTATTCAGATACGCAAGATTATCGGACAGCGATTGAATATGCCACTCAGGGTATCCGTTATTGTGCTAATCATCAGATCGGTTATTATTTGGATCAACTGTATTATGAATGTGGCTACAGTTATGAGCAGATTGGACAACAGTTCAAAGCACAGCAGTGTTATGCCAAGTCTCAGTTGTTGCAAGAACTATTTGGCGTATATTAAAAGGTATTGCACGATATAGCCATTTTGACACTGTTCACCTTTTCCATATGGAGAAGGTTTTTTTGTTTTTTTGATCTTATTTGCTGACTCTTCTAATGATCAACAGCGAGAGAATAGCCCTTTACTACAATTCGCCTTAGATTATGCGGATATACATAAGTTTTTCACAATCTAAGCAGTATAATTCAGTTATACCTTGAAAAAGGGATTTATTGGAAAATAGGAAACCTATGTTGTTCATTGTCATGTAGCATGCTGTCGGGAAAATCGTAAGGGTATCAGGCAATATCTTATTCCACTATTTGAAGGAGTGTATATGATGAATATCATTCAAAAAGGCAAATTAATGAAATGGGTATTAGCAGGAGTGATGAGTTGTTCGTTACTGGCTACATCGATGCCGACCACTCAAGCCGCAGATAGTGCTTCCACGATGCCAAGTATTAGTGGCAAAAAAGTTATGGTAGGCTACTGGCAAAATTGGACATCTTCTGCTAAAGACGGTTATGCAGGTGGGACTTCACGTACGATGGCTTTGAGCGAATCTCCAACTGCTTACAATGTGGTTACGGTTGCTTTTATGACTGGGAATGGTATTCCTACATTTAAGCCAGATCGAGGAACCGATGCTGAATTTCGTCAACAAGTCGCTACGTTAAATGCAAGAGGAACAGCCGTTATTCTTTCGTTAGGTGGAGCAGATGCTCATGTACAACTCAGTGCAGGACAAGAGCAAGCTTTTGCCAATGAGATTATTCGTCTGGTTGATGTATATGGATTTGATGGATTAGATATCGATCTGGAGCAAAATTCGATCAAAGCAGGTAGTAACACAACGGTTATTCCAGCCGCGCTTAAGATCGTCAAAAATCATTACAAAGCGCAAGGGCAGAACTTTTTGATTAGTATGGCTCCTGAATTTCCATACTTGAAACCAGGTGGAGCTTACGAACCGTACTTAACCAGTCTGGCAGGCTACTATGATTTTATAGCGCCTCAATTGTACAATCAGGCAGGCGATGGCATCTGGGTCGACGAAGTGAGCAAGTGGTTAGCTCAAAATTCAGATGCAGACAAATATAATTTCCTTTACTATATGGCAGATTCATTTATTCATGGCACAAGAGGATTGCTACAGATTCCAGCCAATAAATTAGTGCTAGGCTTACCTGCTAATCCAGATGCAGGGGGCAATGGAACGGTCAAAGATCCAACAGTAGTGTATAACGTATTTTCCAAATTACAATCACAAGGTCAATCGCTCAAAGGTGTAATGACATGGTCAGTAAACTGGGATCTAGGTAGCAATAGTGCAGGAACACCGTACAACAAAGCCTTTTCCAATGCGTACTACAACTTGATCTATAACGGCAGTGCACCAACCGATCCAACGACACCGACCACACCAACCAATCCTGATCAACCAACAGCCAAAGCTTGGACAGCATCCGCCGTATATGTCGGTGGAGATACCGTAAGCTACAACGGCAAAACGTATCGTGCCAAATGGTGGACTACAGGCGAGACACCTGGACAAGCAGATGTATGGCAACAACTGTAATAGATTCTTCGATCATATCATTTATACCGTATAGATTTGGAACACTTGGGAGGTCTATAAATGAATTGGAAAAAGGCGATAACAGCGACTGTGGCTATTAGCACATGTGCTTTGTTAATGAGCAGTACCATTTGGGCACATGGTTATATCGAACAGCCTGCTAGTCGTGCTTACAAAGGATCGAATGCACTCGGACTCAATACCAATGTGGGAAGTGCTCAGTATGAACCGCAAAGTATTGAAGCACTCAAAGGCTATCCATCAGCAGGACCGACAGATGGGCATATTGCAAGCGGCGGTGTAGCAGGATTTGCACCGCTAGATGAGCAGACATCTACCCGCTGGCACAAAACAGATATCAAAACAGGTGCACTCAAAGTTCAATGGAAATTAACAGCTCAACATGCAACAGCCAGTTGGAAGTATTACATCACCAAACAAGGTTGGAATCCAAATGAACCACTGAAGCGTAGTACATTGCAAGAAATTGCTGTGATTAATGACAATGGAGCCAAGCCGGCTGCGAGTGTGAGTCATACGATTAATATTCCGTCAGACCGGAGTGGCTACCATGTCATCTTGGGCGTATGGGATATTAGTGATACCGCCAATGCTTTTTATCAGGTGATCGATGTGAATATTACGGGACAAGGTACTGGAGGAACAACACCGACGACTCCTACTGATCCAGGACAACCTTCTGCTAACGCTTGGAGCCCTTCTATGATTTATGTTGGTGGAGATACTGTCAGCTATGATGGCAAAACGTATCGTGCGAAATGGTGGACAAGCGGGGAAATGCCAGGTCATTCAGATGTCTGGGAATTGCTTGCTGGATTGCAGTAAATTCATATTTTCCAGTCACTTCTAAGCCAATCTACTTTTTGAAATGACAACATAGCTCAAAGCCCATCTGATCGAATCCAGTAAGAGGTACTGGTTCGGTCTAGATGGGCTTTTTGAATAAAGGTATATCAATGTAATGTGTAAAGAGGAGAGGTTACACCGAACGAGCGAGTTGTCCATTCATCAGTAAGCGAGTCGTTAGATATTTACGAGCATCAGCAGTAATGAGATGAAGATCATCATGCTTAGCACGAGAAGGGTCTTTACTGAATTTGACACATGCGCCTTCCAGACTTTCCTGAATAGCGATAACCTTATATCCATTATCTAGCCATTGATCGATCGCCAGCTTTTCTTTTTCAAAATCAGCGAAAGCAGACATTATCGTATCCCTCCACTTACTTGTTCAGTTGTAGAAGATAACAGGGTTGTAGGAACTTCAAACCGATTACGATGCAAATACTGACCGGTTCCCGGCGTACCGACAAACTGTTTATCTCGAATCACAAATTCTCCTCGACTCAGTACAGATACCGGTTCGCCTGTAATCTCTATTCCTTCAAAAGCATTATAATCGACATTCATATGATGCGTTTGCGCTGAGATCGTTCGTTTGACGGTTGGATCGAAGATCACAATATCAGCATCACTACCAATCGCAAGTGTTCCTTTCTGCGGAAAAAGTCCAAATAGACGTGAGCTGGCTGTAGCAATAATATCGACAAATTTGTTAAGTGAGATTCGTCCTTTAGCAACTCCTTCAGAATAAAGGACACTGAATCGGTCTTCGATCATCGGGCCACCATTAGGTATTTTGGAGAAGTCATGAATCCCCAGATCTTTTTGCCCTTTAAAATTAAATGAGCATTGATCGGAACCAATCGTTTGTAGACTTCCATTCCAAAGAGCATCCCACAACACCTCTTGATTCCATTTCTCACGTAGAGGAGGAGACCATACATATTTTGCTCCTTCAAAATTCGGTTTTTCCAAATCGCTCTGATCCAATAGTAAATATTGAGGACATGTTTCTCCATATACACGTAGACCTTTACGGCGGGCTTCTTCAATTTTGTAGACAGCTTCTGCACAAGTTACATGCACCACGTATAATTGCGAATCCGTCAGACCCGTAAGGTAAGCAGCGCGTCCGGTAGCTTCACCTTCTAATTCAGGAGGACGAGTAAGCGCATGATAGATAGGTTCTGTCTGTCCAGCGGCTAGTGCTTGTTCGACTAAATATTCGATCACATCACCATTTTCAGCATGGACCATTACAAGTGCGCCTTCACGCTTCGCTGTTTGCAATGTTCTGAATAATGTGCCGTCATCGGCTTGAAATGTATTTTTGTACGCCATAAATACTTTAAATGAGGTAATGCCTTCTTTTTCAATAATCTGAGGTAATTCATCCAATACGATATCATTAATTTCTGAGACCATCAGATGAAAGCTATAATCAATGACAGCTTTGTCTCGTGATTTCTTATGCCATGTATCGACAGCACTTTGCAAGGTATTACCTTTAGTCGTTAAGCAGAAATCAATCACTGTCGTTGTACCGCCGAATGCAGCTGCTTTGGTGCCAGACTCAAAATCATCAGCCGTAACGGTTCCACTAAAAGGCATATCAAGATGAGTATGGGGATCAATACCTCCAGGGAATACATAGCAACCACTCGCATCAATTATTTCAGCATCTTCTGCTTCCAAATGAAGCCCGATACTGGTGATGATCCCATGTTCGATTAATAGATCGGCGACATACGTATCTGCTGCCGTTACAATCGTTCCATTTCGAATAATCTTTTTCATCCAATCACCTCAGCTCCGGTATACGAATCATTCAACGAACCGATCATTTTTTGACGATCGTTCCAGCTCATTGGCGCCATACCGTTTTGTATTTCGATCATATCTATCGCACCATCTACAGGACAGACGATAGAACACAGATTACAACCTACACAATCTTCTTCACGAACTTGCAAAATACTTTTTCCTTCAGCATTGGTCAGCATATCAATACATTGGTGGGAAGTGTCTTCACAAGCAATATGGCACTTATTGCAGTTAATACAATTTTCTTCATTGATTCGAGCAACAACTTGATAATTAAGGTCTAGATCACCCCAATTGGAATAACGAGATACACTTTGACCAATCAATTCAGTCACTGAGCTAAGACCTTTATCATCTAAATAGTTGTTGAGACCATCGATCATTTCTTCGACAATTCGGAAACCGTGATGCATTGCGGCAGTACAGACTTGAATCCCTGTAGCTCCCATCAACATAAATTCAACCACATCTTGCCATGTAGAAATGCCGCCAATTCCTGAAATAGGTACACCTACATTCATATCACGAGCACATTCGGCTAACATATTTAGGGCAATCGGCTTTACCGCAGGGCCACAATATCCACCATGTGCCCCTTTGCCACCGACATGAGGGATGGTATTCCAACTATGAATATCGACACCAGCGAGACTATTGATCGTATTGATCAGACTAATCGCATCCGCACCACCTTTAACAGCATGGCGAGCCACCACCGTGATATCCGTAATATTCGGAGTTAATTTCACAATCACAGGTGTCGTTGCTACTTCTTTCGCCCATGTGGTCTGTGCTTGGACTAGATCGGGTTGTTGACCGGAAGCCGCACCCATACCACGTTCAGCCATACCATGCGGACAACCGAAGTTCAATTCCAATCCATCGACACCTACATCTTCGACTCGTTTTACAATTTCATGCCATTTGTATTGAGTCGGTTCAACCATTAGAGAAGCAATAACTGCATGATTGGGGAATCGTTTTTTCGTTTCATAGATTTCTTTAAGATTTACATCTAATGGACGGTCAGAGATCAATTCAATATTGTTAAATCCAGCGACTCGTTGTCCGTTGAAATTGATCGCTGCAAATCGGGCAGATGTATTAATAATCGGATCACCCAGCGTTTTCCAGACCGCTCCGCCCCAACCTGCTTCAAAAGCACGCTGTACTTGATAACCTGTATTCGTAGGTGGTGCAGAAGCGAGCCAGAACGGATTAGGGGAACGAATACCTGCAAGATCAATACTCAAATCTGCCATAATCAACAACCTCCTAGTCATATCATCTTATATCTCAAACAGTACATTAGATGTGCCTATCTTTTATTTATAGAATCAGATTTTGGATTGATTTATTTTAGTAATCTTATTTGTATTGATAGCAGTGGAAGCCTTATTTTATACAATCGAACGTAAAGAATGATCTTCTTGAGCAAGTAAATGTTGGCTGATTGCATACGCTGCTAATTTTCCTTGTTGCGCAGCAGAGACGACCATTGCTTCACCTTGACCCGCTCCGAATATAATATCGCCTGCGGCATATACTTTAGGATTAGAGGTACGATGAGTCGTCGTATCAATCTTGACAACACCCCATGTATGTTCTAATCCAAAATGCTCAATCAGATCAGTACGACGTTCTTGTCCAATCGCTGTCACCACAGCATCGACGGGCATTAAGAATTCAGAACCTTCAACAGGCATCGGCACTAACCGCCCGTCTTTACCAAGTTCACCTGTTAATTTCATTTGTACACACTCTAGATGAGTGACTTTACCTGTAGCATCACCAATAATTCGCTTGGGTAATGTTAACCAGTTGAATTCTACCCCTTCTTGTTTGGCAAATTCATATTCAAAATCATAAGCAGTCATTTCTTCGCGTGTCCGTCGGTAGACCATTTTCACATTAGAAGCACCTAAGCGTACTGAACAGGTAGCTCCATCAATAGCCGTATTACCTGCACCGATCACCGCTACTTTTTTGCCGATTAGATTAACATGAGGTTGACCTGTTTTGGTCTGTTCAACCAGTTGAATCGCATCATAGACGCCTTGTAGTTGTTCCCCTTCAATTTTGATCGGAGGAACGTATCCCATGCCAGCTGCTAAGACGACTGCATCGTATTCCGTCAGCAATTGCTCGGCAGTGATATCAGTGCCTACTTTCATATGGGTGCGAATATCGACGCCTAACTTTCGTACTTGTTCAACTTCCCAGAGCGATATGGATTGAGGTAAACGAAAAGAGACAATACCATGCGTATCCAGTCCACCTGCAAGTGGTTTCGATTCATAGATCACGACACTGAATCCCTCACGTGCTAATTCACGTGCAGCAGCCAAGCCAGCAGGACCGCCACCGATCACCGCTACTTTTTTCTCGTTAGGAATACCTGCTTCGAATAAAGAAGCGTCTTTTTCGATCGCCCAATCCGTAGCATAACGTTGTAATCTTCCGATATCTATCGGTTTGGAACTTTCATTCAGTACACAAGCGCCTTCACATAACTCTTCTGTTGGACAGACACGAGCACAACTAGCACCAACAGGATTAGCATCCATAATCGTATATGCAGCGCCTTTTAGATTATCGGTTGCAATGCGTTTGATAAAAGAAGGGATATTGATTCCGGTAGGACAAGCTGTTATACATGGCGCATCATAACAGTACAGACAGCGATTCGATTCTTCTATAGCTCCCTTGTGAGTTAGACCAGGTTCTGCTTCCGCAAAATTACGCATAAATAGATCGGGTGAAAACGAAGCCAATGTAGAAGAAAGTTCCATCGGTTAAACCTCCTTAGGGTATAGAAAACTATTTTGTGTTAAATAATGTAACATATTTTTCGCTAATATCGATCTTTTTATAGATTTTTTCAGTGAAATTATTTTAAAATATCATATAAAGCATAAATATAGTATAATTCATATCCATATAGGTTATGTAATCTGACATTTATATATTAAAACTATAGACAATTCGCTTTTTTATTACATTAGACAGAGTGTCTAATTTCAAAAGTTTATTTTTGACGACCATAGCGTAGATACAGGTGCGGCTGAACGTTATTTTATATGAAGGTGATTGATCCATGATTTAGAGAAAGGCGGGGGAGAGATGGAAGGAAACCGTATGTTTACTATCGAAGATGCGATGACAAGACCTTTATTTGCTCAAGCAGAAGTGATCGGAGGAATAAGAGGAACAAAGAATTATGTTCGTTGGGTTCATGTGCTGGAGAGTTCTAATTTTGAAAGTCTTATTCATGGAGAAGAAATGATTCTGACTACAGGTATGCAATTCCATGATCATCTTGCAACTACACTCGAATTTATGGAAAATTTAATTCAGAAAAAGGCAGCATGTCTTTGTATTGAACTGGGCGACTTTTTTCAACAGATTCCTGCTGAAATGATTGAACTTGCCAATCGCCACGATTTTCCTTTGATTATTTTTAAAGAAACCGTACGGTTTGTAGATATTACGCTCGATCTACATTCATTGATTATTAATCACCATCATCGTATGCTTCAAGAATTAGAAAGTATTTCACGTGAATTCAATCGGTTAACGCTCACTTCGCAAGGCACTACGAAAGTATTACAATTGCTACACCAAAGCACGCATCATCAAGTGATCTATTTACAATTGCAAGGAAAACCTTCCTTTTTCCCGGCACTCGCTCCTGATAAGCAACGTCCGCTATTGGATTTTTTTGCAGCATTTAATGAAAGTATGGATGGGGTACAACATGATACTGCACCTTATTTTCGTGAACATCAGCAACAAACGATTGTGCTCAAGCCTGTAGGTGCTCTGGATCAGACATGGGCATACATTATGTTGATCTGTCCGCACAAACCACAAGAGTATGATTGTTTATTACTAGATTCGGCTTCGCTATCCATCGCTCAAGAATTGTTACGTACCCGTTATATGGAAGAACGCAAGTTATTTTCGGAAAATCTATGGGTGGAGGAATTGATTTATGGAAGGATTGAAGATGAACATCGACTCAAAAGTCTAATTGGACCTGATTTCGCCGCCATGAATGAATTACCTTATCGTGTCTGCCTTATCGAAATTGAGAATCCGCAAGATGTGAAATGGAACAGTTCGGAGAATGAGTGGGAGTCGATCACATTTCATCTTTCGCTAGCTTTAAGGTCTATTTTTGAAAAGTATCTATTTCATCCGCTTATCACACTCAAAAATAATCGACTGACAGTGATTGCTCTGGATCAACAAGCCAAAATGCCTGCGAAGCCAAGACTTCAACAGGCATTACAATCTCTACAACATATTCATGCAGATGATAAGCTGAAGCATTTGAAATTAATTATCGGTGTAAGTAAATCCGGTCATCATTTGAAAAATGTTTCAGCCAGCTATCAAGAAGCTGTTCAAGCCTTATCTCTGTATTCCTGTTCGGATAGTACGTTACTATTTTATGAAGAATTAGGCGTATTTCAATTACTACTCAGCTTGAATGATGGCAAAACGCTTCAGACCTTTATTCGTAACTATCTAGGGCCTCTGATTGACCATGATCAGTCCAAAGGCAGTGAATTACTTCTTACATTACGAGTATATCTAGATCATGATGGTTCCAAGCAGATTGCCGCGCAGAAATTGTTTATCGTACGCCAATCTTTATATTATCGCTTAGACAAAATTACCGAACTGCTCGGTGAAGATTACATGTCACCTGAAAATCGCATATCGATTCAAGTCGCTCTACGTGCTTATCAATTTTTGTATCCAGAAAAAATGACGTTACCTAATGCTCACTCATCACATGTTTGAATGTACTAATTAAGAATTCCAAATCTTCATCTGTAGAAGATAATGGAGGGGCAAAAGTAAGTATATTGTTATAGCCAGCGACCGTATCGCCATTTTTGCCGATAATCAGTCCTTTACGTTTACAACCGGCAATTATGGACTTCACGATATCGAGTGACGCTGGCTTTTTGCTATCTTTGTTTTCAACCAGTTCAATGCCTGTAAGCAGACCGAAGCTACGGATATCGCCGATTAGTGGATGGTCTGCAATATCCATCATTGCTGTATTGAGGCGTTGCCCTAACAGTTGAGCACGTTCAATAAGATGTTCTTGCTCAATCACTTCCAGATTACGTAGTGCTAATGCACATGCCGCAGGATTACCACCAAATGTATTTACATGCCGGAAATGCCCGTAATCATCACTTTTATCTTTAAATGCTTCATAGATATCTTTGCGGACAGCCGTAGCCGATAGTGGCAAATATCCACTTGTTAATCCTTTAGCCATCGTCACAATATCCGGTTTTATGCCAAAGTTGTGATGTCCGAACTTTTGACCAGATCGTCCGAATCCGCAGATCACTTCGTCTATAATAAGTAGCACACCATGAGTACGGCAAATCTCTTGTACCCGATCCATATACACTTGATGGGGAATAATAATACCACCACCCGTAATTACAGGCTCCATAATTACAGCGGCAATCGTTTCAACCCCTTCCCAGATGATCATATCTTCGATCGCTTGAGCACAGTTCAGGTTGAACTCTTCTACTGTTTGACCAGCCGGACGACGGTAACTGTCTGGTGGGGCCACATGCAGGAAGCCACCACTTAACGGTTCATATTTATATTTACGTTGAGCCTGCCCTGTAGCTGATAGCGCACCCATAGAACTACCATGATACCCACGATAACGCGAAATAAATTTGTGGCGATAATGCTGTCCAATCTGTTGTTGATATTGACGTGCGATTTTGAAAGCCGCTTCATTAGCTTCAGAACCACTATTAGAAAAGAAGATTACATAATCATCACCAAGCCAGTTATTCAACTTTTCCGCAAGTGCAATCGCAGGCATATGACTTTGTGTTAATGGAAAATAAGGAAGTTGTAACAGTTGTTCATATGCCGCTTCCGCTAACTCTTTGCGACCGTAGCCCACATTCACACACCATAGACCAGACATTCCATCCATATAACGCTGACCATTGGTGTCTGTTACCCATGATCCACTACCTGTCGCAGCGATCATCGGTGGAGCTGCTTCATTGTAAGGAGTTATATTATGCCACAAATAGCGCTGATCCTTTTGGATTGCTGATTCACTGTCTGTTCCTAATTCGAGCATGATGATTTCTCCTCTCTGTTGCTGGATCATTAATAGCGAGCAGTGACGCTTACTGCATTTTACTAGCCATATCTACAATTTCATTGGTATACGCTTCTTGCACATTAGCCGCTTCTTTAATGACGCCAAATTTCAAAGCGATATCAGCAGTCTGCTGGAACATTTTGTCGTCAGTGTAGCCCATTTTAGTTTCATCGAATCCTTCAGGTTGAATCAATTTTGCTACTTCTTGCATCATTTTGAGTTGATGTTCTTTCGTAGTACTGCCCGATTCCGCTTGCTTCATTACACTGTCAACTGCCGCTTCAGGATCAGCAATCGCATCTTTCCATCCTTTAAGTGAAGCACGTACAAATTTAGCGGCAGTTTCTTTATTCGCATCTAGCCACTCTTTATTGGCAAATAAATTATCTTCTAACATCGCTACGCCTTCGTCGTTCATATCAATCACATTCAGATCGCTATCTTTAAGACCAGACTCTAGCAAAATTTGATATTCGTTATAGGTCATAGCTGAAGCGGCATCTAATTCGCCACCTAGAAATTGATCCATTGTGAATCCTTGTTTGGTAAAGCTCACATCTTTGTTCGGATCAAGCCCGTACTTATCGAATAAAGCCAATAGTTCGAATTCATTTCCACCCATCCAGTTGCCTACTTTTTTACCTTTTAGATCAGCAGGAGTGTTAATACCAGCCGATTTTTTAGATACCACCACTAGACCGCTTTTTTGGAAAATTTGAGCGATTTGAATCAATGGCATTTCCTGTTCCTGACTCGTCAGCAGACTTCCAACCCAATCTACACCGATATCTGCGGAACCACCAGCGACCTGTTGCTCAGGAACAATATCTGGGCCGCCCGGAAGAATCTCCACATTTAGACCTTCTTGCTCATAATAACCTTTATCTTTAGCGACAAAATAACCAGCAAATTGTGCTTGAGGTACCCATTTCAACTGTAACTTGACAGTTACGGGTTCTGTTGAAGTCGCTTCATTGGCATTCGCTGTTGTACCTGTGTCTGTCGAAGCACTTTTCATTCCGCCGCATCCTGCGAGCATCGTAATCATAATCACCAGCATAATTACAAGACTGGCTTGAACTTTTTGTGGTTGGATGTTCATCTTTTATTCCCCCTGAATCGTTAATCTATTCTCGATAGCTATATGCGAAAATAAAGTGGATGTATGCCCGGTCATTTAGGTGCGCTGAGAAGGATGCCAGCGAATACATACTTTTTCTAATCGCTCTACCACCATATAGAAAATAATACCGGCGATAGCAGCCAGCACGATACATGACCAACCCAGTGGCATTTTGGCAATTTTGATAGAATTAGAGAGGAGGTAACCCAGTCCTTGCGAAGAAAAGAAGAACTCACCGACAATAGCTCCGATCATGCTAGCAGTAGTATTGATTTTAAGAGCAGTAAATACATACGGTAAGCTATGTTGCATACGTAAATAACGAAAGACTTTTCCTTTATTGGCGGCATAGGAATGCATAAGATCAAGAGCGAGTGGATCAACAGATGACATTCCTTTATAAGCGTTAAGAGCCATAGCCGCCATAGTTGTTGCAGTGACGATAGCGATTCGAGAACCGATACCATCACCGAACCATAGATTCATAATTGGAGCCAGCGCTACAATAGGAACAGCATTTAAAGCGGCTACTAAAGTAAGACTTCCTGCACCCCAACGTGGAGAAGCTGTAGCGATAAGAGCAATAATGAATCCGAATAAAGAACCTATGACCATGCCCAGTACAGCTTCAGCTAATGTGTATCCGGTATAGGATAGTAGAAGACTCCAATTTTCTTGTATAGACGATGCAATTGCTGAAGGAAGAGGAAGTTGATATTTTTTAAGATCAAATATCTTGTGAAAAACCTCTATTTGCCATAATGCCACGAATAAGATACCTGAACCAAGAGGAAGCCATAGTTTTCCACCACCTAATAATGATTTGTTCTTGCTCTGACGTTTGCGCGAAGGTTGATCTGTTCCTTTTGCTTGTTGCTGTTCTGTTAACGAAGAATGTGGAGAAGGAAGAGTTGAAGAAGGTAATTCAGAGATATATGTAGCAGCCACTTTTTTGTTCTGTACCGATGATGGTTTGTTCATGAATGGCTACCTCCTTTGGAGCGGAATTCAGGTTGCCATGGAGATACGATACGTTCGATCAAGTTAATCAACCAATAGCTGAGTATGCCAAGTAAAGCTCCGATAAAAACAGTCGACCAGAACATATATACATGAGAAGGGCCATAATACAGATTGCGAAGCATAATCACGCCGATACCATGTTGTGCTCCCATTAGTTCAACAAGAATAGCGCCAGTTACAGCTAGAGGAGCCGCAATTTTTAATCCACTAAAAAGTCCGGGGATAGCAGCAGGTAATCGTAACTTCCAATAAATACTCCACGGTTTAGCCGCATAAGAATGCATCAATTCGAGAGCGGAAGGTTCAACACTTCGTAATCCTCGTAACATATTGAGTGCTACCGGAAAAAATGTAATATATCCCGAGATCAGAATCCGTGAAATATACTCATCTCGTACAATTCCATAAATAATAGGTGCGAGTCCGAGTACCGGAATCATTTGTGAAGCTACAGCATATGGAAAGGTTAATTTTTCGATCCATGTCGATATGCTCATCAATATAGCCAGTACAACACCTGCCAGAGCGCCAAGCAAAAATCCTATTCCTGCATTACCGAATGTAGCACTACCTTCTTTGATCAACGTTCCACTATATTGAATACTGGTGGCTAGCACTTCATGAAGATAAGGAAGTTTGGATTGAGCCAAAGGCAGATGACCTATATTTAATAGTGCCCATGATGTAAGTTCCCAGATTACCAAGATCGCAATAACCCAGACCATAGCAGGCAACAGGCGATTACGTACAAAAAGATGATTTCCTTTCATACGTCACACCCCTTCAAAGCTATCGCGAATACGGGCAATCAATTCAAAAAAGGCTGGACTGTTACGCATTTCCTGTGTACGTGGTCTAGGTAAAGGAATTTCAACCACTGCCGACAATCGTCCCGGATGTGGGGATAATACAAATACTCGATCTGATAAAAAAATCGATTCGGGAATACTGTGAGTGACAAATACAATCGTATTCTGAATGTTATTCCATACAGACAATAACTCTTCATTTAAGCGTTCTCTTGTAAATTCATCTAGGGCAGAGAACGGTTCATCCATTAGTAGAATTTCAGGCTCCATTGCCAGTGCTCTTGCAATAGCAGCTCGTTGTTGCATACCACCACTCAGTTGCCATGGATATTGATCTGCAAATTTTTCAAGTCCTACTAATTCCAATAATTCGATGGCTTTGCGTTCACGTTCGATTTTACTAACGCCTACTAACTCTAGAGGAAGAGCTACATTTTGTTTGACTTTACGCCAGTCATACAACACAGGACTTTGAAAAACAATCCCGTATTTTTGAGCTAATCGTGCTTCTTTAGCTGTTTTGCCTGCGACATGAATACTGCCACTAGTAGGCTGAATCAGATCAGCCATAAGTCGAAGTAATGTAGTTTTGCCACAACCAGAAGGGCCTAATAAAGAGACAAATTCGCCTTTGCCAATATCAAGACTCACTTGATGTAGAGCAAGAACATCACCAGTATCTGTTGGATAACGCATTTCAACATCTTTTAGCTGAATCTCAGGTGTTTGTACTTGATGCTTTACCGTAGAAGCGGTCAAAGACATTTTTATCCCCTCCAAAGATTCATAAGCCTCTAATGACGTTTAACCTAACTGATTAAGTCATATCATAATCAAAAATTGACTTAAACTCAATATCGAATGTCATATAAACTAACTTTATGTTCGATTAACTAACATATTAAATAAAATAAAGGAGTATAGCATTAGACAAAAAGTAAGATTGCTATCACAAAATTACGTCACTTTGTCCAGATCACTCATATATTCGTTAAAATTAGAATTAATCTATCATTTTTTGGTAGTGAAAAACGATCAAGTGATCATTATTACAGATAATATTTACAGATTGACGAACGATTACACATGTACATATAAATAACATTCGCTTTTTGATTGACAACCTTATAATCCTATCCTAGAATGTAACAAGTAAAGCTGTTTGATATGAAAATAACAACACGTATCAAAGACAGCGAATAGAGTTTGGCGACAATTGAAAAACACTTCGTATAATCTTGAGAATAGGCTCAGGAGTCTCTACGGATCACCGGAATGATCTCTCTACGGAATGAAGCAATGGCAGTGTAGGTTTTCTTTAGCGTCTATGTATATCGATATCGATATACATAGACTATTTAAGGAATACTATGACACGCCGTTATTCTGATTCTTAGAGACCCCGATGAACAGCTCGTCCATCGGGGTCTCTTGTCGTTTTCTCTATTCATTTCCAAGAGGAGGAAGATAGCAATAATGGAACGTTTCTTTAAGTTGAAGGAACACGGCACGAGTGTAAAAACAGAAATGATCGCAGGGTTAACAACCTTCATCACGATGGCATACATTCTGTTCGTTAATAACTTGTTCTTGGGACCAGGTGGAGCAGGTATACCCGCAGAAGGCGTGTTTTTCGCTACAGCTGTAGGTGCTGGATTGGTTACGATTTTAATGGGATTATTTGCAAATATTCCGGTAGCCCTTGCACCAGGTATGGGTTTGAATGCTTACTTTATGACCGTTGTACTTAGCTCCAACGGAATGATCACATGGCAAGCGGCTTTAGGTGCAGTGTTTCTTTCGGGGATTATCTTTATCATTTTAACAATTACCAAAGTTCGTCAGTTATTGCTGGTCGCTGTACCACAATCAATCAAAATGGCGATCACTGTAGGTATAGGATTATTTGTCACCATTATTGGATTGAAGCTTGGAAATGTAGTTTCGGTATCAGCTACGGTTAAAGGCGTTACAGATGTTGCTCAATTAGCAGCTCCTGTAACAGTTAAAGGTTCTGATTTCCAATTAGCATTGGGCGATTTCATGCATAGCCCGGATACATTACTTGCGATTATTGGGTTATTCGTTATCGGTATACTGATGGTATTACGTATCAAAGGTGGATTATTAATCGGTATTATCGTAGTTACATTGATTGGTATTCCAATGGGTGTTACAGATCTAAGCAGTTTGTCTACTGCACATTGGATTCCTTCTTTTGATAATCTAGCGGTTGGACAATTAGATATCAAAGGCGCAATCGGTATAGGATTATTCGAAATTATCTTTATCTTTACCTTTGTTGAACTATTCGATACTTTCGGTACATTGGTAGGTACAGCCGAACGTGCAGGATTGTTCAAAAACAAAGAAGAAGGCGAAAAGAAAATCAGCAAAGCTATGTTGGTTGATGCAGTAGGTGTAAGTGCAGGTGCTGTTTTAGGTACAAGTACAATTACTTCTTATGTTGAAAGTACAGCAGGTGTAGCTGAAGGTGGACGTACAGGTTTGACCGCTATTACTACAGGAGTATTGTTCTTATGTGCATTGTTTATTGCTCCTTTAGCTTTGGTGGTTCCTTCTGCGGCAACAGCTCCAGCATTAGTAATTGTTGGTGTATTGATGATGAGTCAGGTAAGCAAGATCGAGTGGGACGACTTTATGCAAGCATTCCCAGCTTTCTTAACGATTATCTTTATGCCATTTACAAATGGTATTGCAAACGGGATCTCAGCAGGTATTATTGCTTTCGTAGTTTTAGGATTCTTTAGCAACATCGCTTCACCGCGTAAAGTTAAAGTACACTGGTTGATGTGGGTACTTGCTATCCTTGTCATCTGTCGCTATGCATTCCTGGGCTCAGAGTAATCCAGTATTATCACATTATATTTTCGAATCAAATGATACTAATAAGAAATGCATTATTTAAAAGTTAACTCATCATTTGAAAAGTAACAGCAGTATGGAATTTTCCACAATGGACGCAAGTCTAACTAACGGAATAACATGCAAATCATTAAAACTCAAAATTTAGGCATAACTAAAAAAAGCAATAAATTAGCCTTAAATTAACCAAAGAGTAACAAAACTAAAACCCCCTTTAACAGCTAACAGAGCCGTTAAAAGGGGTTTTTGATTGAGTTCATTCTATTACTTTAATTCTCTTTAGTGCATTTCTATTTAATTTATTTATATTTGGTTCATTTACTTATTTAATGATTCGCTTATTACTCGTATTCTATATTTTTTATGAGTATTGTGTATATCCTCAATGAATGTGCTCGATCTATTCAATTTATTCTTTTTCGATTCATTAAACCAAATTCATTTTCTTAAATGAATCTTATTGCTAGTACTCCTACATACTTAACTCTCACTCAACTCTTTATACTCTTTTACAAAATAAACAATAGAACGATGCAAAAAGTCCAAATAACCTTCTTCACCAAACTGATCAAAATAACGAACAAAACGTTCATCAGTCACATAAGTCTCTGCTATACATAATAAAATAGCTTCATCACAAACCATAAACCGCCCAAGCACGCGGCTCCATTGACCTATTAAGTCTTGTACTTCATTAGAAGATGGGGGAAGTTGCTGGTGTTGAGCGATCCTGTGAAAAATATGCTCAACATCTGCCGAAAATTGTGTGTATGCCTCTTTTTTATCGCTATCAGATAAATGTTCTAGGTTTGCTTGGAATTCCTGATATTTCTCCGTATCTCCATACACCAATTTAGCTTCTGTATCATACTGATCTTTGATAGAGAAAGTAGAAGAATCATCAAATATATTTAGCTTCTGTATATCTGTTCCTTCTATATAATGATCCAATTGTTCAATAACGGTAGTCAACTTTTGTTTTCGTTGTTCAAGTAGACCACGTTGATGAAGTGAAATCTCTTTTTGTTCATCTTTAGATAAAGGAAGAATCATAGATATCTCTGTCAGTGAAAATCCCATTTCTTTAAATAGCAAAATCATCTGTAATGTCGCAAGTGCTTGTTGATCGTACAACCGATATCCATTCTCACCAACATAACTTGGAGGCAACAAACCAATTTTATGATAATGATGCAATGCACGTTTAGTAATCCCTGTAATATGCAGTATATTTTTAATCGTAAATAATTGTGGTTTCATGCCAAAATTCCTTTGTCTCCGCTAAAATAAGTTCTGCTGGAGTAATCGTTGCTTCTATAATACTTTTGCC